>NZ_JBIATU010000002.1:493522-1162548 GCF_042892035.1 Nonomuraea sp. NPDC001831 | reverse complement strand
ATGTCCATCGAGATGCGCGACACCGACGAGGACGTCTTCCGCGCGGCGGAGGAACTCGGTATCGATCTGTCCCGGCGTGAGCCGAGCAGCGTGGAAGAAGTCTGAGGGGGAGATCGCACACAATGCTAGACGTCAACTTCTTCGACGAGCTCAGGATCGGTCTTGCGACCGCCGACGACATCCGTCAGTGGTCGCACGGCGAGGTCAAGAAGCCCGAGACCATCAACTACCGGACTCTCAAGCCGGAAAAGGACGGACTCTTCTGCGAGAAGATCTTCGGTCCGACCCGCGACTGGGAGTGCTACTGCGGTAAGTACAAGCGCGTCCGGTTCAAGGGCATCATCTGTGAGCGCTGCGGCGTCGAGGTGACCCGGGCCAAGGTGCGTCGTGAGCGGATGGGCCACATCGAGCTGGCCGCGCCCGTCACGCACATCTGGTACTTCAAGGGCGTGCCGTCGCGCCTCGGCTACCTGCTCGACCTGGCCCCGAAGGACCTGGAGAAGGTCATCTACTTCGCGGCCTACATGATCACGCACGTCGACACCGACATGCGTGAGCGTGACCTGCCCTCGCTGGAGGCGAAGATCTCCGTCGAGCGGCAGCACATCGAGCAGCGCCGTGACGCCGACGTCGAGTCCAGGCAGAAGAAGCTCGAGTCCGACCTGGCCGAGCTGGAGGCCGCCGGCGCCAAGGGCGACCAGCGGCGCAAGGTCCGCGAGGGCGCCGAGCGCGAGATGCGCCAGCTCCGCGACCGTGCCCAGCGCGAGCTGGACCGGCTCGACGAGGTCTGGAGCCGCTTCAAGAACCTCAAGGTCCAGGACCTCGAGGGCGACGAGCTGCTCTACCGCGAGATGCGCGACCGCTTCGGCCGCTACTTCAAGGGCGGCATGGGCGCGCAGGCGATCCAGGACCGCCTGATCAGCTTCGACCTCGACGCCGAGGCCGAGAACCTGCGCGAGACCATCCGCAGCGGCAAGGGCCAGAAGAAGGCCCGCGCCCTCAAGCGGCTCAAGGTCGTGTCGGCGTTCCTGAACACCACCAACTCGCCGCGCGGCATGGTGCTCGACTGCATCCCGGTCATCCCGCCGGACCTGCGCCCGATGGTGCAGCTCGACGGTGGCCGGTTCGCGACCTCCGACCTCAACGACCTGTACCGCCGGGTCATCAACCGGAACAACCGCCTCAAGCGTCTGCTCGACCTCGGCGCCCCCGAGATCATCGTGAACAACGAGAAGCGGATGCTCCAGGAGGCCGTCGACGCGCTGTTCGACAACGGCCGTCGCGGTCGCCCGGTGACCGGCCCCGGCAACCGGCCGCTGAAGTCCCTCAGCGACATGCTGAAGGGCAAGCAGGGCCGGTTCCGCCAGAACCTGCTGGGCAAGCGAGTCGACTACTCCGGCCGTTCGGTCATCGTCGTCGGCCCGCAGCTCAAGCTGCACCAGTGCGGTCTGCCCAAGCAGATGGCGCTGGAGCTGTTCAAGCCGTTCGTGATGAAGAGGCTCGTGGACCTCAACCACGCGCAGAACATCAAGTCGGCCAAGCGGATGGTCGAGCGCGCCCGCCCTGTCGTGTGGGACGTGCTCGAAGAGGTCATCACCGAGCACCCGGTGCTGCTCAACCGCGCTCCGACGCTCCACCGTCTGGGCATCCAGGCGTTCGAGCCGCAGCTGGTCGAGGGCAAGGCCATCCAGATCCACCCGCTCGTCTGCACCGCCTTCAACGCGGACTTCGACGGCGACCAGATGGCCGTGCACCTGCCGCTGTCGGCTGAGGCCCAGGCCGAGGCACGCATCCTGATGCTCTCGACCAACAACATCCTCAAGCCGGCCGACGGCAAGCCCGTGACGATGCCCACCCAGGACATGGTCATCGGCCTCTACTGGCTGACCACCCAGAAGGAAGGCGCGATCGGCGAGGGCCGCGTGTTCGGCTCGATCGCCGAGGCGCAGATGGCCTTCGACCGCCGTGAGCTGGAGATCCAGGCGAAGATCCAGATCCGGGTCAAGGACGTCCTGCCGCCGCGCGACTGGGTCGCTCCGGAGGGCTGGGAGCAGGGTGACCCGATCCGGCTGGAGACGACGTTCGGGCGGTGCCTGTTCAACCAGACGCTCCCCGAGAGCTACCCGTTCGTCAACTTCCAGGTGGGCAAGAAGCAGCTGTCCACGATCGTGAACGAGTTGGCCGACACCTACCCCAAGGTCGAGGTCGCCAACTCGCTCGACGCGCTCAAGGACGCGGGCTTCCGCTGGGCGACCCGCTCCGGCGTCACGATCTCGATCGAGGACGTCGTCGCGCCGCCGAACAAGACCGACATCATGGAGAACTACGAGCGCCGGGCCGACAAGGTCCAGCGCGAGTACGAGCGTGGTCTGATCACCGACGAGGAGCGCCGCCAGGAGCTCATCGAGATCTGGACCCACGCCACGGCCGACGTCGAGACCGACATGGTCAACGCCTTCCCGGCGACCAACCCGGTCTGGATGATGGTCAACTCGGGCGCCCGTGGTAACAAGATGCAGGTCCGGCAGATCGCCGGCATCCGTGGTCTGGTGTCCAACACCAAGGGCGAGACGATCCCGCGGCCGATCAAGGCCTCCTTCCGCGAGGGCCTGTCGGTGCTGGAGTACTTCATCTCCACCCACGGTCAGCGAAAGGGTCTGGCCGACACCGCCCTGCGTACCGCCGACTCGGGTTACCTGACCCGTCGTCTGGTGGACGTCGCCCAGGACGTCATCGTGCGTGAGATCGACTGCGGCACCGACCGCGCGGTCCCGCTGCACGTCGGCGAGCGTGACGCGTCCGGCAACCTGGTCAAGGCGGAGAACGCCGAGTCCAACGTGCACGGCCGCATCCTGGCCGAGGACGTCGAGGTCGACGGCAAGGTCATCGTCCCGGCGGGTGTCGACATCAACGACATCCACGTGACGAAGCTGGTCGAGGCCGGCGTCGAGACCGTCCGCACCCGCAGCGCGCTCGTCTGCGAGGCCAAGATCGGTGTCTGCGCGACCTGCTACGGCCGCTCGCTGGCCACCGGCAAGCTCGTGGACGTCGGCGAGGCGGTCGGCATCATCGCCGCCCAGTCGATCGGTGAGCCCGGCACGCAGCTGACGATGCGTACGTTCCACACCGGTGGTGTGGCCGGCGCCGACATCACCCACGGTCTGCCCCGTGTCACGGAGCTGTTCGAGGCGCGCATCCCCAAGGGTGTCGCCCCGATCTCCGAGGCCGAGGGCCGGGCCAGGATCGACGAGACCGACAAGACCAGGAAGATCGTCATCACCCCCGACGACGGGTCGGAGGAGATCGCCTACCCGGTCTCGATGCGTTCGCGCCTGCTCGTCCAGGACGGTCAGCGCGTGACGGTCGGCCAGCAGCTGATCGCCGGTGCGGTCAACCCCAACGAGGTGCTGCGCATCCTCGGCCCGCGGGCCGTGCAGCTGCACCTGGTGGCCGAGGTCCAGCAGGTCTACCGGTCGCAGGGTGTGTCGATCCACGACAAGCACATCGAGATCATCGTGCGGCAGATGCTCAAGCGCGTGAACGTGCTGGAGTCCGGTGACACCGACCTGCTGCCCGGTGAGCTGGTGGAGCGTCCGCGCTTCGAGCAGATGAACCGTGAGACGGTGGCCGAGAGCGGCTCGCCGGCCGCGGGCCGTCCGGTGCTCATGGGCATCACGAAGGCGTCGCTGGCCACCGAGTCGTGGCTGTCGGCGGCCTCCTTCCAGGAGACGACCAGGGTCCTGACGGACGCGGCGATCCACGCCAAGTCCGACTCGCTGCTGGGCCTGAAGGAGAACGTCATCATCGGTAAGCTCATCCCGGCCGGTACGGGCATGCCCCAGTACCGCAACATCCGGGTCGAGCCGACCGAGGAGGCCAAGGCCGCCATGTACACCGTCGGCGGTTACGACGGTTCCGCGGCCGACTACACCTTCGGCACGGGCAGCGGCGAGGCCGTCCCGCTGGAGGAGTACGACTTCGGTCAGTACAACCGCTAGCAGTTCGCAGGCGACGCGCCCGGGTCTCTCTCCTGAGAGGCCCGGGCGCGGCGCTTTTCCGGCCGTACGCGCTGCCGTAGACGGCCCCTGACGCCCTGTGGGAGTGGACGGGCCCCGGGGGGCCGGTCCGGCGGCATGACGGTCTGGGGGCCGGTTGCGGGGCTCCCCGGCGAATCGGCACACGTCGGTCCCCGGGGCCGGTATCATTGCGGCGGCGCTTCGGATGGGCTGGATGAGACGGGCCCCGGTGGCACGGAGCGGCGATGCCGACAGGCGTTGCCGTGCCGTTTTGACGTGTCGGCTGGGCCTGGGTAGTCTTGAGCATCGTGCCCGTCTCTAGCGGGCTTTCGGCTGTGCGCTCATATCCATAGGGAGAGCGTCGGCTGGACTCTCAGGCTCGCAAGTCTCCGTGGCTGTGTCCGTGCGAATAGCGCGACACGCCCGACCGCGGGGGCACCGAGACGAGGAAAACCAGCAGGTCATGACACCGGCAGAACCTGCGAAATGCAAGACCAATGACGTAACACCGGCCAAGGCACGAAACGGAGTGGCAGTGCCCACTATTCAGCAGTTGGTCCGCAAGGGCCGGCAGGACAAGGTCTCCAAGACCAAGACTCCTGCCCTCAAGGGGAGTCCGCAGCGGCGCGGCGTGTGCCAGCGCGTCTACACCACGACCCCGAAGAAGCCCAACTCGGCACTGCGCAAGGTGGCCCGCGTTCGGCTCACGAACGGCATCGAGGTCACGGCTTACATCCCCGGTGTGGGCCACAACCTGCAGGAGCACTCCATCGTGCTCGTGCGTGGCGGTCGTGTGAAGGACCTGCCTGGTGTTCGCTACAAGATCATCCGCGGTTCGCTCGACACCCAGGGTGTCCGCAACCGCAAGCAGGCCCGCAGCCGCTACGGCGCGAAGAAGGAGAAGAGCTAACAATGCCTCGTAAGGGTTCTCCTGGCCGTCGTCAGCTCATGTCTGACCCGGTTTACAGCTCGCCGCTGGTGACCGCCCTGATCAACAAGGTGCTCCTTGACGGCAAGCGCTCCATCGCGCAGTCGATCGTCTACGGCGCCCTCGAAGGCTGCAGGGAGAAGACGGGCAACGACCCGGTCGTCACCCTCAAGCGCGCGCTTGACAACGTCAAGCCCACCCTCGAGGTCCGCAGCCGCCGTGTCGGTGGCGCGACGTACCAGGTGCCGGTCGAGGTGCGCGCCGCGCGCAGCACCACCCTGGCCCTGCGCTGGCTGGTGCAGTACTCCCGCGCCCGCCGCGAGAAGACCATGACCGAGCGCCTCATGAACGAGCTCCTCGACGCCAGCAACGGCCTCGGGGCGAGTGTCAAGAAGCGCGAGGACACCCACAAGATGGCCGAGTCCAACAAGGCCTTCGCCCACTACCGCTGGTAACCCGGCGGGTTCGACGAGACGACGAGGACGCGAGTTAAAGTGGCCGCTACGACCGCTCTTGACCTGGCCAAGGTCCGCAACATCGGGATCATGGCCCACATCGACGCGGGCAAGACCACCACGACCGAGCGCATCCTGTTCTACACCGGCATCAACTACAAGATCGGTGAAGTCCATGAGGGCGCTGCCACCATGGACTGGATGGAGCAGGAGCAGGAGCGCGGCATCACGATCACGTCTGCCGCGACGACCTGTGAGTGGATCGGTCACACCATCAACATCATCGACACTCCGGGTCACGTCGACTTCACCATCGAAGTGGAGCGCTCGCTCCGCGTCCTCGACGGTGCCGTCGCCGTGTTCGACGGTGTCGCCGGTGTCGAGCCGCAGTCGGAGACGGTGTGGCGGCAGGCTGACCGGTACGAGGTCCCGCGCATCTGCTTCGTGAACAAGATGGACCGTGTCGGCGCGGAGTTCCACCGCTGCGTCGAGATGATGGTCAGCCGCCTGGGCGCGACCCCCGCTGTGATCCAGCTTCCGTGGGGTGTCGAGGCCGACTTCAAGGGCGTCATCGACCTCATCAAGATGAAGGGGCTCATCTGGAGCGCCGACGCGGCCAAGGGCGAGATGTACGACACCGTCGACATCCCGGCCGACCACGCCGACGCCGCCCGCGAGTGGCGTGACCGCCTCATCGAGACGGTCGCCGAGAACGACGACGAGCTGATGGAGCTCTTCCTGGAGGGCACCGAGCCCACCGAGGAGCAGCTGATCGCGGCCATCCGCCGCGCCACGCTGAGCAGCGCCATCAACCCGGTCCTGTGCGGCACCGCGTTCAAGAACAAGGGCGTTCAGCCCCTGCTCGACGCGATCGTCGCCTACCTCCCCGCCCCGACCGACATCCCGGCGTTCAAGGGTTACGCGGTCGGCAACGAGGAGAAGGTGATCGAGCGTCACGCGGACCCGGCCGAGCCGTTCTCCGCGCTGGCCTTCAAGATCGCCAGCGACCCGCACCTGGGCAAGCTCACCTACATCCGCATCTACTCCGGCACCCTCGACACCGGTTCACAGGTCGTGAACTCGGTGAAGGGCAAGAAGGAGCGGATCGGCAAGATCTACCAGATGCACGCCAACAAGCGCGAAGAGCGCCCGCAGGCGATCGCCGGTCAGATCGTCGCCGTCATGGGTCTGAAGGACACCACGACCGGCGACACCCTTGCCGACCCGGCCAACCCGGTCGTGCTCGAGTCGATGACGTTCCCGGCTCCGGTCATCAACGTCGCCATCGAGCCCAAGACCAAGGGCGACCAGGAGAAGCTGTCCACCGCCATCCAGCGGCTGGCCGAGGAGGACCCGTCCTTCCAGGTCCGTCGTGACGAGGAGACCGGCCAGACGGTCATCTGGGGCATGGGCGAGCTTCACCTGGAGATCCTCGTCGACCGTATGCGCCGCGAGTTCAAGGTCGAGGCCAACGTGGGCCGCCCGCAGGTGGCCTACCGCGAGACCATCCGCCGCAAGGTGGAGAAGGTCGACTACACCCACAAGAAGCAGACCGGTGGTTCCGGTCAGTTCGCGCGGGTGATCATCGACCTGGAGCCGCTGGGCGAGGGCAACGACGGTTACGAGTTCCAGAACAAGGTCTCCGGTGGCCGCGTCCCGAGGGAGTACATCCCCTCGGTCGACGCCGGCGCCCAGGAGGCCGCGGAGTTCGGCGTGCTGGCCGGTTACCCGATGGTGGGCGTGAAGGTTACGCTGACCGACGGTGCCGCCCACGACGTCGACTCCTCGGAAATGGCGTTCAAGATCGCCGGCTCGATGGCCTTCAAGGAGGCCGCGCGCAAGGCGGACGCCGTTCTTCTCGAGCCGATGATGGCCGTCGAGGTCACCACGCCCGAGGACTACATGGGTGACGTCATCGGTGACCTCAACGGTCGCCGCGGGCAGATCCAGGCGATGGACGAGCGGGCCGGCGCCCGTGTCGTCCAGGCGCTCGTGCCGCTGTCTGAGATGTTCGGCTACGTGGGTGACCTGCGTAGCAAGACGCAGGGGCGCGCGAGCTACAGCATGCAGTTCGACTCCTACGCGGAGGTGCCCCCGGGCATCGCCAAGGAGATCGTCGCGAAGGCCCGGGGCGAATAACTTCCCGGTCCCTGGCGGGGTGGTGCGAGCCACCCCGCCGCCTAGGGGTCTGGGATCTCCCGGGCCCGAGTGTGTAGACAAGTCAGTCAGATTCTCAAGGAGAGAACCAGTGGGCAAGGCCAAGTTCGAGCGGACTAAGCCGCACATGAACATCGGCACCATTGGACACATCGACCACGGCAAGACCACGCTGACCGCGGCGATCACCAAGGTGCTTCACGACCGTTTCCCCGAGCTCAACAAGGCGACCCCGTTCGACAAGATCGACAAGGCGCCCGAGGAGAAGGCTCGCGGTATTACGATCTCCATCGCGCACGTCGAGTACCAGACCGAGAAGCGTCACTACGCTCACGTTGACTGCCCCGGTCACGCCGACTACGTGAAGAACATGATCACCGGTGCCGCTCAGATGGACGGCGCCATCCTCGTGGTCGCCGCCACCGACGGCCCGATGCCGCAGACGAAGGAGCACGTCCTCCTGGCCCGCCAGGTCGGCGTCCCCTACATCGTCGTGGCGCTGAACAAGGCCGACATGGTCGACGACGAGGAGATCCTCGAGCTCGTCGAGCTGGAGGTCCGTGAGCTCCTGTCCGCGCAGGAGTTCCCCGGCGACGACCTGCCCGTCGTCCGCGTCTCCGCCCTCAAGGCTCTCGAGGGTGACGAGAAGTGGGCCGACAGCATCATCGAGCTGATGAACGCGGTGGACGAGAACGTCCCCGAGCCTCCCCGTGACACGGAGAAGCCGTTCCTCATGCCCGTCGAGGACGTCTTCTCGATCACCGGTCGCGGCACCGTCGTCACCGGTCGTATCGAGCGCGGCATCGTCAAGGTCAACGAGCAGGTCGACATCATCGGCATCAAGCCGGAGAAGACGACGACCACCGTCACCAGCATCGAGATGTTCAACAAGATGCTCGACGAGGGTCACGCCGGCGACAACGCCGCCCTGCTGCTCCGCGGCATCAAGCGCGACGACGTCGAGCGCGGCCAGTGCATCATCAAGCCGGGCACGACGACCCCGCACACCGAGTTCACCGGCCAGGTCTACATCCTGTCCAAGGACGAGGGCGGCCGCCACACGCCGTTCTTCAACAACTACCGCCCGCAGTTCTACTTCCGTACGACTGACGTGACCGGTGTTGTGAACCTCCCCGAGGGCACCGAGATGGTCATGCCGGGCGACAACACCGAGATGCGCGTTGAGCTGATCCAGCCCATCGCCATGGAGGAAGGCCTCAAGTTCGCGATCCGTGAGGGTGGCCGCACCGTCGGCGCCGGCCGGGTTGTGAAGATCATCAAGTAGCTCGACCGTCGGGGCGGCGGTCGGCCCCACATTCAGGGCCGACCGCCGTACCGCGTCAAGGGCCTCGCGTAAAGCGCCGTGATCCAGCAGTCGCTTCGGCCATAGTGACCGAAGTAACTGCCGGATCACGGAAGAAAAGACAGATCAACAGTGTCTGTCTCGTGGGGTCACGCAGGGTCAGACCTGCACCAACACAGCGGCACAAGGCCGCACGATACTTTTTCAGACGACAGCGAAGGACACCGAGGCCACTATGGCGGGACAGAAGATCCGCATCCGGCTTAAGGCCTATGACCACGAGGTCATCGACAGCTCGGCCAAGAAGATCGTCGAGACGGTGACGCGGACTGGCGCGAAGGTCGCGGGCCCGGTGCCGCTGCCGACCGAGAAGAACGTGTACTGCGTCATCCGCTCGCCGCACAAGTACAAGGACAGCCGCGAGCACTTCGAGATGCGCACGCACAAGCGGCTGATTGACATCATCGACCCGACCCCCAAGACGGTTGACTCGCTCATGCGGCTCGACCTCCCCGCGGGTGTCGACATTTCGATCAAGCTCTGAGGGAACGCACTGACATGGCTAAGACGATCAAGGGCGTCCTGGGCAAGAAGCTCGGCATGACCCAGGTCTTCGACGCGGACAACCGGATGGTTCCGGTGACCGTGGTCGAGGCCGGTCCGTGCGTGGTGACCCGGGTCCGCACCGCAGAGAAGGACGGCTACTCCGCCGTTCAGCTCGGCTTCGGGCAGGTCGACCCCCGGAAGGTCAACAAGCCGCTCGGCGACTACCTGCGTAAGCACGACATCACCCCGCGCCGTTACTTCGCGGAGATCCGCACCGACGACGCGAGCGACTACACCCTGGGCCAGGAGCTGCTGGCCGACACCTTCGAGGCCGGCCAGTTCGTCGACGTGACGGGCAAGAGCAAGGGCAAGGGCTTCGCCGGTGTCATGAAGCGGCACGGCTTCGGTGGTCTGGGCGCGTCGCACGGTACGCAGCGCAAGCACCGCTCGCCGGGTTCCATCGGTGGCTGCGCCACCCCGGGCCGCGTATTCAAGGGCCTGCGCATGGCCGGTCGGATGGGTAACGTCCGCACCACTGTGCAGAGCCTCAAGGTTCACTCCGTCGACGCCGAGAACGGTCTCATCCTGATCAAGGGTGCGATCCCCGGCGCGAACGGCAGCCTGGTCCTCGTCCGCACCGCTGCCAAGAAGGGGGCTGCCAAGTGAGCACCACTATTGACGTCCTCGACGCCAGCGGCGCCAAGGCCGGCACCGTCGAACTGCCCGAAGACGTCTTCGGCACGACGGTCAACGTTCCGCTGATCCACCAGGTGGTCGTGGCCCAGCTCGCCGCTCGCCGGCAGGGCACCCACAAGGCCAAGACCCGTGGCGAGGTCAGCGGTGGCGGCAAGAAGCCGTACCGCCAGAAGGGCACCGGCCGCGCCCGTCAGGGCTCGACCCGCGCGCCGCAGTTCACCGGCGGTGGCACCGTCCACGGGCCCGTGCCGCGTGACTACTCGCAGCGCACGCCCAAGAAGATGAAGGCCGCCGCGCTGCGCGGCGCCCTGTCCGACAGGGCCGGTGGCGGTCGCGTCCACGTGGTCAGCACGCTGGTGACGGGGGAGACCCCCAAGACCAAGGCTGCCCTGGAGGCCCTGCGCAAGATCACTCAGGCTCCCCGCGTGCTCGTCGTCGTCGACGAGGCCGACGAGCTGACCTGGATGAGCCTGCGTAACGCTCCCGAGGTCCACCTGCTGGACGCCGGGCAGCTCAACACCTACGACGTGCTCGTGCACGACGACGTGGTCTTCACCCAGGAGGCGTACGACCAGGTCGTCGCGCGGCTGAGCCAGGGCGGGAAGGAAGACGCCTGATGGAGAAGATCGCCGACCCGCGCGACATCATCATCAAGCCGGTCGTCTCTGAGAAGAGCTACGGCCTGATCGATGAGAACAACAAGTACACGTTCCTGGTGAAGAAGACCGCGAACAAGACCCAGGTCAAGATCGCCGTTGAGCAGATCTTCGGGGTCAAGGTCACCAGCGTGAACACCATCAACCGGACGGGCAAGCGCAAGCGCACCCGCACCGGTTTCGGCAAGCGTCCCGACACCAAGCGCGCCATCGTGAGCCTGGTCGAGGGCGATCGGATCGACATCTTCGGTCAGATCGGCTAGCAGCGCCATAGATAGGAAGCGGACCGAAAGGTCTGCGAGGGACGAGACCGTCGCATTTCGGTGCGGCGGGCTCGCCCATGTAACCGACGAAGGATGAACGAAAAAGATGGGCATCCGTAAGTACAAGCCGACGACTCCGGGTCGCCGCGGGTCGAGTGTCTCGGACTTCTCCGAGATCACCCGCAGCACTCCCGAGAAGTCGCTGCTTGCGCCCCTTCACAGCAAGGGCGGCCGGAACGTACACGGCCGGGTGACCGCGCGCCACCAGGGCGGCGGACACAAGCGCGCCTACCGGATCATCGACTTCCGTAGGCATGACAAGGACGGCATCCCGGCGAAGGTCGCTCACATCGAGTACGACCCCAACCGCACCGCCAACATCGCTCTGCTCCACTACGCCGACGGTGAGAAGCGCTACATCATCGCGCCGACCGGCCTCAAGCAGGGCGACCGAATCGAGAACGGCCCCGCTGCCGACATCAAGCCGGGCAACTGCCTGCCGCTGCGCAACATCCCGACCGGTACCTTCATCCACGCGGTGGAGCTCCGTCCGGGCGGCGGCGCGAAGCTCGGTCGTTCCGCGGGCGCCCAGATCCAGCTGCTCGCCAAGGAAGGCCAGTACGCCACCCTGCGTATGCCGTCCGGTGAAATGCGCATGGTCGACGTGCGCTGCCGGGCGTCGGTCGGCCAGGTCGGCAACGCCGAGCAGGCCAACATCAACTGGGGCAAGGCCGGCCGTATGCGGTGGAAGGGCAAGCGCCCGACCGTCCGCGGTGTCGCCATGAACCCCGTTGACCACCCGCACGGTGGTGGTGAGGGCAAGACGTCCGGCGGTCGCCACCCGGTGAACCCCAAGGGCAAGCCCGAGGGCCGCACCCGCCAGGCCAACAAGTCCAGCGACCGGCTGATCATCCGTCGTCGGAGCAAGAGGAAGAAGCGGTAGGAGCAGCCGAAATGCCACGTAGCCTTAAGAAGGGTCCCTTCGTGGACGACCACCTTCAGAAGAAGGTGGACGCCCAGAACGAGAAGGGCACCAAGAACGTCATCAAGACGTGGTCGCGGCGCTCCATGATCGTTCCCGACATGCTCGGGCACACGATCGCCGTGCACGACGGCCGCAAGCACGTCCCGGTGTTCGTCACCGAGTCGATGATCGGCCACAAGCTCGGAGAGTTCGCCCCCACGCGGACGTTCCGCAGCCACGTCAAGGAAGACCGGCGCAGCCGGCGATAGACGCCTTCAGAAGCATTTAGAGGAGTAAGCGATGGAAGCCAGGGCTCAGGCGCGGTTCGTCCGTGTCACGCCCCTCAAGGCCCGCCGCGTGGTGGACCTTATTCGCGGGCTGCCCGCTTCGGAGGCGCAGGCCGTGCTGCAGTTCGCTCCCCAGTCGGCGAGCGAGCCGATCTACAAGGTGCTCAGCAGCGCCATGGCGAACGCCGAGCACAACTTCAACCTCGACCCCAGCACGCTCGTCGTGAGCCGCGCCTGGGTCGACGAGGGCCCGACGCTGAAGCGGTTCCGCCCGCGTGCACAGGGTCGCGCCTATCGGATCAACAAGCGGACGAGCCACATCACCGTGATCGTGGAATCCCGCGAGCCGAAGGGAAGGACCCGATAGTGGGCCAGAAGGTTAACCCGCACGGGTTCCGCCTCGGCATCACGACCGACTTCAAGAGCCGGTGGTACGCCGACAAGCTGTACAAGTCGTACGTCGCCGAGGACGTGGCGATCCGCCGCATGCTGCAGAAGGGCATGGAGCGGGCCGGCATCTCCAAGGTCGAGATCGAGCGCACCACGGACCGTGTGCAGGTGGACATCCACACCGCGCGTCCGGGCATCGTGATCGGCCGCCGCGGCGCCGAGGCGGACCGTATCCGCGGCGACCTCGAGAAGCTGACCAAGAAGCAGGTCCAGCTCAACATCCTCGAGGTCAAGAACCCGGAGATCGACGCTCAGCTCGTCGCTCAGGGTGTCGCCGAGCAGCTGTCTAGCCGTGTCTCGTTCCGCCGCGCCATGCGCAAGGCGATGCAGTCGGCCATGAAGTCCGGCGCCAAGGGCATCCGTGTCCAGTGCGCCGGTCGTCTGGGCGGCGCCGAGATGTCGCGGTCGGAGTTCTACCGTGAGGGTCGCGTGCCGCTGCACACCCTCCGCGCGGACATCGACTACGGCTTCTACGAGGCCCGTACCACCTTCGGCCGCATCGGCGTGAAGGTCTGGATCTACAAGGGCGAGGCTCCGACCAGCCGCGCCGAGCGTGAGGCGGCTGCCGCCGGCGCTCGTGCCGGTCAGCGTCGCGAGCGTGACGACCGTCGTGGTGGCGGCGGCGACCGTCCGCGTCGTGGCGGCGGTGACCGTCCGCGTCGTGGCGGCGGCCGTGGCGACCGCGCCCCCCGTACCGAATCGGCCGCGCCCGCGGGCGCTGCCCCCGAGACCGGCCCGGCTGCGCAGCCGGGTGCTGAAGGGAGCTGACCATGCTGATCCCGCGCAGGGTCAAGCACCGCAAGCAGCACCGGCCTGACCGCAGCGGAGCCGCCAAGGGCGGCACCAGGGTCGTGTTCGGCGAGTTCGGCATTCAGGCTGTTGAGCACTCCTACGTGACCAACCGCCAGATCGAGTCCGCTCGTATCGCCATGACCCGTCACATCCGCCGTGGCGGCAAGGTGTGGATCAACATCTACCCCGACCGTCCGCTCACCAAGAAGCCGGCCGAGACCCGCATGGGTTCCGGTAAGGGTTCGCCGGAGTGGTGGATCGCCAACGTCAAGCCCGGACGCGTGATGTTCGAGCTGTCCGGCGTGGCGGAGTCGGTCGCTCGTGAGGCGCTCACCAGGGCGATCCACAAGCTGCCGATGAAGTGCAAGATCGTTAAGCGTGAAGTGGGTGAGGCGTGATGGCTAAGGGCCTGACCGCCGGCGAGCTGCGAGTGGAGGACCAGGACACCCTGGTCCAGAAGCTCAAGGAAGCCAAGGAGGAGCTGTTCAACCTCCGCTTCCAGGCAGCGACCGGTCAGTTGGAGAGCCACGGGCGGCTGCGCGCCGTCCGCCGCGAGATCGCCCGTATCTACACCGTGATGCGCGAGCGTGAGCTCGGCATCGTCACGGTCGAGAAGGAGTCGAGCGATGGCTGAGACCGAGACCACCGAGACCACCGAAGCGAACGACGCGCGGAACTTCCGCAAGGTCCGTGAGGGCCTGGTCGTCAGCGACAAGATGGACAAGACCGTCGTCGTCGCCGTCGAGGACCGCGTCAAGCACCGTCTGTACGGCAAGGTCATCCGCCGTACGACCAAGTACAAGGCACACGACGAGGCCAACGCCTGCGGCGTCGGCGACCGCGTGCTGCTCATGGAGACCCGCCCCCTCTCCGCCACCAAGCGGTGGAGGGTCGTGGAGATCCTCGAGAAGGCCAAGTAAGGCTCTTCTCGGATATACCGCGCCTCGTGGGGGCCTCAGGGCCCCCATGACGGCGTCCAAGGACGCGAGGTCCTCCGGGCCTCGCGTCGCCTGCGGTGCGGCCCCTTCGTGGACTGTGGCCGTGGGAACAAGACAACGACAGGTTCCGCCAGGCTCAGAGATGAGAACCGGCGCGACTAACAGGAGTTCAAGTGATCCAGCAGGAGTCGCGGCTCAAGGTCGCCGACAACACTGGTGCGAAGGAGATCCTTTGCATCCGTGTTCTCGGTGGCTCGGGCCGACGCTACGCCGGTATCGGCGACATCATCGTCGCCACTGTCAAGGACGCGCTGCCGGGCAGCACGGGCGTCAAGAAGGGCGACGTGGTCAAGGCCGTCGTCGTCCGCACGGTCAAGGAGCGCCGCCGGCCCGACGGCTCCTACATCCGCTTCGACGAGAACGCCGCCGTCATCATCAAGGACAGCGGTGACCCTCGTGGCACTCGTATCTTCGGCCCGGTCGGCCGCGAGCTGCGCGACAAGAAGTTCATGCGCATCATCTCGCTCGCCCCGGAGGTGCTGTAATGCCGAAGCTGCATGTGAAGAAGGGTGACCTGGTTCAGGTCATCGCCGGCAAGGACAAGGGTGCCAAGGGTCACGTCATCGCCACGTACCCGCGCGAGGACCGCGTGGTGATCGAGGGCGTCAACATGATCAAGAAGCACACCAAGGAGTCTCTCCAGGGTCCGCGTGGCGCCAAGACCGGCGGCGTGCAGACGATGGAGGGCCCCATCCACGTGTCCAACGTGAAGAAGCTCAAGGACGAGAAGCCCGCCGACAAGAAGGCCGACAAGGCCGAGGAGACGGGTGAGGACAGCTGATGACCGCCACGACCACTGAGACCGAGCGCCCGACGCCGCGACTCAAGACGAAGTACCGCGAGGAGATCGCGGCCCAGCTTCGCGAGCAGTTCGGCATCGAGAACGTCATGCAGATCCCGGCCCTGACCAAGATCAAGGTCAACATGGGTGTCGGTGAGGCGGCTCGCGACTCCAAGCTCATCGAAGGCGCCGTACGCGACCTCACCGCGATCACCGGCCAGAAGCCGGCCGTCGTCCGGGCGCGCAAGTCCATCGCGCAGTTCAAGCTGCGCGAGGGCATGCCGATCGGCGCGCACGTCACGCTGCGCGGCGACCGCATGTGGGAGTTCCTCGACCGCCTGCTGGCGCTGGCGCTGCCCCGTATCCGGGACTTCCGCGGCCTGTCGCCGAAGCAGTTCGACGGCAACGGCAACTACACGTTCGGTCTGACCGAGCAGGTCATGTTCCACGAGGTCGACCAGGACAAGGTCGACCGTCCGCGGGGCATGGACATCACGGTCGTGACCACCGCGACGAACGACGACCAGGGCCGGGCGCTGCTGAAGCTCCTCGGCTTCCCGTTCAAGGAGGCCTGATCCAATGGCGAAGAAGTCGCTGATCGCCAAGGCGGGGCGCAAGCAGAAGTTCGAGGTCCGGGCCTACACCCGGTGCTCGCGTTGCGGTCGTCCGCGCGCGGTGTACCGCAAGTTCGGCCTGTGCCGCGTGTGCTTCCGCGAGATGGCGCACCGGGGCGAGCTGCCCGGCATCACCAAGTCGAGCTGGTAGATACTCTGGGGGGCGGCTCCGCGTCGTCCCCCGGAGTCCATGTTCAGAAGAAGACAGGACGCTTCGCGTCCATGACCGCGCCGAAGGTCCACCGGCAGAGCGCTGCTTGGCCGACTGGAAACCGCGGCGAGGAAGGCCACTGGCCATGACGATGACCGACCCGATCGCAGACATGCTGACGCGTCTGCGTAACGCGAACTCGGCGTACCACGAGAGCGTGTCGATGCCGTATTCGAAGATCAAGGCGCACATCGCCGAGATCCTCCAGCAGGAGGGCTACATCCAGTCCTGGGCCGTCGAAGACGCCAAGGTTGGAAAGAACCTCGTGGTGGAGCTCAAGTTCGGGCCTACCCGTGAGCGTTCGCTCGCGGGCCTGCGCCGGGTTTCCAAGCCCGGTCTGCGGGTTTATGCGAAGAAGGACAACCTGCCTCGAGTTCTGGGCGGACTGGGCGTCGCGATCATCTCGACGTCCGCCGGTCTCATGACCGACAAGCAGGCCGGCAAGCGTGGCGTGGGCGGCGAAGTCCTCGCCTACGTCTGGTAGAGGGGAGGAACACAGCATGTCGAGAATCGGACGGCTGCCCATCCCTGTGCCCAGTGGCGTAGACATCACGATCACCGGCCAGGATGTCCAGGTCAAGGGCCCGAAGGGCACGCTTTCTCACACGGTCGCGGACCCGATTACGGTCGGTCGTGACGACGACGGCGCGATCGCCGTCTCCCGGCCCAACGACGAGAACAAGGTCCGTGCGCTGCACGGCCTGTCCCGGACGCTGATCGCCAACATGGTGCAGGGCGTCACCCAGGGGTACACGAAGTCCCTGGAGATCGTCGGCGTCGGTTACCGCGTCCAGGCCAAGGGCCCGACGCAGCTGGAGTTCTCGCTGGGCTTCAGCCACCCGGTCATCGTCGACGCCCCCGAGGGTGTCTCCTTCCGCGTCGAGAAGCCGACCCTGTTCCACGTGGACGGCATCGACAAGCAGAAGGTCGGCGAGGTCGCGGCCAACATCCGCAAGTTGCGCAAGCCTGACCCGTACAAGGGCAAGGGCGTGCGTTACCAGGGCGAACAGATCCGCCGCAAGGTCGGAAAGGCTGGTAAGTAGGCATGGCTCCGAAGACTGCGTTCAGCAAGCACACGGCTGCCCGCACCGTCTCGCGGGCTCGCCGTCACCGCCGCGTCCGCAAGTTCGTCGTCGGTACGGCCGAGCGTCCGCGCCTGGTCGTCAACCGTTCGACCCGTCACATGTTCGTCCAGATCGTGGACGACTCCGTCGGTCACACGCTGGTGAGCGCCTCCACCATGGACGCCTCGCTGCGCACGCTCGAGGCGGACAAGACGGAGAAGGCCAAGAAGGTCGGCGAGCTCCTCGCTCAGCGGGCCAAGGAAGCCGGGATCACCAAGGTCGTCTTCGACCGCGGTGGCAACCGCTACGCCGGTCGCATCGCGGCCCTGGCGGACAGCGCCCGCGAAGGCGGGCTGGAATTCTGATGGCAACTGAGAAGAGGAACCACTGATGGCTGCAGCTCCGCGTCGCGGTGGCGGCACCGGTGGCGAGCGGCGGGACCGTCGTGACGATCGCCGCGGTGGCGCCGCCGACAAGGGCGTCTCGTACATCGAGCGCGTAGTGAAGATCAACCGAGTGGCCAAGGTCGTGAAGGGTGGTCGTCGCTTCAGCTTCACCGCCCTCGTCGTCGTCGGTGACGGCAACGGCCTGGTCGGCGTCGGTTACGGCAAGGCCAAGGAAGTCCCCGCGGCCATCGCCAAGGGCGTCGAAGAGGCCAAGAAGCACTTCTTCAAGGTGCCCCGCATCCAGGGCACCATCCCGCACACCGTGCAGGGCGAGGAGGCGGCCGGTGTCGTCTTCCTGCGTCCGGCGTCGGCCGGTACCGGCGTCATCGCCGGTGGCCCGGTGCGCGCGGTCCTGGAGTGCGCCGGCATCCATGACGTGCTGTCCAAGTCGCTCGGCTCGGACAACCCGATCAACATCGTGCACGCCACCGTGGCGGCTCTGAAGGGCCTTTCCCGCCCCGAGGAGATCGCCGCCCGCCGTGGCCTGCCGATCGAGGACGTGGCTCCGGCCCGCATGCTCAAGGCTCAGCGCGAGGGCATCGCCGAGGCCGCGGCCGCGAAGGCGGTGAGCTAGTCATGGCACGCCTGAAGATCACTCAGGTTCGCTCGAAGATCGGTGGCAAGCAGAACCAGCGTGACTCGCTGCGTTCGCTTGGCCTGAAGCGAATCGGCGATGTCGTCGTCAAGGAGGACCGTCCCGAGATTCGCGGGATGGTGTCCGTGGTGACGCACCTCGTCGAGGTGGAAGAGGTCGACTAGTCATGACTGACAAGGCTCCGCTCAAGATTCACGACCTGCGTCCTGCTCCGGGTGCCAACAAGTCCAAGATCCGCAAGGGTCGTGGCGAGGCGTCCAAGGGCAAGACGGCCGGTCGCGGCACCAAGGGCAGCCACGCCCGTACCACGGTCCCCCTCGGCTTCGAGGGTGGCCAGGTGCCGCTGCAGAGGCGTCTGCCGAAGCTCAAGGGCTTCTCCAACGCCCTGTTCAAGACGACCTACCAGGTCGTCAACCTGGACAGGCTCGGCGAGCTGTTCCCCGAGGGTGGCGACGTCACCGTCGAGGCCCTGGTGGCCAAGGGCGCCGTTCGCAAGAACCAGCTCGTGAAGGTGCTCGGCACCGGCGAGATCTCCGTCGCTGTGAACGTTACGGCTCACGCCTTCTCGTCCGCCGCGAAGGAGAAGATCGCCGCCGCCGGTGGTTCCGTTACCGAGCTGTAGCTCCGCTATGACGAGGCGTGGGGGTTCCGACAATGGGCCCCCACGCCCTTAGTGCGTTAGAGTTCGGCGAGACGGCAGGATTCTGTCCGGCTCGTTTGACTTGAGACTTGACATGGCAGATCCCCGCACCACCGCATACTCACATCGCCATAAAGGCGCGCAGGAGGGACCGTGCTGACCGCGTTTACCCGGGCGTTCCGGACACCGGACCTGCGCAAGAAGTTGCTCTTCACCCTGGGCATCATCGCGCTGTTCCGTCTCGGCTCGGTTCTTCCGACTCCGGGAGTTCACGTCCAGAACCTCGCGGCCTGTTTCGATCAGGCCCGTAACGGAGCCACCGGCAACATCTATGGGATGGTGCAGCTCTTCAGTGGTGGTGCGCTCCTGAAGCTGTCGGTGTTCGCGCTGGGCATTATGCCGTATATCACCGCGAGCATCATTCTCCAGTTGCTCGTCGTGGTGATTCCACGTCTTGAAGCTCTCAAGAAGGAAGGCCAGGCGGGTCAGGCCAAGATCACGCAGTATACGCGTTATCTGACCATCGGCCTCGGCGTCCTCCAGTCGACCGCCTTCATCGCGCTCGCGCGGTCCGGCCAGCTGTTCCCCAACTGCCAGCAGGACGTCCTGCTCGACCCCGACAACATCTTCGGCATCGTCACGATGGTCATCATCATGACGGCCGGCACGTCGGTGATCATGTGGCTCGGTGAGCTCATCACCGACCGCGGCGTCGGCAACGGCATGTCCATCCTGATCTTCACTCAGGTCGTCGCGGTCTTCCCGTCCGAGCTGACCAACATCTTCCAGGCGAACAAGTTCACCTTCGCGGTCGTCATGGTCGTCGGTGTCTTCATGATCGCGGCCGTGGTCTTCGTCGAGCAGGCGCAGCGCCGCATCCCGGTCCAGTACGCCAAGCGCATGGTGGGCCGCAGGATGTACGGCGGCACCTCGACGTACATCCCGCTCAAGGTCAACCAGGCCGGTATCATCCCGGTCATCTTCGCCTCGTCGCTGCTCTACCTGCCGCAGCTGCTGACCTCGCTCTTCCCGACGTCGAACAACGCGGTCGTCCAGTGGATCTCCCAGTACCTGGTCAGGGGCGACCACCCGGTCTACATGATCACGTTCTTCGTGCTGATCGTCTTCTTCACGTACTTCTACGTGTCGATTACGTTCAACCCCGCTGAAGTCGCCGACAACATGAAGAAGTACGGTGGGTTCATTCCGGGCATCCGTCCCGGCCGTCCGACGGCTGAATACCTGAACTTCGTGCTCACCCGTCTGACCGCGCCCGGCGCGCTCTATCTGGGTCTGATCTCCATGATCCCGATCGTCGCGCTGGCGGTGGCCGGGGCTAGCCAGAACTTCCCGTTCGGAGGGACGAGCATTCTGATCATGGTTGGTGTCGGCCTGGACACGGTGAAGCAGATCGAGAGCCAGCTCCAGCAGCGTAACTACGAAGGTTTCCTGCGGTAGTGCGTCTCGTTCTCGTCGGGCCCCCCGGAGCGGGTAAGGGGACACAGGCCCAGTACATCGCATCGAACCTGTCCATCCCGAAGATCTCGACAGGTGACATCTTCCGTGCCAACGTCTCGGGCGGCACGGACCTCGGCAAGCTGGCCAAAACCTACATGGACCGTGGCGATCTCGTGCCCGACGAGGTCACCATCGCCATGGTCCGCGACCGACTGTCCGAGGACGACGCGCAGGACGGGTTCCTGCTCGACGGCTTCCCGAGGAACGTCGCGCAGGCGGAGATCCTGCGCGACATGCTCAAGGACTGGGGTCTGGAGCTCGACCTGGTGCTGGAGCTGGTCGTGGACGACGACGAGGTCGTCCGGCGGCTGGCGGGGCGGCGCACGTGCAGTCAGTGCGGCCGTATCTGGCACGTGGAGTTCGACGACAAGAAGGACGACAAGTGCGACGCCTGCGGCGGCGCGCTGTTCCAGCGGGACGACGACAAGGAAGAGACCGTCAGGCACCGCCTGGAGGTCTACCAGGAGCAGACCGCGCCGCTGGTCTCGTACTACGTCGACGAGGGCATCCTCGTGGGCGTCGACGCGACCGGGCCGGTCGAAGAGGTGACGCAGCGGGCCATGGAGGCGATCCGCCCGTACCTGGGATGACGCCGGACACGATCTCCTGCGAAGGTGGCACGGATCTCCGTGCCACCTTGCTTTTTTGTGTGCGGCTATTGTGGGGGAATTAGGGCTCCCACGAGGCCCGTCAGAAACCCCGGGGGGTGCCGAACGATGTTCAAGAGAAACCGACACGGAATCCAGATCAAGTCGCCCGAGCAGCTGGAGAAGATGCGGGCCGCCGGCCTGGTGGTCGGGCGCACGCTCGATCTGCTCAAGCGCTCCGTCGAGCCCGGCATGACGCCGCTCGACCTCGACTCCATCGCCGAGAAGGCGATCAGGGACGAAGGCGCGATCCCGTCGTTCAAGGGCTACCAGGGCTTCCCGGCGACGATCTGCGCGTCCGTCAACGACGAGGTGGTGCACGGCATCCCCACGAACGCCCGCAAGCTGCGTGAAGGCGACGTCATCTCCATCGACTGCGGCGCGATCCTGGAGGGCTGGCACGGCGACTCCGCCGTCACGGTGCCGGTCGGCGAGGTCGACGCGAAGCTGACCGAGCTGATGCGGGTCACCGAGGAGGCCATGTGGCGCGGCATCGCCGCGCTGAAGGTCGGCCGGCACCTGTCCGACATCGGCTACGAGATCGAGCGCTACGTCAAGTCCCAGGGCCGCTTCGGCATCCCTCCGGAGTACGGCGGCCACGGCATCGGCACCGAGATGCACATGGACCCGTGGATCGCCAACCACGGCAAGCCGGGCCGCGGCCCGCTGCTGGAGGAGGGCATGTGCCTGGCCATCGAGCCCATGGTGAACCTCGGCACCGAGCGCACCCGCGTGCTGTCCGACGACTGGACGGTCGTGACGATCGACGGGAAGGCCTCGGCGCACTTCGAACACAGCGTCGCCGTGACACATAATGGACCTTGGGTGCTTACCGCCCTGGACGGTGGCGAAGAGCGCCTGAGTCACCTTCAGCCCTGACCCCCGGGAGTGGTGGAATGGCGAACAGCCCCGAGATGCGTGCCTCGGACGTCGACCGCGACCGGGTCGCCGCCATCCTCCGGGAGCACACCGCGCAGGGCCGCATCACGATGGACGAGTTCAACGAGCGGCTCGAAGAGCTCTACAAGAGCAAGACCTACGGTGACCTGGCCAAGCTGACGGCCGACCTGCCCGACGTCGACCTGCGCCACCGGCCGGCGAAGCCCGAGGCGGTGCCCGCCACGCGCGGCAACCTGCATCCGGGCATGCGGGCGGCCTGGGGCGCCTGGGCCGCGGCCAGCGCCGTCAACTGGGTGATCTGGCTGATCGTGAGCGTCTCGTCCGGTCACATGATCTATCCGTGGCCGCTGTGGGTCATGGGGCCCTGGGGCGCCATCCTGCTGATGAGCACGATCTTCGGGAACGGGCAGAAGCGCAGTTAGCCCGGAGCCGTGTGTGCCGTAATGCACTGTGTGTATTCCTCCGCAGTACGGGACGGCGCTGGTTCCTAGCGTGTGCCGTGTCGGGAACACGACTCACGGAGGAATCAGATGCGCAAGGTCCTCGCAGCCGCCGCCCTCGCCGGCTCGATCGCCGTCACCGGTCTCGCCGTCGCCCCCGCCGCCCAGGCGGCCTCGTCCGGCGGGTGGGGCACGTTCAGCTCGGCCAACCACAAGGCGTTCACGCACGGCAGCACGTACCGGTCGCACGGCAAGGTCTACACCCACTGGTACGGCAAGGAGTCCACGCCGAAGTTCGGCTACGTGTGGTTCCGGTACTACGCGAACGGAAGCTGGCACCAGTTCTCCAGGAAGTGGGACGGGAGCCACGACGAGACCTGGTCGGGCCGGGGGATCAGGAAGATCTACACCTGGACGTGCTGGGGCGGGTCGTCCACGTACTGCGGTGACCGGCACCGCATCTACTAGGAGCACCCCCCGAAGGGCTCGCCGGTCCGCCCGGCGGGCCCTTCGGTGTACGGTCGAAGGAGTGAGGGCCGTGGGGTAGACTCTTACATGGTTGTGTCAGGACACCTGGCACGCGTTTCGCGTTTTGGGCTCAGGTGTCGTACACTCCTTAGTCGGCTCACTATGACTATCACGCGTCGGCGGTCTTTGCCGATCGCCGCTCTCTTCGAAGCGTGAGGTCGCGGCTGCTTAGTGAACCGGAGCCTCAGACGACCGATCAGTGAAACGCGAGGGATTTTGGCCAAGAAAGACGGCGCCATCGAGATCGAGGGCACTGTGGTTGAGTCGCTCCCGAACGCCATGTTCCGGGTGCAGCTCGACAACGGCCATAAGGTCCTGGCCCACATCAGCGGACGGATGCGGATGCACTACATCCGGATTCTGCCGGACGACCGGGTAGTCGTTGAACTGAGCCCCTACGACCTGAGTCGTGGGCGGATCGTCTACCGATACAAGTAAGACGTCTGAGGAACACGAAGGACAATGAAGGTAAAGCCGAGCGTCAAGAAGATCTGCGACAAGTGCAAGGTGATTCGCCGGCACGGTCGCGTCATGGTGATCTGCGACAACCTGCGCCACAAGCAGCGTCAGGGTTAGTCGTACGCAAGGTTTCTCCGAGTCCGCCCCGATTTAGGGAGCGGGCTCGACGCATGAGGAGCCCGCGACAGTAATCGCGTCCCACACCTGGGCAGGCGGAGCATTCCGTACCACCCAGGAGACCCCCGGTCGGAGGCCGGGGCCCTCACCCCGGGCATGGGGAGGGGTAGTGCGGCGCAAGACCTCCGCCAAAAAGAAGGAGAATGCCCGACCATGGCTCGCCTGGTTGGCGTCGACCTCCCCCGCGAGAAGCGGCTGGAGATCGCTCTCACCTACATCTACGGAATCGGCCGCACCCGCGCCCAGGAGATCCTCCAGGCGACCGGTGTCAGCGGCGACCTCCGCGTGCACCAGCTCTCCGACACCGAGCTCGTCCCGATGCGTGACTACATCGAGGCGAACTTCAAGATCGAGGGTGACCTGCGCCGCGAGGTCCAGGCCGACATCCGTCGCAAGATCGAAATCGGTTGCTACCAGGGCATCCGGCACCGCAAGGGCCTTCCGGTCCACGGTCAGCGCACGCAGACCAACGCGCGTACCCGTAAGGGCAAGAAGAAGACCGTCGCCGGTAAGAAGAAGCCCGGTAAGAAGTAGTCCACAGCCGCGGACCGAAGATCTCAGGAGTAATGGCAAACAATGCCTCCTAAGAGCCGTCAGGGTGCCCCGAAGAAGGTGCGCCGCAAGGAAAAGAAGAACGTCGCTCACGGGCACGCCCACATCAAGAGCACGTTCAACAACACGATCGTCTCGATCACCGACCCCAACGGGAACGTGATCTCCTGGGCCAGCGCCGGCCACGTGGGTTTCAAGGGCTCCCGTAAGTCCACCCCGTTCGCCGCTCAGATGGCCGCCGAGAACGCCGCCCGCCGCGCCATGGAGCACGGCATGCGGAAGGTCGACGTGTTCGTCAAGGGTCCCGGCTCCGGCCGTGAGACCGCGATCCGCTCCCTCCAGGCCACCGGCCTCGAGGTGGGTTCGATCCAGGACGTCACGCCGGTCCCGCACAACGGCTGCCGTCCGCCGAAGCGCCGCCGCGTCTGAATTTCCCCAGGAGATATTGAGAAATGGCTCGTTACACGGGCGCGGACTGCAAGCTCTGCCGTCGCGAGAAGACCAAGCTCTTCCTCAAGGGCAGCAAGTGCGAGTCCGCCAAGTGCCCCATCGAGATCCGTCCTTACCCGCCGGGTGAGCACGGCCGCGGACGCCCCAAGGAGTCCGAGTACCAGCTTCAGCTTCGCGAGAAGCAGAAGACCCGTCGTATCTACGGCGTCCTCGAGAAGCAGTTCCGCAACTACTACGAGGAGGCCGCGGGCAAGAGCGGCAAGTCGGGTGAGGTGCTGCTCCAGATCCTGGAGAGCCGTCTCGACAACGTCGTCTACCGCGCCGGCTTCGCCCAGTCGCGTGACGCCGCCCGCCAGCAGGTGCGCCACGGCCACATCCTGGTGAACGGCAAGAAGGTCGACATCCCGTCGTACCGCGTTCGCGAGCACGACATCATCGAGGTCCGCGAGACCAAGCGCAACCTGCTGCCCTACGAGGTCGCTCGGGCGACCGCGGGCGAGCGCACGGTTCCCGCGTGGCTCGGCGTCGTGCCGGAGAAGCTCCGCGTCCTGGTCCACCAGCTGCCGGTTCGCCAGCAGATCGACACCCAGGTCCAAGAGCAGCTCATCGTCGAGTACTACTCCAAGTAGTCACTGACGTCCTAGTTCGGGTGCGGATTTCCGTGCCCGAACTAGACTGTTTATCGGAGTGGCGTCATATAGCGGGCGTCACACGACAAGGGGAGAACCCACACCATGCTGATCGCTCAGCGCCCGACTCTCCTCGAAGAGTCGATCGACGAGACCCGGTCCCGGTTCGTCATCGAGCCGCTGGAGCCGGGCTTCGGCTACACCATCGGCAACTCGCTGCGCCGCACGCTGCTGTCGTCCATCCCGGGCGCGGCCGTGACGAGCATCCGCATCGAGGGCGTGCTGCACGAGTTCTCGACCGTTCCCGGGGTCAAGGAAGACGTCACCGACATCATCCTGAACCTCAAGGAGCTGGTCGTCTCCTCCGAGCACGACGAGCCGGTCGTGATGTACCTGCGCAAGCAGGGCCCGGGTGAGGTCACCGCCGCCGACATCGCGCCTCCGGCCGGTGTCGAGGTGCACAACCCCGAGCTGCGCATCGCCACGCTCAACGGCAAGGCGAAGCTGGAGATGGAGCTGACCGTCGAGCGCGGTCGCGGCTACGTCTCCGCCGCCCAGAACAAGCAGCCGGGCCAGGAGATCGGGCGCATCCCGATCGACTCGATCTACTCCCCGGTGCTCAAGGTCACCTACAAGGTCGAGGCGACCCGAGTCGAGCAGCGCACCGACTTCGACCGTCTCATCCTCGACGTCGAGACCAAGCCCGCCATGAAGCCCCGCGACGCGGTGGCCTCGGCCGGCAAGACCCTCGTCGAGCTCTTCGGCCTGGCCCGTGAGCTCAACGTCGAGGCCGAGGGCATCGACATCGGCCCGTCGCCGACCGACGCCGCCCTGGCCGCCGACCTGGCGCTGCCGATCGAGGAGCTGAACCTGACCGTTCGCTCCTACAACTGCCTCAAGCGCGAGGGCATCCACACCGTGGGTGAGCTCGTCGCCCGCAGCGAGCAGGACCTTCTCGACATAAGGAACTTCGGGGCCAAGTCGATCGAAGAGGTCAAGCAGAAGCTGCACGAGATGTCGCTGGCGCTCAAGGACTCCCCGCCCGGGTTCGACCCGAGCGCGGTGGCCGGCGGCGGCTACGACGACGACGACAGCGCGTACGTCGAGACCGAGCAGTACTGAGCCTCGTGCGGAGACCCGTCTCCGCACGTGCCCCGCACGCGCCGAGTGGCCCAGCCGCTCGGCGCGTGACGAACGTAACGGCCCAGTCGTGGTGACTGCGGCCGGCCCGACTCCGGTACCTGGTACGGCCGGGGCGGGTTAACCCAAGAGGAGAAAGCAATGCCCAAGCCCACCAAGGGTGCACGTCTTGGCGGCAGCCCGGCGCACGAGCGGCTGATCCTGGCGAACCTCGCCACGGACCTGTTCCGCCACGGCAAGATCCGCACGACGGTTGCCAAGGCCAAGCGCCTTCGCCCGCTGGCGGAGCGCCTGATCACCAAGGCGAAGAAGGGCGACATCCACAACCGTCGCCAGGTCCTGACCGTGGTCAAGGACAAGGGCGTGGTTCACCACCTGTTCACCGAGATCGCGGTGACGTTCGCCGAGCGTCCGGGTGGTTACACCCGGATCACCAAGGTCGGCGCGCGTAAGGGCGACAACGCTCCGATGGCCGTCATCGAGCTGGTGTCCGAGCCGCTGAACGGTGTCACCACCCGCCGTACCGAGGCTCCGGCCGCCGCTGCCGCTCCGGCTCCGGCCGCCGAGGAGACCGAGGCCGCCGAGACCGAGGCGCCCGAGGCCCCCGAGGCCGCCGCCGAGGAGACCCCGGCTGCCGCCGAGGAGGCTCCGGCCGCCGAGGCCGAGGCGAAGAAGGACGAGGCCTGATCTCTCAGGCTGGTTGAATCGGGCCCGGACCCCCTTCGCGGGGGTCCGGGCCCTTTTCCGTGAACGCGAAAGGGACGATCGTGCTACGGCTCCGCCTGGATCTGGCATACGACGGGACCGACTTCTCCGGATGGGCGAGGCAGCCCGGTCGCCGTACGGTCCAGGGTGAGATCGAGCTGGCGCTCACCAGGATCCTGCGCCTCGGCGAGCCCGCCGCGCTGACCGTGGCCGGGCGGACGGACGCGGGCGTGCACGCGCGCGGCCAGGTGGCGCACGTGGACGTGCCGGCCGCGTCTTTGTCCGAGCTCGACGGCAACCGCGGGCCGCTGGAACTCGATGAGCGGCTCTCTGCGCTCGTCCGGCGGCTGGGTGGCATTCTGCCGCTGGATGTACGCGTTCATCGGGTCTCGGTGGCTCCTGAGGGCTTTGACGCCCGTTTCTCCGCGATGTTCCGGCGGTACGCGTACCGGGTGTGCGACACGGCGGGCGGGGCCGATCCGCTGCGGCGGCACGAGGTGGTCTGGCACAGCCGTCCGCTGGACCTCGACGCCATGAACGAGGCGGCCCGGCGGCTGGTGGGCGAGCACGACTTCGCGGCGTTCTGCAAGAAGCGCGAGGGCGCGACGACGATCAGGGAACTGCAGCGCCTGGAGTGGACGCGCGAGGCGGACGGCGTGCTGGTCGCCGCCGTCGTGGCCGACGCGTTCTGCCACTCGATGGTCCGGGCGCTGGTGGGCTCACTGCTGGCCGCGGGCGACGGGCGGCGGCCGGTGGAGTGGCCCGGCCAGGTGCTGACGCGGGCCGTACGGGACTCCGGGGTGCACGTCGCGCCCGCGCACGGGCTGTGCCTGGAGGAGGTGGGCTACCCGGCGGCCGACGAACTCGCCGCCCGGGCCGCCGCCACCCGCCGGGTCCGCACGCTCTCAGCCCTTGGTGACGCGGCGCTCCAGGACGAGTGAGGTCTGGTCCCGGAACGCCCCGCTGACCTTGGCCAGCGTCTTGTCGCCGGCGTCCGGGGTGTGGCCGTCGGCGTGGGTGGCGTAGCTGAAGACGATGTACCTGCCCCACACCAGACCGGCCGCGTAGCCGCCGGCGATGGACACCCGCTCGCCGCCGCTTCCCTTCGCGCCGGGCAGCGCGCGGAACCAGACGTTGCGCGGAAGGTTCTTGGCCAGGTCGGTCTGGACGGCGTCCTCCTTGGTCGGCAGCACCGCGATGCCGGTGGTGACGGCGTAGCGGCGCTTGCTGTCGACGAAGGTGGCCCGGATGATCCGGCTGCACTTGCGCTCGCGCAGCGCGTCGGCGAACGCGCCGGTCGCCGCCTTGTCGCAGCTCGTCTCGGTGTCGGTCTTGACCCTGGTGAACGTCGTGCCGGCGGCGGAGACCTTCTTCTTCGGGAACGCCTCCGTCACGGACATCTTCTTCGGGTCGGTCTCCTCCGAGTTGAGCATGGACGCGCCCGGGACGTCGGCGGGCGGGCTGGTGGTCAGCTCCGTCGTGGGCAGCAGCGTGGGCGGGGCGGGGGTGGCGCCCGCGGTCGTGGCGGCCGGCGGGGCGGTGCTCAGCGCGCGGTAGGCGAAGAAGCCGCCGGTCGCGACGCCTGCCAGGGCCAGGGCGCCGAGGGTCACGAGCAGGGCGCGCTTGCTCTTGCCGCGGGCCGGGGGCGGTGGCGGTGGGATCTGGAACGGGGGCTGCCTGAACGCGCCGGGTGGGAAGGCGGGCGTGCCTTGGGGCGGGGTGGGGAGGTCGAGGGCGGTGCCGGGCCTCTTCGTCCACAGGTCCTGGTTGAAGGGCAGGTCGGGGAGTCTCTCCTGGGTGGGGGACGGGTCCGGGCGCAGCTCCGGTGAACGCCGGGGTTCGTCCTGCTCCGCTGGGTGGGTGGTCTGTGCAGGCGTGTCGGGAGCGTGGCCGGTTGCGCGTTGCGTCGCCGCGTCGGGCCTTTCGTCCGGGTGCCTGTCCTCCGGGCGCTTCTCCTCGGCGGGGGGCGCGGGGGGCCAGACGGGTACGTCGCCCGGCTCCGGGGGGCGGCCCGTCGGGTTGGTGGGGTGGGGCTCGACGTGGTGGGCCGTCCGCATCGGGCCGGTGGGCTCCTCGCGGGGGTCGGACGCGCGCATGCCCTGGGTCGGGGTGTCCAGGGCTGCCGGGTCGTTCTCGTCGTGCGGAGCGGCCGGGGTGGCGTGCTGCTGGACGGTGGCGGCGGCGTCGCGCTTGGCGGCCTCGGGGTCGAAGTAGTGGGCCGCCTTGGGGATGCCGCCCGGGCGGGTGGCATCGGGGTCGTACGAGCCGGCCTCGGGGGTGGGTGAACCGGCCTCGGGATCGTACGAGCCGGGCTCGGGGGTGAAACGTCCGGCGTCGGGGCCGGACTGTCCGGGCTTGGGGGTGAGACGTCCGGCGTCGGTGCCGGACTGTCCGGGCTCGGTGCCGAACCGTACGGCGTCAGGGGCGTCGTGTGGTGCGGTGTCCGGGGTGTCGAGGGCGTCGGCGGGATACGGCGGATGGCCGGGGGCGTACGGTGCGGCGTCCTGGTCGTACGGCGTTGCGGGGTCGTGGGGGAACGCCGGTGCGGTGGCGTTCGGGTCGGTGGGCACGCCGGTGGCGGAGGTGGCGGCCGCGGCGGTCGACGGGTGGACCGGCGGCGCTGTGGGGCGGCTGGTCGATGGGCCGGTCGGGGTGTCGGTCGGAGGGGTGGGGAACTGCGTGGGCTGGTGGCCGGCCGCTGCCGGGGGCCCAGGGTGACCGGCCTGGGGGGTGGGGAATCGAGCGGTGGGGTCGCCGAGGGACGGCTCGTCGGTGTCCGGCTCGGCCACGAGTTCGCCCGTGGCGGCGGGCCATGGAGGCATGGTGTGCGGGTCGGCGACCGGGGCGGGCCACACCTGAAGGCCCGCGGCGGCGGCTGTGAACGCCGGCGGCGGCTCCCACGGCGGCGCACCCGGCACGACCGGTCCCGGCTGCTCCCTCTGCGGAGTGCCCGGCACGACCGGCCCCGGCTGCTCCCTCTGCGGCGCGCCCGGTACGACCGGCCCTGGCTGCTCCCACTGCGGAGTGCCCGGCGCGGCCGACTGCCCCGGCCAGGCGGGAGGGTCTTCCTCCGGGGTGGCGGCCCACTGGCCGGGGTCAGGGGTCCAGGAGGTGTCATCCTCCGGTTGCGGACCCCGGGCGGGGTTGTTCCCGGGGCGCGGGCCCTGGCCGGCGTCGTCCTGGGGGTGCGGACCCCAGGTGGCGCCGTCCTCCGGCTGCGGGCCCATGGTGGGGTTGCCGCCTGGCTGTGGGCCCCGGCCGGCGTCGGTCTGGGGGTGCGGGGTCCAGGAGGCGTCGTGCCCACGTTGCGGGCCCCAGGTGGCTTCGGTGGCGTTTCTGGGGGTCCAGGCGGGTGTGTCGGCGGTGCCTGCGCTCGGCTCGGTCTCGCTGGACGGCTTCGGGCCCCATCCGGCTTCGGTGGGGGTGCCGAGGGGGCGTCCGGGGCCGGGGACGGCTCTGGGGGGCGAGGCGGCTTGGTCGGGAGCTTGGGGCGCCCAGGCGGGCCGGGCGGACGAGCGGGACGACTCGCCCGCAGCGTCGGAAACCTGGGGGGCCCAGGCGGGCCTCGTCGGGGCGTCAACAGCCCACTCGGGGGCATCGGCAACCCCTGCGGGGTCGGAAGCCGAGACGGGCGTTCCGGGCATCCGGGACGCGGACGCAGACGATCCCCAGCTGCCGGGGGCAGAGGTGGGGGCTTCGGGCGCTCCGGAGGCTCCCGGGACCGAAGTGCCGGGGATGCCGGATCCGGCGGCCGGGGGGCCTGACGGCACGGCTGGGGTGGAGGGAGCACCGGCTGAGGTGGGGGAAGCGGCCGCGGGGGTGTTCGGCGTGCCGGTCGGCCAAGGGCCGGTGTTTCTGCGGGGGGTACGGGGGGCGGCGACGGTGTCTTCGTCGACTCCCGGGCCCTGCGGAGCGCCGCCCGCCTCGGGAGGCGCGAAGGAGGCGCCGGCGGCGGGGACGGGTGCTCCGTAAGGGGGGTGAGGCCCAGGGACGTTGAAGGGGCCGGAGGCTTCGGAGGGGCCGCCCGCTCGGGGACCGGAGGTCTCGGGAAAGGCGCTGGACCCGGAGGAGCTCGGGGGTGCGGGAGCGGTGGTGCCGGGAAAGGCGCTGGACCCGGAGGAGCTCGGGGGTGGGGGAGCGGTGGTGTCGGGGGCGTCGTCGGCGAACCAGTCGTAGGGGGCCGAGTCGTCGCCGGCCACCTCCCACGGCTGTACGCCGGTGGACGCCTCCGCGGGCTCCGGTGGAATGCCGCCTGGAACCCGCGCCTCGTCGCCGCTCGGTTCACCTGACGGAGAGAACGCCGACGGGACGCCGCTGCCGATGCGGCCGAAACTCGGCGGTGGCATCGGCGATGCGGTCGTACGGTCGGCTTCCCTGCGATCGTGCTCGGACCCGGGTTCCTGGCCACGCATAGGGCGAGCCTAGCGAGAGTAGCGAGATCGTTATGTCGGTATGGGGGTTCCCCGCGGGATCCGCCGTCCTCTTTGGGGGGTTATCGGGCAGGATGCCGGTTCAGCTGAGGGCGCTTCCCGTCATCGAACGGTTGTCCAGAGCCTTGAAGACGGTCGCGTCGCTGAGGTCTTTGATGGCTTCGAGGATGCGCTTCGATTCCTTCTTGTCCGGCTTGCTGCCGTCCTTGTTCTGGAACCACACCATGATCGCGTAGTGGCCGTGGGTCGAGATCTTGGCGCCGCCGCTGCCCGAGCCGAGCATCTTGGTGACGCTGTCCTTGCCGGCCAGCGGCTTGACGTAGTTGCTCGCGTCGCCGACCTTGGCCACCTTGCTGGCGGTGCCGCTCGTCTTGAGGTTGGCCACGCCGATCGTGCCGATCACCTTGCCGGACTTGTCGCGGAAGCTGGCCCGGAGGAGCTGGGTGCACTTGCCCGACTTGAGCGCCTTCTGGAGCTTGTCGCCCAGGGCGCCGTCGGTGCACTTCTTGTCCTTGCTGGTGACCGTCATCTCGTACGAGCGCCCCGAGACGTTGATCTTCTTGGTCGAGCCGAAGATCTCCTTGACCGTGATCGGGTCGGGGTCGGTCTTGCGCTCGGCCGCGAAGCCGTACTTGCCCGGCGGGGCCGAGGGGAGCGGCGCGGAGGTCCTGGTGGGGGCGCCGGCCGCAGCGGTGCTGGGACCGTCGGCGTTCCACATCAGCGCCAGGCCGCCGCCGAGCAGGCCCAGCAGCAGGACGCCGCCGATCGCGAACCACAGCGGGGCGCGCGAGCGCCGGCCCTCGTCGTAGGGACTCCAGCCGACCCGGCTCTGCTGCGGCTGCTGCGGCTGCGGCGACTGCTCGGACTGCCCCGCCTGCCCTGACTGTCCCGGCTGCCCCGACTGCGTCGACTGCTCGGACTGCGACGAATACGGCGGCTGGCCGAACGATCCCGACTGGCCGAACGATCCGGACTGACCGGACGACCCCGACTGACCGAACGATCCGGACTGGCCGGACGACCCCGACTGACCGAACGATCCGGACTGACCGAACGGCCCCGGCTGGCCGGGCTGCTCGGGCGGCAGGAACTGGCCGGTGCGGCCGGACTGCGGCGGCTGCGAAGGCCCGGGGAAAGGGGACTGCGAGGACGGCGGCGGGAACGGAGACTGCTGAGTGGTCTCGCTCTCGGCGGCGCGCTCCCTGCGCGAACGGCGGGGACCGCTGTCCGTGCCACGTTCCTCATTGCCGTTGGAAACCATGCGGAGACATTACCGTGATGTTCGTCATTGAGTTCCGAAGTCCTGGGTCCACCATGGGCCGTCCGGTCCGGCGGCGACGCCGACGCCGATGGCCTTGAGGGTGCAGTCCAGGATGTTCCTGCGGTGGTCGCGGCTGTCCAGCCAGCCGCGTACGGCCTGCTCGGGCGTGCTGTAGCCGTTGCCGATGTTCTCGGCGGCGCCCCAGTGGTAGCCGGCGCGGTCCATGCGGTCCCAGGGGGAGGCGCCGTCGGGGGAGTTGTGGGCGAGCTGCCCGGTGCGCGCCATCTCCAGCGAGTGCTCGCGCGCCGAGCGTCCCAGCCTGCCGTCCACCCGCAGCGGCCCGCAGCCGTGCTCGGCGCGGGCGGCGTTGGTGAGCGTGACGACCCGGGCGGCCATGCCGGGGATCACCTTGGCCTGGTCGCCGCCGCCGGTGAACACCTGGGTGGGGTCGTCGTCGGCGTCGAAGCCGGCGATCTGCCCCTCGGGGGTCCTGGCGGGCCTGGGGGTGGACCTGCCGCGCGGCGTCCTGACCGTGCTGGCCTGGCGCGGGATGCGGTCCAGCTCGGGCTGGGCCTTCTGGCCGGCGGTGGGGGCGGGACGCGCGGTGGCCGCGGCCGGCGGGGCGGTCTCGTTGAGGTAGATGTGGGCGGTGGGCTCGACGTCGTCGGACAGCCGGCCGAGCAGCACGCCGGTGAACAGCGCGGCCATCAGGCAGGCCAGCACGCCCAGGCTGTTCCGGCGCCGCGCGCCCCGCTGGGTTTGCCGGGTGTGAGAGTTCCGCCACATACCGCAGCTAACGATAGAGATGTCGGGTACTGCGAAAGAAGGGATCCCAGGGAAACGAAATGGAACCGTTCTGCTGTCAGGTAGACTCGTGCAGGGTTACCGGTCTTTTGACCTGCGCGCCTGTAGGCGGGTAACCTAATCGTTCGTTGTGTGCATAGGTCCAGCGTGACCGATGCGCGGCGCGTCCGGCGTCATCTCCCATCGTCAAGCCCATCGGGCTCGGGAGACGGAAGGTCCGGGCTGCCGTGTGCCCGCACCGACCGACCCATGTAGCTGTCGCATCCGACAGCGCCGAAGACGCGAGCAAAAGAAGGCTACGACCGTGCGCACGTACTCACCGAAGCCCGCCGACGTCCAGCGTCAGTGGTACGTCATCGACGCGACCGATGTCGTGCTGGGCCGGCTGGCCAGCCACGTCGCGAACCTGCTCCGCGGCAAGCACAAGCCGATCTTCGCCAACCACGTCGACACCGGTGACTTCGTCATCGTCATCAACGCCGACAAGATTGCGCTGAGCGGTAACAAGCGTGAGCAGAAGAAGGCGTACCGTCACTCGGGCTACCCGGGCGGTCTGCGTTCCGTCACCTATGGCGAGCTCATGGACAAGCGGCCGGAGAAGGCCGTCGAGAAGGCCGTCAAGGGCATGCTGCCGAAGAACTCCCTCGGCCGGAAGATGGCCAAGAAGCTGAAGGTCTACGCGGGTTCCGACCACCCGCACCAGGCTCAGCAGCCGGTGCAGTTCCAGATCACCCAGATCGCCCAGTAGTAGTTCGAAAGAGTTAGAGGAGAACCGTGGCTGAGCCCACCGGTGTCGAGACGGTCGTCGAGACCGAGCTGGAGGAATTCTCCGGCGAGGACTTCCCGTCCGAGTACACCACCGAGTCCGCTGCCAGCGCTGACGCGCCCGTGCGCAAGCCCGTCACCACGGGTAACTCGTACGGCACCGGTCGCCGCAAGGAGGCGATCGCCCGCGTGCGCATCGTCCCCGGCACCGGCAAGTGGACGATCAACGGTCGTTCGCTGGACGTCTACTTCCCGAACAAGGTCCACCAGCAGATCGTCAACGAGCCCTTCGTGGTGCTCGGCGCCGAAGAGGCGTTCGACGTCATCGCGCGCATCGACGGCGGCGGCGTCACCGGCCAGGCCGGCGCGCTGCGCATGGGCCTGTCCCGCGCCCTGGCGATCCTGGACGTCGACGTCAACCGCCCGCCGCTGAAGAAGGCCGGCTTCCTCACCCGTGACGCCCGCGCCACGGAGCGGAAGAAGTACGGCCTCAAGAAGGCCCGCAAGGCTCCGCAGTACAGCAAGCGCTAAATTGGCGCGCCTTTTCGGCACCGACGGGGTCCGTGGGGTCGCTGGTCGCGACCTCACGGCCGAGCTCGCCATGGACCTGTCCGTGGCGGCCGCCCATGTACTCGGTGATGCGGGCGCGTTCGCGGCCACGGGACGTCGTCCCGTGGCCGTCGTGGGCCGGGACCCGCGAGCCTCCGGGGAGTTCCTGGAGGCCGCAGTGGTCGCCGGCCTCGCGGCGTCCGGAGTGGATGTGCTGCGCCTCGGCGTGCTGCCCACCCCGGCCGTCGCCCATCTCACCGCCGCGCTCGGCGCCGACCTCGGCGTCATGCTGTCCGCCTCGCACAACGCGGCGCCGGACAACGGCATCAAGTTCCTGGCCAGGGGCGGCTTCAAGCTGTCCGACGCGGTTGAGGACGAGATCGAGCGCCGGCTCGGTGAGAGCTGGTCCTTCCCCGTCGGTTCGGGGGTCGGCCGCGTGCGCGACGCGTACGGCGAGGCCGACCGCTACATCTCGCACGTCCTGACCACGATGACCGCCGCGCTCGACGGCCTGCACGTCGTGGTCGACTGCGCGCACGGCGCTGCCCACATGGTCGCGCCCGAGGCGCTGGTGCGGGCGGGCGCCCGGGTCGAGGCCATCGGCGCCAGACCCGACGGGCTCAACATCAACGCCGGGCACGGCTCCACCCACCTGGACAAGCTCCAGCAGGTGGTCGTGTCCAGGGGCGCCGATCTCGGCGTGGCCTACGACGGCGACGCCGACCGCTGCCTGGCGGTCGACCACACCGGCACGGTCGTCGACGGCGACCAGATCATGGCGGTGCTCGCCGCCGCCATGCACGGCGACGGCCTGCTGTCCAAGGACACCGTGGTCGCCACCGTCATGTCCAACCTGGGCTTCAAGCTGGCGATGCGCGAGGCCGGCATCACCGTGATCGAGACCGCGGTCGGCGACCGTTACGTCCTCGAACGCATGAAGTCCGACGGGTTCAACCTGGGCGGCGAGCAGTCCGGTCACGTCATCATGCTCGACCACGCCACCACGGGCGACGGCCTGCTCACCTCGCTGCACCTGCTGGGCGTGGTGGCCAAGTCGGGCGTCCCGCTGAAGGAGCTGGCCTCGGTGATGACCCCGCTGCCGCAGATCCTGATCAACGTCAAGGACGTCGACAAGGGCAAGGCGTCGGTGCCCGAGCTCATCGCCGCCGTGGCCGAGGCCGAGGCGGAGCTGGGGGAGACCGGCCGGGTGCTGATCCGGCCGAGCGGCACCGAGCCCATGATCCGGGTGATGGTGGAGGCCGCCTCCGAGGAGCACGCCAACCAGGTGGCCGGCCGCCTGGCCGACGTGGTCCGTACGGCCTGCGCCTCCTGACGCGCCTGGGCGGGTACGGCCTCGTGCCGTACCCGCCGGGCCGTCACTCGTCGCCGGTGAGGGCGAACACGCGCAGCCTGCGGCCGGCCCAGAAGACCGCGCCCACGGTCACGACGACCAGCGCCGGCACGGCGAAGCCGATCGCGACCTTCGACTCCAGGAACGGCGAGTCGGAGATCTGGTCGGCGATGGACGCGGCCCACGCCTGGATCGAGTACCTGCCCGCCGCCGGGATGAGGTTGACCACGGTGACCTCCCAGACGAGGGCGTAGATGACGCCGATCGTGACCGCGTGCTTGGTCACGACCCCGAGGACCAGGAAGAGCGCGGCGTAGGCGATGCCGGCGACCAGTGCGCCGAGGGCGAAGCCGGCCGCGATGCCGTCCTCGCCGCCCACCAGGATCCAGGCCGCCACGTACGTCGGCAGGGCCCCGAACACGGCCATGAGCGAGGCCGCCACCCCGAACTTGGTCAGGGCGATCACGGGCCTGGAGATGGGCTTGGACATCAGGTGGATGACGGTGCCGTCGTCGATCTCCGGCGCGATGACGCCCGTGCCCGCGATGACCCCCAGCAAGGGCAGCATGGCCTGGACGGCGAACTTCTGCATCAGGTCCACGGCCAGTTTCTGGTCGGCGCCGGTCGCCACGCGCAGCAGCACGGCCAGGGCGATCAGGGCCAGCGGGAGCAGCAGGAGCAGGATGATGCGGCGACGCCCGAGCAGTGAGCGGTACGTGATGCCCGCGACCACGGTGTTCATTCAGGTGCTCCTGTTGATCAGGTAGGCGAAGACGCTCTCCAGGTCCTCGTCGGCGGGGGAGACCTGGTGCAGGCGCACACCCTCGTCGCGGGCGACGCGCGGGAGCAGCCGGGCGAAGCGCCGCAACTCCGTCGCCTGGACCTCCAGGCCGTCGGGGCGCAGCGTGATGCCGCCGGCCGACTCGTCGCGGATCAGGGCCGCGGCGAGCTTCCTGTCGTCGCTGGAACGGATGACGAACAGGTGGGGCCTGTCGGTCATCAGGCGCCTGATCTCGCGGAAGTTGCCCGAGGCCGCGTGCCGGCCCGACACCAGGACCTCGATGTGCTGGGCGACCCGCTCGACCTCCTCCAGGATGTGCGAGCTGAACAGGATCGTCTTGCCCGCGGTGCCCATGGCGCGGATGAGGTCCATCAGGTGGAGGCGCTGGCGCGGGTCCATGCCGTTGAACGGCTCGTCGAGCAGCAGCACGGCCGGGTCGTGGACGAGGGCGGCGGCCACCTTGACCCGCTGGCGCATGCCCTTGGAGTACGTCTCCACCCGGCGGTCCTTCGGCTCCTCCATCTCGACCGTGGCCAGGGCCTTGCGGGCGGCCTCGACGGGGTCGGGGAGGCCGTGCAGGCGGGCGGCGGACAGGACGAACTGCCAGCCGGTGAGGAAGCCGTACACGCCCTCGCGTTCCGGGACCAGACCGATATTTCGATAGATGTGGTGGTTTTTCCAGACCTGAGTGCCGTCCAGCGTGACCGAGCCGCCGGACGGCGCCAGGAACCCGGCCATCATGTGCAGCAACGTCGACTTGCCCGCGCCGTTGGGGCCGAGCAGGCCGGTGACGCCGGGGCCGATCGTCATGGTCACGTCGTTGACCGCCACCACGTTGCCGTACCAGCGGGACACCTGGGAGAGCTCGATCTTCATCGCGAGGCCGCCTTCCTGTAGCGCAGCGCGAGAGCTCCCAGGCCGACGCCGATCAGCACCACCAGGATCGCCGCCGAGGCGGGACCGTTCGGGTACGGGCCGTCGGCGTGGGACGGAGTGCCGAACAGCCACGACTGCACGGAGTCGACCAGCCAGAAGGGGTTCATCAACCAGGCCCAGGGCGCCGACGACTCGTTGCCGGTGCTGAGCATCGTGCCGTAGAGCAGCGGCACGGACGCCGAGGACAGCAGGTAGACCGTCATCACCGAGGCCACCCCGAGCCCGCGCCGCGGCGTGAACGAGGCGAGGGCCAGGCCGAATGCCGACAGCAGCAGCGCCAGCACCAGCGCCATGAGCAGCGCGCCGACGTACTCGCCGGTGGCGGGCGGCCCCGGCATGTCCACGACCAGCTCGCCGATCCACAGCAGCGTCAGCGGCCCGGCGACCAGCAGGAACAGCGCGGTGGTCATCGCGATCACCTTGGCCGCCACGTACTGGAAGACCGAGATCGGCCGCGACAGGTACAGGGGCAGCACGCGGTGGCGCAGGTCGGGGGCGACGACCGTGGGGGCCTGGGAGGCCAGGAAGATGGCCACCACGGCCTGCATGAGCACCGCGAACCCGCTGTAGGGGATGCCGCGCTGCTTGGCCAGCGCCATGAGCGCGATCGACACCACCATCGGCAGCAGCATGATGACGACCAGCGCGAACGGCACGATCTTGCTGCGCGCCGGACGGCCGAGGCCGAAGATGCCGCGCAGGCTGTGGACGGTGAGCGCGCGGGTGGCGTACGCGCCGCCCATGCGGGGGCCGTCGTAGTGCCGGTAGCCGATGTCGTAGATCTCAGACATTGGCCGCCTCCTCCCTGAAGACGTCCTCGATGCGGTGGCGTCCCTGTTCGAGGCGGATCAGGCACAGGTCGAGGTCGACGGCGGCGTCGCGGACGGCGTCGTAGGTCTCGGGCCCGAGCACCTTGACCACCAGTAGGCGGCCCTGCTGGGAGACGGTCTGGCCGGTCTCGGTCAGGCGGCGGGCCAGGGGCTCCAGGCCGTCCTCGACCTCGACCGTGATCGTCTGGGTGGCCTGGGTGAACTCCGAGATCGCCGACGAGCGCAGCAGCCGGCCGCCGTCGATGACGATCACGTGGTCGCAGACGCGTTCCAGCTCGCCCAGCAGGTGGGAGGTGACCAGCACGCTGATGCCGAACTCGGTGCCGATGCGCCTGATCAGCGTCAGCATCTCGTCGCGGCCGCGCGGGTCGAGCCCGTTGGTGGGCTCGTCGAGGAAGACGAGCTTGGGGTCGTGCACGAGAGCCTGGGCCAGCTTGACCCGCTGCTTCATGCCGGTGGAGTAGCCGCCGATCGGGCGGTAGCGCTCTTCGGCCAGGCCCACGTGGCGCAGCACGTCGGCGGCGCGTTCGCGGGCGGCCGTGCGCGGCAGCCCGGAGATCCTGGCGAGGTGGACGACCAGCTCGGTCGCGGAGACGTCGGGAGGGAGGCATTCGTGCTCGGGCATGTAGCCGACGAGCCGGCGGATCTCGGCGCCCTGCGCGGTGACGTCGAGGTCGAGCACCCGCGCGGCGCCCTGGCTGGGCGGCAGCAGGCCGAGCAGCATCTTGATCAGTGTCGACTTGCCCGCGCCGTTCGCCCCCACCAGCCCGGTGACGCCGGATCCCACGGTCACCGTGAGCCCGTCGACCGCGGTGACGGTGGGGAAACGTTTGGTCAGCCCCTCGGTGGCGAGGATGTGCATGTGGCGGACCCTACCGGGCGCGGGGTGGGCCTGGCCTCGTTCACACGGATGAACGCTGTCCTACTTGAGGCCAGAATTTCCGCTGGACCAACAGCGTGGCGGTGCCCGAGATGACCATGCCGAGGATGTTCACCGCGAGCTGCGAGACCGACCCCGCGACCTCCGCCCAGTCGCCGAGCCCCAGCGCGACGGCGAGGTAGCCGGCCGCCGGGACGGTGGTGACCGAGATGAACACGCCGATCAGGGCCGAGGACTTGCCCGCCGTCACAGACAGGACGCCCGCCGCCCCCGCCAGCAGCGCCACGATGAACGACCACTTGTCCGGCTTGACGATGAACTGCACCTCCGCGTTCACCTTCAGGTTGCCGAGGTCGATCCAGCCCAGCCAGTTGGAGACCAGCGCGCAGGCGAAGGTGATGGCGATGGCGACGGTGAAGCCGATGACCAGCGTCCGCAGAGCGGTGGTGATCAGGCGTCCGCGCCGGCCCAGCAGGCCGAAGCAGATCGCGGCGATCGCGCCGAACTCCGGGCCGAGCACCATCGCGCCGACGATCAGGATGGGCGAGTTCTGCAGCACGCCGATGCCCGCGAGCTGCGTCGCGATGGCCAGGAAGGCCAGGTAGGCCCAGGTGATGCGGGACTCGCTGGAGACCTTGTGGGCCAGCTCCTCCCACACCACCGCGTCGTCGGGATCGCCGGGCGCCTCCTCGACTGCCGCCGTGGCGGCCCTGGACAACGACAGGTCCACCTGCTCGATGGCGATCGAGCCGACGTCCTCCACCCACTTGAGCCTGCTGATCACCTCGTTGGCCGCCTCGCGGGCGGCGTCGCAGAGGACGACGTCGCCCGCCGGCTCGCGGGCCGCCCCGGGCAGCACGATGACGTTGGTGACGCCCGTGCACCCCTGCAACAGCGCGACGGCCTCGTCGGTGCGGTCGGCAGGGGTGATCAGTCGCAGATGCAGCACCCCGCCATTGTCGTCCATCGGACATTGACGTCGTGTTGACCGCCGTACGCGAGGCTGCCTCACATGACTCGCTTCAGATGCCACGATCATGGTGAGGACTGCTGGTTCGCCGACATCGACGACCAGGAGTGCGCGGGCCGGTTCGCCGCCTATGTCTTCGACGAGGTGTTCAGGTCCGGCGAAGCCGTACCCGCCTGACCGCGTGGTCGGCGCCCTTCTGCAGGACGAGGTCGGCGCGTCCCCTGGTGGGGGCGATGTTCTCGACCAGGTTGCGCTCGTTGATGTCGCGCCAGACGTTGACCGCGAAGTCCGTGGCCTGCTCGTAGGTGAGCTCGGCGATGTACTTGAAGTAGGACTTCGGGTCCTCGAAGGCCGTGCGGCGCAGCTTGTGGAACCGCTCGACGTACCAGGTGCGGATGTCCTCGACCTTGGCGTCCACGTAGATGGAGAAGTCGAAGTAGTCGTTGACGGCCAGGGACGTGGGCGGGGCCGGCTGGAGCACGTTCAGCCCCTCGATGATCAGGATGTCTGGATTTTTCACAACCTGGCGAGCACCGGGGACGATGTCGTACTCCAGATGGCTGTAGACCGGCGCGTACACCTCGGGCGCGCCCGCCTTGACCTCCGCCACGAACCTGACCAGCGCGCGCCGGTCGTAGCTCTCCGGGAAGCCCTTGCGCTGCATGATGCCCTTGGCCTCCAGCACCGCGTTGGGGTAGAGGAAGCTGTCGGTGGTGATCAGCTCCACGTGCGGGTGCTCGGGCCAGCGGGCCAGCAGGGTGTGCAGCAGCCGCGCCGTGGTCGACTTGCCGACCGCGACGCTCCCGGCGATGCCCAGGATGTACGGCACGCGCGCCCCCGCGTCGCCGAGGAAGGCGCTCAGCACGCTGCTGCGCTGCCTGGACCCGGTGAAGTGCAGGTTGAGCAGCCGGGTCAGGGGGAGATAGATGTCGGTGACCTCGGTGAGGTCGATGGGGTCATCGACGCCGCGCAGGTCTTCCAGCTCGTCTGCGGTGAGAGTCAAGGGCGTGTTCTTGCGGAGCTCGCTCCACTGCTCCCTGCTCAGTTCCACGTAGCCGTTGTTCACCTAGGCAGCGTAGCGATGGGGGACAAATGCGATCATGGGCGGGTACGGCGCGGCGTCGTCCACAGCCTGTGGACAAAAACGTGGGATTACCAAAGCATGATTCCGGGAAGAAAGACCGGTCCCGACGATCCGGGCGTGCCGGAACCGGCGGGCGGCTACTGTTCCGGACGTAGCCTCCCGGGAGGTCTTGTGGATCGCCGTCGCTTCCTCGCCAACGCCCTGGCCGTGGCCGGGCCCTTCGCCGGGGTCGCCTGCGCCGGGGCCAGGGGCGGCGTGCGGCCCGCCGTCGGCTACGGGCCGCTGCGCCCGGTCGCCGACCTGCGCGACGGCAAGGTGCGCCTGCACCTCCCCGACGGTTTCCGGTACCGCTCGTTCAGCGCCGCGGGCGAGCGGTTCACCGACGGCTCCACCGTCCCGGGCAGGCACGACGGCATGGCGGCCTTCAGCGGCCCCAAGGGCAGCACGTTCCTCGTCCGCAATCACGAGGTCACCGGTCCGGTCGGCGCGTTCGGCGACAAGGACACCGCCTACGACCCGGCCGCCGGCGGCGGCACCTCGACCCTGCACGTCACCCGCCACGGCGAGGTGATCAGCAGCGGTCCCTCGCTCAACGGCACCATGACCAACTGCTCCGGCGGCCCCATGCCGTGGCGGGCCTGGGTGAGCTGCGAGGAGACGGTCAACGGCCCCGACGTGGGCGACGACCCGTCCGGAAGCGACAACAGCAAGCTCAAGCGCAGGCACGGCTACCTGTTCGAGGTGCCGGTCAGCGGGGTCGCGAGCGCGCGGCCGATCAGGTCGGCCGGCCGCTTCCCGCACGAATCGGCCGCCTTCGACCCCGCCACCGGAGCCGTCTACCTCACCGAGGACAACTTCTCCTTCCCCTCCGGCTTCTACCGCTACCTGCCGCCCAAGCACCCGATGCGGGAGGGCCGGCTGCTCGACGGCGGCCGGCTGCAGATGCTCGCCGTCGTCGGCGCCGACCGCGCCGACCTGTCGCGTGGGCAGCGGGCGGGGGCCTCCTACGCCACGCGCTGGGTGCACATCGACGAGCCCGACCCCCGCTTCACCGGCAGGCCGCCCTACGAGGAGGCCGTCCAGGCGGTGGGCCGGCAGGGACGCGCGGGCGGCGCGGCGATCTTCGCCAGGCTGGAGGGCGCGGTCTTCCACCAGGGCGTGGTGTACTTCGTCTCCACCCAGGGCGGGGCCACCGCGCCGGGCGACCGGCCGCCTCCCGGGTTCGGCGACGGGCGGGGCCAGGTGTGGGCGTACGAGACGTGGAGCGGGCGGCTGCGGCTGGTCTACGAGTCGCCCCGCTCGTCGGCGCTCGACCTGCCCGACAACGTGACCGTCAGCCGGCGCGGCACGCTGGTGCTCTGCGAGGACGGCGACGGCGACAACTTCCTGCGCGGCCTCACCAGGACGGGCGAGATCTTCGACTTCTGCCGCCTCCAGCCGATCCCCGGCGACCCGGGCGCCGAGTTCGCCGGCTCGACGTTCGGGCCGGGCGGCCAGACGCTTTATGTCAACGTCCAGGCCGTCCAGGGGCGGTCGTTCGCCATCTGGGGGCCGTGGGAGCGCGGCCTGTTCTGAGTAGCCTGGGACGATGATCCTGGGTATCGGAGTGGACATCGTCGACATCGCCCGCTTCGAGGCGGCTCTCGAACGTACACCGCAGCTGCGCGAGCGGCTGTTCACCGACCTCGAAAGGCCGCTGCCGGCGCACTCGCTGGCCGCCAGGTTCGCCGCCAAGGAGGCCGTGGCCAAGGCGCTCGGCGCGCCCAGGGGGCTCGGGCACCTGGAGGCCGAGGTGCGCTGCGACGAGCTGGGCAAGCCCGAGCTGCACGTGTCGGGCAAGGTCGCCGAGGTCGCCTACGGCCTCGGGGTCAAGCGCTGGCACCTGTCGCTCAGCCATGACGGGGGCGTCGCCGTGGCCTACGTGATCGCGGAGGGATAGTTTCGGATCATGCGCGCGCGGCGGCGCCGTCGCGTGGAGCGGCAGCTGGAGCGGAGCGACCGGAGCGGGGGAAGGCGGCATATGGCGACCGAGCAGCCGAACGGAGTGAGGCCATGAAGACCGCCTACACCGCCGACCAGATCCGGGACGCCGAGCGCACGCTGATGGCGCGCCTGCCCGCGGGCACCCTCATGCAGCGGGCCGCCCACGGCCTCGCCGCCGTCTGCGCCGACCTGCTGGGCCGGGTCTACGGCGCTCGCGTCGTGCTGCTGGTCGGCAGCGGCGACAACGGCGGTGACGCCCTCTACGCCGGCGAGCGCCTGGCCCGCCGGGGAGCCAGGGTCGAGGCGGTCCTGGCCGGCGCCAGGACGCACGAGGGCGGCCTGCGCGCCTTCCTCGACGCGGGAGGCCGCGTGGCCGGATCCTCAGCCGTCCAGGACGTCCACGACGCCGACCTGATCGTGGACGGGCTGGTCGGCATCGGGGCCACGGGGGCGCTGCGCGAGCCGTACGCCCGGCTGGCCGAGGAGGCGAACGCGGCCCACGGCACGGTCGTCGCGGTCGACGTGCCGAGCGGCGTCGAGGCGAGCACCGGGCGGGTCGCGGGCGCGGCGGTGCGGGCGCGGGTGACGGTGACGATGGGGGCGTACAAGACGGGGCTGCTGGTCGATCCCGGCGCCGCGCACACGGGCCGGGTCGAGCTGGTGGACATCGGGCTCGGCCCCTTCCTGCCCGACCCCGACGTCGCGGCGCTGACCCGGGCGGACGTGGAGGACCTGCTGCCCAGGCCCGGCAACGAGTCCGACAAATACCGCAGGGGCGTGCTCGGGGTGGCCGCGGGCAGCGACCAGTACACCGGCGCGGCCGTGCTGGCCGTGGGCGGCGCGCTGCGGGCGGGCGCGGGCCTGGTCCGCTACGCGGGCACCCACGAGCCGGTCCAGCAGGTGCGCGCCCACTGGCCGGAAGCGGTGATCACGCCGCTCGACCGGCCGTCCGTCGAGGACGTGGGCCGCGTCCAGGCGTGGCTGCTCGGCCCGGGGCTCGGCACCGGCGACTGGGCGCACGAGCTGGCCGCCCGCGTGCTGGCCTCGGACGTCCCGGTGCTGATCGACGCCGACGGGCTCACGCTGGTGGCCCGCGACCGGTCGTTGCTGCGCAGGCGGGCGCCCGTGCTGATCACGCCGCACGCGGGCGAGCTGTCGCGGCTGATCGGCGTGAGCCGCGACGACATCGAGGCCGCCCGGCTGGAGCACGCTCGCCGCGCCGCGGCCGAGCTGGGCGTGACCGTGCTGCTCAAGGGCTCGACCACGGTGGTGGCCGAGGAGGCCAGGCCGGTCCGGGTCAACGAGACCGGCACGTCGTGGCTGGCCACCGGGGGCACCGGCGACGTGTTGTCGGGCGTGGCGGGCGCGCTGCTGGCGCAGGGGCTGTGCTGTTACGACGCGGGCTCGGCCGGCGCGTACGTGCACGGGCTGGCCGGCCGGCTGGCCGCCCGCGGCGCCCCGCTCACCGCGGCCGGGGTGGCGGCGGCCGTCCCGGAGGCCATCCGGTCCGTCCACGGCGAACCTCGTCCCTGAGACCATCCGGTCCGTCCACGGCGAACCACGTCCCTGAGGCCATCAGCTCCGTCCACGGCGAACCTCGTCCCCGGGCGGTGCGAACCGCGCTCGACCACCCGTCTGAGCTGCCACACTGGAGAGATGTACTCCTCGATGGCCACCCCCGCCGAGGCGCGGGTCGACCTGTCCGCCATCCGGCACAACGTGGCCCTGCTCAAGGAGCGGGCGGGCGGCGCCGAGTTGATGGGGGCCGTCAAGGCCGACGCCTACGGCCACGGGCTGGTCCCCTCGGCGAGGGCCGTCCTCGAGGGCGGCGCGTCCAGGCTGGGCACGGCCTTCGTCGCCGAGGCGCTGGCGCTGCGCGAGGGCGGCGTCACCGCGCCCGTCCTGGCCTGGCTGATCACCCCCGGCGAGCCCCTCGACCGGGCCGTGGCCCAGGACATCGAGCTGTCGGCCGCTCACGAGGGCCTGCTCGACGAGATCGCGGCCGCCGCCCGCCGCGTGGGCCGTCCGGCCAAGCTGCACCTGGAGGCCGACACCGGCATGAGCAGGGGCGGCGCGCCGCTGGCCGCCTGGCCGGGCCTGCTGAGCAGGGCGCTCGAGCTGCGGGCGGAGGGCGTCGTCGAGATCGTCGGCCTGTGGTCCCACTTCGCCTGCGCCGACCTGCCCGGCCATCCGTCGGTCGATCAGCAGCTGGAGGCGTTCGAGAGCGCGCTGAAGCAGGCCGAGCAGGCGGGCGCCGCCGGGTCGTCGGTGATCAGGCACCTGGCCAACTCGGCCGCCGTGCTGACCCTGCCGGCCGCCCGCTTCGACCTGGTCAGGACGGGCATCGCCATGTACGGGCTGAGCCCCGTCCCCGAGCTGGGCGACTTCGGGCTGCGTCCGGCCATGACCCTGACGGCCAGGATCGCGCTCGTCAAGCGCGTCCCTCAGGAGTCGGGCGTCTCCTACGGTCACCTCTACGTCACCGACCACGAGACCACCCTCGGCCTCGTGCCGCTCGGCTACGCCGACGGCATACTCCGGCACGCGTCGGGAAGAGCCGAGGTGCTGGCGGGCGGGCGCCGCCGGAAAGTGGCGGGCCGGGTGTGCATGGACCAGTTCGTGATCGACGTCGGCGACGACCCCTTGTCGCCGGGCGACGAGGTGGTCCTGTTCGGTCCCGGCGACGGGGGCGAGCCGACTGCCCAGGAATGGGCGGATACCCTCGGCACGATCACGCATGAGATCGTGACCAGGATCGGTTCCCGGGTGCCGCGGGTCCACCAGCATGTGACGGCGGGCACTCCGGAGCGGCCATGAGCGGAGAAGGATCGGGGACATGACGACGACAACACGGCGGCGCAGGGTCGGAATCGCCGGCGCGATCGTCGGAGCGGCGTCGGCCGGTGTCGCGGCGGCGGCTCTGGCCAAGCGCTACGCGGTCGGCCGGATCAGGCTGCGGCCCGACGAGGAGGCCAGCGAGCCGTTCGGCGAGCTGCGCGGCAGGGAGCGCACGCTCGTCACCTCCGACGGGGTGGCGCTCCACGTCGAGATCGACGGCCCCGAGGACGCGCCGCTGACGATCGTGATGTGCCACGGCTACTGCCTCAACCTCGAATCGTGGCACTACCAGCGCAAGGAGCTGCGCGAGAACCACCGCCTGGTGTTGTGGGACATCCGCTCCCACGGCCGCTCGCAGCGCGGCACGGCCGACGACAGCACGATCGACCGGCTGGGCCAGGACCTCGCCGAGGTGATCGAGGAGTTCGTGCCCGGCCCGTGCGTGGTGGTCGGCCACTCGATGGGCGGCATGACGATCATGGCGCTCGCCGACAGCCACCCTGAGCTGTTCGGCGACAAGATCCGGGCGGTCGCCCTCATCGCGACCTCGGCGGGCAAGCTGGCCGAGCTGACGCTGGGGCTGCCGGCGATGGTGTCCAAGGCCGTGCACAAGGTCGCGCCGTCCACCGTGTCGCTGCTGGGCAGGAAGGGCTCGCTGATCGACAAGACCCGGCACGCGGGCAGCGACATCGCGTTCCTGATCACCCGCTACATGGGCTTCGGCGACTCCGCGAACGTGAGCCCGACCGTGGTCGACTTCGCCGAGTCGATGATCAGGCAGACCCCCACCGAGGTGTTCGCCGCCTTCTACCCGGCCCTGATGAACCACGACAAGTTGTCCGCGCTGCACGTCCTCGACCCGGTCCCGACCGCCATCGTCTACGGCGAGCGCGACTGGCTGACCCCGCCCGACCACAGCAGGGCCATCGCGGCGGCGCTGCCCAAGGCGCAGGTCACCGAGATCCCCGACACCTCCCACCTGATCCAGCTGGAGCGCCCGGGGATCGTCAACGACGCGCTGCGCGACCTGATCAAGCGAGTGGAGTTGTAGTGCGACTGGCGACAGCGGAGGACATGCGGGCCTACGGCGCCCGCCTGGCGGCCCACCTGCGGCCCGGCGACCTGATCGTGTTGTCCGGCCCGCTCGGCGCGGGCAAGACCACGCTCGTCCAGGGCATCGCCGAGGGGCTCAAGGTGCGCGGGCCGATCACCTCGCCCACCTTCGTGATCGCCAGGGTGCACCCGTCGCTGCGGCAGGGCCCGCCCCTGGTGCACGTCGACGCCTACCGGCTCGGCGGCGACCTGGAGGTCGACGACCTCGACCTCGACGCCTCGCTGGAGGAGTCGGTCACCGTGGTCGAGTGGGGCGAGGGCCTGGTCGAGGGGCTGGCCGAAGACCGGCTGGAGATCCACATCGACCGGGAGACCGGCGACGACGCCCGCCTGGTGACCTTGCGCGGGGTGGGCGAGCGGTGGGCCGACACGCCGTCTGATCCGGCCTAAGGCTAAAACGTCCGTCAATTTCCGGCAAAGCTGTCACCCTTGACGTATCTGGCCGAAGACATAAATCATGATCGTTGGTCAGGGATTCGCCCAGAATTTCTGGGTATCAGGAGGGGCGACATCCACATTTTTGGTGGATGCTGGGTGCAAGACGGCAAAGTGGGGTGCGGCGGTGCTCAGGGTCAGGCGAGTCGCGTACGCGGGTGCCATCATGGTGGTCGGGCTGACCGGGTGTGCGGCCTCGGCCGAGACCACACCGACAGGCACACCGACGGCCACAGCCACGACGTCCACCACTGCAACTGCGACGACCACGGCCACGACCACCGCGACCGCCCCGCCGCCCACCAAGAGGCCGAGCATCGCGGTCCAGGTCAACCCCGACCGGGTCACCGCGGGGGAGACGTCCAAGGTGTGGATCCTGGCCAACTGCCCGCTGCCGTCCGGCGGCCCGGCCCACACCGGCACCGCGACCTCGCGGGCGTTCCTCAACGGCGTCCCGCTCAACCCCGTGCCGGCCGGGTCGGCCACGCCGGCCACGACCGGCAGCCCGGCGAACGGCTCGCCCTGGGTCCGGGGCGAGGCGACGGTCTCCGGCACGGTCAAGCGCGGCTCGTACACCGTCGACGTCAAGTGCGACGGCACCAACGACGTCGGCAAGGCCACGCTCAAGGTGGTCAGGGCCGAGGCCGATCCGACCGGCGTGCCCACCAAGGCGCCCAAGGCGGGCGGCGGCGGCACCTTCGGCCGTGACGTCGACGACGAGTCCTCGATCCCGCTGGGCCCGGCCGGCGCGCTGGTGGCCCTGGTCCTCGTCGGCGGCGCGGTCGTGATGGTCAAGCGGCGCAGCCGGGCTTGACCGATGGCACGTCCAGGACGGGTGGTGCTCGCGGGCGCCGTCACGGGCCTGCTGCTGGTCGCCTTCGGCAAGAGCATGCAGAACTCCTCCACCCCGGCGGCGAGCGTGGTGCCCAAGAGCATCGACATCCCGTCGCTCGACCTTGAGGCCCCGCTGATGAAGCTCGGGCTGAGCAAGGACGGCGAGGTCGAGCTGCCGCCGTACGAGAAGCCGAAGGTGGCCGGCTGGTACAGCGGCAGCGCGGTGCCCGGCGAGAAGGGCGCCTCGGTGATCATCGGCCACGTGGACACCAAGACCGCCCCCGCCGTGTTCTACAAGCTCAGGCAGTTGCGCAAGGGCGAGACCGTCAAGGTGGAACGCAGCGACGGCAAGGTCGTCAGCTTCAAGGTGGACGCCATCGAGCAGGTCTCCAAGGACCACTTCCCGGCCCGGCGGGTGTACGTCGACGACGGGCTCAAACTCGTGACCTGCGGCGGTAAGTTCGACTACGCCAGAGGCGAATATGTCGACAACATCATCGTCTACGCGTCCCGAGCCTGATCATGGAACGATGAGCACTGACCACAACCCGCCGGCGTCCGGCGCCCGCGTGCCCTGGCCAGAGGTCCACCCGCTGGTGCGCGAGGCGGTCGAGGGCTTCCTCGGCGGCCGCGTCGTGGCGGCCGTCACCCAGGAGGGCGGCTTCTCCCCGGCGGCCGCGGTGCGCGTGCGCACCGAGGACGGCCGGCGCGCGTTCGTCAAGGCCGTCGGCCCCGAGCCCAACCCCGACAGCGTGCGCATCTACCGCTCCGAGCTCAGGAACGCCGCCGCGCTCCCCGAGTCGGTCCCCGCGCCGAAGCTGCTGACGGCGTTCGAGCTGGAGGGCTGGGTCGCCCTGGTCTTCGAGGACGTCGAGGCCGTGCACCCCGCGATGCCGTGGCGGCGCGACGAGCTCGACCGGGTGTTCACGGCACTGAAGGAGATGTCCGCCGCGCTCACCCCGTCGCCGATCGAGGCTCCCACGGTCGGCGAGGTCATGGGCGACTCCTTCCAGGGCTGGCGCAAACTGCTCGGCGAGGACACCGCCGGGCTCGACCCGTGGGCGCTGCGCCACCTGCCCGAGCTGGCCGAGCTGGAGTCCGGCTGGGAGACGGCGGCGGCCGGCGACACCCTCGTCCACGCCGACCTGCGGGCCGACAACATCCTGCTCACGCCCGACCGCGTCTACGTGGTCGACTGGCCGTGGGCCTGCCTGGCCGCGCCCTGGTACGACCAGGTGGCCATGCTGCCGTCGGTCGGCATGCAGGGCGGTCCCGCCCCCCATGAGCTGTTCGACGATCCCGACCCGGCGGTCACCGCGGTCGTCGCGGCCCAGACCGGCTACTTCGTCCGGAACGGCCGGCTGCCCGATCCGCCCGGCCTGCCCACGCTCAGGGCGTTCCAGCGGGCGCAGGGAGTGGTCGCGCTGGAGTGGCTGAAACGGCGTACCGGCTGGGTCTGACCCGTCCGGCGGGTAGGCTAAACAGTCGTGCTGGTCCTGGCCTTTGATACCGCGACGCCCGCCGTCACCGCCGCCCTCCACGACGGCGAGCGGGTGCTCGCCGAGTCCACAACGATCGACGCCCGCCGCCACGGCGAGCTGCTCGTCCCCACCATCGAACGCGTGCTGACCGAGTCGGGCGCCGCCCTGCGCGACGTGACGGCCGTCGTCGCGGGCAGCGGCCCCGGGCCCTACACGGGCCTGCGCGTCGGGCTGATGACCGCCCAGGGGCTCGCGACGACGCTCTCCGTGCCCGCGTACGGCATCTGCACCCTCGACGCGGTCGCCTACGGCAGCGGGCTCGGCGAGCCGTTCCTGGTCGCCACCGACGCCCGGCGCAAGGAGGTGTTCTGGGCGCGTTACCAGGACATGCGCACCCGTGCCGACGGCCCGTTCGTCGACCGGCCCGCCGAGGTGCCCGTCGAGGGCCTGCCGGTCGTGGGCGCCGGCGCCGGGCTCTACCCCGACGTCCTGGGCCGCCACGACGCCCCGCCCTACCCCTACGCGGGCGCGCTGGCCGCGCTGGCCGCCGAGCGGCTGGCCGCGGGCGTCCCGCTCGACCCGCCGCGGCCCATCTACCTGCGCAGGCCCGACGCCGTGGTGCCGGGCGCGCCCAAGAGGGTGACGGCGTGAGACTGCGGCCGATGACCGAGGCCGACCTGCCCGCGGTCATGGCGATCGAGCGGGCCACGTTCCCGCTCGACGCGTGGAGCGAGGGCATGATGCGCGGCGAGCTGGCCGACATGCCGCGTTCGCGCCACTACGTGGTGGCCCTGGCCGACGACGAGATCGTCGGCTACAGCGGCATCGCGGTCGCGGCCGACCAGGCCGACGTGCAGACCATCGCCGTGCTGGAGAAGCACCAGGGCACCGGCATCGGCAGCGCGATGCTGACCGAGCTGCTGGCCGAGGCGCGGCGCAGGGGCGCGCGCGAGATCTTCCTGGAGGTACGCGCCGACAACCCGCGCGCCCAGGCCGTCTACCGGCATTTCGAGTTCGAGGAGATCGGCACCCGCCGCCGCTACTACGACGACGGCACCGACGCGATCATGATGAGAAGGAAGCTGGATGGCTGACGCACCCCTGGTCCTGGGCATCGAGACGTCGTGCGACGAGACCGGCATCGGCATCGTCAGAGGCCACACGCTCCTCGCCAACACCATCGCCTCCAGCATGGACGAGCACGCCAGATACGGCGGCGTGGTGCCCGAGGTCGCCTCCCGCGCCCACCTGGAGGCCATGACGCCCACGGTCGAGGCGGCGCTGGCCGAGGCGGGGCTCAAGTTCTCCGACATCGACGCCATCGCCGTCACCGCCGGGCCGGGCCTGGCCGGGGCGCTGCTGGTGGGCGTGGCCGCCGCCAAGTCGTACGCGCTGGGGCTGGGCGTGCCGCTCTACGGCGTCAACCACCTGGCCGCCCACGTGGCCGTCGACCAGCTCGAACACGGGCCGCTGCCCAAGCCGTGCATCGCCATGCTGGTCTCCGGCGGCCACTCCTCGCTGCTGCTGGTGCCCGACGTGGCCGAAGACGTCATCTCGCTCGGCTCGACCGTCGACGACGCGGCCGGCGAGGCGTTCGACAAGGTGGCCCGGGTGCTCGGGCTGCCCTTCCCCGGCGGCCCGCACATCGACCGGGCCGCCCGCGAGGGCTCCGGCACGGCCGTGACCTTCCCCCGCGGCAAGATCGACGACGGCACGCTCGACTTCTCCTTCTCCGGGCTCAAGACCGCCGTCGCCCGCTGGGTCGAGGCGCGCGAGGCGTCCGGGCAGTCGATCCACGTGCCCGACGTGGCCGCCTCCTTCCAGGAGGCCGTGGTCGACGTGCTGACCCGCAAGGCGTTGCAGGCGTGCAAGAAGTACGACGTGCACGACCTGCTGATCGGCGGCGGCGTGGCGGCCAACTCGCGGCTGCGGGCGCTGGCCCAGGAGCGCTGCGACGCGGCGGGCGTGCGGCTGCGGGTGCCCCGGCCGGGGTTGTGCACCGACAACGGGGCCATGGTCGCCGCCCTGGGCTCCGACCTGGTGGCGGCGGGGGTCACCCCCTCGACGCTGGAGATCCCGGCGGACTCGTCGCTGCCGATCACGACGGTCCACGTCTGAGCCCCCGGCGGGACCGGCGGCCTGCGGCCGGCGGTGAGGCGCGGGGCGTGCCCCACCGCCGGGCGGGTCAGTCTTGGGTCCTGGTGGGTCAGTCTTTGGTCCTGGTGGGCCGGAGAAGGGCCTCGGCCAGCGCCAGCATGGTCTCCTCCAGCGCGGCCAGCCGCTTGGTGAGGTCGTCGGTGGCCGGCTGCACGATGCCGCTGACCGTCTCGCTCAGCTCGTCGCGGTCGGGCCGGGAGCGCACCAGCTCGGTCAGCGCGTCGGCGGCGGCCGACAGGCGGTCGGCCTGCGCGCCGGCCTGCGACTCGATGAGCTCGCCGACCCGCTCGGGGATGGCCAGGGCGGCCGGGAGCTGGCTGACGTGCTGGTTCATGGCCTCGATGCGGTCGTCGACCGACTCCAGGTGCTCGCCGGCCTGATCGGCGCGGGCGGCCAGGCCGTTGAGGTGGGTGTCGAGGCCGTTGAAGCGGCTGTCGAGCCCGCTGAACTGGCCGTCGAGGGTGTCGAACCGGGTGATCAGGTGCTCCTCCGCCTCGACCAGCCGCTCGTCGATCGACTCCATCTGGTTGTCGAGCTTGTTGAAGCGGCCCTCGCTGCGCACGGCGGTCTCGGCCAGGCGCTGGTCGGTGGCCGAGGCGCGGTCGTCGAGCGCGCTCAGGCGGCCGTCGAGGGCGTCGAAGCGGTCGTCGTGGCGGACGAGGTGGCCGTCGATGGCGCCCATGCGCTTGCCGAGGCCGCCGAGCTGGCCGTCGACCGAGGTGAGGCGCTTGTCGACGCCGCTGATGCGGCCGTCGACGCCGTCGAGCCTGGTGTCGATGTCGGCCAGGCACTCGTCGGCCGACTCCAGCCGGCTGTCGAACCCGGTGAGCCGGGTGTCGAGCCCCATGAGCCGGCCCTCGACCCGGTCGAGCCGGGAGTCGACGCCGTCGAGCCGCCCGCTGAGCCGCAGCTCGCTCTCCCCGAGCTGGACGGCGAGGTGCTGGTCGGCCTCGTCGAGGCGGGCGGTGAGGCGCTGCTCGACGTCGGCCAGCCGGACCGTGAGCCGCTGGTCGCCCTCGTCGAGCTTGGCGGCCAGGCGCTCGTCGGCGCGGTCGAGCCGTTCGTTCAGGCGCCGGGTCAACCGCTCGTCGGTCTCGTCGAGGCGGCCGGCCAGGCGTTTGTCGGCCTCGTCGAGGCGGGCGGCGATGTGCAGGTCGGTGTCGTCGAGGCGGCCGGTCAGGCGCTGCTCGGCCGCGTCGATCTTGACGGCGACCTGCTGCGACGTGGCCGCGACGCTCTCGGCCAGCTCGCCGACCACGCTCTCGACCCGCTCGGCGCGGCCCGACAGGTCGGCCACCGACTTGTCGAGCCGGGTGAAGCGGCTGGCCGCGGCCTCCATGCTGGAGTTGAGCTGCGTCAGCTTGGCGGCGAAGCCGGACATGTTCTGGGTGATGCCGTCGGTGGTGTCGAGCACCGACTGCAGGCGTTTGAGCGCCTCGTCGACCGCCTCGCCCACGGTGCCCAGGTCCGCCCACAGGCTCGGCAGCTCGGCCACCGGCGCGACCCGGGCGTCGACGTGGCCGATCTTCTCCCCGACGGCGTCGACGTGGTCGCGCACGGCCTCGACGTGCTGGGCCAGGCCCTCCGCCCACATCGGCGGCTTGGCGGTGATGTCGTCGAGCCGCCCGCTCACCGCCTCAAGGGTGCCGCTCAGGCCGCCGAGCTCGCGTTCGCGCACCTCGCGCAGCAGCCACTCCATGCCTTCAAGACGCTGGCGGATCTCGTCGAGCACGGCTCCCTGGGTGCGCTGCTCGTAGACATGGTCCTGGGCGGCGCGCGCGAGGAGGTCTCGCATCCTCTCGGAGATGGCGGACTGGCCGCCTGCCTGAAGAAGGGTGGTGTGGTTGGAATGGTCCACCGAAAGGCTCCTTCGCTCGCCGACGGTCTGCCGCGCAGCGGTGGGATAGGTCCGGTTTGCAGATGAAAGGGCGAGTACGCGGGTTACCGCATAAGGGGGAGAACTCCCGCCCGTCCACCTTAGCCTTTCGATCAAGGTCAGGCGGCGTCGAAGTGAAAGATCGTATTTAGCGGAAGAATGCCCGCTTTGGATTGTTCAGGCAGGTGGGAGGGGGTTACAGATGATAACTGAAGGCTTATCGAGAATGCGGGTCAGGATAATGACGACGGCGTTCTCGCCGGAAAGCCGGAGATCGGCGCGCAGGCGTTCGATGTCGATCGCCGACGCGCGTTTCTTGATGGTGACATTTCCGATCCGGCGTTCGCGGAGAGCGGCGCGCAGCCTTTTCAGCGAGAACGGCATGACCTCGTCCACTTCGTACCCGGAGGCCCAGGGGGTGTGGCTGGGCTCGTCGGCGGTGATGTAGGCGATCATGGGGTCGGGCAGGCGTCCGCCGATCAGCTCGGCCACCTCGCCCACGAGGTGGGCCCGGATCGCGGCGCCGTCGGGCTCGTAGACGTAGCGGCCCATCGGGCCGACCGGCGCCTGGACCCCGGTGGCGGCCAGCGTGTGGCCGCCGGGCAGCAGGGTGGCGCGCCGGACGGGGCCGACCTGGGGGCCGGTCCAGAGGGTGGCCTCCTTGACCTCGCCCTTGTAGGAGACCCATTCGGCCTCCGCGCCCTCGGGGATGAACTCGTACGGGATGCCGGGGGCGACCTTGAGGCAGGCCCGCGGCGCCCGCGCGACCAGGTCGAGCACGACCGGCCAGGGCGGCGAGTAGGCCATGGGGTCGAACGTGCGGCCCTTGCCGCTGCGCCGGGCCGGGTCGGCGAACAGCGCGTCGTACTCCTCGGGCCGGACCAGCGCGGCGTCGCCCACCCGAACCCGCACCCGGTCGGCCAGCCCGAGCGCGTCGGCGTTGGCGCTCGCCACGGCGACGGTCAGCGGGTCGAGGTCGACGGCGTCGACCTCACAGCCGGCGCGGGCGAGCGCCAGGAGGTCGCCGCCGACCCCGCAGCAGGCGTCGATCACCCGCCCGGCGCCCATGCGCCGGGCGCGGTGGTCGGCGACCTCCCGGCGGGTGGACTGCTCCAGGCCGTGCGGGGTGAAGTACATGACCGCGGCGTCCGCGCCGAACTTCGCCGCGGCGCGCTCGCGCAGCGCCGCCTGCGTCAGCGCGGCGGAGGTGAGCGCCGCGTCGTAGGTGCGGCGCAGCCTGGTCGCCGCCGCGACCGGATCGGTCCCGGCCAGCTCCGCGGCCTCGGCGAGCGCCCGCTGCCCGCGCGGGGTCAGCAGCTCGCCGAAGGCGTCGAGATCCATGTACGCACTCCGCTCACAACTCAGGGTCGCTCACAACCAGGGGCCGCTCGCGATTCGGACCGCTCGTGATCCGGGGCCACTCACGACTCGGGATGGCTCACAGGGAGGTGTCGCCGAGGGAGACCAGCAGGCTGCGCAGCAGCCCGGCCAGGGCCTCGCGCTCGCCCCCGGACAGCCCGGCGAGCAGCCGCTCCTCGTTGGCGGCGTGCAGGACGAGCATCTCGTCGGCGACCCTCCTGCCCTCGTCGGTGAGGGCGACCAGCGTCATGCGCCGGTTGTTCGGCGCCGGCCAGCGGTGGACCAGGCCGCGCCGGACCAGGTGGTCCATCCGGTTGGTGAGCGCGCCGGGGCTGACCATGGCCGAGGCGGACAGGTCCTTCATGCACATGGCGTCGGCGCCGCTGCGCAGCAGCGTGGCCAGCATGTCGAACTCCCACGCCTCCAGCCCGTGCTCGGCCAGGAAGTCCTTCACGCCGCGCTCCAGCAGGCGCGAGGCGCGCGAGACCCGGCCGATCACGCCCATCGGGGACACGTCGACGTCGGGCCGTGTCCGCGCCCACTGTCCGAGAATCACGTCCACCGCGTCATCCACGGGGATCACCCTACCAAAGCTTCGATGTTGAAATGTTCGGCATCGTGCGATACTGTCCACGACGTCGAAATGTTCAACGTAGAAGTTTTCGAGGTAGGTTCATCATGAAGGTGCTGGTGCTGGGCGCGACGGGGTACATCGGCGGCGCGGTGGTCGAGCGGCTGGCCGAGCAGGGGCACGAGGTGGCCGTCCTGGTGCGGCCCGCCGCCGACGGGTCGCGGCGCGTGCCGGGCGTGGCGGACGAGCGTCACGGCGATCTGACCGACGTCGCGGGGCTGGCCGCCGCGATCACCCCGGACATCGACGCCATCGTGGTCGCCGCCCAGCTCGGCGGCGACAAGGAGGCCGACCTCGCCGCGATCGGCGTGCTCGCCGCGTCGGGCCGGAAGGTCGTCTTCACCAGCGGCGTGTGGGTGCTGGGCGCCACCGCCGACGGGCACGAGGAAAGCCCGGCCGACCCGATTCCGCTCGTGGCGTACCGGCACGAGATCGAGCAGCTGGTCATCGACGGCGGCGGCTCGGTGATCCGGCCCGCCGTCGTCCACGGGCGCGGCGGCGGCATTCCCGCCATGATGCGCGCGCAGGCCGCCGAGCGCGGCGCCGGCGTCTACGTCACCGATGGCGGCGAGCCGCACACCTGGACGTTCGTGCACGTCGACGACCTGGCCGACCTTGTCGTGGCCGTCCTGGAGAGGGGCGGCGCCCGCGTCTACCACGGCATCAGCGAGGAGGCCGTGCCGGTCGCCGAGGTGGCCGAGGCGGCGGCCAGGTCCGCGGGCGTCAAGCCGCAGGCCGAGCCCTGGCCGCAGGCCGAGGCGGCCCAGGTGCTGGGGGCCGGCTTCGCCGAGGCCCTGGCGCTCGGCCAGCGCATCAGCGCGACACGCACGCGCGCCGAACTCGGCTGGAACCCCTCCCGGCCCGGCGTCGTCGCCGATCTGACCGAGGGTTCCTACGTCTGATCGCTGTGAGCAGACGCGTTCGTGTTGACTGTCAAGGCCCTCTTGCATATGTTTCCTGTTGGCACTCTCACCTTGAGAGTGCCAACGTGCGACGAGGCAGGTCTGACACCCGCGACGGCAGGCCCCGCTGGTCGCCTCTTCTAGATCATTCAAATCTGAAGGGGAGGTCCGATCGTGACGACCGCCACCAAGGTTCCCGTTAAGCCGCTCGGCGACCGCATCGTGGTTCAGCCGCTTGAGGCAGAGCAGACCACCGCTTCCGGTCTGGTCATCCCGGACACCGCCAAGGAGAAGCCGCAGGAGGGCAAGGTCCTCGCGGTGGGCCCCGGCAACTGGGATGAGGACGGCGACAAGCGTATTCCGCTCGACGTCTCCGAGGGCGACGTCGTCCTCTACAGCAAGTACGGCGGCACCGAGGTCAAGTACGGCGGCGAGGAGTACCTCGTGCTCTCCGCCCGCGACGTTCTCGCGATCATCGAGAAGTAAGCCGGTTGTGTCGAGCCCCGGGCGCTCTTGAGGGCCCGGGGCTTTCGACGCCAGGAGAGGACTTTCAGCATGGCGAAGATCCTGCAGTTCGACGAGGACGCCCGTCGCGCGCTTGAGCGCGGTGTCAACGCCCTCGCGGACGCCGTGAAGGTAACCCTCGGCCCGCGTGGCCGTAACGTCGTCATCGACAAGAAGTTCGGTGCGCCGACGATCACGAACGACGGTGTGACCATCGCTCGTGAGATCGAGCTGGAGGAGCGCTACGAGAACCTCGGCGCCCAGCTCGCCAAGGAAGTTGCCACCAAGACCAACGACATCGCGGGCGACGGCACCACCACCGCCACCGTGCTGGCCCAGGCCATGGTCCGCGAGGGCCTGCGCAACGTGGCCGCCGGCGCCTCGCCGCTGTCGCTCAAGCGTGGCATCGACAAGGCCGCCAAGGAGATCAGCGACCGGCTGCTGGCCAGCGCGCGCGAGGTGGGCGACAAGAAGGAGATCGCCAACGTCGCCACCATCTCCGCCCAGGACGCCAAGATCGGCGAGCTGATCGCCGAAGCGTTCGACAAGGTGGGCAAGGACGGTGTCCTCACCGTCGAAGAGTCCAACGCCATGGGCATGGAGCTCGAGTTCACCGAGGGCATGCAGTTCGACAAGGGCTACCTGTCGGCCTACATGGTGACCGACCCCGAGCGCATGGAGTCCGTCCTGGAGGACGCGTACATCCTGCTCACCCAGGGCAAGATCTCCTCCATCGCCGACTTCCTGCCGCTGCTGGAGAAGGTCGCCCAGACCAAGAAGCCGCTGCTCGTGGTCGCCGAGGACGTCGAGGGCGAGGCCCTGGCCGTCCTGGTCACCAACAAGATCCGCGGCACCTTCACCTCCGTGGCCGTCAAGGCCCCGGGCTTCGGCGACCGCCGCAAGGCGATGCTCCAGGACATGGCGATCCTCACCGGCGGCCAGGTCGTCAGCGAAGAGGTCGGCCTCAAGCTGGAGCACGTCGGTCTCGAGGTGCTCGGCACGGCCCGCCGCGTCGTCGTCACCAAGGACGCCACGACCATCGTCGACGGCGCCGGCGACCAGCAGGCGATCGAGGACCGCGTCAAGGAGATCAAGATTGCCATCGAGCAGTCCGACTCCGACTGGGACCGCGAGAAGCTGCAGGAGCGCCTGGCCAAGCTCGCCGGCGGTGTGTGCGTGCTGCGCGTCGGCGCCGCCACCGAGGTGGAGCTGAAGGAGAAGAAGCACCGCCTCGAGGACGCGATCTCCGCGACTCGCGCCGCGATCGAGGAGGGCATCGTCTCCGGCGGTGGCTCGGCCCTCATCCACGTGGGCAAGGAGCTCGACGACCTCGGCCTGACCGGCGACGAGGCCACCGGTGTCGGCGTCGTGCGCCGCGCGCTGGTCGAGCCGGCCCGCTGGATCGCCGAGAACGCCGGCCTGGAGGGCTACGTGGTGACCCACAAGGTCGCCGAGCTGCCCGCCGGCCAGGGCCTCAACGCCGCCACCGGCGAGTACGTCGACCTGATCGCCCAGGGTGTCATCGACCCCGTCAAGGTGACCCGGTCCGCGGTGCAGAACGCGGCTTCGATCGCGGGCATGCTCCTGACGACCGAGGCGCTCGTGGTGGACAAGCCCGAGGAGGAGGCTCCGGCCGCCGGCCAGGGCCACGGCCACGGTCACGGCCACTGACCCGCCTGTTTCCCCCGCGCCCGTACGGCCCGCCCCGGTTCCCTCCGGCGCGGGCCGTCGGCTTTCCATGGACCGTCCTGGTTTCCTCGGTGCGGGCCGTCGGCTTCCATAGCCCGTCCCCGGTCTCGCCGGTGCGGGCCGTCGGCTTTCCATGGCCCGTCCCTGGCCTGGTGGATTCGGCCTGGTCGGCGGCCGGCCCGGCGATGGTGTGCACTTTCGGTGTCTTCGGATGCCGACCAGGTCGCTCGAAGGATGTCCAAGCACGGGCGCTTTCGGCGATCTTCATGGCATCCTTTCGGGATATGCCACCGTTTCCGCCCGCGTCGGTCGAGCTGTCCACAGCGCAGTTCGTCCTCCGGCCGCCCAGTACGGCGGACGCTCCGGAGGTCCTGCGCCTTGCCAGGGACCCGGACGTGCTTCTCTGGAACCCCCGCTGCCGCATCGAGGACGAGGCCGGAGCCGTTGCGGACTGCCTCAAGGGCGCCGACTGGTCAGACGGAACGCACGCCACGTTCTCGATCCTCGACGCCGAGTCCGGGCGTTACGTCGGCAACATTGCGTTGCACGGGCTGGACCTGGAGAACGCCCAGGCCCGGATCGGATACCGGATCGCGCCGTGGGCGCGCGGCCGAGGCGCCGCCACCGCATCCGTCCAGGCAGTCACGACATGGGCGATGACCACGCTGCAGCTCGCCCGGATCGTCCTCACGCATGCCGTCGAGAATCACGCCTCGTGCCGGGTGGCGCAGAAGTCGGGGTTCGTGCTGGAAGGCGTGATGCGATCAGCGAAGAGGTTCGGGGACGGCCGGCTTCATGATGAACACCTTCATGCTTGCCTGGCCGCGGATCTGGCCTCCTGAGCATCCCTCACAGCCTCGCCTCCCGGGTCGGAGAGCGGGGTCGGGGTCGAGGTGGTTGTGCCAGGGGCTCGGCGAGCCACCTCTGCCGGGGTGTCTCTGTTGAGCGTCTTGCGGGGGGCTGGCGTTCAGCTCGGCGGCCACGGCGTCGAGCTGGTCGCGAGTGTGGGCTGACAATTCGGCGCCTTTGGGGACGTTCCTGAGGTGGCAGGCCGTTGAGCCGCGTTGCTGTGGGCTGACCGGATCGCCCATGTAAGGGCATGTCGGTGGCGACCGCTGAACTCGTGGCGCCGCCCATCTCGGGTCCCCTGATGCCAGGTTCGGGAGCGCCCAAGATGTGCGTCGTGCATGCTCTCGGCGTCGCGGCCCGACCACCATGGGGTGCTCTAGCGGCGCTGCCGGGCCGCTTCTCTGTGCGCGTTCCCAGGTCCTCCCGGAAGTCCCCTCATCGGGGTGTCGGCTGGCAGGGCGGGGCCGGTGGGGGGACTGATGGGTTTTGGGGGCTTGGAAATGTGGGTGGGGCTTGTGGGGTGGAAGGGGGTGGGGGCGGGGAAAAATGGGGGAAGAGGTGGATTATTGGAGTAAACCGGCGGTGCGGGTTAAGCGTCGGGGTCTGGCAATTGTCGTGCATTTCGGCTTATCGAGTGAAACATTATGTCAGCTCATCAGGCTTAGTGTGGTCAGTCGATTACTGCTAGTTATCGTCGCTTCAATGTGACCAATCCGTAGCCGTTCGCCAGGGGGACAGGCCGGATCAGTGCGGGCATCATGCCTATCGTGAGCGAGGGAAGCGTCGCCGACGCCAAAATTGGGGTAAGGCTCGCGTCGAGACTTCCGGCACGGACGGATGACTCCGACCTTAGGGAACTGACGAGCCTCGCCGTGCAGGGAGATCGCAGTGCGATCGAATCCCTGCTCGGGGAGTTGCGTCCCATGGTGGTGCGGTATTGCCGCGCCAGGCTGGGCAGGGTTTCAGGGCAATATCACATTGCCGATGACGTAGCCCAGGAGGTGTGCATCGCGGTGTTGTCCGCGCTGCCGCGATACCGGGACATGGGGCGGCCTTTCGCGTCCTTCGTGTTCGGGATCGCCTCGCACAAGGTGGCCGACGCGCTGCGCAGTTCGGTGCGCTCGGCCGTGCCCACCCAGGATCTGCCCGACGGGCCCGACGACGGCCCCGGGCCCGAGGAGACGGTGGTCCGCTACATCGAGGTCGAGCACGCGCGCAGGCTGCTGGCCAGGCTGCCCGACAACCAGCGCGAGTTGCTGCTGTTGCGGGTGGTGTCGGGGCTGTCGGCCGAGGAGACCGGTAATGTACTCGGTATGTCACCAGGTGCGGTCCGCGTAGCCCAGCATCGGGCGCTGGCCAGGTTGCGGCAGATGGCCGAGCTGGAGTCGGCTTGACGCCGGAGGACGAGTTCCATGCGCTTCTCCAGACCGACGAGCTGCTCGACGCGGTCGCGCGGGGCCGGGCGCGGGATTCGTCCGACCCTGCGGTGCGGTTGCTGGGCGCGCTACTGGACGATGTCTCGGAGGAAGTCGATCAGCGGCGCTCCTCCGTGTCGATGACGCCGTCGACGTAGCCTCGGGCGTACTCCCAGCTGACGTAGTCGGCGGGGTCGGGGTGGAAGGCTGGCTCGTGCACCTGGGGCTGGCCTTTCTCGATCATCTGGCGAAGGTTGCCGCGCAGCAGCTCCCAGTCGAAGAAGTGCTGCTCGCCGCACTCGGGACAGTCGAGCACGAGGCCCAGCACCCCCTGCGGTTCGAGCAGGGAGCGAAAGACCTCGACGTCTGCCAGGTCGGTGATGGCCTCGTCGCGCTCGGCCGCGGTGAGTGGCTCGGCGTCGTCGAGAGCGCCCATCGCCGAGGACGGGTCGTTCGGGTCGTCCGCGAACGGGTCGCGGGGGACGTCTTCCAGCACCTTCCCACCATATGACCGAAGCGGCCCCGGCGGAGAGTATTAGCTGAGCCATCCCCGTCTGGCGGCCTCCACACCGGCGTGGAAGCGCGACTGCGCGCCCAGCTCGGCCATGGCGTCGGCGAACCTCGCGCGCACCGTGCGGACCGAGACGCCGAGCTGGCGGGCGATGGAGTCGTCGCACACGCCCTGCGCGGCCAGGCGGAGCACCTGGACCATGCCGTCGCCCCTGCGCCCCCAGGGCAGCGGCACGGCGCGGCCCCAGAGCTCCTGGAACAGCGAGCGCAGCATGCCGACGACGATCGGCGTGCGCACCAGGTAGAAGTTGTAGGCGTGGTCGGGCAGGTTGCCGCCCCACAGCGCGGGCAGGCCGGCGACCTCGGGCCCGGCCGTCATGAACCAGCTCGGCACCCGGTCGAGCGTGCGTACCTTGCCGCCGGTGTCGAGGAGCCGGGTGAGCTGCTCGCGTACGCCCGGCAGGCTCAGCGTGGAGACCGGAATGATCGCCTGAACGGTAAGAAGTTGCCGTTTTTGCGCATCAATCCATGGGTCCGCAAATTTACGAACAAAATCTGCCATTGTGCGCTCGTCCGGGATTGCGGTCAACAACTCCATGGGCGGCGATTGCACGGCTATGCCGACGACGCTCTCGTAGAGGACGTCCGCGCCGTTCACCATCTCCACCGGGAATGTGCCGCTCTGATAATCGCGGCCGGCGTCGTAGTCGTGGATCAGGCCGCGGATGGAGCCGAGCGCGGAGTCGATCCGGCGGCTCTCCTCGGCCAGCCGGTCGAGCCGCTCGGCGATGACCCGGCCGAGCGCCGCGGCCGGGTGCCTGGCCAGGTACTCGCCGGACTGCTCGTCGACCACCCCCAGCCTGACCAGGTCGTCGAGCTGGCGGCCGACCTTCTCGACGGGGCCGTCCATGGCCTGGGCGAGGTCGGTGCGCGTGGCCCTGTGCAGGCGTAGCAGCGCCGTGTAGAGGGCGGTCTGCGCCGGGTCGATGCCCAGCGTCTCGAAGGGCTCTGCAACGCGCCTGGGCTGATTACGCATTATGGGCGGCTCCGTCGGGGGGACACGGGCGTGCCGCGAGGATAACCCCGTACCGCCTGCGTGTCCGGGGCTTGCCGCGGAATCGTCGGCGGAACGTGCAACTTCGTGCAATTGCACGTTTTCACATTGCGTCGTGCCGTTGAGTGACGCAGGCTTTACCTAGCGTCGGCACCCTGAAGCGGGGCCTTGCGGCAGCCGCCATCAGGACGCGGAGGGGGGTTCGGTGGCGTGAACACGCCGCCAGGCCTGGGTGCCGGTGGCCGGGGATGGGACGGATCACCGACCGTCCCATCCCCCTGCACTTTGCGCGTTCCGGACGGCGAGGCCGGGCGCACGACGGGGCGTGGGGCCGTCGTGCTCCCGGCTTCGTTGCGTTTTGGAGGCAGGCCCTAGACTTAGGTCAATCAGCGCAGAGGTCAGGAGGGGGCCGAGGCATGTCCAAGTTCACCGAGATGGGTTTGACCTTCGACGACGTGCTGCTGGTGCCCGGCTACTCCGATCTCCAACCAGGTGAGGCCGACACCAGATCCCGTCTGTCACGGGACATCACGCTGTCCATCCCGCTCATCTCCGCGGCCATGGACACCGTCACCGAGGCCCGCATGGCGGTCGCCATGGCCCGTCAGGGCGGCATCGGCATCCTCCACCGCAACCTGTCGGTCGAGGAGCAGGCCCAGCAGGTCGATCTGGTCAAGCGGTCCGAGGCCGGCATGGTGACCAACCCGGTGACCTGCAGCCCCGACGACACGCTGGCCGACGTCGAGCGGCTGTGCGCGACGTACCGGATCTCCGGCGTGCCGGTGACGGACGTGGCGGGCACGCTGGTCGGCATCGTGACCAACCGCGACATGCGCTTCGAGACCGACCAGACCCGGCCCGTGCGCGAGGTCATGACCAAGATGCCGCTGGTCACCGCGCCGGTGGGGGTCTCCCGCGACGACGCGTTCGCGCTGCTGCGGCAGAACAAGATCGAGAAGCTGCCGCTCGTCGACCCCGACGGCAGGCTGCGCGGCCTGATCACGGTCAAGGACTTCACCAAGAGCGAGCAGTACCCGCTGTCCACCAAGGACGCCGACGGCCGCCTGCTGGTGGGCGCGGCGGTGGGCGTCGGCGGCGACGCGGAGCTGCGGGCCAAGGCGCTGATCGAGGCCGGGGTCGACGTCGTCGTCGTCGACGTGGCCCACGGTCACTCCAAGGGCCTGGCCGACATGATCGCCAAGCTCAAGGCCAACAGCAAGGTCCAGGTCATCGGCGGCAACATCGCGACCAGGGCGGGCGCCCAGATGCTGGTCGACGCGGGCGCCGACGCGGTCAAGGTCGGCGTCGGCCCCGGCTCCATCTGCACCACCCGCGTGGTGGCCGGCGTGGGCGCGCCGCAGGTCACGGCCATCCACGAGGCGTCCAAGGCGTGCGCCCCGGCCGGGGTGCCGGTGATCGGCGACGGCGGCCTCCAGTACTCGGGCGACATCGTCAAGGCCATCGCGGCCGGCGCCGACACGGTCATGCTGGGCTCGCTGCTCGCCGGCTGCGAGGAGTCGCCGGGCGAGCTGATCTTCATCAACGGCAAGCAGTTCAAGTCGTACCGGGGCATGGGGTCGCTCGGCGCGGTGCGCAACCGCGAGCGCGGCGGCACCTCCTTCAGCAAGGACCGCTACGCCCAGGCCGACGTCGGCGGCGACGACAAGTACATCCCCGAGGGCATCGAGGGCCAGGTGCCCTACCGCGGGCCGGTCGCGGCCGTCGCCCACCAGCTCATCGGCGGGCTGCGCCAGGGCATGTGGTACGCCGGCTGCCGCACGATCGAGCAGATGCACACCGACTGCGAGCTCATGCCGATCACGGCAGCGGGCCTCAAGGAGAGCCACCCCCACGACATCCAGATGACCGTGGAAGCTCCGAACTATCACAGAAGGTAAGTTCATGACTCAGCAGGTGGAGATCGGCCGGGGCAAGACCGGGCGGAGGGCGTACGCGCTCGACGAGATCGGGCTCGTGCCCTCGCGACGCACCCGTGACCCGGAGGAGGTGTCGATCGCCTGGCAGATCGACGCCTACCGGTTCGAGCTGCCCGTCGTCGTCGCCCCCATGGACAGCGTGGTCTCGCCCGCCACCGCGATCGAGATCGGCCGGCTCGGCGGCCTGGCCCCCCTCGACCTCGAAGGGCTCTGGACGCGCTACGAAGACCCGTCCCCGCTGCTGGAGGAGTGCGCCGCCCTCGACGCCGCGGCCGCGACCCGGCGGCTCCAGGAGATCTACGACGCGCCGATCAAGGAGGAGCTGATCGGGCGCCGGATCGAGGAGATCCGGGCGTCCGGGGTGACGACGGCCGTCCGCCTGTCGCCGCAGCGCACGGTCCAGTACCACAAGGCCGTGATCGACGCCGGCGTGGACATCTTCGTCATCCGCGGCACCACCGTCTCGGCCGAGCACGTCTCGGGCCGCGCCGAGCCGCTCAACCTCAAGCAGTTCATCTACGAGCTCGACGTGCCGGTCATCGTCGGCGGCTGCGCCACCTACACCGCGGCGCTGCACCTGATGCGCACGGGCGCGGCGGGCGTGCTGGTCGGCTTCGGCGGCGGCGCCTCGCACACCACCCGCAACGTGCTGGGCGTGGCCGTGCCGATGGCCACCGCGATCTCCGACGTGGCCGCGGCGCGCCGCGACTACATGGACGAGTCCGGCGGCCGGTACGTGCACGTGATCGCCGACGGCGGCATGGGCACCTCGGGCGACATCGCCAAGGCCATCGCGTGCGGGGCCGACGCCGTCATGGTGGGCTCGCCGCTGGCCAGGGCGTCCGAGGCCCCCGGCCACGGCTTCCACTGGGGCTCCGAGGCCCACCACCCCGACCTGCCGCGCGGCCGTCGCGTGGAGTTCGGCACGGTCGGGACGCTGGAGCAGATCCTGCACGGCCCCTCCAGCGTGGCCGACGGCTCGATGAACCTGATGGGCGCGCTCAAGCGCACGATGGCCTCCACCGGCTACTCCGACATCAAGGAGTTCCAGCGGGTCGAGGTCGTGGTCGCGCCGATCCAGCGCTGAGGCGGCCGACCGACGTCTGCGACGGCTCCCGGGGGTTGCGGCCTCCGGGAGCCGGCTGCTTTCCGGGGCTCACCGGCCCGCCGGAACCGAGTGCTTTCCGGGGGTTCTGCCGGCTCGCCGTGTCGAATCGGGACACCGCCGTTCGTGTAGGACATGCAAGGGTGACGCACGTGCCGGCGAGGTGGTTGCAGGATGTCCGATGAGGTCGAACGGGCCTTCCGGGAGGAGTACGGCCGGGCGGTGGCGGTGCTCGTCCGCGTGTTCGGTGACATCGACGTCGCCGAGGAGGCGGTGCAGGAGGCGTTCGCGATCGCGCTGCGGCAGTGGCCGCAGGCCGGCCCGCCGCCGAGCCCGGCCGGCTGGATCATCACGACCGCCAGGAACCGGGCCGTCGACCGGCTGCGCAGGGAGTCGGGCCGCCACGACAAGTACGTGCAGGCGGCGCTGCTGCACGCCCGGGACGAGCCCGTCGAGGAGGGGCCCGTACGGGACGAGCGGCTGCGCCTGATCTTCACCTGCTGCCATCCGGCGCTCGCCCCGCACGCGCGGGTGGCGCTCACGTTGCGGCTGCTCGGCGGGCTGACCACGGCCGAGATCGCGCACGCGTTCCTGGTGCCCGAGGCGACCATGGCCCAGCGGCTGGTCCGGGCCAAGAGCAGGATCCGGCAGGCGGGGATCCCGTACCGGGTGCCGGCGGCGGCGGACCTGCCCGACCGGCTGCGCGCGGTGCTGGCGGTGATCTATCTGATCTTCAACGAGGGCTACACGGCCAGCTCGGGCGAGCGGCTGGTGCGCGAGGACCTGTGCGCGGAGGCCGTCCGGCTCGGCCGCCTGCTCGCCGAGCTGATGCCGGACGAGCCCGAGGTGTGGGGCCTGCTGGCGCTGATGCTGCTGGTTGGGTCGCGCCGGGCGGCGCGCACCGGGGACGGCGGCGAACTGGTGCCGCTGCCCGAGCAGGACCGCGCCCTGTGGGACCGCGCGCTGGTCGAGGAGGGGCAGGCGATCGTCCGGCGCTGCCTGCGGTGGGGGCGGCCGGGGCCCTACCAGGTGCAGGCCGCGATCAACGCCGTGCACGGCGACGCGGCGAGCGCGGGGGAGACCGACTGGCGGCAGATCGTCCAGCTCTACGACCTGCTGCTGGCGTACACGCCGGGGCCGGTCGTGGCGTTGCACCGGGCGGTGGCGGTGGCCGAGGCGGAGGGCGCCGAGGCGGGGCTTGCGCTGGTGGAGGGGCTGGAGATGACAGGCTATTACCTGTTCCACGCCGTACGGGCCGACCTGCTGCGACGGCTGGGACGCGACGAGGAGGCGGCGCGGGCGTACGGCGAGGCCATCGCCCGTGCGGGCAACGAGGTCGAGCGGGAGTTCCTGCGCCGCAGGCGCGCGACGTTGAGGGGGACGTGAGATGGACCGGGTGTGCGTGGTCACGGGGGCCAACCGGGGGATCGGGCTGGAGGTGGCCAGGCAGCTCGCGGCGGCGGGCGACACGGTGGTGCTGACCGCCAGGGACGAGCGCAAGGCCGCCGAGGCGGCGGCCGGCATCGGCGGCGAGGTGCTGGCGCGGCGGCTCGACGTCGCCGACGAGCGGTCGGCGGCCGACCTGGCGCGGGAGCTGGAGAAGACCCACGGGCGGGTCGACGTACTGGTCAACAACGCCGCCATCCATTACGACACCTGGCAGCGGGCCAGCGACGCGGACCTGGGCGTGGTGTCGGAGGCGCTGGAGACGAACCTGCTGGGCGCCTGGCGGGTCACGCTCGCGCTGCTGCCCCTGTTGCGCGGCAGCGCGCACGGCCGGATCGTCAACGTCTCCAGCGAGATCGGCTCGCTGGCCTCGATGGGCGGCGGCACGCCCGCGTACACGGTGTCGAAGACGGCGCTGAACGCGCTGACCAGGATGCTCGCGGCCGAGCTGCGCGGGGACGGCATCCTGGTCAACGCCGTCTGCCCGGGATGGGTGGCGACCGACATGGGCGGCCCCGGCGGGCGGCCGGTCGCCGAGGGCGCGCGGAGCGTGTTGTGGGCGGCGGACCTGCCCGACGACGGGCCGGCCGGCGGCTTCTTCCGCGACGGCGAGCCGTTGCCGTGGTGACGGGCGCGAGCTTCTGAGGCAGGCCGTATCCTGCCGTAGCATGGCCGATCTCGTGCACACCCACGTCCTCGACATCGACGGCGACGTCGTCACCAAGCGCTACGTCGACGGCAAGGCGGGCGCGGCCGAGCGCGAGTGGCGGGCGCTCACCCTGCTGGCCGAGCACGCCCCGGGCCTGTCCCCGTGGCCGATCGCCTTCGAGGACGGCGTCGTCCGCATGACCAGGATCGACGGCGTGCCCCTGCGCGGCCTGGCCGCCGGGCAGACGCCCCTGGCCGCCATGGCCGCGGCGCTCACCGAGTTGTACGAGGCCGTCCCGCCGGGCGTGCTGGCGGCCGTCCCGGTGCGCCCTTGGCAGGCCGAGGCGGTCGCGGGGCAGGTCAGGGAATGGCTGGGCGCCTGGCGGCCGCGCGGCCCGCGGGCCGACCACGCGGTCAGGGAGGGCCTGCGCTGGCTGGCGGGCTGGCGTCCGGGGGAGTCGGGCGTCCGGCCGGTGTTCGGGGCGGGCGACGGCAACCTGGCGAACTTCCTGTGGGACGGCACACGCGTGCGCATCGTCGACTTCGAGGACTCCGGGCGCAGCGACCTGGCCTTCGAGCTGGCCGAGCTGGCCGAGCACGTCTCGATGTGGGTGGACGGCGAGGTGGAGATCGCCGACCGGTTCGAGCTGAGCGGGCCGCAGGCGCGCCGGCTGCGCGACTGCCGCAGGCTGCAGAGCCTGATCTGGCTGTTCCTGCTCTCGCACGACGGCCCGCGCAATCCGCCCGGCACCTTCGATCGTCAGGTCGACAGGGTGCTGCGATCATTGGGGGCATGAGACTGGCGCAGGAGGCCGACAGGGCCGCCGTCGAGCAACTCGTCCATGACGCCTACCAGCCATGGGCCGAGATCATCGGCACCCGGCCGCTGCCCATGGAGGCCGACTACGCGGCCCTCATCGCCGCCGGCCGGGTGCACGTCACCGACGGCCTGGAAGGGCTGGTCGTGCTCATCCCCGAGGAGGGCACGCTGCTGGTGGACAACGTGGCGGTGCGGCCCGACCTGCACGGCAGGGGCATCGGCCGGGGGCTGCTGGCCTACGCCGAGCGGGAGGCCGCCCGGCTCGGCCTGCCCGCCCTGCGCCTCTACACCAACGTCAGGATGGCCTCCAACATCGCGCTTTACACCTCGCTCGGCTACGCCGAGATCGGCCGGGCCGACCTCGACGGCCGGTCGGCCGTGGTGATGCGCAAGGAGCTCAGCCGGTGAGCACGCCCAGCAGGTGACTCACCTCGCGGGCCACGGCGTCGCGGCCGGCGTTGAGGTACTTGCGGGAGTCGACCACCCGCTCGTCGTGGGCCAGGTAGTCGCGTACGGCCCGGGTGAACGCCTTGTTCAGGTGGGTGGCGATGTTGATCTTCTTCATGCCGCTGGCCACCGCCTCGCGCAGCACGTCGTCGGGCACGCCGGACGAGCCGTGCAGCACCAGCGGCACCGGCACCGCCGCCCGCAGCTCGGCGATGAGCTCCAGGTCGAGCACGGCGTCCTTGGTGGTCATGGCGTGCGAGGTGCCGACGGCCACGGCGAGCGCGTCGACGCCGGTCCTGGCGACGTAGTCGACGGCCTCGTGCGGCTTGGTGCGGGCGCCGGGCGCGTGCACGCCGTCCTTGCCGCCGACCTCGCCGAGCTCGGCCTCCACCCAGACGCCGCGCTCGTGGCACCAGGCCGCCACCTCGGCCGTGGCCGCCACGTTCTCCTCGTCGGGCAGGGCGGAGGCGTCGTACATCACCGAGCCGAGGCCCAGCGCGACCGCCTCCTCCACCAGCGCGCGGTCGGTGGCGTGGTCGAGGTGGACCGCGACCGGCACCTCCGCGCGGCGCGCGACGGCCAGCGCGGCCAGCGCGACGGGTTCGAGCGCGCCGTGGTAGCGCACGCAGTTCTCGCTGATCTGCAGCACGACCGGCAGGCCGAGCGCCTCGGCGCCGGCCACGATCGCGGTGGCGTGCTCCAACTGGATCACGTTGAACGCGCCCACCCCTGCGGGGGACTGCCGGACGATGTCGCCGATTCCGGCGAGGGCCATGACGAGCTCCTTACGTGATGACGATCTGGGGGTGTATGTCGGCGTAGACCTCGCCGTCGAAGTCGCCGGCGACCGGCGCGGCCACGGCGGCCGCGCCCAGCGCCGCGGCCCGCCGCAGCCGGTCGGGCCACGGGGAGCCCTCGACCAGGCCCAGCGCCAGCCCCGCGACCAGCGAGTCGCCGGCCCCGGTCGGGTTTCCCCGCACGGTGTAGGGCATCCGCGCCCGGAAGGTGCCCTCGCCCGTCACCGCGAGCAGCCCGTCGGCGCCCATGGAGACGACCACGGCCTCGGCCCCACGCTCGCGCAGCGCCTGGGCGCCCTCCTCGGGGGTGCCGCCGGGAACCGCCCTGGCCAGCTCCTCGGCGTTGGGCTTGACGACGGCAGGACGGCCCTCCGGCGCGTGCCGCAGGGGGTCGCCGTCGGCGTCGACGACGGCCGGCACGCCCGCGCGGGCGGCGACGGCGGCCAGCATCGCGTAGAAGTCGGCGGGGACGCCGCGCGGCAGGCTGCCGGAGACCACCACCGCGTCGGCGCCGGCCAGCAGCGAGGTGTACCGCTCCACGAACGCGGCCAGCTCGGCCGCCGTCACCTCGGGACCGGGCTCGTTGAACAGCGTGGCCGCGCCCGGCTCGGAGACCACCAGCGTGGTGCGGGACTCGGCGGCGATGCCGGTCAGCGCGGCGGGCAGCCCCGCGGCTCGCAGGTCGCGCTCGATCGCGCGACCCGTGGGCCCGCCCGCCAGCCCCGTGACCAGGACGTCCTGGCCGAGGGCGGCCAGCACGCGGGCCACGTTGACGCCCTTGCCGCCGGCCCGCCGGTGGACGGCGCCGATCCGGTTGACGCCGTCCCAGGCGACGGACGGGACCTCGTAGGTCACGTCGAGCGCGGCGTTGAGCGTCACGGTGATGATCATCAGGGCTCCGTGATCCAGTCGCCGTTCTTCATCACGCCGTCGACCTCCAGCCCGCCGGAGAGCACCACCAGGTCGGCCGCCTTGCCGACGGCGATCGAACCGATCTCCTCGGCCAGGCCGAGCACCCTGGCGGGGGTGAGCGAGGCCACCTGGACGGCGTCCGGCAGGGACATGCCCAGCTCGCGCACGCCGCGGCGGAAGGCGGCGTCCATGGTGAGGGTGGAGCCCGCGATCGAGCCGCCCTCGACCAGCCTGGCCACGCCGTCGGTCACGCGCACCCGCATGGGGCCGAGCACGTAGTCGCCGTCGCCGAGGCCCGTGGCCGCCATCGCGTCGGTGATCAGCACCGTCCGGCCGGGACCGGCGACCTCGTAGGCCAGGCGCAACATCGCCGCGTGCACGTGGACGCCGTCGTTGACCAGCTCGACCGTGACGCGCTCGTCCTCCAGCAGGGCGGCGATCGGGCCGGGCGCGCGGTGGCCGAGCTGCGGCATCGCGTTGTAGAGGTGGGTGGCGACGGTGGCGCCCGCCTCGATGGCGGCGATGGCCTGGTCGTAGTCGGCGTCGCTGTGGCCGAGCGCCGCGATCAGGCCCTCGCCGACGGCCGTGCGGATCGTGTCGAGGCCGCCGGGCAGCTCGGCGGCGACGGTGACCATGCGCGCGTGCCCGCGCGCGGCCTTGACCAGCGCCGACAGCTCCTGCGGCGACGGCTCGCGCAGCAGGGCGGGGTTGTGCGCGCCGCAGCGGGCCTTGGCGATGTACGGCCCCTCGAAGTGGATGCCCGCCAGCAGCCCCTCCTCGCACAGCTCGGCCAGCGAGGAGGCGGCCCTGGACAGCTCGTCGAGCGCGTCGGTGACCAGGCTGGCCATCATCGTGGTGGTGCCGTGCCGCCGGTGCAGGGCCACGGCGTCGCGGGCCCTGTCCTGGTCGCCGGTGGGGAACGACCCGCCCGCGCCGCCGTGGTTGTGGATGTCGACGAACCCGGGGACGACGTGCCGCCCCCCGAGGCTCAGGCCGGGGCTGGGGGCCGATCCGTGGCCGACATGCGTGATACGGCCGTCTTCGATGGTCAGCCACCCTTCGTGCACCCCTTCGGGGGTCACGATCCGGGCGTCGGCGAGAGTAAGGCTCATGAAGAAAGGATCACAGATCGCGTGAGGTGCATGGGCTCGTCGGGGTTCAGCCCGCGGGCGAAGGCCCGCGCGACCGCCACCCGCTGGGCGCGTACCAGCTCGGCCATGGGGTCGAGGCCGCTGTCGAAGAACGTGCCGCCGGTCGCCTCGACCTGCTCGCGCAGGCCCTCCGGGGCGGTGCCGAGCATCCACGTGACGCGGCCGGGCCCCGCGATGCTGATCGGGCCGTGCCGGTACTCCATCGCCGGGTACGCCTCCGTCCACGACCGGGACGCCTCGCGCATCTTCAGCGCGGCCTCCTGGGCCAGGCCGACCGACCAGCCGCTGCCGAGGAAGCTGAACTGCTCGGCCTCGACGAGCGCGGCGGGCAGCGGCTCGGCCAGGGCCCGCTCGGCGTCGGCGATCGCGCCGGTCAGGTCCTCGCCGAGGCTGGCGCGGAGCATGGCGAGCTGGGTGGTGGCGAAGCGGGTCTGCACGACGGACGTCTCGTCGGCGTAGTCGAGCACGATGACCTCGTCGGCGGCCGTCATGATCGGCGTCTTCGGGTCGGCGGTGATGGCCGTCGTGCGGGCGTTCGTCCTGGACAGCAGCTCCAGCACCTCGGTGGTGGTGCCGGAGCGGGTCAGCGCGAGCACCCTGTCGTAGGAGCGGCCGACCGGCGCCTCGGAGGCGGCGAACGCGTCGGTCTCGCCCAGGCCGGCCCGCTCGCGCAGCGTGGCGTAGGCCATCGCGATGAACCACGACGTGCCGCAGCCGACGACGGCCACCCGCTCGCCTGGCTCGGGCAGCGCGCCCGCGGGCACGTCGGCCACCGCGCGGCGCCAGCAGGACGGCTGGGACTCGATCTCGGCTTCGGTATGGGTGGTCACCGCGTTCCTCCCCGTTGGTGTTTGTTTCTGCCTTTTTTATACAGTAAAAGCGCAGTTTTGTGCAGTGGTCGCTCCCACCTGCCTGCCTGTGCCACGCTTGATCCCGTCCGGATCTCATTGGAGGCTTCGTGTCCCGCTACGATCGCTGGAACGCCATCCTGGAGCTGCTCGCCCAGGAGGGCAGGCTGTCGGTGGAGGACGCCGCCCAGGCCCTCGACGTCTCCACTGCCACGATCCGGCGTGACTTCGACCAGCTCGCCCAGCAGCAGATGCTCATGCGCACGCGGGGGGGAGCCGTCGCCCAGAGCGTCAGCTACGACCTGCCGCTGCGCTACAAGACGGCCAGGCACGCCGACGAGAAGCACCGCATAGCGGCCGCGGCGGCCGACCTGGTGAGCCCGGGCGCCGTGGTCGGGCTCAACGGCGGCACCACGACCTCCGAGCTGGCCCGCACCCTCGCCACGCTGTCTACGCTGGAGAGCGGGTTCACGATCGTCACCAACGCCCTGAACATCGCCGCCGAGCTGACCGTGCGGCAGCACGTCAAGATCGTGGTCACCGGCGGGGTGGCCAGGCAGCAGTCGTACGAGCTGATCGGGCCGCTGGCCTCGGGCGTGCTCGAACAGGTCACCCTCGACGTGGCCTTCCTCGGCGTCGACGCGATCGACGTCGAGCTGGGCGCCTCGGCCCACCACGAGGGCGAGGCCAGCGTGAACAACCTGCTGATCAGCCGGGCCGCCCAGGTCGTGGTGGTGGCCGACTCCTCCAAGGTGGGCCGGCGGGCCTTCTCCCGCATCTGCCCGATCGAGCAGATCGACACGCTGGTCACCGACGAGCGGCTGTCCGACGAGCTCACCGGCCGGCTCACCGACGCGGGCGTCAAGGTCGTACGCGCCTGAGCCGTCCCTGCGTTACATGGAACCGGGCGTACGGGTAGGTACTGACGCAGACGACGCAAGGGGAGATGATGACGGCGGGTAGGAGCGTGGCCCGGCTCGGGCCCACCGAGCGCGCGGCGGCGCTGGCGGAGATGTCCGCCCAGGAGTTCGACGTGGTCGTGGTCGGCGGCGGCGTCGTGGGGGCGGGCACCGCGCTCGACGCCGCGACCCGGGGCCTCGACGTGGCCCTGCTGGAGGCCCGCGACTTCGCCTCCGGCACCTCGTCGCGCTCGTCCAAGCTCATCCACGGTGGCCTGCGCTATCTGGAGCAGCTCAACTTCGACCTGGTGCGCGAGGCGCTGCAGGAGCGGGCGCTGCTGCTCCAGCGCCTGGCGCCGCACCTCGTCCGGCCGGTGCCGTTCCTGTTCCCGATGACCCACTTCGGCTGGGAACGCGGCTACGTGGGCGCCGGCGTGGCGCTCTACGACACGCTCGGCTTCGCCTCCGGGCTCACCCGCGGGGTGCCGGGCCATCGGCACCTGTCCAGGTCACGGGCGTTGCGGCTGGCCCCCGCGCTGAAGAAGAGCGCGCTCACCGGCGCCGTCCAGTACTGGGACGCCCAGGTCGACGACGCCCGTTACGTGATGACCATGCTGCGCACCGCCGCCACGTACGGCGCCCGGGTCGCGCCGCGCGCCCAGGTGGTCGGGTTCCTGCGGGAGGGCGAGCGGGTCACCGGCGTGCGGGCGCGCGACCTGGAGACCGGCGCCGAGTTCGACGTACGCGCCCAGCAGGTCGTCAACGCCACGGGTGTGTGGACCGACGACATCCAGGAGTTGGTCGGCGGGCGCGGCCAGATCCACGTACGGGCCTCCAAGGGCATCCACCTGCTGGTGCCGCGCGACCGCATCCACTCCCGCACCGGCATCATCCTGCGCACGGAGAAGTCGGTGCTGTTCGTGATCCCGTGGGGCCGCCACTGGATCATCGGCACCACCGACACCGAGTGGACGCTCGACAAGGGCCATCCGGCGGCCTCCCGGGCCGACATCGACTACCTGCTCGACCACGTCAACGCCGTGTTGTCGGTGCCGCTGACCCGCGACGACGTCGAGGGCGTCTACGCCGGGCTGCGTCCGCTGCTGTCGGGGGAGTCCGACGAGACGTCGAAGTTGTCGCGCGAGCACGTCGTGGCGCATCCGGTGCCGGGGCTGGTGATGATCGCCGGCGGGAAGTACACGACGTACCGGGTGATGGCCCGCGACGCGGTGGACGCGGTGGCGCACGGGCTCGACCAGCGGGTGCCGCGCTCGTGCACCGACCGCATCCCGCTGGCCGGGGCCGAGGGCTACCAGGCGCTGTGGAACTCCCGCTACCGCCTCGCCCACACCTCGGGCCTGCACGTCGCCCGCATCGAGCACCTGCTCCAGCGCTACGGCTCGCTCATCGACGAGGTGCTGCAGCTGATCGAGGACGATCCGTCGCTGGGCCGCCCGCTGGCCGGGGCCGACGACTACCTGCGGGCCGAGATCGTCTACGCCGCCACCCACGAGGGCGCCAGGCACCTCAACGACGTGCTGACCAGGCGCACGCACATCTCCATCGAGACCTTCCACCGCGGCCTGGCCGTGGCGCAGGAGGCCGCCGAGCTGCTGGCCGGGCCGCTCGGCTGGGACGCCGAACAGGTGAAACGCGAGGTGGAGTACTACACCAAGCGCGTCGAGGCCGAACGGCGCTCCCAGGAGCAGGACTCCGACCAGGAGGCCGACGCCATCCGGCTGGGCGCCCCCGAGATCGTGCCCGTGGTCGCGCCCGAGCGCGGGTGACCGGCCCGCCGGACCGGCCACCCGCCCCGACGGGGGTCAGCGCAGCGGGATCCACGCCTGACGGGCCAGCGTCGTGGCGTCGTTGACCTGGAGGCCGTCCCAGGACAGCGTCCAGAGGGCGTCGCCGATGACGATCGAGCGCTGGATGCCGGGCTGGTAGGCGTAGTCCTTGTCCTGGTGCGTGGGGTGCTTGATCATGCCGAGCTTCTTGACGGCCGAGTCGTCGATCTTCAGCACGAGCGCGCCCGACTCCTTGGGGGTCATCAGCGGCAGCACCGACAGGCCGGTCTTCGGCCAGTACAGGAACGCGTGCGGGTCCCACTCGGCCTCGGAGCCCGACTCCTTCTGGAAGAGCTGCGACAGCCTGCGCGGGGCGGCCGGGTCGCCGACGTCGAACAGCGAGACCTGCGTGCCGAGCGTCCTGCCCTTGTCGCTGGCCTCCTGGCCGATGCCGATCAGCCGGCCGTCCGCGCCGGGGTGCAGGTAGGCCGAGTAGCCGGTGATCTTCAGCTCGCCGGTCACCTTGGGGGCGGCCGGGTCGCGCAGGTCGAGCGTGTAGAGCGGGTCCACCTGCTTGAACGTCACGACGTAGCCCACCGGGCCGATGAACCGGACCGAGTAGATGCGCTCGCCCTTGCCGAGGCCGCCGACCTCGCCGGCCTTGGCCATGGTGGCGGCGTCGAGCACGTACACGCTGCTGGCGCTGTTCCTGCCGTCGGGGGAGGTGAGGGTGGTGGCGACGCGGAGGTGGCCCTCGTACTCCGACAGCGAGTACTGGTTGAGCAGGCGGCCGGGGACCTTGCCGGAGGCCACGTACGAGGGGGCGCCGGCGGCGCTGATGTCGAACCGGTGGACCTCGGTCTCCTCGGGCGGCGCCGTGGGGGTGGGGTCGGGCACGGGCTCGGAGGTGGCGGGCGTGGCCGGGGCGCTGCTCGTCACAGCGGGGTCGCCGGTCACCGTGGGGTCGCTCGTCACCGTGGGGTCGCTCGTCACGGGCGGGTCGCTCGGGGTGGGCTCGACGGCCGGGGCGGCGCCGTCGGTGGCCGTCGGCACGGGCTCGACCGGCATCGGCTCGGTGACCACCGGGAACCACCAGCGGGGGTTGCTGGCGACGTACAGGCTCGTGCCGCTGCCGTAGACGGTGTCGCCGTCGGCGGCCAGGCTGATGGGCTCGGTGCCGGTCGCGGCGACGTCCTGGGTCAGGTCGATGCTGTGGACGGTGAGCAGCGAGGTGCCGGTGTAGTCGGCGGGGTGGCTGACCCGCTCGCACTTGACCGTGTCCTTCTTGACCGCGCCGGACCCGCCGGTGATCTCGACCGTGGGCAGCCAGGCGGACAGCGGCGCCCGCCGCACGACGTCCTGGTTGGCCTTCTTGCGGTCGGCCTCGGAGGCGTCCGGGTTCTTGGGCTCGGGGAAGGTGATGTCGGGCTGGCTGCGGGTGACGAGCCGGACCGTGGAGCCGATCATCCTGGCGTCCACGTACGAGCCCTGCGCCCGGATCGTGCTGAGCACCTTCGGCTGCCCGGCCAGGTCGACCACGACGTAACGGGTCTCGCCGGGCGGCGCGAAGGACTTCACCATGATGTCGCCGCCGCGGAACAGCACCAGCGCGCGGTCGCCGGACAGCAGCAGGTCGGCGGGGGTGAAGGTCGGCTCGTCCTTCTTGGTGAGCTTGAGCGACGCCGTGACCTTCCTGGTCGCGGTGTCGATGACCCGCAGGGTGCCGTCCACGACCGTGACGATCCGGTTGCCGTCGGTCTTGACCAGGTCCGGCTCGTCCACGCCCGCCTCGTGCACGTTCGTGGTGGAGTGCTCCGGGGTGTTGGAGGTGGTCTTCGCCCGCGCGGTGGCGGCGGTGTCCTCCATGTACATGATCTGCGGGCCGCCGAACCCCCACGGGCCGACGTTCTCCGCGGCGTGCTCCCGCAGGCCCGACAGCATGTCGTCGCAACTGTCGTAGGCGACCAGGCGGACGGCGTCGAGCGTGACCTTCGGCACGGGCGCCTGGCCCGTGGCCGCCGAGGTGCAGGCCGTAGCGGCCATGGCGAGGGCCGCGGCGGTCACGGCCGTACGGAACAGCGTCTTCATGACCTCCATGACGGCTGCGCGGGCCGGATGGTTCAGGAGCCCTTGGCCGGGTTGGCGGTGAAGACCGGGCTGAAGTCGACGTCGCCGGGCACGTCGAGGATCTTGCGCAGCAGGGTGCCCTTGAGGTCGACGACCTGGATCTCGTCCTTGGTGTTGTTGTCCTGCTCCCAGCAGTAGAGGTGGGTGTCGTCGTACCAGCCGAGCACCTTGTCGCAGTCGGAGGTGAACTTGTGCGTGCGGTCGCCCGACTTGACGTCCCACACGCAGGTGTCGCCGTCGCTGCCGTTGGGGCAGTCGGACAGGAACGACTCGCCCGAGGGGGAGAAGACGTCCTGGGTGCCGGCGGGCAGCGTGCCGATCGAGCGCAGGTCGCGGGTGGCCTTGCCGTCGGCGTCGAAGAAGCGCAGGCTGCGGTTCTTCTCCGGGCCGAAGACGTTGATCACGCCGGTGCCCTCGCCGTCCCAGCCGAAGGCGGTCTTGCGGACGGCGGAGTCGTCCACCATGACGGTCTTCGCCTTCATCGTGGCGACGTCCACGATGACGAAGCCGGGGTAGGTCCAGGTGTCGCCGCTCTTCCGCTCGATGTTGAGCAGGATCTTGGAGCCGTCCTCGGACCAGCTGCGGATGCTGGCGATCAGCGGGCCGCGGACGGTCTTGATCGTGGTGCGCCCGCCCGTCTGGCGGTCGCTGACGATGATGTAGTCGTAGTTGTCGTCGGTGTACTTGCGGCCGCGGGTGGCCAGGTAGCGGCCGCCGGGGGAGACGTTCGACTCCCAGTTGCCGGCGTACTTGCGGAACGGCCCGCGCAGCGAGTCCCTGGCGTGGTCGATCCAGTCGTCCTTCTTCTTGTCGTAGATCTCGTAGGAGGTCAGGACGATGGCGTCGGAGGTGTTCTCGTACAGGTCGATCGCGGCGCCGGGCAGCGTCTTGCGCGGCCCCTCCTCGGGGACGGCGACCGGCGCGACCGACGCCGTCACCGACGGCGTGGCGGGCGGCACGCTGCGCCCGGACGGCCGGCCGGACGCCGACGTCGTGACGCCGCCGTCGGCGGCCAGGGTCGTCCTGTTGTTGGCGATGAGCACGGCGAGCCCGGCCAGCACGAGTAACGCGACGCCCAGCGTGGCCCCGATGACCAGCGGCGCCCTGCTCTTCCCGGCCGGCCGCCGGGGGTGCACGCCCGGGTGGGTGGGCTGCGCGTACGGGCCGGGCGGGTGCCACTGCTGCTGCGGGTACGGCTGCGGGCCTCCCGGCACCGGCCCCGTCATCGGCCCGTGCGGAGGCCCTTGCGGCGGTCCCTGGGGAGGCCCCTGTGGAGGTCCCTGCGGTGGTCCCTGCGGCGGCGCGTGGGGCGCTCCCTGGGGCGGTCCCTGCGGGTGCTGCTGCGGCGGCGCCGCCATCGGCCCCGCCGCCGGCCCCGCTGCCGGCCCCGCCGCCGGCCCCGCTGCCGGCCCCGCTGCCGGCCCCGCTGCCGGCCCGGTCATGGCCGGCCCGGCCGGGATGGCCTCGGCGGCGGCCGCGGCGAGGATGGGCGAGTTCGCCGGCATTGGGTGCTGGAGCAGGCGCATGATCACCTGCTCGGCCGTCGGCCGCTGCGCCGGGTCCTTGGCCAGGCACGCGGCCACGACGTCACGCAGCGCGCCGTCGAGCACGCCGAGGTCGGGCTGCTGGTTGAGGACCCGGTTGATCACCGCCGGCATGGTGTCGCTGCCGAACGGCGCCCGCCCCGACGCCGCGTAGACCATCGCGCTGGCCCACGAGAACATGTCGGCCGCCGGCCCGGCGGTGTGGCCCATGATCTGCTCGGGCGGCATGTACGACGGCGTGCCCACGACCATGCTGCTGATCGTCGAGGTCGCGTTGAGCGCCCGCGCGATGCCGAAGTCGATCACCCGCGGGCCGTCCGCGCCCAGGATGACGTTGGCGGGCTTGAAGTCGCGGTGGACGATGCCGGCCTGGTGGATGGCGGCCAGCGCGGTCGCGGTGCCGATGGCCAGCCGGTGCAGCGTGGACCCGGTGCGCGGCCCCTCCTCCTGCACCACCCGCTGCAGCGAGGGCCCCTCGATGAACTCGCTGACGATGTAGGGCCGGTCCTGCTCGACGCCGGTGCCGAGGACGGCCGCGGTGCAGAACGGCGCCACCTGCTGGGCCACCTGGACCTCGCGCAGGAACCGCTCGACGCTCACGTCGTCGCCGGACAGGTCGGGGCGCAGCCACTTGACGGCGACGTGCGCGCCGGAATGATCTTTCGCGAGGTAGACGACGCCCTGGCCGCCCTCGCCAAGCCGGCCGAGGAGATCCATGCCGGCCAGACTCGCCGGATCTCCCGGGCGTAGCGGAGCGAACGATGGCATAAGAGGATTCTGACCCCACCCCGCGAATCCGCAAAAACTACCCGCCGGTAGCCAAGCGGAATATCCTTCGGGCATGCACGTCACGTCCAGCGGCAAGACCCGGGAGATCACCGCCCCCTTCACCGGCGAGCCGCTCGCCGAGCTGCCCATTTCCACGGCCGACGACGTACGCCTGGCCTACGAGCGAGCCAGGGCCGCCCAGGCCGAGTGGGCGGCCAGGCCCGCCGCGGCGCGGGCCAGACCGTTCCTGCTGCTGCACGACGCCATCCTCGACCGCAGGGACGAGATCCTCGACATCGTCCAGAACGAGACCGGCAAGGCCCGCAAGCACGCCTTCGAGGAGGTGCTCGACGTCGCCGGGTGCAGCCTCTACTACGCCCGGCGGGCGTCCGGACTGCTCGCGCCGCGCACGCGCAAGGGCATCTTCCCCGGCGCCACCCGGGTGACCGAGCTGCGCCAGCCCAAGGGCGTGGTCGCGCTGATCTCCCCGTGGAACTACCCGCTCTCGCTCGGCGTCACCGACGCCGTGCCCGCGCTGCTGGCCGGCAACGCGCTGGTGCACAAGCCGGACACCCAGACGGCCATGTCCACGTTGTGGACCATCGACCTGCTGGCCGAGCTGGGCATGCCGCGCGAGATCTGGCAGGTCGTGCTGGGCGAGCCCGCCGAGATCGGCGACGCGCTGCTCGACGACGCCGACTACGTCGCGTTCACGGGGTCGACCAGGGGCGGCAGGAAGATCGCCGAGGAGGCGGCCAAGCGGCTCATCGGCTGCTCGCTGGAGCTCGGCGGCAAGAACCCGATGGTGGTGCTCGAAGACGCCGACGTGCCGCTCGCCGTCCAGGGGGCGATCCGGGCCTGCTTCACCAACGCCGGCCAGCTCTGCCTGTCCATCGAGCGGCTGTACGTGCACACGTCCGTGTTCGACGACTTCGCCGCGCGCCTGGTCAGGCAGGTCGGCAACCTCAAGCTCGGCGCGGGCCACGACTGGTCGGTCCAGATGGGCTCGCTCACCTCGCAACGCCAGCTCGACGCGGTCAGTGCCCACGTGGACGACGCCGTGGCCAAGGGCGCCACCGTGCTGACCGGCGGCCGGGCCAGGCCCGACCTCGGCCCGCTGTTCTACGAGCCGACCGTGCTCACCGGCGTGCGCGACGACATGGACCTGTGCCGCAACGAGACGTTCGGGCCGGTGGTCGCCCTCTACCCCTTCGACTCGGAGGAGGAGGCGATCGAGCTGGCCAACGACACCATCTACGGCCTGAACGCCTCCATCTGGACCACCGACCCGGCCCGCGGCCGCGCCCTGGCCGCCCGCGTCAAGGCCGGCACGGTCAACATCAACGAGGGGTACGGCTCGGCCTACGCCTCCTACGACGCGCCCATGGGCGGCATGAAGGCCTCGGGGCTCGGCCGTCGGCACGGCGCGGAGGGCCTGCTGCGCTACACCGAGTCCAAGACCGTGGCCTCGCAGGCGTCCTGGCTGGGCTTCGAGCCGCCCTTCGACCTGACGTACGAGACGTGGGCCGACGTCCTGGCCGGCACCCTCAAGGCGATGCGGAAGCTGCGGATCAAGTGACGTTCGACGTTCTGGTCATCGGGTCGGGGTTCGGCGGCAGCGTCTCGGCGCTGCGGCTGAGCGAGAAGGGGTACAAGGTCGGCGTGCTGGAGGCGGGCCGCCGGTTCGACGACTCCGCGCTGCCGGCCACCTCGTGGAAGCTGCGCGACTTCCTGTGGGCGCCCTGGCTGGGCATGAAGGGCATCCAGCGCATCCACGTGCTGCGCGGAGAGCGCGGCACTGGCGTGATGGTGCTGGCCGGAGCCGGGGTGGGCGGCGGGTCGCTGGTCTACGCCAACACCCTCTACGAGCCGCTCGACCCGTTCTTCCGCGACCCGCAGTGGGCCGGCATCACCGACTGGAAGGCGGAGCTGGCCCCCCACTACGACCAGGCCCGACGCATGCTCGGCGCGGTCACGAACCCCACCGTCACCCGCGCCGACGACGTCATGCGCCGGGTCGCCGAGAAGATGGGCGTGGGCGACACCTTCCACCTGGCCCCGGTCGGCGTCTACTTCGGCGAGGACGGCGTCGACCCGTACTTCGGCGGCGCGGGGCCGCGGCGGCGCGGCTGCATCGAGTGCGGGCAGTGCATGACCGGCTGCCGCCACGGCGCCAAGAACACGCTGGTCAAGAACTACCTCCACCTGGCCGAGCGGGCGGGCGCCCGGGTCTACGCCGAGTGCACGGTCACCTCGGTGCGCCCGCTGCCCTCCGGCGGCTACCGGGTCGTCGCCCGCCGGACGGGGTCGGCGCTGCGCCGCCGTTCGTTCACCGCCAAGCAGGTGATCTTCGCGGCCGGCACGTACGGCACCCAGCGCCTGCTGCACAAGCTGCGCGCCACCGGCGACCTGCCCCGCCTGTCGCCCAGGCTCGGCACGCTGACCAGGACCAACTCCGAGGCCCTGCTCGGCTTCGAGCGCACGTCGGCGGGCGGCGAGAAGCTCAACAAGGGCGTGGCCATCACCTCCTCCATCCACCCCGACGCCGAGACCCACATCGAGCCGGTGCGTTACGGCGACGGCTCCAACGCCATGGGCCTGCTGCGCACCCTGCTCGTGGACGGCGGCCAGCCGCGGTGGCCGGCGCTGTTCCGGGAGATCGCCGCGCGGCCCCTGGAGGCGCTGCGGCTGCTCGACCTGCGCCGCTGGTCGGAACGGACCGTCATCGCGCTGGTCATGCAGGCCAAGGACAACTCGATCACCATCCGGCGCACCCGCTGGGGCCTGCGGTCGGCCCGCGGCCACGGCGAGCCCAACCCGACCTGGATCCCGGCCGGGCACGAGGCCGTCCGGCACGCGGCGGCCGAGATCGGCGGGGTGCCCGGCGGCACCTGGCTCGACCTGTTCGACATCCCGACGACGGCCCACTTCCTCGGCGGCTGCGTGATCGGCGACTCGCCCGAGACCGGCGTGATCGACGCCTACCACCGCGTCTACGGCCACGAGGGGCTGCACGTCGTGGACGGCTCGGCGGTGTCGGCCAACCTCGGGGTGAACCCGTCGCTCACCATCACCGCGCAGGCCGAGCGGGCCATGTCCCTGTGGCCCAACGCCGGCGACCCCGATCCCAGGCCCGCCACGGGCTCGCCGTACGTCCGGCTGCCTCCGGTGACGCCCCGCCGGCCCGCCGTGCCGGAGCGGGCTCCGGGGGCACTCCGTCTGTATACACTGTAAACATGAGCGAGCGAGGGACGGCGGCCCGCATCGAGGCCGTGGCCCGGCAGATCCTGCTGGAGGAGGGCGCCGACGCCGTCAGCATGCGGCGGGTCGGCGAGGCCGTGGGCGTCACCGCCATGGCCATCTACCGGCACTTCCCCAACAGGGAGGCCCTGCTGCGCGCCGTCGCCGACGCCGCCGCCCGCGAGCTGGCCGAGGCGTGGACCCGCAGGCCCGGCACGGGCGACGTGGAGGAGCGCATGATGGCGGCGCTCGACGACTTCCTCGACTTCGCGCTCGGCAGCCCCCACCTGTACAACTTCCTGACCTCCGACGCCTGGGCGCGGGCCCGCCGTTTCCCCGACGACTTCCGCGACGGGGAGGGCCCGCCGTTCAGCGTGGTGGTGGCGCTGGCCGAGGAGGGCATGCGCGCGGGCGTGCTGCGCGAGGACGACCCGCTGGAGACCGCGCTCGCGGTCACGGCGAGCACCCAGGGCCTGGTCCAGCAGTACCTGAGCGGCCGGATGAGCATGGCCGAGCCCGACTTCCGCGCCCTGTGCCACCGCACGGTGACCCGGGTGCTCAACGGCGTACGGAATAAACCTTATGTCCCTCCGTGTCCTTGACGGACATGAAGATTCGTTACGCCGGTGGTCCGACCGCCGTCATCGAGCTGGGCGGCGTCCGGCTACTGGTCGATCCCACCTTCGACGCGCCGGGCGATCACCCGGTCGGCGCCAGGGTGCTCAAGAAGACGGCCGGCCCCGCCTTCGGCCCTGACGAGGTGGGCCCGGTGGACGCCGTGCTGCTGTCGCACGACCAGCATCCCGACAACCTCGACGACGCCGGCCGCGCGTTCCTCGCCACGGCCCCGCTGGCGCTGTCCACCGCCTCGGCGGCCGAGCGCGTCGGCGAGCCGGTGCGCGCCCTGCCCAACTGGAGCGAGACCGAGGTCGGCCCGCTGCGGGTGACCGGCGTGCCCGCCCAGCACGGCCCCGACGGGACCGAGCACCTGACGGGCGAGGTCACCGGGTTCGTGCTCAGCGGCGAGGGCCTGCCCACCGTCTACGTGAGCGGCGACAACGCCTCGCTCGACGTCGTACGGGCCGTGGCCGCCAGGTTCCCGCGGATCGACGTGGCGCTGCTGTTCGCGGGCGGCGCGCGCACCCCTCTTGTGGACGGCTTCCTGACGCTGACCAGCGAGGACGTCGTCACCGCCGCCGACATCCTGGGCGCGCGGCACGTCGTCCCGCTGCACTTCGAGCAGTGGGCGCACTTCACGCAGGGCAGGGACACGCTGGAGAAGGCGTTCGCGGGGCTCGGGGAGCGGTTCGTGCTGCTCGCCCCTGGCGAACAGGTGGAGCTTTCCTGAGTCCGTCCTGACAGGGTGGTCCGGTGAGCTGGAGCACGCGCGCGCTCGACGCGCTGGCCGCCGGGCCGCCGACCGGGCTGATCGACTTCCCCGTCCGGGCCCCCGGCGTGCGCCTGCTGCTGAAGGACGAGTCCGGCCACCCCACGGGCAGCCTGCGGCACCGGCACGCCAGGGCGCTGTTCCGGCGGGCCTTGCTCGACGGCTCGATCACCGAGGGCACCACCGTGGTCGAGGCCGCCGGCGGCAACGCGGCGGTCGCGCAGGCGTGGTTCGCCCGGCGGCTCGGCCTGCCCTACGTCGTGATCATGCCGGGCGCGCCCGACCCGGCGCGGGCCCGCCCGGTCGAGGCGCTGGGCGGCGAGTGCAGGTTCGTGACGCCGCCCCTGGCCATCTACGACGCGGCCCAGGAGGCGGCCAGGGCGGTCGGGGGCCACTACCTCGACCAGTTCGGCCGGGCCACGCCGCACGACCTGGCCGAAGAGCTGTTCGCCCAGGTCCGTCCCGACTGGGTGGTGACCGGCGCCGCCACCGGCGCCACCTCGGCCACGCTCGGCGCCGCGGCCGGGGAGCACGGCTGCCGGGTGGCGGTCGCCGATCCCGACAACTCCGCCTACTTCCCGGGCTGGACCCTCGACGTGCCCGACTACGCCACCGGCATGCCCTCGCGGATCGAGGGCATCGGCCGTCCGCGCGTGGAGCCGGGGTTCCGGCCGGAGCTGGTCGATCTGGTGGTGCCGGTGCCCGACGCGGCGGGCGTGGCGGCGGCCAGGCACCTCAGGGAGGTCACCGGGCTGCCGGTGGGCGGCTCGTCCGGCACCGCGCTGTGGGCCGCGCTCGAACTGGCCGGGCGCATGCGGGCCAGGGGCGAGCGCGGCACGATCGTCTCGCTGCTGGGCGACGCGGCCGAGCGGCACCTGGCGACGTACCACGACGACGCCTGGGCCGCCGGCAAGGGCCTCGACGTCGCCGGCCGCCTCACCGAGCTGCGGCAGCGGGTCTGATCCAGCCCTCCAGCCCCGCCAGGAAGTCCTCGAACAGGTGGCGGTGGATCGTGTGCTCGGCCCCCGTGACCACGCGCACCTCGAATCCCTTGCCCCGCAACTCCTCCTGGAACGCCGGCGGCACCAGGAAACTCGGGTCGGCCACCTGCACCAGCGACGGCACGACGGGAGCGGGCGTGAAGTCCATGCCCGACGCCTCGACGAGCGACAGCGCCGACCCGCGGTCCCAGCGCGCGAGCATCTCGACCTCGACCGCCACCTCCTCGGCCGAGAAGCCGGGGTGCAGGGCGGCGATCAGCTCGCCGGTCTCGTCGGTGAAGCCGGCCATCGACTCCAGGGCGCCGCTCTCCACCGTCGGCAGACGGAAGGCCGGATCGGAGTAGATCGCCCGTCCGGGCATGAGCCGTTCGACGGCGAGGCCGAGCGTGAGGCCGCCCAGGGAGTGCCCGATGGCCAGCTCGGGGCGCGCGGGCACCGACTCCGCCAGCGACGAGGCGAACAGCTCGGGCGGGTAGGCGTCGGCGCGAGGGCTCTCGCCGTGGCCGGGGAGATCGACGGCGATGACCCGGTAGCCGCGCGCGGCCAGCTCGGGGCCCACCCGCCACCAGCATCGCGAGTCGGCCATGATGCCGTGGACGAGGACGGCCACGCGGCCGCCCGAACCCCATTCACGAGTGTGCAGCTTCATGCGGCAGCCTCTCCTGATTATACGTATAAGCAGTTGATACCATCCACCCCGTGAACACGACAAGGGGGGACCGCCCGCCGACCAGCGTCGACGTGGCCAGGGCCGCGGGAGTCTCACAGGCCACGGTCTCCTACGTGCTCACCGACAACCCCCACGCCCGGGTGAGCGAGGAGACCCGCAGGCGGGTCCGCGACGCCGCCGCCCGGCTCGGCTACGTCCCCGACGCCGCCGCCCGTGCGCTGCGTACGGGCCGCAGCGACATCGTGCTCATGCCGCTGTCGCGGGCCAGGACGGGCCGGCTGGCGCAGCAGGTGTCCGAAGAGCTGGAGGAGGAGCTCAGGGCCCGCGGCTACACCCTCGTCCAGTACGGCGAGCGCACCCTCAGGGGCGTGGCGGCGGCCAGGAGCTGGCTCGCCCTGCGGCCCTCGGCCGTCCTCGTCGAGGCCGCGCGGCTGACCAGGCCCGCCGTGGACCTGCTGCACGCCTCGGGCGTCCGGGCCGTCGTCGGCCTGTCCGACCAGCCCTCGCCGCTGGTGCCGGCCATGGTGTTCGACCACCGGGCCCTCGGCGCCGTGGCCGCCCGCCACCTGGTCGCACGGGGGAGCAGGCGGCTGGCGGCCGTCGTGCCCCGGGAGGAGGGCATCGACGCCATGGGGCGGGCCCGGCTGGCGGGGGTGCGGGAGGTCGTCCCCGGGGCCGCGCGCATCGACCTGGCCTTCTCCGAGGAGGAGGCGGGCCGGATCGTCCGCGCGGGCGACCTGCCCGACGGCGTCTTCGCCTACAACGACGAGTACGCGATGCTGCTGATCAGCGCGTTGCAGGACGCCGGTCTGCGGGTCCCCGGCGACGTCGCCGTGGTCGGCGCCGACGACCTGCCGATCTGCACGCTCATGCGGCCCCGGCTGACCACCGTGCACTTCGACGCCACCGCGAGCCCGGCCGATCTGGCGGGCGAGATCGACGGGATGGTCCGCGGCGTGCGGCCGTCCGCGGCGGGCGAGGTCGTCGCCCGGTTCGAGCCCCGGCTGGTGGTCCGGGCCAGCGCCTGAGGCCGTCGTCGGGCGCGTAACGAGTTGGACGCGCGTCTTGTCAGCCCTTCCCGTGCGACCTACAGTCCAGAGCAATCGTCGGTGATACGTATCATCACTGCTCGGAAAGGTCCCCCCATGGCTGAAGTCCTGAGCGGCGCGCACCGGGACACCCGGCGCCTAGGGCCGCTCTACCTGACGCTTCCGCTGGCCAACGTCGCCGTCATGTTCCTGTGGCTGAGTGTGGGCGCGTTCGTCCTGCCCGTTCACGTGCAGCGCATCACCGGCGTCAACGACGTGGCCGCGCTCGGCCTGGCCAACTCGATCGGCCCGCTCATGGCCACCCTCGCCAACCCGGTCTTCGGCCAGATCTCCGACCGGACCAGATCGCGCTTCGGCCGCCGTTCGCCGTGGATACTCGGCTGCGTGCTGCTCGGCGTGCTCGCCCTGTTCGCGCAGGCCAACGCGGGCAGCGTGCTCATGCTCGGCGTCAGCTGGGCGGCCGTGCAGACCATCATGAACGGCTACCAGGCCGCCATGACCGCGATCCTGCCCGACCGGGTCCCGCCGAGCCGGTACGGCACCTACTCCGGCCTGTTCGGGCTCGGCACGCCGCTGGCCACGATCGCGGCCGCGATCATGTTCATCGTGTTCCCGCAGCTGGCCGCCGGCGGGGCGTACTACGTGACGATGGCGCTGCTGCTGGTCGCGGCGGTGCTGGTCGTCGTCGCCACGCCGGACACGTCCTCGGCGGGGACGGCGCGCGAGCCGTTCGCGCTGGGCGCGTTCCTGGCCGGCTTCCTGCGGCCGCTGAAGACGCCGGACTTCGCCTGGGCCTTCGTGTCGCGTTTCGGCGTCATGCTCGGATATTTCGTCATCTTTACCTTCAACCTCTTCCTTCTTGAGGACTTCATCAAGATCCCCAGGGGCGAGGTGGTCGCCACGATGGGCCTGCTGATGCTCATCGGCCAGGCCGCCACACTGCTCGCGGTGCTCGTGATCGGCCCGATCTCCGACCGCCTCGGCCGCTTCCGGCTGTTCGCACTCGTCGCCGGGCTGTCCTCGGCGGTGTTCCTGGGCATCCCGCTGGCGATGCCGACGTTCGGGGGCATGATCGTCTACAACGTCGCGCACGGCATCGCGTTCGGCGTCTACCTGGCCGTGGACATGGCCCTGGTGACGAAGGTGCTGCCGGACCCCGCCGACGCGGGCAAGGACATGGGCGTCATCAACATCGCCAACGCCGGGCCGCAGATCCTGGCGCCCGCCCTCGCCGCCGTCGTGGTGGGGACGGGCGGCTACCCGGCGCTGTTCGTCGTGGGCATCGTGATCTCGCTGGTCGGCTCCGTCGGGGTCCTCAGGATCAGGGGTGTGCGCTAGCGTCGGCGGCATGACGGAACTTGACCCCAGATTGCGTGCGATCACCGATTTGATGGTGTCCGAGGCGCGCGAAGGGGGCGGCAGGCACGAGTACGACGGCCAGATCCAGGACCTGTCGCCCGAGGGCGTACGGGACGGCCTGACGCGCCTCGGCAAGGGCGACGCGCCGGCCGACCCGCACGACGCCGAGCACCTGGAGATCTTCGAGGAGGCCATGCGCACCCAGTTCGGCGAGCTGGAGCTGCACCGCAAGAACCCCCTGATCCACCTGTCCAACCTCGACCTGGCCTGCTACGACCGCGACTACGGCCCCGAGGCCGAGCGCGCCGCCGCCAGGGCGGCCCACCTCGCGCAGTGGCCCGCCGCCGTGGACGCCGCGATCGCTTCGCTGGACCAGGTCGCGGCCCCGGTCGCCGCGTCCCTGCTGGGCGCGGTCAAGGGCCTGGCCGCGGGCATCACCGACGAGGCCGCGATCGAGGCCCACGGCAGGCTCGTGGCGCACGTGGCGCGCGCCGCCGCCGAGGGCGACCCCGACGCCGCGCTCGGCGGCGCTGCCCTGGTCAAGCTCATGAGCAGCGCCGAGGGCCTGCCGGTCGACCTGGGCAGGCTGGCCGAGCGCGCCGACGCCGAACGCGACCGGCTCATGGGCCTGCTGGCCGAGTCCTGCGCCAGGCTCGGACGTACCGAGCGGCCCCTCGACGTCGTGCGCGAGCTGGTCAAGGACCACCCCGACGCCGACGGCGTGATCGAGGCGGCCAGGATCGGCACCGAACGGGCCATCGCCTTCACCCGCGAGAAGGACCTGGTGCCCTACCACGACGGCGAGTGCCTGGTCGGGCTGGCGCCGGAGTCGCGCCGCTGGGCGATGGCCATGATGGCGTGGAACTCGCCGGGCGAGCCCGAGGGGCCGTCCTGGTACCACATCACGCCGCCGGACGCGTCCTGGAGCGAGCAGGACCAGGAGGAGTGGCTGGAGGTCTTCAGCGCCACCACGCTGCCCGCGATCAACGTGCACGAGGTGGCCCCCGGCCACTTCTCGCACAGCCGCGCGCTCCGCCGGGCCCCCTCCGACGTGCGGCGGCTGCTGCAGTCGATGGCCTTCGTCGAGGGCTGGGCCCACTACGCCGAGGAGCTGTGCGTCGAGGAGGGCTACGCGCCCGACGACCCGCGCTTCGAGATCGGCGTCTGGGTGGAGGCGCTGATCCGGGTCACCCGGCTGGCCTGCGCGATCGGCGTGCACACCGGCCAGATGACGGTCGAGGAGGGCGCGCGGCGCTTCGAGTCCGACACCCACCTGGCCGGTCCGGCCGCGCTGTCGGAGGCCCGCCGCGCCTCCTTCGACCCGACGTACGGCCGCTACACCTGGGGCAAGCTGCTCATCCTCGACCTGCGCGAGCAGGCGCGCACGCAGTGGGGATCGGGCTTCACGCTCCAGCGCTTCCACAAGGCGCTGTTCGACCTCGGCTCGCCGCCCCTGGGCCTGATCGGCGCGATCCTGTAGCGTCGGGGTAGCCGAGCGAGCGCTAGGGAGGTTCAGGCGGTGCGTGAACTGTCCGGCAGGGTCGCGGTGGTGACGGGCGCGGCCAGCGGCATCGGCAGGGCCCTGGCCGTCCGGTTCGCCGCCGAGGGCATGGCGTTGATGCTGGCCGACGTCGATCCCGGCGGGCTGGCCGAGACGGCCGCGCTCGCGCGGAAGGCGTCCGCCGGGCCGGGTGAGGTGCTCACGCAGGTCACCGACGTCTCGGACGCGGCGGCCGTGCAGCACCTGGCCGACCGGAGCTTCGGCGAGCTGGGCGCCGTGCACGTGCTGTGCAACAACGCCGGCGTCCATCAGGGCGGCCGCCTGTGGACCAGGACCGCCGAGGACTTCGCCTGGCTGCTCGGCGTGAACGTGTGGGGCGTGCTGCACGGCGTGCGCGCGTTCGTGCCGCGCATGATGGCACAGGACACCGAGGGGCACGTCGTCAACACCGTGTCCGTGGCCGGGTTGCTCGCCGCGCCCGGCGCGGGCGGTTACGCGCTCACCAAGTACGCCGCGCTGGCCGCCTCGCAGTCGCTGGCCCAGGACCTCGCCGCCGTGGGCTCCAAGCTGCGCGTGACCGCGCTGTGCCCCGGCGCGGTCAGGACGCGGATCGACGACTCGGCCCGGTCCCGCCCGGCCGGCCTGGTCACCACCCCGACGGACGACGAACAAGCCGCCCGCGAGGCCGTCGGGGCGGCCATGGCGCGCGGCGTCGAGCCCGCCGAGATCGCCGCCCTGGTCGTGCGGGCCATCCACGAGGAACGGTTCCTCGTGCTGACCCACCCCGAGTTCGCCGACCGGCTGCGCAGGCAGACCGAGCTGCTGCTGGCCGGCGAACTGCCCGGCGCTACCAGCGGCGCTCGTGGGCCAGCACGCTCACCACGCTCCCGCGCCGCGGATTGACCAGCAGCCGGACGAAGTCGCCCGGCAGCACGTCCTGGTAGACGCGCTCCTTGGCCCGGTACGCCGGCGCCCGCTCCGACGTGCCGTCGTGCACCGCCAGGTAACAGGTGCGCGAGGAGGTCAGGTCCTCGCCGTGCTCGGTCACGATCCAGCGCTTGACCACCCGCCCCTCGACCTCCTGCCGTTTGGGCGCGCCGCCGTCGCGCGCGGCGGGCTCGACCAGGACGCCGCGCCACCCGTCGCCGGTGAAGATCCACTCCTGCCGCGGGTCCACCGGAGCCGGCTCGGGCCCGGCCACCTCGCGGCCGAGCGGCGTCAGCACGAACCCGCGCCCGCCCAGCAGCAGCGCGGCCCCGGCCACGAACGCCCCCGCCGTGGCGATCCAGCCGGGCCACGACACGCCCGCCTGCGAGATGGTGACGTACCAGGGCACGGCCAGCCCGGCGGCCAGCAGCAGCGGCACGAGCATGCTCTGCCAGCGCCGCCGCGCCAGCCCCAGGTCGATGGCGCTCTGCCGGACCAGGGGCACGAACTCGGCGTCGAGGTCGCCGCTGTCCGGCATCAGGGCGACGACCGGCGCCTGCGGCGCTCCGCCCATCCGCGCCGCCACCCGGTCGAGCACCCATCGCTCGTACGGCCACACCTGCCCCTCGCCCGTCGCGGAGAGCGTGAGCCGGTCGTCCCGGATCGTCAGGAACCCGCGTCTGGCCAGCTCGAAGACCGTGGCGTGGAAGACCTCGCCGGCCCGCAGCCCGCGTAAAAGCTCGACCACGGCGGGTGGCGCCGGGGGAGCAGGGGCCGCCGGGGGCGCGGCGGCCCGGCGCGTCGTCAACCCGAACGCGGCGGCCAGCGCGGCGAACCACAGGGCCCACGCCGAGGCCGGCCAGACAAGATCCACCGTTCTGTGTTAGCACGAGTGACGGTGTGAGGCCAGGCGTAATACCCGAGGCCGATACAATGAAGGCACCGCATTTCGCCTTTGGGGGGTTCTCACGGTGTCTGAATTCGACACAGTGCTGGTGGTCGACTTCGGCGCACAGTACGCGCAGCTCATCGCCAGGCGGGTGCGCGAGTGCCACGTCTACTCCGAGATCGTGCCGTCGTCGATGTCCGTCGAGGAGATGATGGCCAAGAAGCCGAAGGCGATCATCCTGTCCGGCGGTCCGTCGTCGGTCTACGCCGAGGGCGCGCCGCCCGTGCCGCACGGCCTGTTCTCGACCGGCGTGCCCACGTTCGGCATCTGTTACGGCTTCCAGGCCATGGCCCAGGCGCTGGGCGGCGAGGTCGCCCGCACGGGCGTCGCCGAATACGGCGGCACCGCGCTGGAGGTGCTGAACGAGGGCGTCATCTTCCAGGGGCTGCCCGCCGCGCAGACCGTCTGGATGTCCCACGGCGACAGCGTGGCCGCGGCCCCCGAGGGCTTCGCGGTCACCGCCTCCACGAGCGAGACGCCGGTCGCCGCCTTCGAGCACCCCGAGCGCGGCCTGTACGGCGTGCAGTTCCACCCCGAGGTGCTCCACTCCGAGCACGGTCAGGCCGTGCTCAAGCACTTCCTCGACGCGGCCGGCTGCCGTCCGTCGTGGACCATGCTCAACATCGTCGAGGACTCCGTCGAGGCCGTGCGCCGGCAGGTCGGCGACGGCCGGGCCATCTGCGCGCTGTCGGGCGGCGTCGACTCCGCGGTGGCCGCGGCGATCGTCCAGCGGGCCATCGGCGACCGGCTGACCTGCGTCTTCGTCGACCACGGGCTACTGCGCAAGGGCGAGGCCGAGCAGGTCGAGCGCGACTTCGTGGCCGTCACTGGCGTCAAGCTGCGCGTCGTCGACGCCGCCGACCGCTTCCTGAAGGCGCTGGAGGGCGTCACCGACCCGGAGGAGAAGCGGAAGATCATCGGCCGCGAGTTCATCCGCGTCTTCGAGGACGAGCAGCGCGCCATCATGGCCGACGGCCCGGTCGACTTCCTGGTCCAGGGCACCCTCTACCCCGACGTCGTCGAGTCCGGCGGCGGCACGGGCACCGCCAACATCAAGTCCCACCACAACGTCGGCGGCCTGCCGGAAGACCTCCAGTTCAAGCTGGTCGAGCCGCTGCGCGCGCTGTTCAAGGACGAGGTCCGCCGGGCCGGCGAAGAGCTCGGCCTGCCGCCCGCCATGGTCTGGCGGCAGCCGTTCCCGGGCCCCGGGCTCGGCATCCGCATCGTCGGCGAGGTCACCCGCGACCGCCTGGCGCTGCTGCGCGAGGCCGACGCCATCGCCCGCGAAGAGCTCTCCCGCGCCGGCCTCGACCGGCAGATCTGGCAGTGCCCGGTGGTGCTGCTGGCCGACGTGCGCTCGGTGGGCGTGCAGGGCGACGGCCGCACCTACGGCCACCCGGTCGTGCTCCGGCCGGTGACGTCCGAGGACGCGATGACGGCCGACTGGGCCCGGGTGCCCTACGACGTCCTGTCGCGCATCTCCACGCGCATCACCAACGAGGTGCGCGAGGTCAACCGGGTGGTGGTCGACGTCACGAGCAAGCCCCCGGGCACCATCGAGTGGGAATAGCGCCGTGTGCGAACGGCCCGGACCGGTTGACGGTTCCGGGCCGTTCGCATGTCCGGCCATGAGCGGTTAAGGCAGGTCAGGGCGTTGGTTATGGTGGAAGGAGGTCGATTCGCCAGACCCCCTCGACCCCGGCCCGTTACGATTGCTCAGCTCGTGGACGCATACCGCAAAGTTTCTTGGGAAAAGTGTGTGAGTTTGGGCCACTTCTTGGCCGTAGTGGGCAGTGGGGCACCTGAGGCGTCGATTCGTTAGAGCTCGGTGCCGGTGACGAAGGGTGCAATTGCCAACATGGCCCATGCGAGTGAGGATGTCCGGCAGCCGTTGGTGTTGCTCGTGGAGGACGATCCGCAGGATGCGCTGATCGTCCAGGAGCTGCTGGAGGACAGCGGCCTTGCCGTCCGGCTGGAGTGGGCGCGTTCGGTGGACGAGGCCCGCAGGGCGCTGGCCCGCCTGCGTCCCCAGTGCGTGCTGCTCGACCTCGGCCTGCCCGACGCCTACGAGTTCTCCGCGCTGTCGTCGGTGCTGGAGGAGGCCGGGGACGCCGCGGTCGTCGTGCTGACCGGCCTGGCCGAGGAGAGCGCGGGCCTCGCCGCGGTGACCGCCGGAGCCCAGGACTACCTGGTCAAAGGCCGGGTCGAGGCCGAATGGCTGGGCCGCACGCTGCGCTACGCCATGCAGCGCAAGCAGGCCGAGCAGGCGGCCGTGGCGCTGCACACCGCACGCATGCGCGCCAAGGAGAACGCCCGCCTGGAGCGCGGCCTGCTGCCGACGCCGCTGCTGCAGGAGATGCCCCTGGAGGTCGCCTCCCGCTACCGGGCCAGCCGCGGCTCGGCCACGCTCGGCGGCGACTTCTTCGACGTCGTCGAGACCGACGACAAGGTCGTGCACGCGGTGATCGGCGACGTCTGCGGCCACGGGCCCGACGAGGCGGCGCTCGGCGTCTGCCTGCGCATCGCCTGGCGGGCGCTGGTGCTCAACGGCATGACCGGCGTCCCGCTGCTGCGCCAGCTCGAACGCATCCTGCGGGCCGAGCGGGCCGGCTCGGAGGTCTTCGTCACGATGTCCACGGTCGTCCTGGAGCCCGACCGGCACACGATGCGCGTCTGGCGCGCCGGGCATCCCGGCCTGCTGGTGCACACGGCCGACTCGGTGGTCCTCGCCGACCCGCGGCAGGGGCCCGCGCTCGGCCTGCCCATCGAGGCCGACTGGGAGGAGGACCTGCTGGAGCTGCCCGAGGGCGGCGGCGTGACGCTCTACACCGACGGCCTCTTCGAGCGCCGGCTGCCGGGCGACCCGCCGCGGTGGCTGGGCGAGGAGGGCCTGCTGGAGCTGTCCTCCCGCTGGACGGGCCTGGGCAGCGAGGAACTGCTCGACGCGATCCTCGCCGACGTCGAGGCGGCCGCCGTCCACGACGCGGCGGCCGACGACGTCGCCGTCGTGCACCTGCGCTGGAAAGACGAATCGTGAGCGAACAGGCGTCCGTGCTGGAGAGGCAGTCCGTGCAGAAGGTTTCCCGTACGCGTGGCGGCGAGCAGGGCTGGCGGCGGCTGACCGTCCACGGCTGGTTCGTGCTGATGATCGCGGCCGTGTCGGTCCTGGTGGTCACCTGCGTCGTGGTCGCCACCGTGATGCTCGACCGCACCGCGCGGCTGTCCGACCAGGTCATCCTGCGCATCTCGCCGGCCAGGATCGAGGCCGCCCAGTTGCGCAGCACGCTGATCGACCAGGAGACCGGCGTGCGCGGTTTCCTGCTGACCGGCAACGAGGACTTCCTCCAGCCGTACACGGCGGGCGTGGCGGCCGAGCTGCGCAGCCGCGAACGCATCGCCACGCTCATCGGCGACCGTCCGGAGCTGGTGGGCGAGCTGAACGCGGTCAGGGACGCGGCGGCCACCTGGCGGCGCGACTACGCCGAGCCGCTCACCGCCGACAAGCGGGCCGACGGGGTCGTCTCCGCCGCCCGCATCGAGAGCGGCAAACACGCCTTCGATGAGATCAGGGCGCTGCTCGACCGGCAGGACGACCGGCTGGCCGACGCCCGGCAGCACGCCCAGGACGAGCTGCGACAGGTCGAGCAGGTGCGCAACATCGCCTTCCTCGTCATGCTGATCCTGTTCCTGATGGCCGGCGTCGCGATGGCGGTGCTGCTGCGGCGGGCGGTCGGGCGGCCGCTCGACGAGCTGCGCGAGGCCGCCCGCGACATCGCCGCCGGCGACTTCGACCGGGCCATCCCCGCCAGCGGGCCGGCCGACATCCGCGAGGTCGCCCGGGACGTGGAGTCGATGCGTACGAAAATCGTCTTCGCTCTTGAGGAGTTCCGCAAGCAGCACGTCGTGCTGCGCGAGCAGGCGGCCGGCCTCGACGCCCAGGCCGAGGAGCTGCGGCGGTCGAACGCCGAGCTGGAGCAGTTCGCCTACGTCGCCTCGCACGACCTCCAGGAGCCGCTGCGCAAGATCGCCACGTTCTGCCAGCTCCTCCAGAAGCGCTACGGCGACGTGCTCGACGAGCGCGGCGTCCAGTACATCCACTTCGCCGTGGACGGCGCCACCCGCATGCAGGTCCTGATCAACGACCTGCTCACCTTCTCCCGCGTCGGCCGCCTGTACGACGACCGCAAGCCGGTCGACCTGGCGGAGTCGCTCGACAAGGCGCTGGTGGACCTGTCGGCGGTGATCGAGGAGACCGGCGCCGAGATCGAGCGGCCCGACCCGCTGCCCAACGTGATCGGCGACCCCACCATGCTCGGCATGCTCTGGCAGAACCTCGTCGGCAACGCGCTGAAGTTCCGCGCCCCCGACCGCGCCCCCCGCATCCGGATCACCTGCGAGCAGCGGGAGCAGGAGTGGCTGTTCTCGGTCACCGACAACGGCATCGGCGTGGAGGCCGAGTTCGCCGATAAGATCTTCATCATCTTCCAGCGCCTGCACAGCCGGGAGGCCTACAGCGGCACCGGCATCGGCCTGGCGATGTGCAAGAAGATCGTGGAGAACCACGGCGGTACGATCTGGCTCGACACCGGCCACACCGAGGGAGCCCGGATCAGCTTCACCCTGCCCGCCGTCACCGACGAAGGAGCAACCGCATGACCGTCCAGCCCATCGAAGTGCTCCTGGTCGAGGACGATCCCGGTGACGAGCTCATCACCCGCGAGGCGTTCGAGGACAACAAGATCCGCAACAACCTCCACGTCGTGCGCGACGGCCTGGAGGCGCTCGACTTCATCTACCAGCGCGGGGCGCACGTGGGCGCGCCGCGGCCCGACCTCGTCCTGCTCGACCTCAACCTGCCCAAGTACGACGGGCGGCAGGTGCTGGAGAAGATCAAGGGCGATCCGGAGCTGCGGGCGATCCCGGTCGTCGTCCTGACCACCTCCTCGGCCGAGGAGGACATCCTGCGCAGCTACAAGCTGTTCGCCAACGCGTACGTGACCAAGCCGGTCGACCTTGAGCAGTTCATGGCCGTCATCCGGCAGATCGACGAGTTCTTCGTCACCGTGGTGCGGCTGCCGGGCCGTACCCGGCTGCCCGACGGCCAGGGCCTGGCCTAGTCAGCCTGGTCGTCCGTCCCGGTCGCCTGGCCTGGTCGTTCGGCCTGGTCGTCCGGCCCGGTCCCGGCGGCAGGCGGGGTCTCGGCGGCGGGCGGGGCCGGCCGGCGCAGTGCGCGCCGCGCCGACCGGGCCGCGGCGAGCAGCAGCCGTCCGGCGCTCGCCAGGAGCAGCGGCACCAGCAGCAGCCCGACGAAGATCGGCGCGGCCATGTACCGGAAGTCCTGGGCCGAGATGTTGGCCAGCACGGCGAGCTGCTGCCCGGCCACGACCGCCGCCACCCCGACCACGTAGCGGTTGCGCAGGGCCAGCGCCCCCAGCGCCACCGCCGCGTACGACAGGTAGGCCCACGAGGCCCCCCGCCACAACACCCAGTCCCACTGCGGGAGCAGCGCCCCCGTCAGCCAGGGCTCGGCCACCTGGTTCAGCTCGGCCGACAACGGGCGGAGCGAGAACACCCCCCGCCCGGCGAAGTCCGGCACCTTGCCGGGCCCCACGTAGGTGTCGGCGGTGGGCCGCCGCGAGAACCGGTAGGTCGTCCCGCCCACCACGTAAGGGTCCTGGACCGGGCTCCACGCGATCGCACCCCGGCACAGGCGGGTGCGGGCGATCATCCCGGGATCGTCGGCCAGCAGCCGTTCCCACAGGCCGAGCAGCTCGCCCGCGTGCGCGTCGGCGGCCGGCCAGCTGAAGTCGCGGCGCCAGATCAGCAGGTTGACCGTGGCGCAGGTGCCGCCCTCCCACCACCTGCTGAGCGGCGCGACCGAGGCCATCAGCGCCTTGTCCCGCTCGGTGAACAGCTCAGGACGCTCCCTGAACGCCACCGCCACGTCGGCGAAGGCCGTGTGGTAGACGTACGTGCTGGACGGCGGCGTGATGCCGAACCGCGGGAACAGCAGGTTCGTGAGCAGCAGCGGCACGGCGGCCGCCACCGTGCCGACGAGCGCGAGCCGTACCCGCCGCGTGGCGACGACCACCAGCAGGACGACGACGGCGATGCCCACCACCAGGAAGCCGTTCGCGCGGAACAGCCCGAGCAGCGTCATGAGCACGCCGAGCCCGGCCAGGGAGACCCGCCGGCGCGCGGCCATGCGCGCGCAGACCCCCGCGATCATGATCGCGCAGATCGTGAACGGCACGTCCTTCCACAACGTGACCGTGAACGCCCCCACGGTCGGCGTCAGGGGAGCCAGCACCGCCACCAGCGTCGTGGCCCACCGCGGCGCCCCCAGCGCCCCGAGCGACCGCGCCAGGTACGTCAGCGCCCCGGCCATCGCCGTTGTCTGCGCGAACGTGACCGCCCCGAGGTCACCCGTCCTGGTGAAGCTCAGCCACAACAACGCGTCGTAGGCCACCGAATGATCGCTCACCCAGGGCCCGACGATCGTGTGGCTGAGATAGAGCACCGAGTCGCGGCTGAACAGCCCGGGGTAGAAGGCCGCCCACCAGCAGGCGAGCACCGCCTGAATGATCAGGAAGGTGACGAGGGCGGCCCACGGCCTGGGACGTGCGGCGGCGGGGCTGACACTCTCCATGGTTCCGGCACTCAGGAGGGGGACGTGCTCAGAAGTAGCTCACTCCGGAGTCGGGCCCCTTGCCGCGTAGCAGCGTGGGGACGGTGACGAGGGTGTAGCCCTGCTTCTTGAGCTCCTTGAGGATCTCGGGCATCGCCTTGACGGTCTGCGGGACCGTGTCGTGCATGAGGATGACGCCGTCGCGCTTGGCCAGCTTGAGCACGGTCGCCTTGATCTTCCTGGCGTCGCGCAGCTTCCAGTCGAGGGTGGTGCCCGTCCACAGGATCTCGGCGAGGTCCTGCTGGTCGGCCATGCGCAGCACGCGTTCGTCGGTGTGCCCGTAGGGCGGGCGGTACATCGTCGGCCGGCGGCCCGTGGCGTCCTGGATGAGGGCCTGGGTGGTGCGCAGCTCTTCGATGATGGCGTTGTCGGCCAGCGTCGGCAGCGAGGGGTGGGAGTAGGTGTGGTCGCCGATCGCGTGCCCCTCCGCGGCCTGCTGCCGGGCCAGCGCCGGGCGGCGCTCGACCTGCTTGCCGACGAGGAAGAAGGTGGCCTTGGCCCCCTCCTTCCTGAGTGCCTTGAGCAACGTCGCCGTGTGCTCGCTCGGGCCGTCGTCGAAGGTCAGCGCCAGGCACTTGAGCCGGGCGCAGTCGATCTTCGGGGCGGCGGCCGCGGGCGTGGCGGTCAGGGCCAGGGTGGCCGCGAGGAGGGCGTGAATCACCACACGCGACAGCCTAGAACCATCCGGGCCCGCCCGCGCACCGGACATCGACTTGAGACCTGACCCCGGCCTGTGGTCCGGAACCCGTCACCTGCCCAGTCTGGCCCGCAGGAACAGCGTCACGCCCTTCAACGACCTGACCGGCAGGTAGCGTTCGGCGCGCACCACCATCGACAGGCCCGCGTTCACCACCGCGGGCGTCCGCTGCAGGTCGCTGCCCCTCGACCGCCGCCGGTGCCGGGCCACCAGCGGACGCAGCAGCACGTTCCAGCTCCACAGCCGGTCCACCTTCAGCCCGGCCTTCTCCACCACGACGGTCAGCGTGTCCCGGCCGTAGCGGCGTACGTGGCCCACGGCGTCGTCGTGCGCCGACCACAGCGCCATGTCGCACGGGACGGCGATCAGCGCGTGCCCGCCTGGCGCCAGCACCCGGGCGATCTCCTCGGTGACCAGGTGGTCCTCGTGGATGTGTTCGAGCACGTCGAACGCGGTCACCAGGTCCATGCTCGACGACTCGAACGGCAGTGCCCGCGCGTCGGCGTGCACGGCCTTGAGCCCGCGTTCCCTGGCCACCTCGACCGCCGTCTCGCAGTAGTCCGTCGCGGTGGCGTCCCAGCCCGCCTCGACCAGCACCCGGGTGTTCCCGCCGCCGGCCGCGCCGACGTCCAGCGCCCGCCCGGGACGGCCCAGCTCGCGCAGCTCCCTGCGCAGGATCGCCCGGCGCTCCCGGTACCACCAGTGGGTGTCCTCGAGTTCGAGCAGCCGGCGGATCTCAGTGGTTTCCATGTGGTTGGTTCCTTGTGCGGGAGAAGACCCAGCGGTCCAGAGCGGTGAAGCGGATCAGGGTGAGCAGTCCGTACGTGGCGACCACCGCGCTCATCTCCATCAGCCGCCCGGCCCCCGGGGACACGCTGCGCAGGCCGAGCACGGCGGAGGTGGTCAGGAGGTAGTTCGCCAGGAAGAGCAGCGCCGCCCGGAGGTGCATCGCGGTACGCCGTCCGCCCAGCCGGTTGAACGTCCAGCGCCGGTTCGCCTCGGTGTTGACGAACCCGGTGAGCACCAGCGCGCCCAGGTTGGCCGGCGCGGGCGCCCAGACGCCGCGCAGCGGCAGGTAGATGAGCGCGTACAGCAGGACGGAGAACACGCCGATCGCGGCGAACGAGGCGAACTTCGCCAGCGTCACCGCCCTCGGCCGGGCGACCACCGCGTCGGGATGCGTGGGCGTGAGCTCCGCACGCGCCACCTCGACGTCGGCCCGGCCCGTCGACATCGACCAGGCGACCCTGGCCAGGCCCTTCAGGTCGTCGATCGCCGTCCTGACCACGCGGACGCGCGAGTCGGTGTCCTCGATCCAGTCGACCGGCACCTCGTGCACGCGCAGGCCGTTGTGCTCGGCCAGCAGCAGCAGCTCGGTGTCGAAGAACCAGGCGTCGTCCTCGATCTTGTCCATGAGCGGCCGGACCACGTCCGTCCTGGCCGCCTTGAAGCCGCACTGGGCGTCGCTGAACCTGACCCCGAAGCCGTACCTGAGCAGCGCGTTGTAGCTGCGCGAGACCACCTCGCGGCGGATCGAGCGCAGGGTGCGGGCGCTGTGCGCGAGCCGGGTGCCGATGGCGATCTCGGAATGCCCGCTCGCCACCGCGGCGACCAGCGGGAACAGCGCGCCGAGGTCGGTGGACAGGTCGACGTCCATGTACGCGACGATGTCGGCCGGGCTCTCCCGCCAGGCCGCCTTGAGCGCGGCTCCGCGGCCCCGGATGTCGAGCCGGCGGGCGTGCACCCGGTCGTGCTCGGCGGCCAGCCGGGTGGCGATGGGCCAGGTGTCGTCGGTGCTGCCGTTGTCCACGACCGTGATGCGCCACGGCAGCGGGAACCTGTCCTCCAGGAACCCGGTCAGCGTGCGCACGCAGCCCGGCAGCGCCCGCTCCTCGTTGAGCACCGGGATGACGATGTCGACGGTCGCCAGGCCGGCCGAGGTGTCCAGGACGTTGGGGCTCGGGTCCATGGCGGCGCGCGTGTCCATAGAATTCCTGATCGCTTGCGGCGGTAGGTTCACGGAAATGGTGCTGGGGACGTCCAGCGGGGCGCGTGCCGTTTCTTGTCACCATTCCATGAACGGGGACAAGCTTTACCCGTCCGTGAGCTCGTACACGGAGACGTCGGCGTTGCGGAAGCGCAGTTCGGCGTATTTCCCCAACGCCGGATCATTACTGGTGAACAGCCATTTGACGCCGTATTTCCATCGGAGCCTGCCGACGTTCGCCGCCGACGGCTCGCGGAAGGCCGCGTCGTTGTCCGCCAGCCTGGCCTGGTCGGCGAACGGCACCTGGAGGTAGGGGGTCACGAACATCTCGGCGCGCGACAGCGTGCTCTCGGCGTACGCCCAGCCCTCGACGAGCACCCGGCGCTCGGTGAACCCCGCGACCCAGAAGTGCCTGCTGTCGCACGTACGGCGGGGCGCCGGGTTGCGGCAGTGGAGGTCGGTGGCCACCACGTCGCCGGGCGAGGAATGATCGCGCAGCCACCGTCCGGCCTCCAGCGCCCCGGCCGGGATCAGCCGCTCGCGCTCCCACGGCTCGGGCGCGACGTGCACGACCACCTCCCGCAGCGAGGCCGGTGCCGCGTACCCCGCCAGCAGCGCCACCACCGCCAGCGAGAACCCCCTGCGCCGGAACGCCAGCACCACCACGGCCACCCCCGCGAGCACCAGGTACGGCACCAGCACCCGCACCAGCGCCGCGCCCGGCGGCACCAGCCGCGAGGCCGCGACGGCCACCCCCGCCCCCGCCCCGGCCAGGCCCGCGACCACCGCCCACGGCACCCGCCGCCGCTCCACGGCCGCCGCCACCCCGCACACCGCGGCCACCGACAGGTACGGCCGCACCCCCTCCAGGAAGTAGAGCTGCGCGTCGGACGGATGGCCGAGCACCATGATCGCGCCGATGCCCGCCAGCCCGACGCCGACCGGCAGCAGCACCGCCGGGTCCAGCAGCCGGGCCTTCAGCGCCGCCACGCCGCCCCACACGCACGACAGGCAGAACAGGTGCACACCGGCGAACACCAGCACCGGCCCCCACGGCTCGGCGGCCAGTGCGGGCGGCTGCACGTCCGCCACCACCCCCCACAACGTGCGCATCGTGGCGAACGGCGCCACCACCGTGCCCTGCGCCCCCCGCCCGAACACCACGAACTGCGCGATCAGCAGGCAGCCGGACGTGATCGCCGCCGGCACCGCCCACTCCCGCGGCAGCCGCCGCTCCACCGGCAACCGCACGACCAGCACGAACACCAGCCCGGCCAGCAGCAACGGCAGGAACGTCGCCTTCGCCCCCGTCAGTGCCAGCAGCAGCACGGCCACCGCCGCCCACCCTCTTGGCCGCATGGCGGTGAGCACCAGCATCACGGGCGCGAACAACAACGCGCCGAACGTCTGCGTCGGGCTGGCCCACGCGGTGAACATCGACCGCGAGGTGAACACCACGCCCTCCTGCAACACCGGGGCGAACAGGAAGTACGTGACGCCGGCCGCCGCCACCCCCGCCCCCCACCGCCCGCCGAGCCGCCGCCCGAGCACCGCCACCAGCACGACCATCGCGAACGTCATCGGCAACGTGGACAGCCGGTAGACCAGCGTCACCGGCTCGATCCCGGTGACCCAGCTCGTGGCCGCCATCTCGGCGTAGACGAACCAGTGGTAGGACAGCCGCTCGCCCAGCACCGACGGCACCGTGGGCGGCACGTGGTTCCTGACCTCGCCGAGCAGGGCCAGGTGGTAGGGCATGTCGACGTACGCGTCGGTGATCGGCACGCGGTAGAGCGAGCGGGCGCAGAAGGCCAGCAGGTAACCGGCGACCCCCGCCAGCGACCAGGCGCACCACCAGGGCATCCGTTCGCGATCGGCCCGGCCCCGCCAGTGACGCCGCAACCGCGGCACCGCGAGGAACGCCGCGACGGCGGCGACCGGCCAGCCCAGGACGAGCAGCGGCAGGCCGGCCGCGCGGGCGGGGATGTAGACCAGGACCTCGACCGCGTACCCGAGGGCCAGCCCGGCGGCCACGTCCTCGGCGAACGACCGGCCGCCGCCGGTGAGAGCCCGCCAGAGCAACGTCCCGGGCAGCGCCACCCCGAGCAGGACGTACGCGCCGAAGGCCGCCAGATCGACTGCCGGAACGCCGCACCAGAGCAACACCCAGGCCGCCGCGCCCAGCACCGTCCCGGCCGGCAGCCACCCGCCGAGCAGCCGCCGCACCCATCCCGGCGCCCGCCGTTCCCCGACCGCGGCCTCCGCCACCACAGCCGTCATCGGTGTTGCGGCCTCGTGCGCGGCCGGTTCGTCCGATGAGGGCTCATCTGACCACGGTCACCAGTCGCGTGAACTCGCCCGGCAGGTCGACGCCGTCCCACACCCGGTGGAAGCTCAGCGCGCTGCCCACCGGCACCATGCGATCGACCCCGCGCCCGGCCAGCTCCCGGGCCAGCTCCTCCAGCTCGCCCAGCGAGAAGCCGAAGTGGGTCAGCGTCTGGTCCTTGCGCTCGACCAGCGGGATCAGCTCCGCCAGGGTGCGCACCCGCGCGTGCGCGAACGTGCCCGCGCCCAGCCACCGCCGCGGCATGGCGGCCGCCGCCGCCAGTGTCACGTTGGCCAGCGCGTTGCCCCGGAACTCGATCAGATCGACCAGCCCGTCGGCGGCCAGCCCGTAGACCGAGACCCGCTTCTCCACCGCCATCGCCGCGTCGACGTCCCAGCCGCGCCCGGCCAGCACCCGCGACACCTGCTCGGTGAAGTCGGCCCGCGCCGCCTCGCAGGCGTCGTCGGCCCCCACCCAGAACACGGTGCGGGGCGAGGAGCAGGCGGCCTGGTCGAACCAGTAGCTGTCGTTGACGAACCCCTCGGCCGCCGCCACCCTGGCCGCGCGCGGCGCGCACAACCAGGCCGCCGCGTTCACCACCGCGAACGACGAGCGGTCGGGGAAGGTCAGGTCGCGGGCGTGCGGCGCGAGCGGATGGCGGCGCACCTCGCGTACGGTGTCGTCGCCGCCCCAGATCACCCGCAGGTCGCAGGCCGCCGACAGGGCGGCGGTGACCGCCTCGGCCCGCCGGTCGTAGGAGACGATGCGCTGCGTGGCCGTCACCACCGGATCGGCGTCGGCCAGCGCCTCCCGGAGCGTGTCGAGGACGACCTCGGCGACCGCCCCCGCGCGCGGCGACAGGCGGACGACGTTGCGGTTGCCCATCAGGGCCGACAGGGCCCAGGAGTAGACGAAGACGGTGTCGACGTTCGCCGGCGGGAGGTGGAAGACCAGGCCGCGCGGCACGCGTACGTGCGGGGTGCGCAGCTCGTCGAGGGTGCGGGCCAGCTCGCTGGGCCGCAGGAAGAACCCCAGCGAGCCCAGCTCGGGATGGCGGCGGGCCAGCGCGGGCCGCAGCAGCCGCTTGCCGAACGCCGCCAGGAACGCGCGCACCCGCTCGTCGCCCACCTCAAGGGGCGCGCCCTGCCGCACCTGCGCGACCAGCTCCTCCACGGGGACGGGCGAGCCGCCGGGAGGAAAGCGCACCTCGACCCCGCCCGCGTCGCCCACTCGCGGGATCCGGGTGGTGATCGATGGATCGCTCATCAGCCGCCCTGCCCGAACGTGTCGCTGCAGCCGCGCGCCTCGGCCCGCGGCAACCTGCCCAGCACGGTGAACCGCTTGCCCGGCCAGTGGCCGTCGTCGACGCCGTGCACCACGCCGAGGTCTTCGGTCAGCAGCGCGTGGCCGGGATAGGAGGTGGGCAGGGTGCTGACCACCTCGATCAGCCCCGGCTCACCGGGCGGGACCTCCCGCCAGGTGCCGGGGTCGCGGATGACGACGTCGGCGAAGTCGGGGCAGTAGAGCCCGTCGCCGTCGGGGCCCTCCAGGAAGACCGTGCCGATCTGCTCGACCATGCCGTAGAAGTTGTGGACCCTGGTCAGCCCGCACTCGGCCGCCAGCCGCCGGCGGAAGGCGTCGTTGTCGACGGCCTGCTCGGCCAGCCGCTTCCAGCCGCCCGAGTGGATCAGCACGCCCCGGGACAGGTCGGCCCCCAGGCCGAGCAGGTGGAGCCAGACCATGAAGGTGAACCCGAAGACCAGGAACGGCTCGCCGCCGTGGCGGGCCAGGAACGCCTCGACGGCCGCCTTGTCGACCTCGCCCTGCTCGTCGAGGACGAAGGTGTGGTCTCTGCCGAAGTTCATCATCCCGAGCACCCCGGCCCCCCGGGCGCTCAGGGCCGGGCCGCGGACGACCGAGCGGCCGTCGACGATCAGCATGGGCAGCCGCCGCTCGCCCAGCACCGCCCGCAGGGTCGCGGCCAGCATGCGCGGCTGCGCGGCGGCCGCCTCCCGGTCGAGGTAGACCCGGCTCGGCCGCTGCCCGGTGGTGCCGCTGGAGGTAAGGACCCGGAACACCGCCTCGGCGGGGACGCTGCGCAGCTCGTGGGTCTTGAACAGCCGCACTGGCAGCCACGGCAGGTCGGCCACCCGCTCGTAGGGCGGGCGGGCGCCGATCGCGTCGAGGATCCGCCGGTAGGGCGGGCACGCCCGCCGGTGCCGCTCGGTCAGCGCCGCCAGCTCCCCGGCCAGCACCTCCTCCCGGGCGGCCGCGTCGAGCGTGAACACGCTCACCGCCCGGCCTCCGACTCCAGCGCCCGGTAGTCGATCTTGCCGGTGGGCAGCAGCGGCAGCCGTTCGACGGCGCGCACGTCGAAGCCGCTCCAGTGGAGCCGCAGCTCGGCGCCCAGCCGGCGGGCCAGGTTGCGGCACCCGGCCGCGTCGAGCCCTTCGGCCCACACCGTGACCCGGTCGTCGCCGCTGGTCGCCGCGACCGGCACGGTGTCGCGCAGCAGCTGCTCGACGTCGTCGAGGTTGACCCGTACGCCGAAGATCTTGGCGATGCGCCGGAGCCGGCCGGTGACGTAGAGGAAGCCCTCGTCGTCGAGCCGGCCGAGGTCGCCGGTGCGCAGCACCCCGCCCAGGTCGTCGGGCCTGGCCAGGTCGGCGGCGGTCTCGGCGTAGCCCATCATCACGTTGGGCCCGTGGTAGACGACCTCGCCGCCGTCGATCGTCAGCCGCCCGCCGGGGACGGCCTGCCCGGCCGAGCCCGGCTTGTCGGCGAGCCGGTCGGGCGGCAGGACGGCGATGCGGGCCGTGGCCTCCGTCTGCCCGTACATGACGAAGAAGCGGTCGGCCTGGGCGGCGAACAGCGACACCAGCTCGGGGCTGAGCCGGCCGCCGGCCTGGGTGAGCGTGCGGATCGTGGGATGCTCGGCCCGGTCGAAGCGCAGCCTGCGCAGCATCTCGTACTGGTAGGGGACGGCCGCGAGCGAGGTGCACTTGTGCTCGTCGAGGTGGGTCCAGAAGGACCGTTCGAGCAGCCCAGCCTCGGTCAGGACGACCGTCGCCCCCGCGTGCAGGTGGCTGTTGAGCACCGACAGGCCGTAGCTGTAGTGCAGCGGCAGGCTGGTGGGCGCGATCTCGCCGGGCATGATCGACAGCGCCGAGGCGATGGCGGCGGCGTTGGCCGCGACCGCCTCGCGGGACAGCCGCACCAGCTTGGGGTTGCCCGTCGAGCCCGAGGTGGCCAGGAGCACGGCCAGGTCGGGATGCGGGTCGGGGGCCTGGCCGCGGGGGCCCGGCGGCCCGTCGGGCGCGTGGGTGAACCCCACCAGCGCCGCGGGCCGGAACCGGCTCACCAGGTCGGCCAGGGCCGCGGCCGACAGGTCGGGGTCGAGCAGCGCGATCGGCCTGCCGGTCTGCCAGGCGGCGAGGTAGCGCAGCACGGACGCCAGGTTGTTGCGCATGCCGCAGAACAGCGGCCCCGGCCGCAGCCGGGACAGGGCCTCGGCCACGCGGGCGACGCGCCGGGCCAGCTCGTCGCCGGCCAGCCCCTCCTGGTCGCCGGCGACGACGAGCCCGGCCTGCCGGGATGGGAACATCACGGCACCAGCCCGCCGTCGACCCCGAGCACCTGGCCGGTGATGTACGACGCGCCGGGCGAGAGCAGGAACGCCACCGCCTGGGCGACGTCGTCGGGCCGGCCGATGCGCCGCAGCGGGGTCGCCGAGATCGCCGCCTCGCGGTCGTCGGGCCGCAGCGTCTTCAGCATGTCGGTCTCGACGTAGCCGGGGGCCACGGCGTTGACCCTGATGCCCGCCGGGCCCATCTCCCTGGCGGCGGCCACGGTGAGGCCGATGACGGACGCCTTGGTCGCGGAGTAGGCCGCCTGGTTGGCGCCGCCCGCGCGGCCCATGAGCGAGGAGACCAGCACGACGGCGGGGTCCTGCCCGCGCAGCAGCAGCCGGAAGGCCAGCTGCAGCGTGTGGGCCGGGGCCAGGGCGTTGGTGCGGTAGAGCTCGTCGAGGGTCTCGGCGCGGGTCATGGCCAGCGGGCCGGAGGCGTAGACGCCGGCGTTGACCACCAGGGCGTCGAGCCGCTCGTGGCGCCGGCCGATCTCGCGCATGTGGCGGGCGACCGTGGCCCGGTCGGCGACGTCGCCGTGGACGGACCACGTGCGGCCGCCGGTCGCCGCGGCCACCTCGGAGGCGGCCTTCTCGGCCAGCTCGGCGTCGCGGCCGTGCAGGACGACGGTGTGGCCGGCGGCGGCCAGGGTGGTGGCGACGGCCCGGCCGATGCCCCTCGTCGACCCCGTGACCAGGGCGACGCGGGCCTCAGAGCGCGCCTGCGCCGATTCCATGCTTCTCCAGCAGCTCGCCCGCCTTGGCGAACGAGCTCATGTCGATCATGTCGTCGGTGTCGATCATGATGGCGAACTCGTCCTCCATCGCCGCGATCAACGCCATGTGGGCCAGGGAGTCCCACTGGGGGATGCCGCGGTATTCGAGACCGTCGACGTGTGCGTCGGCCGGCAGGTTGAGCGCCGTGCGGAAGACGGCCCGCAGGCGGTCGAGATGACTCATGATGTCTCACTCTCTGTCCTCAAGCCACGACGCAGTGTAGCGGGGATCGCGGCGGCAGGAGAAACCAAACCCCCGACGTGAGTAATGGAAACGTATAACGGCGCGTGGCCGTCGTTCGGGGCTGGGAATGTCCCAAGGGGCGCGCCAACCGCTACAGGGGGAATGATGGACGAATCCAATCACTGGTACGGGCACTCGCGCATTCTGGGCAGGTACTGCGAGCTGCCGGACGAGACGCCGAAGCGAATCCAGGGCTTCCTTCAACACGGATGGAACTATCTCCACGGATTTCCCCCGAACGACCATTGGTGTAGTCCCGGATATCCCCGTTTCATCTGGTCTGACGTGCTTCGTCGCCGGGGCTGGTCGATGGGCAGGCGTGGCCACTACCTCATCGGCGCACCCTGGATCTACCTGCTTCACCTGGAGCCTGAGCTCGGCGTGGTCTCCGAACGCAAGGGTACGATCTGGTATCCCTTTCATGGCTGGGAGAAGTCGTCCGTGACCGGGGATCATGCCCTTCTCGCCGACGAAATCCGAAATGTCGAGACCGAACCGGTAACTGTCTGTCTTTACTGGCTGGAATATGCAAATCCGGACATTCGGCAGGCGTACGAATCGAGGGGATTCAAGGTCATCTGTCACGGCGAGCGCGGTTCCCGGTGGGAGAGCAAGGGGCGCGACTTCCTGCGCCGGCAGCTGATCCAGTTGCGGCGCCACCGCAGGGTGGCCTCCAACCGGCTCGGCAGCGCGCTGTTCTACGGCGCCTCCGTCGGCTGCGAGGTCGCCGTCTACGGAGACCCGATGCAGTACGAGGACGAGCGCCCCGAGTACGGCGGCACGGCGCGCCGCATGCGGCTCTGGCCCGAGCTGCACGGCACGCACGTCGATCCCGAGCTGGCCGCCGAGGTGGCGCGGCAGGAGCTGGGATTCGAATATCAGGCGACACCGGAGGAGCTACGGCGAATGTTCGGATGGAAGCGGGTGCCCGGGGGAACGCCGGCAGGAGGAGGCGCGGCGGGAGCCGGACGTCCCGGGCCCTGGGTGAGGGCGACCGCCGCCGGGCGGCCGGGCACGCTCCACGGGGTGACGTCATGAGCGAGCGCGTGAGCGAGGCGCCCGCGAACGTGCGCCTGATCGGCGGCGAGATGCTGCTGTGGTCCGACCTGTCCAACCCGGCCGGCGTCACCGACTGGCGCGGCGCGGCCCTGGAGCTGGTCGGCCGCGTGATCCCGGCGACCGGCCGGGTGCTGCTGGTCGGGCCGCACCCGCAGGCGCTGGTCGACGACGTGGTGGACCGGGCCGGCGAGACGGCCGTGCTGCTGCGCTCCTACCCCGACGCCTGCGCCCTCGGCGAACGGCACCCGCGGCTCGCCGTCCACTGCGGGCGGCTCGACCTGTTCGACGCCGACGAGCCGTACGAGCTGGTGCTGGCGCTCGACGGGCTGCTGCGCACGCACTCGGCCGAGGCGCCGGCGGCGGCGTGGATCGATTCGCTGCACGCGCTGTCGGCCCTCGTCGCGCCCGGCGGGCGGCTGGTGCTGGGCGTGCGCAACGACCTGGGCGTCGACCGGTTCATCGAGGCCAGGCCAGCCGACCGGGAGGGCGGCGACGACCAGTGGGCCCCGCACGGCTTCGACCCGAGCCATCCGAGCGGGCCCGGCGCGCTCGACGGCGCCCTTGAGGGGGCGGGGCTGAGCGTCGAGCGCTGCTACGCGGCCTATCCGGGGCGGCAGGCCCCCCGGGCGTTGCTGGCGCGCGAGGCGCTCGCCTTCGACCTGCCGGAGGCGATCACGTTCCCGCTGAGCGCCAAGGGCGGCGACCGCCTGCTGGTGGCCGACCCGCTGCGGCTGACCCGGCTGGTGTTCCGCCACCGGCTGGGGGAGGAGCTGGCCCCGCTGTGGCTCGCCGTCGCCACCCGGCCGCCGTCGCCCCCGCACACGCCGGGCGCGGAAGGGGCGGAGGGCGCGGTCGAGCTGCCGCTCGGCCTGATCGAGGAGGGGGCCGTCGTCCATGAGTTGACCAGGGGCGGCATGCGGCGGTTGCCCGACGGCGCCGAGCGTCCGGTCCCGGCCGGCCGGGTGGTCGAGGAGATCCTGGTCGAGGCGTGCGCCCGCGAGGACACCAGGGCCGTGCGCGAGCTGCTGTCGGCGCTGGCCGACTGGCTGGAGGCCGACGGCGGCCCCTGCGTGACCGCCGACGGCCTGGTCCACGACGGCGAGCGGTTCGCCGCCATCGTCCAGACCGCCGCGCCGGCCGTGCCGCCCGAGCCGCGCGTGGTGCTGTGCCGGGTCCTGTGGCGGTTCGCCGTACGGCTGCTCGCGGCGGGCCACCACCACCCGTGGCCGTGGCCGCTGGAGGCCGACCAGCTCACGCTGACCCTCTGCGGCATGGCCGGACGCCCCTGCGACCAGGGCGACCTCGACCTGGCCCGCAAGTTCGACGCCGAGCTGGGCCACCCGGCCGAGCACGCCGACCCGCCCACCTACCGCGACCTGCTCGGCGCCCGCGACCGCCTGGCCGACCAGCTCACCGCCGCCCTGGCCAGGATCTCCCGGCTGGAGACCAAGCTCTCCTACCGCGAGCGCGAGCTGGTGCGGGCCAGGTCCAAGCTGCGCAGGACCCAGCGCAAGACCGCCGCCTACCGGCGCACGCTCGGGTACCGCCTCTCCCGCCGTCTGGCCCGTCCGCGCAAGGTCGCCCGCCGGGTCTTCCGACTGCTGTCCGGCTGACGAGCCGACGACAACGCTGAGGAGTGCATGTGCCGGTTCTTTCGGTGATCGTCCCGTTCCACAACGTCGAGAAGTACATCGGCCCCTGCCTGGACTCCATCTCCGGCCAGACGATGTCCGACCTGGAGGTCATCTGCGTCGACGACGGCAGCCGCGACGACGGTTGCGCCGAGGTCGAGTCCAGGCAGGCGGCCGATCCCCGGATCCGCCTCATCAGGCAGCCCAACCAGGGCGTCGGAAAGGCCCGCAACGTCGGCCTGACCCAGGCCACCGGCCGCTACCTGGCCTTCGTCGACGGCGACGACACCGTGCCGCGGGAGGCGTTCAAGCGGCTGGTGTCCTCGCTGGAGTCCACGGGCTCCGACCTGGCCTGCGGCAACGTCATGCGGCTCTACCGCAACCTGCTCATCCCCTCCTGGGCCCATCGGGAGGCGTTCGCGACGCCGATGAGGCGTACCCACATCACCCGCCACCCGCTGCTGATCCGCGACCGCATGTTGTGGAACAAGGTCTACCGCCGGTCCTTCTGGGACCGGCTGGGCCTGAGCTTCCCCGAGCGCATGTACGAGGACCAGCCCGTCGCCATGGCCGCCCACGTGGGCGCCCGCTCGGTGGACGTGCTGTCCAAGGTCGTCTACCACTGGCGGCAGCGCGACGAGCCAGGCTCCTCGATCACCCAGCGCCGCCTGGAGCCGGGCAACCTGCGCGACCGCATGTTGTCGGTGCTGCAGACCGCCGACCTGCTGGCCCGCGACGCGCCGGGGCTCAAGCCCGACTTCGACCGCGACACGCTGGACATCGACATGACGGTGGCGGTCGAGGCGGCCGCCACGACGGGGATGCGGCCCGAGCTGCTCGACCTGATGGTCCGCTACCTCGACGGCGTGTCCCGCGAGTCGTGGCTGAGCGTCCCGTTCGAGCACCGGATCCAGGTGCACCTGCTGCACCGGCGGCGGCTGCAGGAGCTGGCCGGGGTGCACGAGCAGGCCCGCGAGGGCCGGCTGCAACCCCGCGTCAGACCGGCGGGCCTGCTGCGCAGGCGCTGGTACGGCCGCCACCCGGCGATCCCGGCGCAGCTGTCGGAGGTCTCCGAGGAGCTGGCCCTGACCGCCCGCCTGGTGTCGCTGGAGTGGCGCGACGGCGTGCTGGCCGGCGCGGGCCGGGCCGCGCTGGGCCGCTTCGACGCCGGCGCGCTGCGCCGGGTGCGCCTGCGCGCCTGTCTGGCCGAGCGCGCGACCGGCGAGATCATCCGCCTGTCGGACGAGCAGAGCGCCCCCGTCTGGGAGACCGTCGAGCTGGAGGAGGGCGTCGAGGCGCCCGAGCACGCCTTCCCGTTCGCCTTCGCGGTCGATCCCGCGGTGTTCACGCCCGCCCAGCTCGCCCGGCGCGGCCACTGGGACCTGCGCGTGCAGCTCAGGGGCCACGGGCTGAGGCTCGACGCCAGGGTGGCCGGGCCGCGCTGGCTGCCGCCGCAGGTGCCCGCGCCGCGCCGCAGGTCAGGCGTGTGGCTGGTGCCGGCGCGCGGCTCCAAGGGCGGGTGGGGGCTGCGGCTGCGCAACGCCCAGGCGCTCATCGGCGAGTGCCGCGTGGACGACGGCGACCTGGTGTTCTCGGGCCGGATCGACGACCTCGGCGACGGCGAGCCGGTGGTGCGGCTGCGGCGCAAGAGCGACGGCGAGGAGATGTACTTCCCCGTCGCGCTGACCGGCCAGGACTTCTCGGCGCGGGTGCCGCTGGCCGGCATCGACGAGAGCGTCGGCCGCGAGTCGTGGTGGGAGGTGGTCATCGACCAGGGCCGGCCCATCCGCCCGCTGGTGCGGCGGGCCGAGCGCCAGGTCGCCACCGTGGACGACCGGCGCTTCCTCATCGACCGCAGCGAGGACGGCTGCCTGCTGCTGGCCGAACGCTGAGCGCCGGGCTCACCGGCCGAGGATCGAGGTGAGGGTCTCGACGACGAGGTCCTGCTCGCCGTCGGTCAGGTCGGCGAACAGCGGCAGCGACAGCTGCTCGGCGTAGTACGCCTCCGCGCGCGGGCACAGCCCACGCCGGTAGCCGAGGTCCTCGAACACCGGGTGCCAGTACGCCGGGATGTAGTTGACCTGCACGCCGATGCCCGCGGCGCGCATGCGTTCGTAGACCTCCCGGCGGCGGCCGTCGCGCACCCGGACCGGGTAGAGGTGCCAGCTCGGCGTGACGTAGGCCCGCCGGCCGGGCAGCGTGAGGCCGGGCACGTCGCGCAGCAGCGTGTCGTACCGGGCGACCAGCTCGGCGCGGCGGGCGCGGAACCGTTCGAGGCGGCGCAGCTGGCTGACGCCCAGCGCGCAGAGCACGTCGGGCAGCCGGTAGTTGAGGCCGAACTCGTGCACCTCCTGGTGCCAGCCGCCGTGGCCGGGGTCGCGCTGCTCGGCCGGGTCGCGGACCAGGCCGTGGTTGCGGAAGCGGGCGGCCCGCTCGAAGCGGCCGGGGTCGGCCACCGCCACCGCGCCGCCCTCGGCGGTCGTGACGGTCTTGGTCGGGAAGAACGAGAACGTCGTCAGGTCGGCCACCGAGCCCACCGGCCGGTCCTTGTACGACGCGCCGATCGAGTGGGCCGCGTCGGCCACCAGCACCGCGCCGGCCCGCTCGGCGACCGTGCGCAGCTCGTCGTAGTCGGCGGGATGGCCGGCGTAGTCGACGCCGGTGACGGCCTTCGTGCGGTGGGTGACCAGCGCGGCGACCGAGTCGGGGTCGATGTTGCCGGTGTCGGGCTGGACGTCGGCGAAGGCCACCCGCGCGCCGCGCAGCACGGCCGTGGCCGCCGTGGCGACGAACGTGAGCGGCGAGGTGATCACCTCGTCGCCCTGGCCGACGCCGGCCGCCACGTAGGCGACGTGCAGCGCGGCCGTGCCGGACGTGACCGACACGCAGGGCACGCCGCCGGTCCAGCGGGCCAGCTCGTCCTCGAACAGCCGGACCGCGGGGCCCGTGGTCAGCCAGTCGCCGCGCAGCACCTCAGCCACCGCCTCGATGTCGGACTCGATGATGGACTGCCGTCCGTAGGGCAGCATCAGCCGGCCACCATGTCACGCAGGTCGCGCACGGACAACCACCGGTCGTTGGTGTCGGAACGGTAGGAGAAGCCCTCGGGCAGCAGCTCGCCGGTCTGCGGCGCCTGGTAGCCCCAGGTCGCGATCGTGGGCTGGACGACGTAGCGGTCGGCCAGGCGGAGGGTGCGGCGGCCGTCGTCGGGGCCGATCATCTCCTCGTGCAGCTTCTCGCCCGGCCTGATGCCGATCTCGTAGACCGGGCTGTCGGGGGCCAGCGCCTCGGCCAGGTCGGTGATGCGCATGCTGGGGATGCGCGGCACGTAGAGCTCGCCGCCCTGCATGAGGTCGAAGGAGTCGACCACGAACCGCACGGCCTGGTCGAGGGTGATCCAGAACCGGGTCATGCGCTTGTCGGTGATCGGCAGGCTGCCGCCCTGCTCGGCCAGCCGCAGGAAGAACGGCACCACCGAGCCCCTGCTGCCCACCACGTTGCCGTAGCGGACGACGGCGAAGCGGGTCTCGTGGGCGGCGGCGTAGTGGTTGGCCGAGACGAACAGCTTGTCGGCGACCAGCTTGGTGGCGCCGTAGAGGTTGATCGGGCTGGACGCCTTGTCGGTGGACAGGGCGACGACCTTGCGCACGCCGCAGTCGATGGCCGCCTCGACCACGTTCTGGGACCCGGCGACGTTGGTGCGGACGTACTCGAACGGGTTGTACTCGGCAGTGTCGACCTGCTTGAGCGCGGCGGCGTGGACGACGTGGTCGACGCCGTGCATGGCGCGGGTGAGCCGGTCGCGGTCGCGCACGTCGCCGATGAACCAGCGCAGCCGGTCGTCGTCGCGGAAGAGCTGCTTGAGCTCGTACTGCTTGAGCTCGTCGCGGGAGAAGACCACCAGGCGGCGCACCCCGAGCGAGTCGAGCGCGTGGCGGATGAACGCCTTCCCGAACGAGCCCGTGCCGCCGGTGATCAGAATGGACGATCCACTGAGAATGCTCACGCGGCCCCCTGAAAATCGCGCTGACGAACTGTGGTCGTTAGAGCTGGCCGGTAGCATAGCGCGATCGATCAACCACGTACGGTCACACGGGGGAATGTGGTTTTGATGCGTATTGTCGGAATCATCCAGGCTCGGATGGGCTCCACTCGGCTGCCCGGGAAGGTGCTGCGCGACCTCGGGGGGCGGTCCGTCCTGGGCTGGGTCGTGCGCGCCGCGCGCGAGTCGCGGGCGCTCGACGACCTCGTGGTGGCCACGACGACGCAGGCCGCCGACGACGCGGTGGCGGCCGAGTGCGACCGGCTCGGCGTGGCCTGCCACCGCGGGCCCGTCGACGACGTGCTCACCCGGTTCGTGCAGGCGCTGGCCGGCCGGGAGGCGGAGGCGGTGATGCGGTTCACGGCCGACTGCCCGCTGCTCGACCCCGTCGTGATCAGGGAGGCGGCGCTGGTCTTCCGCGCGGTCCCTGGCCTCGACTACCTCAGCACGAGCCTGGCCAGGACGCTGCCGCGCGGGCTCGACGTGGAGATCGTCGGCCGGGCGGCCCTGGAGCGCGCCGACGCCGAGGCCACCGGATTCCACCGCACCCACGTGACCTCCTACGTCTACGCGCACCCGGGCGAGTCGCGGCTGCTCGGCCTCGCCCACCAGCCCGCGGCCGACGACCTGCGGGTCACCCTCGACACCGACGACGACTGGCGGCTCATCGCCCGCGTGGTCGAGGAGCTGGGCGACGCCTGCGTCCCGGTGCGCACGCTGGTGGGCTGGCTGCGGGCCCGGCCCGAGGTCTGCCGGCTCAACGCCCACGTGCGCCAGAAGGAGCTGCAGGACGCATGAGCGGGCGGGTGGGCGTGCGCTGCGACGCCGCGGCGGGGAGCGGGGCCGGACATCTGGTGCGGTGCGTGGCGCTGGCCGAGGAGCTGTGCGGGCGGGGCGTCGAGGTGGTCTTCCTCGGCGCGGTCTCCGGTTCGGAATGGGCCATGGACCAGCTCAGGAGCCGCGGCCTGCCGCTGGTGGCCGCCCCCGGGCGGCCCGACCGGCTCGCCGCGCTGGCGTGCGAGCTGCGGCTCGACGCCGTCGTGCTGGACAGCTACGAGCTGGCCGAGGGCACCGGCGGGGCGCTGCGGGGGGCGGGCTTCCCGGTGCTGGCGATCGTCGACGGCGACCCGCTGGGCCAGGAGGCCGACCTCTACCTCGACCAGAACCTCGGCGCCGAGGACCGGCCCTTCCCGCTGCCGCGCGACTCCTGGCGGCTGGCCGGCACCCGGTACGCGCTGCTGCGCGACAGCGTCCGGGGGCGGCGCAGGGTACGGCAGCCGGGGCCGGTGCCGCGGGTGCTCTGCTTCTTCGGCGGCACCGACAGCGCGGGCGTGGCCCCCGCCTGGGCGGAGGCCCTGGCCTGCACGGGCGTGCCGTTCCAGGCGACGCTGGTCAGCCCGGAGCCGTTCGAGGCGGGCGAGGGCATCACCGTCATCCCGCCCACCGACCGCCTGCCCGAGCTGATGGCGGCCGCCGACCTCGTGATCACCGCCGCGGGGTCGGCCATCTGGGAGCTGCTGCACCTCGGCGTGCCCACGGCGCTGAGCTGGGTGGCCGACAACCAGCTCGTCGGCTACCGGGCGCTGGTCGGCCGGGGGGTGGCCGCCGGGCTGGGCCGGGCGGCCGACGCCGAGGCCGTCGGCGTGCTCGCCCGGCTGCTCGCCGACCCCGCGCTGCGGGAGGAGCACGGCAGGCGGGGCGGCGGGCTGGTCGACGGCAAGGGCAGGGAACGCGTCGCCGACGCCTTCCTCGACCTGTGGATCAGATGAGGTCCCAGGTCAGCGGCGTGCCGAGGGGCGCGTCGCGGGTGAAGCGGCGGCCGGTCACCTCGTCGAGGGCGTCGGGGGGCAGGCCGCCGGCGGGGCGGATCGACCGCACGTTCTCCCTGGTCACCGCCTCGCCCGCGCGTACGTCGCGCACCACGTAGAGCGAGCGGCGAAAGCGCAGGCCCTCGCGCTCGGACTCGCGCGGCCCCAGCACCGGCCGGCCCAGCGACTGCCACGCGCGCTCGCTCTCCTCCACCAGCGCCGCCAGCTCGGGCGGCTCCAGCGAGAAGGCCGCGTCGACGCCGCCGTCGGCCCGCGACAACGTCACGTGCTTCTCGATCAGGCACGCGCCCAGCGCGACCGCCGCCAGCGCGGCCCCGATGCCGGGGGTGTGGTCGGAGACGCCGACCTCCGCGCCGGTGAGCGCGGCCAGCAGCGGCAACGAGCGCAGGTTGCTCTCGGCGGGGGAGGCGGGGTAGGAGGCGGTGCAGGAGAGCACGGCGAGCTGCGTGCAGCCCGCCGCGCGGGCCGCCGTCACCGCCGCCTCGATCTCGCCCGCCGTGGCCATGCCGGTGGAGATGATCAGCGGCTTGCCGGTGGAGGCGGCCAGCCTGATCAGCGGCAGGTCGACGATCTCCGACGACGCGATCTTGTACGCCGGCGTGTCGAGCTTCTCCAGCAGCTCCACGGCCGTGGGGTCGAAGGGGGCGGAGAAGGCCAGGAGGCCGTGCTCGCGGGCCCGCTCGAAGATCGGCTCGTGCCACTCCCAGGGGGTGTGGGCGCGTTCGAACAGGCGGTAGAGGTTCTCGCCGCCCCACAACTCGTGCCCGTCGCCCACGCGGAAGGCGGGGCCGTCGGCGTCCACGGTGATCGTGTCGGGCCGGTAGGTCTGCAGCTTCAGCGCGTGCGCCCCGCCGGCCGCCGCCGCGTCGACGATGGCCAGGGCCCGTTCCAGGCTGCCGTTGTGGTTGCCGGACATCTCGGCGATCACGAACGGCGGCCGGTCGGCCCCGATCGCCCGCCCTGCGATGGACATCATCCTCGTTCCTCCTTGGTCAGCTGGACGGCGACGACCTCGCGCGGCACCCCGTCGACCGGCATCCGGTAGGTCGCGACCTCGGCGAACCCGAAGCGCCGGTGCAGCCGCCGCACCGGCTCGTTGTCGGCCAGCACCTCGCCGCGCAGGGTCGTCAGGCCGAGCGGGCCGAACGCGTGGTCGATGGCGGCCCGCTCCAGGCCCACCCACGCCCTCAGCACCGCGCCGGACCGTTCGAGGCCGTCGAGGTCGAGGTAGAAGCCCCAATAGGCGCTGTCGCCGCCGAGCTCCGAGTACGTCACCACCCCGGCGCGGGCCCCGGCGTGGTCGTAGATCAGCACCTGCCTGGTCGCGTCCGCGCGGACGGCGGCCCACCAGCGGGCGTGCTCGTCCTCGGAGATCTCGTGGCCGGTGAAGCTGGCGGCGCGCACTCTCGGATGGTTGCGCCAGTGGCGCATAACGGGCAGATCATCGTCCCGGACGCGTCTCAGCACCGCTCCCCCTACCATTCGTGCTCGACTCATTGCACAACGTAGCGGATTCGATGCCGGGTAAAGAGCTCATCAGGGACGGGCATCGAACGCGGAACAGGCGAGGCGGCCACGGCATGCTGCCCTCGACCGCCTTCCACGAAAGCCAAGGAGCGTCATGATCCCCCTGCTCAGTGTCGTCGTACCGGTCCACAACGTGGAGCCGTACCTGACGGAGTGCCTGAAGTCGCTGGCCGCCCAGACCATGGAGGACTTCGAGGTCATCATGGTCGACGACGGCTCGATCGACGGCAGTCGGCGGCTGGCCGACGACTTCGTGGCCCGAGATCCCCGCTTCACCCTGGTCGAACAGCAGAACATGGGCCCGGGGCCGGCCCGCAACGAGGGCGTCAGGCGGGCCAGGGGCACCTACCTGGCCTTCGCCGACAGCGACGACGTCGTGCCGCCGCATGCGTACGAGGTGCTGATCGCCAAGCTCGGCGAGACCGGCTCTGACCTGGCGTGCGGCGCGGTCAGGCGCATGGTGGACGGCGTGCTGGAGGAGTCGATCCTGCACGAGCGCGTCTTCCGGCGGCCGGTGTTGTGCACCCACATCACCGACAAGAAGGTGCTGGTCAGGGACCGTACGGTGTGGAACAAGGTCTACCGCGCCGACTTCTGGCGGCGGCACGGCCTGCGCTTCCCCGCCGGCATCTACGAGGACGTGCCGGTCGCCATGCAGGCCCACGTCCTGGCCACGAGCGTCGACATGGTGGACGACGTCGTCTACCACTGGCGCCGGCGTGAGGAGGGGGAGACCTCGATCACGCAACGCCGTTCGCAGCTGCCCAACCTGCACGAGCGCCTGGCCGCCATCCGCGCGGTGCGCGCCTTCCTGGACGACGGCGCGCCGGAGCTGCTGCCCGAGTTCGACGCCCTGGTGCTGGAGAAGGACATCGTCTTCCTGTTCCAGGCGCTGGAGTCGGCGCGGGAGGCGGGCGAGGACCTGGTGCCGCTGCTGGGGCTGGCCGACGCCTGGCTGGACGAGCTGAGCCCGCGCGCGCTGGCCGGCGCGCCCTCGCTGCGCCGCCTGGAGCTGCACCTGGTCAGGCGCGGCATGATCGACGAGCTGCGCGCGGTCCGCGACTTCCGCCGCAGCCGCGTGGACGGCACCCGGGTGCGCCCCCGCGGCTTCCGCACCGTCAACTGGTACGGCGACTACCCCTACTTCCGGCGGCGACGGCGGCTCGGCATCCCCGACGACGTCTACGACGCCCGCGACGAGCTCAGGCTGATCGCCAGGGTGGACGACTGCTCCTGGACGGGCGCCGCGTACCGCCTGCGCGGCGAGGTGGCCATCCACCGGGTCGAGCGCAAGGTGGGCAAGGTCAACATGTGGCTGAGCGACGGCCGCCGCCGGGTGCCCCTGGAGGTCCGGCGCACCGGCCGGTACGGCGTGGTGGCCGACATCGACCCCAGGGCACTCGACGGCGGCGGCCCGACCTGGCGGCTCCTGGTCAAGGCCGAGACCCGCGGGCTCGTGCTCAAGGGCTCGTTCAGGGATGGAGACGCGCACGGTGCGTGGCGGTTTTCCCTGCAGGGTTGGTCAAGAAGCGGCATGGACATCCCCCAGTAGTTCCAGACAGTAATCGTCAGACGGCGTTCCGTAGCCATGCTGGGATCCATGAGGACCTATTCGCTGGATGACGTCTACGAGACACGCAAGCGGAGAGACTCCTGGTGGACCGTGTATTTCGTGGATCCGGTCGCCTGCCGGGTCGCCCTTCCCGTCGCCAACCGCACCCGGATCACGCCCAACGGGCTCACGGTGTTCTCGCTGGTCCTCGGCATGGTGTCAGCGGCCTGCTTCGCGCTGGACCAGCTCGTCGCCGGCGCCCTGATGTTCTACCTGAGCTTCACCATCGACTGCGTGGACGGCAAGATAGCCCGGCTCAAGGGCACGGGGACGCCCTTCGGCCTCTGGCTGGACTACGTGGGGGACCGGGTCAGGGTCGTCCTGTGTGCCGGGGGACTGGCGTACGGGCAGTACGTCCTGACGGACGATGTCCGCTACGTGCTGCTCGGCGCGGCGGTGGCCGTGCTCGACCTGTTCAGGTACGTCAACGCCCCGCAGATGAAGCGGGTGCGCGAGGCGGTCAGGGAGGAGCGGGGCGAGCCGGAGCTGCCCGGCGAGGACACCGTCCCGCTGGAGTGCGCGCCCGCGGACCTCGACCTGCACCTGCTCGTGGACCGCGGTCCGCGCCCCGGCGGTCGCAGGCGGCGGCTGCCTTCCTTCTTCAGGCGCCTCAACAGGTTCCTGGCCAGGCACCGGGTGCGTTCGCACCTGATCAGCGGCATCGAGTTCCATGCCGCGGTCTTCGTGGTGGCGCCGCTCGCGGGGGCGTGGGCGCTGATCCCGCTCGCCATGGCCGCCGGCCTCCTGCTCCTCGCCAACGAGATCTTCCTTGTCTACCGGATGTGGCTCTTCACGCGCAGGCACAGCGTGCCCTCCCAGGAGAGCCGAGAGCACGTTCTCGTCTAAGTTTTCGGGGGTTAGTACGAAATGTCCGACCGGCCAGTCTTCGTCATTGGATGCCCGCGGTCCGGCACCACGATGCTCCAGCTCATGCTCCACTCGCACCCGCGCATGGCGGTGCCGCCGGAGACGCGCTTCCTCGTTCCCGCTTATTACCGGCGCCGCACATGGGGCGACCTGCGGGTCCCTCAGCGGCGCAAGGCACTGGCGCAGTGGATCGCGACCGACCGCAGCACGAAGTTCCGCGAACTCAAGATCGACAAGGACGAGTTCATCCGGCAGGCCGTGGAGGGGCCGGGCTCGCTCGGCTCGGTCATCGGCACCGCCTTCCGCATGTACGCCGACCGCTTCGACAAGGCCCGCTGGGGCGACAAGAGGCCCAGCTACGTCAAGCAGACCGACCTGCTGCTGCGCCTGTTCCCCGACGCCCAGTTCATCCACCTGATCAGGGACGGCCGCGACTGCGTGGCCTCGCTGAAGGAGATGCCCTGGTACACGCTGGACTCCTTCCACGCGATCTCGACCTGGGCCGAGGCCATCGACGCCGGCCAGCGGCTGCGGCGCACGCTGCCCGACGACACCTACTACGAGCTGCGCTACGAAGACCTCACCGACGACCCGATGACCGAGATGAAGAAGCTCTGCCACTTCCTGGAGGAGGACTTCGCGCCGTCGATGATCTCCCCGCGCGAGGCCGCCGTCCAGGCCGTCCCGCAGCACAAGGTCTGGCACAGCAACACCCACCGCGAGGTCACCCGCAGCCGGGTCGGCAGCTGGGCCAACCGCCTGGACGACTGGGAGATCGCGCTCTGCGAGCACGTCCTCGCCGAGCGCCTCCAGGCCAACGGCTACGAGCTGACCGGCGCGCCCAGACCGGCCAAGGAGCACGTGACGGCCTGCCAGAAGACCATGCAGAAGCGCAAGGCCAGCCGGTCGCGCAAGGCCATGCGCGACCGCTTCAACCGGCTGCGCGAGCCCAGCCCGGTCGGCGCGCTGCTCACCTCCACGCAGAAGTCGCTGGCCGGCATCCCGCAGCAGCGTCCCGAGGTGACCGTCTAGCGCTGGATGTGCGCGAACAGCCGCTCCCAGCGGTCCAGCACGTGGTCGAGGCGGAACGCCTCGGCCCGTGCCCGGGCGGCGGCCCCCAGCCGCCGCCGCTCCCGCGCCGACCCCATCAGCGCGGCCAGCTCGGCGGCGAACGCGTCCACGTCCCCCGGCGGCACCCGTACCGGGCCCGCCGAGCGCACGCCGCCCGACACGTCGAAGGCCACCGACGGCACCCCGTGGGCGCACGCCTCCAGCAGCACGACCGGCAGGCCCTCGTGCTCGCTGGTCAGCGCCACCAGCGAGGCGTTCAGGTACTCCTCGCCCATCCGGTGAGCGGGCACCAGGCCGCGGAAGACCACCCGGTCCGCGACGCCCTCCCGGGCCGCGTGCGCCCGCAGCCGCTCGCGTTCGGCGCCGTCGCCGATCAGGTGCAACTCCCAGGACGGCGGCGCCTGCGCCCGCGCGAACGCGCTGATCAGCCGGTCGAACCGCTTGACGCCCTCCAGCCGCCCGACGCCCAGCACCCGCGGCACGTCCAGCGCCGACGTCTCCCGCGGCCAGGCGCCCAGCGGGTTGGGCAGCGTCCAGGCGTTGGGCAGCAGGGCGTGCTCGGAAAAGGCCCAGGCGTCGTCCTCGCTGAGGAAGAGCGCCTGGTCGAGGTCGGGGTAGTGCTTCTTGATCGAGGCCAGGTGCCAGCAGTCGCGGGCGTGGTCGTAGGAGCCGTGGTACTGCCCGATCGAGCGGAACCCGGCGGGCAGCAGCCCCGACAGCCTGGTCACCACCGACGGCGACGTCAGCACCGCGTACCCGGGACGGACGCCGCGCAGCAGCTCCTTCACCCTGCGGTCGGCCAGCCGCCTGGCCAGCGGGCCCTGCTCGCCGAGCGGCCCGCCCACGACGTGCTGCCGGTAGAGCGGCCGGTCCACGTAGCGGAACGGCGCGGCGGCGCGGTGCAGGCCGACGACGTGCACCTCGTGGCCGCGTTCCGCCAGGCCCTGGGCCAGGGTGTGGGTGACCTGCTGGACGCCGCCGAGCGTGTCGGCCTCCAGGCAGGCGAAGACGACGGTCATCGCGTGCGCCCCTCGAAGAAGTCGTCCACGATGCGGGCGGAGGCGTCCCCGTGCTCGTCGGCGCACCACAGGGCGCGGAAGGCGGCGTACTTGGCGGCGAAGGCGGCGTGCACCTCGGGCAGGTTGCGCAGCACGTCCACCAGCTCCGCCGTGGTCGTCACGCACGGGCCCGGGGCGATGGCGGGCAGGTCGTGGTAGACGCCGCGCTCGGAGAGCCGGTAGTCGTCCCAGTCGTCGATGAGGAACACCATCGGCCGGCCGGTCACCGCGTAGTCGCACATCACGGACGAGTAGTCGGTCAGCAGCGCGTCGGAGGCCAGCATCAGGTCGTTGATCTCCGGGTAGGACGCGGCCGGCCGCACGAAGTGCCTGAGCCGCTCGGGCGGGTCGTACTTCTCGACCGGGTGCGTGCGCAGCACCACCACCCACTCGCCGGCCAGCTCCCTGGCCATGAGGTCCAGGTCGGCGCGTACCGAACGGCCGCTCATCTTGTCCCGGTCGCGGTAGGTGGGCGCGTAGAGCAGGACCTTGCGCCCCGGCGGGATCTCCAGCCGGGCCCGCACGTCATCGGCCGCCTCCGCCCGCACCAGCGCGTCGCAGCGCGGGGTGCCGCACCGGTAGACCTTGCCGTCGTAGCCGTTGGAGGGCAGGAACACCCGCGAGAACTCGGCGCTCGGCGAGACCAGCGCGTCCCACCGGGCGACGGCGGCCCGCCACTGCTCGCGCGGCCGGTCGAAGTCACCGCGCAGGTCGGGCGCGTCGAAGCCGATCGACTTGATGCCCTGCCCGTGCCAGGTCTGCAGGTAGCGGGTGCCGGGCGGCTTCGGGTAGTCCAGCGGGAAGCCGTGGCTGTCCACCCAGATCCCGGCGCGGGCCATCGTCCACAGGTAGCGCCAGCTTCCCCGGCGGACCAGCCGCACGTCGGCGGGGAAGTTCTTGCGGCCCTTGGCGACCGACCAGACCGCCTCGATCGGCAGGCCGCGCCGGCGCACCTCCTCGTAGATGGCGCGGGGGCTGCCGTTGTAGCCCTTGCCGACGTCCGACTCGAACAGGGCGAGGTCGTCGCGCCGCGGCACCACCCTGATCAGCAGCTTGTACGCGCGCAGCTTGACGCCCGGCGTGTTGAGCTTCCTGAGCAGCAGCCGCCGCGCCCGCCGCAGCGCCGAGCGGGTGCGCGAATGCGTGCGCACGCACAGGTAGGCGGCGTAACCGTCGGCCTTCACCGTGCAGCCGGGCAGCTCGATCGGCTCCAGGTTGGGGTCCACGATCAGCCGGTCGGTGGTGACGTGGCCGTCGGAGCGGCGCCGGAAGCCGATGCGCGGGTCGCTCCTGCCGCAGGGCGCGAAGACGACCTCGCTGACGTAGCCGCCCTCGCCCGAGGGAACCGGCTGGATCGGCACCCGTTCCCGGCCCGCCTCCAGGAAGGCGTCCCACTCGGCCGGCAGCACGCCGAACGGGTCGTAGGTGCGCACGGTCATCCGCACCCGCTCGCCGTTCGTGGCCAGGCCGGTCACCTCGTGCCGCAGCCGGGAGTCGGTGTAGGGCAGCTCGGCCAGGCGCAGCGCGGTGATGTCCAGCCCAGGCGCGGCCGTGGTTCCCCAGTACGTGCGCCCGTCCACCTGCACGGCCGCCCGCGGCGCGGCCCGGGGGCCGGTCAGCGAGCCGGCCGCCACGCGCAGGTCCTCGATCCGGTCGTCCAGGATGAGCCGGCAGCAGACCCGGTCCATCGGCTCGATGCGGTCGAACACCGCGCCGGGGATCTCCTCCAGGTACGGCCGCACGACCGAGGCGAACTCCTTGACCCACACCAGGTCGCGGGCGGGCAGCGGGTTGAGGTAGACCCGCAGGTCCTGCCGCAGGAACCGGTACTGCCGGTGCGGCACCAGGTCGTGCGCGCCGTAGCCGCGCAGGATGTCGTCGCTCAGCCGGGCCGCGATCACCCGCTGCCGCACGTTGTCCATCTCGTCGATGCTCAGGGAGATCGACTCGTTCGAGCTCGCCCGGTGCCAGTGGTAGACCACCCACGGGACGATCGCGAACCGGCGGGCCAGCGCGTACAGCTCGGTGGCGAAGACGTGGTCCTCGTAGTGGATGTCCTCGGGGAAGCGCAGCACGTTGTCGCGCAGCCAGGCGACGTCGTAGAGCTTGTTGGTGCTGAAGGAGTCGAGGAAGAGCTCGGGCTCCGCGCGGATGCCCTCGACCACCCGCCGCCGGGCGAACAACGACGGATAGTACGGGCGCAGCCGTCCGTCCCGCTCGAACAGCCGGGAGATCTGCCCCGACACGAAGTCGGCGCCGGTGCGCTCGATCTCGGTGAGCAGGCTCTTGCACGCGTGTCTGGGCAGCTCGTCGTCGCTGTCGAGGAACATGGCGTACGGCGCCCTGGCCGCGTCGATGCCGTCGTTGCGGGGAGCTCCGCAGCCGCCGCTGTTGCTCTGCCTGCGCAGGTAGCGCACCCGCGGGTCCTCGGCCATGAGCCGCGCGGCCACCTCGGGCGTGCCGTCCGTGCTCGCGTCGTCGGAGATGATCACTTCCAGGTCGCGCAACGTCTGCCGCAGCACCGAGCGCACGGCCCTGGGCAGGCGGGCCGCGTCGTTGTACGAGATCACGACGACGCTGCAGTCCGGCATGCCCATGTCCCCCCAGAAATGACCTGCGGGAATGGCACTTCCCCCGATAGCGGGAAGTGACCGGACTTTATGCTGTTTTTGCTGAAAATCAGCGCATAAGGCGACGAACCACCCAGATGAGGATCGTGAGCGCCAGCAGGCCGCCCGCGATCGGCGCCAGCCGCCTGAGCAGCGGCTGCCCGGCGATCTCCATCAGGTCGAGCGCCTCCTCGTCGGGCGTGCGCGAGGTCCGCAGCGTGCCCGCGGGCCGCACGTCCGGCTCGGGGACGGTCACCGTGCTCAGGTGCCGCTCCTCCTCCTGAGGCTGCTCCCGCTCCAGCGGCGCGACCGGCTCCACCATCGGCTCGGAGAGCAGCTGGGCCAGGTTGCCGGCGAACCTGTCGATCAGCTTGGCCCCGACCTCGGCCATGACCCCGCGCCCGAACTGCGCCGGCCGCCCGGTCACGTTGAACGTCGTCTCCACGGCCACCGACGTGCCCCCCTCGGCCGGCGTCATGCGCGCCCTGACCGTGGCCGAGGCCGTGCCGGAGCCCCTGGCCTCCTTGCCCGACGCCTGGATGGCGAGCGTGTGGGAGTCCTTGTCGACGTCCTCGAACCTGGCCGAGCCCCGGTAGGTGACGGTGATCGGGCCGACCTTGACCTTCATCCGGCCGGTGAACTCGTCGCCCTCGAAGATGTCGAGCGTCGCCCCGGGCAGGCACGGCGCGACCCGTTCGACGTCGAGCAGCACCGCCCACGCCTGCTCGACCGGAACCGGGACAGTGAACTCGTGCTCGAACCGCATCGCCATCGATCCGCTCCTTCCGAGGTTGGTTGCGACACTACGTCGGGGCGGGGACGCCCGGAAGAGGCGCCCCCGCCTCACTCACGGGGTCCCGGCGGCCGTGCGCACTGCCCGATGGGTCAGCACCCGGGCCAGGTGACGGCGGTAGTCGGGCTGCGCGTGCAGGTCGGCGGGGGGCGAGGTGCCCTCCGCCGCCTCCTCGCACGCCTGCCGCACCCGGTCGCCGAGCTCGACGCCGCGCAACGCGTCCTCGGTCGCGCGGGCGCGCACCGGGGTCGGGCCCATGTTCGTCAGCGCGACCCTGGCCTCGGCGATCGAGCCGTTGGCCCGCCTGACCGCGGCCGCCACGCCGACGATCGCCCACGACTGCGCGGTCCGGTGGAACTTCTCGTAGTGGAAGCCCCAGCCCTCGCCCAGCTTCGGCACCTTCACGCCGACCAGGATCTCCCCGGCGCGCAGAGACGTCTCCAGGTAGTCGACGAAGAACTCGGCGGCCGGGATCTCCCGTTCGCCCTGCGCCGACGCGGCCACGATCACGCCGTCCAGCGCCAGCACCACGGCCGGCAGGTCACCCGCCGGGTCGGCGTGCGCCAGCGAGCCGCCGAACGTGCCCCGGTGCCGGATCGCGGGGTCGGCCACCCTGGCCGTGGCCAGCGCCACCAGCGGGGCGCCGGCGTTCACCACCGGCGAGCGCATGACCTCGTCGTGCGTGGCCAGCGCGCCGATGAAGACGTGGTCGCCCCGGTCGTGCACGCCGTTCAGGCCGGGCAGCCGCCCGATGTCCACCAGCTTGGATGGATACGCCAGCCGCAACCGCAACAACGGCAGCAACGACTGCCCGCCGGCCAGCGCCTTGGCGTCCTCGTCGGCGGCGAGCTCCGCGCAGGCCGCCGAGAGCGAGTCGGGACGCACGTAGTCGAACGGTGCGGGGATCATCGCCGCGCTCCTTCCAGCGCTCGCCAGACACGCTCGGGCGTGCACGGCATCCGGATGTCGCCGACGCCGTAGGGCCGCAGCGCGTCCACGATCGCGTTCACCACCGCCGGGGTGGAGGCGATCGTGCCCGCCTCGCCGACGCCCTTGACGCCCAGCGGGTTGCCGGTCGCGGGGGTCTCGGTGCGGTCCGTCGTGAACGACGGCAGGTCCGCCGCCGACGGCAGCAGGTAGTCGGCCATGGTCGCGGTCAGCAGGTTGCCCTCGGAGTCGTAGACGGCCTCCTCGAACAGCGCCTGGGCCACGCCCTGCGCGATGCCGCCGTGCACCTGGCCCTCGACGATCAGCGGGTTGACCACCTTGCCGACGTCGTCCACGGCGACGTACGAGCGGATCCGGGTCATGCCCGTCTCGGTGTCCACCTCCATCGCGCACAGGTGCGTGCCGTGCGGGAAGGAGTAGTTGTCCGGGTCGAAGGTGGCGTCGGAGTCCAGCCGCGCCTCCACGCCGTCGGGCAGGTCGTGCGCCTGGAACGCGGCGTAGGCCAGTTCCTGGATCGTGCGGCCCGACCCGGTGCCGCGCACCTTGAACACGCCGCCGTCGAACTCCACGTCGTCCGGCGAGCACTCCAGCATGTGGGCGGCCAGCTTCCTGGCCTTCTCCCTGACCTTCTCGCACGCCCGCAGCACGGCCATGCCGCCCACGACCAGCGAGCGCGAGCCGTAGGTGTCCATGCCCTTGTGCGCGACGGCCGTGTCGCCGTGCAGCACGCGCACGTCCTCGAACGGCACGCCCAGCGCGTCGGCCACGATCTGGCTCCACGCCGTCACGTGCCCCTGGCCGTGCGGGGACGTGCCGGTGATGACCTCGACCTTGCCGGTGGGCAACATGCGCACCGAGCCGTGCTCCCAGCCGCCCGCCCCGAACCTGGCCGCCCCGAGCAGCCTCGACGGCGCCAGCCCGCACATCTCCGTGTACGTGCTGACCCCGATCCCGAGCTGCACCGGATCGCCCCGGTCCCGCCGGTCGGCCTGCTCGGCCCGCAGCTTGTCGTAGCCGAACAACGACAGCGCCCGCTCCGTGGCCGCCTCGTAGTTGCCCGAGTCGTAGGTCAGCCCCGAGATCGTCGTGTACGGGAACTCCTCGTGCCTGATCCAGTTGCGCCGGCGCACCTCCAGCGGGTCCAGGCCCAGCTCGGCGGCGAGCTCGTCCATCGTCCGCTCGATGCCGAACGTCGCCTCGGGACGGCCCGCGCCCCGGTAGGCGTCCGTCGGCATCTTGGTGGTGAACACGCCCCGGCAGCCGAACTCGTAGGCGTCCATCTTGTAGATGGCGTTGAACATGGACGCCCCGAGCAGCGGCACCCCCGGCGTCACCAGCATCAGGTACGCGCCCATGTCGGCCAGCAGGTCGACCTGGAGCCCCCGGATGCGTCCGTCGGCGTCGGCCGCGAGCCGGATGTGCTGGAGCTGGTCGCGGCCGTGGTGCACGGTCAGGTTGCCCTCGGAGCGGGACTCCGTCCACTTGACCGGCCGGCCCAGCCGGCGCGCGATCAGCAGGCAGAGCACCTCCTCGGCGGTGACCTGCAACTTCGAGCCGAACCCGCCGCCCACGTCGGGGGCGATCACCCGCAGGTCGTGCTCGGGGATGCCGGTCACCACCGCGAGCATGACGCGCAGGATGTGCGGGATCTGGGTGGAGGTCCACATCGTGAACGAGTCGCCGTCGGTGTCCACGAGCACCGCCCGCGGCTCCATGGCCGTCGGGATCAGCCGCTGCTGCACGTACGTCCGGTCGACGACGACGGCGGCGCCCTCGAACGCGGCGTCGAGGTCCCCGGAGGTGACCTTCATGGAGAACGCCTGGTTGCCCGCCTCGTGCACCTTCGGGCTGTCCGGCGACAACGCCTCGGTCATGTCGAGCACCGCGGGCAGCGGCTCGTAGTCGACCTCGACGGCCTCCAGCGCGTCGGCCGCCAGGTACCGGTCGGTCGCGACCACGCAGGCCACGGCCTCGCCGACGTACCGCACCTCGGAGGTGGCCATCGGCGGGTGGTCGGGGATGACGACGTCGTCGGTCACCGGCCACGCGCACGGCAGGCTGCCCTGCTCGGCGGCGAAGTCCTGGCCGCTGAACGCGGCCACCACGCCGGGCAGGCCGCGGGCCGCCGACACGTCCACCCGGGTGATCCGGGCGTGGGCCATCGGGCTGCGCAGGAACATCACGTGCAGCGTGCCGGGCCTGGAGAGGTTGTCCGTCCAGCGCGTACGCCCCGTCAGCAGCCTGGCGTCCTCCTTGCGCCGGCGCGGCCGGCCCACCTCGTGCACGCCGGCCGGCTCGTTGATCTGGCCGCTGCCGTCGATCTGCCCGGCGACGGCCTCGGGGCTCAGCTCGCTCACTGCGTCCTCACCGCCTGCCCCATCTCCTGCGCGCCGCGCTTCACCGCGCGCACGATGTTGCAGTAACCCGTGCAGCGGCACAGGTTGCCCTCCAGCCCGTGCCTGATCGACTCCTCCGACGGCTCCGGGTCCTCCCGGACCAGGTCGATCGCGGCCATGACCATGCCGGGGGTGCAGTAGCCGCACTGCAACGCGTGCTCTTCGTGGAAGGCCCGCTGCATCGGGTGCATCGACCCGTTCGCGCCCAGGCCCTCGACGGTGACGACGTCGCCGCCGTCGGCCTGCACGGCCAGCACGGAGCAGCTCTTCACGCTCTTGCCGTCGAGCAGCACCGTGCACGCGCCGCAGTTGCTGGTGTCGCAGCCGACCGGGGTGCCGGTCCTGCCGAGCCGCTCACGTAGTAGATGGACGAGGAGGAGCCGCGGCTCGACGTCCTCCTCGTACTTGATCCCGTCGACGGTGACGGTGATTCGGGGCATACGTCCTCCCTCAGGAGCAGGGGAAAGGCGGACACACCCGAAACTACGCCGGTGTTTTTCCCGGTCAAGGGTTACTTGCCGCGGACCACCCGCGCGATGATCGCCACCACCCCCGCGAAGGCCAGCCCCACCACGGTCAGCCCGACCACGACCAGCGCGTCCGTGAGCACGCGGGTCACCACCAGGATGCCGAGCACCACGAACAACGTGCCGCTCAGCAGGGCCATCCAGTCGGTCCGGTGCAGGCGCCGGACCCGCTCGACGTCACGCGCCACGCCGCACCTCCATGTCGCCGAGGCCGCCGCGCAGGTTCAGCACGATCGTGAACTCCTCGTCCCCGGACCCGACCTCGGGCTCCAGCACCTTGTCGAACTTGACGTCCACGCCGCCCCTGATCGACTGGTCGACCTTGATGTCGCCGACCTTGTTCATCGCGTGCACCTCGACCCTGGCCGTCGGCGGCACGATCACCGTCAGCTCGCCCACGGAGACCCGGGCGTCGAACGTCAGGCTCGTCCCCGGCAGCGCCTTCAGCTCCGTCAGGTCCAGCCGGCCGTCGCCCACGCCGACGTCGTAGACCTTGCCCGCCTCCGCGGGCTTGGTCAGGTACCAGGTGGAGTCGCCGAAGTTGCGCGGCAGGCCGCCCAGCATCAGCCCCACGCCGATCAGCAGCGCGACCGTGGTGCCCGCCGCGACGAGACCGGCGCCGCGGCCCCACCAGGCGGCGATGAGCAGGCCGGCGCCGATGGTGATGAGCACCGCGCCGCCGACGATGGTCGGGCTCACGCCCGCGGCCGACCTGGCCTGGACCGCCACGACGATCCCTCCCACTATGATCGCGAGCAAGATGGTGATGACCCCGATGAACGACGCGGGGCGTCGTTGCTGCGGTGCCGGGGCGGCGGCCGGGCGGCCGTACAGGGCGGGGTCGTAGGGCGACTGGCCGGCCCGCCTGGCCGGGTCGAGCGGGCGGTAGGGGCCCTTCGGGGCGAAGGGCTCGCCGTAGCCGCTGTAGTCGATCGCGGTCCTGGGCTGAGGGCGGTAGGCGGGCGGCTCCTGCCGCGACGCCGCCTGAGCCTGCGGCCGCGGCTGCGCGGCCTCAGCGTCAGGGGTCCCTGTGCCGGGGACCCCTGTGCCGGGCGTCTCCGTGCCGGGCGTCTGCGCCTGGCGGGTCGCGTCGTCGGGGAGCTGGTGCTCCGCCGTCACGGCGCCGGCGGCCTCCAACGCCTGCGCGGCCTCGATCTTCGACATCTCCGTCCGGCCGGCCTCCGCCTGTCCCGCCGCAGGGGTTTCGGGCCGGTCCGTACGCGGCGTCTCGGCCTGCCGGCCGGCGGACATCGCCCGCAGCCGCGCGGCCACGGCCTCGGCGTGCGCGGCGGCCGTCGGCCGGGGAGCCGGAGCCGGGGACTCGGGGTGGGCCGTCACGGTGTCGCCGAGGCCGGACCAGCCGGGTTCGGCGGGACGCACCCGAGGCGTGGACACGGGCGGCGCGTAGGGCGGCGCGGGCGGCTCCGCGTCGGGAGAGCGCCGGCGACCGAGCCGCTCGGGCATCGAGCGGGCCAGGCCCAGCAGGTCGACGCCTCTGGAGTGGGCCGCCAGCAGCGAGACGGCCAGCAGCACGCCGACCACCAGCGTGCCGGTGTCGAGCCAGACGGTCGCGAGGTTGAGCGCGAGGCCGAACCCGAGCACCGCCGTCAGCAGCGCCATCACGGCCTCGGCGTCGAGGTCGCGGCGGGTCCACTGCTCGATGATGCCCGGCCCGCCGTTGGGCTCCTTCATGAGCAGGAACGCCGCGATGTACAGGAAGATCCCGATGCCCGAACCGAGCAGGAGCACGGCGAACGCCACGCGGAACACCACGGGGTCGATGCCGGTGTGCCGCCCGAGACCGGCGCAGACGCCCATGAGGAAGCGCCCCTCGCTGCTGCGTCGCAGCTCCCGGGGCGGGGCGGCGGGTTGCCTGGGCGGAGCTTCTGTCATGGAACCATCGTGGACCGTCGGGCGGGGTGGCCGCATCCGGGAGACCCCTGACTCGACCCTGGGGGTTGTTCCCTGATGCCCGAAGCGCCCGCGACATGTGACGATGGCGATGTTATGGCAGACCAGAAGACACTTGCCGAGCCCACCGGCGATCGACCCTATCGCCGGATGCTCCGCCCCATGGAGGGCCGCCTGCTCGGCGGCGTGGCCCAGGGGCTGGCGGCGCAGCTCTCCCTCGATCCCGTCGTGATCAGGCTGATGTTCGTGCTGCTCAGCGTCGTGGACGGGGTCGGCATGGTGGCGTACGCCGTGCTGTGGATGATCACTCCGCGGGAGCCGTACGAGGGGCCGCCGCCGCAGCGCGACTGGAGCCAGCTCGCCGCGTTCAGCGCGATCGGCGTGGCGCTGGCCGCCTTCGGCTGGCTGACCGGGGCCTCGAAGGGCGGGATCGGCATGTTGCCGTTCGCCGTCGGCGGCATCGGCGCGCTCATCCTGTGGCAGCAGGCCGACCCCGAACGCCGCAAGAACTGGGTCAGCGGCGCCACCAAGAGCATCCGGACCAACCGGGTGCGCACACTGCTCGGCGTGACGCTGGTCGTCATCGGCGCGGCCGGCTTCCTGTACGCCCAGGGCGAGCTGGCCCAGGCCAGGCCCGGTCTGCTGTTCACCGTCGTCGTGGTCGGCGGCATCGCGGTCATCGCCGCGCCCTGGCTGGCCGGCCTGTGGAAGGAGCTGCAGCTCGAACGGCGCGAGCGCATCCGGCAGGAGGAACGCGCCGAGGTGGCCGCCATGGTGCACGACTCGGTGCTGCACACCCTCACCCTCATCCAGCGCGTCTCCCACGACCCGCGCGAGGTCACCCGGCTGGCCCGCTCCCAGGAGCGCGAGCTGCGCAACTGGCTCTACCAGCCCGCCCAGGACGCCGACGCCACCGTGGCCGCCGCCGTCCGCCGGATCGCGGCCGAGGAGGAGGACTCGCACGGCGTGCCCATCGAGGTCGTCTGCGTCGGCGACATCGACCTCGACGCGCAGGGCAAGCTGGCGGCGATGCTCAAGGCGTCCAGGCAGGCGATGGTCAACGCGGCCAAATATTCTGAGAGCCCGGCCATCTCCGTGTACGCGGAGGTGGAGGGCTTGGAGGTGACCATCTTCGTGAAGGACCGCGGCAAGGGCTTCGACCTTGAGGCGGTGCCCCTCGACAGAATGGGCATCAGGGAGTCCATCATCGGGAGAATGGAACGTCACGGCGGCACGGCCAGGGTCCGCACCGAGCCCGGCGAGGGCACGGAAGTGATGCTGACGATGAAGGTGGACAAGCAATGACACGCGTGTTGATCGTCGACGACCACCGGCTGTTCAGATCCGGCGTGCGCGCGGAGCTGGGCGACTCGATCGAGGTCGTGGGCGAGGCGGAGGACGTCGAGACGGCGGTCAAGGCCATCGCCGAGCACCAGCCCGACGTGGTCCTGCTCGACGTGCACATGCCCGGCGGCGGCGGCCAGGAGGTGCTGCGCCGCGTCCTCAGCACGGGCTCGCAGGTGCGCTTCCTCGCGCTGTCGGTCTCCGACGCCGCCGAGGACGTCATCGGCGTCATCCGGGGCGGCGCGCGCGGCTACGTCACCAAGAACATCAGCGGCAAGGAGCTCACCGACGCCATCCGCCGGGTGGCCGACGGCGACGCGGTCTTCTCGCCGCGGCTGGCCGGGTTCGTCCTCGACGCCTTCGCCTCCTCCGAGGCGCCCTCGATCGATCCCGAGCTCGACTCGCTGACCCAGCGCGAGCGCGAGGTGCTGCGGCTGATCGCCCGCGGCTACGCGTACAAGGAGATCGCCAAGGAGCTGTTCATCTCGGTCAAGACCGTGGAGACGCACGTGTCGTCCGTGTTGCGCAAGCTCCAGCTCTCCAACCGGCACGAGCTGTCCCGCTGGGCCACCGCGCGCCGCCTCGTCTGACCCTGCTCTCTGGACCGTTACAAGGTCGTTACGGCGATCCGTAGACGAATCAGGCGTCTCAGTAGTCACACATGGAAGGAGAAGCACATAATCCAGGAGTAACCCCCTTGAATCGCGTCCCCCGGTTGCTTGCCATGGTCGCACTGGTCTCGGCTGCGGCCTGTTCGGCAGAAGGCGTGCCAGCCTCGCAGGCCCCGGCGGTCCGGACGACCGCCGCCGTGGGCGTCGCCGCGGCTGCCCACGTCGCGGCCCCGGCCAAGAAGGTCAAGCTAGACATCGCCGACATCACGCCCATGGCGGAGACGGCGGAGAAAGTCGGCGTCGGTTTCCCGATCATCGTCACGTTCGACCGGGACGTGAAGGACAAGGCCGCCGTGGAGGCGCTGCTGGAGGTCCAGGCCGACAAACCGGTCGAGGGCGCCTGGCGCTGGGTGTCGGCCCGCAAGGTCATCTACCGGACGAAGACGTACTGGAAGCCGCACCAGAAGGTGCTGTTCACCGCGCGCCTCAGCCAGCTGCCCGGCAACAAGGCCAAGGACGTCACCCGCCGCTTCGCGGTCGGCAACGCGAACATCTCGGTCGTCGACACCCGCAGGCACCAGATGAAGGTCTACCGGGACGGCAAGATCGCCAAGAAGATCGCGATCAGCGCCGGCCGCGGCGGCCTGATGCGCAACGGCGTGGACGTCTACCTCACCACCAGCGGCACGCACCTCACCATGGGCAAGAAGTCCGTCGAGACGATGACGTCGTCCTGGATGGGGGTGACCGACCCCAAGGACCCGCGCTACTACAAGGAGGAGATCCCTTGGGCGGTGCGCATCTCCGACAGCGGCGAGTACGTGCACCAGAGCGCCGGCTACTACCAGTACCTCGGCCGCTCCAACCAGAGCCACGGCTGCGTGCGCGCCACGCCGCAGGGCGCCAAGTGGTTCTACGGCATCGCCCAGCGCGGTGACGTCGTCAAGATCACCGGGACCAAGCGCAAGCTCGACTGGCGCAACGGCTGGAGCTACTGGCAGCTCAACTGGACCCAGTGGAAGCAGGGCAGCGCCCTCAAGCCCTGACCCCGCAGCGGACCGGCAGGGCCGCCGCCAAGCGCCCTGCCCGCACCGCCCCTGAACACCGCAAACCAGGTGCCGTCGTCGGGCGCCCGGCCTCCGTCGAGGACTGGGCGCCCGTTGCCGCCCAGGGTCAGAGCTTCTCCAGCGGGGCGTACGCCAGCAGCAGCGTCTTCTCGCCGTCGGCGCCGAAGTCGATCTTGACCTTGGTCTTCTCCGCCACCCCGTCCACGGCCACCACCGTGCCGAGCCCCCACTTGTCGTGCGTCACCCGATCGCCGGGCGTCAGCGACAACATCTGCCGAGACCCGCCGCCGCTCCTGGGCGCCGGCCGCGCGGCCGGTTCCCGCCGCGTCGCCGCGCTCCAGGCCGACTTCTCGGGGTCGGTACGCCAGTCGATGAGCTGCCCCGGCACCTCGTTGACGAACCGCGAGGCCGGATTGAACGACGGCGACCCCCACGAGCTGCGCACCGCCGCCCGCGTGAGGTAGAGCCGCTTCTGCGCCCGGGTGATGCCGACGTAGGCCAGCCGCCGCTCCTCCTCCAGCTCCTTCGGCTCGCCCAGCGACCGGACGTGCGGGAACACGCCGTCCTCCATCGCGGTCAGGAAGACGACCGGGAACTCCAGCCCCTTGGCCGTGTGCAACGTCATCAGCGTGACGACGCCCTGCCCGCCGTCGGCGTCGGGGATCTGGTCGGCGTCGGCGACCAGCGACACCTGCTCCAGGAACTCCACCAGCGTGCCCTCGGGGTTGGCCTCCTCGAACTCCGAGGCCACCGAGATCAGCTCGTTGAGGTTCTCCAGGCGGGACTCGTCCTGGGGGTCTTCTGAGGCCTCCAGCTCGGCGCGGTAGCCGGTGGCCACCAGGATCTCCTCGGCCAGCGTCGACGGCGGCACGCCCTCGGCCTTGGCGATCAGCTCCTCCAGCATCGCCACGAACTCGCGCACCGCGTTGAGCGAGCGCGTCGCCATGCCGTACGCCTCGTCGGCCCGGCGCAGCGCGTCCCAGAACGAGATGCGCTCGCGCGAGGACAGCGCCTCGATCATGGCCTCGGCCCGCTCGCCGATGCCGCGCTTGGGCACGTTGAGGATGCGCCGCATCGACACGACGTCGGCCGGGTTGGCCAGCACCCGCAGGTAGGCCAGCAGGTCTTTGACCTCTTTGCGCTCGTAGAAGCGCACGCCCCCGACCACCTTGTACGGCAGCCCGGTGCGGATGAAGATCTCCTCGAACACCCGGGAGGCGGCGTTGGTGCGGTAGAACACCGCGACCTCGCTCGGCTTGACGCCCTCCTCGTCGCTGAGCCGGTCGACCTCCTGGGCCACGAACATGGCCTCGTCGTGCTCGTTGTCGGCGACGTAGCCCACGATCTTGGGGCCGTCGCCCTGGTCGGACCAGAGGTTCTTCGGCTTGCGGCCCTCGTTGCGCGCGATCACCGCGTTGGCCGCGGCCAGGATGTTCTGGGTGGAGCGGTAGTTCTGCTCCAGCAGGATCGTGCGGGCGTCGGGGTAGTCGCGCTCGAACTCCAGGATGTTGCGGATCGTCGCGCCGCGGAAGGCGTAGATCGACTGGTCGGCGTCGCCCACCACGCACAACTCGGACATGTCGGCGCCCGGACGCACGACGTCGCCGTCGGCGGTGCGCACCTCGGGATGGCCGACCAGCTCGCGGATCAGGATGTACTGGGCGTGGTTGGTGTCCTGGTACTCGTCGACCAGCACGTGCCTGAACCGCATCCGGTAGTGCTCGGCCACCTCGGGGAAGAGCTGGAACAACGTCACCGTGTTCATGATGATGTCGTCGAAGTCCATCGCGCCGGCCTCGGTCAGCTTGAGCTGATAGGCCTTGTACGCCTGCGCGAGCGTCTTCTCCAGGTGCGAGCCCGCCCGGTCGAGCGCGGTCTCGTAGTCGATCAGCTCGTTCTTGAAGTTGCTGACCTGCGCCGAGAACGAACGCGGCGGGTAGCGCTTCGGGTCGAGCTCCATCTCCCTGCAGACCATCGCCATCAGCCGCTGGGAGTCGGCCTGGTCGTAGATCGAGAAGCTGGACGGGAAGCCCAGCCGCTTGGCCTCGCGCCGCAGGATGCGCATGCAGGCGCTGTGGAACGTCATCACCCACATCGCCTTGGAACGCGGCCCGACGAGCTTGTCGATGCGCTCCTTCATCTCGCGGGCGGCCTTGTTGGTGAAGGTGATGGCCAGGATCTCGCCCGGATGGGCGTTGCGCTCGGCCAGCAGGTAGGCGATGCGGTGGGTGAGCACCCGCGTCTTCCCCGACCCCGCCCCCGCCACGATGAGCAGGGGGCTGCCATGATGGATCACGGCCTCGCGCTGCTGGGGGTTGAGGCCGTCGAGCAAGGGGTGGTCAACAGAGACTTGGGTCGGCACCCACCTAGGTTAAGACGCGCCACCGACAAACGGCGCCCGGAATGACTCCGACGGGGTGCCGGTTGTCCTCCGTACAGGGTCCAGGAAGGGAAGCCATGCTGCCGGAAGCCGAGATCAACCGGGTACTTGTCGTCACCGCGCATCCCGACGACGTCGACTTCGCGGCGGCGGGAAGCGTGGCGCTGTTCGTGGAGCGGGGCGTGGAGGTCACGTACCTGCTCGTCACCGACGGCGACGCCGGCGGCAACGAGCGCACCCTGGACAACTCCGGCATGGCCGAGCTCCGCAGGACCGAGCAGCTCGCCGCGGCCAAGGCCGTCGGCGTGACGGACGTGCGCTTCCTCGGCTACTCCGACGGCCGGGTGGTGCCCTCGCTCGACCTCCGGCGCGACATCGCGCGGGTGATCCGCCAGGTACGCCCCGACCTGGTCATCACCCACCACCCCGACCGCAACTACCAGTTCGTCGCCCCCAGCCACCCCGACCACCGGGCCGTGGGCGGGGCCGCGCTCGACGCGGTCTACCCCGACGCCCGCAACCCCTACGCCTTCCCCGAGCTGCTGCGCGAGGAGGGCCTGGAGGCGTGGACGGTCAGGGAGGTCTGGCTGAACGGCGGCTCCACCCCCAACCACTGGGTGGACGTCACCGCGGTCATGGACCGCAAGCTCGCGGCCTTGCAGTCGCATGTCAGCCAGGTCGCCCACGTCGAGGGTTTCGTCGACTTCGTCCGTGGCCGCTTCGCCGCCTGGGCCGAGCAGGCCGGGTTCGGCGAGGGCCACTACGCGGAGGGCTTCCAGGTCGTGCCCACGGCCTGACCCCGGCCTTTCGGCCCCCGGCTCAGGGGATCGAGCCGGGCGGCACCACCCAGAGCGCCGGCTGCCCGGTGACCTCGGAGATGACGTCGAAGTCCCGGTCGTAGTGCAGGATCGTCGCCTGATGCACCTCGGCACAGGCGGCGATCAGCAGGTCGCCCGACCCGGCCGCCCGGTGGCGCGACCTTCCGGCGAGCATCGCCTGCACCTCCAGGGCCCTCGGCCCGACCTTCTTGTGCGCGATGGACAGCAGGCGGAAGCCCTCCCGCAGGTAGCGGGCGTCCCGCTGGTGGCCCTTGAGGTCACGGGCGCTGTAGAGCACCTCCAGTTGCGTGACCTCGCAGACCGCGAGCGTCCTGTTGAGGATGAGCGGTTCGAGGGCCCGGTGGACCGCTGGATGCGGCATGCGGGCCAGGGCGCTCTTGTCGATCAGGTAGAGCACTCCGGTGGTCACCACGCATGCTTCATGATCCATGGATCCAGAAGATGCGTATTGTCCCGGGTACGCCAGTATTCGAAGGCTTCGCGGCGTTTGCCCCTTGCTGCGACTTCCGACAGGGCCGCGTTCACCGTCTCCTTCAGGGTCGATGTCCCCAGCTCGTGTTGGGCCAGCTCCAGAAGACCTGTGTCGATGTCGATCACCGTACGCATGCAGCACCACCTCCGTACCTCCATCGCATATCAGAAGTCCTGATCTTGATGTACGCATGCGGAGAGCCGGTGTGAGCTCCCGCAATGCGCGTCTCGGGTGAAGGTAAGGGCATCGAGGCGAATTCTCTGGACCGTTCCAAAGTTGAGAGGAAGGATTCTCATCCGCCGAGGTGGAAACCTCATCCCCCGCTGGAAGAAGTCTCTACCTGGCCGTCACTCGCAGCCGTTGCGGAGAGCCGCGCGAAGAGGTAACCGAGCGAATTGGTCGCCAGGTGCAGCATCGACGGCGCCAGCAGCCCGCCACGGCGCCGGAGCTCGCAGAAGAGCACCCCCGCCGCCGCCGTCGACACCACGCTGCCCGCCACCACCCGCGCGACGTCGAGCCGGCCGGGCGACTCGCCCGCGGTCAGCGCGCCGAGCGCCGGGTTCGCGCGGGCCATGTCGACCGCCGGGAGGATGTGCCAGAGGCCGAACAGGGCCGAGGAGAGCGCCGTGGCGGCGGCCGGGCCGTGCCGGCGGGCCAGCATGCCGTGCAGCGCGCCGCGGAACCCGACCTCCTCCAGCAGGACCGTGCCCAGGGGGACCTGGATGAGGGCCTCCTCCAGGGCGCGGGCGCGCGAGAGCGACAGAGCGCGCTCGTCGTGGAAGAGCGGCCTGGTGCGGGGCACGGCGATGCCCACGGTGTAGACGGCGGCCACCGCCGTCGCCAGCGCGCCGCCGACGGCCGCTCCGCGGGACGCCTTCTCCAACCCCAGCTCACGCCACGACACCCCGTGCCGGCGTGCCATGGCCACGAGCGCGGCGGTGGCGGCGGCGGACGTGAGGGGGGCGAGCCTGGGGGCGACCTTGTTGTTGAGGACGTTGGCGGCGGTGAGGACGGCGATCGAGCGCAACAGCACCCTTGCAGGCTACGTCGCACCGCGGTACGGCGGCGTCCGGTGGGGGCGGGGTGGTCGGTGGGCGGGGTCAGGAGGCGGCGGAGTTGCGCCAGCCTGCGGGGAAGCGGGTGCGGCGGCGTTCCTGCGGGGTGAGGCCGCCCCAGATGCCTTCCGTCTCGCCCTCACGTAAGGCGTAGGAGCGGCACTCGTCGATGACCGGGCAGCGGGCGCAGACCGCCTTCGCGCGGGCCTCCTGCAACGGTGAGGGCGCGAGCGGGAAGAAGAGGTCAGGGTCGCTGGACCTGCACGCGCCTCTGCGCAGCCAGCCGATCTCCTCCAGTGGCATGCACCCACCGTAGAGGCAGGTCATGATCAGACACATCATCCTCTGGGCTGACCCGCGCGTACACCCTCAGCAGGCGCGGACGCCGTTCTCGTAGCCGCCGGCGAAGGAGGCCTGGCGTTGCTCGGCGGTGCCGTGGGCGGCGGGGTTCAGCCAGTCGTCCGTGGGGTCGCCGGCGGCCTCCAGGCTGGTCATGAGCTCGTCCTCGTCGCCGGGCTGGGCGCGCAGGGAGCCTGAGCCGACCAGGGCCGCCAGCGTCCCGCCGGCGTAGCAGTCGGCCTGCAGCTCGGCCTGGACGTTCAGCTCGAAGCCGGTCCTGAGCTGGGCCTGGACGGCGTGCCCGAACTCGTGGGGGATGATCACGTACACCGAGCCGTCGCCCATGTCGTTCCACAGGGACTCCATCCAGGCCTGGTCATAGGCGATGAAGTGGCCCTCGGGGCAGTAGAAGGCGTTGTTCGGCACGGACGGCTCGCCCCCACAGGAAGGCCCCGAACTCCCGGAGTAGGGGATGAAGTCGGCGATAGGCCGATATCTCATCCCCTGCTGGTCGAAGAACTCCGTCCAGAACGACTCGGTGAGCGTGCGCGCGGCCCGGATGTCGTCCTCGAACGTGTCGGCCCCCTGGACGTCCCTGGACGCGGGCCGGGTGAGGCCGCAGCCGGCCAGCAGCAGGACGAGGGCCAGGACGAGGAGGCGGGGTCGCACGAGGTTCACACGTCCCAAGTGTGCACCGGATCGTTGCCGTGCATGCGGTCGATGTAGTCCAACGTCATGGCGCGTAACGCCTCGTGGCGGTCGCCGCCCTGCGCGCGCACCCGTTCGACCTGCCAGGTCGCGCCCGTGCGGCCGGTCAGGCAGCGTCCCTCGATGATGCCGAGCAGCCGGTCGGCGACCGGCGTGTGCACCCCCCACGCGGCCAGGCCCTCGCGCGCCATGGGCAGCAGCCGGCGCAGGATCAGCTCGGCCGCCGGCACCTCGCCCAGCCCCGGCCAGTACAGCCGGGCGTCCAGGCCGTGCCGGGCCGCGGCGGCGAGGTTGTCCTCGGCGGTGCGGAAGGACATCTGGCTCCAGATCGGCCGCTCGGCCGACGGGAGCACGCGCATCAGGCCGTAGTAGAACGCGGCGTTCGCGGCGATGTCGGCCACCGTGGGCCCGGCGGGCAGGACGCGGTTCTCCACGCGCAGGTGCGGCACGCCGTCCACGACCGCGTAGACCGGCCGGTTCCAGCGGTAGATGGTGCCGTTGTGCAGGGTCAGCTCGTGCAGCTGGGGGATGCGGCCCTGGTCCAGCTCGGCCCGCGGGTCCTCCTCCTCGCACAGGGGGAGCAGCGCCGGGTAGTAGCTGACGTTCTCCTCGAACAGGTCGAAGACGCTGGTGATCCAGCGTTCCCCGAACCACACCCGCGGCCGCACGCCCTGCGTCTTCAGCTCGGCCGGACGCGTGTCGGTGGCCTGCTCGAACAGCGCGATCCTGGTCTCGCGGTGCAGTTCCCTGCCGAACAGGTAGGGGGAGTTGGCCGCGACGGCGACCTGGGGGCCCGCGATGACCTGGGCGGCGTTCCAGTGCGGCGCGAACGCCTCCGGGCTGACCTGGAGGTGGAGCTGGACGCTGGTGCACGCGGCCTCGGGCGCGACGCTGTCGGCGTGGGTGTCGAGGCGTTCCACGCCCTCGATGCACAGGTGCAGATCTTCGCCGCGGGCGGCGAAGATCTGCTCGTTGAGCAGGCGGTAGCGCGGGTTGGCCGACAGGGTGCCCTCGCTGATGTCCTGCTCGCGCAGCGTGGGCAGGATGCCGACCAGCACCAGGTGCCCGTCCTGGGAGCGGGCGCGCTCCTCGGCGTGGTTGAGCCGCCTTCGTACGTCCGCCTCCAGGTGCAGCGGGCCGTCGCCGGTCAGCTCCCTGGGCTCGACGTTGATCTCGATGTTGAACTGGCCCAGCTCGGTGGCCCAGTCCGGCTGCTCGATCGCGGCCAGCACCTGGGCGTTGCGCATGGCGGCCTCGCCACGGGCGTCCACGATGTTGAGCTCGATCTCCAGGCCGGCCTGGGGGCGGTCGAACTCGAAGCGCGACTCGCGCAACATCTGGGCGAAGACGTCGAGACATCGACGCACCTTTTCCCGATATTTCCGGCGATCGTCCCGGCTGAACACGACGACTGGCACGTCCCTGCCCATACCAGGAAATGTCGCACGACTGGGCCGACATGACCAGCCGGAGATCGGCACGATGTCCCCGCGTGCCGGATCCCACGAAGATCATCGAGACGGCGCGCGGCCCCGTGACATCCCCATAGGGTTCGGGGCATGCGCGTATTGATTACCGGTGGGGCGGGCTACATCGGCAGCACGATCGGGTCGGCGTGCCTCGACGCCGGCATCGAGCCCGTGATCCTCGACAGCCTCGTGACGGGCCGCAGGGAGTTCGCCGAGGGACGGGTCTTCTACGAGGGCGACATCGACGACGGCGCCCTCGTCGACAAGATCTTCGCCGAGCAACCCGACATCGAGGCCGTCGTCCACTGCGCGGCCCTGATCGTCGTGCCCGACTCCGTCGCGGACCCGGTCGGCTACTACCGCGCGAACGTCGCCAAGAGCCTGGAGCTCACCGACCACCTGCTGCGCAACGGCTGCGAGCGGATGATCTTCAGCTCGTCCGCGTCGATCTACCAGGCCGGCGCGGACCACACCGTGGACGAGAGCTCGCCGCTCGCCCCGCAGAGCCCGTACGCGCGGACCAAGGCGGTCTGCGAGGCCATGTTCGCCGACATCGCCGCCACCCGCCCGATCCGCATCCTGTCGCTGCGCTACTTCAACCCGATCGGCGCCGACCCGGCCATGCGCACGGGCCTGCAACTGCGCCGTCCCAGCCACGCCCTGGGCAAGATGATCGAGGCGTACGAGGACGGCGTGCCGTTCGCGATCACCGGCACCGACTACCCGACGAGCGACGGCACGGGCATCCGCGACTACGTCCACGTCTGGGACCTGGCCGCCGCGCACGTGGCGGCGCTGCGCCGGTTCGACTCCCTGGACGCCGACGTGATCAACCTCGGCACCGGCGCCGGCACGACGGTCCGCGAGCTGGTCGAGGCGTTCAACCGGGTCGTCGACCGGCCGATCGACGTGGTCGAGGCGCCCGCCCGGCCCGGCGACGTGGCGGGGGCGTACACGCGCAGCGACCGGGCGCGGCGGCTGCTCGGCTGGGAGACCAGGTTCACCGTCGAGGAGGGCATCAGGCACTCGCTGGAGTGGGCCGCCCTGCGCGACTCCCGCCTGGCCTGACCCGGCCTGACCCGCGCGCCCGCCGGGCGCCGCGCCCCTCCCGCCAAGCGGCGACGGGAGAGGCGCGGGCCTCGGCGGCGGGGTGCTACTTGGCGACGCTGACGCCGAACGGCAGGTCGAGGGAGGAGATGTCGTCCTTGCCGTTCTCGAACTCGCTGGAGACGTCGTCACCCGTCGGAGCCTTGATCGACACGGCGTCGCCCCAGCCGGTGAACCGGGTGTCGACCCGCACGCCGCCGTCCTTCGCGGAGCCCGAGCCGGTGATCGCGGTCTGCGGGAACGTGGCCACCAGGCGCACCGGCAGGCCGGCCGCGTTCACGGTGAGCTTCCAGCTGATGACGCTCTTCAGCTGCTTGGCCTTGGGGCTCGGGTCGATCGCGCTCGACCGGTACCAGGGCGAGATCTTCCGGAGGTCGCGGACGGTGATCTTGCCGGCGTAGCCGCCGCTCACCGGCTTGGCGGTCTTGAGCAGGGTCTTGAGCGTGGCCTGCTCGGCGACGTTCACCGGCTGGCCGAACGTGCCGGTGAGGCCGCCCGTCGGGCCGTGCGGGGCCTTGAACCAGGTCTCGCCCTCGGGCAGGACCTTGCTCCACATGCCGCCGGACAGGTACGACGTGGTGCCGATCCGGATCGTGCGCTCGGGCGTGGCCAGGGCCTTGAGCGTCTCCGGCGCGTCCTCGCCCAGGTCGGACAGGTTGATGGCGAACTTGGCGGTGATGTCCGAGGCGGCGAGGCCCGACTTGCTGAACTGGAAGGTTCCCGTGCGCCGGATGAAGACCTCGCTGCGCACACCGTCGCTGACGCTGATGCGCTCGCTGAACTTCACCCCCTTGCCGGGGACGAGCTGCTTCTTCACGGCGGCCACGGGGTTCTTGGGCGCGGCCGCCTGGGCCGGAGCCGCCAGCAGCGCGGGGGTGGCGGCCACCAGGGCGGCGGCCGTCGCCAGCGCGACGCCGGTGAGGGGTCGCTTCATGTGCGGTTGTGTCCTTGGTTCGAGGGGGATTGTGTGGACAGCTCGGCGGCTCAGTCGAACAGGCCGAGCGAGCTGGTGGAACCGTCGGGGATGTCCTGGCGGAGCTTCTCGGCTCTGGCCCGCTGCTCGGCCATCAGGTCCTTGTAGGTGATGACCTCGTCCACCGGGGGCGCCTTGACGCTGACCTTCGCGCCCCAGCCCGAGAGCCGGGTCTCGACGACGATCCGCGAGCCCGGCGCGAGGTTCTGGCCGGTGACGACGCGGTCGGGCAACGCCTGGGCGTTCAGGCCCAGCCGGTAGCGGAAGCCTTCGTACGCGCCGGCCCCGCGCGCCTGCGCGCGGGTCAGCGCGCCCTGGCGGAGGCCGTCCTCGGGGGCGGCGGCATGCGAGAGCAGGGCCTTGACCGTCTTGGGCGCCAGCACGTCGACCGGCTGGGCCGAGGTGATCACCTTGCCCTTGAGGTGCTCCATGAGTACCCACGTCCGGCCCATGGGCATGTCGTCGGCCAGGCCGGCCGCCTGCACGTACACCTTGCCGCCGACGCTGATCCAGCGTTGCCGGCTGTCGTCCTCGCCGATCGTCCTGAACACGACGTCGGCCGCGACGGGCCCGGACGCGCCGAACTGCACGGAGCCGGCCATGCGGGTGACCTCGCCGTCGCGCGGGCGCTTCGACTCGGTCCGCGCGGTCTCCGAGATCGTCACCCCGTGGCCCGGGGCGAACTGCCGCTTCAGGGCGGCGACCGGGTCCGTGGCCGCCTGTGCGGGGACGGCCGGGATGAGTGCCGCGGCCGTCACCGCGGCCGCGAGCATTCGCTTCATGAGGGGTCCTTAGGAGGGGGGCTACCTGACGTTGCCCAGGGAGTTGAGTGAGCCGTCCGGGATGTTCTGCGGGACCGTGCTGTCGTCGCCGAGGTCGGCGACGTCGGTCACCTGGTCGGCCGGCGGGGCCTTGACCTTGACCTTGACGCCCCAGCCGGTGAAGCGGGTCTCGGTCGTGCTGTGGCTGGTGCCGAGGATGCCGTAGTCGAGCGTCCAGTCGCTGACGACCCTGGTGACCAGGCCCTTGGAGTCCACGGCGAGCAGGTACGAGACCTTGACCTTGGCGACCTTCTTGTTGACGCTCTGGCCGTAGATCTTGCCCAGTTCCTTCACCGTGACCGAGCCGCGGTAGATGCCGCCCTTGGTGCTCGCGGCGTGGGAGACGAGGGCCTTCAGCACCTTGGGCTCGAAGACGTCCAGCATCTGGTTGGAGGTGCTGATCCGCATGCCGGTGTCGGGGTAGCGGACCCACTTCCTGCCCTCGGGCAGGCCCTCGCTGTAAAGGCCGCCCTGCGCATATACGTGCTTGCCCACGGTGATGACCCGGGCCGGCATGAGCGACGCGAACACGTCGGCGTTCTTGCCGATGCCGTGATTACGTACGTCCGAGGCGACGATTCCGGACCTGCCGAACTCCAGAACGCCGGACGTCTTCGTGGCGCCGGTGCTCTTGCCGTCCATCGAGGAGCGGGACGTCTCGGTGAACCGTACGCCGTGCCCGGCGACGTACTGCTTCTTCAGCGCCTTCGCCGGGTCCGCGGGCGCGGCCTGGGCCGGGGTCGCGGTCACGAGCGCCGCCGCGGAGGCCAGGGCCAGGCCCGCGATAATTCGCTTCATCCGATTCCTTCAGATCAAGAATGAGGGGAGCAGGAATCCTGCCAATTGAAGATCACGACCATATATCGACAGACACCGCATAAGGCGGCAAATTGGTGCACTTTCGGTGCAGGGAGGGACATGGTGAAGTGAGATCACCGTCACATAGCGGAAGAACCGTGCCCCGATGACCTGTGCAGGTCAAGCTTGGGGCTAGGCTTCACTGGCGGAAACGCCCGGCACGCACCCCTGAGCGTAGGAGCTCGCCGTGAGAGAGCGAGGCACGAAGCCGACACGAGCGGCGAGCGGACGCGACCGTCAGCGCAGTTGCCCGGGCCGTCGAACATCAGTCGGATAAGCAAGGACGGACCCTCGTGGACCTGTTCGAACATCAGGCGAAGGAGCTCTTCGCTGACTACGGCATCCCGGTGCCACGCGGCATCGTCGCCAACACCGTGGAGGAGGTGCGGGCGGCGGCTGAGGAGCTGACCGGCCGCGTTGTCGTCAAGGCCCAGGTCAAGACCGGCGGTCGGGGCAAGGCCGGCGGCGTGAAGGTGGCCGACGACGCCGCCGACGCCGTCGAGAAGGCCACCGCCATCCTCGGCATGGACATCAAGGGCCACACGGTCCACAAGGTGCTCGTGGAGGAGGCCAGCGCGATCGCGGAGGAGTACTACTTCTCCTTCCTGCTCGACCGCGCCAACCGCACCTTCCTCGCGATCTGCTCCGCCGCCGGCGGCATGGACATCGAAGAGGTCGCCCACAGCACGCCGGAGAAGGTCGCCAAGGTGCCGGTCTCGGCCCTCGACGGCATCGACCGCGCCAAGGCCCGCGAGATCGCGGTGGCCGGCGGGCTGCCCGAGAAGTCGCTCGACGGCGCCGCCGAGCTCATCGAGAAGCTGTGGCACTGCTTCGTCGACGAGGACGCCACGCTGGTCGAGGTCAACCCGATGATCCTGTCGGCCGACGGCCAGGTGAAGGCCCTCGACGGCAAGGTCACCCTCGACGAGAACGCCGGCTTCCGCCAGGCCGACCACGAGGCGCTGGCCGACAAGGCCGCCGAGGACCCTCTGGAGGCCAAGGCCAAGGAGAAGGACCTCAACTACGTCAAGCTCGACGGCAACGTCGGCATCATCGGCAACGGCGCCGGCCTGGTCATGTCCACCCTCGACGTGGTGGCCTACGCGGGCGAGGCGTTCCCCGGCAAGCCGTCCCCGGCGAACTTCCTCGACATCGGCGGCGGCGCCTCGGCCGAGGTCATGGCCGCGGGCCTGGAGATCATCCTCTCCGACCCGAGCGTCAAGTCGATCTTCGTGAACGTCTTCGGCGGCATCACCGCCTGCGACGCCGTGGCCAACGGCATCGTCTCGGCGTTCAAGCTGCTGGAGAGCCGCGGCGAGGCCGTCACGCACCCGCTGGTGGTCCGCCTCGACGGCAACAACGCCCAGCTCGGGCGGCAGATCCTGGCCGACGCCGCGCTCCCGCGGGTCGAGCTGGTTGACACGATGGACGACGCGGCCAAGCGGGCCGCCGAGCTCGCTGCGGTAGGTGCGTGAGTCATGGCTATCTGGCTGACCGAGAACAGCAAGATCATTGTTCAGGGCATGACCGGCGGTGAGGGCACCAAGCACACCCGCCGCATGCTCGCCTCCGGCGCGAAGGTCGTCGGCGGCGTCAACGCCCGCAAGGCGGGCATCACGCACGAGGGCCTGCCCGTGTTCGGCACGGTGAAGGAGGCCATGGAGCAGACCGGCGCCGACGTGTCGGTCGTCTTCGTGCCGCCGGCCCACACCAAGGCCGCCGTCAAGGAGGCCGTCGACGCCGAGATCCCGCTCTGCGTCGTGATCACCGAGGGCATCCCGGTCCACGACTCGACCGAGTTCTGGGCGTACGCGGTGGCCAAGGGCAACAAGACCCGCATCATCGGGCCCAACTGCCCCGGCATCGCCTCGCCCGGCGCGTCCAACGCCGGCATCATCCCCGCCGACATCACCACCGCCGGCCGCATCGGCCTGGTCTCGAAGTCCGGCACGCTGACCTACCAGCTCATGTACGAGCTGCGCGACTTCGGTTTCTCCACCGCGGTCGGCATCGGCGGCGACCCGGTCATCGGCACCACGCACATCGACGCGCTCCAGGCCTTCCAGGACGACCCCGACACCGACGCGATCGTGATGATCGGTGAGATCGGCGGCGACGCCGAGGAGCGGGCCGCGGCCTACATCGAGCAGCACGTCACCAAGCCGGTCGTGGCCTACGTCGCGGGCTTCACCGCCCCCGAGGGCAAGACGATGGGCCACGCCGGCGCCATCGTCTCCGGCTCGGCCGGCACCGCCCAGGCCAAGAAGGAGGCCCTGGAGAAGGTCGGCGTCCGCGTCGGCAAGACCCCCTCCGAGACGGCCCGCCTGATGCGCGAGATCATGCAGTCCCGCTAGTCACGCATGGAAAAGCCCCGTCTGGCCGCCGCCATGCGGGGCTTTTCCATGTCCGGAGGCCGCCGGGGCGGTGCGTAAAGGGCGGGGAAAGGGGGCGAGGCGCGTTCGCGGGGGTCTCACGGGCGACAAAGTGGACCCTCTGCGGCGCGTCAACCAAGCGATGGTTGGGAAAGATTGAGAAAATCGCATCTGTGACGGCCATTCTCGACCAGTTGCGTACCGCCCCCAAGTCGGTGCTCGGCAAGCTCCCCGGGGTCTCGACCGACGACGACGAGTCGAGGCGGCCGCTACCCGTGTCGGGCATGCTCGCCGCCGCCTGCACGCTCGGCGTCGGCTTGGCCGTGCTCACCACGCTCACCCTCGTCGGCTGGATCGCCGCGCCGCGCGGCACGCTCGGCGCGGGCCTGCCCGGCGTGTTCCGCGCGGCGGCGCAGCTCTGGCTCGCCGCGCACCACGCGGGGTTCGCGATGCCCGGCGGCCGGGTCGGGCTGCTGCCCCTCGGGCTGATGGTGCTGCCCGCCTTCCTGCTCTACCGCGCCGGCCGCTGGATGGCCCGCGACGCCGACCTGCGGCTGCGCCTGCCCGCCCGGCTGCCCAAGAACAGCCCGCGCGAGCAGGCCAACGCCCGCCGCCGCGCGCAGCTCGTGCTGGTCGGCCAGGCGGGCGTCTCGCTGGCGGCGCCGTACGCGCTGCTGGCCGGGCTGATCGCGCTGGTGGCGCGCAACGAGATCACCCAGCCGTTCATCGGCGAGGCGCTGCTCAGCCACTTCGTGCTGGCCTTCCTGGCGGGCTCGCTGGCCACCGCGCGCATGATCGGCCCGTGGCGGATCATGCTCAAGCTGCTGCCCGAGCGGCTGCGGGCCGTCACGGTCGGCACGGCGGTCGCCACCACGGCGCTGCTGGTCTGCGGGCTGGGGCTGGTGCTGGTCGCGGTCGTGCTGAACTTCGGCCAGGTCAGGGAGCTGTCGAACGTGCTCGCGCCGGGCTTCGTCGGCGGCGTGCTGCTGTTGCTGCTCCAGCTCCTCTACCTGCTCAACGCCGTGATCTGGGCCTCCTCCTACATCGCCGGCCCCGGCTTCGCCATCGGCGCGGACACGCTGGTCGCCCCGACCGGCGTCGAGCTCGGCACGGTGCCGAGCCTGCCGCTGCTGGGCGCGCTGCCCGAGAGCGGGCCCGTGCCCGCGTGGATGATGGCGGTGATCGCGCTGCCGTTCGCGGCGGGCGCGGTGGCGGGCGTGTTCGTGGCCCGCATCTCGCCCTCGCATTCGTACGAGGCCGCCCCCCTGTGGGGCTTCCTGACCGGCGTCTGCACCGGCCTGGTGGCCGGCCTGCTGGCCGCGCTGTCCGGCGGGCCCATCGGCGGCGGCCGGCTGTCGGCGATCGGCCCGTCCCCCTGGGAGGTGGCCCTGTCGGTGGCCCTGGAGGTGGGCGTGGCGGCCGGCATCTCGGCGGGCGTGGCCAACCTGCTGCTGCTCAACAAGAAGGCTCGCGCGCCGCTCGACAAGGCCGCCGCGCCGGTCCGCAAGGCGGGGGCGGCCATCGCCAAGGCGGCCAGCAAGGTGGGCCTGGCCGAGTCCGACCCGCGCCCGCTGCCCGGCCACTGGATGGACGCCACCGAGGCCGACACCCAGGAGATCCCGGTCATCAGGGACGACTGGCAGGACGAGCACGCCTCCGCCGAGGCCGAGACCCTGGCCCAGGCCCGCCCGCGCCCGGCCGAGCCCTCAGCCGGCCCGGCCCGCCCGCCGCGCAAGGACATCGTGGACGAGTCCGACGACCGCGGCGGTCACGTCATCTACGTCGACCCCTACGCCTGGGACCGCGACTAGCCGGGCCCGGCGAGCCGCGCCGGGACGCCGCCCGACGTGCGGGCCGCCGGCCCGGTGTCTAGGACTGCATCGCCCCGAGCAGCTGGAGGACGTCGGGCGGCAGCTTGCGCTGTGCGGCGTCCCTGAACTGGGTGAAGCACTCGCCCTGGGCCGAGACCGTGCCCGCGCCCTTCATGCACTCCTGGTAGGCGGAGTATTCGTCCATCAGGTAGAGCTGCATCCCCGTGGCCATGGCCGACAGGGCCAGCGCGATGGAGGAGATGGTGATGCCGCCGACGGCCGTGCCGGTGGGCTTGTGGGCGCTGCGCAGCCGCGGCAGCGCGCGGATGCCCGACATGAGCGCGAACAGGGCCATGACCAGGCCGGCGAGCGGCAGCATGAACGTCATGGCCAGCGCCGCGATGGACAACCAGATCGCACGGCGACCCGCTGAATCGGCGGGCTGCTGACCCGCCGGTGCCTGCACCGGTGTCGACACCTGACCTCCTCTGCGTCGCCGGGCGAGGAACAGATACCCTGTCAGCCCCACCCTGTTTCCATTCTTTGGAGTGTGCGTGTCAAAGGCTGGGCGGCTCGTCGTCCTCGTCTCCGGCTCTGGAACCAACCTACAGGCCCTGCTGGACGCTTCCGCCGACCCGTCGTACGGTGCGCGCGTGGTGGCGGTGGGCGCGGATCGGGACGGCATAGAGGGCCTGGCCAGGGCCACCAGGGCAAACGTCCCGACATTTGTTGAAAAACTGAGCGATCATGCGACTCGGGCGGACTGGGATGCCGCCCTCGCCGACAGGATCGCATCGTACGAGCCCGACCTGGTGGTGTCGGCGGGCTTCATGAAGATTTTGGGTGCGCCCACGCTCGACGCGTTCCCCGTGCTCAACACCCATCCGGCGCTGCTGCCGTCCTTCCCCGGCGCCCACGGCGTGCGCGACGCGCTGGCCCACGGGGTGAAGGTGACCGGCTGCACCGTGATGCTGGCCGACGCGGGGATCGACACGGGGCCGATCGTCGCCCAGGAGGCGGTGCCCGTGCTGCCGGACGACGACGAGCCGGTCCTGCACGAGCGCATCAAGACCGTCGAGCGCCGCCTGCTCGTCGACATCGTCGGCCGGATGGCCCGCGAGGGCTGGACGGTCAGCGGACGCACCGTCCGCATCGGCAACCAATCAGGAGGGGAAAGCACGTGACTCGCATCGCCATCCGGCGCGCGCTGATCGCTGTCTACGACAAGTCCGGGCTCGAAGAGCTGGCCAGGGCACTCGACGGCGCCGGCGTGGAGATCGTGTCGACAGGCGGCACGGCCGCCGCGATCGCGTCCCACGGGATCCCGGTGACCAAGGTGGAGCAGCTCACCGGCTTCCCCGAGTGCCTCGACGGCCGGGTCAAGACGCTGCACCCGCGCGTGCACGCCGGCCTGCTGGCCGACCTCACCAAGCCCAGCCACGTGGCCCAGCTCGACGAGCTGGAGATCGACCCGTTCCAGCTCGTGGTGGTCAACCTCTACCCGTTCCAGCAGACGGTGGCCTCCGGCGCCTCCGACGAGGAGTGCGTCGAGCAGATCGACATCGGCGGGCCCGCGATGATCAGGGGCGCCGCCAAGAACCACGCCACCTGCGCGGTCGTGGTCGACCCCGCCGCCTACGGCGACGTGCTCACCGCGCTGGAGGAGGGCGGGTTCACGCTGCACGAGCGCCGCCGCCTGGCCGGGGTCGCCTACGCCCACACCGCCGCCTACGACGTCGCCGTGGCCAACTGGTTCGCCGGGCCGTACGCGGGCGGGGAGGAGGAGTTCCCCGAGTTCACCGGCGTCGCGTACGAGCGCAAGGCGACCCTGCGCTACGGCGAGAACCCGCACCAGCGCGCCGCCCTCTACACCGCCGGCTCCGGCGGCCTGGCCAACGCCGAGCAGCTGCACGGCAAGGAGATGTCCTACAACAACTACCTCGACTCCGACGCGGCCTGGCGGGCGGCCTGGGACTTCGCCGAGCCCTGCGTGGCCGTCATCAAGCACCAGAACCCGTGCGGCATCGCCGTCGGCGCCGACGTGGCCGAGGCCCACCGCAAGGCCCACGCCTGCGACCCCGTCTCGGCCTACGGCGGCGTGATCGCGGTCAACCGCGAGGTCACCGTCGAGCTGGCCCGGCAGATCGCCGACGTGTTCACCGAGGTCGTCGTGGCCCCCGGCTTCAGCGCGGAGGCGCTGGAGGTGTTGCGGGCCAAGAAGAGCCTGCGCCTGCTGCGCTGCCCGGAGGGGCCGTCCCAGCCGCTGGAGTTCCGCCGCGTCGACGGCGGCCTGCTGCTGCAGGCGGTCGACCGGATCGACGCCACCGGCGACGACCCGTCGGCGTGGGAGCTCAAGACCGGCGCGGCCGCCTCGCCCGAGCTGCTGGCCGACCTGGCCTTCGCCTGGCGCGCCTCGCGCTCGGTGAAGTCGAACGCGATCCTGCTGGCCGCCGGCGGCGCCACGGTGGGCGTGGGCATGGGCCAGGTCAACCGGGTCGACTCCTGCCGCCTCGCGGTGAGCCGGGCGGGGGAGCGGGCGGCCGGCTCGGTCGCCGCCTCCGACGCGTTCTTCCCGTTCCCCGACGGGCCGCAGGTGCTGATCGAGGCCGGGGTCAAGGCGATCGTGGAGCCGGGCGGCTCGATCCGGGACCAGGAGGTGATCGACGCCTGTGAGCAGGCGGGCGTCACCCTCTACTTCACCGGCACCCGCCACTTCTTCCACTGATCACCGGTTCATCGGATAAAGGGCAACAAGAGATCACTTGTTGCCCTTTATCCGTTTTTGGCGGCGAGCATCGGCACTCCCCGGTTACCCTGATTGCCGCCCTGCTGTGCTGATTCCCCCGGAGTTTCCATGCTCGACGCGACCCTGCATGCCTTCGTGACCATGAACGGCTTCTCGACCAGCCCGTTCGTCCTGCTGGTCCTCGCCTTCATCGGTGCCTACCTCGGCAGCCGGGTCGTCGAGCTCATCCCGTACACCCGCCGGATCATCGAGCGCCGCGAGGCCCGCTTCGCCGAGCGCGACTAGGCGCCGCGTCACCGCACGGGACGGACGCCGACGCCGTCGAGGTAGGTCTCGATCGTGCCGAGTTCGGCGGTGCCGGCCACGGCCGCGACGTATCCGTCCGGCCGGATGAGCGCCCACTGCCCGGGCGCCAGCCCGTACGCGCTCCGGACGTGGCCCCCGGTGTCGAGGATGTCGTCGCCGACGACGTGGACGCGCAGGCCCCTGCGCGGATCCGGGACCGCGGCGGCGCCGGGCTCGTAGCCGAGCAGGGTCCAGTGCGGTCCCTGGAACAGGCTGAACAGCCGCGTGGGCAGCCCGCCCGCGCCGGTGACGGGAGCGTCGGGCGCGCGGTCGCCGGACGCCACGCCCTCGCCGGGCTCCAGGCCGGCCGGCGACAGGGACGAGTCCGGGTAGCCGACGTCGAGCTGGGTCACCTCGCGGCCCCGGCGCATCTCGCGGTTCCTGGCCGCTTCGAGCAGCTTCTCGGACAGGCCGAGGACCGCCTCGGCGACCGGCCGGCGCTCCTCCTCGTAGGTCGCCAGCAGTGACTCCGGCGCGCCGTCGAGCACGGCGGCGAGCTTCCAGCCGAGGTTGTAGGCGTCCTGGATGCTCGTGTTCAGGCCCTGACCGCCGGTCGGCGGATGGCAGTGCGCGGCGTCCCCGGCCAGGAGCACGCGGCCACGCCGGTAGGCGTCGGCCAGCCGGGCCTGCATCGTGAACACCGACGCCCAGGACACCTCGCGGATCACGACGTCCTGGCCGCCGCGCTCGTGGAGCAGGGCGGTGAGCCCTTCGGCCGAGAGGTCGACGTCCATGTCGAGGGGGACCGGGGCCATGTACTGGAACAGGTCGGTGCCGTGCAGCGGGCACAGCGAGACGCTGCGCTCGGGCTGCTCGTCGCCCCAGCGGTGCCACACGCGCGAGGAGGCGCCGTCGGCCCGCACGTCGGCCACGAGCGCCCGCACGCCGAGGGACTTCCCGCGGAACTCGATGCCGAGGGCCTTGCGGACGAAGCTCGATCCGCCGTCGGCGCCGACCAGGTAGGCGGCTCGCACGCTCCGCTCGCCGCCCGGGGTGGCGATCCGCGCGGTCACGCCGTCGGGGTCCTGCTCGAAGCCGACGAGTTCGCAGCCGTACTCCGGGGCGTGGCCGAGTTCGGCCAGCCGCTCCCGCAGCCTGCGCTCGGTGAGGAACTGCGGAACGAGCAGCGGGATCTGGTACGGCTCGGCGGGCGTCGGCTCCGGCGGGATCCCGGCGTGCCTGTCGACCGGTCCGTCGGGGGTGTAGGTGCGCAGGGGAGGATACTCGCCCCCCGAGGCGACGATCCGGTCGATCACGCCGAGGTCCTCGAACACCTCCTCGGTGCGCGGCTGGATGCCCTTGCCGCGCGAGCCGGCGAACGGGTGCGGGGCCTTGTCGATCAACCGGAACGCGATGTTCCTTCGGGCGAGATCGATGGCGAGGGTCAATCCCGCCGCGCCGGAACCACAGACGAGCACATCAAGGTCTTCGTTGCGTGCCACGGTTCACTCTCCGTCGGTGACGGTCGGCCGGGCAGGGGGTCCCGCCCGATCCGAAATTATGTGTATTTAGCACGGAGTATGTGCCGTGGATGGAGTGGCCGTCAAGCCGCCCCTGGTGCCTTGGAGCCTTCGCGATCACCGTTATGGGCGAGCTGAGCTGGGCTTGCATGGCGCAGTCGCATGGTCCAGGTGTCGCTGTTCCGGTGCCAGAAATTATGTGTATTCTGAGCACGTCTTCGTATCTTCGCCGTGCGAAGAGGCGTCTTCGCGGGCGTGCCGAAGGGGGCCGGTATCCTTGGCACCTCCCCGTCCGTCCGCAAGGGCAGGTAAGGCATCGGTGGCGAGCATGGCTTCCCAACACCGCCGGCACATCACGTTCCGGCGCCTGCACGAATCGCTCGTCGACCTGATCGCGCTCATGAACCTGCCGCAACGCGACGAGGTCCTCATGGCCGAAGCGGGCATCGATCTCGACCGCGCGTTGTTCAAGCTGATCGTCGGAATCCGGCGGTTCGGGCCGATCGGCGTGGTCGAACTCGCCGAACGGGCGGGACGCGACCACACCACCGTCAGCCGGCAGGTGGCCAAACTCGCCGAGCTCGGCCTGATCGAGCGGCGTGCGAACCCGGCGGACCGGCGGGTCAAGGAAGCCGTGATCACCAGCGCGGGCCGTCGCGTCACGGACGCGCTCGACGAGGCCCGGCAGCGGCTCGTGGACTCCGCGTTCGCCGAATGGAGCGACCGGGACCTCGTTCAGTTCGAGCAACTGATGCGCAGGTGCGTGGACGACATGCTCGCCATGTCCGCGGCCGAGAAGGAAGAGAGCGGCTAGGGCGTCGAAGCCCGGAGGCCGTCCGGGAGGCCGCCGCCCAGGCCGCCCGGCCCGCTAGCCGGACAGGCGCCAGGCCAGCCGGGCGGCCCCCGCCAGGCCCGCGCGCACGCCCAGCGTGGTCGGCCGCACCCGGACCGCCCGGACGAACGCCAGCCCCGCCACGTCGTCGAGCGCCCGCTCCAGCGGGCCGAACAGCACCGCGCCGGCCGCCGACACGCCGCCGCCGATGACCACGGTGTCGAGCTCGACCGCGGCCGCCGTGGAGGCGATCAGGCCGGCCAGCGCACGGGCGCCGCGCTCGAAGGCCGCCAGCGCCACCGGATGCCCGGCGGACGCGTCGGCGGCCAGCGCCCTGGCGTCGCGGTCGCCTGCGGGCGCCCAGCCGTGCTCCAGGGCCCAGCGGGCCAGGTTGGGGCCGCTGGAGTAGCGCTCGACGCAGCCGCGGCCGCCGCACTCGCAGCGCTCGCCGCCGGGATCGACGCTCATGTGGCCGACGTGCCCCGCGTTGCCCGCAGGGCCGAGCAGCGGCGCGCCGCCGATCACCAGGCCGCCGCCGATGCCGGTGGACACGACGACGCCGAGCAGCGACGTGCTGCCCTGCCCGGCGCCCAGCCAGTGTTCGCCGAGCGCCATGCACTGGGCGTCGCCGGCCAGCACCACGGGCAGGCCGGTCAGCCGTCGCAGCTCGTCGCGCAGCGGGAAGCCGCGCCAGCTCGGCATGTTCACCGGGCTCACCGTGCCCGTGGTGAGGTCGAGCGGGCCGGCGCAGCCGACGCCGACGGCGTGCGGCGGCGGGCCTCCGCCGGTCACCTCCGCGACCAGGGCCGCCAGCGCGGACATGACGTCGGCGGGCGGCGTGGGCCGCGTGGCCGAGCGCAGCAGGGAGCCGGCCTCGTCGACCAGCGCGGCGGCGAGCTTGGTGCCGCCGATGTCGACGGCGAGTACGCAGGTCATCCGGGTACGCGGCGGCCGGGCCGGCGGAGGCCGCCGAGGCGTGGCAGGGGGGAGCGGGCGCGCAAGGGGAACCTCCGGAGAGCATGGTGTCGGCGCCCGACACGGGCATGGTGTCGGCGCCCGACACGATATGCCCTTCCTTGATCGATGACAACGATGTCATCGTTCGCCTGTGGACAACGGACGCCGCCTGCCTCCCATCTGTGGAAAAACTGTGGACGGGCGCGCGGCCGGTGACGGGAAGCCGACCAGTCATGGAAGGATTGACGGCATGAGCGCAGTGAAACTCGACGGCAAGGCGACAGCCGCCAGGATCAAGGCAGACCTCGCGACCCGGGTGGCCGCGCTCAAGGACCGCGGCATCACGCCCGGCCTGGGCACCGTCCTGGTGGGCGACGACCCGGGCAGCCAGATCTACGTCGCGGGCAAGCACCGCGACTGCGCCGAGGTCGGCATCGCCTCCATCCGCGTCGACCTCCCGGCCACCGCCACCCAGAAGGACGTCGAGGCGGCCGTCGACGAGCTCAACGCCTCCCCGGCCTGCACCGGCTACATCGTCCAGCTCCCGCTGCCGAAGCAGATCGACACGATGGCGCTGCTGGAGCGCATGGACCCGGCCAAGGACGCCGACGGCCTCCACCCGGTCAACCTCGGCCGCCTCGTCCACATGGTCGACGCGCCCCTGCCCTGCACGCCCCACGGCATCGTGCTGCTGCTCCAGGAGTACGACGTGCCGATCAAGGGCGCCGACGTCGTCGTGGTGGGCCGGGGCATCACCGTCGGCCGCTCGCTCGGCCTGCTGCTGACCCGCCGCAGCGAGAACGCCACGGTGACCCTCTGCCACACCGGCACCCAGGATCTGGCCGCCCACGTGCGCCGGGCCGACATCGTCGTGGCCGCGGCCGGCGTGCCCGAGCTCATCACGCGTGACATGGTCAAGCCCGGCGCGGCGGTCCTCGACGTGGGCGTCTCACGGGTCCACGGCAAGATCGCCGGTGACGTGGCGCCCGACGTCGAGGAGGTCGCCGGTTTCCTCACCCCCAACCCGGGCGGGGTCGGGCCGATGACCCGCGCGCTGCTGCTGTCCAACGTCGTGGAGGCGGCCGAGCGTTCCTGAGTGATCGGGGGATACAGCCCTGATGGGGGGAATGGGAAGAAGAGCCAGCCCTACCCCCATCACGGAAGGCCGATTCATGGACACCCCGCTCATCGCTGTCGAGGGCACCTACGAGGAGATGGGGGCCGAGGTCGGCCACCGCACCGCCGACCTGGTCGCGCGGAGCGTCGAGACCTACCTGCGGCGTTTCCGCGACAAGTCCGGCCTCTCCTCGGCCGACGTGCTGCGCTGGGGCCAGACCTTCCTCGACGTGGCCAGGGCGTACGACCCGAGCATCGCCGCCATGCTGGAGGGGCTGGCGGCGGGCGCGGGGCAGCCGGTCGAGCACATCGCGGCGCTCAACGCCCGTACCGAGCTGCTCGACGGCACCGGCTACCACGACGACGGCTGCACCGCGCTGGCCGTCCTGCCCAAGTACACCCGCGACGGCCACACCCTGCTCGCCCAGAACTGGGACTGGCATCCCGAGCAGGGCGCGGTCACCTTCCTGCTGGCCACCCGCGACACCGAGGGGTTCGCGGTGCTCACGCTGGCCGAGGCGGGCATGCTCGCCAAGTCGGGGCTCAACTCGGCGGGGCTCGGGGTGTGCGCCAACCGCCTGCAGTCCGACCGTGACCAGGCGGGGGCGGGGGTCCCGTACCACTTCCTGCTGCGCGGGGTGCTGCAGTCCGACCGCATGAGCCGGGCCCACCGCAAGGTGCTCGACGTGCCGCGCGTCTCCTCGGGCAACCTGCTCATCGCCGACGCCGGAGGCGAGGCCATCGACCTGGAGGTGGCTCCGGGCGCGTTCGGCGCGCTGCTGCCGCGTGACGGCCTGCTCACCCACGCCAACCACTTCGAGGCCGAGCTGCCGGTGGAGGACATGAAGGCGGCCAGGTCCGGCCTGACCCTGCTGCGCCCAGAACGCGTGCGCCACCTGCTGGAGGACACCGCCGCCGAGCGCGCGGTCGGCCTCGAACACGTCGTCGCCGCCCTACGCGACCACTACTCCTTCCCCGACGGCGTCTGCCGCCACCTCGACCCCGACTCCGGCCCGGCCGAGGAGTGCCACACGGTCTACTCCGTCGTCATGGACCTCGACGCCCGCGAGCTGGCCATCGCCGGCGCGCCGCCGTGCGCCCGCCCGTACGAGCGGTGGGCCCTGGACGAGGTCTTCAAGCCGGACGCCACCCCCGAGCTCTGCTTCGACCCGGCAGCCGACGACGGTCGCCGCCCTCCGGCCTGGTGACCCGGCTCACGGCCGGAAGTCCTGGTCCACGGCCACGGTGACGTCGAGCAGCAGGGGCTCCTCGCGGGCGGCCAGCGACGGGATCACCTCGTCGAGCACGGCCCCCAGCTCGGCGGGGCCGTCCACCCGCCGGGCGGGGCAGCCGAGCGACCTGGCCAGCGCCGCCAGGTCCACCTCCGGGAACGGCGGCCAGGGGGCCTTGCCGCCGTGCTGGTCGGCCAGCCGGTCCATGACGGCGTAGCGGCCGTTGGCGAGCACGACGAACAGGGCGCCCACCCGGTAGTGGGCGGCGCTCCACAGGGCCTGCACGCCGTACAGCGCCGAGCCGTCGCCCACGACCGTGACCACCGGGCGTCCGGGCAGCGCCATGCGCAGGCCGACCGCGGCCGGCACGGCGAACCCGAGCCCGCCCATGGCCGCCGAGACGAAGCCCAGCGGGTTCCGTGCCGGGACCAGCCGGTGCAGGTCAGGACGGGACGACGGGGTCTCCTCCAGCAGCACGACGTCGCGCGGCAGCCGCCGGGCCAGCTCGCGCAGCACGTACGCGGGCCGCAACGGCTCCCCGCCGGGCACCTCGGGAGCGGGAGCCGGCGGAACGGCCGCCGGAGCGGCGGGACGGGCCGGCAGCAGCGCCGCCAGCCGCTCGCAGACGACCCCGGGCGGGGCCAGGACGGCCAGGGCGGCCGGGCTCCGGTGCGCCTCGGCCGGGTCGTCGGTGACCACGGCGACCGCCGTCCCCGGCTCGACCAGCGGCCCCGGCGCGTACGGGTACTGCCGGAACACCGGCGCGCCCACGGCCAGCACGACGTCGTGCGGCGCGAGCACGGCCCGCAGCCGCCCCCGGTCGGCCGGCAGCACCCCCGCGTACTGCGGATGGTCCTGCGGGAACCCCGCCAGCGCCCCGAACGACTCCTGGAACACCGGGCACGCCAGCCGCTCGGCCAGCTCCACCAGCGGTCCCCAGGACGCCCCCGCCCCCGCCACGATCACCGGGGACCGCGCCCCGGCCAGCAGCTCGACCAGCGGCGCCAGGCCGGCGTCGGGCACGGCGGCGGGCCGCAGCACCCGGGCCGGGGCGGCGGGCGTCTCGCCGGCGAAGGGCGCGTCCCAGTCGTCCATCGGCACCACGACCAGCGCGGGGCCCCGGTGCGTGACCGCCTCGTGAAAGGCCCTGGCCAGCGCGCCCGGCACGTCCTGCGCCCGCACCGGCTGGTCGGTCCACACCGGGTAGTCGCCGGCCAGCCCGGCCAGCCGTCCGGCGAGGAACGGCTCCAGCGCCAGGTGCCGCCGGTCCTGCTGCCCGACCAGCACGACCAGGGGCGCCCGGTTCACCCGGGCCGTGGCGAGGGCGCCCACCGCGTTGCCCAGCCCGGCCGTGGTGTGCAGCACGGCCAGCGCGGGCTCGGCGTGCCCGATGGCCCAGCCGGTGGCCATGCCGACGACCGAGCCCTCGTGCAGCGCGAGCACGAAGCGGAGGTCGTCCGGCAGGCCGGTCAGCAGCGACACCTCGGTCGAGCCGGGGTTGCCGAAGATCGTCGTCAGGCCGTACCGCCGCAGCACCTCGAACGCCGCCGCCCGCACCGTGCTCATCGTGCCCCTCTCGCCTGCTGGATCCGCCGGTAGACCTGCCCGCGCAGCTCGCCGAAACGCGGCAGCGGCCGGGTGGTGAGCTGGTCCCGGTCGCGCGGCAGGTCGATGGGCAGGTCCTCCAGGTCGGCCTGGTCTGCGCGTCCACGGCGGCGAACGGCTCGTCCATGAGCAGGACGTGCGGCTCGTAGGCCACGGCCCGTGCGATCGCCACGCGCTGCTGCATGCGACGCACGGCTGCTCCTAGGTGTTCGCCATGCGCACAGGAATCCTCTGTCCGAACAGCTCCATATGGCGGAAACTACGCCCTTGTCGGCTTCTGTCAACGGATCACCATGGGCGATCATGTGCAGTCGCCGGCCAGAGGGCTGGCGGTGATCCGCGCGTCCTGGAGCTGGGGTACGCCTACCTGTCCGGCCTGTCGCTGCCCGAGGTCGCCGGCCCCCACCTGGAACGCCTGGCCGCCGAGGTGCACGAGTCGGCCTCGGTCGCGGTCCTCGACGGCGAGGACGGCGAGGACCTCGTGTACGTCGCCCGCGTCGCCACCGCCCGGATCATGAGCGTGTCGATCAGCATCGGCACCCGCTTCCCGGCCTGCTGCACGTCAATGGGCCGGGTGCATCGAGGCCGACCTGGCGAAGGTCTCGGTGACCCGCGCCTGACGCCGTCTCCGCCGTCACCGGTTGCGGTAACGGTCGGTCGCGTCGCGGGTGGCCCTGATCGCCGCCTCGGCCCGGTCGTAGGTGCGCTGCGCCAGGCCGACGAAGATGCAGTCGACGATCAGCAGCTGGCTGATCCGGCTGGCCAGCGCGCCGGGCCGGAAGGCGGTCTCCCGGCCGGCCGACACCAGCGTGTGGCTGGCCAGGTCGGCCAGCGACGAGCGCGGGTTGTTGGTGATGGCGACGATCAGCGCCCCCGCCTCGGCCGCCGTACGGGCCGGGACCAGCACGTCGGGCGTCTCGCCGCTGCAGCTGATGGCCACCGCGACGTCGCCGTCCCGCAGCAGCGCCGCGCTGGTCAGGGCCAGGTGGGCGTCGCTGAACGGATGGCTGGACAGGCCGATGCGCAGCAGCTTCTGCGACATGTCGGCGGCCACCAGCCCCGAGGCCGCCACGCCGTAGACGTCCACCCGCCGGGCCACCGCGATGGCCTGGACGACCTCGCCGAGCTGGTCGGGGTCGAGCTGCGCCGCCGTGTCCGCCAGGGCGTCGGACTCCGCCCGCGCCACCTTGGCGATCACGTCGGTCAGCGGGTCGTCGGGGGCCAGGTCGCCGGGCACCAGGCGTTCGGGCTGCTTGGCCACGGCGGCGGCCAGCGCGAAGCGCATCTGCGAGTAACCGGCGAAGCCAAGCGCCCGCGCGGTGCGCACGATCGTGGCCTCGCTGGTGCCCGACACCGCGCTGAACTCGGTGATCGTGCTCCGCACGACCAGCCCCGGGTCGTCCAGGATGATGCGCCCGATGGCCTGCGCCGCCGGGGTCAGCGACGGCAGCACCGCCCGCACGGTGGCGACCGGGTTCGCGGGCTCGGTGTTCAACGGGTCAGCCATTCGGCCGCGGCCTGCGCGGAGACGCGGGAGATGCCGTGCGTGGCGAGGTGGGCGGCGCCGACGGGCGCGTCGCTGATGCCGGTGTCCACCACGATCGCGTCGGGCCGGACGGCCAGCGCCCGCGCCAGCGCCTCGCGCACCCACGGGTGCCGGGCCGCGTCGTGCACCACGAGCACCACGGGACGGTCGTCGAAGGCGGGCAGCTCGCCGTCGCGGTCGAGGCGCACCCTGGCGGTGTTCGGCAGCCGGGCGGCCAGCGCCGCCGCGATGCCGGTCGGCGTGGCGGGATCGACCGCCTGGTTGAGCCGGGTGTTGACCTCCACGACCAGCGGCCCCCGGTCGAGCACGGCGGTGCCCGTGGTGGTCAGCGCGGCCCTGGCGGCCTCCAGTCCGACGCCCTCGTCGATGTCGGCGCGGGCCTTCTCGCGCAGCTCGGACCGCTCGGCGTACCAGGTGGACAGGGCGAGCACCCGGCCGGCCGCCTCGGCCAGCCGCTCCTCCGCCAGCCGGCCCGTGCGCACCGCCTCGACGACGGCGTCGCGCATCTCGTGCAGGCTGCGCTCGTCGGCCCGGCCGGCGCAGATGGTGTCGGCGCCGGCGGCCAGCGCGCGCACCGCGATCTCGCCGGGGCCGAACATGGCGGCCACGGCCTGCATCTCGATCGCGTCGGTGACCACCACGCCGTCGAAGCCGAGCTCGCCCCTGAGCAGGTCGGTCAGGGCGCTGTGGCTGAGCGTGGCCGGCATCGACGGGTCGAGCGCGGGCACGAGCAGGTGGCCGGACATGATCGAGCGCACCCCGTGCGCGATGGCGGCCCGGAACGGCGGCAGGTCGCGCTCGTCGAGCACCGCCCGCGAGGCGTGCACGGTGGGCAGCGCCAGGTGGGAGTCGGTGGTCGTGTCGCCGTGCCCCGGGAAGTGCTTGGCGCAGGCGGCCACGCCCGCGCCCTGCACCCCGGCCACGTACGCGACGGTGTGCCGGGCGACCAGCTCGGGGTCGGGCCCGAACGAGCGCACGCCGATGACCGGGTTCTCCGGGTTGGCGTTCACGTCGGCGGAGGGCGCGTAGTCGAGGGAGATGTCGAGTTCGGCGAGCATCCGGCCGATCTGCCGGCCGACCCGTTCGGTCAGCTCGACGTCGTCGGCCACGCCCAGCGCCCGGTTGCCGGGGAAGGAGCTGCCGGCGAGCACTTCGAGCCGGGTGACCGCGCCGCCCTCCTCGTCGATCGCGACGATCGCGCCGGGGTTCTCGGCGCGCACCGAACGGACGAGCTGCTCGCCGATGGAGTTGCGGGCGAACAGGATGACGCCGCCCAGGCCCTCGCCCAGCGCGCGGCGCAGCCAGTCGGGAGGCGACGTCCCTTCGAACCCCGGCTGGAGCACCGTCATCGCAAGTCGGACCAGCTCTGCGCTCATGCGGCATTTTCCTTCACGGTTGTTGATCTGAAGGTAATTTTCTGTCATCGTCGCCCTCGACACAACCATTGTCGAGAGGCCACCCCCCATGCCCAGCAGAAGGACTCTCCTGAAGGGTCTCGCTCTCGCCGCCGCCGCGTCCGCCGTGCCGCTGCCGGCCTTCGCCCAGGCAGACTACGTCCCCCCGCTGCGTCAGATGCGCGGCATGTGGATCGCTTCCGTCGTCAACATCAACTGGCCCTCGAAGCCGGGGCTGAGCGCCGACGAGCAGAAGGCCGAATACCTCGCCTGGCTCGACGTGGCCGTGCAGCGCAAGCTCAACTCCGTGTTCGTGCAGATCAGGCCGACCGCCGACGCGTTCTGGCCGTCGCCGTTCGAGCCCTGGTCGCAGTACCTGACCGGCACCCAGGGCCAGGACCCCGGCTACGACCCCCTCGGGTTCGCCGTGGAGGAGACCCACAAGCGCGGCCTGGCCTTCCACGCCTGGTTCAACCCCTACCGCGTGTCGATGCAGCCCGACCCGAGCAAGCTGCACCCCGATCACCCCGGCCGCAAGCACCCCGACTGGATCCTGCCGTTCGGCGGCAAGCTCTACTACAACCCGGGCATGCCCGAGGTCCGCAAGTTCTGCCAGGACGCGATGATGGACGCGATCACCCGCTACGACATCGACGGCCTGCACTTCGACGACTACTTCTACCCGACCAACACCACTGCCTTCGACGACAGCGCCGCGTTCGCCAAGTACGGCGCCGGCTTCCCCGACCTGGCCTCCTGGCGGCGCAACAACGTCGACCTCATGGTCAGCGAGATGCAGCAGCGCGTCCTGCAGGCCAAGCCGGAGATCGCCTGGGGCATCAGCCCGTCGGGCATCTGGCGCAACAAGGGCACCGACCCGCTCGGTTCCGAGACCAACGGCGGCCAGTCCTACGACAACCTGCACGCCGACACCCGCGGCTGGGTCAAGAAGGGCTGGCTGGACTACATCGCGCCGCAGCTCTACTGGTACATCGGGCAGCCGCCGGCCGACTACTCCAAGCTCGTCCCGTGGTGGTCGGACGTGGCCGCGGGCACGAACACGCTGCTGTGGATCGGGCAGGCGGCCTACAAGGCGGGCGACCCGGCCCAGGCCGCCGAGTGGCAGAAGCCGGACGAGCTGTCCAGGCACCTGACGCTCAACCGCGCCCACCCCGAGATCAGCGGCGACATCTGGTACAACGCCAACGACGTCAAGGTGGACCGGCTGGCCTCCATCACGACCGCCGTCAACGACCACTACCAGCGGCCCGCGCTCGCGCCCGTGCTGCCCCGCCTGGCGAACGGCGAGCCGCCGCGCCGCCCGGTGGTGGCGTACGCGCTGCGCCGCACCGGCGGCGTCGAGGTGCGCGTGGTCGCCACCGGCCGGGACGAGCCGTTCCAGTTCGCCATCTTCCGCTTCCCGGACGAGGCCGGCCAGAACGCCTTCGCCGACGCGCGCAACCTGGTCGCCGTCGTGCCCGCCGACCGCCAGATCCGCTGGACGGACCCCGACGGCAAGCGCGGCGACCACTACTACGCGGTCGCCGTCGACCGGGCCAACAGGACCAGCAAGCCCAGCCACGGTTTCCGGGTGATCTGAACGACACCGGTGAAGGAACGCTGACCTCCGGCGACGAGCGCATGGCTCACCAGCGCGCGTCGCCGGCACGTTCCCTGACCGGCGTCGAGCACGGCGCGCGCCACCGGCCTGTCGGCCCGCGGTCGCCCGCCGTCGCCCGTTCCGCGCCCAGCAGGGATGAACGCGGTGATCTCTCGATGGGTCCGACGCTGCCGGAACCCCTCGCCGAAGCCCCGGTCGCGATCTGGCTCCCTCTAGGAAGCCCTCCTACCGGCCGCCGACGGCTGCTGCTCAGCCGTGGCGCCCGCCGACCGCTGTGGTGGCACCACAGGGGTCGGGCGCACCAGCCCGAGCGCGACGACCTCGTTGGCGAGGCGCGTGCGGCGGTTGGTGCCCTCAGGAATCCTGAACTTCTGGTACAGCCGCAGCAGGTGCTGCTTGACCGCGGCTTCGGTCACGACCAGGTCGTCGGCGATCTCGCGCGCCGTCGCCGGAGCGACGAACGCCTCGTCGGACAGCGCCGGCCTGCAGAGCGAGGTCAGCACATCGACCTCGCGCCTGGTCAGCTCGGGCGCCGCCGCCCTGCGCAGCTCGACCTCGGGGGTGAAGTCCTCACGGGGGACTCCACCGATGCGACCCCGCGCCGCGCCGAACGAGACGACGTCTCCGTCGTCAAGGACCCTCCGGGCGATCGGCCTGCCGTTCACCCGTGTGCCGTTGCGGGACAGGCCCAGGTCAACGACGTACAGGTAGGGTCCTCGTCTGACGAACTCGGCATGGAGTCGAGACACACTGGGGTCGGTGAGCCGGATGTCCACACCCCGGCCTCTCCCGACCGTCGTGATCTCGGGGCGCAACGGGACCACGTCGCCGGTGTCCTCGATGCGTATGAACGGCCCCTCCACGGCAGTTCCTCCCCAGGTAGCCCGCCGTAACTATTACTACAGCTCCGGCTTACCCAACCGAGGGGATGCGGAATCTCCTTTGCCGAAAGGAGAATCCCCTGTGAAATTGGTCTGGACCTCTGCGAACGGTTTTACCTGCTCACGGGTAGACTTCGGAGGAAGATAAGCGGAGGAAACACTCATGGCGGACAAGCCCACGAAAGGCCTGGCCGATGTCGTCGCCGCGTCCACAGCGCTGAGCGACATCGACGGCAAGGCCGGTCGCCTCTTCTACCGTGGATACGACATCCACGACCTGGCCGGCCGAGCGACGTTCGAGGAGACCGCGTACCTGCTGCAGCACGGCAGGCTGCCCGACCGGGCCCAGCTGGAGGCGTACGGCGCCGACCTGGCCCAGGGCAGGGAGCTGGGCGCGCTGGTCGCCGCCAACGTGGCGGAGATCGCCGAGAAGCAGAAACCCATGGAGGCGCTCCGCTCCCTCGTCTCACTGTCCGGCGCCGACGACCCCGACAAGGACTCCACCGCCCCCGACGCGAACCTGCGCAAGGCGGCCCGCCTGACCGCGCAGCAGCCCGTGCTGGTCGCCCGCTACCACGCCGCGCGCACCGGCGGCGCGGTCCCCGAGGCCGACCCCGAGCTCAGCATCGCCGGCAACTTCCTGCTCCAGGTCACCGGCCGCGCCCCCGAGCGGCGTGCGGTCGAGATCTTCGATGAGTGCCTGGTGCTGCACGCCGACCACACGATGAACGCCTCGACGTTCGCCGCCCGCGTCTGCGCCGCGACCCTGTCGGACATGCACTCGGCCATCGTCGCGGCCATCGGCACGCTCAAGGGCCCGCTGCACGGCGGCGCGAACGAGCAGGTCATGAAGACCCTGGAGTCGATCCCGCCGGGCGGGGTGGCCCAGGCCGTGCGCGACAAGCTCGCCGCGGGCGAGAAGATCATGGGCTTCGGCCACCGCGTCTACAAGACCGAGGACCCGCGCGCGACGCACCTGCGCCGCATGTCCGCCGAGCTGGCCGAGGCCGCCGGCGACGACACCTACTACCGGATGTCGAAGGAGATGGAGGAGGTCGTCTTCGAGACGAAGGGCCTCTATCCGAACGTCGATTTCTACGCGGCGTCGGTCTACCACTACCTTGGCATTCCGACGGACCTGTTCACCCCCGTCTTCTCGATCAGCCGCATGTCCGGCTGGACCGCGCACGTGATCGAGCAGCATGCCGACAACAGGCTGATCCGGCCCGACAGTGAATACATTGGCGAGCGCGATCAGAAGTGGAAGCCAATAGAAGAGCGTTGAGCCGAGAGAACGAACGTGAACGCTGGGGACCGTTCCCGCTGATCGTGGCGGGAGCGGTCGCCGCCGTGCTCGTGATCCTGTTGGTGGACCCGCGCTGGGGCGGGTTCGCGCTGGGCGGCGTGCTGATGGTCGCCGCCGCGCTCCGGTTCGCCGGATTCGACGGGCAACTGGCCGTCCGCGACAAGAAGACGGACGTCATCACGCTGATCGCGTTCGGCTTCCTCATGGCCCTGACCTCGCTCGCGCTGTACAACAACGCGTTCAAGGCCTGGCTCCTGTCCCTTTTGGCCGGTTGACGGGACGGTCCGATAGCCTCAACGCATCCATTCATTGAAGGGGAACCATTCGCATGCCCAAGATCAAGGTGGAGGGTCCGGTCGTCGAGCTCGACGGCGACGAGATGACCCGGATCATCTGGCAGTTCATCAAGGACCAGCTGATCCTTCCCTACCTCGACGTCGACCTGAAGTACTACGACCTGGGGATCGAGTACCGGGACTCGACGGACGACCAGGTCACCATCGACGCCGCCAACGCCATCAAGAAGTACGGCGTCGGTGTGAAGTGCGCCACGATCACCCCCGACGAGGCGCGGGTCGAGGAGTTCGGGCTCAAGAAGATGTGGAAGTCCCCGAACGGGACCATCCGCAACATCCTCGGCGGCGTGATCTTCCGTGAGCCGATCATCATGTCGAACGTGCCGCGGCTCGTGCCCGGCTGGACCAAGCCGATCGTCGTCGGCCGTCACGCCTTCGGCGACCAGTACCGCGCCACCGACCTGGTCATCCCCGGCGAGGGCACCCTGACCCTCACGTACACGCCGAAGGACGGCTCCGAGCCCATCGAGCTCGACGTGTACGACTTCCCGGGCGGCGGCGTCGCCATGGCGATGTACAACCTCGACGAGTCGATCCGCGACTTCGCCCGCGCCTCCATGCGCTACGGCCTGGCCCGCAACTACCCGGTCTACCTGTCGACGAAGAACACCATCCTCAAGGCGTACGACGGCCGCTTCAAGGACATCTTCGCCGAGGTCTTCGAGACCGAGTTCAAGGCCGACTTCGAGAAGGCCGGGCTCACCTACGAGCACCGCCTCATCGACGACATGGTCGCTGCGGCGCTCAAGTGGGAGGGCGGCTACGTCTGGGCCGCCAAGAACTACGACGGCGACGTGCAGTCCGACACCGTCGCGCAGGGCTTCGGCTCGCTCGGCCTGATGACCTCCGTCCTCATGACCCCCGACGGCCGGACCGTCGAGGCCGAGGCCGCCCACGGCACCGTGACCCGCCACTACCGCGAGCACCAGAAGGGCAACCCCACCTCCACGAACCCGATCGCCTCGATCTTCGCGTGGACGCGTGGCCTGGCCCACCGCGGCAAGCTGGACAACACCCCCGCCGTGACGGAGTTCGCCGACAAGCTGGAGCAGGTCTGCATCGAGACCGTCGAGGGCGGTCAGATGACCAAGGACCTCGCCCTGCTGGTCGGCGGCGACGCCAAGTGGCTCACCACCCAGGACTTCCTGGCCGCCCTGGACGAGAACCTCAAGAAGAAGATGTCTGCTTGAGCAAAAGCGGCCTCTACCTGCGGCTTCGTCGTACGGTAGGGGCCGTTTCGCATGCCCGGGGCCGTCCGCGGGCCGTCTCGGCCGGGGCGCCGCGACCCTGCTCACCCGTTCGCCCGCCGGCTCACCTGCTCGTCTGCTCACTCACCCGCTCACCCGTTCGCCCCGCGCCAGTCGCTCGCGGTGAGGCGGTACAGGACGTGGCGGCGCAGCCGGTGGCCGGGCGGGAGGACGGGATGGTCGAAATCCCCCGCGGGGTCATGGATCATCCCGAGGCGGCGCATGACGGCGCTGGAGCGGGTGTTGACCGTGGCCGTGAAGGAGACCACCTCCGCCAGGCCGAGCCGGTCGAAGGCGAAGCCGAGCGCCGCGGTGGCCGCCTCGCTCGCGTAGCCGTGCCCCCACGACCTGCGGTTGAGCCGCCAGGCGATCTCCGTCGCCGGCATGAAGGGGGCCTCGAACGACGGCTGGTGCAGGCCGGTGAAGCCGATGAACTCGCCGGTGTCCAGCCGCTCCAGCGCCCAGCGTCCCCAGCCCTGCCGGGCGATCAGCTCGTCGCTGGTGTCGGCGAGCGCGTCGCTCTGCTCGCGGCTGAGCGTGGCGGGGAAGTGTTCCATGACCTCGGGATCGGCGTTGAGCTCCGCGAAGGGTTCGCGGTCGGAGGGGCGCCAGGGCCGCAGCAGGAGGCGCTCGGTACGCAGCTCGACCGGCGGCAGGTGCGTGGAGTCGATCACCGGGAACATCTTATGCACGGGGCGAGGTGGGGGAGCTCGTACTCTTGGTCCCGTGTTGAGTAGTAACCGGCTGCGTGTCCTGCTTGAGGTGTTCAGGACGGGCAGTATCGCCGGTGCGGCCAGGGTGCTGAAGTTGTCGCCGTCCGCCGTGTCCCACCAGCTGTCCCGGCTGGAGCAGGAGGCGGGGGTCGGGCTGGTCGAGCGCAACGCCCAGAGCCTGCGGCTGACCGAGGCGGGACGCCGCCTGGCCATCCGCGCCCAGGAGGTCGTCGACATCATCGAGGCGGCCGAGAAGGACCTGCTCGCCCAGGCCAGGGTGGACGCCGGCGAGCTGCGCATCGGCTTCTTCGCCTCCGCCGGCTACCGGCTGCTGCCGCTGGCGCTGTCGCGCTTCGCCTCCCGCTATCCCAAGGTGGCGCTCGACCTGGTGGAGGGCCAGCCGTACGAGCTGCTGCCCGATCTGGAGCGCGGCGCGCTCGACGTGCTGGTGGTCTTCGAGCACGCGCTGGACCCGTGGCAGTGCCCGGAAGGGGTGGAGGTCGTCCACCTGTTCGACGAGCCGCAGCTGCTGGTCCTGCCCACCGGCCACGTCGCCGCCCAGCGGCCCAAGGTGCGGCTGGCGGACCTGGCCGAGGAGCCGTGGATCACCACGTTCGGCGCCGAGCACCCGGTGTCGATCCTTGAGCGGGCCAGCATGCTGGAGGGCTTCTCGCCGCAGATCCGCTGCCGCAGCGACCACTACGAGGTGACGATCGGCCTGGTACGGGCCGGGCTCGGCGTCGCGCTGGTGCCGAGCCTCGGCCTGCAGGGCGCGACCGGGCTGCACACCTGCCGGCTGACCACGCCGAACCTGTTCCGCAGGATCGGCGTGGCCAGGCGGCCGACCAATCCCAACCCGGCCGCCCGGTCGTTCCTGGCCTACCTGCGTACGGCCTCGGCCCAGCTCAGGAACTCGCTGGAGCCGTCGCTGCGCTGAGGCGGGCGGCGACGTCCAGGCCGGCCCGCCGTACGGCGGAGGTCAGGTCGTGCTCGCTGCCCACGGGGCCGTGGGCGAGGACGGCGTAGGCGATGCGGCCGTCCATGATGCCGACGTCGGACCGGACGCCCTCGTCGGTGCCGGTCTTGTTCGCCAGCCAGTCGCCCTCGGGATCGTGCCTGACCAGGGCGGGGACGAGCCCGTGGTCGGTGTTCTGCCGCATCCAGCCGCGCATGAGCGCCTGCCAGCCGCCCTCACCGGCGAGCAGCGCGGCCAGGCCGGACAGCTCGGCCGCGGTGCCGATCGCGAACGTGGGCGGGTCCTGCGGGGTGCGCGGTTCTCTGATGCGGTCGAGCAGCCTGGTCCGCGACAGCCCGAGGGCCGCGGCGGCGGCGTTGACCCGGTCCAGGCCGATCGTGCGCAGCAGCGCGTTCGTGGCGGTGTTGTCGCTGACGGCGGCGGTCAGCAGGGCCAGGTCGCCGATCGTCCAGACGCGCGCGGACAACGACGTGAGCAGCCCGGAGCCGCCGCAGTAGTCGTCGTCGTGCAGCGTCACGGGCGTGTCGGGGGCCAGGATGCCGCCCTCGACGCTCATCGCCACCTCGGCCAGCAGCAGCAGCTTGCCGACGCTGGCCAGCGGCAGCTCGGCGTCCTCGTTGACGCCGTGGAACTCGCCCGTCACCAGATCCCGCGTCGCGACGGCGAGCGTGATGTCGTTCACCGCCCGATGATCCTTCCTGGTCTGTCCTCGGTGAGCCTGTTGTCCTCCACGGCGAGCCGTCCGGCCACGACGACGGCCCTGATGCCGACGGGGGGCAGCAGCGGGTCGGCGTAGGTCGCGCCGTCGGCCACCGTCGCGGGGTCGAAGAGCACCAGGTCGGCGTGCGCTCCGTCGCGCACGACGCCCCGGTTCGCCAGCCCGAACCGGTCGGCCGCCATGCCGGTCATCTTGTGGACGGCGGTCTCCACCGGGAACAGGCCCTGGTCGCGGGAGTAGCGGCCGAGCACCCTGGGGAAGGTGCCGGCCAGCCGGGGGTGCGGATGGCCCGGCTTGGGCACGCCGTCCGAGCCGATCATGGCGTACTCGCTGGCCAGGACCCGCTGGACGTCGTCCTCGCGCATGGAGTGGCTGATGATGGTCACCTCGCCGTCCTCGGCGAGCAGCAGCTCGGCCGCCGCGTCCACCGGGTCGCCGCCCAGCTCGGCGATCGTGCGGCCCTCGGCCTCGGGGTGACGGGTGGCGCAGGCGACCGAGATGCGGTCCCAGCCGCCGTTGCCGACCGTGTTCTCCCAGCCCGGCACGCCGTCCTCGATGGCCGCGCGCATGCGGTCGCGCTGGCCGGGGTCGCGCAGCCGGTCGAGCAGCGCCTCGGTGCCGCCGTCGTTGGCCCACGGGGGGAACATCGCCGACAGCGACGTGCTGCCCTCGGTGTAGGGGTAGACGTCGCAGGTGAGGTCCATGCCCTGGGCGCGCAGCGCGGCGATGCGGGGGAGCGTGCGCAGGGTCTTGCCCCACGCGTGCCTGCCGGCCGTCTTGTGGTGGCTGACGTGCAGCGCGGCCCCGCTCGTGCGGGCGATCTCGACGGCCTCCTCCAGCGCCTCCTCGACGCGGGACATCTCGTCCCGCAGGTGGGTGACGTACGGCTTGCCGTGCTTGGCCGCGACGCGGGCCAGCGCGACCACCTCGGCGGTGTCGCCGTACGTGCCGGGGGTGTAGATGAGGCCGGTGGACAGCCCGGCGGCGCCGGCGGCCAGCGCGTCGTCGAGCAGCCCGCACATGGCGGCGAGCTCGGCTGGGGTGGCCGGGCGGTCCTCGTAGCCGAGCACGCCGGCCCGCAGGGTGCCGTGGCCGACGAGGGAGGTCAGGTGGTTCGACCGGGGGGCCCGCTCGTGCGCCGCGACGAACCCGTCGTAGTCCTCAAAAATCGGGATGTCGCCGCCGAAGCCGGCCCGGCTCGACCGGCGCAGCGCCGGCACCCGCTCGGGCAGCGCCGGGAACAGGCTCGACCCGCAGTTGCCGCAGATCTCCACCGTGACGCCCATGAGCACGGGCGCCGCGGCCAGCTCCCGGCCCGCCTCCCCGAGCAGGGTGACCGCGTCGGAGTGGGTGTGCACGTCGATGAACCCGGGCGCGACCACCAGCCCGGCGGCGTCGATCACCCGCCCCCCGCCGCCGTCGGACGGGCCGCCCCCGGGCAGCAGGACGAGGCGGTCACCGCGGACGCCGACGTCGGCCCGGCGCAGCGGCGCGCCCGTCCCGTCGGCCACGAGGCCGCCGCTGATCAGCATGTCGAGGCTCACGTGGCCGAACCCTCCCTGAGAAGCGAGCCGTTCACAGCACCTGCCCGAGGAAGGCGCGGGTGCGCTCGTGACGCGGCGCGGACAGCACCTCGCGCGGCGGCCCCTCCTCCACGATCACGCCGTCGTCGATGAACACCAGGTGGTCGCCCGCCTCTCTGGCGAAGCCCATCTCGTGGGTCACCACGATCATCGTCATCCCGCTGGCCGCCAGGTCGCGCATGACCTGCAGCACCTCCTGCACCAGCTCGGGGTCGAGCGCGCTGGTCGGCTCGTCGAACAGCATGAGCTTGGGGTCCATGGCCAGGCTGCGCGCGATCGCGACCCGCTGCTGCTGGCCGCCGGACAGCTGCCTGGGGTAGTGGCCGGCCCGGTCGGCCAGCCCCACCCGGTCGAGCAGCGTCCTCGCGCGCTCGGCCGCCTTCGCCTTCGACAGGCGCTTGACCGTGCACGGGCCCTCCATGACGTTCTCCAGCGCGGTCATGTGCGGGAACAGGTGGAAGCGCTGGAAGACCATGCCGATCTCCTGGCGCTGGCGGCACAGCTCGTCGGGCCGCAGCAGGTGCAGCTTGCCGCCCTGCTCGCTGAAGCCCATGAGCTCGCCGTCGACCCACACCCGGCCCGCGTCGATCGTCTCCAGCCGGTTGACGCAGCGCAACAGCGTCGACTTGCCGGACCCGGACGGGCCCACCACGCAGACCACCGCGCCGGCCGGCACGTCGAGGCTGACGCCCTTCAGCACCTCCAGCTGGCCGAAGCGCTTCCTGACCGATTCGATCTTCACCATGCTAGTGGCCACGGCTGAACCTCCTCTCCAGGGAGCGCTGGCCGAAGGTGGCCACGGTGGTGAGCAGCAGGTACCAGGTGGAGGCGACCACCAGCAGCGCGATCACCTCGAAGTTGTCCAGGTAGATGCGCTGGGAGACGGTCAGCAGCTCCGCGCCGGAGATGACCGAGACCATCGAGGTGGTCTTCAGCATGGAGATGAACTGGTTGCCGGTCGGCGGGATGATCACCCGCATCGCCTGCGGCAGCACGACCCTGCGCAGGATCTGCCGGTGCGTCATGCCCAGCGACTCGGCCGCCTCCCGCTGCCCGGGATCCACCGAACGGATGCCCGCGCGGACGATCTCGGCCATGTACGCGCCCTCGTTGATGGTCAGCCCGAGCAGCGCCGCCGTGAACGGCGTGATCAGCTCGTTGGCCGGCCACTGGAGGAACATCGGGCCGCCGAACGGCACGCCGAGCCCGATCTCGGGGAAGACCAGGCCGATGTTGAACCAGAAGATGAGCTGCACCAGCAGCGGCGTGCCCCGGAAGAACCAGGTGTAGAGGCCGGCCGCGCCGCGCAGCACCGGGCTGTCCGACAGCTGCATGACGGCGGCGACCACGCCGAGGGCGACGCCGATGACCATGGACAGCGCGGTGAGCGCGATCGTGATCCACAGGCCGCCGAGCACGCGGCCGTCCAGCAGGAACTCGGCGATGACGTCCCAGTGGAGGTTGGGGTTGACGATGACGGTGTAGGCCAGCCACGCCATCACCAGGGCCGCGACCACCGCCGCGACGAGCCGCCCGGGCCTGGGCGGCTTCACCGCATCGATCGGGAGTTCCATCATGCGCCGGTGTTGATCGTGACCTTGGGCACGGCGTTGGCCGTCGTGCCGTACTTCTCCAGGATCTTGCCGTACTCGCCGCTGTCGATCAGCTCCTGGAGCGCCTTGGCGACGGCGTCGCGCAGGCCGGTCTGCTTCTTGTCGATCGCGATGCCCCAGGGGCCGGCGTCGTACTGCTCGGCCAGGACCTCGTACTTGCCGGTCTCCTTGGCGTACATGGCGGCCACGGGGGAGTCGACGATCGTGGCGACGGTACGGCCGGAGTCGATGGTGAGCAGGCCGGTGGGGGCGTCCTCGCTCTGCATGATCTCCATCTTCTGGGCGCACTTCTCGTTCTGGCGCTTGCCGATCTCCAGGTTGGAGCTGCCCTTGGCCAGGACGACCTTCTTGCCGCACAGGTCCTCGAGGGTCTTGATGCCCTCGGGGTTGCCCTTCTTGACCATGATCGAGCCGCCGGCGTTGAAGTAGTCGACGAAGTCGACGGCCTTGCGGCGCTGTTCGAGGTCGCTGAGCGCGGCCATGGCGATGTCCCACCGGCCGCCCTGCAGGCCGGGGATGAGACCGTCGAAGGAGGCGTTGATGATCCGGGTCTTCAGCCCGAGCCGCTCTCCGACCGCCACGGCCAGGTCGGCGTCGACGCCGGTCATCTCCTGGGTGCCCGGCTTGTACATCTCCATCGGGGGATAGCCTTCCGAGGTCGCCATGCGCAGCTCGCCGGACTTCCGTACGGATTCCGGGACGAGGTCCTTGGCGCTCTTGCCGGCCGAGGAGGGCGGCGTGGGGGCCGCCGCCGTACCCGAGGTGGACCTCCCGCATCCCGCGCCGAGCGCGCAGGCCGCCACCAGGGCGATGACCAGGTGTGTTCGCATGGCATGTCATCGTGGCCAGGCCGTCAGGCGGCACCAAGCCTCGTGAAGGCATGCGACCCTGAGCAACGAATCCGTCGATGCTCGACCCTCCGCGCCCTCGCGGTTGTTTACGCTCGCCCCTCATGAGTTTGGACATCTGGCCCCAGACCGCCACATGGCACGACGGGGAGCTGCGGCTCGGCGGGATCGGCGCGGTCGAACTGGCCCGGGTGCACGGCACGCCCGCGTACGTGCTGGACGAGGCCGACTTCACCGCCCGCGCCCGCGCCTGGCTGGACGCGCTGCCCGACGGCGACGTGCACTACGGCGGCAAGGCGTTCCTCTGCCCCGAGGTGGTGCGCTGGCTGGACCGGCTGGGCCTGTCCCTCGACGTCTGCACGGGCGGCGAGCTGGCGGTGGCCATGGCCGGCGGGATGCCGCCGGAGCGGGTCGTCTTCCACGGCAACAACAAGTCGGCCGACGAGCTGCGCCGGGCCGTGGCCTGGGGCATCGGGTGCGTGGTCGTCGACTCCTTCGCCGAGATCGCCAGGCTCGCCGGGATCGCCGCCTCCCTGGGCGTCCGGCAGCGGGTGATGATCAGGGTGACGCCGGGCGTGGACCCGCACACCCACGCCTTCATCGCCACCGGCGGCGAGGACTCCAAGTTCGGCTTCTCGCTGAGCGCCGGCGCCGCCGCGCTCGCGGTGGCGCAGGTGACCGCCGAGCCCGCGCTGGAGCTGTACGGCCTGCACTCCCACATCGGCTCGCAGATCTTCGAGCTGGACGGCTTCGGCACCGCCGCCGCCAGGATGGCCGCCTTCGCCGCCGAGACCGGCGTCACCAGGCTCGACCTGGGCGGCGGCCTCGGCATCGGCTACACGCCGGACGACCCCACCCCGCCCACGCCCGCCGAGCTGCTCGCCGTGCTCAGGAAGGAGACCGCGGGCCTGCACCTGGCCGTCGAGCCCGGCAGGTCGATCGCCGGGCCGTCCACGGTCGCCCTGTACGAGATCGGCACGATCAAGGGCCGGTACGTGAGCGTGAACGGCGGCATGAGCGACAACCCCCGCCCCGGCATGTACGGCGCCGCCTACACCGCAACCCTGGCCAACCGCGCCTCCGACGCCCCCGCCGGCGTGTTCACCGTGGTCGGCAAGCACTGCGAGAGCGGGGACGTGCTGGTCAGGGACATCGCGCTGCCCGGCGACGTGCGGCCCGGCGACCTGCTCGCCGTCCCGGTGTCGGGCGCCTACCAGCGCTCGATGGCCAGCAACTACAACCACGTGCCCAGGCCGCCGGTCGTCGCGGTGCGCGACGGGCAGGCGCGGGTCATCGTCCGCCGCGAGAGCGAGGAGGACCTGCTGCGGCTCTACCTGTGACGCGGCCGCGAACCCGCGCCGGCGGTCAGGGCGTGAGCCTTGGCCGGGTCGGGGCGTGGGCGGTCAGGGCGTGAGCTTGGCCGGGTCGGGGGCGTAGGCGGTCATCCAGCTCGGGTGCAGCCGGAAGTAGACCACGTCGTTCTCCCAGTCGAAGGCGTCCGCGCCGTAGAAGTCCTTGAGGTAGGCGAGCAGGGCCGGCCAGTCGGCGGCCGGCTCGCCGTCCTGCGGGTTGAGGATCTCCACCGTGCCGTGGGTGAACACGCCCAGGTCCTCCCCGCGCATGTGGGCGACGCTGGCCGCCGGGCGGGCGGCGAGGTGGCGCGCCTTGGCGGCGCCGCGGGCCGTGCCGAAGAGCCACTTGCCGTGCAGGAAGTGGCCGTCGACGCCGCTGATCCGGGGCTCGCCCTTCGCCGTCACGGTGGACACGGCGAGCACGCGCATGCCGGTCAGAAGCCCGGTGAGCTGCTCGGCGTTCAGGGTGCGCTCGGTGACGATCGAGCGCAGGTGCGAGTTGGAGCGGGAGAGCGAGGCGTCGAGGAGCGCCTGCAGCTCTTCGAGCTCCTGCGGGGTTTCGCGCATTGAGGTCCTTGTCTGTACGTGCGTACCGGCCCGCGGTCGGCGCCGGCCGGTGGGACCATGCTCGCCCGGAAACCCGACACCCTGTGTCGTGTTTTCCGGAACTCAGGACGAATCTCTGACCCGGGCCGCCTGTTCCTCCTGGACCCTGCGGGCGGTGCGCAGGAAGTCCAGGATCACGGCCAGCTCGTCTTGCCCGTAGCCCGCCAGCGCCTGCGCGCCCGCCTGGCCGACCGGGACGAAGATCTCGGCCTCGGCGGCGCGGGCGGCGTCGGTGGCGGCGACCAGGACGCGGCGGCGGTTGCCCGGATCGGGCGCACGGGCCACCATGCCCGCGCGTTCCAGCCGGTCGATGACGGTGGTGACGGCCGCCGGGCTGAGCTTCAGCGCGAGGCTGAGCGCGCCCGCGGCGACCGGGCCCTCGGCCAGGACGACGTCGAGGCAGCGCAGGTCGGTGCGATTGAGGCCGAGCCGGGCCGCGGCGGCCTCGTCGAAGGCGTCGAAGCTCTGCTGCAGCTGCCGGAGCTCCATGGCGATCTCTCCGATGACGGCACGTTTCGACATTCGAACCTTTCTGGTATCGTACTTTTCGTCAATCGAAATGACGATATCACCTCCGGAGGCACCGCCATGCGTTCGACCACCCTCGCCTCGCCCGACACCGCCGACACCGCCGCGATCCAGCGCCTGTTCGCCGACTTCATGGCGGCCTGGACCGCCGGGGACGCCCGCGCGTTCGGCGCCCTGTTCACCGACGACTCCGACTACGTCTCCTACGACGGCACGATCGCCCGCGGCCGCCCGGCGCACGAGCTCAACCACGACAAGCTCTTCCGCGGCGTCCTGGCCGGCTCGGCACTCGTCGGCGACCTGGAGTCGGTGCGCTTCCTCACCCCCGACGTGGCGGTGGCGCACGGCACGGCCTCCGTCCTGATGCCCTGGCGGTCCACGCTGCCCAGGCGGCGGCTGTCCCGGCAGACCGTCGTCGTGGTGCGGACGGGCGATGGCTGGCGCATCGGCGCCATCCACAACGGCCGGGTCCGGCCGGTCACCGTCCCGGAGCCGGACGCGTTCCCGTCCCGGATGTCGCAGCTGATGGCCCGGGTCGCCCGCCGGTTCGGCCTCGGCGGCAGATGACGCTTTTCGTAATCCCTGACCCTTCTTTGACGAGGTCGCGGCGTGGCGCAGTTGATCACCTGGGTAAGGCCCAACCTGTAACAGTCGTACGCGTCTCGGGGGGTTCGGATGCGACTGGGTATTTTGACAGGAGCGGGGCTGCTCGCGGCCGCCGTCGTCCTGACCGGGTGCGACTCGCCGCCCGACACTGCCAAGATCACCGACAGCAAGGCCGAGGCCGCGGCCAAGCTGAAGCAGAGCAAGGCGGCCAAGATCGCGCTTGCGCGCAAGGTGAAGGCGAACGAGCTGGGCCAGATCCCGGTGCTGATGTTCCACCGGGTCATCAAGAACCCGGCCACCACCGACGACAGGACGCCGCAGCAGTTCCGCGCGGACCTCGAACGGCTGGTCAAGGAGGACTACGTCCCGATCAGCGCGTCGGAGATGGTGACCGGGAAGATCAACGTCCCGGCGGGCAAGCATCCCGTGGTCCTGACGTTCGACGACTCCTCGCCCTCGCAGCTCACCCTGAACGAGATGGGCGTCCCGCAGCCGGACACCGCCGTGGCGATCCTGCGCGAGGTGGCCGCCAAGCACCCGGGCTTCCGGCCGGCCGCCACCTTCTACGTCACCCGCGACATGTTCGGCAAGACCGTGCGCGAGGAGCAGGCCCAGACGCTGGGCTGGCTCAAGGACAACGGCTTCGACATCGGCAACCACACCCGTGACCACGTCAACCTGCACGGACGCTCGGAGAAGGAGGTGGAGGACCAGATCGGCGGCATCGCCAAGCAGATCGACGACCTGACCAAGGTCAAGCCCAACTCCATCGCCCTGCCGTACGGCAACCAGCCGCGCAAGAAGGAGTGGGCGCTGCACGGCAAGCTCTACAACCACGCCGGCGCGTTCCTGGCCGGGTACACGCCCGCGCCGTCGCCGTTCAGCAAGGCGTTCGACCCGGGCGGCATCCCGCGCATCCGGGTCATGGAGAAGAAGGGCGACTGCGCGCAGTTCTGCTCGGCGGCCTGGCTCGACTGGCTCAAGAACAACCCGGACATGCGCTACACCTCGGACGGTGACGTCAGCACGGTCGCGTACCCGAAGTTCAAGAACCCGTACCTGCGCAAGTCCTTCACCACCTGGAGCCTGCCCTACTGACGGACGCGCCCGAGCACCACGCTCAGCTCGGCGGGCTGCAGCATGAAGTCGGCCACCTCGCCGGTGACGTCGATCGGGCGGCCGGAGGGGGACGGCTCGATGCCCACTCCACGTTGCCCGGCATGGTGTAGCTGCGCAACAGGTCGCCCTTGGGGGAGTAGACGGCGTACCACACCGATCTGAGGTGGCCCGGGGAGCGGCGGGAGGGCTCGCCGCTCCTCATGACGAGACCTTCCGTCGTCCATCCGGCGACCTGCCCGCGGTCCGGGAGGCGGACGGCCGTGCCGCGGGCGACGTCCACGATCACGGGCGGCTCCAGCATCACCTCGGTGTCCTTGGTCAGATGGTCGGGCTGGACGAGCACGTGGCGGCCGTCCAGGGAGAACAGCGGCGGCTGAGCTCCGAAGAACGCCGTGACGGTCCCGCGCGGCTGCCTGACGGGGAGGCGTTCGACGGCTCCCGTCCGCAGGTCGGCCACGACGTAGGTGTTGTCGCTGTCCCGCAGGAAGGCGGCACGCCGGCCGTCCCGGCTGAGGGCGAACATCGTCTCGTCAAAGCTGTACGGCAGCCGGCCGCGCTCCCCGCCGTCCCCGACGAGGATCATGTTCCCGCACACGCCGGCGTCGCCGCAGCTCGGCACGTACGCGTAGCGGATCGGGGTGGCGTACTTCGTGCGCTTGGCGGGCTTGGCCGGCTTCTTGGCCGCCTTGCCGGTGGTGACCGGCTGGGAGCGGACGAACCGTACGCCGGGCTGCGCCGGCAGGGACGCGGCGACCCACGCGGCGGCCAGGGCGACGACGAGAACGGCGGCCCCCGCCCACCAGGGGAGCCTGCGACGGCGCGTCACGCCAGCCTGCCGACGACGACCTCGCGGAGGTATGGGGGGACGCCCTTCACCTGGCGCCTCTTCCCTGTCTCCAGGTCCACGCCCGCACCCGGCCGCCGGGCCCGCCGGCCGGTGGTGCCCACCACCTTGCCGGGCACGACGCCGATCACGCGGCCGATGCCGGGCAGCCGCCTGGGGGAGGGGTGAGCGATCGGCAGAGTTGGGACGCCAGGTTGGAAGCGGGATTTCCTGATTGCAGCCTGATGTCCGCGACGTGCGAGGAGGTCGTCGAAGATCCGGTCCGTGGACGGCGACCAACCAGTCAAGACCGCTGTTACAGGGTCCGAATGGACGCTGTGTACGGGCTTTGTGCAAAAACCGGTGAGTCACGAACGGTTAACGGATCCCTGGGAAGTTGCTGAGCGTCGTAAAGTTTGCGTGGTTGGGGTTCAGTGAACGTGGGGAAAGACGAATGCCGCAGATCGCGCCGCTGGTGGCCGGCGATCCAGCGCTGCTGGGATCGTTCCGGCTGTCCGGACGGATCGGCGAGGGCGGCCAGGGGATCGTCTACCTGGGCGTCAACGAGCAGGGCGAGCGGGCCGCGATCAAGCTGCTGCACGTGAAGTTCAGCGGTGACACGATCGCCAGGTCGCGCTTCGCCAGGGAGCTCAAGGCGGCCCAGCGGGTGGCCTCCTTCTGCACCGCGCGGGTGATGGAGGCCGACCTCGACGGCGACACGCCGTACATCGCCAGCGAGTACATCGACGGGCGGGCGCTGCGCGACATCGTCGAGACCGACGGCCCGCTCAGCGGCACGGTGCTCGACCGGCTGGCCATCGGCACGGCCACCGCGCTCACCGCCATCCACCACGCCTCGATCGTCCACCGGGACTTCAAGCCCGACAACGTGCTCATCGCCGCCGACGGGCCGCGCGTGGTCGACTTCGGCATCGCCCGCATCATCGACTCGACCGGCACGATCACCAGCCGCGCGATCGGCACGCCCGCCTACATGGCGCCCGAGCAGATCGCCGGCGACGACATCGGGCCCTTCACGGACGTGTTCGCCTGGGGCGCGACCATGGCCTTCGCCGCCACCGGGAAGGCGGCCTTCGAGGGCAAGTCGATCGCCGTGGTGCTCAACCGCATCCTGAACCACGAGGTCGACGTCGACGTGATGCACGAGCCGCTGCGGGGCGTGGTGCGGTCGGCGCTGGCCAAGTCGCCCGACGAGCGTCCCTCGGCCGACCAGCTCCTGCTGCGCCTGCTCGGGCAGACCGGCACGGCGGCCGGGGCCTCGACGGCGGTGCTCACCAGGGGCGTGCAGGTGGCCGGCGACGACACGACGCCGTTCACGCGGGTGTCGGCCACGTCCATCACCGAACGTCCCGCCACGCAGGCCACCGGCCACCCCACCCGCCCCCCGTCCGGCACGGCCCCCGCCCACCCGGCCACGACCGGCACCGGATCCGCGCACCCGACCGGCACCGGGACGCCGCACACGACCGCGTCCGGCACCGCGCATCCGACCGGCACCGCGCATCCGACCGGCACCGCGCATCCGACCGGCACCCCGCACACGACGGGCACCTCGCACACGACCGGCACCGGGACCGGTGTCTCCGGGCGTGCGGAGACCGTGCAGTCCGGCCAGAACCGGGGCCAGGGCCAGGGCCAGGATCAGGGCCAGGACCAAGGCCGGGGCCCGGCGGCCAGGCCCCTCGGCGAGCCCGTGCCGTCCGGCGGCCGGCGGCGGCTCAAGGTGTGGCTGGCGCTGGCCGCCGCGCTCGTCATGCTGGCGGTCGTGGCCGTCGCGGCGATGGCGAACGGCTGGTCGCCGCTGGCGTTCAAGGGCGAGGTCGTGACCCCCGCGCCGACGGGGAAGAAGAACTCGCGGCCCCCCACGTTCGCCTCGGTGGTGGACAAGGTCGCCCAGACCGGAAAGATCGTCGTCGGCGTCAAGGGCGACCTGCCGGGCGTCGGCCTGCAGAACGGCGACGACTTCACCGGGTTCGACGTCGAGGTGGCCAAGCTGGTGGCCGCGGCGCTCGGGGCGGAGGAGACCAGGTTCGCCCGGGTCGGCCGGAACGACCGGGCGGCCGCGCTGGCCGACGGCAGGGTCGACCTGGTCGTCGCCACGTACTCGGTGGACAAGAGCGAGACCAGGTTCGCCGGGCCGTACTACGTGGCCCACCGCGACGTGCTGGTACGCGCCGGCACCGGCATCGACTCGCTGGACGACCTCAAGGGCAAGAAGATCTGCGCGCTCGACACCCCGACGGTCGGCGAGGTGCAGGACAGGGTGAAGGTCGAGCCCGTGACCGCCGGCAACTACGCGGCCTGCATGGACCTGCTCAGGGACGGCAAGGTCGACGCGGTGCCCGGCGAGGACCTGATCCTGGCCGGGTTCGCCAGCCGGGAGAACATGCGCTACAAGATCATCGGCGCCAAGCTGGACAACGAGCGGTACGCGGTCGGCATCCGCGGGGGCGACACCAAGACCTGCGCCGCGGTCAAGGGGGTCATCGCCGACCTCTATCGCAAGGGCACCATCAAGAAGCTCCTGGACAGCCACTTCGAGAAGGTCGACTTCCAGCCCGAGCTGAAGGTGCCCGCGATGGAGCCCTGCGGATGACGAGCGGTAACATCCGAAAGTCCAACGAATTCATCCAGTGAGTTAGGGGAAGGCCATGGCCACGCCCGTCAAGGTAACCGTCACCGGGGCCGCCGGTCAGATCGGCTACGCACTGCTGTTCCGCATCGCGTCGGGGCAGCTGCTCGGCGCTGACGTCCCGGTCAAGCTGAGCCTGCTGGAGATCCCCCAGGCGGTGAAGGCGGCCGAGGGCACCGCCATGGAGCTCGACGACTGCGCGTTCCCGCTGCTGTCCGGCATCGAGATCACCGACGACGCCAACGTGGCCTTCGCCGGCGCCAACGTCGCCCTGCTGGTCGGCGCCATGCCGCGCAAGGCCGGCATGGAGCGCGGCGACCTGCTCGGCGCCAACGGCGGCATCTTCGGCCCCCAGGGCAAGGCGATCAACGAGCACGCCGCCGACGACATCCGCGTCCTGGTCGTGGGCAACCCGGCCAACACCAACGCGCTCATCGCCCAGCAGCACGCGCCCGACGTCCCGGCCGAGCGTTTCACCGCGATGACCCGCCTCGACCACAACCGCGCGCTGTCCCAGCTCGCCGCCAAGCTCCAGGTCCCGGTCACCGAGATCAAGAAGATGACCATCTGGGGCAACCACTCCGCCACCCAGTACCCCGACCTGTTCCACGCCGAGGTCGGCGGCAAGATCGCGGCCGAGCAGGTCGAGGGCGAGTGGCTGCGCGAGACGTTCATCCCGACGGTCGCCAAGCGCGGCGCCGCCATCATCGAGGCCCGTGGCGCCTCCTCGGCCGCCTCGGCCGCCAACGCCGCGATCGACCACGTCCACGACTGGGTCAACGGCACCGAGTGGACCTCGGCCGCCGTCGTCTCCGACGGCTCGTACGGCGTGCCCGAGGGGCTCATCTCGTCCTTCCCGGTGCGTTCGGTCGGCGGCCGGTACGAGATCATCCAGGGCCTGGAGATCGACTCCTTCTCCCGCGAGCGCATCGACGCCAGCGTGCGCGAGCTGACCGAGGAGCGCGACGCCGTCCGCGAGCTCGGCCTCATCTGAGAACCCAGGCACGACACTCCGGACGCGCGTCCCCGGCTCAGCGGGGGCGCGCGTCCGCCGTCGTGCGGGGCAGCGTGGCCCCGCGGGTGCGCTCGGCCCAGCGGGTCACCGGCGGCACGGCGAGCCCGGCCGCCAGGAAGACCCCGCCGAACAGCAGCCAGCCCGGCAGCCCCCAGCCCACGATGACCGTGGTCATGACGGCGGGCACGACGATGTTGGACACCTGCTGGCCCATCCCGTACAGGCCCTGGTACTGGCCGATGGCGTGCGGCGGGGCCAGCTCGTACGACAACCCCCAGGAGCCGGCGGCCTGCAGCAGCTCCCCGAAGACGTGCAGCAGCGCGCCGCCGAACAGGGCGACGACCGCGACCCAGGCCGGCTGGCCGGCGGCCAGGGCCAGCAGCACGCAGGCCAGCAGCAGGAACACGCCCGAGCGGCGCTGGGCGCGGGCCGCGCCGGCCGCGTCGTCGGTGCCGCGGCTGAGCCGCACCTGAAGGATCGTGACGGTGACCGTGTTGATCATGGCGACGGCGGCCACCGTCCACGTGGGCGCCGCGGTCCGGCCGGCCACCCAGAGCGGGATCGCGATGGTGAGCAGCCCGTTCTGCATGAACAGCACCGCGTTGAGCAGCGCCAGCACCGCGTACGGCCGGTCGCGCAGCACGATCCAGACCGGCTCGCCCGCCTCGCGCCGGACCGGCGCGACGGGCGGCACGCGGAACGTCAGCGCCGCGCTGCCGAGGTAGCACAGCGCGCACCCGAAGATCATCCCCAGGTACACGGGACGGCTGTCGAAGTGCAGCGCCGCGCCCGCCCCGAGCCCGCCGACCGACCAGCCGACGTTGGTCACGGCCCGCAGGTACGCGCGCACCCGCACCCGGTCGGACGCCGGCACCGCGCCCCCGACCAGCGCCGCCCGCGCGGTGCCCTCGCCGGCCTCGGCGAACGTCACCAGGGTGGCCACCACGACGAACCCGGCGAACCCCGACACCAGCGCGTACACCGGCACGAGCAGCCCGCCCGCGGCGGCGAAGGCCATCGCCACCCCGCGCGGGCCGACCACGTCGGACAGCCGCCCGGCGGGCAGCCCGGCGGCGAGCCCGACGGCCGCGGCGATCGTCATCCCCAGCCCGATCTCGCCGTCCGACAGTCCGACCGACAGCTTGAAGAACAGCACGCTCACCGTGACGAACAGGCCGCGGCCGAGGGAACGCAGGAGGGTGGCGTACGTGAGCGCGCGCACGGGCCCGCTCTCGGGGAGGAGTGACACGGCGGATCAGGCTACTGGTGCCGGGAGACGTCCTTCCCGTCCGCCCCCGGACAGGAGGGGACGGGCTGGGCGGCCGGCGCGGGCTGGGAGGTCGCGTAGAGCACCCCGGCCGCCGCGGCGAGGCTGCCCAGCAGGATGAGGGCACCAAAGAGCAGCTTCGTGACCCTTGGTGAAAAGCTCCTCACATTTCGGTATCACAGCATATAAACGGCGCCCCCATCAGGCGTTCGCGGAAAGTGCCGTCCACGCGTCCGAGACGATGTCGCGCAGCGCCGCCCGCTCCGCCTTCCACCCCAGGTCGCGCTGGATGCGCGCGGACGAGGCCACCAGGACGGCCGGGTCCCCGGGCCGCCGGTCGCCGACGACGACCGGGATCTCGTGGCCGGTGACCTCGCGGCAGACCGAGATCACCTCCTGCACGCTGAACCCGGTGCCGCTGCCCAGGTTGTAGATCTTGTGCTCGCCCTCGGCGACCGCCTCCAGCGCCAGCAGGTGCGCCCGCGCCAGGTCGCCGACGTGGATGTAGTCGCGCACGCAGGTGCCGTCGGCGGTGGGGTAGTCGGTGCCGAAGACGCTCACCGAGTCGCGCTCGCCGGTGGCCACCTTGAGCACGTTCGGGATGAGATGGGTCTCGACCGTGTGGCGCTCGCGGAAGCGGCCGTAGGCGCCGGCCACGTTGAAGTAGCGCAGGCTCACCGCGCCGAGCCCGCGGACGCCCGCGTAGGCGCTCAGGGCGGTGTCCACGGCCAGCTTCGAGGCGCCGTAGGGGTTGGTCGGGCGCGTCGGGTCGTCCTCCTCGATGGGGGAGCGCTCGGGCTCGCCGTACGTGGCCGCCGTGGAGGAGAAGACGATCCGGCGCACGCCCTTGTCGCGCATCGCGTCGAGCAGGGCCAGCGTGCCGCCCAGGTTGCTCGCCCAGTAGCGGCCGGGCTGCTGCACCGACTCGCCCACCAGGGACTTGGCCGCGAAGTGCAGCACGGCGTCCATGCCGTCGAGCGCGTCGTGGGCGTTCGTGATCGACTCGCGCACGAATGCGGCGCCCTCGGGCACCGCGTCCTCGTGGCCCGTGGACAGGTCGTCGAGCACGGTCACCTCGTGCCCCGCCTCCACGAGCTGCGCGGCGACGACGCTGCCGACGTACCCGGCGCCTCCGGTGACCAACAGCCTCATGTGTACTCCTGTTTACATATGTTTGATTTTGTACGGCTTGCCGTTCAGCATACGCGGGAAACCCGCCGAGTACGCTGCCAACCACCATGTTTGACACCCTCGCGGCGAACATCGCCCTGGTCCTGCTCTTCATCCTGGTCGGCGGGTTCTTCGCGGGCGCGGAGATCGCGATGGTCTCCCTGCGTGAGAGCCAGGTCCGCAAGCTGGCCGAGCGCGGCCGGAGGGGCGAGCGCGTGGCCAAGCTCGCCCGCGACCCCAACCGGTTCCTGTCGGCGGTGCAGATCGGGGTGACCGTCGCCACGATGCTCTCGGCCGCCTTCGGCGCCGACCGGCTCGGGATGGAGCTCGTCCCGGTGCTCGAACGCTGGGGGGTGCCGCACGCGGTCGCGCCCGTGCTCGGGCTCGTGCTGGTGACGCTGGCCATCTCGTACGTCTCGCTGGTGCTCGGCGAGCTGGCCCCCAAGCGGCTGGCCCTGCAGCGCACCGAGGGGCTGTCGTTGTTCGTCGCGCCCTTCCTCGACCGGATCGCCGCCCTGTCGCGCCCGATCATCTGGATGTTGTCGAAGTCGACCGATCTGGTCGTCCGGCTGCTCGGCGGCAACCCGGAGGCCGACCGGGAGGAGGTCACCACCGAGGAGCTGCGCGACATGGTCGTCGGGCACGCCGAGCTCACCGCCGACGAGCGCACGCTCATCGCCGAGGTGTTCGCCGCCGGCAAGCGCCAGCTCCGCGAGGTCATGCTGCCCCGCACCGAGGTCGAGTTCATGGACGCCGAGACGCCGCTGGCCGAGGCCGCGAACCTGGCCGCCGCGCTCCCGCACTCCCGCTTCCCCGTGTACCGCGACTCATACGACGAGGTCATCGGTTTCGTGCACGTGCGCGACCTGCTCGACCCCCAGCTGATCGGGCGTACGGAGCCCATCAGCGCGGTCGTGCCGATCCGGCCCGCCAAGTTCGTGCCCGCCTCCAAGCGCCTGCTGAGCACCCTGAACGAGATGCGCGACGAGGGCCAGCACCTGGCCATCGTGGTCGACGAGTACGGCGGCACCGCCGGCATCGTCACCATGGAGGACCTGGTCGAGGAGCTGATCGGCGACATCAGGGACGAGTACGACGTCGAGGAGGACGTCGTCGTCCTGCCCGCCGGCGAGATCGAGATCGACGGCCTGACCAACCTCAACGACTTCGCCACCGAGACCGGCGTACGGCTGCCCGACGGCCCGTACGAGACGCTGGGCGGGTTCGTGATGGCCATGCTGGGGCACCTGCCCGCGGTCGGTGAGCAGGTGGAGATCCAGGGCTTCGAGCTGACCGTCACCGAGCTGGACGGCCGCCGGATCGCGCGGGTCAGGGTGAAACGCCGGGCCGCCGCTGAGTCGCCCCCCGACCAGGATTCCTGACACAATTGCCTGCTATGGCCAGACCTCGTGTTCTCTCCGGCATCCAGCCCACCGCGGACTCATTCCACCTGGGCAACTACCTGGGTGCGGTCCGTCAGTGGGTCACCATGCAGGAGACCCACGACGCCTTCTACTGCGTGGTCGATCTGCACGCGATCACCGTGCCGACCGAGCCCGCCGCCCTGCGCAGGCGCAGCCGGGTGGCCGCCGCGCAGCTCTTCGCCGCCGGCCTCGACGCCGAGCGCTCGACCGTCTTCGTGCAGTCGCACGTGCGCGAGCACACCGAGCTCGCCTGGATCCTGATCTGCCTCACCGGCATGGGCGAGGCCGCCCGGATGACGCAGTTCAAGGACAAGTCGGCCAAGTTCGGCGAGAGCGCGGCCAGCGTCGGGCTGTTCACCTACCCGATTCTGCAGGCCGCCGACATCCTGCTCTACCAGGCCAACGCCGTCCCGGTGGGGGCCGACCAGAAGCAGCACCTGGAGCTCACCCGCGACCTGGGCCAGCGCTTCAACCACCGCTTCGGCGACACGTTCACGCTGCCCGACCCGTACATCCTCAAGGAGGTCGAGAAGATCACCGACCTCCAGGACCCGACGGCGAAGATGTCGAAGTCGTCCTCCAGCCCGGCGGGCATCCTCGACGTCCTGGAGCAGCCGGGGCCGCTGCGCAAGAAGGTCATGCGCGCGGTGACCGACACGGGCTCGGAGGTGCTGTTCGACGAGGAGAACAAGCCGGGCATCTCCAACCTGCTGCGCATCCAGTCGGCGCTGACCGGCACGCCCATCCCCGACCTGGTCGCCCGTTACGCGGGCCAGGGCTACGGCACGTTCAAGAAGGACGTCGCCGAGGCGGTCGTGGAGACGTTCACGCCGATCCGCGAGCGCACCGAGAAGCTGCTGGCCGACGAGGCCGAGCTCGACCGCCTGCTGGCCGTCGGCGCCGAGCGCGCCGCCGCCGTGGCCCGGCGGACGATGGCCGAGGTCCGCGACCGGGTGGGCTTCCTGCCCAAGCTGTGACGCGAGAAGGGCGGCTGGCCTGCCGCCCTTCTTCCGGTCGTCACGGGCGCCGGTCGAGCGGGCGTACGCGCAGGCGGGCGCGGAGCGCGGCCAGGCTCCGGCCGGTCAGCCGCACACCGCCCGACACGGCGGTCCACCCCGACCGTCCCCGGCTGAACGCCCAGCCGGGGAACTCGCGCATGGCCTCTTCCAGCAGGCGTTCCATGACGACGTCGGCACTCGGCGTTGTGGTCATGGACGCACAGTGCCACCCCGGACCCGCTCGGTGACGAACCGCGGCGACAGATCTCCCCGTTCGGCCGGAGCGAACTCGGAGTTCGGTGGGCGGCCTCACACGTCGATGTTGTGGCGTTCGGCGAGGAATCGCACCTCCGGCGCCCACGACGGCCGCGCGCGGCGCACCAGCGAGCGCACCATCTCCCGCAGCAGCAGCTTGTGGTCGAGCTCCTCGGGGCTCTCGCGCTCGATCCGCAGCAGGTAGACCAGGCTCGCGGCGTCGTCGCCCAGGTCTTCGCAGGCGCGGGCGACGTGGCACAGGTGCGTGGTGCGCCGCTCGATGGACGGCGTCCTGCGGATGTCGATGTCGTCGGCCAGGCGCAGCACGGCTTCGGGGTGACCGGTGTCGTTCTCGATGCTGGCCATGTGGATGGCGACGTTGGTCGGGCCGAAGAAGGCCAGGTCGTAGGCGTCGGAGTGGTCGTCGGCGCGGTCGGCGAGCCGGGCGGCGGTGCCGCGCACGGTCTCCCTGGCCTGCTCGTCGTCGCCGCCCCTGGCCGCGCTGATGGCGGCCAGCAGGTGCAGCGCGCCGAGCGCCTTGATGTGCCGTACGTCGCCGCCGGCCACATGGGGTTCGAGGATCTCGATGCCGCGCCGGGCCACGTCGTGGGCGATCTGGTGCATGTCGTCGGAGAGCATCGACTGGCCGAGGTTCCAGTGGGCCCAGGCGAGCATCAGCGGGTCGGCCGACTCCTCGGCGTAACGCATGGCCCGGTCGGCCGCCAGGTGCGCGAGATCCACCCGCTGGAGGTGCTTGAGCACCCCTCTGGCCAGCATGTACGCGTCGGTCGCCGTCCGGTAGGCCGCGGGGGTGCGCTCGGCCGCCAGGCTCTCGGCGTCGGAGACCAGCGAGGGCAGCGCGGCCATCAGGATCGAGTACCGGCGGGCCGAGGTGAACCAGGCGTTGCGCGCCGCCGCCACGCGTTCGGTCAGCTGCTCGGCGTCGGGCGGTTCGAGGTCGGGCTCGCCGGCGCGGCAGGCGAACAGGGCGCGCTCGATGTCGCGGATCTGCGGCCTGCTGGGCTCGTGGGAGTCGCGGGGGGTCTCGCCCAGGAGCACGGCGGTGCGTACGCCGAGCACCTTGGCGATCTCGCGGAGAAGGGGCAGCGAGGGGGTGCGTTTTCCGTGTTCGATCAGTTCGATGTGCCGGGTGGTGCAGCCGGACTGGGTCGCCAGCGCGGTCGTGCTCATGCCCCTTCGTTCGCGCTGGAGTCGCACCATCTGCCCGGTGCTGATTTCGGTCATGGGCGTGACGCCTCCTGGCTTGGTCCCAACACAGCACAGGCTAGGGTCAGCGGAGCGGCCCTGCCATGCGTTCCCCCTGGTCAGGAGGTATGTCGGCAAGCTCCCGCGCCTTGGCTTTCACTAGGGTTTGCCCACTATTGGGGTGATCCGGAGTGATGGTCGCGCAGCCGTCCGAGCAGCCCGACGAGCTGGTCGCGCTCGGGGCCGGTCAGGGGCGCCAGCAGCTCGTCCTGGACGTCGTCCACCAGCCCGTCGAGCCGGGTGAGCCGGTCGCGGCCGCGCTCGGTCATGGAGATGACGTTGCGCCGGCGGTCGGCGGGGTCGGGCGCGCGCTCGACGAGGCCGCGGTCGGCCAGCTCGTTGAGCAGCGCCACCATGTCGCTGCGGTAGATGCCGGTGAGCCGGCTCAGCTCGGCCTGGCTGGCCGGGCCGGACTCGCGCAGCGCGACGAGCACCGCGTAGTGCCACTTGCGCGCGTCGGCGCCCGCGAGCCGGTCGCTGACCAGCCGGTCGGCCTGCATCGCGACGTGGGCCAGCAGCCGGCTCGGCAGGCCGCGCAGGCGGTCGGGGGCGGCCCGGTCGGCGGCGTCGGACATGTCGTGGCTCATGCCGGTGATCCTATCCCGTTGCGTTAGTCGCACTAACGGTGTACCTTCGTTAGTGTTATAAACGTTAGTGCGACGAACGAAAGAGGCGTGTCATGCCTGTTGCCCAGGTGCTGAACTCGACCATGTACTACGAGGACCGGGGGGAGGGCGTGCCGATCGTCTTCCTGCACGGCAACCCCAACTCCTCCCACCTGTGGCGCAACGTGCTGCCCGGGGTGGGGGCCGGCCGGTTGCTCGCGCCCGACCTGATCGGCATGGGCCGCTCGGGGCGGCCCGACCTCGACTACAGCTTCACCGACCACGCCCGCTACCTCGACGCCTGGTTCGACGAGCTCGGCCTGGAGGACGTCGTGCTGGTCGGCCACGACTGGGGCGGCGCGCTGGCCTTCGACTGGGCGGCGCGGCATCCGGGCCGGGTGCGCGGGGTGGCCTTCTTCGAGACCATCGTGCGGCCGATGAGCTGGAGCGAGCTGGGCGAGGGGCCGCGCGCCCGCAGCGAGCTGATCAGGAGCGAGGCGGGGGAGCGGCTGGTGCTCGACGACGACTTCCTGGTGCGGACGGCGTACACGGGCGGGGTGCTGAACCCGCTGGGCGAGGAGGAGCTGCGGCCGTACCTGGAGGCGTACGCGACCAGGGAGAGCCGCCGGCCGCTGCTGCAGTGGGCGCGCTCGATCCCGCTCGACGGCGACCCGGCCGACGTGGCGCAGGCCGTCGAGCACTACGACAAGTGGCTGGCGAACAGCGCCGACGTGCCCAAGCTGCTGCTCACCTTCGACTCCTCGCCGACCTTGCTGATCCAGGGCGAAGTGCTCGACTGGTGCGCCCGCACCATCTCGGCCCTGGAGATCGAGCACCTGGGCCCGGCGGGTCACCACGCCCCGGAGGACCAGCCGGAGGCCATCGCCGCGGCGATCCGCTCCTGGGCCGACCGCTACGCCCTGCGCGCGAACTGACGGGTGCGTCCGGCGGCCCGGCGGGCGGATCTGCGCGCCGGCCGGCGCAAGCGGCGGACCGGCGGAGACGGCTGGCTAGCGGAAGCGGCGGCGGCCGACGAGGGTGAGCACCTCGCGCAGGGCGTCGGCGGCGGCTCTGACGTCCGGCTCCGGCACCCCGGCCAGCACCTCCTCGTGGGCCCGCGAGGAGGCGTCGAGGGCCGCCAGGGCCACCCGGCGCCCCTCGGCCGTGAGCTGCACCCACCGGCTGCGCGCGTCGCCCGCGTTGGCCTCCCGCTCGACGTAACCCGCCGCCGTCAGGCGCTGGAGCACGTTGCTGGTGCCCCCCGAGGTGAGCAGCAGCGCCTTGGACAGCTCGCTCGGCTTCATCCGGTGCGGCGCCGGCGTACGGGCGAGCGCGGCCAGCACGTCGAACTCGGCGTAGGTCAGCCCCAGCTCGGCCAGCTCCGCCTTGATCGCCTGCTCGAAGACCAGGTGCAGCCGGGACAGGCGCTTGCTCAGCTCCAGACCGGCGATCAACGACGACGACAGCCCGGACTCCACCCAGCGCGGCACCATCGCGTCGATCTCATCCGGTTTCACGCCATCGAGGATACCCATCGGCAGATTGCTTTCTCGAAAGCTATTCATTAAGCTTTTCGCCATGGCAAAGACTCTGCTGATCAAGAACGGCACCGTGATCGACACCGAGCCCGAGCCCGTGGTGCTCGGCCAGGTGGACGTGCGCGTCGAGGACGGCGTGCTCGCCGAGGTGGGCCCCGGCCTGCCCGACGTCCCCGGCGCCGAGGTGATCGACGCGACCGGGCGGATCGTGCTGCCCGGGTTCGTCGACACCCACCGGCACACCTGGCAGGCCGGCATCAGGGCGGTCGCCCCCGACGTCGCCTTCGACGGCTACCTGAGCCGCGTGCTCGGCGAACTGGCCCCCGCCCACCGCCCGGCCGACGTCCATGCGGCCAACCTCGCCGGCGCGCTGGAGTGCCTCGACACCGGCATCACCACGCTGCTCGACTGGTCCCACATCCAGCTCTCGCCCGCCCACACCGAGGCCACCGTGCGGGCGCTGCGCGAGTCGGGGATCAGGGCCGTCCTCGGCTGGTGCCACGGGGGCCGGCCGGGCGATCTCGTCCGCGAGGGGCTGCGGGTGCACGAGGAGCACTTCGGCACGGGCGGCGGCCTGGTCACCATGGTCGTCGCCGCGCTCGGGCCGGAGATCGTGGCGGAGGAGCACGCGCTGGCGGAATGGCGGCTGGCCCGCGAGCTCGACCTGCCGGTCACCGTGCACATGGGCGTCGGCGGCCCGGACAGCGCCGCCCGCGGCCTGGCGTTCCTGGAGGCGAACGGCCTGCTCGGGCCGCGGACCACGTACGTGCACGCCAACAGCTACACCGACGACGACCTCAAGCGCGTCGCGGCCAGTGGCGGCAACGTGTCGGTCTCGCCGGTGGACGAGATGACGCTCGGCCTCGGTTACCCGGTCAGCGGGCGGGCCAGGGCGGCGGGCGCCCCGACCGGTCTCGGCATCGACACGGTGAGCTGCGCGCCGGGTGACATGTTCAGCCTGATGCGGGCGGCGTACCTGCTGGAGCGCGGCCGGCCGGACGGCGGCGGCATGGGCTTCACCACCCGCGACGTGCTGCGCATGGCCACCGTCGAGGGGGCCGAGGTGGTGGGGCTGGGCGACGTCGTCGGCTCGTTGCGGCCGGGCAAGCAGGCCGACCTGCAACTGCTGCGCACCGACACCCTCGGCATGGCGGCGGCGCACGACCCGATCGGCGCCGTCGTGCTCAACGCCGACCCGAGTGTCGTGGAAACCGTGCTGGTCGGCGGGCGTGTCGTCAAGCGGGATGGGCAGATGCTCCATCAGGATCTGGCGGCGGTCCTCGCGTCACTGGCAGAATCGGCCGACGCCGTGACGAGGTGATCGTTCGCCTCCGGCGGGCGGGGTGAGGGCGTGATGGCGAGTCTGAACGAGCGGATCGCGTCGCTGCGCGCCTGGGGCCGGACGACGCTCGACCACTGGCGGGTGCGCAGGCTGTGGATCGACCACCTGGTCCGGGCCGTGCGCCGCTACCAGCTCCAGGGAGGCGACCGGCTGGCCGGGTCGGTCACCTACTTCTCGTTCCTGTCCTTCTTCCCGCTGCTCGCGCTCGGGTACGCGGTGCTCGGCTACACCCTCGACGCCAGCAGCGCGACCAGGGAGGCGCTGGAGACCGCCATCAACGAACGGCTGCCCGGCATGGCGACCGACCTCAACCTGGAGCAGATCGCCGGCGCCCGCACGACGGCGGGCATCATCGGCCTCCTCGGCCTCCTGTACGCCGGGCTCGGCGCGATGGACGCGCTGCGCGCGGCGCTGCGCGAGATGTCGATGACCACCGTGCCGCCCCCGAACTACTTCCTCGGCAAACTGCGCGACCTGGTCTCGGTCATCCTGCTCGGGGCGACGCTGGTCGTGTCCACGCTGGTGTCCGGGGCCGCGACCACGGTCACGGACAAGGTGCTCGACCACGTCTTCGGCGACAACTCGCCGCTCAGCACCGAGGCGTTCCGGATCTTCGTGGTGGTGGCGAGCGTCGTGGCCGACTGGGTGCTGTTCGTGATCCTGCTCGGCTGGGTCGCCAAGCCGGCCGAGCCGTTCAAGGTCATCGTCAGGGGCGCGCTGCTCGGCGCGATCGGGTTCGGGCTGCTCAAGCAGGTGGCGAGCCTGCTGCTCAGCACCACGCTCAGCAACCCCGTCTACGGCGCGTTCGCCGCCATCGTGGGGTTGCTGGTGTGGATGAACTTCTCGGCCAGGCTCGTGCTGCTGGCCGCCGCGTGGACGTCAACCACGGGGTTGTGCCCGCCGCCGTCCCCGTCGCCGATCCCGTCGCTCGGCGACCCGCTGGAGGTGCCGGCGTCCGATCCGGGCCAGGCGGCCGGCCCCGAGTGCCGGGGCACGACCCCGCACCCGACGTCGGAGCCCTGACCCGCCACCCGTTGGGTCAGAGGCGGGACCTGTTGCGCTTGCGGCGGATGCCGAAGCCGAGCCAGACCAGCCCGAACAGCAGGCCGCCGCCGATGACGGCCGAGCCGACCGTCCGGGTGGAGTCGGTCTGCTTGGAGGCCGCCGTGTCCAGCAGCGGCGGCTGAGCGGCCGGCGTCACCCGCGACACCGGCCCCGACGCCTGCGGCGCGGCCCGCACCTGGTCGGGCACCGGCTCGACGAGCTGCCCGACGGGGGTCGCCTTCCCCCTGACCGTGAAGCCCCAGTCGAGCAGCTTGGCCACCTCGTCCCAGAAGTAGCCCTCGTGCCGCATGATCGTGACGAGGATCGTGTGGCCGCCGCGGGTGGCCGCGCCGACGAAGCTGCCCTGCGCCTTGGACGTCCAGCCGTTCTTGACGCCGATCATGCCCTGGTAGCGCCAGAGCAGCTTGTTGTGGTTGCTGATCTCGTAGTAGTCCTTGGGCGCCGGAAACTTGGCAACCTTTGTACTGATATATCGCCGGAAATCGGGGTTTGCGAGGCCGGCGCGGGCGATGAGGGCCAAGTCGTACGCCGAGCTGCTCTGCCCGGGTTTGTCCAGGCCGCTCGGGGTCTTGGCCACCGTGTCGTACGCCTGCAGCCGCTTGGCCTCGGCGTTCATGTCGCGCATGGTCTGGGCCACGCCGCCGTTCGTCTCGGCCAGGGCCATGGCCGCGTCGTTGCCGGAGGACATCATCAGCGCCCGGAACAGGTCGTCGACCTTGTACGTCATCTTGGGCGTCAGCCCGACCGCCGTGCCCTCCTGGTTGCAGGCGTTCTGGCTCGGCCGGACCCTGCGGTTCTTGTCGAGCTTCGGCAGCAGCGTCAGCGCCGTGAGCGTCTTGAGGGTGCTCGCCGGCAGGTAGCGGCCGTGCGCGTCCTTCGCGGCGAGCACCTGACCCGTCTCCACGTCCGCGATGACGTAGGAAGTAGCCTTGCTCTCAGGGGGCGCCTTGACGCCCTTGGGTTGCACCAGCCCACGGCTTCCCAGCGCGTCACCGCCGACGGGTGTCGCCGGGGCGGCGGATGCGGTCCCGCTCGTGAGCGTGACCGCGGCGAGAAGTGCCGTAACCGGCACAAATTTCGTCCACATGGCGGTCTCAGCGTAGCTCCGTGTGAATGCCCATGTGGCGACACATTCCCCGGATGATCCGCCTTCGATACTGGAGAGATGACCATGTCACCAAAGATCGCCGGTTTCCTCGTCATCCTCGGCGTGTTCATGATCGTCGAGTGGATCAACCTCGGGTTTAACTTGGCCGACGGACATCCCACCGGCTTCTACGTCGTGCACGGGATCCTGATCGGGGTCAACGTGATCCTCGGTGCGGTGCTGGCGGTGATCGGGTGGCGCGGACTGCGTGAGGCGGGGATCAGGCGTCGCAGAGAAGGCGGCGGGTGAGCGCGTGCAGCTCGTCGGCCTCCTCGCGTGAGTCGCCGATGGAGGTGAAGCCCAGCTTGCCGTACTCGGGGATGGCGCCGAGCAGGTGGAAGACGTTGCCCGTGCGCCGGTCGGCGTCGAAGCCGATGCCGAGCCGCCGGGCGGTGCGCATGACCTCGCCCGGCGTGCGGCCACGCAGGCAGGAGGAGGAGCAGTTGTCGGTCGCGGTGTAGTACTTGGGCTGGTCCCCGGCCATGAGGAGGCCGGTGGCCGGGTCGTACCTGGCCCCGGTCGTCAGCACCACCGCGCCGTACGGGTGCGTCGTGCCGCCGATCCGCAGGTTGATCTCGCACAGCAGCGCGGCGTACCCGGCGTCGGCCTTGAGGGCGAAGAAGTCCATGCCGAACAGGCCGACCACGCCCCGCTCGGCCAGGATGGCGGCGATGCGCTCGGCCGACTCGCCCACCTCGTGCCGGTACTCGGGGGCGGCGGGGAACGTGCAGCCCTGGTAGACGTCGTTGTTGGGGCCGCCGAGCACCTGGTCGTGCGTGGCCAGCACGGCCGCGTGCCCGCCGGGCGTGATTCGGGCCAGGGCGCTCGGGTAGTAGAGCGGGCGATGTTCGATGAACTCCTCCACCACCGCGCCGCGTTCCCTGATCTTCGTCGTGAAGCTCGTCCAGGTCTCCCCGGCCGCCGAAAATCGGGTCAGCGAGCGGTCGGCCTTGTCGACGATGGCGTTGCCCAGGCCCGAGTAGCCGTCGTTGAGCTTGACGATCACCCGTTCGCCGGGGAGCGAGTCGATGGCCTCGTCGATCGCGATGATGCTGTGCACGTCGCCGAAACCGCGCGCCATGGGCACGCCGGCCTCGTGCCCGACCTCGCGGGCGCCGCTCTTGGAGCCGTAGTAGGCCAGCGCGGTGGCGGGTCCGTAGATGGGGACGTTGAGTGACGCGGCCAGCTCCTCCTCGGTCTCGCTGAGGACGAACGGCACCAGCCAGGTGTCGGCGTCGATCGCCGACCGTAACCGGTCGAGGACGTCGGGTCGGCGCAGCAGCGTCCGGGTGAGGGGTTGCGACCAGGGCTCGTCGAGGCTGATGAGCTCCAGGCGCTTGGCGGCGTCGTCCGGGTCAGGGAGGAAGCCGAGGTAGTAGTCGATGATGTCGGGATCGATCGGAGCGGAGGAGAGGTAGATCACCTTGACCCCGGGTTCCCGGAGCGTCAGGAGGAGGAAGAGCAGGCGCTCCTCGTACGATCGGGCTGCCGTGATGCGGCGCAGCTCGTCCTGCGGCAGGGAGAGCGAGGGTACGACCACCAGGGTCCCCTCGCTCGGCTCGAAGATGCTCAACCCGGCATACTTCTCCCCGAACGGGATATTAGTGATCATATAGCGAGTGAAACACGCATTCTTCACAAATGCAGCAAGCGCCAAAGTGTCATGACCATGACAGAAGGTGACAGGATTCGAAATCGGTGAGCACGTTTGGAAGTGGCGACATCGGGTCACCATCTAATGATCCCTTGTGACTATTTTCCGGATCAGGTAGGCATGTGCGGAACGTGACCACCTGCGGTTACGGGCATGCCGTCGGCCAACTTTTGGTGTATCTGTCGGCGCGAGGGCGCACGGGAGCGATAAAGTCAGAAGCATCGCCACCGGGCTCGCGGCTTACCGTCGTGCACCCGGGCTGCTGCGACCGATGAACGCGAAGCCCGTGCTGACGATCTCGCACCGAAACCTACGGGTGTGGCTTTTGTTTCGCCGAACGGCCGCCTCAACCAGGTGGCTGCCGCAGGATGGACTTTTTCGAGAGCGTCATGAGCCGCCGTCCGTGCGTGGGACGCGCGGCCTCGACGGGATGGATGGTGACATATGCGGGGACGTGAGCTGCGGGGAGAGCTGGACGCGTTCCTGGCGGAGATCGAGCAGGAGCTGGTGGCGTTCCGTCGCGACCTTCACATGCATCCTGAGCTGGCCTTCGCCGAATACCGCACGACCCAGCGCATCGCCGACCGGCTGACCGCCGCGGGGCTGACGCCCTCGGTGCTGCCACGCGGCACCGGTCTGATCTGCGACGTGGGCAGCGGCGACGGGCCGACCATCGCGCTGCGGGCCGACATCGACGCGCTGCCGCTCCAGGACGAGAAGGACGTGCCCTACCGCTCCACCGTCCCCGGCGCGTGCCACGCCTGCGGGCACGACGTGCACACCACCGTTCTGCTCGGCACCTCGCTCTTCCTGGCCCAGCAGGCCGCGGCCGGGCTGCTGCCCGGCCGGGTGCGGCTGATCTTCCAGCCCGCCGAGGAACTGCCCGGCGGCGCCCTTGAGGTCATGGCCCACGGCGGCATCAGCGGCGTCGACCGCATCTTCGGCCTCCACTGCGACCCGCGCGTCGACGTCGGCCAGCTCGGTCTGCGGAGCGGCCCGATCACCTCGGCCTGCGACAAGATCGTGGTCAGGGTCTCCGGGCCCGGCGGCCACACCGCCCGTCCCCACCTGACGGCCGACCTGGTCTTCGCCCTGGCCAAGATCCTCACCGAGCTGCCCGCCGCGCTCTCCCGCCGGATCGACCCGCGCTCCTCGCTCAGCCTCGTCTGGGGCCGGGTCGAGGCGGGCTCGGCGGCCAACGCCATCCCCGACGACGGCATCGCCGAGGGCACGATCCGCTGCCTCGACGAGAACGCCTGGCACGCCGCCCCCGATCTGATCAAGGCCCTGCTGGAGTCCGTCGCCGGCGCGTACGGCGTCGAGGCCGTCATGGACTACACCCGCGGCGTGCCGCCGGTCGTCAACGACGAGGTCAGCGTCGAGATGCTGGCCGAGGCGGCCGAGCGGGCCCTCGGGGCCGGCGCGGTGGTGCCCACCCAGCAGTCGCTCGGCGGCGAGGACTTCGCCTGGTACCTGGAGTCGATCCCCGGCGCCTTCGCCCGGCTCGGCACGCGCTCGCCCGACGGCGTCACGTACGACATCCACCAGGGCACCTTCGACGTCGACGAGAAGGCGATCGCGATGGGCGTGCGGGTGATGGCCGCCACCGCGCTGACCGCGCTGTGGGACGTCGGCCCGATCGACTCCATCAGCAACGCCATGGCCTGAGCGCCGCTCCGACGGCCCGCCGCGTCGCGCGGCGGGCCGTCGGCACGTCAGCCGAGCCTGCCGAACACCACCGGCAGCCGCAGGGACGAGTGCCCCGGCGACACGGTGACCCGGGTGCCCGCCGGATAACGCAGGGTGTAGTCGCGGTCGGTCGAGATGATCACCAGGCCCAGCCGGTGGCCCTTCTTGAACAGGTAGTCCTTGGGCTGGAAGTCCCAGGTGAAGGTGTACTCCTTGCCGGGGCGCAACGGTTCGGTGCGGTCGGCGCGGTGGCGGTTGCGCACGTCGAGCCACCCCCTGGAGACGATCTTGTACGCGGTCGTCGCCGTGCCGAGCCGCCTGAGCGTCGTGCAGCCGGTGTCACCCGGGACGCCCTCGCCGTAGCAGTAGCTCTGGCCGGTCGACAGCAGGGTGCCGTCCGGGCGCACGTCGGTGCCGTAGTCCACCAGCAAGGCCGTCAGGTACGGCGAGGCGCCGTCCTTGAACGAGGCCCGCACGGAGACCGTCGGCGTGCCGGAGATGCGCACGTCGGCGGGCAGCTCGCCGGTCCGGTACGCCAGCCGGTTCGGGTCCGGCCCGGTCGCCTCCACCAGTTGCTCGGCCGTCCGCGCGCTCTGGTCCACGAAGGACTCCGCGGGCGACAGCGGCCGGGGCAGCAGGCCGAGCCGTTCGCCGGCGGCCGGGTGCAGCGCGACCGTGGTGGCCCCGGGCAGCGGCCAGGAGGCGTGCTGCTGCCACTCGCCGACGCCGATCTCCACGTCGGCCTGCGGCTCGCGCATGATGCCCGAGTCGATGCCCTGCAGCCAGTAGTCGAACCAGCCGTGCAACTGGCGCAGCCACTCGGCGGTGCGCAGGTTGAAGGGGTTCATGTGGGTGCCCTGGTGCAGCCAGATCTTGCGCGGCACGTGCCGCTTGGCCAGGGCGTACCACCATTGGGCGAACTGCTTGGTCTTGACGTTCCAGTCGTTGAGGCCGTGCACGAGGAAGACGCTGGCCTTCACCTTGTCCACGTCGTTGAGGTAGTTGCGGGCGTCCCAGAGGGGGCCGTAGTCGCCGGTGATCCGGTCCTGGCCGGCGGTCAGCGCGTCCATCTTGGCGCCGCAGACCTCGAAGCCGCGGTCCCTGGTCAGCACGAACTTGGCCAGGACGTCCAGGTCCTCGCCCTGGTAGCCGCCGGGGGCCAGGACGCCGCCGTTGGCCCGGTAGTAGTCGTACCAGCTGGAGATGGCGGCGATCGGCACGATCGTCCTCAGGCCCTCGACGCCGGTCGAGGCGACGGCGTTGGGCAGGGTGCCGTTGTAGGAGACGCCGATCATGCCGACCTTGCCGGTTGACCAGGTGGCGCTGACCTCGTTGCCGTCGGCGTCGAAGCCGCGGGCGCGGCCGTTCAGCCAGTCGATGGCGGCCTTCGGGCCGGCGGTCTCGTTGCGGTCGCCGATGGACGGGCAGCCGGTGGCGCGGGCGCTGCCGACGTTCTCGACCAGGGCGATGGCGTAGCCGCGGGGCACGAAGTAGTTGTCGTAGTAGCCGTCGAAGGGCTCGCCGGCGAGCTTGTTGGACAGGGACTTCAGGGTGGGCAGCGGGTTGCCGTTCGCGTCGACGTCCACCGGGTGGTTGGGCACGTCGTTGCCGGGGGCGTAGTAGGGGCTGGCCTCCATGATCACCGGGACCTTGAGGCCCTGGTCGGTCTCCTTGGGGCGCAGGATGTCCATGGCGACGCGGTCGGGCTGCCCGTCGTCGTCGCTGTCGGTCCCGGCCACCTCGACGAAGACCGTCTGCTTGACGGCGTCGGCGCGGGAGAAGACGGGCTGGGTGGCGTGGTTCTCGATCTTGAGGGTAGGGGTGGCGGCCGTCGCCGGGGCGGGCCCGCCCAAGGTCACGGCGAGGATCGCGACCAGCGGGACGGCCAGTGTCTTCCAAGGCTGCATACGGGGCTCCGATACGAAATTTCCACCGTTGATCGGAATCTCTGCCATGATCGACCGCTCGGCAAGGGCCCCTTCCATACCAAACTTGGGCAAAACTTTCCGAAGGCCGTCCCAAGTGCCTGAACCCAGATTCAGGTCACGGACGCGCTTGATGTCGATAACGGAGCGGTTGCGACCCTGTGTGCCGGTTTGGTCTGCCCTGGTCAAGCAACTATCTTCCGTGCAGGTGCCGTACGTTTCTTCGCGCCTGCGATGAAGTTCGACGGCGGAGGAAATGGAAGGAGTCGCCTTGCTCGGCAAGCGATTCAGCAGGATTGCCGTCGGCTCGGTAGCCGGCGTCATGCTCATGGCGGCCGCGGCCTGCGGCGGCGGCGATGGTGGCGGCACCTCGGCGAGCACGCAGCCGAGCTCCGGCGCGGGCAGCGAGGCCCCCAAGGGCGGCCTGAAGGTCGGCCTGACGTTCGACGTCGGCGGCCGCGGCGACAAGTCGTTCAACGACGCCGCCTACGCCGGCCTGGAGAAGGCCAAGACGGAGCTGAACGCCGACATCAAGGAGCTCAGCCCGGCGGCCGACGGCTCCAACCGCGGCGACCTGCTGCGCCAGCTCGCGGACGCGGGCTACAACCCGATCGTCGCCGTCGGCTTCGCCTACGGCGACGACGTCAAGAAGACCGCCGCCGAGTACCCCGACGTGCAGTTCGCCATCGTCGACTCGGCCTCCAACGCCCCGAACGTCACCGGCCTGCTGTTCGCCGAGGAGCAGGGCTCCTACCTGGCGGGCGTCGCCGCGGCGACCAAGTCGAAGGCCGGCCACGTCGGCTTCGTGGGCGGCGTCGAGAACGACCTGATCAAGAAGTTCCAGGCGGGCTTCGTGATGGGCGCCAAGTCGGTCAAGCCGGACATCAAGATCGACATCAAGTACCTCACCCCCGACGGTGACTTCTCCGGCTTCAAGGCCCCCGACAAGGGCAAGGTCGCGGCCGAGAAGATGTACCAGGACGGCGCGGACATCGTCTACCACGCCGCCGGCGACTCCGGCCTCGGCGTGTTCCAGGCGGCGGCCGCGGCCAAGAAGAAGGCCATCGGCGTCGACTCCGACCAGCGCCAGACGGTCAAGGAGACCGACCTCCAGTCGGTCATCATGACCTCGATGCTCAAGCGCGTCGACGTCGGCGTCTTCGAGTTCGTCAAGGCCTTCCAGGGCGGCGCCAAGGGCGGCAGCAACACCGTCTACGACCTCAAGGTCGACGGTGTGGGCCTGTCCACCACCGGTGGCGAGATCGACGACATCAAGGACAAGCTCGACGCTGCCAAGAAGGACATCGTCGACGGCAAAATCACGGTTCCGTCCAAGCCGTAATCTGGGTAGGAACGGACGACCGAGGGCCCGGAGTCCCCACTTCGGGCCTTCTGGCTATCCGCCCCGTCCGCCCCCCATGCTCTAGGAGAGGCGAAATGAGCTCGGACACCCTCGCCGCGGTGCAACCCGCCGTAGAGCTGGAGGGCATCACCAAGCGTTTCCCCGGCGTCGTCGCCAACCACGACATCCGCATCACCGTCGAACCCGGCACGGTCCACGCGATCGTCGGGGAGAACGGCGCGGGCAAGTCGACCCTGATGAAGATCCTCTACGGCATGCAGAAGCCGGACGAGGGCACGATCAGGGTCAACGGCCGGGAGGTCAGCTTCCGCACCCCCAGCGACGCCATCGACGTCGGCATCGGCATGGTCCACCAGCACTTCATGCTGGCCGACAACTTCACCGTGCTGGAGAACATCGTCCTCGGCGCCGAGCCCACCAGGGCCGGCCTGCTCGACAGCGGCAGGGCGCGGGCCCGCATCGCCGAGCTGGCCAGCAGCCACGGCCTGCGCGTCGACCCCGACGCGCTGGTGGAGGACCTCGGCGTCGGCGACCGCCAGCGGGTGGAGATCCTCAAGGTCCTCTACCGCGGCGCCCGCATCCTCATCCTCGACGAGCCGACGGCGGTCCTCGTGCCGCAGGAGGTCGAGGAGCTGTTCGAGAACCTGCGCGAGCTCAAGGCCGAGGGCCTGACCGTCATCTTCATCTCGCACAAGCTCGACGAGGTGCTGAACATCGCCGACGCGATCACCGTGATCCGCCGCGGCACCACCGTCGCCAGCGTCAACCCCGCCGAGGTGACCGCCCGCCGGCTCGCCGAGCTGATGGTCGGCAGCGAGCTGCCCACACCGGAGACCCGCGAGTCCACCGTGCGCGAGAGCGTCACGCTGAGCGTGTCGCGGCTGACGATGGAGGCCGACGGCTTCCGTCCCGTCCCCCGGGGCACCTCCGCCGACCTGTACGTCGACAAGCTGCGCGAAGAGGGCAAGCGCCTGATCCTCGACGACGTCTCCTTCGACATCCACGCGGGCCAGATCCTGGGCGTCGCCGGCGTCGAGGGCAACGGGCAGTCGGAGCTGATCGAGGCGATCATGGGCATGCGTCCCGCCCACGGCACGATCACCCTCGGCGGCGTGGACGTCAGCGCCTGGTCCACGCTGAAGCGCAGGGAGGCCGGCATCGGCTACATCCCCGAGGACCGCCACCGGCAGGGCCTGCTGCTGGAGGCGTCCCTGTGGGAGAACCGGGTGCTCGGCCACCAGACCAGACCCCCGGCGCGCCGCGGCATCTGGGTCGACCGCCGCGCCTCCAAGGCCGACACCGAGCGCATCGTCAAGGAGTACGACGTGCGCACCCCCAGCGTGGACACCCTGGCCCTGGCCCTGTCCGGCGGCAACCAGCAGAAGCTGATCGTCGGACGCGAGATGAGCGGCGAGCCCTCGTTCCTCATCGCCGCCCACCCCACCCGCGGCGTGGACGTCGGCGCCCAGGCCGCCATCTGGGACCACCTGCGCAACGCGCGGGCCGCCGGCCTGGCCGTGCTGCTGATCTCGGCCGACCTCGACGAGCTGATCGGCCTGTCCGACACGCTCAGGGTCATCCTGCGCGGCCGGCTCGTGGCCGAACTCGATCCTTCCGACGTCACGCCCGAGCGGCTTGGCGGTTACATGACCGGCGCCATCGCCGGCACTGAGGAGACGTGATGCCCGCCGGGCTCAACCGGGCGCTGCTCACCGTCGCAGGCGCCGTCGTCGCCATCGTCCTGGCGATCGCGATCTCCAGCGTGGCGATCATCGCGGCGGGCGCCAGCCCGATCGACGCGTTCGCCGCCTTCTTCGACTTCGGGTCGACCGAGCGCGTGGTGTCCAACAGCATCGCGACCTTCCTCAACAGGGCGGTGCCGCTGTTCATCGCGGGTCTCGCGGTGGCGGTCGGCTTCCGCATGAACCTCTTCAACATCGGCGTCGAGGGCCAGTACCGGATCGCGGCCATCTGCGCGGCCTTCATCGGCTCGACGTTCACCGCGCCGAAGCCGATCCAGATCCTGGTGATCATCGTCGTCGCGGCGGTCGTGGGCGGCGCGTACGCGCTGATCCCCGCGATCATGAAGGTGACCCGCGGCGTCAACGAGGTCATCTCCACGATCATGCTCAACTACATCGCGATCGCCCTCTCCTCCTACCTGGTCCGCGGCCCGTTCACGGGTGAGCGGGCCGCCGGCCAGCTCACCACGACCACGCCGCAGCTGCCCGAGTCGGCCATGTTCCCCAACCTGAACTTCGTCTTCGACTGGTTCGGGCTGCCGGCGCCCACCCGCGGCGGCGGCGTGTGGGGCTTCCTGCTCGTGGCCGCCGTGCTCGGCGTGGTGGTCTGGGTCGTGCTGGAGCGCACCCGCTTCGGCTTCAACGTCAAGGCCAGCGGGCTCAACGGCCCGGCCGCCTTCGCCTCGGGCGTCAACCCGAAGAAGATGGTCATCGCGGCCATGGTGCTGTCCGGCGCGATCGCGGGGCTCATCGGCCTGCCCGAGATCCTCGGCGACAAGGGCGCCTTCAACTCCAACTTCACCGCCGGTCTCGGCTTCCTCGGCATCGCGGTGGCGCTGCTGGGCAGGAACAAGCCCGTCGGCATCGCGATCGCCGCGCTGCTGTTCGCCTTCCTCGACCGGGCGCAGGGCGCGCTGCAGATCGCGGACGTGCCGTCGTCGGTCATCACGATCATCCAGGGCGTCATCGTCCTGCTGGTGGTCATCGCGAACGAGGTGACCAACCGCATCGCCATGCGGCTCGAGGAGCAGCGGGCCGCCCGGCAGCTCGACACGAACAGACCGGTTGAGGTGGCAGCATGAGCAGGGTCGGCAAATACCATCTGGCGCTGCTCGGCGTCGCCGCGCTCATCCTGCTGCTGTCGCTGGTGCGGATCATCTCCGGCCAGGACGACCTGACCTCCTCCGGCACGTTCAACGCGGCGCTGCTGCTCGCGGTGCCGATCGGCCTGGCCGGTCTGGGCGGCCTGTGGGCCGAGCGGGCCGGCGTGGTCAACATCGGCCTCGAAGGCATGATGGTGCTCGGCACCTGGTTCGCCGGCTGGGCCGGATACCAGTGGGGCGCCGTGGCCGCGCTGGTCGCCGGGCTGCTCGGCGGCGCGCTCGGCGGGCTGATCCACGCGATCGCGACCGTCACGTTCGGCGTCGACCACATCATCAGCGGCGTCGCCATCAACCTGCTCGGCCCCGGCATCACCCGCTTCCTGTCCGAGGTCCTCTACGGCGAGGGCACCTCGGCCAGCGCGAAGGGCGCCGGCATCACCACCTCGCCGGCGATCAGCTCGGGTGCGCCCGAGGTGAGCCTGCCCGTGTTGTCGTCCGGTCCCGACCTGCTCGGCAAGCTGGAGAGCACCCACTGGTTCCTGCTCTCCGACCTGGCCGGCATCCTGCGCGGGCTCACCCACGACGTGAACGCGCTGGTCATCCTGGCCGTGCTGCTGCTGCCGGTGACGTACCTGGTGCTCTGGCGCACGTCGTTCGGGCTGCGGCTGCGGTCGGCGGGGGAGAACCCGTGGGCGGCCGAGTCGCTGGGCGTGAACGTCTACCGGATCAAGTACCTGGCGGTCGTCATCTCCGGCGCGTTCGCCGGGCTCGGCGGCGTGTTCCTGGTGTTCGTCTCCAACAAGTACGTCGAGGGCCAGACCCAGGGACGCGGCTTCATCGGCCTGGCGGCCATGATCTTCGGCAACTGGCGGCCCGGCGGGCTCGCGGCCGGCTCGTCCCTGTTCGGCTACGCCAGCGGCCTGCAGCTGCGCAGCTCCGGCGAGACCAACGCGGTCACCACGTTCTTCCTGTTCGGCGCGCTGCTGCTGGTGGTCTACCTCGCGCTGCAGATCCGCAGGCTGGTCGCGCCGAGCCAGCCGGCCGAGATCGTGGCCAGGGGCGTCAAGGACTACACCGTGATCGCCGCCGCGGCGGTGGGCGCGCTCCTGCTGTTCTGGCTCTGGCGGACCGTGGAGACGCTGCCGGGCGAGTTCGTCTTCATCACGCCACACGTGCTCACGCTGCTCGTGCTCCTGGTCGCCTCGCAGCGTCTGCGGATGCCGAAGGCCGACGGCGTACGCTTCCGTCGGGGGGATCAACATTGAACATCGATTGGGACGGCCTGCGCGCCGAGGCCGCGACGGCCATGCGCAACGCCTACGCGCCGTACTCCAAGTTCCCGGTGGGGGCGGCGGCGGTCGTCGACGACGGCCGGATCGTCACCGGCTGCAACGTCGAGAACGCCTCGTACGGGCTCGGCCTGTGCGCCGAGTGCGGCCTGGTGTCGGCGCTGCAGATGTCGGGCGGCGGCCGGCTGGTGGCCTTCACCTGCGTGGACGGCCACGGCGAGCTGCTCATGCCGTGCGGGCGCTGCCGTCAGCTCCTGTACGAGTTCGGCGGGGAGAACCTGCTGGTCGAGACCGTCGACGGCCCCAAGCGCATGGCGCAGATCCTGCCGTACGCGTTCGGCCCCGACGACCTCAGCAGGAGCTCGTGACCATGGACGCCATCGAGGTCATCCGCGCCAAGCGCGACGGCGGCGAGCTCACCACCGCCCAGATCGACTGGGTGATCGCCGCCTACACCCGCGGTGACGTGGCCGACGAGCAGATGTCCGCCCTGGCCATGGCCATCCTGCTCAACGGCATGAACCGGCGCGAGATCGCCGACTGGACGCAGGCCATGATCCGGTCGGGCGAGCGCATGGACTGGTCGATGCTCGACCGGCCCACGGCCGACAAGCACTCCACGGGCGGCGTCGGCGACAAGATCACGCTGCCGCTGGCGCCCCTGGTGGCCGCGTGCGGGGCGTACGTGCCGCAGCTGTCCGGGCGCGGGCTCGGGCACACCGGCGGCACCCTGGACAAGCTGGAGTCCATCCCGGGCTGGCTGGCCTCGCTCTCCAACGACCAGATGCTCCACGTCCTGCGCACGGCGGGCGCGGTGGTCTGCGCGGCGGGCTCCGGGCTGGCCCCGGCCGACAAGAAGCTCTACGCGCTGCGCGACGTCACCGGCACGGTCGAGTCGATCCCGCTGATCGCCTCGTCGATCATGTCGAAGAAGATCGCCGAGGGCACCGGCTCGCTGGTGCTCGACGTGAAGGTGGGCTCCGGGGCGTTCATGAAGACGACCGAGAGCGCCCGCGAGCTGGCCGAGACCATGGTCGCGCTCGGGAGCGACGCGGGCGTGCGCACGGTCGCCCTGCTGACGGCCATGGACCGGCCGCTCGGCCGGGCGGTGGGCAACGCGCTGGAGGTCGAGGAGTCGATCGAGGTGCTGGCCGGCGGCGGGCCGTCCGACGTGGTCGAGCTGACCGTACGGCTGGCGCGCGAGATGCTGGCGGCGGCTGGGGTCTCCGGCAAGGACCCGGCCGACGCGCTGCGCGACGGTTCGGCCATGGACGCGTGGCGGCGGATGATCTCCGCCCAGGGCGGCAACCCCGACGCGGTCCTGCCGCGGGCGGCCGAGAGCATGACGGTGGCGGCGCCGTCGTCCGGCGTGCTGGCCCACCTCGACGCGTACGCCGTGGGGCTGGCCGCCTGGCGGCTCGGCGCCGGACGGGCGCGCAAGGAGGACCCGGTGTCGTTCGGGGCCGGGATCGTGCTGCACGCCAAGCCCGGCGACCTGGTGCGCGAGGGCCAGCCGCTGCTGACGCTGCACGCCGACGAGACGGCCAGGTTCGAGCGGGCGCTGGACGCGCTGGACGGCGGCTACGAGGTCGCCGAGTCGGGGCGCGAGCTGCTGCCCCTGGTCATCGACCGCATCGGCTGACCACCGGAAGCACTTCTGCGCGGCGGCCGGACCCCTGCCCGGGGACGGCCGCCGCCGCTTCTCCCCGGCCGCGTACCGGCTAGGTGGTGACGGCGGGGACCTCGGGCACGTCGGTGAAGACGCCCGCGAGCACGGCGCGCTGCGTGGGCAGCGCCTCGGTGTAGCGGGCGCGCCCCTCGTCGGTGATGCAGACGAACACGCCCCGGCGGTCGGAGTCGCACGTGCCGCGGGTGACGAGCCCGCTCTTCTCCAGCCTGGCCACGACCCTGGACAGGGCGCTCTGGCTCAGGTGGACCTCTTCGCAGAGCTCCTGGATGCGCAGCTTCCTGTCGTGGTGGACGATCCGGTCGAGCACCTCGAACTCGCTGGGCCCGAGCCCGTGCCGCTCGCCCAGCTCCCGTTCCAGCGCGCACATGGCCTTCGCGTGTTTGGCCAGGACGTAATGCCAGGTCTCGACCACGAACTCCTCGTCCATGTCGCGGAGGTTACCATCTCGAGAAGATTCATGCAACGGCATTAAATGCGCTTGCATTAGATGCTGGTGCATGTATTGTTCTGACCCATGTCCTCTTCCTCATCCCGTTGGGGCGCGCTCGCCGTGCTCTGTGCAGTGATCTTCCTTGACGCCCTTGACGTCTCCATGGTCGGTGTCGCCCTGCCGGCCATCCAGCACGATCTGGGCCTCAGCACGTCTTCCCTGCAGTGGGTGGTCAGCGGCTACGTGCTCGGCTACGGCGGTCTTCTGTTGCTCGGGGGCAGGACCGCCGACCTGCTCGGGCGGCGCAGGGTTTTCCTGGTCGCTCTGGGCGTCTTCGCCGTCGCGTCGTTGCTGGGTGGTGTCGTGGACGACGGGGGCCTGCTGATCGCCGCCCGGTTCGTCAAGGGTGTGGCCGCCGCGTTCACCGCGCCCGCCGCTTTGTCGATCATCACCACCACGTTTCCCGAGGGCCCGGAGCGCAACAAGGCGTTGAGCATCTTCACCGCCTGCGGCGCGAGCGGCTACTCGCTCGGCCTCGTGCTCTCCGGCCTGCTGACCGAGATCGGCTGGCGGTGGACGCTCCTCATGCCGGTGCCGGTCGCGGTCATCGCGCTGGTCGCCGCGTTGGCGGTGCTGCCGAAGGGCCGGGAGGAGCGGGCCGAGGGCGGCCACGACCTCGTCGGCGCCGTGCTGATCACCGCCTCGATGCTGCTGCTGGTCTTCACCGTCGTGCAGGCTCCCGAGGCCGGTTGGGCCTCGTTCCAGACGATCGGCTCGCTGGTGGCCGTCGCGGTGCTGCTCGGCCTGTTCGTCTTCACCGAGCTGCGGATGAAGCACCCGCTGGTGCGGCTCGGCATCCTGCGCTCGGGGCACATCGTCCGGGCCAACCTGGGGCTGCTCATCCTGATGGGCTCGTACGTGGCCTTCCAGTTCGTGGCCATGCAGTACTTCCAGAACCTGCTCCACTGGTCGGCGCTCGGCACCGCCCTGGCGTTCCTGCCCGCCGGCCTGCTCGTCGCGGTCAGCTCGACCAAGATGGGCGACTTCGCCGACAGGTTCGGCACCGGCAAGCTGATCGTCATCGGCGCCGCGGCCCTGGCCGGCGGTTACGCGATCTTCCTGGGCATCGACGAGACGCCGAGCCTGGGCGGCATGGTGCTCCCCGGCATGGTCCTGCTGGGCATCGCGTTCGCCCTGTCCTTCCCCTCGCTGAACATCCAGGCCACCAACGGCGTGGACGACGACGAGCAGGGCCTGGCCTCCGGGCTGCTCAACACCTCCGGCCAGGTCGGCGGCGCGATCGTGCTGGCCGTGGTGACCGCCGTGCTGACCTCCGGCGGCGAGACGCTGTCGATCGGCGCGTTGCGCTCGGCGATCGTGGTCGCGCTGGTGCTGGCCCTGGTCGGGCTGGTGATCTCGGCCACCGGGCTGCGCTCGCGCAAGGCCGCCGCGGTCGAGGCGGCGGACGCGAAGGTCTTCGAGGCCGTCTGACCCGCCTGTGATCGGGAAGAGGGTTCCGCCGGGGGGCGGGGCCCTCTTCCTCGTTTCTCCAGGTTCCTCATTTCTCCAGGGCGCCGAGCGGGTCGGAGTAGTCGATCCACTCCGTCGCCGAGTCGCCGAGGTCGGCGCTCTCGCCGGTGCGGACGTCCACCTGGACCAGGTAGACGTCCTCCTCGTCCCACAGGCGCACGAGGACCTTGTCGCGGCTCAGCCAGCGCTCCACCCTGATCACTTCGAGGCCGTCGGCGTCCAGGCGGGGGCGGGGGCCGGTGACGCGGCCGGTGCGGGCGTCCATGGTGACCAGCCGGTCGTCGGCCGTCACCAGGGCCAGGGAGCGGCCGTCCGGGGCGAGCGCGGCGCCGTGCTCGATGAGGGCGGGGTCGATCCGGAAGCCCTTCGTACGGGTGCCTGCCCCGTCCAGCCGCAGCGTGCTCACGGAGGCGTGGCCGGGGACGCTGCCGGTGTCCCGGCGTTCGGCGACCACGCGGGTGCCGTCGTCGTGGACGGCCAGGATCTCGACGTCCGCGCCGCGTACCGTGCGGGTCGCGCCCGTGCGGAAGTCGAGCACCGCGCTGTCGTCCGCGTCGCCGAAGGACAACGCGAAGTAGCGGCCGTCCCGGGACGAGCTGATGTGCGCCTCGCCGTCCCCGGCCGTGGCGTCGATGCGCTTGACCACGCCCGTGGGCAGGTCGTGGACCAGGTAACGGCCCTGCGGGTTCTGGTAGACGAGCCGGTGTCCGTCCTGGCTGAGGGCCAGCGGCATGGACTCGCCGGTGGCCGGGTCGTAGCCGGCCCGCGCGTCCGGCAGCCGCCACTCCGCGCCCGACCTGGTCGTCAGCACCCATTGGCCACAGGGTTGCGGGTCGTGGACGTCGGCCTCGGCGTCGCGGCAGTAACCCGTGTAGGCGAAGCGGACCGGGTCGGGGAGCGCGGCGGGCAGCGGGTCGCGGATCTCCTGGGCGGGGGCCCGCGTCCCGGGAGCGAAGGGGGAGCGGTCCGTCGCCTCGTCCATGCGGTCGGCCACCGCGGACAGCCCCGCGACGATCGCCGTGACCATCGCGGCGACCAGGCCGAGGGAGGCGAGCGTCCACACCGACGCCCGGACCCTGCGCCGCGCCGTGACCCGGCGCAGGACGGTCTCGGCGAGGCCGGCGACGTCGGCGCGCGGCATCCCGGCGGCCAGCCCGAGCAGGGCGGCCCGCAGGGCCGGATCCCCGGGGGCGGCGTCGTGGATGCCCGCCGTCGGGGCGGGCGGCTCGGCAGCGGGGCCGAGTGTCCAGGGGGAGGTGGGTTCGGGAGCGGGGCCGAGCGTCCAGGGAGAGGCGGACGTCGCGCCGTTCCCCGGCCGGTCGCCCCGGCGGCCCCCGGCCGGCTCCGCCTGACCCCTGGTCGGGTCCGCCGGGTCCTGGGACGGGTCCGCCGGGTCCGCGGGCGGGTCCGTGCGGTTCTCGGGCGGGGCCGTGGGGTCCTCGGGCGGGTTTGCCGGGTTCTCGAACAGGGTTGGGTGGGTGGCGCGGAGCTGGGTGCGGGCCCGTCGCAGCTCGTCGTCCAGCGCGCCGGTCCACAGGCCGGTGACCTGGGCCGCGTGCGGCAGGCTGAGCCCGTCGTGGAAGGTGACGACGACGGCCGCGCGGGTCCGCGGGGCGAGCCCGGCGAGGAGATGGCCCTCCGGGAGCGGCCAGGGCGCGCCCGTCGCGCCCAGGAACCGCCCGTAGAGGTCGCGCAGCACCGCGTCGGCCGGGCGGTGGTAGTGGATCGCGGACCACCGGCGGCAGGACGCGACGAGGGCCGCGGTGGCCAGCTCGCGCGCCTTGTCCGCATCGCCCGTCAGCAGGTAGGCCGTGCGAGCGAAAGAAGGCCCATAAGACGCCAGAAATGCCGATAAGTCGTGGGATTTGCTCACTTGTATGACTCCTTGGAGGTTGATCAGCGTAGAGGCAGTCCCGGCTCCGCGGAAGTGCCGGGGAAACCCGGGCCGATCCGCCGCCGAGCCGCTTGCAGGCCCGTGGGCTGGGCATCTACCGGGCATGCGCCCGTCATCCCCGGCCGGCGACCGGTCGTCGCGCCTTCGGCTCGCCGTCCCGCTCGCCTGCCTCGCCGTCCTGACCGCGTGCGGCACCTCCTCGCAGACCGCCCGGCTGGACACCCCCGCGGACACCGGTCCCGGCACCGCCACGCCGCGCAGCGCCCCCTCGGACGTCCCCACCAGCACCGCCGAGGTGGACGTCGAGCGCGACGGCCTCGACCCGGCCGTGGTGACCGGCGTCCGGTACGCGACCCACGACGGCTACGACCGGGTGGTGATCGACCTCAAGGGCGACATCCCCGGATACAAGGTGAAATGGGTCGACGAATTCCTCCAGGACGGCTCCGGCGAGCCCATGGGCGTCCAGGGCGGCGCGTATCTGCAGCTCACCCTCTTCCCCGCCAACGCCCACGACGACGACGGCTACCCCACCTGGAAGGGCGGGCCCGTCTACCGGGCCGGGCTCAGGAACGTCTCCCACGTCGTCAGGACCGGCGACTTCGAGGGGCGCGTGGGCGTCGGCCTGGCGCTGGCCCGCCGGGCCGGCTTCCGGGTGAAGGAGCAGTCCGCGCCGAGCCGGCTGGTGCTCGACGTGGCACACTGAAGCCCGTGGTGAGAAAGATCGAGGGCCCGACCCGCATCCCCGTCCCCGGCGGCAAGATCATCGATGAGCACGTGGGGCGCGTCAACAGCGGCGACGAGCAGGTCTCGATCGCCCACATGACCGCCCCGCCCGGCTGGGCCGAGCCCGCCCAGACCCCGTCGTTCACCGAGTACACCGTGGTCCTGCGCGGCAGCCTGCTCGTCGAGCACGACGGCGGCACGGTCGAGGTCGGCGCCGGCCAGTCGGTGGTGACGTCGCCGGGGGAGAAGGTGCGCTACAGCGTGGGCCCCGACGGCGCCGAGTACGTCGCCGTGTGCCTGCCCGCCTTCACGCCGGAGAGCGCCGGCCGCGACTGACCGGCCGCGACCGGCCGGGCGCGACTGACTGGGCGCGCCTCACTGCCGCGCCTCACGGGTGTGCCGGGAGGGTTGTCCACAGGCGGGCGCGACGTGTGCGGCGGCGGAGGAGTGTGCTCATATCATGGCCAGATGAGCCCCACGCTTGACAAGATCCGGCAGGCTCCCAAGGTGTTGCTGCACGATCACCTCGACGGCGGGCTGCGCGCCGAGACGATCGTCGAGCTGGCACGGGAGATCGACTACGGGCGGCTGCCCTCCACCGACCCCGACAATCTGCGCCTCTGGTTCGAGGAGGCCGCCGACTCCGGCTCGCTGGAGCGCTACCTGGAGACCTTCGACCACACGGTCGCGGTCATGCAGACCCGCGAGTCCCTGGTCCGGGTGGCCGCCGAGTGCGCCCGCGACCTCGCCGACGACGGCGTGGTCTACGCCGAGGTGCGCTTCGCGCCCGAGCAGCACACCACCATGGGGCTGAGCCTCGACCAGGTGGTGGAGGCGGTGCTCGAAGGGTTCACGCTGGGTTCGCAGGGGCGCGGCATCCGGGTCGGCACGCTGCTGACCGCGATGCGCCACATGGCGCGCTCGATGGAGATCGCCGAGCTGGCCGTGCGCTACCGCGACGTCGGCGTCGTGGGGTTCGACATCGCCGGGGCCGAGGCCGGCTACCCGCCCACCCGGCACCTCGACGCCTTCGAATACCTCCAGCGGGAGAACGCGCACTTCACGATCCACGCCGGCGAGGCGTTCGGGCTGCCGTCGATCTGGCAGGCCATCCAGTGGTGCGGCGCCGACCGGCTGGGCCACGGCGTCCGGATCATCGACGACATCACCGTGGCCGGCGACGGGTCGGCCAAGCTGGGGCGGCTGGCGGCGTACGTGCGCGACAAGCGCATCCCGCTGGAGATGTGCCCCACGTCCAACCTCCAGACCGGGGCCGCCGACTCGATCGCCGAGCACCCCATCGGGCTGCTGCGCAGGCTGCACTTCCGGGTCACCGTCAACACCGACAACCGGCTGATGAGCTCGACGAGCGTGTCCGCCGAGTTCGCCAAGCTGGTCGAGGCGTTCGGCTACGGCTGGGACGACCTGCAGTGGTTCACGGTCAACGCGATGAAGTCGGCCTTCCTCCCGTTCGACGAGCGGCTGGCGCTGATCAACGGCGTGATCAAGCCGGGGTTCGCGCAGATCAAGTGGCAGCCGTGAAACACACCTACCGGTCCAAGACCGGGTTCGTGCTGGGCTGCGCCTGGCTGGTCTTCGTGGCGTTCAACGTGTGGGACCTGACGGCCCACTACAACGGCAAGCCGTCCATGGTGGCGCTGGCCGTGCTCGGGGCGATGACGGCGCTCGTCTACGCCATCGCGGTCCGGCCCGCCACCGTGGTCGGCGAGGAGGGGCTGCTGGCCCGCAACCCGCTGCGCACGACGTTCCTGCCGTGGGCGTCCGTGGGCGAGGTGACGGTCACCCACTCCATCGCCGTCCGTTACGGCGGCGAGGGCGGCGACGAGCGGGTGCTGCGGTTGTGGACACCCATGAGCAGCGCCAGAGAGCGGTCCAAGGCGCAGCGGCGCGGGGTGCCCAAGCCCCAGCGGGGTGGCCGGTTCCGGGTCGAGGCCACGGTCAGCAAGGCCGAGCAGGCCGCCGCCGAGGCGTTCACCGGCAAGACCCACGCCGACTTCGTGGGCGACCAGATCCGCGACCGCGCCGAGGCCGCCCACCGCCGCGCGGACCCGGCGGCCCCGGCGGCACCGGTCAAGGTCACCTGGTCCTACGACTCGATCGCCGTCCTCGTGGTCGCGATCGCCCTGATCATCGCCGCCATCGTCATCGCCTGACCGCCCCCCGGCCCGAAGGCGAGGGCCGCGGGCAGGGGCCGGCAGACGACAGAGCCGGCGGGTCAGGGGGTTCGGCGGGTCAGGAAGCGGGTCATGCCGGCCTGGGCCAGGCCCGCCTGCTCCACCTGCCGGGCGGCCACGGTCTCGGCCTCGAAGGCGCGCTCGACCTCGGCCAGCGGCGGGCGCAGCAGCTCCAGGTGCACGGCGGTGGCAGTGCCCGGCCGGGTCCAGTGGCGCACCCGCGCGATCGCCGCCTCCACCAGCTCCTCGGCGGGCACGAGCTCGTCCAGCAGCCCGGCCGCCAGCGCGTCGGCGGCGCTCAGCCGGGCCGAGTCCAGCACCAGCCGCAGCGCCCGGCCGCCGGCCAGCCCGAGCAGCAGGTGGCTCGCGGCGTTCGAGATCGACAGGCCGAGGTGGTTCTCGGGGAAGAAGTACTCGGCGGCCGGCGTGCCGATGCGGGTGTCGAAGCAGAGCGTCCACTCGGCGGCGCCGCCGACGGCCAGGCCGTTGACCGCGGCCACCACCGGCACCCGGGTCTCCAGCACGGCCCTGGTCATGTCGTGGAACAGCTCGACCTCCGCCTCCAGCGGCCGGCCCGCCGCCTCGGCGATGTCCTCGCCCGCCGAGAACGCCCGGCCGGCGCCGGTCACCACGACGCCCCTGGCGGTGCGGCCGTGCTCGCGGACGGCCGCGGCCAGGTCCTTGCGCATGCCCGCGGTCAGGGCGTTCAGCTTCTCGGGGCGGGCGAGGGTGATCAGGGCCACCTCGTCGCGTACGGTCACGTCGATCATGCCGGGTCCTCCGTGGGGATGGCGGGGGCAGCGCGCTGGTCGCGGCCGGGGCGGAGCAGGTGACGCTTCTCGATGCGGGCGGACGGGGTGAGCGTGAACGACTCCACGAACTCCACGTACGCCGGGACCTTGAAGCGGGCCAGGCGTTCCCTGGCGTGGGCGATGACGGCGGCGGCTGTGCGGGCGTCGGCGGCGTGACCGGGGCGGAGCTGGAGGAACGCCTTGGGCAGCTCGCCGAAGAGGTCGTCGGGGATGGGCACCAGGGCCGCGGACAGGACCGCGGGATGCCCGGCGAGCACGCTCTCGACCTCGGCGCACGAGATGTTCTCACCGCCCCTGCGGACCATGTCCTTCAGCCGCCCGGCGTGCCGGATGCGGCCTCGCGCGTCCCGGACGCCGAGGTCGCCGGTGTGGTACCAGCCGCCGCGGAAGGCGTGCGCGGTGGCCTCGGGGTGGTTCCAGTAGCCGGTCATCATGGGCGTGCCGCGGACCAGGATCTCGCCCGTCTCCTCGTCGAGCCGGACCTCCTTGCCGGGCGGCGGCGTGCCCAGCGCGCCGGTGCCGACGGTGTCGTCGGCGTCCGGGTCGGCCATCAGGTCGCAGCCGCTCTCGGTGGAGCCGTACAGCTCGCGCCAGGGCGCGCCCCAGCGCTCCTCGAACGCCCGGTGCAGGCCGGGGGCGATGCCCGAGCAGAGCACGAGCCGCATCCGGTTGTCGCGGTCGAGGGGGCTCGGCGGCTGCTTGTGCATCAGCAGGGGCATGGTGCCCAGCACGTACGTGAGGGTCGCGCCGTGCTCCCGGACGGCGGGCCAGAAGCCGGAGGCGGAGAAGCGGGGGAGCACCACCTGCGGGATGCCGCCGAGCAGGCAGACCAGGGTGGTCCATTGCGGGTCCATGTACGAGTACGCCTGGGCGATCAGCAGGACGTCGTCGTCGCGCAGGCGGACGAGGTCGGCGACGACGCGGGCGGTCCTGACCCAGTAGTCGTGGGTGAGCAGGCAGGCTTTGGGGAAGCCGGTCGTCCCCGACGTGTACTGAAAATTGGCGACATTGTCCGCTCTGAGGGATATGTCGAGAGGTGGGCCGTCCGTCAGCTCGTCCACGAGGTGCACCACGCCCGGCACGCGCGCGGCGTGCTCCGCGCCGGTCAGGGTGGCGACCGCGCCGGAGTCGCGCAGGACGTGCTCCAGGTCGGCCGCCTGGTACCGCACGTTCACGGGGACGGTGACCGCCCCCGCCTTCAGCACGGCGAACCAGCTCAACGGCCACCACGGCTCGTTGTCCAGCATGACGGCCACCCGGTCGCCGGGGCGCACCCCCTGGGCGGCCAGCGCTCGGGCCAGGCGGCCCGAGACGGCGTCGGCCTCGGCGAAGCTCAGCGAGGTCGCCGGGAGGGCGGGTGAGGAAGCGGGGAAACGGAGGAACTCGCGCTCGCCGTACGTGCTAGCGGCGTGCCTCAGGAGGTCGGGGATCGTGGTGTGCATCCGGCGGCTCCCACGGGAAGACGGGCAGCAGGCGTCGATCGAGGGGCGCCACGACCGGGCCGGCGGCGCGTACGGCGGCCAGGCCGATCGTGACGAACTCCGCGCACACCTGCTCCAGCGTCGAGTCCCCGTCGGGGCGGTACCACTCGCTGGTGCCGGTGCACATGGACATGAGGGCGAGACGGGTCAGCTTCTGGTCGGCGACGTGGAAGACGCCCTCGGCGACGCCGTCGGCCAGGGCGCTCTTCCAGTGGCTCTCGTAGGCGTCGCGCAGGGCGATGACCTCGGTGTGGGCGGGCGAGCCGGGGGTCAGGGAGCGGAGCTCGCCGTCCATGACGCGGCTGGTCAGGGGGGTGAGCGCGTGCAGGGCGGTGAGCGAGGTGATCAGCAGGGCGAGGCGGTCGGCGGGACGCGTGGCCCCGGCCAGGACGCGGGCGGTCGAGTCGATCAGTCCTTGCAGGCCGGTCCGCATGAGGTCGGCCAGCAGGGCTTCCTTGCTGTGGACGTGGTGGTAGACGCCGGCGTTGGTCAGGTTCACCGCCCTGGCCAGGTCCCTGATGCCGGTGGCGGCGTAGCCCTGCTGGGCGAAGAGCCGCACCGCGGCCGTCCTGATCCGGAGCAGGGGGTCCACGTCCATGGCGACCTAACGAACGTTCGGTTGCTTCTTACGCTGGAAAATACCCCATGTCCCTAGAAATCGCCATAGGTTGACTCTGACACCGTGTGAGCCCCTACTTCTGGACCGGACATGTTCAGCATCGGAGATTTCGCCCGGCTGGGGCTCGTGTCCGTACGCATGCTCCGCCACTACGACGCCATCGGCCTGCTGCGCCCCGCGCACGTGGACCCGCTCACCGGCTACCGGTCCTACCAGGCCGCGCAACTGGCCAGGCTCAACCGGATCGTCGCCATCAAGGACCTCGGCTTCACGCTGGAACAGGTCCGGACGATCCTGGACGAGAAGGTCAGCACCGAGGAACTGCACGGCATGGTACGGCTGCGCCGCGCCCAGCTGGAGGCCCGGATCAGCGCCGACCTGGCCCGGCTGCGCGGCGTCGAGGCGAGACTCCGCAGCATCGAGACGGAGGGGCACATGAGAACCGCGGAAGTCGTGCTGAAGAAGGTCGACCCGGTCCGGGTCGCGCAGCTCAGCGCCAGGGCGGCCAGCTACGAGAGCGAGGACGTCGGCCCCGTGATCGGGCCGCTGTTCGAGGAGATCTGCGCCCGCGTGGAGCGGGCGGGCGTCCGGGTGGTCGGCCCCGGCCTGGCCTACTACCGCCAGGAGGACGACGGCTCGGTCATGGTCCACGCCTGCCTGCCGGTCAACGTGGACCCGGACCCCCGCCACGACTTCGAGATCAGGGACCTGCCCGCGATCGGCACGGCGGCCACGATCATCCACCACGGCCCGATGGAGGCCGCCGGGCCGACCTTCCAGGCGCTGGCCCACTGGATCGAGGAGAACGGCCACCGCTCGCTCGCCCTGGCGAGAGAGGTGTCGCTGCACTGCCCGCAGGACCGCGCGGAATGGGTGCACGAGCTGCAGATCGAGGTGGCCCCGGTCTAGTGGAGGCGAGCGAGCTGGAACACCACCGGGCCGAGCTGACCGGCTACTGCTACCGGATGCTCGGCTCGGGCTTCGAGGCCGAGGACGCGGTGCAGGAGACGTTCGTCAGGGCGTGGCGCACGTACGAGCCCGGGCGGGGGCCGTTGCGTCCGTGGTTGTTCCGGCTCGCCACGTCCGTCTGCCTCGACATGTTGCGCGGGCCGCAGCGGCGGGCGCGGGCGATGGACCTCGGGCCGGCGGCGCGTCCCGGTGATGCGCTCGGCGATCCGCTGCCCGGGGACGCCTGGGTGTGGCCGGCGCCCGACGGGCGCGTGTTGCCGGCCGACCCGGCGGAGCTGGCGGTGGCCAGGGAGAGCGTGCGGCTGGCGTTCGTCGCGGCGCTGCAACGGCTGCCGCCGCGCCAGCGGGCCGTGCTCATCCTGCGCGACGTGCTGAAGTGGCAGGCCGCCGAGGTGGCGGGCCTGCTGGGGGCGAGCGTCGCGTCCGTGAACAGCGCGCTGCAACGGGCCCGCGCCCGGCTCCCGGCGGTCGCCCCGGGGGATGCCGAGGTGGACGCCGAGGTGGACGCCGAGGTGGACGGGCGGCTGCTCGACCGCTACGTCTCCGCCTTCGAGCGGTACGACGTGGCCGCGCTGGTCTCGCTGCTGCACGAGGACGCGACGATGTCGATGCCGCCGTTCGCGTGGTGGTTGCGCGGCCGGGAGGCGGTCAGGGCGGTCCTGTCGGCCGCCGGAGCGCCCTGCGCGGGCGACCGCCTGCTGCCGGTTCGGGCGAACGGCTCGCCCGCCTTCGCCCAGTACCGGGACGGGGAGGCGTTCGCCCTGGTAGTCCTGGAGGTCGGCGGCGGGGTCGTCACCGGCGTGACCACTTTCCTCGATCCCCGGCTCGTGCCCGCCTTCGGCCTGCCGATGAGTTTCGGGCAGCCGCTCCGTACTGACGGGTGAAGGAGGACAGACACATGCCACAGATCGTCGAACTGCCCGAGCGTCCCTACCTCGGGATCAGGAAGACCATCACGATGACCAGTTTCGGTCTCGTCGGAGACCGGATCGCGGAGATGATCGGCTGGCTCGCCGAGCGCGGGCACACGACGGCCGGAGCCCCGTTCTTCCGGTACCACAGCATCGACCTGCCGCAGGACCGGCTGGTGGTGGAGGCGGGCGTGCCCGTCACCGGGCCGGTGGAAGGCGAGGGCGAGTTCCACGCGGGCACGCTGCCCGCGGGCCGTTTCGTCACCGAGTCCCACCACGGCCACCCCGACCAGCTCTCCGGCGTCATCGAGTCGGTGCTGACGTGGGCCGCCGAACAGGGCCTGACCTGGGACATGACCGAGAAGGACGGCACCGAGCACTGGGGCTGCCGGCTGGAGCTCTACCGGACGGACCCGCGGGTCGAGCCCGACCTGCACAACTGGGACATCGACCTGCAGTTCCGCCTGGCCTGAGCCGTCACGCCGCGTTCGCGCGGGGCAGCAGCGAGGTCAGCAGCGCGGCCAGCACGAACAGGGCCGCGCCGGCCAGGCCGATCGCCACGATCCCGTTGAAGAACGCGGCGTGACTGGCCGCCAGCAGCTCGGCGGCCTGCGCCGGGGCGAGCCTTCCGGCCACGGCCGCCGCGCCCGCCAGGGTCTCCCTGGCCGCGTCGGGCACGTGCGCGGGCAGGGCGTGGTGGTAGACGGCCGCGGCGACCGTGCCGAGCAGGGCCAGGCCGAGCGTCCCGCCCAGGAAGTTGCCCGACTCGGCCAGCGAGGCCGCCGACCCGGCCTTCTCCGGCGGCACCGAACCGACCACGATCCCCGTGCCCAGGGCGAACAGCGGTCCGGTGCCCAGCGCCAGCACGGTGATGGCGGTGATCACCACCGGCAGCCCGGCCTCGGCCTGCGTGAGCAGCGCCGCCCCGGCGGCCGACAGCACCAGGCCGCCCATGACGGCGGCGCGGGGGGCGACGCGGCGGGTCAGGGCCGGGGTCAGCGTGGTCCCCAGCGCGACGCCGAGCCCCATGGGCGCGAACCACAGCGCCGACTGCGCCGGGGTGTACCCCAGCACCGACTGCAGGTACTGGGTGACCAGGAGCCCGGTGCCCGCCATGGCGATGCCCGCCAGCACGAGCGCGGTCAGGATCAGGGTGAGCGGACGCTGGGCGAACAGGCGCAGGTTGAGCAGGGGAGCGTCGAGCGTGAGCTGCCGCCGTACGAACGCCGCCCCGAACGCGAGACCGACCGCGATCGCCGCGAGCGGCACGCCGGGCCCGGCCGACGCCGACGAGGCGGCCAGCTCCTTGACGCCCCAGACCACCGGCAGGATCGCCAGCAACGACAGCGCGACGCTGGCCAGGTCCATGCGCCCGCCGTCCGGGTCGCGGAACTCCGGCAGCAGCAGCACGCCGCCCACGAGCAGCACCGCGATCACGGGGACGGCCATCAGGAACACCGACCCCCACCAGAAGTGCTCCAGCAGCAGCCCGCCGACGACCGGCCCGAGCGCCGCCCCGGCGAACTGGCAGGTGGCCCAGACGGCGATGGCCGTGCCGCGCTGCCGGGCGTCGCGGAACATGTTGGTGATGAGCGCGAGCGTGGAGGGCATGAGCGTGGCGCCGGCGACGCCCAGCACCGTACGGGCGGCGATCAGCATGGCCGGGCTGGTCGCGTACGCCGCCACGAGGGAGGCGACGCCGAAGGCCGCCGCGCCGGTCAGCAGGAGCCGGCGGCGGCCGATGCGGTCGCCGAGGCCGCCCATCGTGATCACCAGCCCGGCGACCATGAACCCGTAGATGTCGATGATCCACAGCTGCTGGACGGCGCTCGCCCCCAGCTCCACGCTCAGCCGGGGCAGCGCCAGGAACAGCGCGTTGATGTCGACCGCGACGAGCAGAGTGGGCAGGGCGAGCACCGCCAGCCCGGCCCATTCGCGCCGCCCGGCCCTGGGCTCGGCGGCGGTCTCGGTGAGATGCGGCATGTCGGGAGCCTCCTGGTGTCGTCCGTTTCACCAGGAGGTCGGAGCCCGGCTCGCGCGCTCGACGTGCTTTCCGGAAAAGTTTCGCGGGGCATGTCGAGAGGGACGCGCCGGCTCCGACCCCAGCACGACGGAACCCGCCGGACCACGAGGAGAGACGATGAAGTTTCTGTTGATCATGCAGGTGAACCAGCAGGTCATGGACACCCTGAGCGAGGAGCAGCGCGAGCTGATCATGAGCGGCCACGGCGCGTTCATGAAGACGATCCAGGAGTCGGGCGAGATGATCGGCACGCAGGCGCTCGGCGACCCGTCCACCAGCGCCGTCGTCCGCACCCGCAACGGCCTGCCGGCCGTGACCGACGGCCCCTTCCTGGAGGCCAAGGAGTACATGGGCGGCTACTACATCGTCGACTGCGAGAGCCGCGAGCGCGCGATCGAGCTGGCCGGGATGATCCCCGACAGCCAGATCGAGGGCCTGGCGATCGAGGTCCGGCCGATCATGTTCTCGGCGGGCGCCGACATGTGACCGGGCGGTGGGCCCGCGGCGCGGGCCCACCGGTCCACAGGCCGGTCTACAGGCCGGGTCTACAGGCAGGCCGGTCTACAGGCCCAGGCGGGCGGTCAGGTCGGCCTTGAGGCCGTCGAGGTCGCGGGCGGCCGACGCGCGCGCCTGCGCCACCTCGCCGGTCACCGGCACCACGACCTCCAGGTAGCACTTGAGCTTGGGCTCGGTGCCCGACGGGCGGACCACGACGCGCCCGCCGTCCGACAGGTGGAAGCGCAGACCCTCGGTCGGGGGCAGGCCGCCGTCGCCGCGGCTCAGGTCGTCCACGGCCTCGACGGTGTGGTCGCCCAGCGTGGCGGGCGGGGCGGCGCGCAGGCGGTCCATCGCGCCGGAGATCAGCGACAGGTCGGCGACCCGGAAGCTGAGCTGGGACGTCGCGTGCAGGCCGTACCGGACGGCCTGGTCGTCGAGCAGGTCGAGCAGCGTGCGCCCGGCGCGCTTGGCGGCCGCGGCGACGGCGGCCACGGTCAGGGCCGCGCCGATGCCGTCCTTGTCGTGCACCGGCAGGCCCGCGTCGGAGCCGACGCAGTAGCCGATGGCCTCCTCGTAGCCGAAGACCAGGCCCTCGCCCGCCTTGACGATCCACTTGAACCCGGTCAGCGTCTCGCCGTAGCGCACGCCGTGGGCCTTTGCGATCTTGCTGAGCAGGGTCGAGGAGACGATCGTGGTGGCCACCAGCCGGTCGCCGGTGGTGTGCGTGATCACGTGCTCGGCCAGCAGGCCGCCGACCTCGTCGCCGGTCAGCATGCGGCACGTGCCGTCGGGCAGCGGCACGCCGACCGCGCACCGGTCGGCGTCGGGGTCGTTGGCGAGCACCAGGTCGGAGCCGAGCTTGGCGGCCAGCGCGACGGCCAGGTCCATCGCGCCGGGCTCCTCCGGGTTGGGGAAGGCCACCGTCGGGAAGTCGGGGTCGGGGTTGCGCTGCTCCTCCACGGCCATCGGCGTCTCGAAGCCCGCCGCGAGGAAGGCCCCCGTCAGCGTCCCCGAGCCCACCCCGTGCAGCGGCGTGTACGCCACCCGCAACTCGCGCGCCTGGCCCAGCGGCAGGGCGGTCACCGCGTCGATGTAGTCGTCGACGATGTCCTCGCCCAGCTCGGTGAGCGTGCCGGGGCCGTCGAGGGGGAGCTGGTCGACCCGGCCCACCGCGTCGATGGCGGCCGAGATCTCCCGGTCGACCGGCGGCACGATCTGCGAGCCGTCACCCCAGTAGACCTTGTAGCCGTTGTCCCTGGGCGGGTTGTGGCTGGCGGTGACCGTCACGCCCGCGTCGGCCCCCAGATGGCGGACGGCGAAGGCCAGCACCGGCGTGGGCAGCGGACGCGGCAGCAACGAGACGTGCAACCCCGCGCCGGTCAGGACGGCGGCGGTGTCCCTGGCGAACACGTCGGACTTGTGCCGGGCGTCGTAGCCGATCACGACGTGCTTGCCGGCGCCGAGCACGCCGGCCAGACCGGCGGCGGCGCGCATGACGGTGACCCGGTTCATCCGGTTGGGGCCCGCGCCCAGCTCGCCGCGCAGGCCGGCGGTGCCGAACTCCAGCTTGGCCTGGAACCGCTCGCGAAGGGCCGGCAGGTCGTCGTCCTCCAGCAGGCCGGACAGCTCGGCCCGGGTGTCGGGGTCGGGGTCCTGGGCCAGCCACTGGCGGGCGCGGCGCAGCAGGTCGGCGTCCACGGGCGGGAGCGGGACGTCCCCCTCGGCCTCCGGCGGGACCCGGTCGTCGCCGGCGGTCACAGGCGGTCCACCACCTTGGCCAGCAGCACGCCCATGCGGGCGGCCGTGGCGCGGCCCACCTCCAGGACCTCCTCGTGGTTGAGCGGCTCACCGGACAGGCCCGCCCCCGGGTTGGTGACCAGGGAGACGCCGAGCACCTCCAGGTTCGCCTCGCGGGCGGCGATGGCCTCCAGCACGGTGGACATGCCCACCAGGTCGCCGCCGAGCGTGCGCAACATCCGGATCTCCGCCGGCGTCTCGTACGTCGGGCCGCGGAAGGCCACGTAGACGCCGTCGGCCAGGGTCGGGTCGATCTCGCGGACCAGGGCGCGCAGGCGGCGCGAGTAGACCTCGGTGAGGTCGATGAAGGTGGTGCCGGTGATCGGGTTGGCGCCGGTCAGGTTGATGTGGTCGCTGATCAGCACCGGGTCGCCGACGTTCTGGGTCTCCGGCCGCAGGCCGCCCGCCGCGTTGGTCAGCACGATCGTGCGCACCCCCGCCGCGGCCGCCGTGCGCACGCCGTGGACGACCGCGTCGACGCCGAGGCCCTCGTACAGGTGCGTGCGGCCGAGGAAGACCAGCGCGTGCCGCCCGGACGGTGTGCGCACGACGCGGATCTTGCCGCCGTGCCCGGCCACGGCGGGGGCGCGGAAGCCGGGCAGATCGGTGAACGGGATCTCGGCCACGGTCTGGCCGATCGCGTCGGCGGCGGGGACCCACCCCGACCCCATGACGAGGGCCACGTCGAAGGTGTCGAGGCCGGCCGCGCCGGTCAGGGCGGCGGCGGCCTCTACGGCCAGGGTGTATGCGTCGTTGCTCACATCTCAGTAGTTTAGGAGCAGCCTGTCCAGAACCCGCACCCCGAACTGCAGCGCGTCCACCGGCACCCGCTCGTCCACGCCGTGGAACATCGAGGCGAAGTCCATGTCGCCGGGCAGCCGCAGCGGCACGAACCCGAACCCGCGCACGCCGAGGTCGGCGAAGAAGGTCTTGTTGTCGGTGCCGCCCGACATGCAGTACGGCACCGCCCGCGCGGTCGGGTCCTCGGCCTTCAGCGCCGCGATCATCGACTCGACCAGCGCGCCGTCGAACGTCGTCTCCAGCGCGATGTCGTGGTGCACGAACTCGCGGCGCACGTTCGGCCCGATGAGCGAGTCGACGGTCTTGAAGAACTCCTCCTCGAAGCCGGGCAGGAACCGCCCGTCGACGACGGCGGTGGCCTGGCCGGGGATGACGTTCGACTTGTAGCCGGCGTCGAGCTGGGTCGGGTTGGTGGTGTGGCGCAGCGTCGCGCCGACGAACCGCACCAGCGGGCCGAGCTTGTCCAGCAGCGGGGCCGGGTCGTCCTCGTCGAACGGCAGGCCGAAGGCGTCGGCGACCTCGGTGAGGAACTGGCGCACGGTCGGCGTGTAGGTGAGCGGCCACTCGTGCCCGCCCAGCCGGGCCACGGCCCTGGCGACCTCGGTGACCGCGTTGTCGGAGTTGAGCATCGAGCCGTGCCCGGCGGTGCCGTCGGCGACCAGCTTCATCCAGGCCAGGCCCTTCTGGGCGGTCTCGATCAGGTACAGGCGCAGCGACGGGTCGACCTCCAGCGAGTAGCCGCCGACCTCGCTGATGGACTCGGTCACGCCCTCGAACAGCTCGGGGTTGTTGGCCGTGAGGTACTTGGCGCCGTACACGCCGCCGGCCTCCTCGTCGGCGACCCAGGCGAAGACGATGTCGCGGCGCGGACGGCGTCCCTCGCGCTTCATCTGGCGCAGCACGGCCAGCATCATCGCGTCCATGTCCTTCATGTCCACGGCGCCGCGGCCCCAGATGTAGCCGTCCTTGACCTCGCCGGCGAACGGGTCGACCGACCAGTCGGCGGCGTTGGCGGGCACCACGTCGAGGTGACCGTGGACGAGCAGCGCGGGCAGCGACGGGTCGGTGCCCGCGACGCGGGTGACGACGTTGCCGCGGCCCGGCTCGCTCTCGACGTACGTCGCCTCGATGCCGACCTCGTCCAGCCTGGCCATGACGACCTCGGCCGCGGCCCGCTCGCCGGGGCCGCTGCCGTCCCCGTAGTTGCTGCTGTCGACGCGGATCAGCTCCACGCACAGGTCGGCGACTTCGTTCTCGGCAGGTGTCATGGCGTCTTCTCCAGGGTGAGCAGTCCGGACTTGTGCAGGTGACCGCGCTTGTACGCGCGGGTGATGAGGGTCAGGTCGCTGTCGGTGATCTCGTCGAGCCGGCCGAGCACGTCGGTCATGAAACGATAGAGGTCCGCCTCGTGGGCCACCGCCACCTGCACGATGAGGGAGTGGGTGCCCGAGGTGGCGGCGCAGTAACGCACGTTGGGGTGCTCGGCCAGGCGCCGGCCGGTCTCGCCCAGCCCGTACGGCCGCACCTTCAGCCACAACATGGCCTCGACCTCCAGCCCGAGCAGCGCGGGCTCCACCTCGGCGCGCGGCAGGAGTAACCGCCGGTCGATGAGCGAGCCGACCCGCCGGCGCGCGGTGGGCACGGACAGGTCGAGCCGTTCGGCGATCGTGGTGAAGGCGGCCCGGCCGTCGGCCGCCAGCAGCTCGGCGATCTCCTTCTCCAGCGGCGACAGGCCGTCCTCGTCGGGCAGGTCGTGGGGCGGCGGCGCGGGTCGCAGCTCGGCGACCTCCTGCTCGGTGAGGAAGGGCGCGTGCCACTCGGCCACGGTGGTGAACGTGTGCAGCACGACCTGGGTCTGCGTCTGGAGCACGCCGTCGATCTCGCTGATGTCGTGGGACAGGATGGTGTGCAGGTCCTGCCGGGACGGCGGCACCAGCTCGCAGGCCAGGTCGGCGGCCCCGGTCAGCGCGTAGACCGAGCGCGTGTCGCGCCGGTCGGTGAGCGATCTGGCCACCTGGGCCGCCGTGCCGGGCCGCACCTGGACGTGCAGGTGCGCGGGGCGGCCGTGGCCGGTGCGCAGGTCGTCGTAGATCGCGGTGACGCGGACGACGCCGTCGGCGATCAGCCGCTGGAGCCGGCGGGCGACCGTGCGTTCGTGCTCGCCGACCGCTCTGCCGATCTCGCCCCACGAGGCGCGCGGGCTCACCTGCAGCGCGGCCACGAGCCGCCGGTCGAGAACGTCCACCTGCAACCGCTTCCGTGTCGGGTTTGTAAATAATTGCCCAGACATTTGACTGTTTCGGTCTTCCGAATGCACAGTAAGCCATCTCGCACGTGTCAGCAAAAGGAGCACATGCCGTGTCGACCTCCCCCGTCGCGCAATCGCCGCTCGGCATACCGAAGAGCAGGGTCCGTCAGCTCATGGCGGCCAGCATCGGCAACGTGGTCGAGTGGTACGACTGGTACGCCTACACGTTCCTGGCCACGGTCTTCTCGGCGCAGATCTTCCCCGACAGCTCCGGCAACAGCCTGGTGCCGCTGCTGAGCTCGTTCGCGGTGTTCGCGGTGGGCTTCTTCATGCGGCCCCTGGGCGGCCTGCTGGTGGGCGCGTTCGCCGACCGGTACGGCCGCAAGTCCGCGATGACCTTCACCATCGTCCTGATGGGCGGCGGCTCGCTGCTGCTCGGCCTGACCCCCACCTACGAGGCCGTGGGCCTGCTGTCGCCGGTCATCCTGACGCTGGCCCGGCTGATCCAGGGCCTGTCCGTGGGCGGTGAGTTCGCCGCCGCCACCACGTTCCTGGTCGAGTCGGCCCCGCCGCGCCGCCGCGGCCTGTTCTCCTCCTTCCAGTACGTCAGCACCACCATCGGCCAGCTCATCGCCTCCGGCCTGGCCGCGGTGCTCGCCTCGACGCTGGTCAAGGAGGACATGAGCTCCTACGGCTGGCGCATCCCGTTCCTGGTGGGCGCGCTGCTCAGCCTGGTCGGCCTGTGGATCCGCAAGGGCGCCGACGAGACCTCGGCGGTCGCCGAGGAGATCCAGCGCGGCGAGGCCACGCGGCCGGGCATGTTCGAGTTCCTCAAGCACCACCCGAAGTCCGCGCTCACCATCGTCGGCATCACGATCGCGGGCACCGTCGCCTACTACACCTGGACCAGCTTCCTGCCCACGTACGCGCAGATCACGGTCTCGTTCGACAAGGCGGAGTCGCTCCAGGTCGGCACGATCTCGCTGGTGTTCTTCATGCTGCTGCAGCCGCTGCTGGGCCTGCTGTCGGACAAGATCGGGCGCAAGCCGATGCTGATCGCGTTCGGGCTGGGCTTCCTGATCCTGCCGGTGCCGCTGCTCGGCCTGCTCACCGACTCCTTCGCCAGCCTGCTCGTCGTGCAGATGATCGGCATGGTGTTCCTGGGCTGCTTCACCTCGGTCTCGGCCGCGGTGAACTCGGAGCTGTTCCCGACCCGGGTGCGGGCGGCGGGGGCCGGGTTCCCGTACTCGCTGACCGTGGCGATCTTCGGCGGCACCGCGCCGCTGATCGGCACCGCGCTGCAGAAGGCCGGCAACCCCGGGATGTTCCCGTGGTACATGTCCGCCCTGGCGCTGATCTCCACGCTCGTGTACGTCTTCGTGCTGCGCGAGACCAAGGACGAGCCGCTCCGCTAGGGCGCCGAGGTGCAGGGGCGCTCCCGAAGCTCCTTGACGTAGTCGTCGGGGGCGCCCGCGCGCTCGGCCGCGTCGGCCAGGTTGCACAGGTAGCGGGCCGAGGGCAGGCCGCCCTCGTAGCCGTCGAGCACGTAGAACCAGGCGACGACCTCGCCGTCGAGGGTCTGCACCCGCAGCCGCACCTTGTGGTAGGCCCCGCGGACCGCGCCCTCCCACTGGTCGAGCGAGGTCTCCTCCCACTCGGGCACGTCGTAGAGGACGACGAAGACGTGCTCGTCGGGGTCCTCCACGATGGTGGCGAGCGAGCTCTCCCACTTGCTGTCGGTGCGCCCGAAGGTCAGCCGCCAGCCGGTCAGCCAGCCGACCCCCCAGATCGGGGAGTGCGGGGCGCGCATGGCCATCTGCTCGGGGTCCATGTTCATCCCGTAGGAGCCGTAAAGCCGTAGATCATTCGGCTTCCCTGATTGATCCGAAGGCCACGCCACGATCCACCCCTCTCGCCGGGTGCCGCTCGTCATCCAGCTACCGCGCCATCCTGCCACGCTGACCCGGCGTGTCGGTCCATCAAGCCGGGCACGGAAGGCCCATGTGTCCCCCATGTCCGCCGGAGCGTGATCCCGTCATGGGCCGGTTGCGGCTTCCGGGGGCACGTGCGGGAGAATGGGACACGTGACGAGGATCGTGATCATTGGTGGCGGGCCGGGCGGCTACGAAGCGGCGCTGGTGGCCGCCCAACTAGGCGCACAGGTCACGATGGTCGAGCAGGACGGGCCGGGCGGGGCCTGCGTGCTCACCGACTGCGTGCCGTCCAAGACGCTGATCGCCACCTCCGTCCGCAAGCAGGCCCTGCTCGACGCGCCCTCGCTCGGCGTGTCGTTCTCCGGCGGCCCCGACGGCGACGCCGGCGTGGTCGGCGTCGACCTGCCGCTGGTCAACAAGCGGGTCAAGGAGCTGGCCCAGGCCCAGTCGGCCGACATCGCGACCCGGGTCGAGGCCGAGGGCGTCGAGATCATCAAGGCGCGGGGGCGGCTGGTCGATCCGCAGGTCGTGCGCGCGGGCGACCGTACGATCAGGGCCGACGTGGTGCTCGTGGCCACCGGCGCGACGCCACGCGTGCTGCCCGGGGCCGAGCCCGACGGCGAGCGCATCCTCACCTGGCGGCAGCTCTACGACCTGGAGGAGCTGCCCGAGCACCTGATCGTGGTCGGCTCCGGCGTGACCGGCGCGGAGTTCGCCGGCGCCTACCGCTCGCTCGGCGCGGAGGTCACGCTGGTCTCCAGCCGCGACCGGATGATGCCCAACGAGGACGCCGACGGCGCCGAGGTCCTGGAAGAGGTCTACCGGCGGCGCGGCATGAACGTCATGGGCCGCTCGCGCGCCTCCTCCGTCAAGCGCACGGCCGACGGCGTGGTGGTGACCCTGGAGGACGGCCGCACGGCCGAGGGCTCCCACGCGCTGATGACGGTCGGCATGGTCCCCAACACCGGCGGCATCGGCCTGGAGGAGGCCGGCGTGCAGCTCGACCGCAACGGCTTCGTCAAGGTCGACAAGGTCTCGCGCACGTCCGCGCCCGGCGTCTACGCGGCCGGCGACTGCACCGGCGTGCTCATGCTGGCCTCGGTCGCCGCCATGCAGGGCCGCATCGCCGTGTGGCACGCGCTGGGCGAGGCCGTCCAGCCGCTGCGGCTGGCCACGGTGGCCTCCAACATCTTCACCGACCCCGAGATCGCGGCCGTCGGCGTGGCGCAGCGCTCGATCGAGGCGGGCGAGATCGACGCGAACGTGGTCAAGCTGCCGCTGGCCACCAACGCGCGGGCCAAGATGCAGGGCTTCAACGACGGTTTCGTCAAGCTGTTCTGCCGCCCCCACACCGGCATCGTGCTCGGCGGCGTGGTCGTGGCCCCGCGCGCCTCGGAGCTGATCCTGGCGGTGTCGCTGGCCGTGCAGCAGCGGCTGACGGTCGACCAGGTCGCCCACTCGTTCGCGGTCTACCCGTCGTTGTCGGGCTCGATCACCGAGGCGGCCCGCCGTCTCATGCAGCCCGAGGCCGCCATCGGCATCTAGCCGTCCCTGTTCGACGCACGTCAAGCCGTGCGGGTCGTCCTGACCCGCACGGCTTTTCGTTGTGCGCTTGCTTCCGCAGGCATTGGATAGTACCGTTATCCAAGTTCGGATAACGGTACTATCCAATGGAGTGTGTTCCGGTGACGGTGATCGTTCTAGTGGTGGCCACGCTCGCCTTCCGGCTGCTGGGCGCGCTCGGTGTGCGGCGGTTCGGCACGTGGCAGGCGTCCGTGGCGCACGGGCTGGCCGTCATGGTGGTGATGACGGGAAGCGCGCACTTCGTCCCTGAAGGGGTGACCTTCATGCCGAACCACGGCGACCTCGTGCGCATGGTGCCGCCCTTCGTGCCGTTCCCCGCCGCGGTGGTCTACCTGACCGGCGTGCTGGAGCTGGCCGGGGCGATCGGGCTGGTGCTGCCCGCCACCCGCCGGGCGGCCGGGATCTGCCTGGCCCTGCTGTTCGTCGGCCTGCTCCCGGCGAACGTCTACGCGGCGGTCTCCGACGTGCCCTTCGCGGGCGGGGCGGCCACGCCGCTGTGGGAGCGCGTCCCGGAGCAGGTGCTGTACCTCGCCGCGGCGCTCTTCGCCGCCGGGCGGCGTGCCGTGCCCGTCCGGGAGGGCGCGCGGCCCGTGCCCGCCGCCCGCTGACCCGTCGTCTTCTTCGCGGGCGGGCCGGTCAGGGCTTCCAGGCCGGGTCGCGGCCGATCAGGCCGAGCAGCCGGTCGAACGGCGGGGCGTCGTCCGGCACCGCCACCGGCGGCCCGAACGCCCCCCGCTGCCGGCCCATCTCCACCGACTGCTCCGTGAACCCCAGCGCGCGGGCGACGGCGTCGGCGTCCGGCTCGTACGCCTGGTCGGTGGCCCTGGCCAGGTCCCAGCCGTGCACGACCATGTCGACCAGCCACAGGTGGGCCACCATGGTCATCGGCAGGCCGCCCAGCGCGGCGCACGTGCCCTCCCACGCCTGCGGCCGCGACCAGGCGGCCAGCATGCGCTCGGCCCGCTCGGGGAAGTCGCCCGCGTACGGGCCCTGCTCGGTGCGCTCGCCGCCGTGCGCCAGCGACACGAACATCTCCGCCACCCACTCCATGTGGTTGATCAGCGCCTTGACGTCGAACTCCGCGCACGGCGTCGGGGACCCGAACTGCTCGGGCCGCACGGCGGCCACCAGCCCGGCGGTCCGGTGGGTGGCCCGGGTCATCAGCGGCATCATGTCTTCCATGGCAGACATGATGTCCCGCCTGCCTCGGGCGCGGCTTGTAGAAACGCGACAACGCGGCTGGGTCAACCCCTACGCGGGGCTGGCCGCCTTCGACTTCGCGCGCCAGGCGCCGTCGCCGGAGCTGGCGCCGTACGTCGACCACTTCTGGGTGGTCACCTGGACCGACCTCGCCGAGCCGTACGAGCAGCGCATCCTGTCGCACCCGACCGTGAACATGACGATCGCCCAGGACTTCCACCGGGTCGCGGGGGTGATCGACGGCGGGTTCTCGTACACGATGCGGGGCACCGGCCGCGCGCTCGGCACCCGCTTCCGCCCCGGCGGCTTCCGGACGTTCCTCGGCGGCCCGGTGTCCGAGCTCACCGGCCGGTTCGTGAAGATCGGCGAGATGTTCCCGGCCGCCGGCCCGGCACTGGTCGAAGGCGTGCCGGCCGAGCCGGACCCGGCCGCCGCCATCGCGCTGGTGGAGGCGTTCCTGCGGGCGCTCGGGCCGGCGCCGGACCCCCTGGCCGAGGAGGCCGCGGCCCTGGTGGGGCTGGCCGAGGACGACGTGACCGTGACCCGGGTCGACGAGCTGGCCGCCCGAGCCGGCCGCTCGGTGCGCTCCCTGCAACGGCTGTTCCGGGACTATGTCGGCATCGGCCCCAAATGGGTGATCCGCCGCTTCCGGCTGCACGAGGCCGCCGAACGCGTGCGGCAGGGTCTCGACCTGGCCGCGCTCGCCGCCGAGCTGGGCTACACCGACCAGGCGCACCTGACCCGCGACTTCACGGCCGCCGTCGGCATGCCGCCCGCCGCCTACGCCCGGCTCAACGCCCACGCCTGACGCCTCACCACTCGCGGGGGGCGATCAGCTCCTCGACGTCGGCCTCCGGGAAGCCGTAGGTGGTGGCCACGAACCAGAACTCCTCGGCGATCGCCTCGCGCGCGACGGTCTCGATCTCGCTGCCGGCCTCGTGGAACTCCTCGTCGAGCGCGTTGAACTCCTCCGTGGCGGCATGCGTCAGCGCGTAGAGGGCGGCCAGGTCGCCGGGCCGCTCGGTCTCGACGCGCTCGCACAGCCGCAGCAGGACGGCCCTGCCCTTGTCCACGACGTGGTCGGGGTAGTAGCCGTCGTCGTAGAGGGCCTTGAGGAAGGCGTGGCCGATCACCTGCGGATGCGTGGGGGACAACCCGGATCTCCATTTCCGTGCGGACGCGGTCGGACGGCTCGATCATGCCCGCCGCCACCGACAGAATCCGCCGGGTGCGCCCAGGTCAGCGCATCAGCTCGTACGCCGCGTACGCCGTGATCCCGTACGCGAGGTGCGGGACGACGTCGGACACCCACGCGCCCGCCGGCCACTCGCTCGGATGGGTGACGTCGAGCAACGTCAGCGGCACGTTCGAGCCGGACATGGCCAGAGCGGTGAGCGCCAGCACCCCGACCGGCCACGACCTGCGGCGTCCGGACAGGAAGCCGTAGGCGATGGCCGAGGCGACGCCGGTCGCGTACCCCATGAGCGAGCCCAGCGCCTCCGTGCGGTTGGCGGCCCGGTCGCCGTCGCCGAGGTCGGTGTGCGTCAGGTCGGACAACTTCGCCACGGCCTGCCGCGGCGTGCTGCTGGCGGCCCGCGCCCGGACGAGCATGTCCAGGTAGGAGACGGTGTTGAGCGCCGTGGTGCCCGCCGCCCCCGCGATCAGTCCCTTGACGAGTGTGTGCATGCCCTGGCCGCTACCCCGACCTGGCCGCCCGTCACCCGCGCGTCGGACCTGGGGGCCTGCGCCGGGCCGGCGGGCCGTACCGTGGCAGGGTGAGCGCCGATGGAATGCCCGCCGCGCTGTCGCCGTACGTGACGACGCTGGCCGCCTACGACCTCGGGCCCGGTTCGGGCGGGGTTCATCGCGGGCTGCCGTCGTCCACGCTGTCGGTCACGATCCCCGAGGACGGCCCGGTCGACATCGCCTGGATCGGGCGGCCGGGGCCGGGGCGGCGGCTGCGGGCCGCCGTGGCCGGGCTGCACCTCGACGCGGCCGAGCTGCGGCAGCCGGCAGGCACGCGCGGGGTGTGGCTGACGCTCACCCCGCCGGGCGCCGCCGCTCTGCTCGGGGTGCCCGCCGCGGCGCTGGCCGGGGAGGTGGCCGACCTCGCCGACGTCGTCCCGGCGCTGGCCGACCTGCCGGAGCGGCTGGCGGGCTGCCGGTCCTGGGCCCAGCGCCGCGCCCTGGTCGAGCAGCGCCTGCTCGCGGGGCTGGCCCGCCACGGCGACCGCGCCGGCCGCCGCAGCTCGCGCGCCACGCTCGCGGCCCTGTCCGGGACCGCCCGGGTCGAGGAGGCCGCCCGGCTCCTCGGGTGCTCGCGGCGGCACCTGAGCGGCGCGGTGCGCGGCGAGTTCGGGGTGACGCCGAAGGAGTACCAGCGGCTGGTCCGCTTCGAGACCGCCCGGCGCCGGCTCGTGGCCGCCGCGCGCTCCGGACGGACGGCGCTCGCGGAGGTGGCCGCCGCCTCGGGCTTCGCCGACCAGGCGCACCTGACCAGGGAGTGGCGGGCCATGGCGGGCTGCACACCGACGGAATGGCTACGCGCCGAAGGCCCGCCGGCCCCGCCGCCTCCCGCCCCACGCTGACGCCCGGGCCTCCGGCACCTGTCGTGGTCCGTGCCCATTTGTTCAAGACCCCGGCCGCCGCGCGCCGCCACGATGGCCGCATGGACCTGCACTTCGTTCCCCGCCTCATCGTGCCCGACCCCGACCGGGCGGCCGCCTTCTACCGGGACGCCCTGGACGCCGAGGAGGTGTTCCGCGCCGCGCCGGGCGACGACGGGCGGCCCACCGTCATCGAGCACCGCCTCGGCGGCGCCGCGTTCCGGGTCTCGCCCGCCGTCGCCGACTGGGGCTGGCTCTCGCCGGACGATCTGGGCGGCTCCCCGGTGCTCCTGGAGATCGTCGTGGACGACCCGGACGCCGTCGGCGAGCGCATGACCGCCCAGGGTGCGCGGACGGTCGTGCCGATCGAGAACCGGCCCTACGGCCTGCGCTCGGGCCGCCTCCGCGACCCGTACGGCCACCTGTGGATCCTCACCGGCGACCCCCGCTGAACCGCCGGGGCGGCGGAGGAGTGGCTCGCTGGGTCCGTCGCGGCGGCGGGGGAACGGCGGGAGCGGTCTTCGTCGCCGTGCGGCGCGCCCGGGTCGTCGGGGTCGTCTCAACACCACCGCCCGCCGGTTCTACGCCGCTCTCGGTTAAACGGAGGAGAGCGTGCGCCTGGCCCGGTCGCTGGATCGCGCCGTCCAGACCCGGCTGAGCTGAAGCACGCTGCCGGCGAACAGCAGCACGCCCAGCGGCACGTGCAGGGTCGTCACGTGCGCGATGCCCAATGCGACCTGGGCGCTGACCAGCACCAGGAACCCGGCCGCGTGCATGATCGGCTTCGGTGACCCGCCGCCCGGCCGCCACGCCAGGATCGCGGCCACCAGGTGCAGCACCGCCACGACGAACACCGTGTACGCGGCGGCGCTGTGCAGCGGCTGCCCGTTGGGCACCGACAGCAGCAGCCCAGCGGTGACCGGCGCGGCGAACAGGGCCAGGGTCTGCAGGATGATCGCGACACGTAGCAACATGGGGAACTCCTCGACCGCCGCCTGACGGCGGTCCGCTTCTGGGGCTTGCCTTCGAAAAGTCCGACGACGTGACCGCCGGAAATGTGAGGTGGCGCGGTGGCCTCACATCCGGGACCGCTGTCTCGTCGGACACACTAGGGCAAAAGCGACTAAGGGAGTCGTCCACAACATGACCACCGCACCCGACCCCGGCCTGGACGCGATCATGAGCGAGCGCCGGCAGCTCATCAACCTCGCCTACCGCCTGCTCGGCTCGCTGGCCGACGCCGAGGACGTCGTCCAGGAGACCTACACCCGCTGGTACGCCATGTCACCGAGGCAGCAGGAGGCCATCGGGTCGCCGGGCGCCTGGCTGACCAGGGTCGCCGGCCGCATCTGCCTGGACGTGCTCGGCTCGGCCCGCGCCCGCCGCGAGCGCTATGTGGGCGAATGGATCCCCGAGCCGCTGCCCGACCGCACGGAATGGGCCGGCGACGACCCGGCCGACCGGGTCACCCTGGACGAGTCGGTCAACATGGCCTTCCTCGTCGTGCTGGAGTCGATGACGCCGGCCGAGCGGGTGGCGTTCGTCCTGCACGACGTCTTCCGCTACCCCTTCGCCGAGGTGGCCGAGATCGTCGGCCGCACCCCGGCGGCCTGCCGCAAGCTGGCCTCCTCCGCCCGGCACCGCATCGACGCCGCGCGGACCTCGGTGACGCCGGCGGCCCGGCAGGCCGGCATCGTCCGCGAGTTCAAGCAGGCGTGGGAGGCCAAGGACATCGACGCCCTCATCGCCCTGCTCGACCCCGGCGTGGTCGGCGTCGCCGACGGCGGCGGCGTGGTCAGCGCCGTGCTGCGGCCGATCGAGGGCGCCGGACGGGTGGCCCGCTACGCCGTCGAGATCGCCACCTGGGCGCCGGCCATGACGCTGCTGGAGCGCACCGTCAACGGCCGCCCCGGCCTGGTGGCCCAGCGCGACGGCGTGACCGTGATGGTCGTGGCGTTCGACGTGGCGGACGGCCGGATCAAGCGGCTGTGGGCGGTGCGCAACCCCGACAAGCTGCACCCCTGGACGGCGGCCTGACCCTCACATTCCCGGACGCTGTGTCGTCGGACCGCCGAGACCCGATCGCAGAAGAAGGGAAGCCGATGTCCACGACGACCGAGCAGGAGAACCTTCAGTCGCGTCTGCCCGATCCCGCCCAGTTCTTCCCCGAGCTGGGGGAGATCGCCGTGGCCATGACCAAGGCCACCCGCAACGGCGCGATCCCGGGCAGCACCGTCGGCCTGGTGCAGCTGCGCGCCGGGCAGATCGTCGGCAGCACGTACCACACGGTCCGCCAGGCCGACCTGCTGCGCCGGGCGGGGGAGCCGGACGAGCGCCTGGCCGCCGTGGCGTCGTGGCGGGACGCCCCCTACTTCTCCGGCGCCGAGCGGGTGGCGCTGGAGCTGGTGGAGGCCGTCCTCACCGCGAACCCGGCCGGGGAACGCGTCCCCGACGAGCTGTTCACCAGGGCGGCCGCCCACTACGACGACAAGGCCCTGTGGACGCTCGTCCTGGCGATCAGCCAGATCTGCTTCTTCATCCCCGTCGCCGTCATAGCCAAGCCGATCCCCGGCAGGCCCCCCGGCAAGAACTACACCGGCTGACCTAGGCGACCGGGGCGGCGGTCCCGGCGAGCAGGCGGCCGACCTCTTCCCGGTCGGCCGTCCTGCCGTAACCGGCGAACTGGAAGGTCTCCTCCTTCAGGAACTCCGCCCAGTGTTCGAGCACGAACGCCCGTCCGGCGGCCACGTCGCCGGGCGGGGGAGCCTGGTCCAGGAAGCCCCGCTGCCACGGCGCGAACTCCAGGAACTGGGAGGCGTGGGCCAGGCACGCGTCGAGCTTGGCCGTCAGCACCGAGGAGACGTCCACCACCACGTCGGGCCGGTGGACGGGGGCGGAGGCGTAGTCCGTCATCAGCAGGCACACCGGCATGCGCCGCAGGGCCGGCTTGCCCACCTCCAGGTTGCGCGTCATCGCGAACTCCACCGCGTGCGCGGCCAGTTGCCCGGCGGCCCGGTTGTCGGGGTGGCCGCCGCCGTCGGCGTGCAGGGCGATCACCAGGTCGGGCCGCCAGGCGCGGATCTGCGCCAGCACCCGCAACCGCAGCTCGACGGTGGGTTCCAGCATGCCGTCGTGCACGTCGAAGATCTCGTAGTCCACCACGCCCAGCGCGTCGGCCGCGCGCCACGCCTCCTCGGCGCGGCGGCGCGCCAGCGGGCCGCGCTCCAGCTCGTGGTGCCCGGCGTCGCCGTTGGTGAGGGTCAAAAACTTCACCGCGTGGCCGGCCTGTGCCAGCAGCGCGGCCGTGCCGCCCGCGTAGATCTCGGGCTCGTCGGGATGAGCGGCGATCACGAGGGTTCTCAACATGTGCGTCCTTAGGGGTTGGATTCACCGGTACGACCGGCCGTACCGGCTTGGAAGACCCGCTCGCGGGTCAGGTCCAGGGCGTAACTGAGAGCGCCGCCGAGCACGGCGTTGCCGTTCACGGCGCTGAGGGCGACGGTCACCGGCACCAGCGGCGTCGAGGCCAGACGGTCGGCGACCCGCGCCCTGAGCGGCTCGCCTCCCGCGACGCACAGCGGCCCGGCCAGCACGACCAGGCCCGGGTCGAGCACCCCGATCGCGGCCGTCACGCCGAGCGCCACCCGCGCGGCGGCGTCGTCGAGGAAGCCCTGGGGGGCCTCGGCCAGCGTCCGGCTCACGGCGGCGAGCGTGGGGTCGCCGGGCAGGCCGTGCGCCTGCGCCAGCGCGGCCAGCGGCTCGGCGCCGAGCAGCGCGCCGAGCGGGCCGCCGTCCTGACCGTAGCGGCGGCCGGTGGTGACCGGGTCGGGCACGATGACCGAGCCGACCTCGCCGCCGCGCCCGGTGACGCCCCGCCAGAGCGCGCCGTCGAGCACGACCCCCGCGCCGACCCCGCCGCCCACCCAGAACAGCACGAAACTGCTGTCGTCGTGCTCCTGGAGCTCGCGGATGGCGACCAGGTTGACGTCGTTCTCCAGGCGCACGTTGGCCGGCAGGTCGTCCAGGCCGGACCAGCCCGACAGCTGCACGGCCTGCCGCAGCCGCCGGCCGTCGGCCTCCACCACTCCCGGCACGCCCACCACGACCTGGTCGAGCCGGTCCAGCTCGAAGCCGGCCGCGGCGACCGTCTCGGCCAGCAGCCGCCGGGCGTCGCCGGTCGCCTCGGTGCGATGGGTGCCGAGCACCCGGCCGGTCAGGTCGGCGACCGACACCTCGATCGAGCTCGTGGTGAGATCGACCCCCGCGACGCGCGCGGCCGAGCCGTCGAGCTGCCACATCTGCGCGGCCGGCCCGGCGTTGCCCGGCTTGAGGCCGGCCTTCCTGGCCAGCCCGCTGTTCTCCAGCCGGCGCAGCACCTCTGCCGCCGACGCCTTGGACAGGCCGGTGTGCAGTTCCAGCTCGGCGCGGGTGAGGCCGCCGTGCTCGAGGAGCAGGGTGAGCGCGGCGCGCTCGTTGAGCGTGCGGAAGACGGTGGGGTTTCCTGAAGACATTCCTACTTCAGCGCTCCTGAGGTCAGCCCGGACTGGATATGTCGCTGGAAGACGATATAGATCAGCACGACGGGAAGCACCGTCATGCTGAGCGCGGCGAACAGTCCGGGCCAGTCGGCCTCGTACCCGGCGATGGTGGAGATGTCGGCCACGCCCTGGGTGATGACCCACAGGCTCTTGTCGCCGGGCAGCAGGACCAGCGGGATGAGGTACTGGTTCCACTGGCCGAGCACGTTGAAGATGGTCAGGCTGACCAGCGCCGGGCGGGCCATGGGCAGCATGACCTGGAAGAACGTGCGGGTGTGCGAGGCCCCGTCGATCATCGCCGCCTCGGCCACCGCGTCCGGCAGCGCCCTGAAGAAGGACGTCAGGAAGAACACCGTGAACGGCAGCGAGTAGGCGATGTAGACCAGGACCAGGCCGACGTGGCTGTTGAGCAGCCCAAGCCCGTCCACCACGAAGAACAGCGGCACGAGCGCCAGGAAGACCGGGAAGGCCATGCCGGAGACGAACAGGAAGTAGACCAGCCGGTTGCCCGGGAAGCGGTAGCGGGCCAGCACGTACGCGGCCATCGAGCTGAGCAGCATCGTCCCGGCCACGCCGAAGAAGACCACGATGACCGTGTTGAGCAGGTAGCGGCCGATGTTGGCCCGTTCCCAGGCCCGCGCCCAGTTGTCCCAGCGCAGCTCGCCGGGCAGTTGCAGGGCGTCGCCGAAGATCTCGGCGTTGCTCTTGAACGAGGCCAGCAGGGTCCACAGCAGCGGGGCGATGATGAGCAGCGCCCAGAGGCCAAGGACGGCCTGGATGCTGATTTTTCGGAACATTTCAGTAGACGACCTTCTGGCGGCGGGTCACGCGCAACGTCAGCGCGGCGAAGGTGAGGGTCAGGAAGAACAGCGCCACGCCCATGGCCGAGGCGTAGCCGAACCGGGAGTAGGAGAAGGCGTTCTTGTAGATCTCCGTGGCCAGCACGGTGGTCGCGCCGTCCGGCCCGCCCTGCTCCACCGACAGGACGTTGACCAGCGCGAACCCGTCGAACGCGGCGATCCCCAGATAGACCCAGGCCACCTGGACGGTGTCCCACACCAGGGGCAGCGTGATGGAGAAGAACGTGCGCAGCCGCCCGGCGCCGTCGAGGGCGGCCGCCTCGAACACGTCCTTCGGAATGGCCGCCATCCCGGCCGAGAACAGCACGACGTAGAAGCCGACCGCCTGCCACACCATCACCGCGATGATCGACCACAGCGCCAGGTTCTGGTCCGTCAGCCAGCCGACCGGCTCGACGCCCAGCTTCGCCAGCGCGCCGTTCAGCACGCCGCTCGCGTCCGGCCGGTAGACGGCCTTGAACAGCACGCCGACCACCGCGACGGCCAGCACCTGCGGCAGGAAGAAGATCACCCGGTAGAACCGGGCCCCCGGCGTGCCCGCCGAGTCGCCGAGCAGGTACGCGAAGACCAGCGCCAGCGCGATGGTCACCAACGGCAGCGTGACCAGCAGGACCGCGTGGTTGCGGACCGCCTGCCAGAACGTGTCGTTGCCGAGCATCCGCCGGAAGTTGTCCAGGCCGACGAAGTTCAGGTTCGCCGACACCCCGCGCCAGTCGGTCAGCGCGATCTGGAACGCCTGGACGTACGGGCTGATCACGAACACCGCGTAGAGGACCACGGGCAGGGCGAGGAAGCCCGCGACGAAGCCGTGCCGCCGCATCGCTCAGACGCTCCTGGTCTGCTTGGCGATCGCGGAGTCCGCCTTGAGCTCGTCGGCCTTCTTCTGCATGTTCGCGCAGAACTGCTCGGGGGTGATGCGTCCGGACATCACCGAGTTGGTCTGGACCTGCCCGTGGTCGAACAGTTCCTTGTACCAGCCCTCGAAGCGGGCGTCGGTGATGATGTTCGTCCCGGCCGCCTCCTGGGCCTTGGCCGCGCTGCGCACGGCCGAGGTCAGGTCGAGGCCGTCCACCACGCCGTTGACGACGGTGAGGTTCTTGGTCAGCTCGGTGTAGCCGCGCGCGCCCTCCCGCGACAACATCAGGCGCAGGTACTCCAGGCCGCCCTGCGGGTTCTTGCCCTTGGCCGCCACGAAGAACGCCTCGCTCACCCCGATCATGATCGCCTCGTACGGCATCGCGTCGGCGGCGGTGATGCTGGGGACCGGGGCGATCGCGTACTCGAACGAGGCCGGCCGGTCCTTGGCCATCTCGTTCTCCAGCCAGGAGCCGCAGGGGTAGAACAGCACCTTGTCCTGCAGGTGCTTGACCTGCGTCTGGGTGTGGTCGAGCCCGAAGTACGCCTTGTCGCCGAAGTCGCGCTGCACCTGGGCCCACGCCGCGACGGCCTGCCGGACGGGCTCGGCCTGCCAGGCGCCGTCGGCGAGATTGTCGATGTCGACGATCACCTTGTTGCCGCCGATCTTGGCGGCGCTGTAGACCAGGTTCCAGAGCTGGTAGAACGGGCCGACCTGGCCCGGGTAGGCGAACAGCGCGATGCCCGCCTTCTTGGCCTCCTCGCCGAGGGCGTTGAACTCCGCCCACGTCTTCGGCGCCTGCCAGCCGCGCTTGTCGAACAGCTTGGCGTTGTACCACAGGGCGCGGTGGGCGACCGTGTACTGCAGCACCCGCGGCACGCCGTCGATCAGCGAGTTCTCGTAGACGCCGCCGACCAGGGTGTCGCGCACCTTCTTGGCCGGGTCGACCAGGGAGGGGGCGTCGAACAGCGGCGTCAGGTCGGCCAGGTGCCCCTCGGCGACGAGCGACTGCAGGTCGAGGGCGTCGGGGCCGGAGTTGTTGACCACGTCGGGCGCGTCGCCGCTGATGAAGCGGGGGCGCAGCTGCGTGCCGACCTTCTGGGTGGGCACGTGCTTGATCTTGGCGGTCTTGTACGCCTTGCTGTAGAGGGCCTCGTGCAGGCCGGTCGCGTAGCCGTCGCCGTTGCCGCCGCTGAAGATCACGACTTCCAGCTGCCTGGCGGCGTCCACGCCGAGGGGGTTGGCGGCCGAGGTGGGCGCGGCCGAGGTGGAGGCGACCGGAGCGGCGGAGCGGCCCGTGGCGCACGCGGCGAGCAGCCCTGCGCCCGGGCCCGCCGTCAGGGCGGTGAGTCCGATACGTCGAAGAACCTCACGTCGGCTGGGGTTGGTGGACATGGGTGGCCTCCTTGACCGCCAACCGTCCGGATACTTTCCAGACGGTTGGCGGCTGACTCTAGACTTACCGCTCTTCGTGCGTCAATACCTCTCTAGAACTGCGCTCGGATTCTCAGGAGCCTGCCCGGACCTGGAACTGCGCTCGGATTCTCAGGAGCCTGCCCGGACCTTCTGGAACTGCGCTCGGAGGTGAGCCTTGGCCTCCTCGGAGGCCCCGATGCGGTCCAGGCCGTTCAGCGCGGCCCCGACGATCGGCGGCTGGTCCGGGATCACCTGCTTGGCCAGCGGAGCCCGTACGGCGAACCGCTCCTCCAGCATCGCGACCAGCAGCGGGATGCGCGCGTGCAGCACGCCTCCGCCCAGCACGACCTCCGTCGGCGTCTCCAGCAGGTCCAGGCGGCGCAGGCACACCTCGGCCATCACCACGATCTCGTCGGCCAGCCGGGTGACCAGCTCCAACGCGATCGCGTCAGCCGACGCGGCGGCCTCGAACACCTTGGGCGCGAGCGCGGTCAGGTGATGCCGCTCGATCTGCCCGAAATGCACCCCGAGCACCACCTCCTCGACCGTCCGCGTGCCGAAGTGCTCCTTGATCAGGCCGGCGAGCGCGGTGGGGGCGCCCCGGCCGTCCTCGGCGCGGATGGCGTGCCACAACGCCTCCTCGGCCAGGCCGCCGCCACCGCCCCAGTCGCCGCTGATCCGGCCGAGCGCGGGGAAGCGGGCCACCCCGCCCGTGGGCGAGACGCCGACCGCGTTGATGCCCGCGCCGCACACCACCGCGACTCCGCTGGGTCCGGACGCCCCCGAACGCAACAGCGCGAAGCTGTCGTTGCCCACGACCACGTCGGCGGCCATCCCGCGGGCACGGAACTCGGCCGCCAGGGCCTCCTCCTCCACCGGCAGGTCGGCCCCGGCCAGGTAGGCGTAGAGCTGGTCGGCGTACGGGGGAGCGGCCGCCGGCCCGAGCGCCCGCCGCACGGCCTCCTCCACGACGTCCACGGCCGCCGGCACGCCGACGGTCTGCGGCTCGAACGGCCCGCCGTCGCCCTGGGCCAGGATGGTGCCGTCGTCCGAGAGCACGACGACGTGCGTCTTGCTGTTGCCCGCGTCCACCGCGATGATCACCATGGCAGGTACCGCTCGTTCGCCGCCAGCAGCAGGCCGGTCAGCTCGTCCGCGACGGCCTCCTGGCCGATCAGCGGATGGGCCAGCAAGGCGTTGCGCACCCGGTCCGCGCCGCCGTGCAGCGCCGCGTCGAGCGCCAGCTCCTCGTACGCGGAGACGTTCGCGATCAGGCCCGCGTACAGCGGCTCCACCGGATCGACCGGCAGCGGCGCCGCCCCGGACGCCGAGACCCTGGCCGGGACCTCGATGACCGCCTCGTCGCGCAGGAACGGCAGCGTCCCGTCGTTGCGGGTGTTGACCACCTGGACGTCGCCCCGGTCGCCGAGCAGTGAGGCGATCAGCGCGACGGCGGCCTCGGAGTAGTAGGCGCCGCCCCGCTTGTCCAGCAGGTCCGGCTTGGTGTCCACGGCGGGGTCCGCGTACAGCTCCAGGAGCTGCCGCTCCATCGCCGCGACCTCGGCCGCGCGCGACGGCTTGGCCCGCTGCTCGCTCACCACCAGGTCGTGGGCGTAGAAGTAGCGCAGGTAGTAGGACGGGACCACCTGGAGCCGGCGCAGCAGCCCGACCGGCAGGCCGATGTCGTCGGCCAGCTCCTGCCCGTGCTCGGCGAGCAGCCGCGGCAGCACGTCCACGCCGTCGACCACGACCGAGCGCTCCCACGTCAGGTGGTTGAGCCCGACGTGCCCGAGCGCGACCCGCTCCGGCGGCACGCCGAGGTGCCGGGCGAAGCGGCGCTGGAACCCGATGGCCACGTTGCACAGGCCGATCGCGCGGTGCCCGGCGTCCAGCAGCGCCCTGGTGACGATGCCGACCGGGTTGGTGAAGTCGATGATCCAGGCGTCGGGGGCGTGGGCGCGTACCTGCTCGGCCAGGTCGAGCACGACCGGGACCGTGCGCAGGGCCTTGGCGAGCCCGCCCGCGCCCGTCGTCTCCTGGCCGACGCAGCCGCACTCCAGCGGCAGCGTCTCGTCCACGTTCCGCGCGGCCTGGCCGCCCACCCTGAGCTGGAACAGCACGGCGTCCGCGCCCGCCACGCCCTCGGCCACGTCGGCGGTGGCGATCACCTTCGCCGGGTGCCCGGCCCGGCGCAACATCCTGCCGGACACGCCCGCCACCAGGTCGAGCCGCGTGGCGTCCGGGTCGATCAGCGCGATCTCGGTGAGCGGCAGCTCGTCGCGCAGCCTGGCGAAGCCGTCGATGAGCTCGGGGGTGTAGGTCGAACCGCCCCCGATCACGGCGAGTCTCATGTGCAACTCCTCAATTAGGAAACTTTCCTAACCGCCGAACCTACCCGACCTCCTCCGATCCGACTCCTCCCACCCCGTTCCCGGAAATTTCCGCTCGCCATGTAGAGAGCCCGGCATCGGCTCCGACTCCCTGGTGAAGGCGCCGGACGGGCGCCACGGACAACAGGAGACGAACCAGGATGAGCAAGGTCACGTGCGACATGGGGATGTCCGTCGACGGCTACGTGGCGGGGCCGAACCAGAGCCTGGAGCAGCCGTTCGGCGACGGCGTGGGCGACCGGCTGCACGAGTGGATGTTCCAGGAGCCCGAGAAGCACGCCGAGGTCATCGAGGCCATCACGGCGGCCGGGGCGTTCATCATGGGCCGCAACATGTTCGACCCCGGCCGCGGCGCCTTCGACCCGAACTGGACCGGCTGGTGGGGGGAGGAGCCGCCGTACCACGCGCCGGTGTTCGTCCTCACCCACCACCCGCGCGAGCCGCTGCCCATGAAGGGCGGCACGACGTTCTTCTTCGTCACGGACGGCATCGAGGCCGCCTTCGCCATGGCGCAGGAGGCGGCGGGGGACCGTGACATCGCCATCGCCGGCGGCGCCGCCACCGTCAACCAGTACCTGGCCGCCGGCCTCATCGACGAGCTCCGCCTGCACGTCGCGCCGGTGATCCTCGGCCGCGGCGAACGCCTCCTGGCCGACGCAGGCGACATCACCCTCACCCCCGCCGCCCCGCCCACGGGCACCGCCCTGGTCACGCACCTGACGTACCGGGTGGTCCGCTAGCGGTCGTTCTTTCCAGGTCGGCCCAGACGACGCGGTGGCCGTGCGGTCCGGCGGTGTGCGTGCCGCTCCTGACCGACAGGGCGGCCACCAGGCCGAGGCCGCGACCTGACTCCCGCAGGGAACCCGCGTCCAGCGGGACGAAGCGCGGTTCCCGGTCCGCCGTCCCGGGGTCCACCACTTCGAGGTGTACGAATCCGTCCCCCATCCCGAGCAGCACCATGACCCAGTCGCGGTCGGGGCCCGGCGGCACATGCCGGACCGCGTTGGTGACCAGCTCTGATACGACCGTCAGGGCGTCGTCGCGAACCGGCGAGTCGACGTCCGCCAGCCAGCGCCGAATCGTCTGCCGACTTTCTCCGGGAGCTCGGTCATCGCGCCGCAACGTCAAGCCTTGGTAGGTGTGGCAAATTGACATGATTTCACCCCAAAGCCAATCGGGAGGTTCTGGCGGCCGTTTCTCGCGACAGAAACACTGTCGCCCGGATCAAGCATGAACGGTTACGTGCTTCCGCGGTGCGCCCGGCCGGCGAAACTCGTCCGACAAAGCGCTACACCTGCTCTGTATTGATTGTCGGAAGGTTGTCGCAGTAGCCTGCCATGAGGCCATCCCCTTGCTCCTGACCTGCGGAGAAGCCATGACTCCCGATGTTGGCGACCATTTGTCGCCCAGGGCGCGTTTCGCCCGCGACCTCGCGGAACGACGTAAAGCGGCTCGAATGACACAATCCGCTCTAGCGCTCCGCATTCTCTGCCACGAGTCACTCGTCAGCCATGTCGAGAAAGGCCGACGAGTCCCTACGCTGGAATTCGCGCGCGAGGTGGACAAGGCATTCGGAACCGACGGCCATTTCACCGGCCTCCACGAGCGCATCTCCCAGTCACCCGCTCTGGGCTGGTTCGCACGGTGGGTCGAGGAGATCGAACCGCAAGCCGTCATCCTGCAGTCCTGGGATCCGCTGTTGATCCCCGGCATCCTGCAGACCGCCGGCTATGCCCGCGCGATCTTCTCCGCCGCCACCCCGCCGGATCGCGTCGAAGAGCGAGTCCAGGCCCGCATCCGGCGCATGAGAATCTTCGACAGCAATCGCCCTCCGGCCTTCCTCGCGCTCATCGACGAAGGAGTCCTGCACCGCCCGATCGGAGGCCGCGAAGTCCTGGTGGAACAGCTCCGCTACCTGCTGGATCTCACCTGCCATCCCCGCATCACCATCCAGTTGGTGCCGGTTGCCGCCGGTTGCGTGGCGGGCACCATGAGCGCGTTCGCGCTGGCGCGGTTGCGTGACGGTGCGGAGGTGGTCTCAGCCGACTCGGTCCTCTCCGGTCATGTCACTGGAGATCACGACGCGGTCCAGCGTCTCAGGCAGAGGTATGACACCATCAGAGCGGACGCACAGCCGAAGAACGTCACACCACGGGCGATTGAGGATGCGATCAAAAAAATGGACCCAGTAGACCTCGGCGGAGCGGAGTGGCGTAAGTCCAGCGCCAGCGGCGACAACGGGCAGTGTGTCGAGGTGGCGACGAACCTCCCGGGGATCGTCGCCGTCCGAGACAGCAAGAATCCGCAGGGCCCGGCGCTGATCTTCACTCCTGAGGAGTGGAAGGCGTTCCTGCACGGCGCCAACCAGGGCGAATTCAACATCTGAGGCAGGCGTCTGTCGCTTCGGAGTTCGGTTCGTCCGAGGGTGCGGGGACCGGTAGGTCCCCGCTGGGGGTGTGGCGGCTTGCCCCCACATGGACGCAGCCTGAGCCCACGTCGCGCGAAGCGCGCCCATCGGCGAAGCCCTTCGTGGCCTGTACGAGAACCGGATCCGAGGCATCGGGTGAAAGGGGGTGTTCAGCCCGAAGAACGGAGCCGAGAGTTTTGACGCAGGACACCGAGGTGGACGACGCGGAGGTGATCAGACGTGCCCGCAGCGACCCCGCCGCCTTCACGGCGTTGTACGACCGGCACGCCCCCGCGCTCCACAGATACGTCACCCGCCGCCTGGGCGATTCGCTGGCCGACGACATCGTGGCCGAGACGTTCCTGGACGCCTTCCGCCGTCTCGCCCGCTACGACACCGCCCACCGCGACGCCCGGCCCTGGCTGTACGGCATCGCCGCCAACCTGATCGGCAAGCATCGCCGTACCGAGATCAGGGCCTACCGCGCCCTGGCCAGGACGGGGCTCGACGCGGTGGCCGAGAGCTACGCCGACCGGGTGGCGGCCCGCGTGTCGGCCGGGGCGGCGCACCGCGAGCTGGCGGGGGCGCTCGCGACGCTGTCGCAGCAGGACCGCGAGGTGCTGCTGATGATCGCCTGGGCGGACCTCAGTTACGAGGAGGTCGCCCGCGCGCTCGGCGTCCCGATCGGGACCGTGCGTTCGCGCCTGCACCGCGCCAGGAGGAAGACCCGCGCGGCCCTGGGCGGCATCGACCCGTCAGCCCTCCACGACGCCGCCCCGCCGGCCGCCCACAACTCCATGCCCTCAGCCGTCCGCGACGCCGCGCCTCCGGGCGGCCGCGACGCCGCGCACTCAGCCATCCACGACACCGACGAGGAGGACCCCGGCCGTGGACGATGACCTCACGCTCCTGCGCGAGCTGCGCGCGGACGCCCCGGAGCCCGCCGCCGACCGCCTGCGCGCCGTGCGTGCCCGGGCCCTCGCCCCGGCGTCGGGCCAGGCCCCGGCCCGGAAGCGGCGCCGGTTCTGGGCGGTGCCGTCGCTGCTGGCCGCCGCGACAGCCGTCGCCGCCGTCGTCGTGGCGGTGAACGGTTCCCACACCCCGGCCCCGGCCCCGCCGGCCGCCGTGACCACCATGCCGGTACGGGCCGAGACGGTGCTGCGCCAGGCCGCCCTGGTGGCCGAGGGACGCCGGAAGCACCACCAGCCGCGCGCCGACCAGTGGTTGTACCGCAAGCACCTGGTCAAGCAGCCCTACGAGGAGCGAGGCACGGTGCAGGAATACTGGACCCGGTACGACGGCACCCGCCAGGCGCTCCGCCAGAACGGCGGCTCCCTGGAGTTCCAGGACATCACCCCCGACCCCGGCGACGACGACCTGACCCCCCGGCAGTACGCGGCCAAGTTCGCCGGCCTGCCCACCGATCCCGCCGCGCTGCTGGACCACGTCAGGGGCGACCGGCACTGGTCGGCCCGGACGAAGGGCGCGGACGCCGAGCACCCGGACGCGCGGGCGTTCCGCGTGTTGTCGGTCTACCTCGACGCGGGCGTCCCCATGCCGCCGCAGGTCGAGGCCGCCATCTTCCGCGCGCTCGCCGAGCTGCCCGGAGTGCGGGTGGACCTCGGCGTACGGGACGCGGCGGGCCGGGCGGGCATCGGCATCGCCTACGAGCCCGCCGGTTCCGTCCCCGGAGGGCCGGTGCGGGACGCGCAGGGCCAGATCGTCTCGCGGTCGTACCTGGTGCTGGACGCCGCCACCTACCGCTTCCTCGGCAGGCGCGTGGACACCCTCCAGGACGAGGTGCTCGGCGGCGAGGTGACGGCCCGCAAGGGCACGTTCTACGCGAGCGCCGACCTGGCGGCGGGCGTGGTGGACGAACCGGGCCGACTCCCCTGACCGCCCTGTCCCAGGCCGCCGCCAGGAAGGCGGCGTAGGAGGCGTCGTCGGATGGATCACTCACCTGGCCTCTGGATCACTCACCTGGCCTCAACGCGGAAGCAGGCCGGGAAGGTTGACACCGGAACGCGAAAAGGGCGCGCCCCCCGGAAAGGGAGGGCGCGCCCGTCAGGGTCGGCGCAGGGTTTACCAGTCGCCGCCGCCGAAGTCGCCGCCACCGAAGTCGCCGCCGCCGCCGAAGTCGCCCCAGCCGCCGCCGCCTCCGCCGCCGAAGTCCCCTCCGCCGCCGAAGTCGCCGCCGCCGAGGTCGCCGCCGCCGCCGTCCTGGTAGCCCTCGGCGTAGCCGGCGCCGTAGCCGCCGCCGCCCCAGCCGCCGTGGAACATGCTGCCCATCATCGTGCCGATGAACATGCCGGTCATGATGTCGCCGAAGCCGCCGTAGTAGCCGTAGGCGTACGGCTGGTAGGCCGGGCCCGCGTCGTAGTAGGGGCGACGGTGACCGTCGACCATGACCTCGCGCATCTGCGGGTCGAAGCCGCGCTCGACGGCCTCGGCGTCCATCGCGCAGGCGGGCACGTCGCGCACCGCGCCGCCGGGCGGGGCCCAGCGCACGTCACGGGCCGACGGGCCGTGCTGCGGGTTGAAGAAGCAGGGGGCCCGCCGCTCGGGGATCGGCTGGTTGTTGACCTTGGCCTTCACCACGGCCAGCGCGTAACGGCCGTCCTCAAGGGTCTGGGTGACCTCGCGGACCTGGTCGGGCCGCTGGACCGCGTTGAGCTGGACCTTGGCCTTCTCGTAGGAGTCGAGCGCCTGCTGCCACTCGGTGATGTGCCCGCCGCCCTGGCCGGCGAGGGTGACGTCGGTGTCGAGCTCGGTGATCTCCTCGCCCAGCTTGGTGACGTCCTCCTCCACGGTCTGCTTGACCGCGGCCAGGTCCTTGGCCTCCTGGATGGCGCGCTTCTTCTTCTTGTTCTTGGAGTAGAGGAAGTAGCCGCCGCCGCCGACCACCAGCAGGCCGAGCAGGGCCACCAGCGCGAACTGGCCGCCGGCGCCGGGGTTGGCCTGGCTGCTGGGGCTCAGGGCGCCGCTGCGGTCGTTCTTGCCCGCCGCGTCGACCCGGTTGGCGAAGTCCTTCACGCCCGCGACGATGTCGCCCGAGTTGGCGTTCACCGAGAGCTTGACCAGCTGGCCGGCGAGGTTGTTCCGCAGGGCGTTGGACCCGGCGAACATCGTCTCGCCGTCGAACACCACCACCGTCACCTTGGGACGACCGGCGTCGACCAGCGCCTTGCCCAGCGACGACAGGTACGGGCCCACGGTCGAGTTGTCAAAGGTGCCGTCGGGCAGCGCGACAGCGTAGATCTTGCTGTCGGCGTCCTTCAGCGCGTCGTTGATGTCACTCTGCTGGCTGGAGCTCAAGGGGGAGCCCGACACCACGTAGAGCGGGGCCTTCTTCCAGTTTTGCACCACAGTCTGTGCGTCAGGTGGCGCCGCCGCGTTGGCGGCAGGGGACAGCGCAAGAACGACGAACAGCCCGGCGATCAGAGCCGCGATCGCGGCCCCTGCTCGGCGCAGCGAATGGGTCATTGGCAGCAAGCCTCCTTCGCCCATGAGGACGAACGGGCGGTCGGCAAAGTTCCTCACTGGGCACGTTACCTGCCCGCGACGGCGCGTATGCACAGGGGAGCTGGCTCAGGCGTCCTTGATCTCGCAGATGGTGGCGCCCGACGTGACGGTCTGGCCGACGGCGGCCGACAGGCCCGTGACGGTGCCCGACTTGTGGGCCGTCAGCGGCTGCTCCATCTTCATGGCCTCCAGCACCACGACCGTGTCGCCCTCGCTCACCACGTCGCCGTCGTTCGCGACGACCTTGACGATCGTGCCCTGCATGGGGCTGACCAGCGCGTCGCCGCCGGCCGTCGCGTGCTTGCGCGCGCCGCCGGACCGGCGCGGCGCCTTGGCCGCGGCGGGCGCGGGGCCGGCCATGCCGAGGCCGGCCGGGAGCACCACCTCAAGGCGCTTGCCGCCGACCTCGACCGTCACCGTCTCGCGCGCCGCCGGAGCGGCCGGCGCGGTGGCCACCTCGCCCGCGTACGGCTCGACCGGGTTGTCCCACTCGGTCTCGATCCACCGCGTGTGCACGGTGAACGGCTCGAACGTGAACGCCGGGTCGGTCACGATCGCCCGGTGGAAGGGCAGCACGGTCGGCATGCCGTCGATCTCGAACTCGGCCAGCGCCCGCCGGGCCCGGTCGAGGGCCTCGTGACGGGTGCGCCCGGTCACGATCAGCTTGGCCACCAGCGAGTCGAACGTCTGCGGCACCGTCATCCCGGCCTCGTAGCCCGAGTCGAGGCGGACGCCGGGACCGGCCGGGGTGCGCATGGCGGTCAGGGTGCCGGGGGCGGGCAGGAAGTTGCGGCCGGCGTCCTCGGCGTTGATCCGGAACTCGATCGAGTGGCCGCGCAGGGCCGGGTCGTCGTAGCCCAGGAGCTCGCCGTCGGCGAGCCGGAACATCTCGCGCACCAGGTCGACGCCCGCGACCTCTTCGCTGACCGGGTGCTCGACCTGCAGCCGGGTGTTGACCTCCAGGAAGGAGATCGTGCCGTCCTGGCCGACGAGGAACTCGCAGGTGCCGGCGCCGACGTAGCCGGCCTCCTTCAGGATGGCCTTGGAGCTGGTGTAGAGGATGTCGATCTGCTCCGGCGACAGGAACGGCGCGGGCGCCTCCTCCACCAGCTTCTGGTGGCGGCGCTGGAGCGAGCAGTCGCGGGTGCTGACCACGACCACGTTGCCCGCGCGGTCGGCCAGGCACTGGGTCTCGACGTGCCGGGGACGGTCGAGGTAGCGCTCGACGAAGCACTCGCCCCTGCCGAAGGCGGCCACGGCCTCGCGCACGGCGGACTCGTACAGCTCGGCGACCTCCTCCAGCCTGCGCGCGACCTTGATGCCGCGGCCGCCGCCGCCGTACGCGGCCTTGATCGCGATCGGCAGGCCGTGCTGCTCGGCGAACGCCACGACCTCCTCGGCGCCGGAGACCGGGTCCTTGGTGCCGGCCACCAGCGGCGCGCCGACCTTCTGCGCGATGTGCCTGGCCTGCACCTTGTCCCCCAGCGCGGCGATGGCGGCCGGGGGCGGCCCGATCCAGGTGAGGCCGGCGTCGATGACGGCCTGCGCGAACGAGGCGTTCTCGGCCAGGAAGCCGTAGCCGGGGTGGACGGCGTCGGCGCCGGCGCGCGCGGCGACGTCGAGCAGCTTGGCGATGTCGAGGTAGGTCTCGGCGGGGGACTGCCCGCCCAGCGCGTACGCCTCGTCGGCCACCCTGACGTGCAGGGCGTCGATGTCTTGGTCGGCGTAGACGGCCACGCTGCCGATCCCCGCGTCCGTGCACGCGCGGGCCACCCGTACGGCGATCTCGCCGCGATTGGCGATCAGAACCTTCCGCACCGACCTTCGTCCCTTCCTCGTGGTCCTCGTGAGAGCTCAGCGGCCGAGGTACGCGCCGCCGTTCAGATGCAGCACCTGCCCCGTCATGTGCCCGGCTCCCGCGGATGCCAGAAAGAGAACGGTATCGGCCACGTCGGAGGGGGTGCCAGGGCGGCCGTTACGCGTGTTCTGCACGCGGGCCCTGATGCCCTCCTCGGTGAGCCTGCCGCGGAAGAACTCGGTCTCCATCACCAGGCCGGGAGCCACGACGTTGGCGGTGATGCCCCGGGGGCCCAGCTCGGCGGCCAGGTCGGCGGTCCAGGACTCGACGGCGGCCTTGGCGGCGCCGTACGAGCCGGACCCGGTGCCGCGCGCGGCGATCGAGCCGATGGAGACGATCCGGCCGCCCTCGCCCATGCGCGGCGCGAGCGCGGTCGTGACCAGCACGGCGGACAGCAGGTTGGCGTTGAGGTTGGCCCGCCACGCCTCGGCGACGTCGGCCAGGTCGCCGGACTGGCCGCGTTCCAGGTTCGTGTTGCCCCCGGCGTTGTTGACCAGGACGTCCACGCGGGCGGGCAGGCTGTCGAGCGCGCCCTGGACGGCGGCCGGGCTCGCGGCGTCGAACGGCACGTACGCCGCCCCCAGCCGCGCGGCGGCCTCCTTCAGCACGTGCTCGCGCCGGCCGGTGATCGTGACGCGGTCGCCGAGAGCGGCGAACGCCTCGGCGATGGCGTAGCCGATCCCGGTGCCGCCACCCGTCACCACGACCTCGCGCATGAGCGGATAACTCCTTAGATCCGAATAATCCTCTGGACGACCATAGCCGCTCGGCATAACGGGGGCGACGGCCGGTGGCCCGCTTTATGGTGAGGGCGCTTTCACCAGTTCCAGGAGGTATGCATGAGCCAGAGTATGCTCGGCGGCAACCCCGCGGAAATGCAGCAGATGGCCAGCCAGTTCACGCAGCAGTCCGAGGCGCTCCGCACCATCATGACCGCGCTCGACCGCGAGGCGGCCAAGGTCGGCACCGCGTGGACGGGCCCCGGAGCCCAGCGTTTCAATCAGGCCTGGCAGAACTACCGCACGGCCTTCCAGCGCATGACCGAGGAGCTGCAGGAGGCTTCCCGGGTCATCGGCACGTACCAGCGGAACATCGAGTCCGCCACGCAGTGAGCACGGACGGGGGCCCTGGTCCGCCGCCGGGGCTTCTTCCGTCGTGAGCGGAGCTTTCCTCCCGGATCGGGCAGGCTACGCTCTTTCTCCATGATTGGTCGCGCCTTGGCGGCGAGCATGCTCGCCCTGCAGTTCGCGGCCGCGCCGGCGCAGGCCGCGCCCGTGCGGTGCACGCCCAAGAAGGCCACCATGGCGATCGGCGAGACCTGGGCGCAGCGGCGGGTCAACGCGGAGAAGGTGTGGCCGCTGACCACGGGCCGGGGCGTCACGGTCGCCGTCATCGACAGCGGCGTGGACGAGACCCACCCCCAGATCCGGCTGGGCGGCAAGGCCGACCTCACCAACACCGGCTACCGCGACTGCGTCGGCCACGGCACGGCGGTCGCCGGGCTCATCGCCGGCCTGCCGCGCAAGGACATCCCCTTCCACGGCGTCGCCCCCGGCGTGAGCCTGCTGTCGATCAAGTACGTCACCGGTGACCGGGGCGACGTGGGCCTGCTGGCCAAGGCCATCAAGACGGCCGTGGACGAGCACGCCGACGTCATCAACGTCTCCGTCGAGGCCTCCGACACCCCCGACCTGAAGGCGGCCGTCGACTACGCGCTGGGGCGGGACGTGGTGATCGTCGCCGCCGCCGGCAACCTGTCCAAGGACGACGGCACGTCGACCCCCTCCTACCCCGCCGCGTACGACGGGGTGCTGTCGGTGGGCTCGGCGACCCCGGACGGCGGGCGCTCGACGTTCTCCAACCCCAACGCGGTCGCCGTGCTCGGCCCGGGGGAGGGCGTCAGCTCGACCTGGCCGCTCAAGGGGTACCAGTCCGACCTGAAGGGCACCAGTTACGCGGCCCCGTACGTGGCCGGCGTGGTCGCGCTGGTCCGGGCCCGCCATCCCGGGCTGACGCAGCTCCAGGTGCGCAGGCGCATCACGCTGACCGCCGACGGCGCGTCCGGGACGGGCACCGGCGCGGGGATGGTCAACCCGCTGCTCGCGGTGACCGCGGTGCTGCCGTCGGAGCAGGTGGCCGTGGCGCCGCCGGTGCCGCCGCCGCTGCCCGCGACCGTCGTGCGCAAGGCCGTGCCGCCGGACCGGCGGTCGATGGAGGTCGCGACGGTGGTCGCGGCGGGCGGGTTCTCGCTGGTCGGGCTGGCGCTGGCGGCCTGGGTGTTCGTGCCCATGGGACGCAGGCGGCGCTGGCGGCCCGGCTCGCCGCCGGATATCGGAAGAATTGACGGTTAACTGTAAGAGTGGGTGGCCGAAACTGCTGATGCTTATGGGGCGTATTTGGTTAAATGTCTCTGATCATGACGGACTCCTGAAAGGACGGTCATGGTGGAGAAGGACTCCCCCCAGGCAGCAGTACCGGAGCGGATCGGCGATCACGAGATCGTGAGCCTGTTGGGACAGGGCCCGCGTGGCGCCGTTCATCTGGGCAAGGAGTCCGAGGACGCCGATCCGGTCGCCATCAAGACGCTGACCGTGGACCCGGCGGCCGACCCGGACTTCGTGACCCGGCTCAAGGACGTCAGCCGGGTGTCCAGCTCGTACGTGGCCCGCACGCTCGACGCCGGCGTCCAGGACGGCCTGCTCTACGTCGTGCGTGAGCACGTCGAGGGACGTTCGCTGGCCGAGACCGTCGCCGCCGACGGCCCGCTGACCGGCGACGCGCTCGAACGCGTGGCGGTCGGCATGCTCACCGCGCTGACCGCGGTGCACCTGGCCGGATTCGCGCACCGAGGGCTCACCCCCAGCAACGTGATCCTCACCGGCGAGGGGCTGCGCGTCACCGACATCGAGATCGGCGACCCGGCCGGCGAGATCGGCTACCGCGCCCCCGAGCAGCTCAACGGCCTGCAGTACGGGCCCTACGCCGACGTCTTCGCCTGGGCGGCGACCGTGGTGTTCGCCGCCACCGGCTCCGCGCCGTTCGGCCAGGACGCGCACGCCGTGCTCACGGACGAGCCCGTGGTGGACGGGCTGCCCGACCCGCTGCGCCAGACGGTCCTCGCGGCGCTGTCCAAGGACGTGTCCGGACGGCCCACGACGTACACGGCGCTGCTGCGCCTGCTGGGGGACGACAAGGCCCCCATGCCGGCGGCGCCGATCGAGGGCGTGCCCGTGCAGGCGCCGATCGACGGCGTGCCGATGCAGATGCCGTCCTCCCCGATGCCGCCGTCGCAGCTGCCGCCGTCCGACCCGGCGGACCTCGTCACCATGGTCGACGGCCAGCCGCCCGTGCCGGGCCAGCCTTCGCTCCCGGGCCAGCCGCCCGTGCCGGGCGGGCCCCCGGTGCTGCCCCTGGCCATCGAGGGCGCCCCGATCCCCAACGGCCCGATGCACCCGGGCCCGATGGTGAACGGCCCCATCCCCAACGGCCCCATCCCCAACGGCCCCATCCCCAACGGCCCGATGCCGAACGGCCCGATGGCCAACGGTCCGGTCCCGAACGGTCCGATGGCGCACGACCCGATGCAGCCCGGCCCGTTCCTGCCCGGTGTGCCGCCGCAGGGCCCGATGGGCCATGAGCCCATGCAGCCCGGCCCGATGCAGCCCGGCCCCATGCAGCCCGCCCCGATGCAGCACCTTCCCATGGACGACGAGCCGGTGCAGGGCGTCCCGGTGCAGTACCCGCCGGTGCCCGTGCAGGCCGCCTGGGGGCCGCCGCCCGGACCGCAGAACCCGTCCGCCGAGCCGGCCCAGCCCGCGATGGCCGGTGCGGGCAGCACCGGACCGGCGCGCAAGCCGTTCCCCATCGGCCTGGTCGCCGGCGTGGTCGCGGTCATGCTGCTGTCGGCGATCGGCCTGTGGGGCGCGAGCCGCTACTCCTCCAACGTCACCTTCGAGCCCGCCGCCGCGGCGGGTTCCGCGTCGCCCACCTCGGGCGCGGCGGCGGCGGCCCAGAAGGCGGTCACCGCCGTGCCCACGCAGCCGCAGGCCGAGGTCACCGCCCCCTGGGCGACCACGCCGTCCCCTGACGACGACGGCGTGGGCCCGCTGGTGCTGAACGACGACACCTCCGCCGACCCCCCGCAGGTGCCGGTGCTGACCACGGTGCCGACGCCGACGGCGGCCCAGCAGCTGACGGTCCCGACGATCCAGCCGACCGTGCAGGAGCGGAAGACCACCAAGGAGCCCGAGCCGACGGCCACGGTCACCAGGACGGTCACCCCGACCCCGTCCGCGACGCAGACGCAGCAGCCGACCGAGACGCCCACCCAGAGGCCGAACGGGAAGCCGACGCAGAAGCCGTCCGAGACGCCCACCCCGTCCCCCACCGCGTCGGGCACCCCGACGGCCACCCAGACGGCCACCCCGACGGCCTCGCAGCAGCCGACGCAGACCCAGAAGCCCACGCAGCAACCGACCCAGACCCAGAAGCCGACCCAGAAGCCGACGCAGGAGCCGGAGCCCACCGAGGAGCCGGAGCCCACGCCGACGGCGAAGCCGAACCCCTACACGCCGACGCAGGTGTGCGGGTCCGGTTTCGTGGTCCAGCGGTCCACGTCGTACACCGGCGGCGCGACGTACCAGCTGTACAACAACAGCACCGGGCAGAACTGCGTGGTCACCCTCAAGTCCGGCCCCGACGTCGGCAAGGCGACGCCGGTCAGCGCGACCCTGGAGGTGCAGGGCGGCCCGAGCAACACCGACCGCGGCAACTACGAGTACTACGCCGGCCCGGTCAAGCTCCTCGCCAAGGGCAAGTGCGTGCGTTACTCGGGCAGCGCGGGCATCGGCAACACCCAGGTGGACTGGGCGAACTGCGGCTAGGTCTCAGTATCCGCGGTAGCCGGAGCCGGTCTTCATGCCCACGACCCCCGGCACCGCGGATACGCTGCCGTAGCGCTCGATCGAGTAGCGCACGCCCGCGATGATGTTGTCCACCGGGTTGTAGATGTCCCGGTGGCCGTCCAGGGCGTGGGCGTTGAAGGTCGGGTCGATCGTCTGCATGAGCCCCTTGGAGGGGTGCCCGGCGGCGGCGTTGGAGTCCCACAGGTTGATCGCGTGCGGGTTCCCGCCGGACTCGTGCTGGATGATCATCCAGATGTCGTCGACGTTCATCTTCTCGACCGGGTAGCCCTGCTCCTTGAGGATGGCGACGGCCTCCTCGATCCACTGCTTCACCTTGCCCGTGGGCGCCGGCCCGCCGCCCGCGGGAGGGGGCGGGCCGCTCGGGCCGTAGCCGCCGATGATGGGGCTGCCGCCGGTGCCCGAATAGGGCGAGGTGTAGCTCTGGGTACGCCGCCAGTCGAACCGGTGCCCGGCGTCCGGCACGAACTCCTGGTCGCCCGCCGCCTTGATCTGGGCGAAGGTCATGGCGCGCTCGCCCAGCGCCGTGCCGATGGCGTTCTTGGCGTCGGTGACGGCGTCCTTGGCGTCCTTGACCGGTTTCCTGGCGTTCTCGGTCTCCTCGCGCACCAGGCGGCCGATCTCGGCGTCCAGGTCCTCCTGCTTGGCGTCGGGGTTGGCCGTCCGGTGGTTCTGGACGCGGGTGAGCAGGCGGTCGCAGATGCCGTCCACCTGGCGCTGGGAGCTCTCCAGCACGCCGGCGGCGGCGTCGAGGGCGTCGGCGCAGGAGTTGAGCGCGTCGTGCAGGTCCTGGCCGGCCCTGCCGTAGCTCCACATGTAGCGGACGAACGCGTCCGCCGAGTCGCCCTCCCAGGCCAGGTCCACGGTGGTGACGGCGCTGCCGAGCTCGCCGGAGTCGGCCAGCACCTTGCCCGCGGCGGTACGCCAGCGCTTGGCGATGCCGCGGATCGCGCCCGGGTCGCCGCTCACCTGCCCGGCCAGCGCGGCCAGCGTGGGACCGCCGGGCAGCGCGTTGATCGCCTCCGGTGCGCTCATGCCGGGGAGTTCGCCTTCCGCACGTTGCTCTCCACCAGGTCCAGGGCCCGTTCGACGCTCTGGACGAGGCTCCTGGCCTTGCCGAACTCGCGGTCGGCGACGCTCTCCACCTGGTCCACGGCGGTCGCGAGGGCCGCGGAGTCGGCCAGCTTGCCGAAGATCGAGGAGTCGGCGGCGCCGGCGGGGAAGCTCTCCGCCAGGTCGCCGAACTTGCCCGCCACGGTCTTGGCCGCGATGCGGCAGTCGTCCAGGGCCTCGAAGTGGATGTCCAGTCCTGCCATCACTCCTCCTCCGCCGGCGGCCAGAACGCCGTCTGCGCCAGCCGCGAGCCGAACCTTCTGTCCACCACGAAGCCGCGTCCCGGAGGCTGCGGCTGGGCGCGGACGTTGCCGAACAGGAAGCCCTCGTCCCTGCTGCCGGACAGGATCACCGCGGGGCTGGCCATGTCCTTGACGCGCTGGATCACCGGGTCGAACATGGCCCGGCCCAGGCCGCCCATGGCCCGCGACATGACCAGGTGCAGTCCGATGTCACGGGCCTGCGGCAGCAGCTCGACCAGCGGCAGCAGCGGGTTGTTGGACGTGGCCACCAGGTCGTAGTCGTCGACCACGATGTACAGGTCGGAGCCCTTCCACCAGTCGCGGGCGCGCAGCTGCTCGGGCGTGAGGTTGGCCGGCGGCAGGCGCTTGAGCAGGGCGTTGCGGGCGTCGTTGACCAGTTCGAGCGCGGCGGCGCTGGAGGCGGCGTAGCCGATGCGGTTCTCGCTGACCGCCGTGTCCAGCAGCGACCGGCGGTAGTCGATCACGATCATCATGGCCTCGCGCGGCGTGTGCCGGGCGACGACGTTCTCGGCGATCACCTTGAGCATGTTGGACTTGCCGCTCTCGGTGTCGCCGACCACGATGAAGTGCGGGTCGGCGTCGAAGTCGATCAGCACGGGCGCGAGCGCGGCCTCGTCCACGCCGATCGCGATCCGCGACTTGCCGGTCTCCTCCACGCCGGGCAGCGACGCGGCGGGCAGCACCGACGGCAGCAGCCTGACCTGCTTGGCGGGCGGGCCCTGCCAGGAGTCCCCGATCGCCTGCACCAGGCCCTGGAGGCCGGCGGCCAGGTCGTCGGAGTCCTGCACGCCGTCGATCCTGGGCAGCGCGCCGAGGAAGTGCAGGCCGTCCTTGGTCAGGCCGCGTCCGGGCACGCCTTCCGGCACGGCCAGCGACTTCTTCCTGTTGATCTCGGACTCGTACGCGTCGCCGAGCTTGAGCTCCACCCGCGTGCCGAACAGGTCCCGGATGCCGGGCCGGAACTCCGACCACTTGCCGGTGGCCGCCACCACGTGGATGCCGTAGCCGAGGCCGCGCGCCGCCAGGTCGGTGATGACCGGCTCCAGGGCCTCGAAGTCCTGCCGGATCGTCAGCCAGCCGTCCACGACGAGGAAGATGTCGCCCCAGCCGTCGCCCTGGAGCGAGCCGTCGGCGACCCGCCTGCGGTAGGTGCTCATGGAGTCGACGCCGTTCTCGGTGAACTCCCGCTCCCGGTCGCGCAGGATCGAGGCGATCTCGGCCACCGTGCGGCGCACCCGGTCGGCGTCCAGCCTGGAGGCCACGCCGCCGACGTGCGGCAGCCCCTCCAGCGAGGCCAGCGCGCCGCCGCCGAAGTCCAGGCAGTAGAACTGCACCTCGCGGGGGGTGTGCGTGAGCGCCATGCTGGTGATCAGCGTGCGCAGGATCGTGCTCTTGCCGCTCTGCGGGCCGCCGGCCACGCCCACGTGCCCGGCCGCGCCGGACAGGTCCAGCCAGTACGGGTCCCGCCGCTGCTCGAACGGCCGGTCGATGATCCCCACCACGGCCTGCAACCGGCCGCGGCCGGTCCAGCCGGCCGTGGACAGCCCCAGCTCGGGCGTGACCGTCAGCGGGGGCAGCAGGTGCGCGAGCGTGGGCGGCTCGGCCAGCGGCGGCAGCCAGATGCGGTGCGCGGGCGGCCCCTGACCCACCAGGCGCCCGACGACGATGTCCAGGAGGCTCTGCTGCGCCTTGTTGCTCTCCTCCTGCGCCGCGGGGTCCTCGGGCGGCTCCTCGACCATCGGGACGGGCACGAAGTCGGGCCCGTACTCGACGATCTCCCGGACCGTCACCGAGCCGTCGGTGGTGGCGACGTGCCGCGGGTCGACCTGGTGGGGGCCGGACACGTACGCGGCCTTGAACCGGGTCATGCCGGAGGTGTCGAACTTCAGGTACCCGTTGCCCGGCGCGGACGGCAGCTCGTAGGCGTCGGCCACCCCCAGCACGACCCGGCTCTCCATGGCCGAGAACGTGCGCAGACCGATCCGGTACGAAAGGTGCGTGTCGAGCCCGCGCAGCCGTCCCTCCTCCAGCCGCTGCGAGGCCAGCAGCAGGTGCACGCCGAGCGAGCGGCCGAGCCGGCCGATCATCACGAACAGGTCGATGAACTCGGGCTTGGCCGTCAGCAGCTCGCTGAACTCGTCCAGGATGACGAACAGCGTGGGCAGCGGGCGCAGGTTGGCGCCCTGCTCGCGGGCCCTCTCGTAGTCGCGCAGGGAGGCGTAGTTGCCGGCCGCGCGCAGCAGCTCCTGGCGGCGCACCATCTCGCCGTGCAGGGCGTCGTGCATGCGGTCCACGAGCGGCAGCTCGTCCTCCAGGTTGGTGATGACCGCGGAGACGTGCGAGAGGCCGTCCAGGCCGAGGAAGGTCGCGCCGCCCTTGAAGTCCACGAGCACGAAGTTGAGGATCTCCGAGGAGTGCGTGACCGCCAGGCCGAGCACCAGCGTGCGCAGCAGCTCGCTCTTGCCGGAGCCGGTCGCGCCGATGACCAGGCCGTGCGGGCCCATGCCGCCCTGGGCGGACTCCTTGATGTCCAGTTCGACCAGCCGGCCGTCGGCGCCGAGGCCGATCGGCACCCGCAGCCGGTTCCGGCCCGCGCGGGGCCGCCAGGTCACCGACGGCTCCAGCCGGGTCGGGTCGCCGACGCCGAGCAGCTCGGTCAGCGTCGTGTTCACCGCCAGCACGTCCTGAGCGTCGCCGCCCTTGGCCGAGGAGGCGCGCAGCGGCGCGAGCTGGCGGGCCAGGCCCTCGGCGCGCAGGTAGTCCAGCGCGTCGGGGTCGCCGAGCCGGTTGGTGTTCTCGCGGCCCGCGTGGTCCAGCTTGACCATGTGGAAGCCGGCGGCGTCGATGCGCAGCCGCAGCGTGCTGCGCTCCTCGACGGTCCCGGCCGAGTTCGACAGGTCGATCACGGTGACGCCGTCGATGGCGTCCGCGCCGAGCTGCGACTCCTGCGGCACGTGCCCGCCGTCCAGGATGAGCACGTGGTACGGCAGCGCGTCCGGCGAGGCGCCCGGCTTGAAGCGGGCCCGCTCCTTCAGCTCCGCGCCCACCAGGCGGTCGAGCTGGGCCAGGTTCTCGGCCATGAGCCTGACCTGGCCGGCGCCGTCGGTCTCCTCGGGGTGCAGGGCGTGCGGCAGCCACTTGACCCAGTCCCAGTGGCTCATCCACTCCTTGCTCGCGCACACCATGATCCGCATGTCGTCGGGGGAGTGGAAGACGGCCATCTGCGCGATCATGGCCCGGACCAGGTCGCGGACCAGGGCGGGGTCGCCGTCCAGCTTGATGCGGGCGAAGGAGTGCAGCGCGACGGCGACCGGGAGACGTTCGACGGTCGAGTGGGTGCGGATGAAGCGGCGCAGCGCGCCGGCCGACAGGGCGTCCAGGTCCTCGACCGGCTTGGAGTCCGGGGGGATGAGCTGGATGGCCAGCTTCTGGATGCCGGTGCCGAGGCGTACCGTGCTGAAGTCCTCGTCGCGGGGGCGGCGCTCCCACAGGCGCGGGCCCATCGCGGTCCACCACAGGGTGTCGGGGGCCGGGCCGCTCCACTCCAGGGCCTCGCGCTGCTGGATCGCCGCCTTGCGCACCTTCTTGCGGGTCTGCGCCAGGTAGCGGAAGTAGTCGCGGCGGGCGCCGTTGAGCCGGGCCTTGCGCTCGCCGGCCTGGCGGCCCATCTGGCCGACCGTCATGCCGACCATCGAGAACGCGAACAGGCCGCTGGCGACGTACATGATGGGGTTGGCGTTGGTGCCCCCGGCGGTGAACATCAGGCCCATCGCGGCCGCGCCCGCCACCATCGGCAGGTACGTCAGCACCGCCATCATGCCTTGCGACTGGACCTCGGGGATCTCCGGTGGGGACTCCAGCAGGATCTCACCGCGCGGCGACTTCGGGCTGGGGCGGCGCTCCGGGCGCCGTACGACGACGATGCTCACCCTTGTGACAGGCCCTTCTGGTGCTCGGAAGAACCTTCTTACCAGATGTGCCTAACGTCCGAGTTGAGGTCTGAGTTAACTCTGTCTCGCTATGTTGTGTTTGTGACATCGCTGGCCGAAATCCCTCCTCCACAGCAGGGCGCGTTGCACCAGGTGCCCGCTCCGCTCCCGCCGCTGTGCCACGTGACGGTGGTGGGGCCGCGCAGGAAGGCCGACCTGGCACTGCCCGCCGACATCCCGCTGCCGCACGTCCTGCCGGGGTTGCTCAGAGCCATGGGCGAGCTGGGCGGCGACATCGCCACCGCGCCCGGCTGGACGCTCCAGCGGCTCGGCGGCCCCCCCTTCGACCTGGGACAGAGCCTCGGCGCGCTCGGCGTGCTGGACGGCGAGATCCTCTACCTGCGCCCGCGCGCGGTGTCGCTGCCGCCGGCCAGGTTCGACGACGTCGCCGACGTGGTCGCCACCGGCGTGCGCGAGGGCAAGGGCAAGTGGTCGCCCGAGCTGACCCGCGGGCTCGGCGGCGGGGCGGCCTGCGGGCTGCTCGTCGCCGGCGCCGTGGCGCTGGCCTTCGGCGGCCTGACCCCGATGGTGACCGCGATCGTGGCCGGGTCGCTCGCGCTGCTGGTCGTCGGCGTGGGGATGGCCATCTCGCGCGCGGTCGGCGACTCGGGCTCCGGCGCGCTGATCGGCTACGCCGCCCTCCCGTACGCGTTCCTGGCCGGGCTGCTGGCCCCGGCGGCCGGCGGCGGGCTGATGACCATCGGCGCGCCGCAACTGCTCGGAGCCCTGGCCTGCACCGCGCTGGTGGCCACGCTCGGCGGCACCGCGATCGCCGACGGCGTGCCGGGCTTCCTCGGCACGGCCATCGCCTCGATGACCGGCGCGATCTGCGCGGCCGTGGTCATGGTGACCGGGGCGTCGCCCGCGGGCGTGGCGGCCGTGGGCGCGGCCTTCGTGATGGCGCTCAGCCCGCTGGTGCCCGTGTTGTCGTTCCGGCTGGCCCGCGTGCCGCTGCCGGCCATGCCCACCAACGCCGAGGAGCTGCGCGGCGACAACCAGCGGCTCGACAGCGCCTCGGTGCTGGAGCGCACCGGCGCGGCGCGGCGGTACGCGACCGGCATGGTCGTGGGCGTCTCGCTGGTCGGGGCCGGGGCGCACGCGCTGTTCGTCGCGGACGGCCGGTGGATCTCGGTGGCGATGTCCCTGGTGCTGGCGTTCACGCAGATCATGCGGGCCCGGGTGTTCCAGGGCGTCGGGCAGCGGTTGTGGCTGCTGCTGGTCGGGCTGGGCGCGCTCGCCGCGGTGGCCGTGTCCGTCGGGATCGGCGTGGGCGGCGTGGCCTCGGTGGCCGTGGTGCTCGGGCTGCTGTGGGCGGCCATGGTGGTCGTCGGCATGGGCGTGTGGCTGCCCGGCGGCAGGCCCTCGCCGTTCTGGGGGAGGGCCGCCGACATCACCGAATGGGCGCTGATCGTCGCGCTGGTGCCGCTGGTGCTCGGGGTGCTGGAGGTCTACGCCTGGGTGCGCGGCCTGGCCGGTTGACCGGCTCAGCCGTCCGACAGGGCGCGGCGGCGGATGGTCTCCAGGGCGTCGAGGCGGTCGTGCATCTGCCGCGAGAAGCCGTCCTGGAGGTCCTGGAAGCGCCGAGTGACGGCCTCGGCCGACAGGCCGCCGAACGAGGTGGGCGGGAGCACGTCCCTGAGCCTGCGCGCCTGGTCGTCCTGGGCGGCGCGGACGGCCTGGAGGATCTCGCCGGTCAGCTCGTCCAGCTCCATGCGGCTGGTCCTGGGCGCCAGCCGCAGGTCGTCCAAGCGGCCGCCGGCGTCCACGCGCGCGGTGACGGCGCCGCTGCGGCTCTCGCCCTGGCCGGTGACCTGGCTGAGCTCGTCCAGCGCGCCGGCCAGGTTGCGGACCGAGCGTTCGCTCTCGCTGATCACGCGGTCGAGGTCGTCGGGGTCGAAGTCGATGGGGTCCATGTCCGGCACGCCACCGCCCGGAGGTTAACGAACGGGGAGCGGCGGCTGGCCGGTCCCTGAAGTGATCAAGAAAACCGCGCAAGGAGTGCTGAAACAGGGGCAAAGCGCCGCAACAATCGGGCGTCGTGGCAACGAATCGGGAAATCCATATCACCTCGGCGACCATCGGCAAGACGCGGCAACGGGTGGAGTCCGAGCTGAAGAAGGAGATCATCGGCTTCGTCAAGGGCCTGGTCCCGCTCACGGCCGTGGACGGCCTGGGCTTCGGCGTCCTGGGCAACATGATCATCGCCGGCACGTACCGGTCCGTCATGGACCGCGCCGAGGGCCTGATGACGGAGGCCGAGGACGCCCTGGACGGCTGGTGCGGCGCGCTGACCGTCTGCGAGCGCAACTGGCGCGCGGCCGAGGACGCCAGCATCATCCAGTACCGCAAATGAGCGACCCCTACCTCAAGGCCGTCAACAAGGGCCGGGGCGGCTCGGGCGGCGGCGGTTCCCTGCTCAAGGCGGTCAACAAGGGCGGCTCCGTCGGGCCGCCGCGATCGCCGTCGATCCCGCTCAACCCGGCCACCGGCAAGTTCGGCCCAGTCGGCGCCGGCGCCGGCGCCGCGGAGTCGCTCAGCACGAGGGTGCTGAACCTGCTGAGGAGCGTGGGCCGGTTCTCGCCGTACCTGGTGGCCGTCGCGGGCATCGTGGCGGTGGGCGCGGCGGACGAGTTCGCCATGGCCGAGGCGGCCAACACCTGGAAGTACGGCATCAGCGCCCGCCTCGACGACGGCGTCAAGAACCTCATGCCGCAGATCCTGGCCACCTCCAGGACCGGCTGGATCGCCGCCGACCAGACGGAGTTCGGCCGCGTGCAGGCGCTGTTCCACCAGGAGATCGGGGCGCTGCGCAACTCGTTCGGCGAGATCGGCGGCGTGCTGGACGAGGTGGCCGCCGGGGTCCGCAACTACTGGATGCAGATCGGCTCGACGGTCGTGTCGGGGATCACGCTGCTGCTCGCGGCCCTGCGGATGAAGACCACGCCGGTCCCGCAGGTCGCGGCGGCCGGGATGATCCTGGAGCACCTCGTCGGCACGGCGATGATCAGCGCCGCCGCCGTCATGACGGGGGCGCTGGCGCAGCTGCTCAGGGGCGGCATGCAGGTGCTCGGGACGCTGGTCAGGAAGCAGCACCAGTTCGGCTTCGTGCTGCCGGAGGGCGCGGCCGCCATCGACTTCGGCCGGGCCACGATCGACGCCAGGAACCTGCCCTCCTTCCAGGAGCCCGCCGCGCCCGGCCAGTTGCCCGCCGGCTACCAGAACTTCGACTGGGTCGTCCCCGAAGTGACCACCACGAAGCCCTGATTGTGGTTAACTCGCACGGATGTGCCCTATGGGAGGGATGGTGTCGGTGACGGATTTCGGGGACTTCGGCAACATCGACATGGACCGGCTCATTGACAGCATGGACCAGCAGCTCAGCAAGTCCGAGGAGCTGCAGAAGGCCATGTCCGCCCTGGTGGGCCGGGGGGAGGACGAAGGCCACCTGGTCGTCGTCGAGTACGCCCACGAGGGCCTGCGCACCCTGGACATCCGGCCCAAGGCGATGCGGCTGAGCGCGGTCGAGCTCTCGGAGCGGATCAAGGCCGCCATCGAGGAGGCGACCGCCGACCTCCAGCGCCAGGCTGACGAGCTCATGACGGAGATGTTCGGCGAGGCCGGCAACCCGCTGCGCATGATGGAGAACCCCGACCGCGCGCTGCGCCACGTCCGCAAGGCGGAGGCCAGCTACGAACGGGCCTTCGAGGACGTTATGGGAGAACTAGACAGAATCCGTCGCGAACTGGACCTGTGATTGACCAGGGCGTTTGCTGACATGTCGAGAAGTTGTTACATCTAGGCCATTGAGTCTGCTGTTACTCATGGGCTCTTTGGTGCTTATATGGGTTAGCGACCGAAATGATCGTTACGGAGGTGACGAGTGTCCGAATTCTTTGGGGCAAGCCCGAGCCAGATCAAGGTGGCCTCTGGCCACGTGGTGGACACCGCCCAGTACATCGAGGGTCTGAGGACGGCGGTGGAGACGACCGCCAACGGCCTTCTCGCGACCGGCTGGCTCGGCCCGGCGGCGGCCCGGTTCAAGAACGCCATGACCAACTGGGACAACTCCATGCGGAACGTACGGACCGACCTGGAGGGCATCGCCGACAAGATGGGCGTCAACGCGGTCGTCTACTCCGCGGCCGACCAGGACGTCCAGGCCGGTATGGGCCGCGTCGAGTCCCTGATCAACGTCGACATCAAGTAGGAGGGGGACCGCGGTGTCAGCTGAGCTCGACTTCACCAAAGTCAACTTCGGGCACATGGAGCTCGCCCAGAGCGACTTCATCAAGATCCTCGGTTCCTTCGAGAAGGCCACCGACGACCTGATGGCCCGGCTGAAGAACGACCTGGCCGGTCATTGGGAGGGCCCGGACGGCGCCGAGACGTTCTTCCGGCAGCACGAGCAGAAGTGGCAGGCCGCGGCCGCCCAGATGCGCGGGCAGCTGGACGAGCTGCAGAAGGCCGTCCAGATCGCGAACGAGAACTACCGCGCGGCCGAGAACCGCAACAAGTCCATCTGGTACGACGGCTGACGTCTTCTGCTCGGCCACCCGCGCGGTGGCCGAGCCTGGTGAGGGGAGGATCATGGCCGGGCTCGAACCCGAACCGTGGCCGGGGCTCGACGACACCGACGCCGAGCTCTACTACAACGTGGGCAAGATGCGGGCCATCGCCGACGACCTGGAGATCGCCCTGGCGGGCACGCAGGGCGCCGGCGGCAACAGGGACGGCGTCACCGGCTCGGTGGAGACCCTCACGAGGTACTTCGCGCTGGGCGAGGAGCACATAGGGCGGTGGCCGGCGGCCAGCGCCCTCGCGCACAGCGTGGGCAGCACCGGCGCGGACCCCGGCGGCCAGGTGTCGATGGAGGGCCGCGGAGCGCTGCTGACCGCCCTGTACCAGGACTACGTCGAGTGCTGCCAGAAACTGGTCAAGGCCATCAGGGACAGCGCCGACAGTTACGCCAAGACGAACCCGGGCCGAGAGTGAGCAGCGTTGGCTGAGCGCAAGGTCGACATCCGTGACAATTCCCGGCGGCCGAAGAGCGAGCCGGTCACCGCGTCGCGGGAGCAGATCGAGGGATGGCTCAAGGCGACCTCCGCCATGGAGGTGCACGACCGGGGCCTGTCCTACAAGCAGGTGGCCAAGGTCATCCGCGGGGTGGCCGACGCGCTGCCGCAGATCGGCAAGGATCTGTCCGGCGCCTGGCGGTCGGACAGCTCCGCCCAGGCGCAGCGGGCGCTCCAGCTGCTCAACGCCTCGGGGCACGAGATCGCCGAGGCCATGGAGAAGATGTCCGAGGCGCTGATCCTGTACGGGCGCGACTACCTGCCCAAGGCGATCGAAGAGGTCGAGGCCGCCAAGAACCAGAAGACGGCGGTCCCGGCGCCCTCGCCGGGACCGGCGCCGAAGCCGCCGTCCACGACGCCGTCGCCGTCGGTCACGCCGCCGGTGCTCGGGCCCGTGACCTCGCACAACGTGCCGGAGCCCACGCCGGGCCTCACCAAGTCGCCCACGGAGATGCAGGCCGACGTCGCCCGGCGGGCGCTGGAGAAGCTCAACAACCACATCGTCGACCTGTACGACTTCCGGATCCCGGAGAGCGTCGTCGTCGAGCTGCCCGAGGTGAAGCCCGCCGAGGCGCCGGCTCCCGAACGGGACATGCCGCTCACCGACCCCTCGCCGTACCGGAAGGGTGCGTACTGGACGGGCGGCGGCCATGACAGCGGCGGCACGGGCGGCTCGACCGGCTCCGGCACGCACGGCGGCTCCGGCGGATCAGGCGGTTCGGGCGGCTCCGGCGGATCGGGCGGCGGCGGCAACGACGGCGGCAACGGCACCGACCACCGCCCCGGGGACCAGAACCCCGGCGGCGACACCCCCGGCACCGACCGGCCGGACACCCCCGGGACGGACACGCCGGGCTCCGGCCAGCCGGGCGGCCAGGACACCGGAGCAGGGTCCGCCGGCTCGGCCACCACCGGCGACGGCACCACGCCTCCCGTGCTCGACAACAACACCACCGGCGACCGCGGCACCCAGTCGCCGGACGTGGACGTCCGCGACCCGCGCGCCACGGAGACCGCCGGTTACCACCCGACGACCACCCCCGGGTACCCCGGCACCCCGAACCAGCCGTTCGTGACCCAGCCCGCCTACCCCTCGCCGTCCGGGGGGACGCCCGCGGTGATCGGCGGCCCCGGCTCGTACGTCCAGGGCAGCGCGCCCGCGGCGGCGGCCCGGGCGGGCGCGATGGGCGGCGCGGGCATGCCGTTCATGCCGTTCGGCGGCGGCGGCGGACCGGCCCCCGAGGAGGGACAGGTCGAGACCTCGACCCTCCTGAAGGAGGACAACGACGTGTGGAGCCACCAGGAGGGCTCCATCTCACCGGTGATCGGCTAAGGAGGCGGCCATGGCGCTCGAACTGGACTCCAACTGGCCCGGCCTCGACGGGGACAAGGACAACTACACCAACCGCACGGAGATCAAGCGCATCGCCGGCGAGCTGAACGAGCTGCTCAAGAAGCTCAAGACACCCTCGCCCCAGCCGGTGACTGCGCCGGAGGCCAACCCCGATCCGCAACTGCCCGCCGGCGCCGGCTCGCTGCCCGATCTCCAGCGCTACTGCGCGCTCAGCCAGAACCAGATGGGCGAGTGGCCCGCCGCCATGCACTTCGGGCTGGCGGTCAACTCGGCCTACTCGCAGCTGATCGGCGAGCCCGGCTCCACCGGCGGCCTGTACGCCTCCATGGTCGGGCAGGGCGACAGCACGGTGGAGGCGCTGCTCGACATCGCCAAGGCGTCCGGCGGGGCCGAGCAGGCGAACGAGGAAGCCGCCGCGCGGCGGGAGGTCTGACACCCATGGCCGAGCCGAAGAAGCAGACGCTCAAGCTCATCTACAACACCGGCCCGGTCGACACCTCCACCCCGGAGGTGTCGTTCCTGGGGAGCATGTTCACCGACACGCTCGACCAGGTCAAGGACTGGATCGACGCCACCGACCCGGAGTCGGTGAAGCTCGCCGGCCTCTATTACACGCGGGCCGAGGCGCTGCTGAACGGTTTCGCCGGCGACCTGAAGGCCAAGGCGACCGAACTGGCCGAGCACTACACGGGCCCGGCCGCCGTCGAGACGCAGAAGCAGCTCCAGACCCTGCACGCCAGCGTGCGCGAGCTGGCCAAGAAGCTCGGCGACATGGGCCGCCCGGTCCATGGGTACGGCCAGACGCTGAACTGGGCGCAGGCCAACGTGGTCGAGTCGATGGACCACGACTCGCGTACCGACCGCGACGTGGACTGGGCCGGGCGGGTGCCGTTCTACCGGCTGTACCGCGGGGACAAGCGGGCCGTCGAGCACCTCAAGAAGGTCAACGAGCGCATCGTCGAGCACTACAAGCAGCTGCCCTCCGAGGTCCAGAGCGCGCTGCCCGACCCGAGCGTCCCGGAGCTGCCGAACTACAACTACGGCGGCGGGATCGGGCCGGGGTCGCCGGGCGTGGACGGCAAGGGCGGGCCGGGCGTCTACCCCGTCTCCTCGTTCGGTCCGGACGCGGTGCCGGGCGGCCCCGGGTACATCGACGGCAAGATGCCGGGTGACGGGGGAGCGGGCGCCTACCCGGCGGTCCACTATCCCGACGGCTCCGGCACGAACGGCTCCGGCGTGAACGTCGGCGGCGTCCAGGGCTACGACCCCGGGGACAACCCGTACGGCGGGGGCGACTCATCGGCGCTGAACGGCGCCTCTCTGGGCTCCGCGCCGACGGCTTCGACCGCCGACCTGCCCTCGGGCGCCGGCGACGGCACCACGCAGCTGGCCGGGTACGACCCGTCCATGTCGGGAATGCCCAACGGCGCCTATCCCACGACTACGGGCGGCTCGCCCTACGGCGGCGGCGGCGTGGGATCGGGGACCGCTGGCGGCTTCGCAGCGGGCGAGGGCGGGGCGGCGGGCGCCGCCATGCGCGGCGCCGGCGGCGCGGGCGGCTTCGTCTCCCCCGGCATGATGGGCGGAATGCCCGCTCGTGGCGGCGAGAGCGGCGAGAAGCGCGACAGCGAGAACACGACCTGGCTCGCCGAGGACGACGACGTGTGGGGCGGCCCGGAGGGCACCACGCCGAGCACGCTCACCTGAGGCCGCACTGCGCGCTCACCCGGCGCCCGGAGCCGCCGCACCACGCCCGCGGGCCGATCCTCGCGACCGGCCCGCCCCTGGCGCGCGGCCCGCTGCCCGGCCGCGAGCCGTTCCCCGTGCGGGAAACGCAAGCGCGGGGAACGCAAGCGCGGGGAACGCAAGCGCGGGGAACGCAAGCGCGGGGAACGCAAGCGCGGGGAACGCAAGCGCGGGGAACGCAAGCGCGGGGAACGCAAGTGCGGGGAACGCAAGTGCGGGGAACGCAAGTGCGGGGAACGCAAGTGCGCGGGGCGCCCGCAGGCGCCGCCCCGCTCATGGACGCGCGGTCGCGTCAGCCCCAGTGGCAGCCGCAGTATCGGCCCCAGTGTCGGCCCCAGTGTCGGCCCCAGTGTCGGCCCCAGTGTCGGCCCCGGTGTCGGCCCCGGTGTCGGCCCCGGTGTCGGCCCCGGTGTCGGCCCCAGTGTCGGCCCCAGTGTCGGCCCCAGTGCCGGCCCCGGTGTCGGCCGCAGCGTCAGCCGCAGTGCTCGAAGGGGCTGTCGTACGCGTTGGAGCCGATCGCGCCGCCCCACTTCACGCAGGTACGCAGGGCCTTGGCCCGGACCGGACCGGCGTAGTACTGGTAGCTGCCCGCGTCGGTGCTCCTGGCCTTGCCCTTGACCTCCAGGTAGGCCCGCACGGCCGCCTTGCCCGCGCCGCTGTTGCGCAGCGTGGTGACGCAGTTCTGGCCGGTGGAGGCGGAGTACAGCAGGACGACCCGGCCCTGGTTGCCGAGCGGCGCGGAGTCGATCTGCTTGTAGCCCGCGCCGCAGACCTGCTCGGCCGAGTACGGGTTGCCGCCGCCGGTGCTGGGCTTGCCCGGGTTGGCCGGCGCGGGCGTGCCGCCGCCGCCCTGGCAGTTGTTCGACTTCAGCGTCTGGTGGGTGTAGCCGAAGGTGGCGCCGTTGAACCTGGCCGCCACGATCTTGCCCGACGACGTGCGCTGCTCGTAGTGCAGGTGGGCGATGATGCCCTTGTACTTGGCCGAGGTGTTGCCCACCTGGCCGACCTGCTGGCCCTGCGCGACGTTCGCGCCCACGGAGACCGTGCGCTTCTTCATGTGGGCGTACAGCGAGACGCTGCCGTCGGCGTGCCGGATCTTGACCACGTTGCCGAAGCCGTCGGTGGTCCGGTACTCCGACATGATGACCTTGCCGGCCGCCGAGGCCACCACGGTACGGCCCATGTCGGCGTTGCCGTCGTTGTACGAGCCGTTGAAGTCGATCTCGTAGCCACCGGTGTGCGCGCTGCTGTCGTTGCTGTCGCCGGTCCAGGTCTCGCCACATGGGAACGGAAGCTGGTGGACGACGGCGGCGCTGGCGCTGGCCGCGCTGGTGCCGGTGAGGGGCAACGCGGCGATGCCGCACACGCCCACAATCAGGGTCTTGATCCGCATATGGGAAAGGCTGCCATCCTGATCAACGGCCAGTCTAGATCATTCGCAAAGTGTTCACGCTAAAAGTTGATATTTGTCGATATCGTAGCCAGGACTGTGCAAAACGCAGTTTTCGGACAGGGAGGGTCGGATGGGCGCAGGGGAGAGCACCACGCCTGGTTTGGGGCAATACCCGCAGGGGGGCTCCCTCGCCGGGGCCACGATCCAGTTCAAGGACAAGAAGATCAGCGAGCTCGGCAGCAACATGGCCGAGCAGGAGCCCGGCATGGGCACGATCGAGACGAACACCAAGGCGATCAGCGTCGACTTCCCCGGGTTCGGCATCGTCGGCATCGGCCTCTCGTACGCCCACGAGCAGATCAAGGGTGGCGCGAGCGGCGCGATCAGCATGGCCAGGACCGCCCTGCGCGACTACAAGACCGCGCTGGAGCAGCTGGAGAAGAACTACGAGAAGGTCGACAAGGACAACGACGGCCTGATCAGCCAGTACGGCGACGACAATCCCACCGGTCCCGGCGGGCCCACCGGGCCCGGTCCGGGCGGCATCGACCCGAACAGCTTGGGCGGCGGGGGCGGCAAGATGCCACCGATCGACATGCCGGACGACAAGCTCCCGGACAACAAGCTGCCGGACAACAAGCTCCCCGACAACAAGCTGCCGGACGACAAGCTCCCCGACGACAAGTTGCCCGACGACAAGTTGCCGGACAACAAGCTGCCGGACCAGAACATCCCGAAGCCCGACTATCCCGACCCCAGCAAGCTGAACCCGAACCTGCCGGACCCCAACGGGCTGAACACGAACCTGCCGAAGACGCCGTCCATCGAGGACCAGCTCAACCACGGCATCCCGGACCCGTCCCAGACCAAGCTGTCCGGTCTGGACCCCAACGCCCTGAACTCCGCCATTCCCGGCACCGGCAATCTGACCGGCCGTCCCATCGATTACCCCACGACGGGCGGCTACGGCGGCTCGTCGGGCCCCGGCGGGACCACCACGGGCGCGGGCGCGGCCGCCGCCGGGCGCGGCGCTGGCATGCCGGGCATGTCAGGCATGCCATTCATGCCCATGTCGGGCGGCGCGGCCGGCAACGACCAGAACCGCGATCGGGAGAAGGCCGAGTACGTACGCGGCGACGAGAACGACTGGGTGGACGACATGGACATCGCACCGCCGGTCATCGGCGAGTGAGAAGGGGCAGGACGAGATGGCCCAATACGACAGCGACCGGTGGCAGATCCTCTCGGCGGCCGCCATGGCCGGCGCATCCGCCTTGGTGCTGAGCCAGTACCCGATAGCCAGGAACCTGGCGCTCATGATCGGGACGCTCGTGTCCAACCCGGGGGACATAGCCAAGGCGGCGGTGGAGTGGGTGGCGCCGACCGACGGCCATTCGGGGGTGGACTTCGAGTCCATCAAGACGGAGCTCGTCAAGCTGAAGAAGGACATCGAGGAGAAGGGGTACTGGAAGGGGCCGGCCTGGTTCGTGTTCAGCGAGTCCGTGGACCTGTTCGCCGAGCAACTGGAAGCCGCCTCGACGTACTTCAAGGGCGTCGGCGGCGGCATGGAGCACATGGCCACGCTCTACCACTGGGCCGTGCTGGTCGCCGTCGCGGTGGCCTTCGCCATGGGGCTCGCAGCCGTGTGGGAGCTGGCGTCCTATCTCATCCCCGGCCCAGGAAAGCTCGCGGCCAGGATCACGATCAGCGGCTTCCTCACCGCGCTCGGGCATGCCCTCAGGAACGTCGTCAGCAAGAAGGTCAAGTCCGTGGCCATGCTGACCGGCGTCCTCGTCATGGTGAACGGCATGTGCGCCATGATGACCCAGTCCATCGACAAGGGCCGCCCCAAGCCCGACTTCGCACCCGCCGCCCTGGAGTACGCGCCCCCCACCAGCGAGGAGGCGCCCGGCACCCTGCAGCGCAAGAACGGCGGCATGCCGAGCATGAACCTGCCCGGCGGCGGCCTCATCTAGCCGGGTCGCACCCCCGCCCGGCGGTCTCCGGGCGGGGCGTCGCTCACTGGGCCGTCACCTGCATCGGTGAGCGCGCCGCCGCCGGGTCGAGCGCCGGGCCCTCCGGGATCAGGTGGACGAGGTTGTAGGGCACCGGCGTGACGTCCTCGGCGCCGTACCCCAGCTTGTTGATCTGGTCCCCGCTCTGCAGCGGGAACTTCCTGCCCTGGTCGGTGAGCAGGAAGTAGGTCTGCATGAACGCCTTCTGGCCGTCCCCGGGCAGCAGACCGCCCAGCGCCGCGCCTCCGGCGGGCAGCAGCACCTGGTCGAAGTGCTCCTGGTCGCTGCGGGCCGCGGGCACGGGAATGGCCATCGTCGCGCCGACCGTGATCTTCGCCTGCGCGGAGCCGTTCTGCGTGTCGGCGTACACCGCGCACAGCGCCGCCGAGGACGTGACCGTTCTGGGCAGGCTCGTCGGCAGGCCGCCGACCGTGAGGATCGCGCGGGAGGCCCTGCCGTTCGCGGTGGCCGCGTCGATCTCGATCGGGACGGCGGCGCGCCTGCCGTACGCGGCCTTGGTCTTCGGGTCGGCGAGCAGCAGCGTCGCCTGGGTGAGGTTGACGGGGGCGAGGCCGTCGGCGAGCAGCACGTACCAGCGGTCGGGAGCCCCGCCCATGCCCTTCACGGTGTAGACCTGACCGACCGCGCCCCTGCCGCCCCCGGGGGCGACGGCGCGCCGGCCCAGGCCGGTGATGGCCGGCGGCATGAAGTCGGGGCCGGGAGGGATCGCGTTGATCCAGGTCGAGGGCACCCTTCTGGGATGCGCGTTGAGCGCGCGCACACCCGTGTCGCTCACCTTCATGCGCCGGTCGTTCCAGACCACCCAGCCCTGCTGCCCGTCCGTGACGACCAGCGCGTCGCCGCCCACGGGTGTCCCGCCGACGTCCTGTCCGCCCACCAGCGTGACGTACGGCCCCCGCGCCCCGGCGGCCTGCGCCGGCTCGGTCACGCAGGCCGACCACGGGCCCTTCACCAGCTTCTCGCGGGCCGGAAGGCTGTCCGGCGCGCCCGCGATGCCCACCAGCGGCCCGCGCGGCAGCGTCGCCAGCGACGCGGCGGAGACGTTGCGCACCTTGAAATCGGTCGCGTCGAGCAGCAGCAGCGCCGAGACGTAGTTGGCCGTCGGCAGCAGCCGCCCCTGCTCCTGGCTGTAGACGTAGGTGGCGCCCGTCTCCTCCTCGACCAGCAGCTGGCCGGCGTCGGTCAGGTTCGTCGCGCCCCCTGGCTTGAGCAGCCCCCAGATCCCGAACACCGCCGCGATGAGCACGCCCACGAGCACGCCGCAGAACATCGCCACGTTGAGCCGCCGCATGGGCGTCTCCGGCACATCGGGCTCAGCCTGCAGCAACGCCATGCCCAGGCGCTGCTGCATCAGCCGATGAGCCTGGTAGAGGTCCTTCCGGGTCTGCATGTCACCTCTCCCCGTATCGCAGGGATCAGCATAGAACGCTCTTGTGTCATGAACCCCTACGGAAGTAGCAAACCCCAATAGAACGCCCACGGAACGAACGCCACACCCGCCACGACGAGCAGGCCCAGCCGTACCCGCTCACCGGTCGCGCGTGCCCGCCGCCACGTGCGGGCCGCGAACACCGTCGCCACGACGGTGGCCACCGCCAGGGCCTGCAGCGCCAGCCAGACGAGCGGCCTGCCGAGAAGCATCGGCCCGGGCGCGGCCAGCTTCCCGCCGGTGGAGATCAGATAGAACAGGTAGGCGAACCCGCCGATCACCGCCACGAGCCCGCCAGCACTGACCACCCGAGCCGCCACCGTCCCTGTGACCGACGTGGCTGGGGCCGCTCCCGCTTGTCCGGTCGGCGTGCCTCGGGTCGGTGTCCTTTCTTTGACCGGCGCGCCTTGGGCCGGTGTCGTTTCTTTGGTCGGCGTGCCCCGGGCTGCGCCGCGGCCCCGGATCCGCCGGACCGCGGCGACCGCCGGATATCCGGCGAACCCGGCCAGGAACAGCGCCAGCACCGCCATCTGCGCGGAGGCCGACTCCCACCAGGCGGGAGGCGGCGTCCCGACGGAGTCCTCCGCCTGGACGGGCGCCGGCCCCGACACCTCCGCGACCGGAGCCCGACCCGAGGTCGCCTTCGCCACCCAGCCGCCCACCAGCTCGGCGTAACCGGGAGCGAGCTCGGGCAGACGCGTGACGCCGCCGTCCGGGGTCACGTGAGCCGCGTGATCGGCCTTCTCGAAGAACCGGAACGTGTACCGCCTGTTGCTGCCCTTCTCCAACGCCGCGCGGAACAGCGGCGGCGTCTCGCGGGGCGGGGTCAGCAGGTCGTGCACGCCCCAGATCGCCAGCACCGGCTGCCGTACCGCGGCCAGGACCGGCTCGGGGTCGTAGTAGGGCTCCGGGAACATGCCCCCGTCCGCGATCACCCGGTACAGGTTCGGCTCGGCGTGATCGACCAGCGACCCGCCGACCCCCGCCTTGCGCAACCCGGCCGCCACGGCCCACGACTGCTGACGCAGGGGTCGCAACGCGTTGGCCCCGACCACCACCACGAACGCGATGTCCTTGGACTTGGAGGCGGCGAGCGGCGCCACCCACCCGCCCTCGCTGAGCCCCCAGACGCCAACCTTGCCGGGATCGACCCCGGGCTCCTTGCGCAGCGTCGCGACCGCGCCGAGCGCGTCCTCGGCGAGCTGCGCGTACGACCGCTGGAACAGCGAATAGCCCACCGAACGCTTGTCGTAGATCAGGACGGTCAGGCCCTGCCGGGCGAAGGCGACGGCCTCACCCAGCAGCTTCTCCCGAGGCGTCCCCGTCCCCGCCCCATGCACCAGAACAACCCCAGCCCGCCCGGCCACCCCGTTCCGGCTCTCCCCAGTCGCCCGCCCGGTCTGCGACGTGCCCTCGGTCTGGGACGCGCCCCCAGCCTGGGCCTTGTTTCCGAGCTGATCCTCAGTCCCGACCTGGCCTGTACCCCCGACCTGCGCTGTACCTCCGACCTGGGCTGTGCCGGCGGTCTGTGCTGTGCCTCCGATCTGGCGCGTACTCCGGGTCTGGGCTGTGTCTCCGGGCTGCGGCGGACTCGCGGGCTGTGCCGCGCTGCCGGCGCCTGAGCGGTTGATCGCGCTGGCTGACGGGCTGATCACGCTGCCGCGCAGCTCAAGCCCGCCGCTGCCGCGGAACGTCACCTCATGAACCGTCAGGTCACCCGGAACCGCGGGGCCACCAAGAGCCGCGTGTCCACCAGGAGCCGCGAGGCCACCGGGGGCCGCCTGCCCCCCCAGAGCCGCCAAGCCGCCTGGGGCCGCCGCGCCGCCTGGAGCGGCCTGGCCACTGAGAGTCGGCAGGGCGCCCGAAACCGCCGGGCCCGCGCGATCGGGCAGAACCGACCCGGCCCCGGCGGCGCGCCTTCCCTCGCCGACCGTCGCGGCCTTCTGAGCGAGATCGGCGGTCGTTGCGGCGTTCGACGTGAGGTCGGCGGCGGGGGCGGCACGCCCCAGCCCGGGCGTACTGAGCCATAACAGGGCACCGGCGACGGCGCTGAGGGAGACGGCGGCAGAGGCCGTGAAGACGTTTCGCATAATGCCGACAGTAGTCTGCAGAGAGATGTCGGCAAAGACATGTCTGCAGATATCGTTCTCAAGGACTAGCCTGCTCCTCATGAAGGACGACGAGCCCCTGGTGCTCCACGATCCCGACCGGCTCAAAGCCCTGGCCCATCCCATGCGCCGCCGCATGCTGACCCACCTGAACATCCACGGCCCCGCCACCTCCACCACCCTCGGCGAACTGCTCGGCGCCAAGACCGGCACCACCAGCTACCACCTGCGCCAGCTGGAGAAGTACGGCTTCATCGAGGAGATCCCCGAACGTTCCTCCGGCCGCGAACGCTGGTGGCGCCGCGCCGACCTCCCCAGGGACATCCGCCTCCCCGAGCCCGGCGACCTCGGCCCGGAGGATCAGGCGGTCCTGACCGAGTTCCACCGAATCGGACTCGAGGAGGACCGCGCCTTGCTGGACCGCCTCCCCGCCGCCTTCCAGACCGACCCCGACTGGGTGAAGGGCTCCCGGGGCCTCGCCCGCATGACCAAGGACGAGCTCAGGGAGTTCCACGACGCTTACGTGGCCCTGCTCCTGAAATACAGCCATCCCGCGGACGAGGCCCCACCCGACGCTCGCCCCCTGTACGTCCGCATGTACACCCTCCCCGCCGACGACACCTGACCCCACCCCCCACACCCCCGCCGCCCCCACGCGCCGGGCCCCAGGGAGGCGGCGCGGAGCGGCGTGGGCCCGCACACCCTCGCCGTCCGACGCCCCCGATCCTGGACGCCAGACAAGGTCCGCCAGACGTCCGTGGCTTACACGCGGTGGGGACTAGGAAGGGCTGGCTCGGAATGGGCAGGCGCGTACACCCTCCCGTCCGGCAATCCTGATCTTGGATGCCACGCACAGGCCAGGCCGGCGCCGGCGTCCCTCAACGGGTGGGCGACGTGGGATGGGCCGGATGGCTACGGCTGAGCAGTTCAGGCGGCTCGGGTTGGGGCGGGGCGGGAGGCTCAGGCGGGGCGGGGCGGGAGGCTGGGTGGGTGGGTCAGGGGGTGTCGGGGAGGGCTGTCTGGATGGGGGTGATGTTGCCGGTGGTGACCAGGAGGCCGCGTCCGGGAGGGCCGCCGCCCGCCCCGCGGGGCAGTCGGATGCTGAAGAGGTCGCCGTCGGTCGGACCCTGGACCGACAGGAGCACGCCCGTACGGGACTTGCGGGTCTCGGCCACGAAGCCGCGATAGGCGACCGCCAGGTCACCGGTGGAGCCGGCGATCAGCAGGCCGTGATCGCCGTCCCGGCCCGAGCGCAGCACCTCCTCCAGGGACGTGCCCAGCGGTGAGTCCGGGTCGACCAGCTCGGCGTCGTCCACGACCACGACGTACTGGCCCAGGTCCGCGACCAGTTCGGGCAGGTTGGCGGCGTTCCCGTCCAGGACGGCCACCGCGTCCGCGAGGTCGCGCAGCGGGCTTCGTCGGGGGGCGACGGCGACGACCGGCGTGCCGGCGGCGATGAGCGACCGCGCCGCCGTCACCAGGACGGACGACCGCCCCGACCGCGACGGCCCCGCGATCACCGCGCCCGGCCCGTGGGCCAGCAGATCGACGCCGAGGGGAGTGAGCGCGTCCCCACCCGCGCCGGCCAGCGCCCACAACGGTGACGGCGGGGTGAACGCCGGATCGAGGTCCATCGTCTGGGACGCGGTGATCCGCATCGGCAGCGCGTCGACGCGCAGCGGCCGTTCGCCCGCCCAGCGACGCCCCCCGCCCCCGCCCCCGCCCCCGCCTCCGGCGGTCTGCGGGCTCGCGCTGCGCGCCAGGGCCTGCAGCGCGGCGACCTGGGCGGGGCCCGCGGGGTCGGCGGAGAGGAGGGCGATGTGGTGTTCGGTGATGCCGTGCTCGCCCAGCGACAGGGCACGCCCCGGAGGCATGGACGCGGGCAGGCCCTTGAGCGGGAACCCGGCCAGCCCGTAGTCGGACGTGTCGGACAGGCGCAGCAGGAGACGGTCGTCGAAGACCGTCGAGACCTGGCCGAGCAGCCCGGACCGATCGCTGGTGACCACCGCCCGCAACCCCACCGCCGGCCCCTCGCGCAGGAGCTGGAGCAGGGCTTCGATCAGGCGGCCGTAGTCGTAGCTCTCGAACGCGGCGACGAACCCCTCCCAGCGGTCGAGCATGAACACCAGCCACGGCAGGCGGTGACCGGCCTGGCGGTATTCGGCGAGCGAGGCGTGCCCCGCCTCGGCCAGCAGTTGCTGGCGGCGGCCCACCTCGGCGCGCAGCCGGCCGAGCAGCCGCTCCACCCGTTCGATCTGGTCGCGGGTGACGACGGCGCCGCAGTGGGGCATCGCCATGACGGGCAGGAGCGCGCCCGAGCCGCAGTCCACCGCGTGGACGTGCACGTCGGCGGGCGACGTCCGGGCCGCGATGGCGCCCGCGATGGTCCGCAACGCCGTCGAGCGGCCGCTCCGCGGGGCGCCCGCGATCAGCAGGTGGCCGCCGTTGGCCAGGTCGAGCGCCAGCGGGCAACGATCCTGCCGCCACGGACGGTCGGTCACCCCGAACGCCAACGGCGCCACCTCCTCGAACCCGCCGCCGGCCCCCTCAGGCGAGGCGGGCACCGGCGGGGCGGCGGGCAGGTCGAGCACCAGGTGGGTGGGCAGGGGGTCGAGCCACGGGCTCGGCTGGGCCGGGACGCCCGCCAGCCGCCCTGCCTCGACCAGCGCGTCCGCGACCAGGCCGAGATCGGTGACCGCCGACTCCTCCACCGGCTCCGCAGGCGGCGGAAGCGGCCTGCCGAGCGAGCGCCAGTCCACGTCGAGCACCCGCACCCGCCCGGCCGGCCCCCCGGCGGACGGCACGCGCGCGGGGCTGCGCCCGCCCACCCTGGCCGTCTGGACGGCGATCGCCGCCCCCGCCCCCGACCGCACGTAACACCGGCCTGGGGTGGACTTGGAGATCGTGGCCGCGTCGGGCAGGTCGATGACGTCGGTGGACTCGGCGGGCTCGGTCACCCGCAGCGCGATCCGCAGCGAGGTGTTGGCCTGGATGTCGGCCGTGACCACGCCGGCCGGCCGCTGAGTGGCCAGGATCAGGTGGATGCCCAGCGAACGGCCCCGCCGCGCGATGTCCACCAGACCGGCCACGAAGTCGGGCAGCTCGGCCACCAGCGCGGCGAACTCGTCGATGATCAGCACCAGGCGTGGCATGGGGACCTGGCCGGCGTAGTCGTCGATGTCCTTGGCACCCGCCGCCAGCAGCAGGCGTTCCCTGCGTCGGATCTCGGCCGCCAGCGAGTCGAGGGCCCGCTGGGTCAGGTGCCCGTCGAGGTCGCTGACCATGCCGACGGTGTGCGGCAGGCGTACGCACTCCTTGAAGGCCGCGCCGCCCTTGTAGTCGATCAGCACGAACGTGAGCTGGTCGGGCCGGTTGGCCACCGCCAGCGAGCAGATCAGCGTCTGCAGCAGCTCGGACTTGCCCGCGCCGGTGGTGCCGGCGATCAGCCCGTGGGGGCCGTCGAGCTTGAGGTCGACCGAGAACGGGCCGTCGGGGCCGACGCCGATCAGTGCCTCGGTCGTGCCGCGGGCCCGCCACCGGCCGGCCAGCTCCTTGCCGGACGGGTCGGGCATGCCCATCAGGTCGAGCAGGCGGACGGCTCCGGGCAGGTTGCCCGACGGATCGTCCCGGCTCACGTCGCGGATGGGGGACAGGGCCCTGGCCAGCCGGTCGCACCAGGCGGACGAGACCAGGTCGCCGAGCACCGGCCCGATCACGTCGAGACCGCCGCCGAGCAGGCGGACCAGGCCGTCGGAGCCGCACGCCGCCACCGTCTGGCACTCCTCGGGCAACAGCCGCTGGTCGTCGTCGATGGCGAGGGTGAACACCCCGGACCGGGGGCCCTGCCGCAGGACCTGGGGCATGTTGGGCAGGCCGCGCAGGATCTGGGCGCCGTCGAGGATCACCAGGACGTCGTGCGGACGGACGTCGTAGGAGGAGAAGCTGGGCTTCTCGGGGCCGCCCAGATCGTCCCAGCCTGTGGGGATCTTGCCGAACTCGGGGATGGCGGTGTTCTGGCGTTCGTCGATGAGCGCGGCCAGCTCGGCGACGCGGCGGGCGGCCGACTCGGGGTCGGTGCCGACCAGGGCCACGCAGTCTTCGCCCGAGCGCGGGGCGCAGTGCGGCAGCCAGCGCGTCCAGCCCCAGCGGCGTTCGCCGTCGGCGCGCGCGGACACGACCACGATGGCCAGGTCGCGCGGGCTGTGCAGGGTGGCGGCCTGGGCGATCAGCCAGCCGGCCAGGCTGGTCGCGGCCCCGCGCGGGCCGGTGACGCCCGCGACGCCGAGCCGGCGCATGGCCAGCGCCACCGGCACGGCGCGGCAGAGCGGCGGGTCGATCGGGCCGCCCTGCTCCTCCGACAGGTCGAGGTTGGCGGGCAGGTCGGCGAGGCCGACGCGCAGCCGCAGCGAGTCGGCGTCGTGGATGCGGCGCTCCCACAGACGCCTGCGCGGCCCGGTCGCCGTGAGCAGGACCTGGGCCGGGTCGGGCGCGTCGGACCTGCGCGCGGCCTCGTCGGCGGCCCTGGCCCGCTCGACCTCCTCGTCGTAGGCCCGGACGCGTTCGCCGAACTCCTTGAGCGCCTGCTTGTGCTTCTTCCTGCCGTGACGGCGGTCGCTGACCCACTGGCCGATCATGATGATCGGCGTCATCAGGGCGACGAGCAGGTAGTAGGGGGCGTGCAGGGCGAAGGCCAGCGTCACGCCGAGCACGGCGGGCAGGAGCGCGGCCAGCAACTGCAGCCGCATGCCCTCGGACCTGGTCGGCTCCTTGGGCCTGACGAACGTGCGCTCCGGCTCGGGGCGGCGCAGCCTGGGCGGCCGGTTGTAGGCGAGCCCGCCCTCGGCCCTGGGCGCGAGGTGGGCGTCCTTCGGCTCGATCGAGGTGAGCACGAACACCGAGGACCCGCAGGTCAGCACCGCCTGGTCGGGCCATTCGGCGGGCCCGGTGAGCGCCCTGCCGTCGAGCTCGGGCATGTCGCCCTGTTCGGCGGCGAGCTCGGCCGCCTCCCGCTCGGCGACCCGCGCGGTCAGCTCGGCGACCTCCTCGGCCCACCGCCCCTTCAGCTTCAGCCTGGAGGTCTGCCCGGAGCTCTGCCGGTGCGCCCGCTCGACGGTGATCGCGTCGGGCGTCACGCGCACGGCGACGGCCTCGGCGGCCAGCAGGGGATCGGCGACGGCCATCGCGCAGGTCGGGTCGGACCCGATGACGTGCACGCCCAGCCCCAGCCGGTGGACGGCCCCCGCCGCCGGGCCGCCGATCACGCGGATCTCGGCCACCCCGCCGGGCTCCTCGACCACGGTGGCGCGGGCCAGGCGCGGGTCGAGCGTGACCTTGTCGCCGTCGCGCAGGACGGCCGCCGCCGGCGCCCGCGGATCGAGCGGACGCCCGTCACGCCACAGCAGCGCGCCGGAATCGCCGGGAACGCCGGCGGGGACGCCGAGCCGGTCGGGGACGCGCGGACGGGGGATGCGCGCCTCGGCCCCGCCCCGCACACCGGCCTCGGGCGCCAGGCCGTAGGGCGCGCGGGTCCGCGGCAGGTGGACGACCTTCGCCATGGACGTGCGCCCGCTCAGCGCCTCGGTCACCCCGGCCACCGTGGCGCCGCCGTCGCCGTCGATCACGACGTCACGGTCGCCCTGCTCGCCGAGCACGGTGAGCATGATCCGCATGTGCCGTCTCCTCGCTCGACCTCGGGCGCCAAGGTAGCGCCAGAAGCGAGAGTAGGCGTCCCGGTTGACGGCACCGGCATGAGAACGCGGTTCTGTGGATAACTCGCGCGCCGAGCGTCACGATCAAGCCTGAAAAAGTTGTGATCACTGCGACTCAAGATAAAACTGTGACCAGCATGCCGATAAATCGGTATTCGTCAACTTGGTAGAGACAATAGGCATCGATTATTCCGAGTTGACATCGTGCCACCTGCGAAACAAGCATGGGTCCTCGCATTCCGCCCACGCCCCACCCGGGCGCCCCACATAATGGGCGTGAATTCCGCATTTCACAATGGGAGCCCCCCACCCATGAGGACCAGTGAAAAACCTGTCGCCGACAACGCGGCGGCGGGGTTGTCCGGCCCGGCCTCGCGCAAGCTCCCCGTGCCCCCACGCGAACGCAAGCCGGCCCTCGCCGCGCTGGCGGTCCTGCTCATACTCGGCGGCGCGCTGGCCACCACGCTGCTCGTGCTGCGCAGCGGCGACCGCGTCTCCGCCATCAGGGTCACCCAGCAGGTCGGCGCGGGCCAGAAGTTCGTGGACGGCATGCTCGAAGAGGTGAAGGTCGCCTCGGACACGGGCGTCGACTACGTCCCCTGGTCCCGGCGGTCGGAGGTGACCCAGAGCTTCGCCGCGGTCACGATCCTGCCGGGCACCCTGCTGACCAACCAGATGGGCAGCAAGGCCAGCGACGAACTGGGCCCGGGAAAGGCGACCGTCGGCCTCGCCCTCAAACCCGGCCAAATGCCCGCCGGCATTCAACAGGGCGACCGCGTCCAGGTCGTGTACGTGCCGAACCGCACGGCTCAGGGGCAAAGCCGCGTACTCGCCGAGAGCGCGCTCGTGTTCAGCGCGGGCGACAAGAACCGAACGGGCGGTAATTCCGGGCAGATCACCGTGATCGTCGATTCGTCGGACTCACCGCAAATACTCGCCTATGCCTCCAGCGGAGAGATCGCGGTGGCCGAGCTCCCGGGAGCGCGCTGACGTGGCGCTGATCGTTCTGGCCGCCGACAAGGGCGCGCCCGGCGTGACCACCGCGGCCACCGCCCTCGCGGCGGTGTGGCCGCGGCCCGTGCTGCTGGCCGAGTGCGACCCGGCCGGCGGCGACCTCGCCTACCGGCTGCCCGCCGCCGACGGCGGCGTGCTCAACCCGGGCAAGGGCCTGCTCACGCTCGGCGCGACCGCCCGCAGGGGCCTCGAACCCGCCCAGATCCACCAGCACACCCAGAAGATCATCGGCGGGCTCGACGTGCTGGCCGGGCTCACCCACGGCGAGCAGGCGGCCGGGCTCACCTGGCTCTGGGGCCCGCTGGGCAGGTCGCTGGCCGCCATCCCCGACGCCGACGTGATCGCCGACTGCGGCCGCCTGGGCTCCCACCCCCAGATCGCCGACCTCCTCGCCGAGGCCGAGCAGGTGCTCCTGCTCACCAGGGCGACCCTCGACCACGTCGCCCACCTGCGCGAACGCCTCCAGATCAGCAAGGCGCACGGCGTCGTCGTGATCGCCGACCCGCGCAACTACCGGGCCTCGATCGAAGACGTGCGCAGGATCGTCGGGCCCGTCGTCCAGTTCGTCCACGGACTGGCCCACGACCCCAAGGGCGCCGAGCTGCTGCGCGGGCAGTGGGGCGGCCGGCTCGACCGGTCCCTGCTCATCCGCACGGCCCGGGACCTCGCCGCGAGGCTGGTGAGCCACCGATGATCGACCACTCCCTCGTCAAACGATTCCGCCAGGAGGTCGGCGACCGGCTGGCCCAGCAGCGCCGGATCGACCAGGCGAGCGGCGTCCCGCCGATGTCCGGCGAGGACGAGCGCCAGTTCGCCAGGGCGCTGATCTCGCAGGTGCTGGAGGAGCACGCGCGCAACGAGATCGGCCTCGGCCGCACGCCGCCCACCATCGAGGAGGAGGAGGCCCTGGCGGCCGGCATCCACGCCGCGCTGTTCGGCGTCGGCCGCCTCCAGCCGCTGCTCGACGACCCCGAGGTCGAGAACATCGACATCAACGGCTGCGACCGCGTCTTCGTCAGCTACGCCGACGGCCAGGAGCTCATGCACGACCCGGTCGCCGAGTCCGACGACGAGCTGGTCGAGCTGATCCAGATCCTGGCGGCGTACTCGGGGCTGTCCAGCAGGCCGTTCGACACCGCCAACCCCCAGCTCGACCTGCGGCTGCCCGACGGCTCCCGGCTGAGCGCGGTGATGGACGTCTCCGTGCGCCCGGCCGTGTCGATCCGCCGCTCCCGCCTCGGCAAAGTCTTCCTGTCCGACCTGACCGGAAACGGCACGATCAGCCCGGAGATCGGAAGGTTCCTGACGGCGGCCGTCGCCGCCCGCAAGAACCTCATGATCGCCGGGTCCACCAACGCCGGCAAGACCACCCTGCTGCGGGCGCTGGCCAACGAGATCCCGCCCAGCGAGCGCCTGATCACCGTCGAACGCGCCCTTGAGCTGGGCCTCGACCAGTTCCCCGAGCTCCACCCCAACGTGGTCGCCTTCGAGCAGCGCCTGCCCAACTCCGAGGGCCAGGGCGAGATCTCCATGGCCGAGCTGGTCAGGCGCTCGCTGCGGATGAACCCCAGCCGCGTCATCGTCGGCGAGGTGCTGGGCGACGAGATCGTCACCATGCTCAACGCGATGACCCAGGGCAACGACGGCTCGTTGTCGACGATCCACGCCAACTCCAGCATGGAGGTCTTCAACCGCATCGCCACCTACGCCCTGCAGGCCGGCGAGCGCCTGCCCATCGACGCCACCCACATGCTCATCGCGGGCGCGATCGACTTCGTCGTCTTCATCGAGAAGCGCAACGACTACCACGTCGGCGGCACCCTGCGCCGTTACGTCTCCAGCATCCGCGAGGTCAACGGCTGCGACGGCCGCGTGTTGTCGAGCGAGGTGTTCGCGCCCGGTCCCGACGGCACGGGCGTCCCGCACGCGCCGGTCTCGTGCCTGGAGGAGCTCGTCGCCCACGGCTACAACCCGGGAGGCTGGTGAGGATGGCGTTCGACCTCGACCCGCTGGCGATGGTGGCGGGCGCGGCCGCCGGCGGCGGCCTCTTCCTGTTCTTCCTGGCCCTGTACGGCCTGCGCCGCCGCCCGTCCCAGCCCAGACGCCCGCTGGTCAAGATGCTGACCACCCGCACCGCCGTCGCCGCGGTGGCCGCCGGCCTGGTCCTGGTGGTCACGGGCTGGCCGGTCATGGCGGTGGGCACGGTGCTGCTCGTGTTCGCCTGGCGCGGCCTGTCCGGCGGCGCGGCCGAGGAACGCGCCGCCATGCGCCGCCTGGAAGGGCTGGCCGCCTGGACCGAGTCGCTGCGCGACACCATCGCCGGGGCGGCCGGGCTGGAGCAGGCCATCCCGTCCTCCATCAGGGCCGCCGCGCCCACGCTCCGGCCCCACCTGCGGGCCATGGTCGACCGCCTGCACACCCGGATGGCGCTGCCGGAGGCGCTGTCCCGCTTCGCCGACGAGCTCGACGACCCCTCGGCCGACCTGGTGATCGCCGCGCTCATCCTCAACTCCCGGCTGCGCGGCCCCGGCCTGCGCGACGTGCTCGGCGCGCTCGCCGTCTCGGCCCGCGAAGAGCTCGACATGCGCCGCCGCGTCGAGGCCGAACGCCGCTCGACCAGGCGCAGCGTGCAGATCGTGGTGATCACGGCACTGGTCTTCGCCGGGCTGCTCATCCTGTTCAACCCCGCCTACGTCAGCGAGTACGGCTCCACCCTCGGCCAGGCCGTCCTCGTGGTCGTCGGCGGCCTGTTCGGCGCCGGGTTCGCGTGGATGCGGCGGCTGGCCAGGTTCGACAAGCCGACCCGGCTGCTGATGGGGGGAGGCGGCCATGGTTGAGGGCGTGCTGGCCGGAGCGGTGCTCGGCCTCGGCCTGTTCGTGCTGGTCCGCGCGTTGTTCCCGGCCCGTCCCGGGCTGGTGGCGCGGCTGCTGGCGCTCGACGCCGTGCGCGAGGACGCGGGCGCCCCGCACATCCAGCTCCTGCTGCCCGACGAGGAGGTCAGCGCGTTCCGCCGCGGTCTCGGCGCCCGCCTGGCCCGCCTCTACGGCGCCCGCGGCTGGGAGGCCCGCTCGGTCAGGTCCGACCTGGCCCTGCTCGGCCGCTCGTTCGAGGCGTTCCTGGCCACCAAGGTGCTGCTCGCCGCGAGCGGCCTGCTGGCCTTCCCGATCCTGCTCGGCTGGCTGGCGCTCATGGGGTGGGGCGTGTCGTTCACGGTGCCGTTCTGGTCGGCCGTGCTCGTGGCGCTGCTCTTCTTCTTCCTGCCCGACCTGCAGATCCGCAAGGAGGCCGCGGCCATGCGACGCGACTTCCGGCACGTCGTGGGCGCCTTCCTCGACCTGGTCTCGATGAACCTGGCGGGCGGGCGCGGCGTGCCCGAGGCGCTGATGATGGCCGTGTCGGTCAGCGGCGAGCAGCCCAACTGGGCGATGGGCCGCATCCGCGACGCGCTCGGCGGCGCCCGGATCGTCGGCATCACCCCGTGGCAGGCGCTCGGCCAGCTCGGCGAGGAGATCAACGTCGACGAGCTGCGCGACCTGTCGGCCGCGCTCGGCCTGGTGGCCGACGACGGCGCCAAGGTGCGCGCCTCGCTCACCGCCAGGGCCGCCACCCTGCGCCGGCGCGAACTGGCCGAGATCGAGGGACGCGCGGGCGAACGTTCGCAGTCGATGCTCGTGGCCCAGCTCCTCCTGTGCGCCGGTTTCGTGATCTTTCTCAGTTTTCCCGCCGCGATGAAGATGTTGGGGGCCTGATGAACCATCCCTGGATCGTCTATCTCACCGCCTACCTGGGGGTGCGGATCCAGCGCGCCCGCACCGCGCCCAGCAGGGGCGCCTCCGCCGTCGAATGGGTGATCATCACGGCCATCATCGCGGGCGTCGCGCTCGGGCTGGCCACGCTGATCAAGACCCTGGTCGAGCAGAAGTCCAGCGAGATCCAGGGCACGTTCGGCGGTGGCGGCGGCGGTGGTGGCGCGGACTCGTGAGCGGGGCGCGACCGTGATCGAGCTGGCGTTGCTGATGCCGGTCATCCTCGCGGTCGCGCTCCTCGTCGTGCAGGTCGCGCTCTGGTTCCACGGTCGCCAGATCGCCGAGGCGGCGGCCAGGGAAGGCGCGCGGGTGGCCAGGGCGGCGCCGTTCGACTCGGGCGACTGGCAGGGCGCGGCCACGGCGAAGGCCACCGGCATCGTCAAGGCGGTCGGCCCGCGGCTGCTGGAGAACGCCGCGGCCACCACCTCCGAGCGCGACCCCGACCAGCGCTTCGTCACGGTCACGGGCAGCGCCGTGCAGGTCGTGCCGCTGCTGCCGCCGCTCACGTTCACGATCACGGCGACCGCGGGCGGGCCGATCGAGTGCTTCCGTCCCGACAACGGCGGTGATGACTGCCGATGAAGCCGGGCGAGCGCGGGTCGATGGCCGTGGAGACGGTGATGCTCGCCCCCGTCTTCCTGCTGTTCCTCATGTTCCTGGTCGGGGCGGGGGTGCTGGTGGAGACGCAGGGGCGGGTCAACGGCGCGGCCAGGGACGCCGCGCGGGCCGCGTCCGTGCAGCGCAGCTTCGACGACGCCGGCGCCGCGGCGGAGAGCACCGCCAGGAGCGCACTGGACGACAAGTGCGGCGCCACCGCCGTGAACCTGGACGGATCCACCTGGGAGGCGGGCGGCCAGGTGCAGGCGGAGGTGACCTGCGAGCTCGACCTCGGCTTCCTCGGGTTCGGCGGCACCAAGCGGCTGACCGGCACCGCCGTGGTGCCGCTTGAGCAGCTCGTCAGGAGGGAGCCGTGAAGGCGGGGGAGCGGGGGTCCATGTCGGTCTTCACGGTGCTCTTCTCGGTCGTGGTGTTCCTCCTGGCCGGGCTGCTGGTCGACGGCGGCGCGGCGATCAACGCCCGGCTGCGCGCCGCCGACGTCGCCGAGCAGGCCGCGCGGGCGGGCGCGGACAAGATCGACGTCGACCGCCTGCGCACCGGCGGCGAGGTCACCCTGCTGGACGAGGGCCAGGTCTGCGCCAGGGCCGACGAGATCGTCGCGGCCCAGGGCGGCGACGGCGTGGCCCGCGGCTCCTGCTCGGTCCAGCAGGACCAGGTGACGGTCAGCGTCTCGGTGCGGTGGGAGGCGTTCTTCCTCGGGGCCCTCGGGTTCCCGGGCTCGGAGATGAACGGCGAGGCCACGGCCGCCCCGGAAGCCAGGTAGACCGATTCCCGCCACTCGGTGGCCGGGGCAACGCACGAGGCAGGACGCTGGACGGAAGAAGGGAGCGGCGATGCCGACGCGAGAGCCGACGCGAGAGCCGACGCGAGAGCCGGCGCGTCCCCCGGGGCGGCACCAGCCCAGGCGGCCGCCTGCGCGCATCCCGGCCAGGCGCACCTTCGGCGACGTGCTCGCCGGGCTCGCGGCACTGGTGGCGCTGGTGGCGCTGGTGGGCGGGGTGCCGTACGCGCTGCTCAGGTTCGCCGGTCCGCCGGTCACGTCCGAGATGCTCGACCTGCGGTTCTTCACCGCCGAGGCCGGGCCCAGCACGATCCAGGCCGTCCTGGTGCTGCTGGTGTGGCTGGCCTGGTTCCAGCTCTTCGTGTGCGTGCTGGTCGAGGTGTACGCCGGTGTCCGAAGGGTCGGGATGCCTGCCCGCGTACCGCTGTCGGGCGGCACGCAGGCGCTGGCCAACAAGCTCGTCGGCGCGGTGTTGCTGCTGTTCACGGCCGGGGCCATGATCGCGCCCATCGCGCGGATGGCCGCGCCGCCCGCCGCGCCGCCGGTGACCGCGGTCGCCTATTCCGCGCCGATCGTCGAGCAGACGCTGGAGACCCACAAGACCAAGAAGGTGTACGTCGTGCAGCCGCCGCACGGCCGGCACCACGAGAGCCTGTGGGAGATCGCGGAGAAGTGCCTGGGAGACGGCCGCCGATATCCCGAAATTTACCGACTCAACCAGGCCAAGGAGCAGCCGGACGGCACCCGCCTCCGCATGGCCGACCTGATCAGGCCCGGCTGGGTGCTCGACATGCCGGACGACGCCAGGAACGTGCACATCGTCCCCGCCGGCCAGTCCCGCGAGCAGACGTTGCGCGAGCACCCCGGCGTGGCCCACACCCGTGCCCAGCCCGACGCCCGGCACGACGTCGGGAAGAAGACCGCAGAGAAGACCGAGAAGGACCAGGCCAGGCACCGCAAGCCCGACGTGCGCCAGGACCAGCCCGAGATCACCATCAGGGAGGCCCAGAGCCTCGACCTGATCGACTACCTGGCCGGGGCGTCGCTGGCCGCCGCCGGGCTGCTGGCCCTGCTGGCCAGGAGGCGGCGGGAGCAGTTGTGGCGCAGGGTGTTCGGGCGCCGGATCGTCCGGCCGCGCGACGACGCCGCCCAGGCCGAGGTCGCGCTCAGGCTGGGCGGCGACGCCCCGGGCGCGCGCATCCTCGACATCGGGCTGCGGCTGCTCGGCGCCGAGCTGGCCGCCCAGCACCGCACCCCGCCCACCGTGTACGGCGTCCACCTGTCCCCGCGCACGCTCGACCTGTGGATCCACCCGCCGGACGACGACCCGCCCGAGCCGTGGACGGCCCAGGACGGCGGCCAGGTGTGGCGTCTGCCCGCCCACGAAGGACGTCTGCTGGAGGAGCAGGCGGGCGGCGCGCCGTACCCGGGGCTGGTCTCGATCGGCACGGACGCGAGCGGCCGGGTGCTGATCGACCTGGAGGCCGCGCAGGGCCTGATCAACGTGCGCGGCCCGCAGACCACCGCGGCCCTGGCCGCGCTCGCCGTCGAGCTGGCCACCAACCGCTGGTCCGACCGCATGCGCATCACGCTCGTCGGGTTCGGCGAGGAGCTGACCGCGATCGCCCCCGACCGGATCAGGGCCGTCGGCGGCCTGGCCGAGGTGCTGCCCGAGCTGGAGGCGACCGCCGCGCCGCGCAGGGAGGTGCTCACCGGGCGCGTCTCCGGCGGCCCGCGCGAGGCCCACTACCTGCTGTCGGCCGTGGCGCCCACGCACGAGGAGGCCCGCCGCCTGGCGCTGCTGGCCCGCCGGGACACCGCCGGATACGTCGTGGCCGGCGACGTCCCGCACGCCACCTGGACGCTGGAGATCGGCGACGACGGCAAGGCGCGCATCGCCGAGCTGGGCTTCGAGGTCGAGGCCCAGCTCCTGCCGCGCCGCCACTACAAGGCGCTGATCGACCTCTTCCGCACCGCCGGACGGCTCGACGGCGAGGCCTATCCCGAGGCCGAGCCGCTGGAGGGCCTGCACCCGCCCGCCGTCGAGATCAAAATGCTCGGCCCGATCGAGATCACCGGGCTCGCGCCCCTCGAAGAGGGCCGCATGGCGCTGGCCACCGAGCTGCTGGTCTACCTGGCCACGCATCCCGGCGGCGTGCACCCCGTCGTGCTCGGGGGCGTGTTGTGGCCGCGCGGGGTGCAGACCATGGTCAGGGACGCCACCATCGCCCGCGTCGCCGACTGGCTCGGCCCCGAGCACCTGCACGTCGACGAGGCAGGGCGGCTCAGGCTCGGCCCCGAGGTCCGTACGGACTGGGCCCTGTTCCGCGAGCTGGTCCGCCGCTCCCAGCACGATCCGACGGCCCGCACCGTCCTGCTGGAGAAGGCGCTCGGCCTGGTACGCGGCCCGCTCCTGGCCAACCGCCCGTCCGGCCGGTACGCCTGGCTGGCGGCCGACGACCTGGAGTACGACGTCGCGGCCGGCGTGGCCGATGCGGCCCACCGGCTGTGCGAGCTGCGGCTGGCCCAGGACGAGCCGGACGCGGCGGTGGCGGCCGTCCGCGCGGCGCTGCTGCTGGCGACCGACGACGAGGGGCTCTGGCGCGACCTGCTGCGGGCCACCCACGCCACCGGGGACGCCGTCCGCATGCGGGCCGTGGTCGAGGTCCTGACCCGCAGGGCCGCCTCCCACCCGTACGGCGGTGGGATGGCCCCGGAGACCGAGGCGTTGATCGAGGAACTGCTGCCCTCGTGGCGCATCCACGTGGTGAGGGAGTCGTCCGCATGAGACGTATGACGGTGATCGCGCTCGTCCTGCTGGCGGCGGGGTGCGGGCAGGCCGAGCGGCCGTACACGCCGCAGCCGGGCCCGTCCGGCACCACCCCGGCGACCGCGCCCACGGCGGGAGGCTCGGCGCGGCCCTCCGCGGACGCGCCCGGCGTCGAGACGATCGAGGTCGGCGGCGGGAAGCTGCGGGTCGACATCGACTGGCCCGCCCGGCGCGACCCGCTCATGCGCGTGATCACCGACTGGTACCTCGCCTCCCGCAAGGTGATGGTCTCGGGAAGCGATCGATACCTGAAGGATCTGGATCTCGAACTCCAGGCGGTGCGCCAGGCGTATGACGGAGTACGCCGGTACACCGAGGAGGACAGAAGGGTGAAGGGCGTCGCCAGACTGTACGGCCTGCGGGTCACGAAGGTGCTGGACAAGGGCGCGCAGATCGACACCTGCGTGGACGAGTCGAAGGCACGCGTGGTCAGCGCGAGCAGCGGCGAGGCCGTCTCGCCCCAGCCCTCCATCATGCGCGCCCCCTACCTCCAGAGGGCCCTCGCGCACCGCGGCGACGACGGCGTGTGGCGGATCCGGGAATTCCTCTATGACAAGGAAGGATGCGCGCGATGAACCGCGTGATCTCGCTGGCCACCGCGGCGCTGATGCTGCTGGGCCAGCTCGACGACCCCGGCGAGACGGCCGGCAGCCCCATCGAGCACGGCCGGACCAGAGGGATCGAGCTGCGCAACTCCAGGATCGTCATCTCCGGCAACGGCGCCAAGGGCGGCAACGCGGACGGATACGTCCTCAAGCGCCCCTGCTGGTACGAGCCCGGCATGACCGGCGCCGAGATGCTGAAGTCGCAGGAGGCTCTGCGCGACTACTGGTTCAGGTACACCAAGGACGCGTCCGAGGAGGGGTTCCAGGACTTCCTCAAACAGTTCAAGGACAAGGTCGGCAAGGACGGACGCTGGTGGGGCCCGGCGTACGACGCCTCCGACCCGAAGGGCCAGGTCTGCTTCGCGGCGCTCGACCCGTTCGTGTTCGTGCCGCCGGGCACGACGCCGCCCGCCGGGATCACGATCCGGGAGCTCGCCGAGATCGCCAGGGCGTCCCTGACCGTTCCCGAGCCCACGATCAGACTGAGCCCCGACGCCAAGAGCTTCGTCAACCTGCCCACCTGGGTCTGGCTGGAGGGCCTGGGCGAGCGGCGCAGATCGGTGACCGCGGAGATCCCGGGCGTCATGAGCGTGACCGTGGTGGCCACGCTGAAGAGCATCAAGATCGACCCGGGTACCGCGAAGGACCGGGCGGAGGTGCACGAGGAGGGTTGCGGGGCGGCCGGACGTCCGTACGCCAAGGGGGCCTCGTTCACCTGTGGCGTGCGTTACCTGCGGGCCTCGATCGACCAGCCGCGCGAGGCGTACCGGCTCACCGTCACCACGTCGTGGCCGGTGGAGACGACGGGTGACGCGGTGCCGTTCCAGTTCGCGCCGGTCGAGGCGGGGGCGACCCGGGACGTACCGGTCGGCGAGATCCAGAGCAACGTGAAACCCTGACGGCGGCGGGGCCCCGGGCCGAGGTGATCACCTCGACCCGGCGGGCCCAGGCGATCATTGCCGCCGGACGAGCCTAGGCGATCACTACGGCCGGGCGAGCTTAGGCGATCACTGTGGCTGGGCGAGCCTAGGCGATCACTGCGGCCAGCGGTGCCAGCTCGGGCTGCTCGGCCGCCTCCGCCAGCACCTCCTTCAGCACGGTGTCGTGCGTCGGGCCCGCGGTGGTCAGCAGGTCGCGGCCGCCGGGGGTGACCTCGGAGTAGATGCCGCGCCGGTCGTCCTCGCACAGATAGCGCTTGAGCAGGCCGCGCTTCTCCAGCCGGGTGACCAGCCGGGTCGTGGCGCTCTGGCTGAGCACGACGGCGCGGGCGAGCTGCTGCATGCGCATGTGCCAGCCGTCCTGGCGGGCCAGGACGTCGAGCACCGTGTACTCGCTCACGCTCAGGCCGTGCGCCTTCTGCAGCGCCTTCTCGAGCCTGTCCTCGATCTTCGCGTGCAGGGCGGCGAGGGTGCGCCACCCCTGGGCACGCGCCTCCACGGCGTCGTCGGCCAGAGGCATGTGAACCCCTCCTCGTTTACCAGGCGCCTGCAAATGATGCCTACGCCGTCTAACGTCGCACGACCCCCATTCTATGCCGCCAACCCCGCGCGGCTCAGTCGATGAGCTCGTCCGAGTTCTCGGTGGTGACGGCCCAGTCGATCCAGGGCGCGAGGAGTTCGGGGTCGGGGCACTGCAGGATCCGCTCGGCCGCCTCCTCGGGCAGGGGGATCCCCCTGGCCATCAGAATCCGAACGATCGCCTCGGCCATGCCCTTGGCTCTGCTGGACCTGTGCAAGGCCCTGATCTGGGCCCTGCCCAAGGCTTGGTCGAAGGTCAGGCCTTGGGCCCTCCCTTCGGCGAACCATGCGACGCGGCTCGGGAGATCCTCATGTCCCAGGGTCGGCGACATGCGAACACATTACCGAACGCTGTCGTCCCATTACTGTAGGTTGAGGGTTTGTCCGCTTTCGTGGGCGAGGAGCCATTCCTTGACCGGGACGCCGTAGTAGTAGCCGCCGTAGCCGCCCGTGCTGGGCAGGACGCGGTGGCAGGGGACGAAGGGGGCGATGAGGTTCTGGGCGCAGGCGGAGCCGGCGGCGCGGGCGGCGGTACGGGGAAGTCCGGCGGCCTGGGCCAGCTCGGCGTACGAGACCGTCGTCCCCGCGCGGACCTCGCGCAGCGCTTCGTGCAGGCGCTTGCGGGTGGGGGAGCCGGGCTGCGAGACCGGGACGGCGTCCAGGGCGTCGAGGTCGCCGTCGAAGTAGGCCCGGACGGCTTCGGCGGGGGTGCCGAGGTCGTCCACCACGTCCAGACCCTCCGCCTGAAGGGCCGGGGTGAGGCGGACGAACATCTCCGCCGGGTCGGCCGTGAAGCCGCCGGCCACGAGAACCCCCTCGCGGGTGAGCAGCGAGAGCGAGCCGATCGGCGTCGGCAGGACCTGAGCGGTGATCATGAGGAGCTCCAGAGGTGCAGGGCGGCGTAGGCCCGCCAGGGCCGCCACCGTTCGATGTGGTCGTCGGGGATGCCCAGGGCGGCCATGCGCTTTCTCAGCACGAGGTCGCCCGTGGGCCAGGCGTCGGGGTCGCGCAGGGCGCGCAGCGCGATGTAGCTGGCGGTCCAGGGGCCGATGCCGGGCACCTTCAGCAGCTCGGACCCGGCCTCGGCCGGGTCCTGGCCGCCGTCGAGGTCGATGTCGCCGTCGGCGACCCGGCCCGCCAGGTCGGCGAGGGTGGCGATCCTGCGGTTGGTCAGGCCGAGGCCCGTCAGGTCCGCCTCCCGAAGCTCGGCCGCGGTGGGGAAGAGCGGGCCGCCGGTCCTGGCGACGATGCGGCCGAGCAGCGTACGGGCTCCGGCCACCGAGATCTGCTGGCCGACCACCGCGCGTACGGCCAGCTCGAAGCCGTCGAACGTGCCCGGCACCCGCAGTCCGGGCCGCGCCTGGACGAGCGGGGCCAGCGAGGTCTGGCCGAGCGCCTCGGCGATGGCGTCGGGGTCGGCGTCCAGGTCGAGCAGGCGGCGGCAGCGGGCGACGATGCGGGCCAGCTGCCGGGTGTCGGCCAGGGCCACGTCGAGCGCGATGTGGTCCGGCCGGGGGGTGAGCGTGATCGTCCCGCCCGGCACGGCCCTGGAGTACGACTCGGGGCCCGCGACCTCGAGGCCGGGGATGGCGCGTGAGGTCAGGAACCCGAACACGCCCGCCACGTCGTACGGCTCGCGGCGGTGCAGCCGCAGCCTCAGCGTGACCGGCCCGGCGGCCTCGGGCTCGGGCGGCGCCGCCGGACGTCCGGCGGTGGCGCGCAGCTCGCTCGGCGTGAAGCCGTACGTCTCCCGCATGGTGGCGTTGAACTGCCGCACGCTGCCGAACCCGGCCGCGAACGCCACCTCGGTGACCGGCAGCCCGGTCTCCGTCAGCAGCTGCTTGGCCAGCAGGAGCCGCTTGGTGCGGGCCACGGCCAGCGGCCCGACGCCCAGCTCGGCCACGAACAGCCGGTGCAGGTGGCGTTCGGTGATGTGCAGCCGCCGGGCCAGCCCGGCCACGCCGCGCTCGTCGGCGGCTCCGTCGTCGATCAGCCGCAGGGCCCGGCCGACGAGGTCGCCGCGCAGGTCCCAGCCGGGATCGCCGGGCGACAGCTCGGGACGGCAGCGTTTGCACGGCCGGAACCCGGCCGCCTCGGCCGAGGCCGCGTGCCGGTAGAAGCGCACGTTCCTGGAGGAGGGGGTACGCGCCGGGCAGATCGGCCGGCAGTAGATGCGCGTCGTCGTCACCGCGGTGTAGAAGCGCCCGTCGAACCGGGAGTCCCTGGCGGAGACCGCCCGGTAACAGGAGTCGAAGTCGAGCTCTAGGGGTGACATGCCCCCGAGACTATGCGCGGGCCGCGGGTGCCGACCGGCGGAAATCGGACCTCACCATGAAAACGCAGGTCAGCAGGTCAGTACGGCCGACCAGCGGTATTCGGACCTGATCGGCGAAGGGCTGAGAAGTGGATCGGCAACCAGCTCACGGCCATGATCACCGCGCCCGCCCAGAGCGGCGCGCGCACCCCCCACACCTCGCCGAGCAGCCCGGCCAGCAGCCCGCCGAGGCCGACCGCGCCCATCAGCAGCAGCCGCATGGTGGCCGTCATCCGGCCGAGCAGGTGGTCCGGCGTGACGCGCTGCCGCAGGCTCACCAGCAGCACGTTGTTCACCCCGGTACGGAACGTCAGCACGAACCACGCCGCCGCCGCGGCCCACAACCACGGCCCGGCGTCGAGGAACGGGATCACCAGCGCGGCCGGGGCGGTGGCCAGGCTGACCACCCACACCGCGCGGCCCGTGCCGAAGCGCCGGCCGAGCAGATGGGCCGACGACGACCCGGCGAGCACGCCGAGCCCGCCCACCGCCAGGTACGCCCCGAACACCCACTCCGGATAGCCCAGCCGCCCGACGATGAGCACCGGCAGCAGGACCGAGCAGAGCGGGAACGCCAGGTTCGCCATCGTGCCCTGGACCAGGGCCGCGACCAGCACCCGGTTGCCGAGGATGAACCGCACGCCCGCCGCGATCCGGGCCCGCAGGGACTCCGCGGCCTCCGGCGAGCCGTCCCCGGCAAGCGCCGGTTCGGGCACGCCGCGCAGCCAGACCGCCGACCACAGGTAGCTCAGCGCGTCCAGCAGCACGGCCAGCGGCGCGCCCACGACCTGGGCCAGCACTCCGGCGAGGCTGCGCCCGGCGACGTCCATGCCCGCGGCCGTGCCCACGAGCAGCGAGTTGGCCGACGTCAGCCGCTCGCGCCCGACCAGCCCCGGCACGATGCTCATGGACGCCACGTCGAACAGCAGCGACCCCGCCCCCACGAGCACCGTGACGACGTAGAGCTGCGCCATGGACAACGTCCCGGCCCACCAGGCAACCGGCACCGACAACAACGCCACGGCGCGGGCGGCGTCCATCGCGATCATCAGGCGGCGCCGCCGGACGCGGTCCACCCAGGCCCCGGCAGGCAGCCCGATCACCAGGGCCGTGAGCGTGGCGAGCGCCGAGAGCAGCCCGACCTCGCCCGCGCCCGCCCCGAGGGCGGTCACGGCGAGCAGGGGAAGGGCGACGTAGGTGATCTGGCTGCCCAGCTGGCTGACCGCGCCGGCGACGAACAGGTTGCGGAACGCACGAAGCCGCAGAAGCGGAGCTTCCACCAAGGTTGCTGACATGTCGGCAGGATGCTGAAATGTCGGGCAAGGCCGCTATCGATTAAGTGACAAGCAAATTCAATGACCCTCGATCTGACGTTCACCGCCCACGACCTCGCCAACATCCGCTTCGCCGTCTCCCCGCTCGGCGAGGTCGTGGCCAGCGCGCGCGTGGTGAAGAACCCGGCCGCGCACCCGCTCCTGCGCCCCTGGGCCGACCAGGTGCGCCGCCGCCTCCAGGACGTGGACTGGCGGCTGCTGTCGGACCTGGTCCCGGTGCCCACCGTCTCGATCGCTGGCTTCACCTGCACGCCGCCCTCGACGTCCATGCCGGACCTGGAGCTGGAACTCGCCACGATGCGGGGCGCGGCCGCCCGGGTCCGCACGGACCTGGACCACATCGGCGGTCCCCGGACGAAACGGGTGCAGGCCCTCTACGACGACCCGGAACAGGGCCTCGAACGCCTGGCCGGAGAGGTGGCCGGCTACTGGGAGGCGGCGATGGCGCCGTACTGGCCGCGGATCAGGTCGCTGCTGGAGGGCGAGATCCTGCACCGCGCCAGGCTGCTGGCCGAGGGCGGCGCCCAGCGCATGCTGGCCGACCTCGACGACTCCGTCACCTGGGACGACGGCACGCTGCGGCTGCAACACCGGTACGTGTCCGGCCGCCGGTCACTGAGAGGGCTCGGGCTGCTGCTGGTGCCGTGCGTGTTCGCCTGGCCGCGGGTCCTGTCGGTCACGACGCCGCCGTACCAGCCGACCGTGCGTTACGCGCCGCGCGGCATCGCGACGCTCTGGGAGCGCCGCGAGGTGGACCCGCCCGAGGCGCTGGCCGCCGTGCTCGGCAGGACACGCGCCCGGCTGCTGGCCGAGCTGGACCAGCCCGCCTCGACGCGCGACCTCGCCCAGCGCGCCGGGCTCTCCGAGCCCGGCGTCAACCAGCACCTGACGGCGCTGCGCAAGGCCGGCCTGTGCACCGCGCACCGCACCGGCCGGTACGTGCTCTACGCCCGCACGGCGGTCGCCGAGACGCTGCTCTACTTGGAGGAGACCCCCACCCCCAGGTCGAACTCCCGGTAGACGCGCGCCCAGAACCCGTCACGCAGCCAGACCCGGGCCTCCGGGTAGGGCCGCAGCGAGTGCCCGAGCTCCTTCTCCGCCTCGATCAGCAGCTCGGTGTCGATCACCGTCGGCAGGATCGGGCCGGGCAGCAGGTCGCGGATGTTGTCGCGGCCGCGGGTGAGTATCCACTTCTGGGCGACGTGCTCGCCGACGTCCTCCACGCGCGGACGGCTGGGCCCCAGCTTGGCGACCTGGCCTGGCTTGGCGTGCGGCTTGACCGGCGCGCGCCCGGCGAACACCTGGGCGGGCGAGGGAGCCGCGGCGGGCGGGGTGACCGCGACCGGCTGCGGAGCGCGACTGAAAAAGGGCCTCAGGAAATCGGCGGAGATCACTTCCACCGTGTCGGACTCCCACACCAGGCGCTCGGCCTGGTTGGTGCCGTAGGGCGGCTCGACGCCCCACAGGTGGATGCGCACGCCGTACGCCTGCGCCGCCTCGACCGCCGGAACCATGTCCTCATCGCCCGCCAGCAGGATCGTGTCGGTCACCGCGTGATGCCGGGCCAGCGCCTCCAGGTCGCTCCTGATCTGCGCGTCGACGCCCTTCTGCTGGCCGCGGGCGTTGAGGTTGCCGAGGCGCACCTTGACCCACGGGAGCTGGGCGATGACACGCTGGTCGACGGTGGGCACACGGTCGCGGGCGGCGTCATACCAATAGATCCGCAGAAGTTCGCCGGAAATACGTTCCTCTGCATGTTTCTGTAGACTCTGGATGAGCTCATCGGCGGCCACCCGATATTCCTTGCGTTCCTTCGCGCCGAGCAGCACCTCACCTGCCGCAGCGTAGAGATAACCGACATCCACTAGGACGGCGTACTTGGCTGCCACAGGATGCGGCATGAGGTCTGGGATGGCCATGTCGTCCTCCAGGCCGCGGTGTTAGTTGATCGGCTGACTATATACGCCTACTTTCTCTAGATAGTCCCAACTCCCGGGGAACTTGACACCCGATTCCCGGGATCTATCTAGGGTAGTGCGCTCATCCGCCAAGCCGCCTTCCCCGGCAGGCCAGGGTTACGCATGCCTCTGGCGGGGTTTCGCCATGTTTGTCTACGAGGTCTCTCGGGTTCGGTGTACGAGCTCCGCCGCGTGGCGAGCACGGCCACCACGGCCGCGATCTCCTCGGGCGTGGCGTCGCCGCGGACTATCCGCAGGTGGTCGCTCATAGAGGAATGTTCCCATGCTTCTTCGGCGGCAGCGAGGCTCTCTTGTTACGCAGCGCGCGAAGTGCCCGGACAACTTGGGGCCGGGTTTCGGACGGCCGAATCACCGAGTCCACATAGCCGCGTTCGGCCGCGATGTACGGATTGGCCAAAGTGTCCTCGTACTCGGTGACGAGCCGGGCGCGCTCGGCGTCGGGCTCGTCGGAGGCCGCCAGTTCGCGCCGGTAGAGGATGTTGACCGCGCCCTGCGCGCCCATGACCGCGATCTGGGCGGTGGGCCAGGCGAGGTTGACGTCCGCGCCGAGGTGCTTGGAGCCCATGACGTCGTACGCGCCGCCGTACGCCTTGCGGGTGATGACCGTGACCAGCGGGACCGTGGCCTCGGCGTAGGCGTACAGGAGCTTGGCGCCGCGGCGGATGATTCCGTTCCATTCCTGGTCGGTGCCGGGGAGGAATCCCGGTACATCAACAAAAGTCAGGATCGGAATATTAAAGGCATCACAAGTTCGAATAAATCTGGCGGCCTTCTCGGAGGCGTCGATATCCAGACATCCGGCGAAATGCATGGGTTGGTTGGCGACGACCCCGACCGGCTGGCCGTCCACGCGGCCGTAGCCGACCACGATGTTCGGCGCGAAGAGCGCGTGGACCTCCAGGAACTCCCCGTCGTCGAGCACGTGCTCGATCACCTGGCGCATGTCGTACGGCTGGTTGGGGGAGTCGGGGATCACCAGGTCGAGCTCGGGGTCGGGCTCCAGGTCGGCGGCGGGGGCGAAGGCCGGGGCCTCGTCCAGGTTGTTGGAGGGCAGGTAGGACAGCAGCGCCTTGACGTAGTCGAGGGCGTCCTCCTCGTCGGCGGCCTGGTAGTGGGCCACGCCCGACTTGGTGTTGTGCGCGCGGGCCCCGCCCAGTTCCTCGAACGTGACCTCCTCGCCGGTCACCGTCTTGATCACGTCGGGGCCCGTGATGAACATGTGGGACGTCTGATCCACCATCACCACGAAGTCGGTCAGGGCGGGCGAGTAGACGTGGCCGCCGGCCGCGGCGCCCATGATGAGCGAGATCTGCGGGATCACGCCGGAGGCGTGCACGTTCCGCTTGAAGATCTCCGCGTAGAGGCCGAGCGCGACCACGCCCTCCTGGATGCGCGCGCCGCCGCCCTCGTTGATGCCGATGATCGGGCAGCCCGTCTTGAGCGCCAGGTCGATCACCTTGACGATCTTCTCGCCGTACACCTCGCCGAGGGAGCCGCCGAAGACCGTGACGTCCTGGGAGAACACACAGACCTGGCGGCCGTCGATCGTGCCGTGGCCGGTGATGACGCCGTCGCCGTACGGACGCCGCTTCTCCAGCCCGAACATCGTGGACCGGTGGCGGGCGAACTCGTCGAACTCCACGAACGAGCCCTCGTCGAGCAGCGCGAGCACCCGCTCGCGCGCGGTCATCTTGCCCTTGGCGTGCTGTTTGTCCACCGCCGACGCCGAGCCGGCGTGCACGGCCTCGTCGAGCCTTCGCTCCAGGTCGGCGATCTTGCCTGCGGTGGTGTGGATGTCCGGCATGTCCGGCATGGGATCGGCGGCTGCGCTCATGCGCGCTAGGCTAACCCGTCCTCCTAGAGTGGATCCATGACGGATGCGGTTCGCTCCCACGGCCTGTACAAGCGCTACGGCGCGCAGGTCGCGGTGGCCGGGGTCGACCTCGTGGTCCCGGCGGGCAGTTTCGCGGGCCTGGTCGGTCCCAACGGGGCCGGCAAGACGACCACGCTGAGCATGATCACGGGCCTGCTGCGGCCCGACGGCGGTCAGGCCGCGATCGACGGGTTCGACGTCTGGCGCGACCCGGTCGCCGTCAAGGCGCGCATCGGCGTGCTGCCCGAGGGGCTGCGGCTGTTCGAGCGGCTGTCGGGCCGCGAGCTGCTGCTCTACAACGGCCGGCTGCGCGGCATCCCCAAGGCCGACGTCGAGCAGCGCGCGGGCGAGCTGCTCGACGTGATGGACCTGACCGGGGCCGCCGACAAGCTCGTCGTCGACTACTCCACCGGCATGCGCAAGAAGATCGGGCTGGCCGCAGCGCTGCTGCACAACCCGTCCGTGCTCTTCCTCGACGAGCCGTTCGAGGGGGTCGACCCGGTCAGCTCCAACACCCTGACCGAGGTGCTGCGGCGCTTCACCGCCTCCGGCTCGACGGTCATCTTCTCCAGCCACGTCATGGACCTCGTCGAGCGGCTGTGCGACTGGGTGTCGGTGATGAGCGGCGGCCACATCGTCGCCCAGGGGCCGCTGGAGCAGGTGCGCGGCGGCTCCAGCCTCAACGAGGCGTTCATGCGGCTGGTCGGCGGCGGCTCCCGCGCCCACGGCGAGGCCGGGCTGAGCTGGCTCGGCGCCCGCCCCGGCCACCAGCCCCCGCCCGCACCCCCGACCACAACCCCGACCACACTCCCGGCTGCACCCGCTGCCACGCACCCGACCGCACCCCCGCCCGCACCCCCGCCCGCGCCCCCGGCCGCATCCGCTGCCACGCCGCCGTCCGTGCCTCCGGCCGCTGCCGCGCCTCAGGACACGCCGTGAGCGCCGCCGTCACGGGGTCGCCCATGGCGACGGCCGCGCTGTTCGCGCGGCTCAAGCTGCGGCTGCTGGTCGGCAACCTGCGCGGCGACGTGCAGCGCAAGCTCGGCTTCGTCTTCACCCTGCTCGCCGCGGCCGGCCTGGCCGTGCTGGGGTTCCTGCTGATGAGCCTGCTCAGGCTCGCGCCCTCCGACGTCGCCGCCGAGCTGGTGATCGTCGCGTACGCGTTCTTCCTGGTGAGCTGGATGATCGTGCCGCTGCTGGCGTTCGGGCTGGACGACACGCTCGACCCGGCGCGGCTGTCGCTGTTCCCGCTGCGTACGCGCGAGCTGGCCGTCGGGCTGTTCACCGCGTCCGCGACGGGCGCGTGGCCGCTGGCGATGCTCGTCGTCACGGCCGGCGCGCTGGTCGGGCTGCCCACGGGCCTCGGGGGCGTGCTGCTCGGCGTGCCCGCGGTGCTGCTGCAGTTCGCGCTCTGCGTGGTCACCTCGCGGCTGATCACCACCTCGCTGTCCGGGGCGCTGCGCAGCCGGCGCGGGCGTGACGTGCTGGCCGTGGCCGCCCTGTTCGTGGTGCTCCTGGCCCAGCTGCCCAACCTGCTGATGAACCGCGGCCTCGGCGACCCCGCCGCGATCCTCCACCGGCTGGCCGGCGTCCTGCGCTGGACGCCGCCGGGCATGGCCGCGCACGCCATGGCCGACGGCGGCCTGGTCGGCGTGGCGGAGCTGGCCGCCGTCGCGGTGCTGGTCGTGGTCGTCGCCTGGCTGTGGATCAAGGCGCTCGGCCGGGCCCTGGTCTCGCCGGACGCCTCCACGCAGGCGGCCTCCGTCCGCCGGGAGCGCGGCCTGGCCGACCGGCTCCTGCCCGACGGGCCGCTGGCGGCCGTGGTGACCAAGGAGCTGAAGTACATCAGGCGGGAGCCGAGGTTCCGCGTGGGCTGGTTCTCCTCGGTGGTGGTGACCGTCGTCCTGGCGTTCTCGCTGAACAACAGCACCGAGGGGCAGGCGGGGCCGGTGCTGCCGGTGCTGATCACCGGCATGGGCGCGCTGATGATCTCGTTGCAGTCGGGCAACGCGTTCGGCATCGACGGGCGTTCCCTGTGGATGAACGCCGTGGCCTTCGGCTCGGAGGAGGACCTGCGCCGCGACCTGGCGGGCCGCCACCTGGCCAACTGCCTGGTCGCCGCGCCGCTGCTGCTGCTCGTGGCGGTCGCGGCGGCGTTCTTCACCGGCAGCCAGGAGGCCGTCGTGCCGGCGTTCCTGACCGGGCTGGGCGCGCTCGGCGTCGGGCTCGGGGTCGGCTCGGTGACCAGCGTGACGATCCCGTACACGCTGCCGGAGCGGATGAACGCCTTCAGCGGCGCCGCGCCCGGCCAGGGCGGTCAGGCGTTCGCGTCGTCGATCGGGGCGATGCTCGGGATCGCGCTGATGTCGCTGCCGATCGTGCTGCCGCTGGCGTTCGGGCTGATGTGGGTGTCGGTGCTCGCGCCCTTCTACGGCCTGCTGATCGAAGTGCTCGGCAGACGCCTCGCCGGCAAGATCGGCTTCCCCCGCCTCCCGGAGCTCCTGGCGGCCGTCTCGAAGCCCAGCTAGGGAGTGGTCTAGTCCAATGGGCGAGACCGCCATGCGGTCGCCGAAAGCGAGTCGATACCCTTCGAAGCATGATTGACCAGGGGCTCGAGCGTCGTAGTGCCGCCGTGACCGAGATGCCTGACGAGCTGCGCCACGACGTGCGCATGCTCGGCAAGCTGCTCGGCCAGGTGATCGCCGAACAAGGTGGCGAAGACCTGCTGGCCGACGTCGAACGGTTGCGCAAAGCCGTCATCGCGGCGCGCAGAGGCGAGATTTCCGCCGACGAGATCACCGAAATGGTCGCCGGATGGGAGATCGAGCGGGCGGTCGCGGTCGCCCGCGCGTTCACCTGCTACTTCCACCTGGCGAACCTGGCCGAGGAGCACTACCGGATCCGCACGCTGCGCGAGCGTGACGCCGAGGGGAGGGTGCAGCGGGAGTCGCTGGCGCAGGCCGTCCACGAGCTCGGCGAGGAGCGCGTGCGGGAGCTGCTGCAGGGGCTGGAGCTGCACCCGGTGCTGACCGCGCACCCCACCGAGGCGCGCAGGCGCGCGGTCGTCACCGCCATCCAGCGCATCAGCGGCCAGCTGACCGAGTACAACGCGCCCGGGCGCGGCGCGTCCGAGCGCGCCGAGAGCAGGCGCCGCCTGCTGGAGGAGATCGACCTGCTGTGGCGGACGGCCCAGCTGCGCTCCACCAAGCTCGACCCGCTCGACGAGGTGCGCACCGCCATGGCCGCCTTCGACGAGACGCTGTTCCGCATGGTGCCCCAGGTCTACCGCTCGCTCGACGCGGCGCTCGACGCGGGCACCGGCACCCGTCCGCCGCTGGCCAGGCCCTTCATCCGCTACGGAAGCTGGATCGGCGGCGACCGCGACGGCAACCCCAACGTCACCGCCAAGGTCACCCGCGACACGATCCAGATCCAGTCCGAGCACGTGCTGACCGCCCTGGAGACGGCCTGCACGCGCATCGCCCGCACGCTGACCGCCTCCGCCCAGTTCTCGCCCTGCTCGGCCGAGCTGAAGGGCGCGCTGGCCGCGGCCGTCGACGCGCATCCCGAGCTGGTCTCCGAGCTGGCCACCCGCTCGCCGCGCGAGCCGCACCGCCAGTGGCTGCTGTACGTGGCCGCCCGCATCGCCGCCACCCGCCGCCGCGACCTCGACCTCGCCTACCGCGCGCCCGCCGAGCTGCTGGCCGACCTGCGCCTGGTGCAGGAGTCGCTGGCGGGCAGCGCGCCGCGGCAGGCGTACGGGGAGCTGCAGCACCTCGTCTGGCAGGTCGAGACGTTCGGCTTCCACCTGGCCGAGCTGGAGGTGCGCCAGCACTCGCAGGTGCACGCGGCGGCCCTGGAGGAGATCAGGGCCGGCGGCGAGCTGTCGGAGCGCACCGAGGAGGTGCTGGCCACGATCCGGGTGATCGCCTGGATCCAGGAGCGGTTCGGCGTCACGGCCTGCTCCCGCTACGTGGTCTCCTTCACCCGCTCGGCCGACGACATCGCGGCCGTCTACGAGCTGGCCGGGCACGCCCTGGGCGACCGGGCGCCGGTGCTCGACGTGGTGCCGCTGTTCGAGTCCGGCCAGGACCTGGCGAACTCGCCGCGCGTGCTGAGCGGCATGCTGGAGATCCCGCAGATCCAGGACCGCCTGGCCGCGACCGGCCGGCGCATGGAGATCATGCTCGGCTACTCCGACTCGGCCAAGGAGCTGGGCCCGGCGGCCGCCACCCTCCGCCTCTACGAGGCCCAGGAGGAGCTGACCGTGTGGGCCCACGAGCACGACGTCAAGCTGCGCATGTTCCACGGCCGCGGCGGCGCGCTCGGCCGCGGCGGCGGCCCGGCCAACCGGGCGGTGCTGGCGCAGGCGCCGGGCTCGGTCGCGGGTCGCTTCAAGGTCACCGAGCAGGGCGAGGTCATCTTCGCTCGTTACGGGCACATCGCCATCGCCCGCCGTCATCTGGAGCAGGTCACCAACGCCGTGCTGCTGGCCTCCTCGCCCACGGTCGGCGCCCGTACGGCGGCCGCCGCCGAGCGGTTCCGCGGCCTGGCCCAGCAGGTGGCCACGGCCTCGGAGGAGGCCTACCGGGCGCTCACCGAGGCCCCCGGGTTCCCCGAGTGGTTCGCGCTGGTCAGCCCGCTGGAGGAGATCGGCTCGCTGCGGCTCGGCTCCCGTCCGGCCCGCCGCGGCCTGGGCGCGCCGCGCTCGCTGGACGACCTGCGGGCCATCCCGTGGGTGTTCGCCTGGGCCCAGACCCGCGTCAACCTGCCCGGCTGGTACGGCCTGGGCACCGGCCTGGCCGCCGTCGGCTCCCTCGACGAGCTGCGCGCGGCCTACGCCGAATGGCCGCTGTTCAACGCGATGCTGGACAACGCCGAGATGTCGCTGGCCAAGACCGACCGGTCGATCGCCAAGCGCTACCTGGCGCTCGGCGGCCGCGACGACTTCGCCCGCCAGGTGCTGGAGGAGTACGACCGCACCCGCGAGCTGGTGCTGCGGGTGACCGGCCACACGCGGCTGCTGGAGAACCGCAAGGTGCTCTCGCGGGCCGTGCAGCTGCGCGACCCGTACGTCGACGCGCTGTCGCACCTGCAGCTGCGGGCGCTGCGCGCGATGCGCACCGAGGACCTGTCGGAGCAGGAGCGCGAGCGGCTGTCCACGCTGCTGCTGCTGTCGGTCAACGGCGTGGCCGCCGGCCTGCAGAACACGGGCTGAGCACGCGCGGACGGCCCGGCGGGGGGGCCGGGCCGTCCGAAGCGCGCGGAATCAGCGCAGGCTGTCGAAGAAGGCCGTGATGTCGGAGGTGAGCGCCTCCGTGGCGGTGTGAGCGGTGTAGTGGCCGCGGGCGGGGGCGGGCAGGGTCTTCCACGAGACGATGCCGTGGTGGTCGCGCTCGGCGAAGCGGCGGATCGACTTGAAGTCGCCCTCGCCCATGGCCAGCGCGGTCGGGGTGGTCGTCGGCTCCTGCGGCTGCTCCATGCGGGCGTTCTCCCAGTAGAGCCGCAGGGCCGAGCCGGCGGTGCCGGTGAACCAGTGGATCGAGGCGTTGGTCAGCACGAAGTCGTCGTCCAGGTCCTCGTCGAAGAGCTGGGCGAGCCAGCCGACGAGCCCGGCGGGGGAGTCGGCGAGGGCGTGCGCGAGCGTCTGCGGCTGCTGCGACTGCAGGACGTTGAACGCGCCCTTCTCCTTCCAGAACCAGTCGAGCACGGCCAGCCCGGCCTGGTCCTCCTCGCTCAGGCCGGCGAACTCGGCCGGGTCGCCGGAGGGGAAGGAGAACAGCTGGGTGACGTGCACGCCGACGACGTGCTCGGCGTCGATCCGGCCCAGCTCGGGGGAGATCATCGAGCCGCCGTCGTTGCCGACGGCGCCGTAGCGCTCGTAGCCCAGACGGGCCATCAGCTCGGCCCAGGCCCCGGCGATGCGCCGGTTGTTCCAGCCGAGCTCCTTGGTCGGGCCGGAGAAGCCGAAGCCGGGCAGCGACGGGACGACCACGTGGAAGTGGCGCGACAGCGGCTCGATCGCGTCGAGGTACTCGGCGACGGTGCCGGGCCAGCCGTGGGTGAGGATCAGCGGCAGGGCGTCGGGGTTGTCAGAGCGTACGTGGATGAAGTGGATGTTCTGCCCGTCGATCTCCGTCGTGAACTGCGGGTAGGCGTTGAGCCTGGCCTCCTGGGCGCGCCAGTCGAAGCCGGACTGCCAGTGGGCCACCAGGCGCTTGACCCGGTCGACGCCCACGCCCTGGTCGGCGCCCGGGATCTCGTCGGCGAAGCGGGTCAGTGCGAGCCGGGCCCGCAGGTCGTCGAGGTCGGCCTGGGAGATCTCGATGCGGAACGGGCGGATGCTCATGAGGGGTCCTCTCGACCGAAGAAGCGGAACGGCTTGTTCTGTTCCAACTATAGCAGAACGGAACGCTTCATTCCACAATCTGCACAAGGCGCCTCCAAGTGACTTCCAAGGATCACTGAGCAGCATGGGGGCTTTGATCAGCGCAGAAAGGGACCCCCTCATGAAAAGGACAGCCTTGCTGCTGGGCGCGGTGATGCTCGGCAGCCTGCTGGCCGCTCCTCCGGCCCAGGCCGCCGCCGCCCCGGCGACCTCGGTGACCCGGGTCAGGGCCGTTCCCGCCGGTCAGGCAGGCGAGTGCCCCACGACCGTGGCCTTCTCCGCCACGGTGGCCGCCAAGGGCAAGGGCACCGTGCGGTACCGCTGGGTACGCGGTGACCGCAGCAAGAGCGCCATCAGGAGCTTCCGCGTCAACGGCGCGCGCAAGGTCGTCGTGAGGGACCGCCAGACCTTCGACCGCGACACCACCGGCTGGCAGGCCGTCGAGGTGCTCGGCCGGCGCGGTTTGTCGGCCAAGGCCCGCTTCCGCGTCGCCTGCGCCGGAGCCCCGCAGCGGTACGACGTGGTCAACCCGCTGCCCGCTCGGCCGGACGGGCCGCTGGAGACGGCCGCGAGCGTGCAGGCGAGCCCGCCCCGCCAGGACGGCCGCTGCCCGACGACCGTGACGTTCACTGCGACCATCCAGGTCTCGCGCACCCCCGCCAAGGTCGGCTACCAGTGGATCGACAGCGCCACGGGCGAGGGCGCGGTGGAGTCGCTGTACTTCGCCGCCGGCGGCCCGCGCAGCAGGCAGGTCACGCTGCCGCTGTCCGTGGGCACCTCCACCGCGGGCTGGAAGTCGGTACGGATCCTCAACGCCGGCGGCCACGACTCCGCGCGGGCGTCGTACGCGGTGACCTGCCGCGTCACGCCGGGCCCGAAGCCCACCCCGACGCCCACCATCACGCCCACCCCGACGCCGACGACCTCCTCGACGCCCAAGCCGACCACGACCGCCGAGCCCCCGGCGCAGCAGCCGCAGGCGGCGATCAGCGCCCTGACGCCCGGCGACTACGCGGGCTACTGCGACGAGCCCATCGCCTACCAGGCCACCGGCCGCATCACCCTCCCGGCGGGCCCGGCCGCCAGCGTCGGCTACTGGTGGACCCTCGACGGCGCCGAGTGGCAACACCAGACCGTCAGCTTCCCGGCCGGCACCCAGCCCAGGTCGCAGGACGTCACCGCCGCCTGGAGCCTCGACCAGTCGAAGACCGGCTCCCACAAGCTGGCCCTGACCACCCAGCCCGCCGCGGCGCAGGCCGCCGAGCGCACGTTCGCCCTGTCCTGCACGACCGACCCCGACCCCGCCAAGCTGGCCATCCCCTACCTGCTGACGCCCGTCTACCAGGGCGACTGCACCGGCTCGATCGGCATGCGGGCCGACGCCCGGATCACCACCGACCGCGAGGCCGAGGTGCGCTACCGCGTCGTCGTGGACGGCAAGCCCGGCCCGGTCAGGACGCAGGAGGCCAAGCCCGGCAGGGCCCAGATGATCGGCGACCTGTTCTACGTCTCCCCGAAGGCCAGCGGAAGCGGTGTGATCCGCATCGAGGTGCTGAACCACAACAAGCTGGTCAGGGAGCGGCCGTACACGGTGACCTGCGTGCCGGTGGACCCGTCGCCGGGCACGGTGCGGATCAGCGAGTTCCGTCCGGTCCACTACTTCGGCGACTGCGCCGAGGCCCCGTACGTGACCGCCCACGGCGCCTTCCGCGCCGCGCCGGACACCGAGATCACCTGGCGCTGGGTCATCGACGGCAGGCCCACGGAGCCGGCCACGTACAAGACCAACTCCGGCGGTCTGCTCCAGGTGCAGGCGGCCAACTGGAGCCGGGACACGAAGACCTCCGGCGTGGTCCGGCTGGAGGTGCTGAACCACAACAAGCCATCCATCGAAGGCACCTATCCGGTGACCTGCGAATAGGCCTCACAAGGCACATCCAACCGGGACACAAGCCGCCTTGATCATCCTGGGGTTCCGTCTTCGCGAGGAGGAACCCCAGGATGAGATGGACAACCCTACTGCTGGGCGCCGCGCTGCTCGGCGCCCTGCCGGCCGTCACCGTGCCCGCCGCCGCTGTCACCGCCGCCGCGGCGGACGTGCCACAGGTGGTCATCGACGGGCTCACCCCCGGCAGCTACTCGGGCACGTGCGCCGCGCCCGTCACCTACAACGTCGCCGGGCACGTGGAGCTCCCGCCCGGACCGGCCGCCACCGTGACCTACTCGTGGCAGGTCGACGACAAGGAGGTGCGCGGCGGCACGCTCTCCTTCCCCGACAGCGCCCAGCCCAGGTCGCAGGCCGCCTCGGCCTCCTGGAACTTCGGCACCGCCGACGTCGGCGCCCACCGCGTCCGGCTCCTCGCCCAGGGCGGCACGGCCGAGCAGGGCTTCACCTTCGCCTGCGGCCCGGCCGCGCCCCCGGCGTACGTCACCATCAGCGGGATGCTGACACCGTCCCATGTCGGCGAGTGCGCCTCCCCCGTCGGGCTCCGGGCGGAGGCCGTGGTGGTCGCGGACCGCGACACCGAGATCCAGTACCGGATCGTCGTGGACGGCGTCCCCGGCTGGGTCCGGTCGCAGCGGCTCTGGGGAGGGGCCAAGGCCCAGATCGGCGACCTGTTCTACAGCTCGGCGCGATCGAGCGGCACCGGCCGGGTGCGCGTCGAGATCCTCAACCACAACAAGCCCGTCAAGGAGGAGACCTACCTCTGGTCGTGCCGGGCGGTCCCGTCGCCGGTGCCGTACGTGCGGATCAGCGAGTTCACCCCGATGGCCTACTACGGCGACTGCGCCGAGGCGCCCTGGCTGACCGCGCACGCCGCCTTCCGCGCCCCGGCGGGCGCCCGGATCGACTACCGCTGGCTGATGGCGGGCACGCAGCTCGACACGAAGTCGCTCACCGTGCCCGAGAGCGGGATCCTGCGCGTGCAGGCCCCCGTGTGGCGGCAGGAGTCGAAGCAGTCGGGGAACCTCACGCTCGAAGTGCTGAACAACAACCAGCCGACGCTGACCTCGACCCAGCGCGTGGTCTGCCGCTGACTAGGACGTGACGACCCGCTCCTGCCCGGCGTAGACGTTGCAGCGCTCGCCGCGCAGGAACCCCACCAGCGTCAACCCGAACTCCCTGGCCAGATCGACGGCCAGGGACGAGGGCGCCGACACCGCGCAGACCGCCGGGACGCCGGCCGCCAGCGCCTTCTGCATGATCTCGTAGCTGGCCCTGCCGCTGACCATGAGCACGTGCTCGGCCAGCGGCAGCCGGCCCGCCAGCGCCGCCCAGCCGACCAGCTTGTCCACGGCGTTGTGCCGGCCGACGTCCTCGCGCAAGGCCAGCAGCGTGCCCGTCGCCGAGAACAGGCCCGCCGCGTGCAGCCCGCCGGTCTTGCCGAACACGCCCTGGGCCTCGCGCAGCGCGCCCGGCAGGCCGTAGAGGACCTCGGGGGTGAGTTCGAGCGAGCCCCTGGGGATCGGCTTGCACCGGCCGTGCAGCGCGTCGAGGCCGGCCGAGCCGCACACGCCGCACGCGCTGGAGGTGAGGAAGTGCCGGTCGAGCGCCGGCAGGTCGGGCACCGGGCCGTGCAGGCGGACGGTGACGGTGTTGTAGCGGGCCTCGGGCGGCAGGTCGTCGTCCGTGCAGTACGCGATGGCCGCGATGTCGTCCGGCCCGGCCAGGCCCTCGCCGCTCAGGAACCCGGCCGCCAGCTCGAAGTCGTGCCCCGGCGTGCGCATGGTGATGGCGACCGTCTTGCGGGCGCCGTCGCCGCCGGTGAGGCGGATCTCCAGCGGCTCCTCCGTGGCCAGGTCGTCGCGCCGGTCGCGGGCTCCGGAGCCGGCCAGCTCCCTGATGCGGACGCGGGTGGTGGGCCCGGGACGCGCCTTCACAGCGGCCGCACGGTGACGAGCGCGTTGTAGTCGGGGATGCGCGCCTGTGGCGAGCGCCGGGCCTCGTCGAGCAGGACGTTCCCCTCCGGCCAGTGGATCTGCAGGTTGCCCGGCATGAGCGGGGCGCGCAGCACCTTGCCCTGGTAGGAGCGCTCGCCCGCGCGCAGCTCGACCGGCGCGCCGTCGGCCAGCCCGAGCCGGTCGGCGTCGTACGGGCTCATCAGCACGGCCTCGCGGGCGGCGCCGTTGAAGCCGTCGAGCCGCTCGTGGACCATGCTGTTGAACTGCTTGCCGCGCCTGGTCGCGACCTTGAACGTGCCATCGGGGCGCTCAAGTGCGGGCGGCTCGACCACCGAGAAGACGGCCAGCCCGTCGGGCGTCTGGAAGCGGCCGTCGGCGAAGAGGTGGCGGCCGCCGTACTGGACGTTGTCCCCGAACTTCCGCAACCCGGAGATGCCCTGGTAGAACGGCACGACCTGCTCGATCTCCGCACGGATCTGCGGAGTGCCGGTGAACCGCACATGGTCGGCTATCTCCGGACGGGTACGGGCAGCCAGCTCGGAGAAGATCTTCCACTCCGGCCAGGCCTCGCCCACGCGCGGCCCCTCGACCTCGGGCGAGAAGATGATCCGCCGCTCGGTGGAGGTCTCGGTCACGCCGCCGACCATCTCGTAACGCGTCTGGGCGGGCAGCAGCAGCACGTCGCCCTCGCCCGGCACGAGCATCTGCGAGGACAGCACGATGTCGATGTGCACCCGCAGCCCCAGCCTGGACAGCGCCTCGCGGCAGTAGGCCGGGTCGGGCAGCACCTCCAGGAAGTTGCCGCCGGAGGAGACGAGCGCGTCGAGCTCGCCCCGATGGGCCGCGTCGATCATGTCGGTCGCGGTCAGCCCGGCCGTGTCGGGCACCTGGAAGCCCCACAGGTCGGTGAACTTGGCGGCGTTGGCGGACGTGATCGGCAGGCCGCCGGGGAAGCCGGTCGCGTACGCGCCCATCTCGGCCCCGCCCTGCACCCCGCTGTGCCCCCGGATCGGCATCAGCCCGCACTTGTCGCGCCCGAGGAAGCCGCGCGCGAGCGCCAGGTTGACGATCGCCCGGACGTTGTCCTCGCCGTAGGCGTGCTGGGTGATGCCCATCGACCAGACCAGCACCGCCGAGCGCGCCCGGCCGAGCAGCTCGGCCAGCCGGAACATCTGCTCCTTGGTCGCCCCCGAGAGCGCTTCGAGCTCGGCCCACGACTGGGCCTCGACGGCCTTGCGCGCCTCCTCGAACCCGGACGTGCGCCCGCTCACGAACGCCTTGTCCACCCAGTCGTTCTCGATGAGGTGCTTGAGCACGCCGTTGAGGAAGCCGATGTCGCCGCCGACGTTCACGCCGAAGAACTCGTCGGTGATCTTCGTGCCGAACAGCGCGGACTCGGCGTTGGAGGGCACCCAGTACTTGTCCATGCCCGGCTCGCGGTAGGCGTTGACCATGGCGATCCGGGTGCCGGCCTTCTTGGCGTGGTAGAGGTACTTCATCGCGACCGGCTGGTTGTTCGACGGGTTCGAGCCGATGAAGACGATCAGGTCCGAGCCGATCCAGTCGGCGTAGGAGCAGGTGGTGGCCGCCGCGCCGATGGTCTGCTTGAGCGCGACCGTCGAGGGCGAGTGACAGATGCGGGCGGCGTTGTCGACGTTGTTCGTGCCGAGCGCCCGCACCGCCTTCTGCGCCGCGTAGTAGTTCTCGTTGGGCACCCCGCGGCTGGTCAGGTACGTGCCGAAGCGCGCGCCGCGCAGCCGTTCGGCCGCCACCCGCAGCGCCTCGTCCCACGTGATGCGGGTGAAGCCGGGCTCGCCGGCCCGCCGCACCATCGGGTACGGCAGCCGCCCCAGCTCCCGCAGCTCCGCGCTCTTGCGCCCGGCCAGCCCGGATACGTCGCGCAGCAGCGACACGTCGAGCGCGGGCATGGTGTTCAGCGGCAGCAGGCGCAACCTGATGTTGCACAGGTGGATCTCGTCCATCGTCCAGTCGCGCATGCCGTGCGTGCCGAGCGCGCAGCCGTCGCAGGTGCCCTGGTTGAGTATGCGCCAGGCGTAACGCCTGTTCCCCTTGACCGACCTGAACGCCTTCCACAGCTCCAGGTAGTTGTTCGGCTTGCGCAACCCGAGGCCGAAGGGCCGCCACGAAGCCCAGTTGCGAGGGTCAGGACGTCTGCTCATCCCCCCATCTTTACCCCTCATGCGGACTTCGAGACCAGCCGGTGCGGTGCGACGACCTCGGCGCGGGTTCGGCCAAGATAGGGGGATGGCCTCCTCGCGCTTCTCCGACCTCGACCGTCCGCCGCTCTCGGAGGCCGCGCTCAACCGCGCGCTCGTGCGTCCGGGCGCCCTGTGGACCGGCGTCACCGTCGTCGAGACCACCGGCTCGACCAACGCCGACCTGGCCCTGGCCGCCCAGGCCGGGGCCGAGCAGGGCCGGGTGCTGGTGGCCGAGTCGCAGGTCGCCGGCCGGGGCCGGCTCGACCGCGCCTGGTCGGCGCCGCCGCGGTCGGGGCTGACGTTCTCCGTCCTGCTCAGGCCCACGACGCCGGTGCCGACCCAGGGGTGGCTGCCGCTGCTGTACGGCGTGGCCGCCGCCTCGGCCGTGCGCCGGCTGGCCGAGGTCGACGTGCGCCTGAAGTGGCCCAACGACCTGCTGGTGGGCGAGCGCAAGCTGGCCGGGGTGCTGGCCGAGCGGGTCGACGACGCCGTCGTCATCGGCATGGGGCTCAACGTCTCCCTGCGCGCGGAGGAGGCCCCGGTCGAGACGGCCACCTCCCTGGCCATGGAGAAGGCGGCCTGCCTCGACCGCGACCCGCTGCTGCGGGCCGTGCTGCGCGAGGTCGAGAGCCACTACCGCGAGTGGGAGGCGGCCGGCGGCGACGCCGAGGTCGCCGGGCTGCGCGCCGCCTACCTCGCCGCCAGCGCCACGGTCGGCCGCGACGTCCGGGTGGAGCTGCCGGGCGAGCAGGTGCTGACCGGGCGGGCCACCGGCATCGACGGCTCCGGCCACCTCCAGGTGGAGTCCGGCGGCGAGCGCTACACGCTGGGCGCCGGAGACGTCGTGCACGTGCGGGCCGCCCGATGAGCCGCCCGATGAGCCGGGGCGTAGCCGCTCGGCCGGGTTGGTGGCAGCATGTGCGGCATGACCCTTCCCGACCACCATCTGACGCAGGGTGAGCAGCGCGTCCGATCCTTCCATCCCCACTGGAAGCGCCTTGTCGGCCCGTTCTTCGCGCTGATCCTCATCGCCGCGGCAGCGGGTGCGGCGCTCTACTTCTTCCCCACCGCGTGGGGGGAGAGCGTCACCTCCTACGGCAGGATCGCCGTCGTCGTCATCGCCGTGATCCTGCTGACGATCTTCTCGTTCGTGCCCTACCTGCGGTGGAAGAACACGGGCTACGTCCTGACGACCCACCGGTTCACGATCAGCATGGGCGTGCTCAACAAGTCCACCGACGAGATCCCGATGGCCAAGGTCAACACCGTCAGCTCCGACCAGACGTTCATGGAGCGCATGCTCGGCTGCGGCACGCTGACCGTCGAGTCCGCGGGCGAGCGGGGGCAGATCGTCCTGCGCGACATCCCGCGCATCCAGGACGTCCGCATGGACCTGTTCAAGCTGGTCGAGGACGCGTCCGACGGAGAGATCGACGGCCGCTGAGGTTGGCGTAGCCTGCTGATCGTGAACGCCACCCAACCGCCCGGCAGGCCGACCGCCGAGCAGATCGAGCGCACGCTCGTCGGCATGCCGGCCCGCCACACCCGCGCGCAGGTCGCGGCCGGGGCCGGGGTGTCGCAGGAGCTCGCCCAGCGCATCTGGCGGGCGCTCGGCTTCGCCCAGTTCCCCGACGACGCCGTGGCGTTCAGCGACGCCGACGTGGCCGCGCTGCGCCGGGTGCGCAACCTGATCGACGGCGGCCTGCTCGACGAGCAGACCGTCATCCGCATGGCCCGCGCGCTCGGGCAGACCACCGCCAGGCTGGCGCAGTGGCAGGCCGAGATCGTGATCGGCACGATGGTCCCCGACTCGCGCACCGACGCCGACCTGAACGGTGTCCTCGACACGGCCAAGGCCCTCCTGCCCGACTTCGAGCACCTGCTGGTGCACGTCTGGCGGGCCCAGCTCGCCGCCGCCGGCACCCGGCTGCTGGCCGTCGCCGACGACCAGGACGAGCGGGGGCCGGCCCGCGTGTCGATCGCCGTCGGCTTCGCCGACCTGGTCTCCTTCACCCGCCGCTCGCGCGAGCTGGACGAGCGGGCGCTGGCCTCGCTGGTCGAGGGCTTCGAGTCGCGCGCCGCCGACGTGGTGGCCGCGCACGGCGCGCGGCTGGTCAAGACGCTCGGCGACGAGGTGCTGTTCACCGCGCCGGCCCCGGCCCAGGCCGCGGCGATCGCCCTCGACCTCGCCGACAGCCTGGAGCTGCGCATCGGCATGGCGTACGGGCCGGTCGTGCCCATGATGGGCGACGTGTTCGGCACCACCGTCAACCTGGCCGCCCGGCTCACGGCCATCGCCCGGCCGGGCACGATCCTGGTCGACTCCGAGCTGGCCGAGGGCCTGGCCGGAGCGTCGGACGGGGTCGCGGTGCACAAGATCAGGAGGCGGCCCGCAAGAGGGCTCGGCGTGGTCCAGCCCTATGTCTTGCGGAGATCATCCTCCTGACACAAGATGGCTGCCATGCCGTACGAAGTGCAGGGCGTGATCGCCCGCGGTAAGGGCCAGGAAGTTTCGCTGGAGACGGTGGTCGTCCCCGACCCCGGGCCGGGCGAGGCGGTGGTGAACGTGCAGGCCTGCGGGGTCTGCCACACCGACCTGCACTATCGCGAGGGCGGGATCAACGACGACTTCCCCTTCCTGCTGGGCCACGAGGCCGCGGGCACGGTCGAGGCCGTCGGCGAGGGCGTCACCGGGCTCGCGCCCGGCGACTTCGTGATCCTCAACTGGCGCGCGGTGTGCGGCCAGTGCCGGGCCTGCCTGCGCGGCCGGCCCTGGTACTGCTTCGCCACCCACAACGCCACCCAGAAGATGACGCTCAAGGACGGCACCGAGCTGTCGCCCGCGCTCGGCATCGGCGCGTTCCTGGAGAAGACGCTGGTGGCGGCAGGCCAGTGCACGAAGGTGTCGGCCGAGGCGCCGGCCCAGGTCGCGGGCCTGCTGGGGTGCGGCGTGATGGCCGGCATCGGCGCGGCGATCAACACCGGCGGCGTGACGCGCGGCGACAGCGTGGCCGTGATCGGCTGCGGCGGGGTCGGCGACGCGGCGATCCTGGGGGCGTCGCTGGCCGGGGCGTCCCGGATCATCGCCGTCGACGTCGACGACCGCAAGCTGGAGTGGGCCCGCGGGTTCGGCGCGACGCACACCGTCAACTCGCGGGAGAACGACCCGGTCGAGGCGATCCGCGACCTGACCGGCGGGTTCGGCGCCGACGTGGTGATCGAGGCGGTCGGCCGGCCGGAGACGTACGAGCAGGCGTTCTACGCCCGCGACCTGGCCGGCACGGTCGTCCTGGTGGGCGTGCCGACGCCGGAGATGCGGCTGGAGCTGCCGCTGCTCGACGTGTTCGGCCGCGGCGGCGCGCTGAAGTCGTCCTGGTACGGCGACTGCCTGCCCTCGCGGGACTTCCCGATGCTGATCGACCTGTTCCTGCAGAACCGGCTGCCGCTCGACCGGTTCGTCACCGAGACGATCGGGCTCGACCAGGTCGAGGAGGCGTTCGCCAAGATGCACCGCGGCGAGGTGCTGCGCTCGGTGGTGGTGCTCTGATGATCGACCGCGTCATCACCTCCGGCACGTTCTCGCTCGACGGCGGCACGTGGGAGGTCGACAACAACGTCTGGCTGGTCGGCGACGCGCGCGAGGTCGTGATCATCGACGCCGCGCACGACGCCGACGCCATCGCCGCGCGGGCCGGCGGCCGCCGGGTCAAGGCCATCGTGTGCACCCACGCCCACAACGACCACGTCAACGCCGCCGCCCGGCTGGCCGAGCTGACCGGCGCGCCGATCCTGCTGCACCCGGCCGACCAGGTGCTCTGGGAGCAGGTGTACGGGCCGGAGGTGGGGTACACGCCGCTGGCCGACGGCGAGAAGATCACGGTGGGCGGGGTGGCGCTGGAGGTGCTGCACACGCCGGGCCACTCGCCGGGCGCGGTCTGCCTGCACGCTCCCGACGCGGGCGTGCTGTTCAGCGGCGACACGCTGTTCAAGGGCGGGCCGGGGGCCACCGGGCGGTCGTACTCGTCGTTCGACACGATCATCGAGTCGATCGCCGGGCGGCTGCTGTCCCTGCCGCCGGAGACGGTCGTGCACACGGGCCACGGCGACTCCACGTCCATCGGGGCGGAGGCGCCGCACCTGGAGGAGTGGCGGGCGAGGGGCCACTGACCTGCGGGGTCAGGTGAATGTGACGCCTCTAACATAGGCAAGCCTTACCGAAGTGAGCTATCTTAGGTGTGCCTAACCTAAAGGCGTCCCCTTCCTGCTCGCTTGAGAGGCCTGTCCCCGGATGTACGTGTGCATTTGTCGTGCTGTGACCGAGAACGAGGTCCACGACTGCATCGCCTCCGGGGCGAAGAGCGCGAAACAGATTCGCGACACCACTGGGGCGGGTGGGGACTGTGCCCGTTGTGTACGGAAGATCTGTGCGATCCTGAAGCAGTCCGAAGAACTGACGACCGCATAGCCGCACCGCGACGAGGGGCCCGTTCATGCAGGGCGACAAGCAGATCATCGAACTCCTCAACGAACAGCTGACCGCCGAGCTCACGGCGATCAACCAGTACTTCCTGCACGCGAAGATGCAGGAGAACTGGGGATACACCAAGCTGGCCAAGCACACGCGCGACGAGTCCTTCGAGGAGATGCGCCACGCCGAACGGCTGACCGACCGCATCCTGTTCCTCGAAGGGCTGCCCAACTACCAGCGCCTCGGCACGCTGCACATCGGCCAGACCGTGGAGGAGCAGCTCAAGGCCGACCTTGAGGTCGAGCTGGCGGTGGTCGAACGGCTGCGTCCGGCGATCCAGCTGATGAGGGAGAAGGGCGACATCACCTCCGCCCGCATCTTCGAGGACATCCTCGAGGACGAGGAGGAGCACATCGACTACCTCGAGACCGAGCTGGGCCTGATCCGCAGCCTGGGCGAGCAGCTCTACCTCGCCCGCTACGCCGAGCCCAGCTCCGTCGACGACTAGAGCCCCTCGCTCTCTCCGGCCCCGCCGCCCGCCCGGGCAGCGGGGCCGTCGCCTTTCCTGTCGCTCCCGGGCCGCCCGCGGGCCGCCCGCGGCGGCCTGACGGATACTGGGGGAGGCGAGCCCAGGACACCTGTGAGGGAGTGGTCTCCATGCTCTATCTCTTCGGCTTCGAGCGCATAGGCGTGGCCGTCGGCGACCTGTACTTCGTCGACCCCGACCCGGGAGAGCACCAGGAGGGCGCCGAGCACGGCGTGCGCCTGGAGATCCGCAGGCTCGCGCCGGGCGAGCTCAAGGGGTCGATCTACTCGGCCCGTCCGATCGTCGTCGATCAGCTCATCTGGCGGGTCGACCTGCTGGAGTCGGTCGACGGCACGCCGGGCAGCTTCGACCGTACGCACCACCACCCCGGCTCCAGCGGCTGGGAGCCCGACCGGCGGGTGTTCGACGAGGAGCTGTCGGCCGAGCCGTTGAAGTGGCTGGGGGAGCGGCTGGCCGACCTCGACGGCGTGCTGCGGCAGTCGGGCGTCGATCCCGCCGAGGTCGGCCCCGGCGACGCGGCGAGCCTGCGGGAGACCGCCCCCGAGATCGTCGACACCGTCCGCCGCCTGCTCGACCGGGTACGCGCCGGCGAGCTCGGCACGGCGCCGGCCGGCGGCCCGGCCGCCTCCGTTCGGTCGAGCTGGCTCTGAACGGCACGTTCCAGGCATTCCGGCGCCCGGCTCGGGGTATCACGCTCCGGGCGCCGCGCCGGGCGCGACGCGTCCCGAGGATGCGGGCGTACGTGGTGTGATGGGAAAGCCTGGAGCGCTTTGTGTTTTCCCCTCGATAATCGCGGTAATTTAATCACGACTAACCCTTATTTAGCTTCGTTTGCCCAGGTCAATGGATAGGTCAACGACAAGTCAAACCGCGCGCTGTGCCCGGGAAACGATCGCCTAAGGTCCTACGATCGCTTCATGACCTGCGTACTTCTCGCCGAGGATGACACCTCGATCTCCGAGCCACTCGCGCGTGCGCTACGCCGCGAGGGCTATCAGGTAGAGGTGAGCCCCGACGGCCCGCAGGCCCTGGAGAGGGCCCTGTCGGGCGGCATCGACCTCATCGTTCTCGACCTCGGGCTGCCAGAGATGGACGGCCTGGAGGTCGCCCGCCGGATCCGTGCCGAGGGGCACGGCACCCCGGTTCTGATACTCACGGCCCGCGTGGACGAGGTGGACACCGTCGTCGGCCTCGACGCCGGCGCCGACGACTACGTGACCAAGCCGTTCCGGCTGGCCGAGCTGCTCGCCCGGGTGCGCGCGCTGCTGCGCCGCGGCACCTCCGAGACGCCGGTCGTGCAGGGGGTCCGCATCGACGCCGACTCCCGCCGCGCCTGGATGGGGGAGAAGGAGCTGCACCTGACGACCAAGGAGTTCGACCTGCTGCGGGTGCTGGTCCGCGACGCCGGCAAGGTCGTCACCCGGGAGCAGATCATGCGCGAGGTGTGGGACACCAACTGGTGGGGTTCGACCAAGACCCTCGACATGCACATCTCCTGGCTGCGCCGCAAACTCGGCGACGATGCCGCCAAGCCCCGATACATCACGACCGTCCGGGGAGTCGGCTTCCGGTTCGAACGCGAGTAGGCGCATGCGCCGTCGACTGCTCTCCTCCACACTGGTCGTCGCGGTCATCGCGGTCCTGTTGCTGGGGGTCCCCCTGGGCGTCGTGGTCAGCCGTCTGATCGTCGACGAGGCGGCTCAGGAGCTCGGGGCGGAAGCCAAACGTCTCGTGGGCGAGGTCGAGTACGCCCGGGTCCAGGAGACCCCGCTCGACCCGCAACAACTGGAGCAGAAGTATCCGGGCAGGTACATCCAGATCTGGGAACGCGGAACCCCTCTGCGGGTGACCGTCGTCGGCACAGCGCCGGCGTCGGGTCACCTGATGACCGAGGACGCCCAGACCAACACCGGGGTCTACGTCCGGATAAGTCGTGACCGGGATCAGGTCGAGCGCGACGTCCGGGCCAGGCTGCTGCTGATCGTGGCGCTGGCCGTCGCGGCGCTCGCGGTGGCCGTGAGCCTGGCCGTCGTACAGTCGCGCAGACTGACGCTGCCCCTGCAGGACCTGGCGAAGATCGCCGAGCGGCTGGGGTCGGGCGACGCGCGGCCCAGCAAGCACCGCTACGGCATCCCCGAGCTGGACCGTGTGGCCCAGGTGCTCGACCGCAGCGCCACCCGGATCTCCGACCTGCTCACCCGCGAACGCGAGTTCGCCACCGACGCCTCCCATCAGCTCCGCACGCCCCTGACCGGCCTGACCATGCGCCTGGAGGAGATCGTCGCCGCCTCGAACGAGCCGGAGGTCGTCCGGGAGGAGGGCGAGGCGGCCATCGTGCAGGCCGAGCGCCTGACCGCGGTGATCGACGAGCTGCTCGCGGCGGCCCGCCGCCAGCGCCACGCCCAGGCCGAGCCCGTCGCCATCGACGAGGTGCTCATCCAGCAGGTCACCGAGTGGGAGCCGGTCTTCCGCGAGGCGGGCCGCACGCTGCACCTCGACGGCACCCGCGGCCTGAAGGCCATGGCCACCACCGGCGGCTTCGGCCAGGTCATCGCCTCGCTGCTGGAGAACTCCCTGCGCCACGGCGGCGGCACGGTCACCGTCACCAGCACCTGCGGCGACAACTACATCGTGATCGAGGTCGCCGACGAGGGCCCCGGCATCGCCGACGAGATCGCACCCAAGATCTTCGAACGCAACGTCAGCGGGGGCGGCGGCACCGGCCTCGGGCTCACCCTCGCCCGCGCGCTGGCCGCCGCCGACGGCGGACGGCTGGAACTGGTGCGCCGCCGGCCGGCGACGTTCGCCATCTTCCTGCGCCCGGCCGAGGAGGACAGCAGGAACCGCGTGGTCAGCGGTCCTGCCTGATCTCGGGCAGCTCCACCGGGATCGGCTCGGTGGCCTCCAGGAACACCCACTTCTTGTACGACCAGTAGCGGAACAGCGTGCCGAGGCCGACGCCGGCGAAGTTGGCGATGTTCAGGCTCAGGCCGTCGTGCAGGTGGAGGGTGTACTTGGTGAAGCCGATCACCAGCAGGCCGAACAGCAGGGCGACGCCGTTGAGCAGGAAGAACAGGAAGTATTCGCGGCCGAGGCCGCTCTGCTCGCGGTGGCGGAAGGTCCAGAAGCGGTTGCCCAGGTAGGCGAAGGTCGCCGAGAGCGTGGTGGCGAGCACCTTGGAGGTGAGGGGGCCCCACTCGAAGCCGAGCAGGAAGAGGTTGTAGACACCCGTGTCGAGCAGAAAGGCGACGGCCCCGATGCTCCCGAATTTGGCCAGTTCGTGAACCAGGGACTCGAACCGCTGGTAGAGGCGCTTGGCAAACTCCACGTCCGCGCTCGGTCCTTTCCCTCGTCGAGACTGACCACCTCAGCGTACCGGCGATGTCGGACGGCCGGTGTCAGGGGGCCGAACATGCCCCGCAAAGACCACTTCTAGAAATATCGTCTTATGGGCGGCATTTCTGAAAGATCGGCATTACGCTGCCGTTCAGATCGCGGGCCCGCCCGCGATGTCGGACCTGCCGCTCCAGACGGCCGCCCTCCCGGGAGCCACCTGTGCCGCTTCGACTGCTCGCGTTGATCCTGGCCCTGCTCACCGCGGGCTGTGGCGCGACCGGCGGCGCCCCCGTGCTCCAGGAGGACCGCACGCCTGCCCCGGCAGCCGCGCCACGGGTCGACCCGGCGACCGCCGAGCAGGCGTTCTCGCTGCTCAGGCAGCTCGAGGGGGCCTGGCAGCGGCGGGACTGCGCCGCCGTACGGGAGCTGACCACGTGGGCGGAGCGGACGCTGGACGGCCGTGCCTGCCAGGCGACCCGGAACGGCCGTCCAGCCCGTCCCGCCGACCCCGTCTACGTGCTGCCCGACGCGGGCGACTGGTTCGCCGCGCTGGCCCGCGAGCCCTCGCCCGCGTACTACCTGTTCTTCCTGGAGGACGGCCGCTGGCGGCTGGGCGCGGGCCCGGTCCCGGTGCCCGGCGAGCCGGCGCGGGAGGCCGCCGAGGCGCCGGAGTCGCTGGTCAGGCAGGCCCGGCTGGTGCCGCAGCGGCATCTGACGTACCTCACCGACCCGGCCGGGGTGGCGGGCGAACGTTTCCCGGCGGGGGATCCGCTGCGCGGGCTGCTCAAGGAGGTCACCGCGAACCGCGCCGACGTCGAGCTGTTCGGCACGCGCACCCTCGCGATCCCGGTGGCCGCGGGTTCCGTCCTGGTGTTCGACGCCCTGCGGCTGGCGTACCAAGGTGGGCGCACGGAGCTGGTGGTGATGGCCAGCCTGGTGGGCACGGGCAGCCGGATCAGGACGCTCGGGCTGCGCCGGGCACGCGCGAGTTGACAACGGCGAGGCAGTCGTTCCGTCCCGGTAAGCTCACCTCACGTGAGTTCCTACAGTCCCATCGGGCCGGTCGTCGGCATCGTCGGCGCCGGTCAGCTCGCCCGGATGACGCAGCCGCCGGCCATCGCGCTCGGGATCGAGCTGCGGGTGCTGGCCGCCGCCCCCGGCGAGAGCGCCGCACGAGTGATCGTCGACACCCACGTCGGAGACTACCGCGATCTGGCCGACCTGCGGGCGTTCGCCCAGGGCTGCGACGCGATCACGTTCGACCACGAGCACGTGCCCACCGAGCACATCAAAGCCCTGATCGCCGACGGCCACGCCGTGCACCCGGGCGCCGACGCGCTCGTGCACGCCCAGGACAAGGCCGTCATGCGCGAACGGCTGACCGCCATCGGCGTGCCCTGCCCGGCCTGGGCCCGGGTCGCCTCGGCGGCGGACGTCGCGGCGTTCGCCGACGAGCACGGCTGGCCGGTCGTGCTGAAATCGGTGCGCGGCGGCTACGACGGGCGCGGCGTGTGGGTCTGCCGCACCCCCGACGACGTGGCCGAGGCGTTCGCCACCGGCGTCGAGCTGATGGCCGAGGCGTTCGTGCCGTTCGAGCGGGAGCTCGCGGTGCTGGTGGCGCGCTCGCCCCACGGGCAGGGCGTCAGCTACCCGGTCGTGGAGACCGTGCAGCAGGACGGCATCTGCGTCGAGGTGCTCGCCCCCGCCCCCGGCATGGACCCGGAGGAGGCCGCCGTCGCCCAGCGCATCGGCCTGAAGATCGCCCACGAGCTGGGCGTGACCGGGCTGCTGGCGGTGGAGCTGTTCCAGACCGCCGACGGCCTCGTGGTGAACGAGCTGGCCATGCGCCCCCACAACAGCGGCCACTGGACGATCGAGGGCTCCACCACGTCCCAGTTCGAGCAGCACCTGCGGGCCGTGCTCGACCTGCCGCTCGGCTCGCCCGCGATGACCGCCCCGGTCGTCGTCATGGCCAACCTGCTGGGCGGCGACGACCCCGACCTGTTCAAGCGCTACGAGCACGTGCTGGCCCACGACCCCGGCATCAAGCTGCACTTCTACGGCAAGGAAGTGCGTCCGGGGCGCAAGATCGGCCACGTCACGGCCCTGGGCGCCGACCTCGACAAGGTCCGCGCCCGCGCCCGCCACGCCGCCGTCTACCTCATGACCGGGGAGTACGCATGACAGACGGAGGCGGCGTGAAGATCGGGATCGTCATGGGGTCGGATTCCGACTGGCCCGTGATGAAGGCCGCGGCCGAGGCCGTGGCGGAGTTCGGGGTGTCGTTCGAGGCCGACGTCGTCTCGGCCCACCGCATGCCGGTCGAGATGATCGAATACGGCCGGCAGGCGGCCTCCCGCGGCATCCGGGTGATCATCGCGGGCGCCGGCGGGGCGGCGCACCTGCCCGGCATGCTGGCCTCGGTGACGCCGCTGCCGGTGATCGGGGTGCCGGTGCCGCTGAAGTACCTCGACGGGATGGACTCCCTGCTGTCGATCGTCCAGATGCCGGCCGGGGTGCCGGTGGCCACGGTGGCGGTCGGGGGCGCGCGCAACGCGGGGCTGCTGGCCGTCCGCATCCTGGGGGCGTCCGACGCCGGGCTGCGTGAGCGCATGGAGGAGTTCCAGGGGCGTCTCAAGGAGCAGGCGTACGCCAAGGGTGAGAAGCTGCGCGCGGAGGCCGCGGGGCTCTGAGCAGGCAACTCAGGGCCGTTCAGGGGCCAATGGTGTCTTTCCGGGCGCCTGGTCGGCTCTTTCCCGGGCGCCCGGGTTGCCCGTCGTGAGGGGTTCCGGGCGTCCGTTCCCGCGGTGAGGGTTCCGGGCGCCCGGTTCCCCGCGGTGAGGGTTCCGGGCGCCCGGTTCCCCGTGGTGCGGGGGCCCGGGCGCGCGGAGAGGTGTCGCGGCGGGGTTACGGGCGGCCGAGTGCCCGGTAGTGCCAACCGGCCGAGCGCCACACCTCGGAGTTGAGCGCGTTGCGGCCGTCGACGATGCGCCGGGTCGCGACCACCGCGCCCAGCTCCTCCGGATCGAGCTCCAGGAACTCTTTCCACTCCGTCAGCAGCAGCACCACGTGCGCCCCGCGGACCGCCTCGACGGCCGACTCGCCGTAGTTCAGCTCCGGGTGAGCCTTACGAGCGTTGTCGAGCGCGATCGGGTCGTAGACGGTGACCTGTCCGCCCTGGTGGCCGATCGTCACGGCGACGTCCAGGGCGGGGGAGTCGCGAATGTCGTCCGAGTTCGGCTTGAAGGCCGCGCCCAGCACGCCGACCGTGCACCCGTGGAACGAGCCGCCCGCCAGCTCCCTGGCCAGGTCGACCATGCGGGCGCGGCGGCGCATGTTGATCGCGTCGACCTCGCGCAGGAACGTCAGCGCCTGGTCGGCGCCCAGCTCGCCGGCCCGTGCCATGAAGGCCCTGATGTCCTTGGGCAGGCAGCCGCCGCCGAAGCCGAGCCCGGCGTTGAGGAAGCGCCCGCCGATGCGGTCGTCGTACGACAGCGCCTCGGACAGCTGCTTGACGTCGGCGTGCGCGGCCTCGCAGACCTCGGCCATGGCGTTGATGAAGGAGATCTTGGTGGCGAGGAAGGCGTTGGCCGCCGTCTTGACCAGCTCCGACGTCGCGAAGTCGGTCACCACGAAGGGGACCTCCCCGAGCGGCGCGTACACGTCGCGCAGCACCTTCTCGGCCCGCTCGGAGCGCACGCCGAGCACGATGCGGTCGGGGTGGAGGGTGTCCTCCACCGCGAAGCCCTCGCGCAGGAACTCGGGGTTCCACGCCAGCTCGACGCCGACGCCCGCCGGCGACAGGCGGGCGAGCTTGTCGGCCATGCGCTCGGCGGTGCCGACCGGCACGGTGGACTTGCCGACGACCAGGCACTCGCGGTCGAGAAGCGGCGCGAGCGACTCGATGGCGCTGTCCATGTACGACACGTCCGCGGCGTACTCGCCCTTCTTCTGCGGGGTGCCGACGCAGACGAAGTGCACGTCGCCGAAGGCCGCGACCTCTTCGTAGGAGCTGGTGAAGCGAAGACGTCCGGAGTCGAGCCCACGGCGGAGCACGGGTTCCAGCCCGGGCTCGTGGATGGGGAGCTCACCGTCGTTCAGCCGGCGGATCTTGTCCGCGTCAATGTCGAGGCCAAGGACTTCGAATCCGAGATCCGCCATGCAGGCCGCATGCGTGATGCCCAGGTATCCGGTCCCGATCACCGTGAGGCGATATGGCACGAGCGAGCTCCTTTCGATCGCCAGGCATGCTACCGGCCTTCGCTACCTCCTTCGTGCCACCTGCGTCTGTTCGCAAACCGTACTAGCTGGTAACAAAGTGCTCGGACGTCCTAGTATCTAGGCATGAGCTTCCCTCTCTATGCGCCCGCCGAAGAGCACGACATGCTCAGGGAGACGGTCCGCGCCCTGGCCGACGAGAAGATTGCGCCGCAGGCCGCGGCCGCCGACGAGTCCGAAGAGTTCCCTTGGGACGTCTACAAGGCCCTCGTCGCCGCCGACCTGCACGCCGTGCACGTTCCCGAGGAGTACGGGGGCGCCGGGGCGGACGCGCTGGCCGCGGTGATCGTCATCGAGGAGGTCGCGCGGGCCTGCGCGTCGTCCTCGCTCATCCCGGCCGTGAACAAGCTGGGCACCGTGCCGCTCCTGCTCTCGGCGTCCGAGGAGCTCAAGCAGCGGTACCTGGCGCCGGTGGCGAGGGGCGAGGCCATGTTCTCGTACGCGCTGTCCGAGCCGGAGGCGGGCTCCGACGCCGCCGCCATGAAGACCCGCGCGGTCCTCGACGGCGACCACTACGTGCTCAACGGCACCAAGATGTGGATCACCAACGCCGGCGTCTCCGAGTACTACACCCTGATGGCCGTGACGGACCCGTCCGCCGGGGCCCGCGGCATCTCCGCCTTCGTGGTGGAGAAGTCCGACGAAGGGGTCTCCTTCGGGCCGAAGGAGAAGAAGCTCGGCATCAAGGCCTCGCCGACCCGCCAGGTGATCCTGGAGAACGTCCGCATCCCGGCGTCCCGCATGATCGGCGAGCCCGGCACCGGCTTCAAGACGGCCCTCGCCACCCTCGACCACACCCGCGTCACCATCGCCGCCCAGGCGCTGGGCATCGCCCAGGGCGCCCTCGACTACGCGATCGGCTACGTCAAGGAGCGCAAGCAGTTCGGCCGTCCGATCGGCGACTTCCAGGGCCTGCAGTTCATGATCGCCGACATGGCGATGAAGCTGGAGGCGGCCAGGCAGCTGACCTACCGCGCCGCCGCCAAGAGCGAGCTGGCGATGCACGGCCAGCCGCAGAAGGACCTGACGTTCCTGTCGAGCGCCGCCAAGTGCGCCGCCTCGGACGCCGCCATGGAGATCACCACGGACGCGGTCCAGCTCCTGGGCGGGTACGGGTACACGAAGGACTTCCCGGTGGAACGCATGATGCGCGACGCCAAGATCACCCAGATCTACGAGGGCACCAACCAGATCCAGCGCATGGTGATGGCCAGGCAGCTCCTCAAGTAGGCATCCGAGGCGTGAGGCTCAGAAGCGCGGTCTTCACGATAAAGGCGCTTCGTGCACGGCGTTCAGGCTGTTCACCTTGGGCGGCGCAGCCTCCCGAGGTGAACAAGCCGCTCTCGCCGATGCGTCAGATTGGAAGCCGCCGCCGACGTCCGCTGTCTCGCGTTCGGGTGGTCCGGGATTGCAGTAGCCGGCTCACTGAGGTGTCGTCGACCATGTCCGGATGCGGACTGAGGAGTCTCTTCTCGCCATTTCGTGTTGGTCAGACGAAGCCTTCGGCGATGAGACGGGTGCCGTGTTCGTCGATGAGGTGCCGCTGGCCCGAGCCGCCGACGACGCGGCACCAGCTTTCCACGGTCAGCCGGGTTCGCTCCAGTCGGTAGCTGAAGCCGCCGTACATGCCGGGGACGGCGAACCAGCAGGCCGGGTGACGTTGCTCGGTCAAAGGTTCCAGTTCTGGAAGGCGTAGCTGGTGCTCGGTGACCAGGTCGCCGGCGCGTTCGTGGATCAGCGCGTGGAAGTGGCGCTGGATCGATCCCAGAATTTCGGCCGGCAGGTGGTGGCGGATGACCGGGGTGAGTGGCGTCAGGAGGTGGTGGTGTCCCCGGCGGGTGGCGATATCGATCGCCCGTTCTCCTTCAGCCGTGCGCAGCGTGCGCCAGGCGCCGCGGGCGATCAGCCGGTGCACGACGCTGACGTCGGCGCCGTGCCAGGCGGCCTGGTGGAGCGGGGTGTATCCGCTGGTGCCGCCGATCCTGCCGCCGTTGACCCATTCGGCATGGCCTTCGAGCAGCTTGAAGACTGTGGGCCAGGTGCCGTTACGTGCGGCGTCGGCCAGTTCGTCACGTCCTTTGAGCAGATGGTCCTTGTAGCTCGACCGCAGAATGACGCCGTCCCACCTCGAAGCCTTGTCCTGTTCCATGCAGCCCCTGTCCGCTCGGTCACGGCGACACACCAAGGTACGTCACGACGCGTCTAGGCTGGAGCTGCTTCTGAGGAGGTGGCTAGGGTGACGTTGACCGAGGTGATGGCCGAGCTGGCCGCGCTGGAGGATCCCAAGGCGCGCGAGGTGAACGAGAGACACGGCGACGATCACGGCGTGAACCTCGGCAAGCTGCGCGCCCTCGCCAAGCGGCTGAAGACGCAGCAGGAACTCGCCCGCGGCCTCTGGGAGACGGGCGACACCGCGGCGAGGTTGCTGGCGACGCTGGTCTGCCGTCCGAAGGCGTTCGAGCGGGACGAACTGGACGCCATGGTGCGCCAGGCGCGTACGCCCAAGGTGCGCGACTGGCTCGTGAACTACGTGGTGAAGAAGAGTCCGTACGCCGAAGAGCTGCGGGTCGCCTGGTCGGCCGATCCCGATCCGCTGGTCGCGAGCGCCGGGTGGGCGTTGACCGTCGAACGCGTGGCGAAGAAGCCTGAAGGGCTCGACCTGGTGAGGCTGCTCGACGTCATCGAGGCGGAGATGAAGGACGCCCCCGACCGCCTGCAGTGGGAGATGAACAACTGCCTGGCTCACATCGGGATCGAGCACGCCGAGCACCGCGCCCGTGCGATCGACATCGGTGAGCGCCTGGAGGTGCTCAAGGACTATCCGACGTCCCCGGGGTGCACGTCGCCGTTCGCGCCGGTGTGGATCGCGGAGATGGTACGCCGGGAGCAGGGCGGCACGGCGGCTCCCTAGACGGTGGGCCTGATGGTCGGGTGATCTTCACGTCGTGTTGCCTCAGGTGCCAGCATGGCGGGCCATGGACATCGACGGCTTCTGGGAACTGATCGAGCGGTCCGGCCGTGCGGCCGAGACCAAGGACGCGCGGCTCGCGTGGATGCTGGAGGAGCTTTCCGGCCGTTCTCCGGAAGAACTGATCGACTATCAGTGCCTGTGGACGGGCGTTCAGGGGCGCGGTTGCAGCATCGATTTGTATGCCGCCCATTGGTTCGTGTTCGGCAGTGGTTCGCTGGACGGTTTCGAGTACTTCGTGAGCTGGCTCATCAGCCTCGGGCGTGAATCGTTCGAGAGGGTCGCCGACTGCCCAGACCTGCTCATCGAACTGCCTCAGGTGTTACGTCACCTGGATCTCAAGAGGGCATATTCCGACTCGAAGAAGGCGCGCTCGCGGGACATGCTGCGTCGTCTTGAGGAGGAGGGGCCGGATTTCGAGCTGCTGGCCTCCGTTGCGTGCGAAGCCTACGAGAGAATCACCGGCTCAGAGGGCGTGGGCCTGTACGAGGCCGTTCATGGGCGCGGTGTTTTCGGCAGTTTCCCTTTGGTTCCGGCGATCGGCGGCGTTCCGAAGGGCGAGCAATGGGATTTCGAAGACCTCGGAGAATTAGTGCGGAGGTTGCCGCGTATAGCGCGTCATCGAGGATTGTGAAGGGCGGGAGGAGTTTCGTCATCACCCGGGATCCGTGCTGGTCCGGGGCGGAGATCTCTTCGGCGTCCCGGAAATCGTGACGCATGTAAGCGCGGTGGCCGGGGCGTTGCCGGGTTTGACGGAAAGTCGCAGGGTCCCGGCCCCCCGCCGCGTGGCCCATCTTTCGATCTCGCGGATCAGGTGGTGTCCGACTCCTCGGCCGCGAGCGGACGGGCTCACCCACATGGACACCAGCTCGACGCTGTCCGCCGTCTCGGTCGGGACGCCGCCGGCCATCCCGGCCGGGTGTCCGTCGAAGAAGGCGACGACGTTGTGCGAGCCGTGCATCGCCAGGCGGCCCCGCCAGCGTTCCTCGCGGTCGCCGTCGCCCTGCCAGTCGGCCAGCGTGGAACCGAAGGCGGATTCGGCGTCGGCGAGCGCGGCCAGCCGTAGTTCGCGCCAGAGCGGCCAGTCGTCGGGCTCCAGGATGCGTAGTTCGATCATATTCCGACCTTGTCCGCCGGACGGTGGGGACAGGCAACTGGATTTGCGGCCGGAGAGGGCCGTGTTACGGCGTGCGGTCGGTGCCGGTGTTTTCACGGCTCCAGATCTGCCTGGCGCGGGGGAGGTCCCTGATGGTGCCGCCTTCCGGCATCATGCCCCAGAGGAAGGGGACCAGGTAGGCGGGCGGGCCGCCCAGGAGTTCGGTCAGTTCGTCCTCGGTGACGGCGAGGGTGAACCGGGGGCCCGGTCGCGCGGGGGTCCAGCCCTGTTCGAGGGCGCGGCGGACGCATGCGGCGACGAGCGGCGGGCGGACCGCGATCGTCCGGGCTCCTTGCCAGTTGTCCGGGCGGGCGCAGGGGAGTGACACGAGCAGGACGCGGCCGAGGGTCTCGTCGTGTTCGACGACGAAGGTGAGCGGGGCCGCGGAAGTGCCGTCGCCGAAGGCGGGTCGGTGGCTGACCCGCCAGCGGAAGGCGGTGCCGTCGACCCTGATGAGCCGCGAGCCCTTCCTGGGCATCGCCATGGGCGCCTCCGGGTGCTGCCTTCGCGACAAATGGGTGCAGGACGGTCGCCAGCGTAACCCGCCGCCGTCGGGGGCAGGCCCCGAACGGGCAGGCTCCGAGCGAGCAGGCCCCGAGCGAGCAGGTGCGCAACGGGCTCGGGGGAGGCGCGGATCGGGGAGGTGCGGCCAGGGGAGGCGCGGGCCGGTGAGGTGTGGTGCGGTCAGGGGGAGGTGTGGACCGGTGCGGGGTCTCCGACCGGCCCTTGGTGCCTTCGCCGTTCCTGCGGGTGCGAGTGTGGGAACGGGTGCGGGTGCAGGGGTGTGCGGTTGCCGGACGTGCGGGGCAGGGGTGTGCGGGTTGCGCGACCAGGGGTGTGCGGGTTGCGGGACGTGCTGGGGTGCGGGGTCAGTCGCTGGTGTCCTGTGAGGGGGTCTCGGGCTTCTGGGAGTTCAGCCAGGTGTGCACGGCCGAGGTGCCGGTGATCCAGAGCGCCGCGAAGCCGCCGGAGGCCGTCGCGCCCGCCATGATGGCGCCCGCGACCGTGCTGCCGTTCCCGGTGGCGAGCAGGCCGGCGACGACACCGACGAGCAGCGCGAGCAGGGCGCCGCTGACCGCCGACCAGATGAGGGTTGCCTTGCTCATTCGTGTCCCCTTGCCGTACGGGCTTGTTCGTTGACGTAGGAGTACCAGCGGGACTCGGGGACACGTCCGCACAATTGATCGTTCCGGCCATGATCGCGCTTGCCTCGGACGTATTCGGACGACATCGGAAGGGTTCGGCCGAGTAGGGCTGAAGGGGCAGATGTGTGTGATGCGCCTGGCACACCGACAAGACCGACTTATGGCACTATGGCTGCTTATCTCAACGCAACGAGAGGGTGGCGCCTGCCCCTCTTCTCGAAATGCCACTTCCACTCTTAAACCGGACAACGGTGTCCGAACCGGGGCGGCTCATGAAGGATGTCGATCAAGGCGAAGATCACCTTGCTCTGCTCGTGACACGTCTGAACAGATTGCGTGAAATCGAATGCGGAAACCCCTCGCTGAAACGGATCGAAAAAGTCGCGCTCGCCCTTTTGGCCGAAGACCCCGAACGAAACAGATGGCGCCGGCCGTTGCCGAAGTCCACGGTGTCCGACCTGCTGAACGGCAGGTCGCAGAAAGTGCCGGATTTCATGCTGATGCGGACCATCGTCGAGGTGTGTCAGGTGATCGCGGTGAAGTCCGGCATGCCCATCGAGTCCGTGGAGGAGCTGACCGCCGAGTTCAGCGCCCTGTGGCAGGCCGCCAAGGCCGAAGCGGGGGAGGCCGCGCGACGCCGGAACGAGTCGCCGGCCGCCGCCCGGACCGGCGGGGACGTCCTGGAGCCCGCCCCCGGCGAGCAGTCGTCCTGGCGGCCCTCGCCCACGGAGCTGCGGGTTCCGCTGCATTGGGGACGTCTGGGCATGTTCCGGCTGCGATCGGCGGAGAGGGGTGACGCCAGGGCCGCCCACGAGCTGGCCGTCCTGCTGGCCTGCGAGGCGTGCGGCGCGGGTGGGAAGGAGGCCGAGCACTGGCGGCGGCTGGCCACGTACTGGAACCACCGGGCGCTCGGCGCGGTGCCGGAGGCGGCGGGCTTCCAGCTCCGCGGCCGCCGGCTGGTGATGATGGCCAGGGCGCTGGCCGAGAAGTACGCCGAGGCGGGCAAGCCCAGCTCGACGTACTTCTGGAAGGCCGTGCGGCAGGCGGAGACGTCCGTGCGGACGGTGGAGGCGCGGCAGGAGGCGGAGGTCGGCTGACGCCTCGGAAACACCAGCACGGTCGGCGGGGAGCAGCGGGTCAGCGGGTCAGGACGCGTACGTTCCCGTACGTGCTGCGCGCGAGGATGGTCCTGGAGCTGGACTTCGTGCTCTTGATGTCGGAGTGCGCGGAGCCGTCCTGGCTCTCGACCGTCACCTGGTAGGAGTCCTTCGGCACGCGGACGGTCACGCCGCCCTCGCGCGCCTTCACGTCAAGGTCCGCGGGCGGCGCGGCGAAGGCCAGGGAGATCGAGCCGTCCAGGGTGCGTCCGCGCACGCTGGACGACCGCAGCCCTTCGCCCTCGATCGTGCCGGAGTCGGTCAGCAGGCGCAGCTTGCCCGAGGTGTCCTTGACCTCGATGCGGTCGCCGCTGGAGACGTCGACGTCCTGGGTGAGGCCGTTCAGGATGACGCCGTCAGGGGAGTCGACCGTCAGCCGCACCCCGGCCGGGACCAGCACGTGGTAGCGCGCGCCGCAGTCGCCGACGATGAGGGTGCAGTCGGCGCTGAGCCGCAGCACGCCGTCGCGCAGCGACCACGAGGGGCTGGTGGACGCCTTGCCGCGCGTCCAGCGCCGCACCTCGACGGCCGGGCTGGTGGCGGGCAGCACCCGCACCCCGCCCAGTGACGACGAGATCTTCAGTTCGGCCCCGGTGAACGGGAACGTCCGGACGGCGGGCACCTCATCGCTGTCGAAGCGCACGCTGCACCCGGTGACTGCCAGAATTGCCACGATTACCAGCAAAAGCCTCATGGAAACGATCGTGGCGAAGCGGCGGCGGAGGCCCATCGGCCGTTCGACCGATGGCCCTCCGCCATTCGGCCATAGGAACCCCGTCCCCGACGCCGGTGGGGCTACAGCGCCGACAGCAGGGCGTGCACGTGCGGCAGGGGATCGCGCCCCAGCGGCCGGACGACCACCGTCCGGGCGCCCGCCGCCCACATGCTCCTGACCTGCTCCGCCGCCTGCTCAGGGGTGCCGGCCGCCATGACGACGTCGTGCGGCGACACGCCCAGGTAGGCCGCCTGGTCCCGGACCACCGGATGGGCGAGCCGGTCCGCCTCCTCGCCGATGTGCAGGAAGGTGAAGACGCCCAGCTCGTGGTCGTCGCCCCCGGCGATCCGCTCGACGATGCCGGGCAACTGCGCCGGGCCGACCCCCTCCGGCACGATCGTGCCCTGCGCGATGCGTCCCGACAGCGCCAGCGAGCGCGGCCCCTTCACCCCTGCCAGGACGGGCGGCGGCACGGCCGGCGGATGCACCAGCGACACGCCGTCGAGGTGCACCGCCTTGCCGTGCAGGGTGACCGTCTCGCCGCGCAGCAGGGCGCCTACGGCCGTGATCGTCTCCTCCAGCAGGGCGAGCGGCGACGGCACGGCGGCGCCGACCTGGCGCATCCATTCCTGCACGCCGTGCCCGATGCCCGCGGCCAGCCGGCCGGGATGCATCCGGGCCAGGTTGCCGATCTCCATCGCCAGCAGCATCGGGTTGCGCAGCGGCGCGGGGGTGATGCCGATGCCGACGCGCAGCCGGGACGTGACGGCCAGCGCGGTGGCCGCCGCGGAGACGCCGCCGGTCCAGCCCAGGTCCTCCACCACCCACAGGTCGTCGACGGCGGTCTCGTCGAGCGCCCGGGCGAACGGGATCAGTTCCTCGGGCGGCAGATCCCGGTCGAACATCACGCCAAGTCTCACGAAGCCCTCCAGTAGCAGCGGAACAACCGGCCGATCTCCGAGTATCCGGCATGCAGGAAGGCGCTAGCGGTAGGCGTGTCGCCCACGCCGGTCCCGGCGGCAGGCCGGCATGCGGGCCTCCGGGCGTGAGAGGGATCTCGCCGCGAGCCTACGAGCCGGCGGCGCCGGGGAGACGCGCTCGCGTCCGTGATCCCGGCAGGACGCGGTCAGGCGGCCGGATCGAGGGCGGCACGGGCCTCGCCGAGCGAGGCGCTGGTCTCGAAGTGCCGGTCGAGGTTGGTGATCGTCAGCAGGTGACGGATCATGCCGGGCCCGAGGACGAGGATCATGCGTCCTCGCAGGTCCTGGACGTAGCTGAGCGTCGCCACCAGGACGCCGAGGCCCACCGAGTCGCAGAAGGGCACCTCGGTCAGGTCGATCACCAGGTTGAGCGGATCAGCCGCCGCCAGGGCCTGATCGAGTTCGGCGCGAAGCCGGGGAGCGCCCGCCACGTCGAGATCGCCTACGACGTGCAGGACGGTACAGGGGCCCTCCTGCCATGACTTGACCACCATGCCAATCACGTGCCCTGGCTTTACCTGGTTATGCCTATTTCTTGCATATGTTCTCCATTGCGGTCTTCGTCGTCGGCGTGGAGCTCGGCTTGCTCGCCGGGGTGTCGGGCTGCTTGAGCTTCTTGATCTTCGGCTGGTCGCTGCCGGCGATCACCTCGACGCCCTCGACGTCGGCCTGCTTCAGCTCCGCCCCCGGGATGACGGACGCCACCAGGCGCGCGGCCGCCTCCTGGCCCGCGGCGTACCGCACGAGGGTCTGCTTGTGGTCCTTCTTGTCGGTGTTGCCCGGCTCGCCGGGCACCTTGAAGCCGGAGGCCACCAGCGCCGACTTGGTACGCGCCCCCAGCCCCGTGATGAGCGTGCCGTTCATGACCTTGACCGTGACGCTCTCCGGCGGGACCACCGTCTTGGCCGGCGACGGCGTGGCCGTCGTGGCCGTCTTGGTCGGCGCGGGCTTGGCGAGATCCTGGTCGGCGTCGATGCGGCGGAACATGTCGCGGGCCGCCGGACGGTCCCACAACACCGCCGACTCGCCGGTCGGGGCCTTGAAGTCGACGTTCGCGAGCGGCACGTCGGCGAAGCGGACGTCCTCCAGCGACACGTCGCGCAGCTGGGTGGCCAGCCCGATCAGCCCGTCGTCGGGATCGACCTTCACCGTGCTCAGCGTGGAGTTGACGAACGCGGCGAGCTTGGCCGGGTTGGCCAGCGTGTCGGCGCTCAGCGCCCGGTTGAGCAGCGCGGAGATGACCTGCTGCTGCCGGTCGATGCGGTCGAGGTCGGAACGGGCGGTGGCGCGGGTGCGGGCGTAGCCGAGCGCCTGGGCGCCCTGGAGCTGGTGGGTGCCGGCGATCAGGTTGAGGCCCGTCTTGGGGTCGTTGATCGGGATCGGCGTGCAGACGGTGACGCCGCCGAGCGAGTCGACCACGTCGATGAACCCGAGGATGTTCACCTCGATGTAGCGGTTGATCTCCAGCCCGGTGGCGGCCTTGACGGTCTGCATGGTGAGCTTCGGCCCGCCGAACTGGTAGGCCGAGTTGATCTTGTGGTCGCCCTTGCCGGGGATCGTCGTCCAGGTGTCGCGCGGCAGGCTCACCACGGTGACGCGCTGGTGGTCCTCCGACAGGTGGATGACCATCATCGTGTCGGTGCGCTGGCCGGACTCGCGGCCCAGCTTGAGCTGGTTCTGCTGCTGCCGGGTCAGGTCGTCGCGCTTGTCGACGCCGACCAGCAGGATGTTCTCGGCCCCCTGGGACTTGGGAGCGGTCACGCCCGCGTCGACCGTGCCGATCTGGCGCGGGGTCGCCCACACCACGCCGGTGCTGACCAGGATGCCCGTGGACAGCAGGCCGGCGACGATCACGTTGCGGCGGCGTGCCTTGGCGCTCCGCACGGGCCTGCGTGGACGGGTGGCAGGAGTGAGCCTGACGCCGCCGTAGGCGTCGCCGCCCACCAGCACGCCGCCGTCCTCCTCGCCCGGTTCGCGCATGCCCTCCTCCTCGGATCCGCCGGGGACACCGGGGCTTTCGATTGCCCTTCTCCCCTGGTCGTACAGTAGCGTGAGCCCCGCCATGAAGCAGTTCCCCGACTCGCCGCACGCGCCCGCGGAGACGCGCGGCTGGCCCCCCATCTCCGTCGTCATGCCGGTCCTCAACGAGGAGCGGCACCTTCGCGAGGCCGTCGACCAGGTCCTCGCCCAGAGCTACCCCGGTGAGATCGAGGTCGTCCTCGCCGTGGGTCCGTCCCAAGACCGCACCCAGGAGGTCGCCGACGCCATCGCGGCGGCCGACCGCCGGGTGATCGTGGTGCCCAACCCGACCGGTCGCACGCCCAACGCGCTCAACGCCGCCATCGCCGCCGCCCGCAACGGCATCGTCGCCAGGGTCGACGGGCACGCCATGCTGCCCTCCGACTACCTGCGCGTCGCCGTCGAGACGCTGGCCGAGACCGGCGCCGACAACGTGGGCGGCGTCATGGCGGCCGAAGGCGTCACACCGTTCGAGCAGGCCGTGGCCTGCGCCATGACCTCCAAGATCGGCGTCGGCGCCGCGGCCTTCCACGTGGGCGGCACCGCGGGCCCGGCCGACACCGTCTACCTCGGCGTGTTCCGCCGCTCGGCGCTCGACCGGGTCGGCGGCTACGACGAGCACTTCCAGCGGGCTCAGGACTGGGAGATGAACCACCGCATCCGCCAGACCGGCGGGCTGGTCTGGTTCCAGCCGCGCATGCGGGTCACCTACCGTCCGCGGCCCAACGTCAAGGCGCTGGCCAAGCAGTACTTCCACTACGGCCGCTGGCGGCGCGTGGTCGCGCGCACCCACGAGGGCACGATCAACCTGCGTTACCTGGCGCCGCCCGCCGCGGTGCTGGCCATGGCGCTGGGGGTGGTGCTGTCGCCGTTCTTCCCGCTCGCGCTCGTCGTGCCCGGGGGCTACGCGCTGGCCATCGTGGCCGGCTCGGCGGTCACCGGCAGCGGGCTGCCGGGCGCGGCCAAGCTGCGGCTGCCCCTCGTCTACGCCACCATGCACGTCTCGTGGGGATGGGGCTTCCTCACCAGCCCGCGGAGGTTGTCCAGGCCGCCACGCTGATCTATGAGCCCGCGAAGACCCGTTCGACGGCCGCGTCGAAGCGGGTCAGCGCGTCCGGGTACTCCGGCCCGAGCAGGTAGCTCCTGAGCTTGATCCTGGCTCGGGCCAGGGTGTCCTCACCGTCCAGGAAACCGGCGAGGGCCGCGAGGTCCTCGCCGATGAGCACCCCCGCCTCGGTGCTCGGGTAGCGCTCGTGGAAGGCGCGCTCGGGCAGCCCCGCGACGTTCGTCACGGCGTACGGCTTCTCGCTGGCCAGGAAGTCGGCCACGACGCTGGAGATGTCGCTGATCAGCAGGTCGCACTCGTTGAAGCAGTCGTACAGGTGCGGGCTGTCGCCGGTGACGATCAGGTGCCTGATCTCCGGCGCCCCGCCCGGGCTCGACGGATGCCTGGCCTTCGACCTGGCCAGCTCGGCCGCCTCGATCATCGACACGATCCTGCGGTGCGCCCGCGCGGCGCTCTTGTCGCGGTGGCCGGTCAGCGGGTGCGGCTTGTAGATGATCCGCAGCTGCGGGTCGTGGTCCAGCAGGGCGCGCACGATGCGCGGGCCCATGGTGATCAGCGACGTGTGGAACAGGTCGTCGTTCCAGCCCTCCCAGGTCGGGGCGTAGAGCACGGTCCGGTACGGCAGCCCCGGGCCCTCGGTCGAGATGCCTTCGAGCTGTGGCCGGCCGACCTCGTGGATGCTCTCGTCCCGGACGCCCACGCGGGCGCGCCGGTAGCGGTCGCGCCCGGCCGGCCCGGCCACCCACACCTCGTCGTACACCCGCGAGAAGGGGTTGAACGACGCCTCCTTGTCGCTGTCGCCGTGGTTGAGGAACACGCTGCGCAGGGTCGGGATGCGCAGCATGTGGACGTTGCGGCCGACGTTGGAGACGTACAGGCAGAGCTTGGCGCTGAACAGGGCGCGGAAGCTCATCAGGTCGGCCGAGGACGGGATGCAGACCATCGGCAGCGTGGTCGACTCCAGGTGCCTGGCCATGCCGCGCTCGCGCAGCACGACGATGGCGCGCCGGTTGATGCGTTCAAGGGTGGGCAGCCACATCCGGGCCTGGTAGGCGGCGGCCGTCGCGCCGGAGAAATACAGGATGACCTCCGGGTCGTAGGCCCTGACCTGCTCGCCCACGACCTCCAGCACCCTCGCCCGGTCACCGAGCGGCCGGGTGCGGCGCACGTACGGCAGCAGCGCCAGCACGCCCGCCACGCCGAGCAGCAGCGCGACGCCCGCGCCGGCCGCCCCGGCCGCCGCGCCGAAGGTCGCGCCGAGCACCGGCAGGGCGTCGAGCCCGAGGAAACGCAGGCCGCGGTGGGCGCCCAGGAACGGGGGCGGCATCTTGGGGATGCGCAGCGCGGACACGTCGAGGTTGCGGGTGGTCACCGGCATGCTGCTGAGCGTCTGCCGCAGGCGGATGGCCAGCCCCGAGTGCGCGGCCCGCGTGCCGTGCAGCGCGAACAGCCCGGCGGCCAGCGCCACGAACCACGGCGAGCCGGCCCCCGACACCCGCGCCACCAGCAGCAGCGCGGCCGTCTCCCGGGCCGCGAACCGCAGCGTGGTGCCCAGATGCATCCGGCTGAGCAGCTCGGTCAGCCCGCCGGCCAGGCGTGCCGCGGCGAACTCGACGGCGTAGGAGACCACGGCGACCAGCCCGAACAGCAGCGGCGCCGGCCACAGCGCCGACGCCAGCAGGACGGGGTAGCAGCCGAGCAGCGCGCCGATCGCCAGCAGTCTTCTCATGCGACCGCACGGTAACAACCCGCAGGTCAAGCGCCTTCCACGCGAACGTCTACGACATGCCCGGACACGTCAGGAGATGGACCCCCTGATCGCGAAGAGCTGCTCGGCGATCCGCAGGTCGTCCGGATGGGTGACCTTGATGTTGCGCTCGCTGCCGGGGACCAGGTGGATGGGCACCTCGGGCAGGTAGCGCAGCACCACGCCGCAGTCGTCGGTGGCCGGGCGCTCGGCGAAGCCCGGGTCGGCCATGGCCCGCTCGTACGCCTCGCGGATCACCGAGAGCCGGAAGCACTGCGGCGTCTGGCTGCGGCGCAGCCGCGAGCGGTCGAGGACCTCGCCGATCACCTCGCCGTCCGGGCCGGGCACGGCCACCAGGACCGTGTCGGAGCTCGGGATCGCCACGTTGACGGCCCGGTGGGTGCGCAGCGCCGCCACGCACTCGGTGATGATCCGCGGCTCCAGAAGGGGCCGTACGGCGTCGTGCAGCAGCACGTCGCACTCCTGCGTGCCCAGCGCCCGCAACGCCCGCCACGTGCTCTCCGTACGGCTGCGGCCGCCCTCCACGATCTGGGTGACCTTGCGGTGGCCGCCGTTCGCCACGATCTCCTTCACCCGGTCGGTGAAGCCGGGCGTCATCAGCACCACGATCTCGTCGATCTCCGGCGCCCGCTCGAACACCGCGATCGAGTGCTCCAGGATCGTCCGCCCGGCTACTTCGATGAGTTGTTTGGGTATCTCATGTCCGACCCGCTGCCCCACGCCTCCCGCGAGGAGCACTCCGACCGACCGCCGCGCTGCATCCATGTCGGCAGCGTAACGGTCCTGTTCCGTGATATCGCGCGCCCCTGTCGCTACGCTGTGTCCACGCACTCCCTACCGGGAGGAGACCTGCGCTTTGCCCGACTCACTCACCCGCGAGGGCACGACCACCTCGGTGGTGCTGCTCGCCACGACCCCGGCGTGCCGGCTCTCCTGCGCCGGCGGCACGCTCCTCGACCGGCTGAGCGACCAGTTCGCCGCGCTTCCCGTCCGTGACGTCCAGGTGGTCGCCCCCGGCGGCGGGCTCGGGGCCGACCTGCGCGGGGTTGCCAAGATCGCCCGGGTCTCCTCGGGCACGGTCGTGGTGCTCCCCGCCGACCTCGTCGCCCACACCGAGGCGCTCGCGCTGCTGCTCGAACATCCCGCGCGCGACACCGGCGCGCTGGTCTCCCACGACGCCGCCGCGGCCCCGATGCGGCCGCCCGTACGCGTCGAGTCCGGCAGGGTGGTCGCCGCCGGCAGCTCGTTCCACACCGTCCCGGAGGCCAACGCCACGTTCAGGGGCGTGCTCCAGACCGGCGAGGCCGACCTGGCGACCCTGGCCGACCTCGCCGAGGAGCTGGCCGAGCTGGCCGACCTGGGCAAGCTCGGCCCGGTCACCCCCGTCGAGGCGGTCGACCTGCTGCTGGTGGGACTGGTCAGGGCCGGCGTACGGGTGCGCGCCGCCTCGATCGGCCCGCTGCACGCCGACCGCGTGACCGGCCAGCACGCCGCCGACAGCGCCCTGACCAGGCTCGCCGAGGTCGACGAGGCCAGGGTCCGGCTCGACACCTCGGTCAAGGAGGACGACGGCTTCTTCGCCACGTTCTTCGTCTCGACCTGGTCGCGCCACCTGATCAGGCCGGCCGTCCGCCTCAAGCTCACCCCCAACGCCGTCACCGGCGTCTCGATCGGCCTGGCCGCGCTGGCCGCCGTCTGGTTCTCGGCCGGCACCCAGGCAGGGCGGGCGGCCGGGGGCGCGCTGTTCCTGATGTCGTTCGCGCTCGACTGCCTCGACGGGCAGCTCGCCCGCTACACCCGCACGTTCTCCCCGCTCGGCGCCTGGGCCGACGGCATGGCCGACCGGCTGAAGGAGTACCTGGTCTACGTCGGGCTGGCCTTCGGCTACGGCGGGACCGCGATCTGGTACCTGGCCGCCGCCGCGATGATCACCCAGGTCGTCCGCCACTCCATCGACTACTCCTACGCCGGGGCGGTGGCCGACGCCGGCCGCGTCGGCGCGCTGTGGGCCAGGCCCGCCCGCTCGCTGCTGGAGCCGGCCGACGCGCGGCACGCCCACGGGATGCTCGGGCTCGCCCAGCGGCTGGAGCGCGACTCGCTCGTCCACTGGCTCAGGAAGATGGTCGTGCTGCCCATCGGCGAGCGGACGGTGCTGATCGCCGTCACCGCCGCCGTGTGGGACGCCAGGGTGACGTTCGTGTCCCTGCTGGGCTGGGGCGGCGTCGCGGCCCTCTACCAGCTCGCCGGGCGCGTCGCGAGGTCGGCACGGTGAGGGTCGGCGCGGTGAGGGTCGGCACGGTGAGGGTCGCCGGGGCGGGTGGGGCGGCGGCGGTTCGCCGGATCGGGAGGTGGGCAGCGTGATCTCCGTGCACATGAGCCCCGTGCCAGAGAGCAAGGTCGTCGCCTACCGCGACGACGGGCCGCTCTCGCGCGCGATGGGCCTGCTCGTGGCCGGGCAGCTCCCGCCGCTGCCGCCGGTGATCGCCGGCACGTTCGTCACCGGCGTGCTGCTGCTGATCGGCGTGGCCGGGTCCGACGGGCTCGCGGTGTTCGCGCCCGCCGTGACGCTGCTGCTGGCCGGGCCGGGCAGCACCCACCCGCACGACGGCCGCTTCGACTGGCTGGTGCCGCCGATCCTGCGGCTCATCGAGTACAGCTTCGTCGCCGCCTGCGGCTTCGCCCACGGGCTGCCGCCGGTCCTGACCTTCCTGCTGCTCGGCGCGCTCGCCTTCCACCACTACGACCTGGTCTACCGGCTGCGCCAGCGCGTCTACCCGCCGGCCTGGCTCTCGACGCTCGGCCTCGGCTGGGACGGCCGGATGATGGCGGTCTCGCTGGCCGCCCTGGCCGGCTGGATGACCGCGGGCTACGTGCTGCTGACCCTCTACCTGTGGGCGCTGTTCGGCTGGGAGAGTGTCACGTGCTGGCTGGCCGCGCCCCGATCGGGCGTCGAGGCGAGCGAGATGGGAACGCAAGACTGACGGCGGATTACCCGCGAAGGGCCCAAAGGCAACTAACCTTTGGGCACACGTAGTCATGCTCGACCGAGGAGTGCACGTTGCTGGGAATGGTTCTGGCCGCCGGGGCCGGACGACGCCTGCGGCCGTACACCGACACGCTGCCCAAGGCGCTCGTGCCGGTTGACGGCGAAACCACGATCATGGACATCTCGCTGCGCAACCTCGCCGAGGTGGACCTGCGGGAGGTCGTGGTCGTCGTCGGTTACGCGGCGCAGGCCGTGCACGACCGCAAGGAGGAGCTGGAGAGGCGCCACGGCGTCAAGCTCACCCTCGTGCACAACGACAAGGCCGAGGAGTGGAACAACGCCTACTCCCTGTGGTGCGCCCGCGACTACTTCGCCCAGGGCGTGCTGCTGGTCAACGGCGACACCGTCCACCCCGTCTCGGTCGAGAAGACGCTGCTGGCCGCCCCCGAGACCAGCGACGTCCTGCTCGCGGTCGACGACGTCAAGACGCTGGCCGACGAAGAGATGAAGGTGACCCTCTCCCCGGAGGGCTCGCTGCGCCGCATCACCAAGCTGATGGACCCGGCCGAGGCCTACGGCGAGTACATCGGCGCCACGCTCATCAGGCCCGGCGCGGCCGAGCGGCTGGCCGACGCGCTCAAGGCGACGTTCGAGCGCGACCCCCAGCTCTACTACGAGGACGGTTACCAGGAGATGGTCGAGCGCGGCGAGGCGATCCACGTCGCGCCCATCGGCGAGGTCGACTGGGTCGAGGTGGACAACCACGACGACCTGGCCAAGGCTCGCACCATAGCCGTTCGCTACTAGAGGGAGCGCGCATGCCGCTTCTAGCGAGGATGCTGCCGGCGCCCCTGACCATGGAGGTCAGGCGCGGCGCCGTCGCCGAGCTCGGCGCCCTGCTGGCCGACAGCCGCGTGGCCACCTCCGGCCGGGTGGCCGTGGCCGTCGGGCCCGGCCAGGGCGACCACATCGAGCGCCTGATCGCCCCCACCCTCGGCGAGGCCGAGGTGTTCCGGGTGAGCGACGGGTCGGTCGAGGCGGCCGTCTCACTCGGCGCCGACCTGCGCAAGGGCGCCTACGAGGTCGTCGTCGGGGTCGGCGGCGGAAAGACGATCGACGCGACGAAGTACGCCGCGTCCCTCGCGGGCATCCCCATGGTGGCCGTGGCCACCAACCTCTCCCACGACGGCATCTGCTCGCCCACCGCCTCCCTCGTCTACGAGGGGGGCAAGGGCACCTTCGGCGTGCCGATGCCGCTGGCCATCCTGGTCGACCTCGACTTCGTGCACAACGCGCCGAAGTCGCTGGTCAGGGCCGGCATCGGCGACGTCGTCAGCAACCTGTCGGCGATCGAGGACTGGCAGCTCGGCAGCGTCGAGCGCGGCGAGCCCATCGACGGCCTGGCCTGCTCGATGTCCCGCACCGCCGCCGAGGCGCTGGTCGGCCGGAGCGACGGCATCGAGTCCGACGCGTTCCTGACCGTCCTGGCCGAGTCGCTCATCCTCTCCGGCATGTCGATGGTCGTCGCCGGGTCGTCGCGGCCCGCGAGTGGTGGAGATCATGAGATCCTTCATGCCGTGGATCAGCTCTTCCCCGGCACCTCCAACCACGGCGAGCTCGCCGGCATAGGTGCCGCCTTCTGCTTCTTCCTGCGGGAGGACGCCGCCAGGGTGGCCCAGGTGGTCGACTGCCTGCGCCGGCACGAGCTCCCGGTCGTGCCCGCCGACATCGGGCTGACCGGCGAGCAGTTCGCCGAGGTGGTCGCGCTGGCGCCGTCGACCCGTCCCGGCCGTTACACGATCCTGGAGCACCTGCGCATGCAGGACTCCGAGATCCGCGATCGGGTGGGGGACTATGTCCGGGCCTTCGGTAGCTGAGCTGCGGCGGGTCGCCCAGCCCGAGGGCCATCTCGACCGCAGGAACGGCGAGCACTGGGCAGGCGTGCTCTACATGCGCCGGCTGTCCATCTACGTCACGTGGCTGACGAGCAAGACGTCGGTCACGCCCAACCAGCTCACCTGGGTGATGACGGTCGCCGGGGTCGCGGCGGGCTTCGTGCTGGCCCTGCCGGGGTTGTGGGCGGCCGTGCTGGCCGCCCTGCTCGTCCAGGTCTACCTGCTGCTCGACTGCTCCGACGGCGAGCTGGCCCGCTGGACGGGCAAGACGTCGCTGGCCGGGGTCTACCTCGACCGCGTCGGGGCCTACTTCACCGAGGCCGCCGTGCTGGCCGGGCTCGGCTGGCGGGCCTCGGCCGTCCTGCCCGACTGGTACACCGTGCTCGGCTTCGCCGCCGCGCTCGGCGCCATCCTCATCAAGGCCGAGACCGACCTGGTGGAGGTGGCGCGGGCCAAGGGCGGGCTGGGCGCGTCCTCCGAGGCGTCGGCGGTGCAGTTCCGTTCGGGGCTGCTCGGTCTGGGCAGGAGGATCCTGGCGGCGACGAAGTTCCATCGGATCATGCAGCCGATCGAGCTGTCGCTGCTCGCGGTGGTGGCCGCGGTGATCGACCTGGCGACCGGCACGCTCGGGGCCTCCCGCGTGCTCATCGTGGCCTGCGCGATCGCCGCCGCGCTGCAGACCGTGCTCCATCTGATCAGCATTATGGCGTCGAGGCGGCTTGGGTGATCTCATGTCGGAACCGGAGGAGCTTCCCGTCCGTCGTATTGATCGGACGTCCGCCGTTCGGTGGGGGTTCACCATCGGTTCCGATACGCTTAGCTCCACCATTGTCAACAAGATGCAGACCAGCAGACTCGGTGATCATGAAAGAATGCTCCGCTCGTGTCCTCAACGCGTCAGGACGATGACCCGTTGAAGATCTCGTGCGTCATCCTCACCATGGGCAACCGGGTCGCGGAGCTGAACCGGGCCGTCGAGTCCGCGCTCAACCAGGTCGACGGCGACGTCGAAGTGGTGATCGTGGGCAACGGCGCCGACGTGCCCCAGGTGTCGGCCACGCCACCCGAGGGCTCGGCCGCGGTCGTGAAGACGATCCGGCTCGACCACAACACCGGCATTCCCGCCGGCCGTAACCGCGGCGTCGAGGAGTGCTCCGGCGACGTCGTGCTGTTCCTCGACGACGACGGCTGGTACGCCAACCAGAAGGTCGTCGCCCACGTGCGCGACCGGTTCGCCACCGAGCCCGACCTCGCGGTCATCTCCTTCCGGGTGATGGACCCCGAGGGCGGCGTCGGCCAGCGGCGGCACGTGCCCCGGCTGCGCGCGGGCGACCCGCAGCGCTCCTCGCCGGTCACCACGTTCCTCGGCGGCGCCTCGGCCGTGCGGCGTTCGGCCTTCCTCCAGGTCGGCGGCCTGCCGGAGCGGTTCTTCTACGCGCACGAGGAGACCGACCTGGCCTGGCGCCTGCTGGGCGAGGGCTACCGGATCGAGTACGACGCCGAGACCGTCATGTACCACCCGCAGGTCCCCCCGACCAGGCACGCGCAGTTCTACCAGCTCAACGCCCGTAACCGGGTCTGGCTGGCGCGGCGCAACCTGCCGTGGCCGCTGGCGTTCCTCTACCTGACCAACTGGGTGGTGCTCACCCTGATCCGCGAGCGCCGTTCGGGGGTCGCGATCAAGGCGTGGTTCTCCGGCTTCTTCGAGGGGCTGCGCACGCCCGCGGGCGAGCGTCGTCCCATGGCCTGGCGCACCGCCTGGCGCATGGTCAAGCTCGGCCGCCCGCCGATCGTCTAGGCCGTCTCCGCCTCGCCGAAGATCATCGAGGCATGGGAGACGGTCGAGGCGAACAGCGCCCGCTTGGGCAGCCCCAGCTCGCTGAGCTCCTTGGCGATGGGGTGGTTGCCCAGGCGGATCAGCGCGCCGCCCGGCCGCACGCGCGTGCCCCCGGCCCGTACGGACCAGGGGATGCGCCGCGTGACGCCCTCCAGATGGGTGAAGGCGTCGAGCGGCGCCATGGCGGCCGGCGCCGGCACGCCGGGCCTGATCAGCAGGTCGAGCACGAGCCTGCCGTCCTTGCGCAGCACACACCGCTTGTACGGCGACCCGAGCCGCAGCTCGATGTCGGCCAGCTCCTTGGGGAACCCCCAGATCGTACGCCCCGCCTCCAGCGTGAACCGCTGGTCGACGGGCAGCCAGTGGACGAAGACGCCCGCGCCGCGCAGGTCACCGAGCCCGACCGAGCCCGCCGCCCCCGGCCGCCGGATCAGGAAGGCCATCCCGAACTCGTGGTAGGCGTCCAGGTCGCCCTGGCGGTAGTCGACGAACACCAGCACGCACACGGCCTTGCCGGGGAACACCTCGGCCACGTCGAGGCCGGAATAGGCGATCACCGCCCGCGCCGCGTCGGCCCGCACCGCGTAGAAGGCGCTGCAGACCTCGGCGTCCTGCACTCGCACAGGCATGCCCACCGTCCGGCCCTGGATCAGATGCGATGCCATGGGTCCAGTACATCAACCCGGGAGCCCGCTGGCCATTCCTACACCGCCAGCGCGTGTTCCGGCAGGGCCGCCCACGACTCGGCCAGCTTGACGAAGTCCGCCGCCCGGTCGGGCCAGTGGTGGCGCAGCCGGGCCTCGGCGTGCCCGACCGCTCCCAGGTCGGCCCGCCGCACGGGGTCCTCCTTGAGGTCCAGGACGGCGTCCAGCAGCGCGTCCACGTCCCGGGGCACCACCAGGCCGCAGCCGACGGCCCGGACCAGCGGGGCGGCCTGCGGGGTGGCGATCACCGGCAGGCCGCGGCCCATGTAGTCGAGGATCTTCGTGGGCGGCTCGGTCACGGTGTCGGCGGCCAGGGACAGCCCGGCCAGCGCGCCCTCGGACATGCGCAGGGCATGCCGGTTGGGCACGTACCCGAACCAGTCGAGCAGGCCGACGCGCTGGGCGTCGCGCAGCAGCGGGCGCACGTCGCGGTCGGCGGCGCCGATGAGGTCCATCCGGATGCCGTGCGGCGCCAGGCGCTCGGCCAGGGCGATCAGCTCGGCCACGCCGCCCTCGGCCGACAGGCGGCCGATGTGCACGACCCTGGTGTCGCCGGGAAGTGGCGGGCTGGGCGACACCAGGGTCGCTTCGGGCACCACCGCGGAGGTGATCACGTGGTGCCGTCTCTCCGCGCGGGCCCGCCGCCTGGGCGAGACGTCCTCGCGGACGTCCCAGACGACCGGAGGGCGCCGGTGGGGCAGCGCGCGCAGCAGCCGGTGATCGTGCACGATCAGCAGGTCGGCGTCCCGCACGCCGCGCCTGAGCGCCGCCCGGGCCTTCCCGTACGGGGCCTGCCGGGCGACGTCGACGGCGGTGAGCCCGACGGCCGGGGTGACGTTGTAATAGGTGAACGGCGCAACGTAGGTCACCTCGTGGCCCGCGTCGAGCAGCGCCCTGATCTGCCGGTGCATGATCCGGGCGTCCTCGGGATGATGGACGGTGGTGGCGACACATGCGCGCATGTGTCGATGCTCCGCGCCTACCAGGTCAAAGGCGTTAACTCAGGTGGAAGGGCCGCTTAACTTCCAGAGGGACGGCGATAGAGCCAGGTCAGGCGCGGTTCGAGCACCCACTTGAAGACCGTGCGCGTCTCCGGCAGGCACAACACGATCGCCAGGGCGAACGAGCTGCACGCGATGGCGAGCACGCCGAGCGGCCCGTGCAGCCACGGCAGCGCCAGCCAGCCCTGGTCCTTGGCGATCAGGACGGGGATGCCGTGGAGCAGGTAGCAGTAGAGCGTGCGGGTGCCGAGGTCGGAGTACCAGGTCTCGCCGCGCGGCACCAGCGCCAGCACCGCGAAGGACATCGCCAGGGCGCAGACCAGCAGCCCGACCTTGAGCAGCAGGCCCATCCACCAGGACAGGTCCATGTCCTGGAAGCTGTGCTTGAAGTAGAACGGGTCGAGCGGCGCCTTGGGCGCGATGACGATGGCCACGGCCGCCGCGCAGAGCAGCGTGACCCCCGACGCGATCTTGATCCACAGCTTGTTGAGCATCTCGAAGTGCTCGGGCTGCATCACCAGGCCGATGACGAAGAACGGCAGCAGGCCGAAGAAGCGGTCCATGCTGAAGTCGCCGGTGATCTGCGAGAAGCCGGCGAACATGTAGATGACGATGGCCACCGGGACCGGGTGCTTCATCCGCTTCCACACCGGTGTGGACAACCGCCAGAACAGCAGCGCCAGCAGGTACCAGTTGAGCCACGCCGGGTCGATGATCGTGAGGCTCCACTTCTGGCCGAGCCCGTAGCGGACGGCGGCGTAGCCGATCTCCACGATCACGTACGGCACGACGAACGTGTCGACGAGCTTGTTCGTCTTCGCGTTGGAGTTCCAGAAGTTCCTGGACAGGTAGCCACTGATCAGCACGAACAGCGGCATGTGGAACATGTAGATGTAGATGTAGAGCGCTCTGGAGGAATGGGTCGAGAGCGTGGGCACCAGCGAGTGGCCCAGCGGCACGAGCGCGATCAGGATGAACTTGACGTTGTCGAGGTAGGGGTCGCGCCGGCGCTTGGGCGGCTCGGGCTCCTCGGCGGGCTCCTGCCGCTCCTCGGGGCGCTCGGCCGTCGGCATGCCGTGAGGGTCGGTCTGGTTGCCCCAGACCGGCTCCTGAGGCAGGGGCCAGCGAGCTCCAGTGTTCGCCGGCCCGCCTTCCTCGACGGGGCCGTCAGGGCTCCGCGGGGTCGTGACCGGTGGGGAGAACTTTGTGTCAGACACTGGGGAGCTCAGCTTCGTTAGGGGCCGGGGTGCACGACGCAACTCTGACATTTCACACTTACAACCGCCTTACAGCGGCCGTGTCGCGCTGCGTCGCCGACCCGCAAACATTATCCCGATCTAGTGGTCCCTGTCTCACCAGAAGTCCGGTTCCACAGGGAACTTGGAGCCTCAGGTGCACACGTTCTTCTGGTCGGCGGCCGTGATGGTGCTGTTGTTCACGCTGTCAGGAAGCTTGGTCACCTTGACCGACTTGAAGTCGGAGCCGACGACGAGCTGGATCACCGGAGCGCCCTTGCCGCCCGCGCCGGCGGCCGTGCCGGTGGTGCCGGAGGTGTAGGGCTGCGGGTTGGTCGCGGTGACCTTGCCCGCCGAGGGAGCCGGCTTGGGCAGCACCGCGCCGGACAGCACGGCCGCGTAGTCGGCGCCGGTGGCGGCGCCCTTGGCGTAGTGGATCTCGCTGGCGGGCAGGCTCGCGCCGTCGGCGGCCTGGTAGTTGCCCACGCCGACGACGTTGAAGCCCTGCTTGGCCAGCTCGTCGGCCACCAGGCGGGCCTTGCCCGGCGTGGTGGTGCCGTTGAGCACCTGGACCTTCACCTGCTCGGGCTTGGGCGTGACCTTGGGCTTGGTGCTCGCGCTGGCACTCGCGCTCGGGGCCGGGTCGGGGAGCTCGGTGTCGCTGATGATCGAGGCCCACAGCGCGGAGGCGTCGGGCTCCTTCCAGATCACCCGGTTGGGGTCCTGCGGGTCGGGCAGCCACGGGATCGTGGTGAGCTGCACGCCGCCCGCGGTCAGCTCCTTGGCGCTGGTGGCGATGTCGATGAGCTGCTGGGTGTCGTTGGCCAGCTCGGGGTCCATGGTGACCGAGCCCGCGGCCGCCTTGATGAAGCCGGTCAGCTTGCCGATGTCGGTCAGCAGCTCGCTGCTCGTGGCCTTGGCGATGACCTTGCTCAGGAAGATCTGCTGGCGCTTGATGCGCTGGATGTCGCTGCCGTCGCCGTAGTGGCGCAGACGTACGTAGCCGAGCGCCTTCTCGCCGTTGAGCAGGCTCTTGCCCGGAGGCAGGACGAGATGGGACGCCTTGTCGTTGACGCCGGACTTGAGGCAGATCTCGATGCCGCCGAGGGCGTCGACGATGTTCTTGAAGCCGCTGAAGTCGACCTCGACGAAGTGGTTGATGCGGATCTGGGTGAGCGTCTCGATCGTGGAGATCGTGCACGCGATGCCGCCGGAGTTGTACGCCGAGTTGATCATGTCCCGGCGGGGCGGCATCTCGGCCTTGGTCGTCTCGTTCTTGCACTTCGGGATCTGCACCATCGAGTCGCGCGGGAAGCTGATCAGGCGCGCCTTGTCCCGGTTGGGGGAGATGTGCATGACGATGATCGTGTCGGTGCGCTTGCCGCCGGCGTCGGCCGTCCTGGCGAGCTGCTGGCCGTATCTGGCGTTGCCCTTGCCCGCGCGGGTGTCGGAGCCGACGAGAAGCACGTTGAGCGCGCCCGTGTCGCGCGGACGCGGGTTGATGATGTCTTCTTTGACGCTCTTCTGGGTGATGTTGCCGAAGGCGTCCCGGTAGACGGTGTAACCGGTCAGCGCGCCGGCCACCATGACCGTGGTGGCGGCGATGCTGACCCAGGCCAGCACCCGCATCTTGCCCTGACCGCCGCCGCCGTCGCCGCGGTGGCCGCGCGTGGGCCGGTCGTCGGGCGGGGGAGGCGGGGAGCCCGCGGCCCTTCGCGCCATCCGGCTGCCCGGAGCGCTGGGGGCGACCCTGGCGTCCTGGACGGACGCGCTCCTGTAGTCACTCATACGCCCCCTAGCCTCGTTCCTTGCGCCAACGCGCCGGCTTGGTCGCTCCGCGCCACGAGATTAGGTCACGTACGGCGTGCCCGGTGCCATGACCGCCGGAAACGACCGTGACCCGGGCGTGATGTTTCCGCGGCACAGCATACTCAGAGCCGGACATTTCGTGGAATATCATTGCCAAAGTCTTTCCCGCTTTCTGACCGTCCCCGCAGGTCAGGCCGGACGCTCAGGGCCGCCGCGAGGCAGGCCAGAGGCACGGCCGGGAGCACGTACCGGTAGTCGAACTCGGCCACGGCGGGCGGTGTGACGAGCAACACAACGGCCGCCGCCCAGGGCACCGCCCACACCGGCGGACCGGCGTGCCGCAGGCCCCGCGCCCTGCGCACGGCGGCCGCGACGGGCGGCGCGAGCAGGAGCGCCAGCAGCACCGGGCCGGGCAGGCGCACCACGCTCTGGTAGCCCCGCAGCCATCCGGCGTAGGGCTCGACGATCTCCGTACCGATCGCACCCTGCTCGTAGAGCTTGGCATAGTCGGCGCCGACCTGCGCGGGATAGCGGCCAGGTGGGCCGGGCGGGGTCGCCGGGAACTCGTAGTAGGCGTAGACCTCCGCGTCGGGGTAGACCGGCCGCCCCCACGCGAACGTGCGGGCCAGCTCGGCCAGCACCGAGCCCGCGTAGTCGAGCGGCTGGCTGGTGACGGCCAGGGTCGCGAACCTGGAGGCCAGGTCGTCGTTCGCCTTGGTGAACGTGATCCCCGGCAGCTTCACCAGCGGGGAGTCCTTGCTCCAGATGTACTCCTGCGACGGCGGCCGCAGCTCCGGCGGACGGGGGTCGCACAACACCCGCAGGTCGGCCGGCGGGTGCATTTTCGCGCAGTCGGCGAAGGACATCGTGCGGGCGTAGAGGAAGACGCCGTTCGCGCCCACCAGGCCGACGCGGTGGTAGGTGGCGTAGAACCAGCCGCCGTAGGCGACGACCGGGACCAGCGCGGCGACGAGCAGCACCCCGGCCAGGCCCACGCGCCTGCGCAGCACGAACCACGCGGCCAGGACGACGATGAGCGGCTGGCCGACGGTCCTGGTCAGGGTGGCGGCGGCCAGCAGCAGGCCGACGGCGGCGACGGTGGCGCGCTTCTCCGTCATGCTCAGTGCCACGGCGGCCACGACCAGGAACAGGAACAACGTGTCGGAGACCAGCAGGTGCTCCAGCTCGATCTGGTACGCGTCGAGCAGCACGGGCACGGCCGCGAGCGTGCGCGCCCAGCGCGGGGCCCGGCGCGCGGCCACGTAGACGAGAACGCCGGTGGCCAGGCCGAGCAGGTGTTGCGCGGCGGTGACCGCCCAGAAGCCGTGGAAGGGCTCCAGGAGCTTCATGAACATCGAGTAGCCCGCCGGGCGCACCAGGTCGGGGCGCGGCCGGAAGACGGTGACGACGTAGGTGTAGGAGTCGGGGAACCACAGGGCCGGGCGGTAGCCGAGCATGGCGAGCGCGCGCAGGGCCGCGCCGACCGCCAGCACCCCGGCGAACCAGCCGTGCCGCCGCCACCATCCGGCCTCCCGGACGCGCGCCGGCCAGCCGTGCCGCCACCATCCGGCCTCCCGGACGCGCGCCGGCCAGCCGTGCCGCCACCAGCCGGGCTCCCGGGCGCCGGAGGCGAGCCGCCGCCAGATGGGCTCCTGGACGCGGGCGGGGGTTCCCGCGCGCGGCTCCGGTCTCACCCGCTGGTCATCCCGCTCCTCCTGCACCTCGCGTACGCTACCCGCGTTTCCGCGGACGCCGTGACTCCGGCGTTGGATACGCTCGCTCACCGATGGAACGTGATCGATCGGGCCGCGTACTGGCCGCGTTGTCGGTGTCGCCCGCGCTCGCCCTGGCGGGCTGGCTGCTCGCGGGCCTGCCACTGCTGCTGGCCGGCCGGTTCGCGCCGCTGCCCGCGCTGCTGCTCGGGGCGCCCGCGGCGGCGCTGCTGTGCTGGGCGGGCACGCGCGGCGTCCTGCGCGGGACGCGGGGCGCGGGCCAGGGCGTCCAGGCCACGCCCTGGCAGGTGGCCGGGGTCGTGGCGGTGGCCGCCGGGTCGGGCGTGTTCAACGTCGTCATGCATTCCGAGCAGCTGCTGGTCCGGCGCGACCCGGCGACCTACGCCCAGTACGCCGCCTGGATCGCCGGGCACGGCTCGCTGCCGATCCCGGACCAGGCGGCGGCGTTCGGCGGCCACCATCCCTCCCTGTTCTTCGACAGCGTCGGCACGTACCCGGTGGACGGCGGGGTGGTGCCGCAGTTCATGCCGGGGCCGCCGCTGGTGTTCGCGGTCGGCGACTGGCTGGGGGCGCCGTTCGCGGTGCCGGCCGTGCTGGGGGCGCTGGCCGTGCTGACGGTGGCCGGGGTGGCGGCGCGGCTGGCCGGCGGCCGGTGGGCGGTGCTCGCGGCGGCGGCGTTCGCGGTGAGCCTGCCGATCCTCTACACCTCGCGCACGACGTTCAGCGAGATCCCGTCGCTGATCCTGCTGTTCGGCGGGCTGGCGCTGGCCCAGGACGCGATCGAGGCCGAGCGGCCCGGCTGGCGGCAGGGGCTGCCGGCCGGTCTGGTCCTGGGGCTGGCGGTGCTGGTCAGGGTCGACGGGCTGCGCGACGTGCTGCCGGTGCTGGCGTACGCGGGGCTGCTGGTCGCGATGCGGCGCTCCGGCAGGCCGCAGGGCGCGGTGGGGGTGCCGCTGCTGGCGGGGCTGGTGGCGGGGGCGGGGCTGGGGCTGCTGGCCGCGTATGTGCTGGCCCGGCCGTACCTGGAGTATCTGTCCGCATCCGTGCGGCCGCTGCTGCTCATCTGCGCGGTCGTGCTGGTGCTGACGCCGGTCGGCGTGGCCGCCGCGCCCGCGCTGGCCAGGTTCCGGCCGCCGCGGTGGTTGCCGACGGCGGGGGCCGCGCTGGTCGTGCTGGTGATGACCGGTCTGTACGCCCGCCCCTGGTTCCAGACCGTGACCAGGAAGGCCGCGAACCTCGACGACGCCCGCACGGCCGAGTTCGTCGCCCAGATCCAGCAGGCCAACGGCCTGCCCGTCCAGCCGGACCGGCTCTACTTCGAGCTCTCGCTCCACTGGGTGACCTGGTACATCGGCATCCCGGCCGTCGTGCTGGCCACGGTCGCGGCGGCCGTGCTGCTGCGCAGGCTGCTGCGCGACGGCAGGCCGTTCGTCTGGCTGCTGCCGCTGGCGATGATCGGCTGGACGACGGTCACCACGCTGCTGCGGCCCGAGATCACCCCCGACCAGCCGTGGGCCTCCCGGCGGCTGGTCCCGGTCGTGATCCCGGGGCTGATCGTGCTGGCGGTGTGGGGCCTGGGCTGGCTGCGCGAGCGGTCGTGGCCGCGGGAGCGGGTACGGCGCTGGGCGACGGTCGCGGGGGTGCTGCTGGTGCTCGTGCCGCCGGTGGTGACCTCGATCGGCACCGCGTTCACGCCGGTCGAGCGGGGGGAGGCGGCGGCGGTCCGGTCGATGTGCGCGGCGCTGCCGGCCGAGGCGTCGGTGTTGTTCGTCGAGCGGGTGACCGGCGACCGGTTCACCCAGCTCGTCCGCGGGATGTGCGGACGTCCGGCGGCGCAGGTGGCGCGGCCCCCGGGGCGTGACCTGGCGGAGGAGCCGCAGGTCCGGGCCGCCGTCGAGCGGGTCAGGGCGGCCGGCCGGGTGCCGGTCGTGCTGGCCGCCGACCCCGCCCAGGTGGCCCCCTACGGGACGCCGCGGCAGATCATGGGCCTGGTCACGCGCCAGGACGAGCGCTCGCTCGTGGACCCGCCCGACGGGACGTGGTCCTTGCGGGTGAACGTATGGATGGCGGTGGGTTGACCTCGCTCGGGACACATCGCGATAGTTCTGGACATGTCTGACACCGACGAGCTGTCGTTCGGCGACGACCGGGAGCCCTGGTTACGGCCCTGGATCAGAGCCCACCGCAGGACGGCGGCGATGGTCGCGGCGGCCGTCCTGCTGGTGGCGGCGCTCGGCGGGGGCGGCTGGTACCTGCACCTGCGCTCGCTGCTGCCCTCGCCGCCGCCCGTCGGCGCGCTGCCCGTCGTGGACGGCTTCACCGTCACGCTGTGCACCGAGGGCACCCAGGGCTGCCCGCCGGGCACCGCCGAGCGGGTGCTGGCGCTGGTCCGGCGGATCCCCGAGGCGGTCGCGCCCACGCTGGTGCCCGCCGACGAGGTCGAGCGGCGCTGGGCCCAGACGACGATCATCACCGAGGGCCTGACCAGGCCCCCCGATGCGAGCTGGATCCCGATGATCGAGGGCGGGGTGCGCGGTCCGGCCGACTACGACGCCGTCCGGCGAGGGCTGGCCGAGGAGAAGGGCGTCCTGCTTCTGCCCCGGGTTCCCGACTTCTGGCGAGGCAAGGCGGACCTGACCATCGTGATGTGCGGTCAGTGGCAGGAGGACGCCGCCTGCCGGACGGTGGCGACCGAGGCGCAGCGCGACGCCGTCGTGGCCCGGCTGCGCGAGCTGGACGGCGTGACCGAGGTGTTCCTCCAGGACAAGCCGTTCGGGCTGCGGCTGGCCCGGCTCTATCGGGGCGACGCGCGGCCTCTCACGCTCGCCGAGATCCCCGAGGTGCTGTACGTGCGCTTCGACGACCCGGCCAGGGCCAGGGCGGTGGGGCAGGAGATGCTCAGGATGCCCGGCGTAGGATGGTCTCAGCTGATCAAGTGAGTGTAAAGCCCGTCGATGTGGACTCGGCTTCCAGCGGGGCAGAGTACCCTCGACCCCCGTGAGCACGCTTGAGACCCCCAAGAGTGGACCTGCCGTGGAAGAAGCGCCGTACGTCACGATCGTCCTGCCCTGCTACAACGAGCAGGACCACGTCATCGACGAGGTCGAGCGCATCACGCGGGCGATGGACTCCAGCGGCTACACCTACGAGCTGGTCGCCGTCGACGACTGCTCGACCGACCAGACCCTGGCCCGGCTCGAAGAGGCCGCGCCCGACTACCCCCACCTGCGCATCCGCGCCTTCCACCGCAACGGCGGCTCGGGCACCGTGCGCCGCATCGGCACGCAGGAGGCCAGGGGCGAGATCGTCGTCTGGACCGACGCCGACATGACCTACCCCAACGAGCGCATCCCCGAGCTGGTCCAGATCCTGGAGAAGGACCAGACGATCGACCAGGTCGTCGGCGCGCGCACGACCGAGGAGGGGTCGCACAAGATCCTGCGGGTGCCGGCCAAGTGGGTGATCCGCAAGGTGGCCGAGAAGCTCGCCGGGCAGAAGATCCCCGACCTCAACTCGGGGCTGCGCGCCTTCCGCAAGTCGGTGGCCCGCCCCTACCTGCGGCTGCTGCCGCCCGGGTTCTCCTGCGTCACGACGATCACGCTGTCGTTCCTGTCCAACCAGCACGACGTCTACTACCTGCCCATCGAGTACGCCAAGCGGGCCGGCAAGTCGAAGTTCAGCTTCGTCTCCGACGCCTACCGCTACATCCTGCAGGTACTGCGGATGATCATGTACTTCAACCCGCTCAAGGTGCTCATGCCGCCCGCGCTCTGGCTGGTGGCGATCGGGTTCGTGAAGGGCGTCTGGGACATGATCCGGCAGCCGTTCTACTTCCCGGCCAACACCGTCATGATCTTCCTGTCGGGCCTGCTGATCGGCTCGGTGGCGCTGCTGGCCGACCTGATCGTGCGGTCGCGGGGGGAATAGCGCGTGCGCATCGCGATCGTCGGCCCGACCCATCCGTACAAGGGGGGCGGGGCGCAGCACACCACCGAGCTGGCGCACCGGCTGGCGGCCCAGGGCCACGACGTGGTGATCGAGTCGTGGCGGGCCCAGTACCCGTCGTTCCTCTACCCCGGGCAGCAGACGATCTCCGAGCCCGAGGGCACGCCGTACCCGCGGACCGCGCGGCGGCTCGACTGGCGGCGGCCCGACGGGTGGTACGCCGCGGGACGCCGGTTGCGCACGGCCGACCTGGTGGTGCTGGCGGTGCTGAGCTCCGTCCAGGTTCCTCCGTACCTGGGGATCCTGTCCGGGATCCGGCGTAAGGCCCGGACGGTCGCGCTCTGCCACAACGTGCTGCCGCACGAGCGCAAGCCGTACGACCAGCCGCTGATGAGGGCGCTGCTGCGGCGGGTCGACGGCGTGCTGGCCCACTCCGAGCAGCAGGCCGAGCTGGCCAGGGGGCTCGCGCCGGGCAAGCCGGTCGGGGTGGCGGGGCTGCCGCCGCACCTGCCGTCCACGTCGGCCGAGAAGTCCGGCGGGGTGCGCCGGCGGTTGTTGTTCTTCGGGATGGTCCGCCCGTACAAGGGGCTCGACCTGCTGCTGCGGGCGTTGCCCGAGGGCGTCTCGCTGACCGTGGCGGGCGAGTTCTGGGGCGGCCTCGACGAGACGAAGGCGCTGATCGACGAGCTGGGCTTGGCCGACCGGGTGGAGCTGCGGCCCGGGTACGTCCCGGCCGCCGACGTGCCGAAGTTGTTCGCCGCGGCCGACGCGCTGGTGCTGCCGTACCGCAGCGCCACCGCCAGCCAGAACGTCTGGCTCGGCCACGAGCACGGCGTGCCGGTGATCGCCACCCGGGTGGGCGCGCTGGCCGACCACGTGACCGACGGCGTCGACGGCCTGCTGGTCGAGCCGGGCGACGCCGGGGCGCTGCGCGCGGCGATCGAGCGCTTCTACGCCTCGGGCGAGCCGGAGAGGTTGCGGTCGGGGGTCAAGGCGGTCGATCCCGAGCCGTTCTGGGCCGCGTACGCGGGCGCGCTGCTCGCGCTCTGACGGCCCAGGAGGAACGCGGCCCCCGCGGCGACCGCGTCGGCCAGCGTGAACGCCAGCCGCGACACGATCGCCACCGCGATGGCCGGAGCGGTGCCGATGACCGGCCCGAGCACCAGCACGAGCGCGCCCTCCCGCACGCCCACCCCGGCCGGCACCACGAAGGCCAGGATGCCGGTGCACCAGGCGAACGCGTATGCGCCGGTCGCCACCAGGTAGAGGTCGGGGCGGCCGGACAGCAGCCAGGTGTGCAGGCCGTAGACGAACCAGCCGAGCGCGGTCCAGGCCACCGTGACGACGACCGTGCGGCCGGGCAGCACGCTCTCCAGCGGCTCCTTGCGGGCGATCCGCAACGCCAGGTTGAGCCCCCAGGTGAGCACCTTGGGATGCAGGCACACGATGATCACCGGCACCAGCAGCACCACGTACCAGGCCCGGCGGACGGTCTCGTGCGAGCTCAGCGTGGCGGCGGCGATCGAGATGCCGACGCCCAGGTTGACCACCAGCCCGAGCGAGATCGTGGCGAACGTGCGCCGCGGCGGGCTCCCGTGGTCGCGCCCGAGGTCCATCATGGCCGCGTACGCCCACACCGCGCCCGGGATGTACTTGCCGAGCTGGCCCACGAACATGATCCGTCCGGCCACCCGCAGCGGCAGCCGAGTGCCGAGCCCCGCCATGATCTGCCGCCAGGCCGCCAGCATGCAGACCTGCCCGGCCAGCACCGCGCCGAACGCCCCGAGCACCGCCCACGGCGACAGCCTGGAGAGGGCCTGCGTGGTGTCGTGCCAGTTCCGCGCCAGGCCGTAGCCGAGGAAGGCGAGGGCGACCAGCGCGAGCAGGACGCGCAGCAGGCGGCGCAACATCAGCCCAGGCTACGCGGGAGCCCGGGCGGAGAGCCAGCATGTGGGGCAGGTCAGCCTGCCGAGGCCCGCGGCGCGGGTACTGTTGGGCGACGTGGGCAAGCAACGGGTCGCGCAGCTCGAGTACTCCGAATTCCAGTCGGCCATGCTCGACGAGGACAAACGCCGCCGCAAGGCCGCGAAGATCATCGCCGTGCTGGAGCACTTCCAGGGGCCGCTCGGCGGGCTGACCGTGGGCGACGTCGGCTGCTCGGCCGGGTTCATCGCCGACGAGCTGGCCCAGGCCGGGGCCAAGCACACGCTGGGCATCGACATCGACGTGCCGGGGCTGCGCAAGGCCGCCGACCGGTTCGGCGAGCGGGTGGCGTTCGTCTGCGGCGACGGCACGGCGCTGCCCTTTCCCGACGGGTCGATCGACGTGCTGGTGTTCAACCACATCTACGAGCACGTGGTCGACCCCGATGCCGTGGTGGCCGAGATGCACCGCGTGCTGTCCGACACCGGGGTGCTCTACCTCGGGCTCGGCAACCGGCTCGGGGTCGTCGAGCCCCACTACAAGCTGCCGTTCCTGTCGTACCTGCCGCCCGCGCTGGCCGACCGTTACGTGCGCGCGTTCGGCCGGGCCGACCACTACTACGAGCGGTTCAGGACCCGGCGGGGGCTGCGCCGGATGTTGCGCGCCTTCCACGTGTGGGACTACACGTTCCCGGTGCTGGCCACCCCGACCAGGTTCGCCGGGTCGGAGCTGTTCCCCGGCCTGCCGGGCCGGCTGGTCAAGGCGGTGCTGGCCCGGGCGCCGCGCGAGGTGCTGCGGCTGCTGCTGCCCGTCGTGCCGACGTACCTGTGGGTGGCCACCAAGACCCCGCGCAGGCCCGCGGGGCCGGCGCTGCCGCAGCCGCCCGAGCGGGTCCGGCCGCTGTGAGCCTCGTGGACGAGACCGGCGCGAGCGCGATCCCCAAGCGGTCGCTGCCGCGCCGGCTGCTGCGCTTCGGCTTCCTCGCCGTCGCGCTCGCCTTCGGCGCGTGGGCGGTGGCCAGGCAGTGGGACGCCGTGGTGGCCGGGTTCGCCCGGCTGTCGTGGCCGGCGCTGGCCGGGTCGCTCGTCGCCGTGGTCGCCGCGCTGCTCGGGGCCATGCTCACCTGGCGTACGCTGCTGGCCGACCTGGGCTCGCCGCTGCCGCTGCGGCCGGCCGCCAAGGTGTTCTTCGTCGGCCAGCTCGGCAAGTACATCCCCGGCGCGGTCTGGCCGGTACTCGCCCAGATGGAGATGGGCCGCGACCTCGGCGTGCCGCGTCCGCGCAGCGCCGCGGCGTTCTTCCTGATGATGCCCGTCCAGATCGCCAGCGGCCTGCTCGTCACGCTGGTCACGCTCGGCTGGCACCGGTTCGGCTGGGTGCTGCTGTTCATCCCGCTGCTGCTGGTGCTGCTGGAGCCCAAGGTCGTCAACGGCGTGATCGGCTTCGGCCTGCGCAGGCTGAAGCGCGAGCCCCTGGAACGCCCGCTCACCCGCCGCGGCATGCTCACCGCGCTCGGCTGGGCGCTGGCCGGCTGGACCGCCTACGGCGTGCACTTCTACTTCGTCGCGCCGCAGGGCGGCCTGCTGTTCGCCGTCGGGGCCTTCGCGCTGTCGTGGTGCCTGGGCATCGTGACCTTCGTCGTGCCGGCCGGGGCCGGGGTGCGCGAGGTGGCGATGGTGGCGGTGCTCGCCCCCGTGCTCGACAGCGGCGCGGCCATCGCGGTGGCCCTCTGCTCCCGCATCGTCATCATCGTCGGGGACCTGATCTGCGCAGGTATGGCGGGAATTGCCGCACGTCGCGACTCGGTGTGATTTGGCCCACGATTTGGGGGAGGGTGGTCATAAGCTGAATCAATGAGGGGGGACTTGCCAGGTCCCACGTCGATCTTGAGGGGAGAAGATCCACGTAATGCCTCGAGTGCTCGTCGATGCCGCCGCGGTCCCCGCCGACCGTGGTGCGTTGATCCGGTACGTGGACGGGCTCGTGGCCGCGCTCCACCAGGCAGGGACCGATCTGGTCGTGGTCTGCCAGCGTGCGGAGGCGGAAAGGTACCAGCGGCTGGCGCCTTCGGCCCGTGTCGTCCCCGGCCCCGTCGCCATCACCAACCGGGCCGCCCGGCTCGCCTGGGAGCAGACCGGCGTGCCGCTGCTCGCCCGCCAGACGGGGGCCGAGGTCATCCACGCCCCCTACTACTCCATGCCGCTGCGCTCCGGCCTGCCGACCGTCGTGACGGTGCACGACGTGACCTGGTTCACCGAGCCCGACCAGCACAGCCCGGCCAGGGCCGCGTTCTTCCGCTCGGCCACGCGCACCGCCGTCCGGCACGCCCGGCGCGTCATCGTGCCGTCCAAGGCGACCAGGGACGAGCTGGTCCGCGTGTTGTCGGCCGACCCCACCCGCATCGACGTCGCCTACCACGGCGTCGACCTCGCCCAGTTCCACCCGCCGAGCGAGGACGAGGTGCGCCGGGCGGCCATCAGGTGCGGGCTGCACGGCCAGCCGTACGTGGCCTTCCTCGGCAACCTCGACCCCCGCAAGAACGTGCCCAACCTGATCCGCGGCTTCGCCGCCGCCGTCAAGCGGCTGGAGACGCCGCCCGCGCTGGTGCTCGGCGGCGGCGTGCACGAGGACGACGTCGACGCCGCCTGCCGCGAGGTGGAGGCCACGGTCCGGGTGATCAGGCCGGGATACCTGCGCGCGCCCGATCTGCCGGGGTTCCTGGGCGGGGCGCTCGTCGTGGCGTTCCCCTCGCGCGGCGAGGGCTTCGGCATGCCGGTGCTGGAGGCCATGGCCTGCGGCGCGGCCGTCCTCACCACCCACCGGACCTCGCTGCCCGAGGTGGGCGGCGACGCCGTCGCCTACACTGAGCCGGACGCCGACAGCATCGCCGACGCCCTGGGCGAGCTGCTCTCCTCCCCCGACCGGAGGCGGCAGTTGCAGGAGGCCCGGCGGGCGCGGGCTCGCGAATTCACCTGGGAGGCCTCGGCGGAGGCCCACCTCAACTCTTATCAACGCGCAATCGAATAGTTCGCTACTCTCACGGAGTGATGGAGAGCTCTTTGCCAGACCTCGAGGCGATCCTCCTGGTCGGGGGGCAGGGCACACGCCTGCGTCCGCTGACACTGGGCACGCCCAAGCCGCTGCTGCCGACCGCCGGAGTGCCGTTCCTGGCCCACCAACTCGCCCGTGCCCGGTCCTTCGGCGTGCGCCGGATCGTGTTCGCGACCTCGTACAAGGCGGCGATGTTCGAGCCCGCCTTCGGCGACGGGTCAGCCCTCGGGCTCTCCCTCGAATACATGACCGAGGAGACGCCGCTCGGCACCGGCGGGGCCATCCGCAACGCCGCCGAGGCGCTCACCTGCGGGCCCTCCGACCCGGTGCTCATCCTCAACGGCGACATCCTGTCCGGCCACGACATCGGCGACCAGGTGCGCACCCACTGCGAGCGCGGCGCCGCCGTGACGCTCCACCTGACGGAGGTGGAGGACCCGACGCGGTTCGGCTGCGTGCCGACCGACGAGTCCGGACGGGTGACCGCGTTCCTGGAGAAGACCCCCAACCCGGTCACCAACCGCATCAACGCCGGCTGCTACGTCTTCACCCGCTCGGTGATCGACTCGATCCCGCGCGGCGAGGTCGTCTCCGTGGAGCGCGAGACGTTCCCCGGGCTGATCGACTCCGGTGAGCTGGTGCTGGGCTACGCCGACCGCACGTACTGGCTCGACGTGGGCACGCCGGCCGCGTTCGTGAAGGGCTCGCGCGACCTGGTGCTCGGGCGGCTCGACTCGCCGGCGCTGCCGGGCCCGCAGGGCGAGCACCTCGCCCTCGACGGGGCGAAGATCTCGGCCGAGGCCAAGGTCCAGGGCGGCACCACCGTCGGCGCGCGGGCCGTCGTCGAGGCGGGCGCGTCCGTGGTGGGCTCGGTGTTGTGCGACGACAGCGTCATCGAGGCAGGGGCCACGGTGAGCGACTCGGTCGTGGGCAAGGGCGCCCGGATCTGCTCCGGCACGGTCGTGCGCGACGCGGTGATCGGCGACGGCGCGGTGGTCGGGCCGGGCAACGAGCTGCAGGGCGGGGTGCGCGTCTGGCCGGGCGTCGAGCTGCCCGAGCGCGCGGTCCGCTACTCCAGCGACGTCTGACCCGCCCGCCGGGGCCGCGCGGGTGAGCGACCACCCGCCGCCGCGCGGCAGACTGGACGGGTGATGGAACGCAGGTGGGAGCCCGACGGGCCGCTCGACGTGGAGCTGGCCCTCGGCCCCCACCGGCGCGGCACCGGCGATCCCGCCTGGCGCCGCACCTCCGACGGCTCGATCTGGCGCGCCTGCCGCACCCCCGACGGCCCGAGCACGCTGCGGGTGACCGTGACGGCCGCAGCCGTGCGGGCCCAGGCGTGGGGGCCGGGCGCCGGCTGGTCGCTGGAGACCCTGCCCGCCCTGCTCGGCGCGCTCGATGACGTCTCCGGCTTCCGCGTCCGGCACGACGTGCTGGCGGACGTGGCGCGCAAGCACGCGGGGCTGCGCATCGGGCGTACCGGGCGGGTCATGGAGGCGCTGGTGCCCGCGGTGCTGGAGCAGAAGGTCGTCGGCCGGGAGGCCTGGCGGGCCTGGCGCTACCTGCTGCGCAACTACGGCGAGCCCGCCCCCGGCCCCGCCCCCGACGGCATGCGGGTGCCGCCCGAGCCGGTCGTGTGGCGGCAGATCCCGAGCTGGCACTGGCACCGGGCGGGCGCGGAGGCCGTCCGGGCCCGGACGATCGCCAACGCCGCCTGGCACGCCGCCAAGCTGGAGGCCGCGGCCACCACGGAGGAGCTCGACCGGCTGCTGCGGGCCCTGCCCGGCATCGGCGTCTGGACGTCGGCCGAGGTGCGCCAGCGGGTCTTCGGCGACGCCGACGCGGTGAGCGTGGGGGACTTCCACCTGGCCAAGCTGGTCGGCTACGCGCTGACCGGGGAGAAGACCGACGACCAGGGGATGATGCGGCTGCTGGAGCCGTACCGGGGGCATCGGCACCGGGCGACGGTGCTCGTCTGGCTCAGCGGTCTGCGCCCGCCGGCGCGGGGGCCGCGGATGGCCGCGCGCGACTACCGGTCCTTCTGACATCCCGCCCTGGGTGCGCGTCACGAACCCAGGGGTGCGTACTGTGCCTCTATGAGTCTTGTCAGTGATTCCGCGCTTCGCCGTGCCCTCGCCCGTGCCCGTGACGGCAAGGCGCTCGACCTCACCGAGGCCGTCGTGCTGCTGCACGCGCGCGGCGAACAGCTCGACGCGCTGCTCGAGCACGCCTCCCGCGTGCGCGACGCCGGACTGAAGGCCGCCGGCAGGGAAGGGGTGATCACCTACAGCAGGAAGGTGTTCATCCCGCTGACCAGGTTGTGCCGGGACCGTTGCGGCTACTGCACGTTCGCGACCGCGCCGCACAAGCTGGAGTCGGCCTTCCTGAGCCCGGACGAGGTGCTGGAGATCGCCCGGCAGGGCGCGGCGATGGGCTGCAAGGAGGCGCTGTTCACGCTGGGGGACCGGCCGGAGGATCGCTGGCACCAGGCCCGCGAGTGGCTGGACGCGCACGGCTACGACGACACGTTGTCCTACGTGCGCGCCATGGCCATCCTGGTGCTGGAGGAGACCGGGCTGCTGCCGCACCTCAACCCCGGGGTGCTGAGCTGGCGTGACCTGCAGCGGCTCAAGCCGGTCGCGCCGTCGATGGGCATGATGCTGGAGACCACCTCGCGGCGACTGTTCGAGGAGAAGGGGCAGCCGCACTACGGCTCCCCCGACAAGGACCCGGCGGTACGGCTGCGCGTGCTGGAGGACGCCGGCCGCAGCAACGTGCCGTTCACGACCGGGATCCTCATCGGCATCGGCGAGACCGTCGAGGACCGGGCCGAGTCGATCTTCGCCGTCCGGAAGGTCGCCCGCGAGTACGGCGGCATCCAGGAGGTCATCGTCCAGAACTTCCGCGCCAAGCCGGACACGGCCATGCGCGGCCTGCCGGACGCCGACCTGCACGAGCTCGCGGCCACGATCGCCGTCGCGCGGCTGGTCCTCGGCCCCCGCGTACGCCTCCAGGCCCCGCCCAACCTGGTCGACTCCGAGTACGCGCTCATGATCCGGGCCGGCATCGACGACTGGGGCGGCGTCTCGCCCCTGACCCCCGACCACGTGAACCCGGAACGCCCCTGGCCGCAGATCGACGACCTGGCCGCGCGTACCGCCGAATCCGGCTTCGACCTGCGGGAACGTCTGACGATCTACCCCGAGTACGTGCGGGCCGGCGAGCCCTGGCTGGACCCGCGGCTGTTCGCGCACGTCGAGGCCCTGGCCGACCCCGCCACCGGGCTCGCCCGCGAGGACGCCGTGCCGCAGGGCCGTCCCTGGCAGGAGCCGGACGGCGGGTTCACCTCCGCCGGACGGGTGGACCTGCACGTCGAGGTGGACACCACCGGCCGCTCGAACGACCGGCGCGACGACTTCGACCACGTCTACGGCGACTGGACGGCCCTGCGCGAACGCCTCGGCCCGATCGCCGCCTCGACGCCGAGCGACGTGCGGCAGGCGCTGCGGCGGGCCGAGGCCGACCCCGCCGGGCTGACCGACGCCGAGGCCGTCGCGCTGCTGGGCGCGGAGGGCGAGGCGCTGGACGAGCTGGCGGCCATCGCCGACGCGCTGCGCGCGCAGGCCGTCGGCGACGAGGTCACCTACGTCGTCAACCGGAACATCAACTTCACCAACGTCTGCTACACCGGTTGCCGCTTCTGCGCCTTCGCCCAGCGCAGGACCGACGCCGACGCGTACACGCTGAGCCTGGACCAGGTGGCCGACCGGGCCGAGGAGGCGTGGGCGGCGGGCGCGACCGAGGTGTGCATGCAGGGCGGCATCCATCCCGACCTGCCGGGAACCGCCTACTTCGACATCGCCAGGGCGGTCAAGGCCAGGACACCCGGCATGCACGTGCACGCATTCTCCCCGATGGAGGTCATCAACGGAGCCTCCCGGACGAACCTGTCCATACGCGACTGGCTGGAGGCCGCCAAGGACGCCGGGGTGGACTCGCTGCCCGGCACGGCGGCCGAGATCCTCGACGACGACGTGCGCTGGGTGCTGACCAAGGGCAAGCTGCCGGCCAAGGAGTGGATCGACGTCATCACCACGGCCCACGAGGTCGGCATCCCGACGACGTCCACGATGATGTACGGCCACGTGGACCACCACCTGCACTGGGTCAGGCACATCAAGCTGATCAGGCGGCTGCAGGAACAGACCGGCGGGTTCTCGGAGTTCGTGCTGCTGCCGTTCGTGCACACCAGCGCCCCGATCTACCTGGCCGGCATCGCCCGGCCCGGCCCCACCGCCCAGGAGAACCGCGCGGTGCACGCCCTGGCCAGGATCCTGCTGCACGGCGCGATCCCCAACATCCAGTGCTCGTGGGTCAAGCTCCAGGACGACCTGTGCCGCCAGGTGCTCCGCGGCGGCGTGAACGACCTCGGCGGCACCCTCATGGAGGAGACGATCAGCCGGATGGCGGGCTCGGAGAACGGCTCGTACAAGACGATCAGCGAGCTGCGCGAGATGGTCGAGGTCACCGGCAGGCCGGTACGCCAGCGCACCACCGAGTACGGCAGCCCGACGGCCGAACGGCTGGCCGCCGCGCAGGCGAGCGACGGGGTGTGCCAGAGCGTGAGAAGGGTCTTGCCGATGGCATAGTTGTAACAAGTTCTAACAAGGGTTGCGCCCGGTATGGGAGGCACTGGAAGAATCATCACTCCACTGGAGAGAGGTTCATCGTGCGGTTGGGTCGACACCGTGCCGCGCTGCCTCCCGTGCAGCGACGCAGGAAGGCGCTCCAACGGGGCATGCTGGCCGGCCTCGCCGCCGTGGCCGTCGCCGCCGGCAGCCTGTACGTGGTGCTCGGCGGCGGTCCCGCCCTGTGCGTATCACGAGATCCTGTTCTGGTCAGCGTGGCCGCCGCCGTGGACGTGGCGCCGGCGGTCATGGAGGCCGCCGGGCGCTTCAACGAGACCAAGGCGTCGGTCGGCGGCCGGTGCGTGCTGGTCCAGGTGACCGAGCAGCCGTCGGCTACCGTGCTGCGCACGCTGATCGGCGACCGGGCCGGCGTGCTGCGCGAACGTCCTGACGGCTGGATCGCCGACTCCTCGGCCTGGATCAGGCTGGCCCGCAGCCAGGGCGCGAGCTCGCTGCCCGCGGGGGAGACCGTGGTGGCCACCTCGCCGCTGGTGTTCGCCACGCGGTCGTCGCTGGCCCGGCGCTTCTCGGTCGGCGGGACCGAGATGAACTGGCGGATGGTCTTCCCGCCGACCGTGCGCGGGCGGCTGACGCCCAGCTCGGGCGAGCCCGACGTCGTACGGGTGCCCGATCCGTCGCTGGTGGGCGCGGGGATCGCGACCGTGGCCGCGGCCAGGGACGTCGTGGGCACCGGCCCTGCCGCCGACAAGGCGCTGACCGCGTTCGTCCGGTGGGCGCAGGCCGGGTCGGCGCCCGACTACCGCAGCATGCTCGACGCCGTGGACGACCGCGGGTTCTGGCAGCGGCCGGTGGTCATCGTCCCCGAGCAGTCGGTGTGGAACCACAACCGGGTGCCCTCGCCCGACCCGGTCGTGGCGCTGCACCCGCGCGAGGGCACGATCGAGCTCGACTATCCCTACGTCGTCACGGCGGCCGATCCCGGCGTCGCGGAGGCGTCCACCGCCTTCGCCGACTGGCTGAAGGGCGGCCAGGCGCAGGAGATCGTCCGGCGGGCCGGGTTCAGGTCGGGCGACGGCCGGCTGGGGCCGCTCTCGCCGGGGCCGCAGCTCCCGTCCGAGGCGCCGAAGACCAGGCCGTCGGTGTCGCAGCAGGACATCGACGAGGCCCTGCGCGCCTGGAGCAGGCTGGCGCCGCCGACCAACATCCTCGTGCTGGCCGACACCTCCAAGCACATGGCCGAGCCGCTGAACGGCAGCACCAAGGTGCGCATCGCCCTGGCCGCGGCCAAGATCGGGCTGCAGCTCTTCCCGAACTCCACGCACATGGGCATGTGGGAGTTCGCCGACAAGGTGGGAGCCGTCAGGAGCTACCGGCAGCGGGTCAGCCTCGGCCCGATCAGCGAGCCGGAGTCGGGCCAGGTGCTGCGGCGCAGCGTCCTCGACGAGCTGACCAGCACGATCGCCCCCCACCCCGACCTGGACAGCTCGCTCTACGACGCGATCCTGGCCGGGTTCCGCAGGATGAGCGGCGACTACCGCGACGACATGAACAACACGCTGCTGGTGATCACCGCCGGCAAGGACGACGGCAGGGGCGTCAAGCTCCCGCGGCTTCTCGATGCGCTGCGGAAGGAGTGGGACCCGGACAAGCCCGTCCAGATCGTCATCATCGCGTTCGGCAAGGACGTGGACCGCGGCAGCCTGTCGCAGATCGCGGCGGCCACGAACGGCTCGCTGCACGAGGCGCAGGAGCCCGGGGAGATCATCGACGTCTTCCTCGGCGCGCTGGCCCGCAGGCTCTGCCATCCCACCTGCAAGCCGGCCGCCTGAGGGGATGCCGGTCGCCCGGCACCCCCTCCGGCCTACATCTGGTGCACGGTGGCGTTCTCGCCGCGGTGGGTGAAGCGGGACACGAGCTTGTCCAGCGACCACGCGCCGCTGCCGAGCAGCGCCAGCATCAGGAACGACCACGAGAACATGGCCGCGGCCTCGCCCCCGTTCTGCAACGGGAACAGACCCTTGGGCAGGTGGACGGTGAAGTAGGCGTAGGCCATCGTGCCCGAGCAGAGCAGGGCGGCGACGCGGGTGGCGAGCCCGATGAGGACGAGACCGCCCGCGCCGAGCTCGATCACCCCCGCCCACCAGTCGGGCCATTGGCCTACGGACGGGGTCGTTCCGCCGTACGGGCCGCCGAGTACGCCGAACAGAGTGGCGGCCCCGTGGCAGGCGAACAGCAGGCCCACCACGATGCGGAACAGCGACAGCGCGGCGTCACGAAGCTTGGTCATCGGCCTGTCCAGACCTCAGATCCGCTGCCAGAGCGCCGGGACGTTCGGCGGCTCCCAGCCCGCGATGGCCGTGTGGGGCTGCAGGCACCGGTAGGAGACGCCGTTGTAGGTGACCGTGCTGCCCGTGGTGTAGGCCGTGCCGGCCTTCCAGGTGCCCGAGGCCGTCGTGGTCGGCGTCGGGGTGGGGGTGGGCGTGGGGGTCACGGTCGGGGTGGGGGTGGGGGTGGGCTGGCCGCCGCCGCCGATCTGCAGGTCGATGCAGGAGTAGAAGGCGTTGGAGGTGTCGGAGATGTTCCAGATCGCCAGGACCTTCTGGCGGCCGGAGTAGCCGGAGAGGTTGACGGTGTGGGAGATCGTCGACGGCGGCTGCTGGCCGTTGCCGTTGAAGACCGCGACCCGGGTGCCGCCGATGTAGTACTCGTAGTTGAGCGTGGCGTGCCTGGCGGTGAACGTCCAGGTGAAGGTCACCGAGTTGCCCACCGAGGTGGCCGGCCACGGCTTGCTCTCGTCGCTGAGCTGAGCGAACTGTCCAAGATTGGCGTTGCAGCTCCGCAGGCCCTTCGGGCCCTCCACACTCTGCGGCTCGTAGACGATCTGGCCGCAGTCGGGCACCTTGCCCTGGGCGCAGAACGCCTGCCTGCTGGGCGGCGAGTTCACATAACCGTGGGCGAACGCGGGAGAGGTGTTGAACACCGCCGTGGCGATGGTGATCACCGCCACGGCGACTAACGTGAGAGTCCTTCGCATTGAAGTGGCTCCTTTACATGGGGGGATAGTCCAAATGTAAAGGAAAGTTTCCTAACGGTAAACGGTTGGCTTACCAGATTTCCAGACTCCCGTCAGAGGCTCAGCGCGTCACGATGAAATCGCGCGGGTCACGGGGGGCGCGGTCGCGCGGCGGCGCGGCGGCGTGCCCGATCGCCACGCAGCCCATCGGGTCCCATGACTCCGGCAGGTCGAGCACCTGCCTGACCACCGGCCGGCAGAACATCGTGGAGGACACCCACGCCGAGCCCAGCCCCTCGACCGCGAGCTGGATCAGGAAGTTCTCCACGCCGGCGCCCGTCGCCACGACGAACATCTCCCGCTCGGAGGCGTTGCGCCGCTCGTCGCGGTAGGTGTGCGAGCCCTCCATCACCAGGCACGGCACGACCAGGTAGGGGGCGTTGCGCAGGACGTCGCCGCGTTTGATCCGCTTGGCGATCGACTGCTCGGTGAACCCGTCGCCGCGCAGGTCGTCGATCCACGCCTCGCGCATGGCGTCGAGCAGCTCGGTGCGGGTCCGCGCCGACTCGACCAGCACGAACCGCCACGGGGTCGTGTGGTGCGGCGCCGGCGCCGCGATGCCCGCGGCCACCGCCCTGCGCACCGCCTCGCCGTCGACCGGCCGGTCGGAGAACTCCCTGATCGTACGGCGGGCGAACACGACGTCGCGGGCGCCGAAGCGGAACATGTCCTCGTCGGCCGGGCGGACGAGCGGCCTGACCCCCGGCCCGTCGTCGTCGGTCACCAGATGGGCCAGGCCGCGCACGATCGCCGCGGGAACGCCGTCGAGCTTGCCCTTGACCAGCTCGGCCGCGCTCGCGATCTCGTCGGCCAGCGCGGTGACGGTGGCGTTGAGCGCGTTGCCGTAGGGATCGGAGGAGCCGCGGAAGTCGTCGAGCGGACGAATCCCGGCGGCGCCGATCGCCACGTCGGTCAGCCCGTTGCGCCACGGACGCCCGAACGTGTCGGAGACGATCACCCCCACCCGCGCGCCCAGCCCGGCCCTGATCCGCGCCGCCGAGGCGTCGGGGTCCTCGGGCAGCAGCAGGACGGTGCCCGGCTCGGTGTTGGAGGCGTCGACCCCCGCCGCGGCCATGACGAAACCGTGGCGGGTCTGGACGATCACCGTGTCGCCGCGCCTGGCGACGACCCGCTCGGTCTCCTCCTCGATGGCGCTCGCGCGGTCGGGCGCCTGGCGGACGCGCCCCTCGGCCTTGCTGACGATCTTGGAGGTGACCACCACGATGTCGCCGTCGCGCAGGTCGGCGTCCTTGAGCAGGGCGGCCACGTCGTCGCCCGGCCGGACCTCGCCGATGCCGGTGACGGCGATCACCTCGACCCGCTGCGTGCTCATCGGGCCAGCTCCAGCGCCAGGTCGAGCGCCGTGCGGGCGATGTCGGCGGTCGCCTCGGCGTCGTGCATGAGGATCGGGCGGGACACCACCCGCACGCCGTCGAGCGCCACCCCGGAGTCCTCCTCGGCCACCAGCCAGCCGTCGACCAGGCCCGAGCCGTAGAGGTCGAGCACGGCCTGGGCCGAGGTCTCCACCCCGATGGCCGTCAGGCAGGCGTCGGCCATGCCGCGCACGGGCGCGCCGCCGATGATGGGGGAGACGCCGACCACGGTCTTGGCCGCGACCGCCTCCCGGATGCCGGGCACCTGCAGGATCGTGCCGATGCTCACCACCGGGTTGGACGGCGGCAGGATGACCACGTCGGCCTGCTCGATGGCCTCCAGCACGCCCGGCGCGGGCTTGGCGGTCTCGACCCCGACCAGCGCGAACGACTCGGCCGGGACCGAGGCGCGCAGACGCACCCACCACTCCTGGAAGTGCACGGCCCGCTTGCCGCGCTCGTCGGAGATCACCACGTGCGTCTCGCAGCGGTCGTCGGTCATCGGCAGCAGCCGCACGCCCGGCTGCCAGCGCACGCACAGGGCCTCGGTGATCTGCGAGAGCGGATAGCCCGCCTCCAGCATCTGCGAGCGGACGATGTGGGTGGCGAAGTCGCGGTCGCCGAGCCCGAACCACTGCGGCTCGACCCCGTAGGCGGCCAGCTCCTCCTTGACGACGTGGGACTCCTTGGCCCGGCCCCAGCCCTGCTCCTCGTCGATGCCGCCGCCCAGGGTGTACATGACGGTGTCGAGGTCGGGGCAGACCCGCAGGCCGAACAGGGTGATGTCGTCGCCCGTGTTGCCGATGACGGTGATCGAGGCGTCGGGTGCGGTGGCGCGCAGGCCGCGCAGGAAACGGGCGCCGCCGATGCCGCCGGCGAGTGACACGATGTGCATGCGTCCCAGTCTTCCATCGGCGTCCGACATCCCCGTGGGGGGAGTGGTTCTGTCCCACTTCGGAGCAACGAAGTTCCAGGTATAGGGGTAAATGGGATGGAAGAGGTTCTTGGGACACCCGCCGCGAAAGTCGGCAATGTGGCAAACTCCCTTCGGGCCAAAGGGTCCGATGGGGGTTACTCATGAGCAAACTCAATGCCGCCCGACTACGGGAGCCGGCCGCCTGGATCATGCTCGTCACCGGGCTCGTGGACGTCGTCCTGACGATCGGCCACATCCTGATCGGCTCGGGCAGCCCGCTCGGCGGCGGGTTCGCCACCCGTGCCGCCGCGAACCTCACGGGCCTGACCAGCCCGGTCGTGACCGCGCTGCTCGTGGGCGCCGTGCTGCTCGTCACCAGGACGGGCGAGCGCTCGTCCAAGGCCCGGCTCATCGCCTACGGCTCGGCCGCCGGCCTGCTGCTCGCCGCCGTGTTCGGCGCGCTGGCGCTGATCGTCGGGCTGTTCGCCGGTGGCGGCTTCCGCGGCGTGGTGGAGTACGTGCTCACGGGTGTGCCCCTGCTCGCGCTGACCGCCGTCGGGCTGGTCTACCTGCTCCCCGAGGTCATGCCCGGCCGCGCCCCCATCCCCACCCTCGACGGGTACGGCCGCCCGACCACCCACTACGGCCAGCCCCAGCAGTTCGGCCAGCAGGACCAGCCCCAGTACGGCCGCCCCCAGCAGTTCGGCCAGCCGGACCAGCCCTCCTACGGCCAGCCGGATCAGCCCGCCTACGGCCAGTCCGACCAGCCCTCCCAGGGCCGGCCCGACCCCGCGCCGCAGCCCGCGTACGCGCAGCCGCACGCCGCGCCGACCCCCTACGGCCAGCAGTCCGCGCTCGCCGAGCTCCCCCCGGGCCAGGACCCCCAGACCCCGGCACCCGACAGCCGGCCCGCCTCCTCCGGCTACGCCCCGCAGCCGCCCTCGGGCCAGGTCCCCGCAGGCTCGGGCTACACGCCGCAGCCGCCGTCCGGCCAGCAGTCCCCGGGCTACGCGCCCCAGCCCCCGTCGGGCCAGCAGTCCCCGGGTTACGCGCCCCAGCCTCCGTCCTCCGGCTACGAGCCCCAGCCCGCCTCCGCCGCGTACGCCGTCCAGCCCCCGTCCGGCCAGCACGCCACCGTCACCTTCGGTCAGCAGGACCAGCAAGCTCCGTACGGCCAGCAGGACCCGCAGGCTCCGTACGGCCAGCAGGACTCCCAGGCCGCCTTCGGGCAGCAGGACCCGCAGGCTGGTTATGCCCAGCAGGACCAGCAGGCCGCCTTCGGGCAGCAGCCGGGTTACGGCGGCGGACAGGCGCCGAACCCGGGAGCGCAGTCCGGCTACGGCCAGCAGCCCCCGAGCTACGGCGGCCACCCCGACCCCTCCGCCGGCGGTTACGGCCAGCCCGAGCCGTCCACCCCCGGCTACGGCCAGCCCGCCCCCGCCTTCGGCCAGCCCGACCCCGCCGGTTACGGCCAGCCCGCGCCCTCCGCGCCCGGCTTCGGCCAGTCCGACGCCCCCGGCTACGGCCACCAGCAGGAGACCCCCGTCCCGCACGCGGCCGAGGCGCAGTCCCCCTACGCCCCCCAGACCCCCGACGCCCAGCCCGCCTACGGCCAAGTCCAGGGTCAGGGCCACGGCCAGCAGCCCGCCTACGGCCAGCCCGAACAGCCCCCGTTCGGCCAGCCCGCCCAGGGCCAGCAGCCCGACCAGTCACCGTTCGGCCAGCCTTCGCACGGTCAGCAGCCCGACCAGACCCCCTTCGGTCAGCAGCCCGACCAAGCTCCCTTCGGGCATTCCTCGCACGGCCAGCCTGACCAGGTCCCCTTCGGCCAGCCTTCGCACGGCCAGCCTTCGCATGGCCAGCCCGACCAGGCGCCCTTCGGTCAGTCTTCGCACGGTCGGCAGTCCGAGCAGACCCCGTTCGGCCAGCCCTCTCACGGCCAGCAGTCCGAGCCGTACCAGCAGCAGCCCTACCAGCCGGCCAGGGCCGCGCTTCCGGGCCCGGCCGCCGACCAGCCCTTCGGCCACCCGCAGGGACCGGCCGGTCAGCCGTTCGCGCAGCCGCAGGGCTTCGGCCAGGACCAGGGGTACGCCCCGCCCGCCTACACCCCGTCCGAGACGCTCCCCGACTCCGGCTACCAGCCGCCGGCCGGCGAGTACACCCCCGCCCCGTACGTCCCGGCCGACAGCCAGCCCAGCGCGTACGGCCAGTCCGGCTACCCCACCCCCGAGAACCCGTACGCCCCGAGCAACAGCTCCCCGAACGCCTTCGCCGACCAGGCGTACCCGAGCGGCGAGACCAGCCCGAGCGTCCCGTACCCGCAGGCGGAGCCGCAGCAGCCGTACCAGGACCGGCAGAGCGCCTTCGACCAGCAGGGCGGCCAGCCGTTCACCGGCTACTCCGGCCACGAGTACGCCACCCCCGCCTTCCAGGAGCCGGACCCGCCCGTGGACCCGCGCTCCCAGCAGCTCCTGGACGCCTACCAGCAGGCCGAGACCTACCAGAGCTCGACGGCCGCCTCCGGCACCCAGCCCGACCTGCGGGTGCCGGACTACGCCGGCCAGCCGGCCAGGCCGTACGACGACCCGTTCGGCCACCCGCAGCAGGCCCAGCCCTACCAGCAGCAGCAGAACGCGTACGAACCCCAGCAGGGCCAGTACGAGCAGCCCCAGACCTACCGCCCCACCCACCAGGCCCCGGCCGGCTGGAGCGAGGCGCAGGGCGAGTCGACGATGCGGCTCGACCCCTCGCAGCTCGGGGACGCACTCGGCGCCCAGAACCGCCCGGGTGACGACCCAATCGACCCAACGGCCATATACACGCCCAACGAGCCACGCAGGTAACGGACCGGCAAACGACGGCTAGAGAGAAGGTGGCCCAAAGGGCGGGCGTCTACCCCGCCCTGGTACGGTTCCGACCGCTGACAGCGTTGAACGAACCGGGTCGAAGCCTTGCTGTGCAGGGGGAGTCGGCCTGGTGCGAACACCACATGCCGAGCACACCGGGGCGAGAGTCGGTCTTTCCCCGGATACCGTCATGCCGCTTGACGTCACGTACGGCACGCGCGTGTAATTACAACCATGTTGTTACGCCTTCCCGTGGGTGGGTAGGAGGAAGGCGTCCATGGGGGGCTCCATTGCGGGCGGGCGGCAGGGAGGTGTGCAGTGACCGATCCGGTCATCGCACAGGATCAGCTTGACGCTGAAGAACTCGGATGGCAGGAGCGCGCGTTGTGCGCGCAGACCGATCCGGAGGCGTTCTTCCCGGAAAAAGGCGGCTCCACCCGAGAAGCCAAGAAGGTTTGTCGATCGTGCGAGGTCCGTGCCGAGTGCTTGGAGTACGCGCTCGAACACGATGAGCGCTTCGGCATCTGGGGTGGGTTGTCGGAGCGGGAGCGCAGACGGATCAAGCGCCAGGCCGTTTAGGGGATATGAGCGAAAGGGTCACGCGGTAGCCCGCGTGGCCCTTTTTCGCGTGTGATGTCAGCTGTAGGGTGGGCGCGCCTGATCAACGCTGGAGTCGCCCGCCCATGTCACGCCCCCTCGTCACCGCGATCGTCGTCGCCCATGACGGCGGCCGCTGGCTGGGGGACACCCTGCGCGCGCTGGCCGGTCAGAGCCGCAGGCCGGAGCGCGTCGCCGGGGTCGACAACGGCAGCAGGGACGGCTCGGCCGACCTGCTCGTACGGGCGCTCGGCGCGTCCAACGTGCTCACGCTGCCGCGCTCGGCCTCGTTCGGCGACGCGGTGGCGGAGGTGCTGGACCGGTTGCCGCCGTGCGGCCAGGACGAGTGGCTCTGGCTGCTGCACGACGACTGCGCCCCCGACCGGCGGGCGCTGGAGGCCCTGCTCATGGCGGCCGAGCACGATCCCAAGGCGGCGGTGCTCGGCCCGAAGCTGCGCGACTGGCTCGACCGAAGGCGCCTGCTCGAACTGGGCGTGACCGTCGGCCTCACCGGGCGCAGGGACACCGGGCTTGAGCCGCGCGAGTTCGACCAGGGTCAGCATGACGGCACCCGGGAGGTGCTCTCGGTCTCCACGGCGGGCATGCTGGTCCGCCGCGACGTCTGGGAGCGGCTCGGCGGCCTCGACCCGCTGTTCCCGCTCTTCCGCGACGACCTCGACCTGTGCTGGCGGGTGCGCAACGCCGGCCACCGGGTGCTGGCCGTCCCCTCGGCGGTGGCCTGGCACGCCGAGGCGGCGGCCCGCAGACGGCGGCGGATCACGGTCAGCGGCGACCATCCGCGCCGGCTCGACCGTCGCAACGCGATGTTCGTCGTCATGGCGAACCTGCCGTTCCGCGTGATGGTGTGGGCGCTGCTGCGGAACCTGGCCGGGTCGGCCCTGCGCACGCTGCTGTTCCTGGTGGGCAAGCAGCCGGCGAACGCGCTGGACGAGATGGTGGCGCTGGGGTCGATCCTGGCGCACCCGGTCCGGCTGCTGAAGGCGCGCAAGGCCCGCCGCGAGGGCCGTAAAAAGGGATTCATTCGTATAAAGCGGTTGCTGACGCCGCCGGGGGCGGCCTACCGGCGGCTGACCGACATGGTGCAGAGCTTCCTCGCCGGCGCGGGCCCCGTCGACTCCGCCGGCCGCCACCACCACTCCACCCCCGAGGACGAGGAGGACAGCGCGCCCGCCGACATCGGCGCGGTCAAGGGCTTCCTCAGGCGGCCCGGCGTCGTCCTCATGATCGTCCTGGCCGTGGTCTCGCTGGCCGCCGAACGGTCGCTGCTCGGCGGCGACCGGCTGGGCGGCGGCGCGCTGGTCCCGGTCACGGGCGGCGCGGGGGATCTGTGGCGGTTCTACACCGAAGGCTTCCACGACATTGGGCTCGGCTCCACCGACTGGGCGCCGCCGTACGTGGCGCTGCTGGCGCTGGCCTCGACGCTCGCGCTCGGCAAGACGTGGCTGGCGGTGTCCGTGCTGCTGCTCGGCTCGGTGCCGCTGGCGGGGGCGTCGGCGTACCTGGCCACCCGGCACGTCATCCCGGCGGTGCCCGCGCGGGCCTGGGCGGCGGGCACGTACGCGCTGCTGCCCGTCGCGACCGGCGCGATCGCGTCCGGACGGCTCGGCACGGCGGTGGTGTTCGTGCTGGTCCCGGTGTACGCCGCGCTCGGCGCCACGCTGCTGTCCGGGGAACGGCGTCGCGCGCGGCGCGCGGCCTGGGCGCTCGGGCTGCTGCTGACCGTGGGGACGGCGTTCGTCCCGCTGGTGTACCCGCTCTTCGCGGTGCTCGGCGTGCTGGCCGCCGTCGCGTACGGCGGGGTGCGGCGCGGCGTGGCGACCTCCATGGTGATCGCGCTCGCGGTGCCCGTCGCGCTGCTGCTGCCGTGGCTGGCCGGGCTGGTCGCGGACCCGGGCCGGATCCTCCTGGAGGCGGGCCTGCACGATCCCGCCCTGGTGGCGGCGGGGCTCGCGCCGGAATCGCTGCTCGCGCTCAGCCCCGGAGGGCCGGGGCTGCCGCCGTTCTGGGTGACGGCCGGGCTGGTGGTGACCGCGCTGGCCGCGCTGCTCATGCGCCGCCAGCGGCTGATCGTCGCGATCGGCTGGGGCGTCACGTTGTACGGCGTGCTGGCGGCCGTCCTGGTCAGCCGGATCAGCGTCGAGGGGGCGCGGGCCTGGCCCGGCGTGCCGCTGGCGTTCGCGGGGACCGGGCTGCTGGTGCTCGTCGGCCTGACCGCGCACCGGCTGGCCGAACTGCGGGCCGGCGGCGGGCTGCCCAGGATCGGCGCGTCCCTGCTGGTGGCCGCGGCCGTGAGCACGCCGATCCTGGCCGCGGGTCACTGGGTGGCGTACGGGGTGCGCGGCCCGCTGACCGGCCACGCGCCCGACGTGCTGCCCGCGCTGGCCGCGTGGAGCACCCGGCACGGCGAGCGCACGCTGGTCGTCAAGGGGGACGCCTTCACCGTGCTGCACGGCCGTACCCCGTTGATCGGCGAGGCCGAGCTGCCGGTCGCCTCCGAGGGACGGTCGAAGGTGGCGGACGCGGCGCGCGGCCTGGTCGGCGGGCGTGGCGGAACCGACGCCGCGACGCTGGCCCAGCACGGGATCGCCATGCTGGCCGTGGCCGCGCCGGTGCCGCCACCGCTCGCCAGGTCGCTGGACTCGCAGCCGTCGCTGGAACGCATGAGCCTGTCGGAGGCGGGCGGCCTGTGGCGGCTGACCGAGCCGTTCACCCGGGTGCCCGCCCAGCCGGGGGACGTCGTGCACACGCCCTGGTTGTGGACCCAGGGCGTCCTGGCCCTGATCGTGCTGGTCCTGGCCATGCCGGGACGCCGGGGGAGCGGCGCGGTCGAGGGCGTCGAGGCGGCCGTCCCCGTGCCCGCGGGGGCGCGATGAAGGCGTTCGTGGAGAACAGGTTCGGCCTGCTGGCGCTGGTCGTGGTGGCCCTGTCCGCCCTGTACGGCGTCGCGCTGGTCACCCGCCCGGCCCCCGTCCCGCCCGGGGCCGGGGGGCCGCGGAAGGTCGCCGTCGAGTCGGTGACCGCCGTCTGCCCCGGCGCCAAGGGCGCGCGGATGAACGTCTACCTGCCCGAACACCTGTCCCACGAGGTCATGAAGAACGCCGAGCCGTACGTGACGAACGGCCCGGGAGCGCTCGAAGCCGGATACACCACCCGGGTGACCTCGGGCGCGGCCCGCGGATTGTCCGGAGTGCGCTGCACCGAGCCGGCCCAGTCGGCCTGGCTGGTCGGCCCCGGCCCCGCGGCGGCCGGCGTGATCCTGCACCTCACCAACGCCGACAAGGCCCCCGCCCAGGCCGACGTCGAGGTGTACGCGGCCGAGGGCCTGATCTCCGGCGACGCGGGCCGCGGCCTGGAGATCGCGCCCGGCGAGCACAAGGAGATCGACCTCCGGACGCTGGCACCCTCGGCCGACGTCATGGCCGTCGCCGTGACCACCGTCTTCGGCCGGCTCGCGGTCGCGGCCAGGGCGTCGATGCGGGGCGGCGGCGTGGACTGGCTGCCGCTCGCCGCGCCCCCGGCCACCCGCGTGGTGGTGCCCGGCATCCCCGGCGGCGGCGGGCGGCGCGAGCTGCTGATCGCCGCCCCCGGCGAGAACGACGTGTCCGTGCAGGTCAAGGCGGTCAGCGAGGACGCCGCGTACGCGATGAGAGGCCGCGAGAGCGTCGACGTGCCCGCCGGCAGCGTGGTCGCGCTGGACGTGACCACCGGGATCGGCGGCGAGCCGGCCGCGCTCGTGCTCACCGCGCCCGCGCCGATCGTGGCCGGGCTGGTCGCCACCGGCACCGGGCAGCGCCTGGACGTCGCGTTCACCGCGGGCACGCCCCCGCTCGACCTGGGCAGCGCGGTCGCGGGCAACGGTCCGGGCACGCGGCTGCTGTTCACCGCGCCGGACGGGCCGGGCGAGGTCAGGGTGCAGGAGGTGCCGGCGAAGGGCGCGGCGGGCAGGCCGTACGAGGTGGCGGTGCCCGCCGGGCGCACCAGGGAGGTGCGGCTGCGCGGCAAGGGCGAGTTCGCCGTGGTCGTCACGCCCGTGTCGGGCCAGGTCTACGGCGGCCGGGTCATCGAGGAGCGGGAGAGGGACGGCCTGCTCGTCACCGCCCAGCCGCTCGCGCCCGCGCGCGTGTGGACCGTGCTGCCCGCGCTGACCGACAGCGCCCGCGTGGTGCTGCCCGGCTGAGCGCGGGTCGTCGTGGTCCGGGTCAGCGGCGGTCGTCGTAGCCCGGGTCGACGGTCTCGGGGGCGAGGCCGAGCAGCGTGGCGACCTGCTCGACCACCGTGTCGTGCACCATCGCGCCCAGGGTGTCGCGGTCGCGGGCGCGCGCCTCCAGCGGGCGGCGGTAGATCACCACCGCGGCCGGTGACTGGCCGCTGGCCGCGTCGGCCCGGCCGAACGGGATCGGCTCGGTGCCCATGCTCGGCCCGTCGCCCAGCTCGTTGAGCGGCGGCACCTCCTCGACCGCGAACTCCACGGCGGACAGCTGTTTGTCCCACCGCGGCCGCAGCCGGTCGACGGCGTCGAGGACGAGGTCGTCGAAGCGCTCGCTGCGGGAACGGGCCATGGGGACGTGGGAGGGGGCGAGGGGGCCGCGCAGGCCACGACCGTGGCGATCGCGCCGTCTGGGACCGCGCTTTGGAGTCACCGACCAAGTGTAAGGGCACCCGCCCGCGAACCCCCGGAACCCCCGCCCGCGTCGCCGCCGTCGCGGTTCCGGCGGACGCACCCGCGCCCGGCTGCCCGTTCCGGCTGGTCACCGGCCCCGGTCGCCGATCAAGGAATCCGGAAAGTACGGCGCGACCGGTGTGGCGTCAGCGGCGAGAGGGCAAGGTTGTCCCTCAGGCGCGCGCATCGGCGCATGTGGGTGGAAAGCCTGCGACAGGTGTCCGAATTGTGGCGACACGCTCGTTAAGAGCGCTCAGATAGTGGCGCCTCGCACTCTTACCAGATACGGTCCCTCCGTGAGCCCCGTCCGCCGCTGTTCCCGCACCGCTTGCAGCCAGCCTGCCGTCTTCACGCTCACGTACGTATACGCCGACTCGACCGCAGTTCTCGGCCCTCTGGCGACGTACGCCGAGCCACACTGTTACGACCTGTGCGCCGAACACGCCGAGCGGCTGACCGCTCCCCGCGGCTGGGAGGTCGTCCGGCTCCCCACCGACGGCAACTCCCCCAGCTCAGACGACCTGGAGGCGCTGGCCAACGCGGTCAGGGAAGCCGCCAGGCCCACTCCGTCCGGCAGCGGCGAGCCGGTCGGCCAAGGGGTCGAGGTCGGGCGCAGGGGCCACCTGCGCGTTCTCCGGTCGGCCCAGCAGCACCGCGACCGGTAGGCTCGTTCACACGACAAACGACCTAGGGGCGGAGCTGGAGAGTGGGCGACCTCGCCAAGATCTTCAAAGCGTACGACGTTCGCGGGGTGGTTCCCGACGAGCTCGACGAGCCGATCGCCGAGGCCGTGGGTGCGGCGTTCGTCGAGGTGACCGGAGCCGCGTCCGTCGTGGTCGCCCATGACATGCGAGAGTCCTCCGTGCCGCTGGCCGAGGCGTTCGTCAGGGGCGCTCGCTCGCGCGGCGCCGACGTCGTGTTCGCCGGGCTCGGCTCCACCGACCTGCTCTACTACGCCAGCGGCAGCCTGGGCCTGCCCGGCGTGATGTTCACCGCCAGCCACAACCCGGCCCGCTACAACGGCATGAAGATGTGCCGCGCCGGCGCGGTGCCGATCGGCGGCGAGACCGGCCTGACCGAGATCCGCGACCGCGCGGCCGAGCTGCTGGGCGCCCCCGCCACCCCCACCGGGTCGCTGATCGAGAAGGACCTGCTGTCCGGCTACGCCGCCCACCTGCGCTCGCTGGTCGACCTGTCGGCGATCCGGCCGCTCAAGGTCGTCGCCGACGCCGGCAACGGCATGGCCGGCCACACCGTCCCGGCCGTGTTCGAGGGCCTGCCGCTGGAGCTGGTCCCGCTCTACTTCGAGCTCGACGGCAGCTTCCCCAACCACGAGGCCAACCCGCTGGAGCCGCAGAACCTCCTCGACGTGCAGCGGGCCGTCGTCGAGAGCGGCGCCGACCTGGGCCTCGCCTTCGACGGCGACGCCGACCGCTGCTGGGTGGTCGACGAGCGCGGCGCGTCCGTCTCGCCGTCGGCCGTCACCGCCCTGGTCGCCACCCGCGAGCTGGCCAAGGACCCCGGCGGCACGATCATCCACAACGTGATCACCTCGCTCGGCGTGCCGGAGATCGTCCGCGAGCACGGCGGCACGCCCGTGCGCACCCGCGTCGGCCACTCCTTCATCAAGGCGGAGATGGCCCGCACCGGCGCGATCTTCGGCGGCGAGCACTCCGCCCACTACTACTTCCGCGACTTCTGGTTCGCCGACTCGGGCCTGCTCGCCGCGATGCACGTGCTGGCCGCGCTCGGCGAGCAGGAGCGCCCGTTGTCCCAGGTGGTGGCGGCCTACTCGCGCTACCACGCCTCCGGCGAGCTCAACAGCGCGGTCGCCGACCAGGGTGCGGCGCTGGCGCTCGTCCGCGCGGCCTTCGCGGGCCGCGGCGAGGTCGACGAGCTCGACGGCCTGACGATCACCGGCCCCGACTGGTGGTTCAACCTGCGCGCGTCCAACACCGAGCCGCTCCTCAGGCTGAACGCCGAGGCGGCCGACGAGAGCAAGATGAAGGCGATCAAGGACGAGGTCCTCGCCATCGTGGGAAGGGTGTCACTGTGAAGATCGACGACTGGCTGCTGGAGATCCTGGCCTGCCCGGCCTGCAAGGCGCCCCTGCGCGCCGAGGCCGAGACCGAGGAGCTGGTCTGCACGGACTGCGGTCTGATCTACCCCGTGCGCGACGACATCCCCGTCCTGCTGGTCGATGAGGCAAGGAAGCCGTGACCTGGGAGCCCGGGCGGCTCGATGACCAGCAACACCTCTCCGCGGCCGATCCGGGCGGCATGCTGCTCGCGGTCGCGGCCTCGGCCGCCCAGGTGCGCACGGGTCACCGTGCCGCGGTCGAGGCCGGCGTCGACCGGCTGTCCGCCCAGGGCCGGCCGCGGGCCGTCGTGGTCGCGGGCATGGGCACGGCGGGCCTGACCGGAGACATCCTCGCGGCGGTGTGCGGCAACGGCGTGCCGGTGCCGATCGTGACGTTGCGGTCCTACCAGCTGCCGGGCTGGGTCGGCGCGACCGACCTGGTCATCGCCGTCTCCGCCACCGGCGACGACGACGAGACGGTCTCCGTCGCCGTCCAGGCCGTCCGGCGGGGCTGCGGGCTGCTGGCCGTGTGCCCGCCGGGCTCGCCGCTGGAGGCCGTGGCCGTGCAGGCGTCGGCGATCCATGTCCCGGTGCGGGTCGAGGGGCAGCCGAGGTCGGGGCTGTGGCTGCTGACGGTCCCGGTGATCGTGGCCGCGTCCGCGCTCGGGCTGGTCACGGCCGAGCCCGAGGTTTTCGAGCGGGTGGCCGCGATCCTGGAGGACATCGCCAACCGCTGCCGTCCCTCCAGCGAGTCCTTCGTCAATCCGGGCAAGTCCCTGGCCATGGACCTGGCCGAGAGCATTCCGATGATCTGGGGTTCCTCGCCGGTGGCCTGCGCGGCGGCGTACCGGCTGGCCTGCCAGCTCAACGAGACGGGCAAGTACCCCGCGGTCTTCGGCCAGTTGCCCGAGGCGGCCCACAACCAGGTGGCGGCCCTGGAGGGGCCGCTGGCCGAGCGGGACATCTTCGCCGACGAGGCCGGGCCGACGCTCAGGCTCGTCATGCTGCGCGACGTCGAGGAACATCCGCAGGTCACGCGGCAGCGCGAGGTGTCGCTGCGGCTCGCCCACGACCGTGACGTGCCGGTCAGCGAGCTGACCGCGGAGGGCGTGCATCCGCTCGAACGGCTGGCCACGCTCGTGGGCCTGGCCGACTACGCCGCCACCTACCTGGCCCTCGGTTACGCCGTCGATCCGACGCCTGTGGCCACGATCACTGAGCTTCGGGCCAGGATTTCGCAATAGGATCCCATGTCAGGTCTTATTTAGGTGATCTTTATGAGCGGAGACGTCCGGTGAGCGCGAGTGGTGGCACGAAGGCAATCATTGCGGCGCTGAGCGCCAACCTGGCGATCGCGGTGTCGAAGTTCGTGGCGGCGTTCTTCACCGGGTCGTCCTCGATGCTGGCCGAGGGCATCCACTCGGTCGCCGACTCGGGCAACCAGCTCCTGCTGCTGATCGGCGGGAAACGGGCCCAGCGGGCCAGCGACAAGACCCACCCCTTCGGCTACGGGCGCGAGCGGTACTTCTACGCGTTCGTGGTCGCCGTCGTGCTGTTCACGATCGGCGCGGTCTTCTCCATCTACGAGGGCTGGCACAAGATCGCCCAACCGGCCAAGGTCGAGTCGCCCATCTGGGCGTTCGCGGTGCTGATCTTCGCGATCATCGCCGAGGGCTTCTCCTTCCGTACGGCGATCAAGGAGTCCAACCCGCTGCGCGGCAAGCAGTCGTGGGTCGCCTTCATCCGCCGGTCGAAGTCGCCCGAGCTGCCCGTCATCCTGCTGGAGGACCTGGGCGCGCTGCTCGGCCTGATCTTCGCGCTGTTCGGCGTGACGATGGCCGTCATCACCGGCGACGGCGTCTGGGACGGCATCGGCACCCTCATGATCGGCGTGCTGCTGGCGATCATCGCGGTCGTGCTGGCCGTCGAGACCAAGTCGCTGCTGCTCGGCGAGGGCGCCTCGCCCGAGGTCGAGGAGCAGATCCGGGCCGCGCTGGAGGGCGCGCCCGAGGTGGCCAGGATCATCCACATGCGCACGCTGCACCTCGGCCCCGAGGAGCTGCTGGTGGCCGCCAAGATCGCGGTCGAGCACGACGACACGGCCGGCGAGGTGGCCCGCGGCATCGACGAGGCCGAGCGGCGCATCCGCGACGCCGTGCCGATCGCGCGGGTGATCTACCTGGAGCCCGACCTCGACCGGCTGCGCACGACGGCGAGCTGACACTCAGCCCTGGGGCCGTAGGAGCCTCAGGGCTTTCTCCTTCTCGAAGTCCAAGGCCCGGCGCGGCACCTGGATGCGGCCGATGCGCACGCCCAGGTCGCGCACGGCCGCCGCCACCTGCGGCTCGCTCAGCACGCGCAACGCGAAGGCCAGCTCGGCGGGCGAGACGTCGAACCGTTTCTCCAGCTCCACCCCCTGCGCCACGGCGGCCAGCTCCTCGGGCCCGAACCTGCGGTGCGCGCCCCGCTCCCGGACCGGCGGCAGCAGGCCCAGCGCCTCCCGGTATCGGAGCATTCGTGGGGACATGCCGAGCCGCTTGGCTGCTTCCGTGATGCGCATCCTTACATTCTTACGTCAGTTTCGCTGTCTCGGAGATGCGGGGCCGCCCGAGCGCCGCCTAAACTCGTCGGCGACAGCAATCGTGACGCGAGGGGAATCCCGATGGACTTCAAGGTCGCCGACCTTTCACTTGCCGACTTCGGCCGTAAGGAGATCCGGCTCGCCGAGCACGAGATGCCCGGCCTCATGGCGATCCGCAAGGAATACGCGGCCTCCCAGCCCCTGCGCGGCGCGAAGATCATGGGCTCGCTGCACATGACGATCCAGACGGCCGTGCTCATCGAGACGCTGGTCGCGCTCGGCGCCGAGGTCCGCTGGGTCAGCTGCAACATCTTCTCCACCCAGGACCACGCCGCCGCCGCGGTCGTCGTCGGCCCCGAGGGCACCGTCGACGACCCGAAGGGCGTCCCCGTGTTCGCCTGGAAGGGCGAGACGCTGGAGGAGTACTGGTGGTGCACCGAGCAGGCCCTCACCTGGCCCGGTGGTGACGCCCCCAACATGATCCTCGACGACGGCGGCGACGCCACGCTCCTCGTGCACAAGGGCGCCGAGTACGAGAAGGCCGGGGCCGTGCCCCCCGCCGGCGCCGACGACCCGGAGGAGTGGCACGTCATCATCGACCTGCTCACCCGCACGGTCGGCGAGGACAAGCGCTGGACGCGCATCGCCGAGAGCATCAAGGGCGTGACCGAGGAGACCACCACCGGCGTGCACCGTCTCTACGAGATGCACAAGAACGGCCAGCTCCTCTTCCCGGCGATCAACGTCAACGACTCGGTCACCAAGTCCAAGTTCGACAACAAGTACGGCTGCCGTCACTCCGTCATCGACGGCCTCAACCGCGCCACCGACGTGCTCATCGGCGGCAAGGTGGCCGTGGTCTGCGGCTACGGCGACGTCGGCAAGGGCTGTGCCGACGCGCTGCGCGGCCAGGGCGCCCGGGTCATCGTCACCGAGATCGACCCGATCTGCGCCCTCCAGGCGGCCATGGACGGCTTCCAGGTCACCACGCTGGAGGACGTCGTCGGCATCGCCGACATCTTCGTCACCGCCACCGGCAACTTCAACATCATCACCGCCGAGCACATGGCGAAGATGAAGCACCAGGCGATCGTCTCCAACATCGGCCACTTCGACAACGAGATCGACATGGCCGGCCTGGCCAAGCTGCCCGGCATCGAGCGCATCACCATCAAGCCGCAGGTCGACGAGTGGGTCTTCGCCGACGGCCACTCCATCATCGTGCTGGCCGAGGGCCGCCTGATGAACCTGGGCTGCGCCACCGGCCACCCCAGCTTCGTCATGTCCAACTCCTTCACCAACCAGGTGATCGCGCAGATCGAGCTGTTCACCAAGACGGCCGAGTACCCGATCGGCGTCTACACGCTGCCCAAGCACCTCGACGAGAAGGTCGCCCGCCTTCACCTCGACGCGCTCGGCGTCAAGCTCACCGAGCTGACCAAGGAGCAGGCGTCCTACATCGGCGTGCACGTCGAGGGCCCGTACAAGTCCGACCACTACCGCTACTGATCGGCTGGGCGGCTCCGGGAGGGGGCCCTCCCGGAGCCGTTCTTTTTCGCGAGGGGCTGGGCATGGATCTCTGGGAAAGCGGCGAGCGGCAGATCTCCTGGGCCGCGCGCTCGATGCCGGTGCTGACCGCCATCGGCGAGCGGTTCGCGATCGAACGCCCGCTCGACGGGCTCAAGATCGCGGCCTGCCTGCACGTCACCGCAGAGACGGCCGTGCTCATGGGCGCGTTGAAGGCGGGCGGCGCCGAGATAGCGCTGGCCGCCTCCAACCCGCTGTCCACCCAGGACGACGTGGCCGAGGCCCTGCGCGCGTACGGCATCGCCGTGCACGCCCGGGCCGGGGTCGATCGCGCCACCTACTACCTGCACATCCACCAGGCCCTCGACCTCGGGCCCGACCTCGTGCTCGACGACGGCTGCGACCTGGTGAACATCCTGCACACCGAGCGCACCGACCTGCTCGAAGGCGTGAGCGGAGGGTGCGAGGAGACCACCACCGGCATCATCCGGCTGCGGCAGATGGCGGCCGAGCAGGCGCTGCGCTTCCCGGTCGTGGCCGTCAACGACACCCGGACGAAGCGCATGTTCGACAACCGGTACGGCACCGGGCAGTCCACCCTCGACGGGATCATGCGCGCCACCAACACCATGCTCGCCGGCCGTACGGTCGTGGTGGCCGGGTTCGGGTTCTGCGGGCGCGGCGTGGCCGAACGGGCCAAGGGGCTCGGCGCCCGGGTCGTCGTCACCGAGATCGACGCCGTCAAGGCCCTCGACGCCACCCTGCAGGGTTACGAGGTGCGTCCCATGGCCGAGGCGGCGATGGTCGGCGACCTGTTCGTCACCGTGACGGGCAACCGGGACGTCATCAGGGCCGAGCACCTGTCGGTGATGAAGGACGGCGCGATCCTGGCCAACGCCGGCCACTTCGACGTCGAGATCGACGTGCGGGCCCTCGACGAGATGGCCTGCGAGGTGCACCGGGGGGTGCGCCCGAACACCGACGAGTACGTCATGCCCGATGGCAGCCGCCTGCTGCTGCTGGCCGAGGGCCGCCTGGTCAACCTGACCGCCGCCGAGGGCCATCCGGCGGCCGTCATGGACATGTCGTTCTCCGCGCAGGCGCTGGCCGTGGCCTGGCTGGCGGGGCAGCGGGCGGGCCTGCTGCCCGGCGTGTACGACGTGCCGGAGGAGATCGACCACGAGGTGGCCAAGCTCAAGCTGGCCGCCGCCGGCATCGGCATCGACACGCTGACCCCGGAGCAGGAGGACTACCTCCACTCCTGGCGAGTCGGCTCCTAGGAGACCAGAGCTTCCAGAAGACGAGAGCTCCCAGGAGACGAGAGCTCCCAGGAGGCCAGAGCTCCCGCGAGGCCAGAGCTCCTGGGAGGCTAGAGCTCCTGGGAGGCTAGAGGGCCGCCTGCATCTCCTGCATGCGGCGGATCTCGGCCGTCTGGGTGACGCTGACGTCCGTGGCCAGCTCCTCGATCTTGATGTGCGAGCCCGCGGTCAGGACCCGGTCGGACATCTCGAGGGCGCCCAGATGGTGTTTGATCATCAGCTCCAGGAACAGCCGGTCGAAGTCCTTGCCGGTGGCCGCCTTCAGCGCCGCCATCTGCTCGGGCGTGGCCATGCCGGGCATGTCGCCGTGCGCCGCGTGGTGGTCGGGCACCTTCTGGTCCTGCTCCTTGAGCCAGGTGGTCATGAACTGGATCTCCGGGCCCTGGGCCGTCTTGATCCGGTCGGCCAGGCCCTTGAGCTTGACCGAGTCCGCCCTGGTGGGAGCCAGGACCGCCATGTCGAGGGCCTGCCGGTGATGGACGATCATGTCCTGGACGTAGGTGATGTCGGCGGCGTTGGCCGTGGGCCCGGGGACGGCGGTGGCCGCCTCGCCCGGGGCCAGCGTGCGGGCCTGCTCGCCCGGACGGCCGGGGGCGAGCACCGGCGCGGTGGAGTCGGCCCGCGGCGCGGAGGACGCGCCGGAGGAGCAGCCGGACAGGGCAATCAGCGTGCCCGCGATGACGATGAGCGCGCCGCGCACTCGGCCTCCTGACTGGCTCGGGACGAGAATGCGGACTCTAGGCCATGTATCGCTCAAGCGAAAGAGGTCGAAACGGAACAAGATTTGACACATTGGACACTGGCCAGGTCCTGGGGGCGTGAGCGACGATGACGGAGATTTATGCCCCCTTTATAGGAGGACCACGGAGTGTTCACCCCCCGCAGGGCCCTCATCCTGGTCGCCGCCCTCGTGGCGGCAACGGGCGCCACACTGCCCGCCCAGGCTGCGGACATCCCGGCTCCCGGCGAGATCGTCATGAGCTCGAACATCACGCACGTCACGAACGTGCCCAAGCCACAGGCGCTGTCCGACATCCACACCGACATGGCCTTCCAGGGCGACTACGCCTTCGTCGGCAACTACTACGGCTTCTCGATCTACGACATCAAGCAGCCGAAGAAGACGTCGCTGGTGAGCTCGGTCGTGTGCCCCGGCGGCCAGATGGACATGTCGGTCTACGGCAACCTGCTGTTCGGGTCCGTCGACTCCTCGCGTAACAACGACTCGTGCAGCAGCACCTCCCAGAGCGCCTCCGTCAAGGAGTCGTGGGAGGGCATGCGCATCTTCGACGTGAGCGACAAGTCCAACCCCAAGTACGTCAAGTCGGTCGAGACCAACTGCGGCTCGCACACCAACACGCTGGTGCCCGGCCGCGACGGCAAGAACGTCTACATCTACGTCTCCTCCTACGGCCCCAACGCGAACTACCCGGACTGCAAGCCCCCGCACGACCTGATCTCGATCATCAAGGTCCCGCTGGACAACCCGGCCGGCGCGGCCGTCGTCGCGACGCCGAACCTGTTCCCCGACGGCGGCAACCCCGGTCTGCCGCTGCCGTACCCGAACGGCAAGTCGGCCACCACCGGCTGCCACGACATCACCGCCTACCCCGAGAAGGGCATCGCCGCGGGCGCCTGCATGGGCGAGGGCATCCTGCTCGACATCTCCGACCCCGAGCAGCCCAAGGTCACCGCGAAGGTGCGCGATGACGTGAACTTCGCGTTCTGGCACTCGGCCACGTTCAACAACGAGGGCACGAAGGTCGTCTTCACCGACGAGCTGGGCGGCGGCAGCCGGGCCACCTGCAACGCGGCCATCGGCCCGAACAAGGGCGCCAACGCCTACTACGACATCGTCGGCGGGCAGCTCGTGTTCAAGGGCTACTTCAAGATCGCCCGTCACCAGGCCGACACCGAGAACTGCGTCGCGCACAACGGCTCGCTGATCCCGGTCAAGGGCCGCGACGTCATGGTCCAGGCGTGGTACCAGGGCGGCATCTCGGTGGTGGACTTCACCGACTCCGCCCACCCGCAGGAGATCGCCTACTTCGAGCGCGGGCCGGACGAGACCGCTCCGCCGCTCGACGGCGGCTTCTGGTCGGCGTACTACTACAACGGCTACATCTACGGCTCGGACTTCAACCTGGGCCTGGACGTGCTCAAGCTCAACGACCCGCGGACGAACCAGGCCAACAGCGTCAAGATGGGCCTGCTGAACGCGCAGACGCAGGGCTCCTACCCCGAGCACGGGCGCGGCGTCCCCGGCGGCAACTGACCCCGCTGAAGGTCCCGCGCCGCCGGCTCACTGCGGCGGCGCGAACCCGCCCGGAGTCGCCTTCGGCGGCTCCGGCGCGGGCCCCGGCTGAGGCCGCTGCGGAGCTCCCTGCGGATGGGGCGCCTGCGGATACGGCTGCGGCGACGGGGCCTGCGGATGCGCCTGCGGGTACGGCCCCTGCTGCTGGTACGGCCCCTGCCGCGCAAACGGCCCCTGCTGCGCGGCGTACGACGGGTACGGCGCGTACGGCGTGGCCCGCGGCGCGGCGCCGGCTGCCAGGGCGGCCTGGCGCGCGAAGCGGGCCTCCTCCCGCCGCCGGCGCTCGGCCAGCACCGCGCTCAGGTACGCGTGCGGCGGCACCCCCGCGGGCGCGGCCGGCGACACGAAGGCCGCGGTCTGCGCCGCGATGCGCATCCCCATGTCGTGCTGGACCTGCGGCGTGAGGTCGTGCCAGCGCATCAGGTACTGGCGGGCGGCCTGCGCCACCTGCTCGGGAAGCTGGGAGAGCTCCAGGGAGGCGGCCCACGCGGCCAGCGGCGGCGGCATGAGGATGGCCTGCCCGCTCTCGCGCGGCCCCCGGTCGGAGATCACGATGGTCCCGGCGAAGACGTCGCCGAGCCGCTTGCCCCGCTGGGAGACCAGCGAGGAGATCAGCGCGGGCGCGCCGGAGAACATCCAGAACTCCACCAGCCCGGCCAGCCCGCGGAACAGCGCCTGCCGGAAACGTTCGGGGCTGCCGTCGTCGGCGACCACCCGCAGGCCGAGGGCCAGCTTGCCGAGGCTGCGCCCCCTGCTGAGGGTCTCGAAGAGCACCGGATAGCCGACCATGACCAGCACCAGCAGTACGATCATGGCCGCGCCGAACATGGCGCCGTCCGAGACGACCGCGAACGCGCCCAGCAGCATGTACGCGCCGATCAGCACGACGAGCTGCACCGTCATGTCGATGACGAGCGCCAGCGCCCGCGAGGGCATCTGGGCCACCCGCACCTCGACGACGACGGCGTCCCCGGTCACAACCTCTGACATATGTGGAGCCTAACGGCAATGCCGCACTGATCGAGCGGCCACAATGGTCGGGTGGACATCGATGCGTTCGTCACAGCACACCGCCCCGTCTGGGACCGGCTCGACCACCTGGTCAAGAACCGCTCCTCGCTGACCGGCGCGGAAGTGGACGAACTGGTCGACCTCTATCAGCGGGTGTCCACGCACCTGTCCATCGTGCGCTCCTCCTCCCGCGACGCGGTGCTGGCCGGACGGCTGTCGGCGCTGGTCGCCAGGGCCCGGTCGGCGGTGACCGGCGCGCACACGCCCGCCTGGCGGGAGCTGGTCCGCTTCTTCACCGTCTCCTTCCCCGTGGTGGCCTACCGGGCGCGGTGGTGGTGGCTGGCCGCGGCGCTGGCCAGCATCGCGGTCGCGTGGGTGCTGGGGGCCTGGGTGGCCGCCAACCCGGACGTGCAGGCGTCGATCGCCTCGCCGGACGAGATCGCACAGCTCGTCGACCACGACTTCGCCGACTACTACTCCGAGCACCCCGCCGCCTCCTTCGCCAGCCACGTGTGGGTCAACAACGCCTGGGTGTCGGCCCAGGTCATCATCTACGCCATCCTGCTCGGCATCCCCATCCCGTTCATCCTCTACAGCAACGCCGAGAACGTCGGCGTCTCGGCCGGGCTGATGGCCTCCAGGGGCAAGCTGGACATCTTCTTCGGCCTGATCACGCCGCACGGCCTGCTGGAGCTGACCGGCGTCTTCCTGGCCGCGGCCGTCGGCCTGCGCCTGGGCTGGACGGTGATCGACCCGGGGCCGCGCAGGCGGCTGGAGGCGCTGGCCGAGCAGGGCCGGGCGGTGATGAGCGTCGCGCTCGGGCTGGTCGTGGTGCTGTTCGTGTCGGGCCTGATCGAGGCGTTCGTGACGCCGTCCGGGCTGCCCACGGCCGTGCGGGTGGGCATCGGCGTGCTCGCCGAGGCGGCCTTCCTGGCGTACGTGATCGTCTTCGGCCGCCGGGCCCTGCGCGAGAACGAGACGGGCGACGTCGAACGCGCCCCCGACGTCGCCCCCACGGCCTAGCGGCCCCCAGTCCGAAGGCCCTCTTGGTCTAGAGCCGGCCCGCGGCCTTCAGCGCCAGGTAGGCGTCCGCCAGGGCGGGCGCGATGTCCTCGGGCGGCGCGTCCACGACCTCGACGCCGTGCCGGCGCAGCCGGGCCGTGATGCGCCGGCGCGCGAGCTGGGCCTGCTCGGCCGCCGCCGCGTCGTAGACCTCCTCGGTGCTGCCGCGCCTGGCCGCCATGGCCGCCACCCGCGGGTCGGACACGCCCGCGACCAGCACCAGGTGCCGCGAGGACAGCTGCGACAACACCGGCATCAGGCCCTCGTCGAGCGCCGCCGCGTTCAGGTCGGTGAGCAGCACGACCAGGCAGCGCCGTTTGGCCCGGGACAGGACGGCGGCCACCATGCCCTGCCCGTCGGCCTCGACCAGCTCGGCCTCGATCGGCGCCATCACGTTGACCAGCGACGACAGCAGCTCAGTACGGGACGCGCCGCTCACCCACGCGCGCACCGCCCGGTCGTAGGCCAGGAAGTCGACCTGGTCGCCCGCTCTGGCGGCGAGCGCGGCCAGCAGCAGCGCCGCGTCCATCGACCAGTCGAGCCGCGGCCAGCCGGGGGCGGGCCGCGGGTCGGGACGCACCAGCAGCCCCGGCCCCTGCGCGGCGGCCCCGGACAGCGGCACCGGCGCGTCGCCCACCCGGCCCGCCGACGTGCGGCCGGTGTCGAGCACGATCAGCACGCGCCGGTCGCGCTCCGGCCGCCAGGTGCGCACGACCACGTCGTTGCGGCGCGCCGTGGCCCGCCAGTCGATCGACCGCACGTCGTCGCCCACCACGTACTCGCGCAGCGAGTCGAACTCGGTGCCCTGCCCGCGCACCAGCGCCGGATGCCGGCCGTCGAGCTCGCGCAGCCGCGCCAGTCTGGACGGCAGGTGCTTGCGCGACAGGAACGGCGGCAGCACCCGTACCGACCAGGGCGAACGGTGGCTGCCCTGACGGGCGGCCAGCCCGAGCGGCCCGACCGAGCGCACGGTCACCGCCACCGACGAGCGGTCCCCGCGCCTGGTCGGGTTGAGCGTGACCACGATCCTGCGCCGCTCGCCGCCCGGCACGTCCAGCTCGGCGACCCGGGGGACGGCCCCGGCCGAGGGCGGCCAGGCGTCCCTGATCCGGCCACGCACCCGCCGGCGGCCCGGGTTCTCCACGATCAGCTCGACCGTGGCCGTCTGCCCCAGCCGTACGAGCGTGTCGCCGGAACGGTGGAACCGCAGGGGCCGCACGGCGCCCGCGAACACCAGGTCCACGATGATCGCGGCGGCCAGCAGCAGGCAGACCCCGGCCAGCGCGGCGCCGGGCTGCGGCGCGAGCAGCACGACCACGATCCCGGCCGCGGCGAGCAGCCCGGCGCGTCCCGTCAGAGCCATCGGCGCCTCCCGGCCGAGCCCGCCGCGGACCTCTCGCGTGCGTCGGAGCGGGCCATCAGCGCGGGACCGGGACCGAGGCCAGGATGCCGTCGAGCAGGCCGTCGGCGGTCGCTCCCTCCAGCTCGGCCTCGGGCCGCAGCTGGACGCGGTGCCGCAGCGCCGGCCTGGCCAGCGCCTTCACGTCGTCGGGCGTCACGTAGGGGCGCCCGGACAGCCACGCCCACGCCCTGGAGGCCGCCAGCAGCGCCGTCGCGCCACGCGGCGAGACGCCGAGCTGCAGCGACGCCGAGCTCCTGGTCGCGCGGGCCACGTCGACGATGTAGCCGAGCACCTCGGGGGCCACGTGCACCTGCGAGACCGCCGCGCGGCCGGCCGCCAGGTCCTCGGCCGTGGCCACGGCCTTGACGTCGGACAGGTCACGCGGGTCGAAGCCGCGCGCGTGCCGTTCGAGCACCGAGATCTCGTGCTCGCGCGGCGGCAGCGGCACGGTCAGCTTGAGCAGGAACCGGTCGAGCTGGGCCTCGGGGAGCTGGTAGGTGCCCTCGTACTCGACCGGGTTCTGGGTCGCGCAGACCACGAACGGGTCGGGCAGCGGACGGGCCGCGCCCTCCACGCTCACCTGCCGCTCCTCCATCGCCTCCAGCAGCGCCGCCTGCGTCTTGGGCGGGGTGCGGTTGATCTCGTCGGCGAGCAGCAGGTTCGTGAAGACCGGCCCCTCCCTGAACTCGAACTCGCTGCTCTTCGCGTCGTAGATCAGCGAGCCGGTCACGTCGCCCGGCATCAGGTCGGGCGTGAACTGCACGCGCTTGAAGTCGAGCGACAGGGCCGCTGAGAGAGTGCGCACCATCAACGTCTTGGCCACGCCCGGCACGCCTTCGAGCAGCACGTGCCCCCGGCACAGCAGGGCGATGACGAGCCCGGTGACCACGGCGTCCTGGCCGACCACGGCCTTGGACACCTCGGCCCGCAGCGCGCCGAGCGCCTCCCTGGCCGCCTCGCCCGAGGGGGCCACGCGGAAAGTCTCCTCAGAGTTCACTGACCTGCCTTTCGATGGAGTCCAAGTACCCGGCCAGCGCGACGAGCCCGGCGTCGTCGGCCGGCGGCGGGCCGTACAGTGCGGCGCCGACCACCTGCGGGTCGTCGGCGATCCGCGCCGCCAGGGCCGCGACCAGCTCGTGCGGCCCGGCGCCCTGGGCCAGGCCCAGGCGGGGCGTGAGCCGGTCGACCGTGCCGGCGCGCAGCGAATCGGCGGCCCGCTGCCTGGCCCTCCTGGCGCGGTAGAGCCTGCCGCGGCCCTCGACCGTCTCGGCGGCCCGCACGACGACGGGCAGCTTCTCGGTCACCACCGGCCCGAGGCGGCGTCCCCGCCAGAACGCGACGAGCGCCACGGTCAGGCAGGTCATCAGGATCGCCCACGGCACGCTCGGGGGCATCAGCTCGTACATCGACTTGCCCTCGGAGCCGGGCAGGTCGAGCGGGGGCGGACTGTCCGGGCGGACCAGCCAGGTGACGGGCCTGCCGGTGCCGACGAGGTTGAGCGCGAGGGCCGCGTTGCCGTCCTCGGGCAGGCGCAGGTTGGTCATGAACTCGCCGTCGCCGACGACCGTGGTGGTGGCGCCGTCGGCGGTGCGGTAGCTGACCAGGGAGTAGCCCTCGCCCGCCGGGTAGCAGGAGGCGGCGCCGGGCGGGCCGGTCAGCACCAGGCCGCCGACGTACGCGCTGCCGGCCCGCGTGGCGGCGGGCAGCGCGCACCCGGGCTCGCGGGAGCGCACCCGCGACGGCTCGCGCTCGGTGCTCGTCCCGGGGGCCAGGACGGCGAGGCCGGGCAGGTCGCCGACGATCAGCCGGTCGCCGGGGATCTCGGCGAGCCGGTGCTCGTCGAGGTAGGTCAGGTCGGTGACCAGCAGCAGCCGGCCGCCGCCCGCGGCCTTGGCGGCGGCCGCCTCGACCGAGTCGACCCGGTCGACCTGGACGCCCCGCGCCCGCAGCAGCTCCGCCAGCGCCTTCGACCCGGCCAGCGAGGTGTCGGCGGGGTCGAGAAAACGCGACGGGCCACGCTGCGGGCCGAACAACACCGCGGCCGCCGCGACCAGGACGACCACCAGGCCGAGCAGGACGATCATGCGACTCGCCCGCCAGGTGGAGCGGGCGGTGGGGGAGGTGGCGGCGGAGGGCCCGGCCGCCCCCGGCGCGGAGGTGGTCACCGTGGCGGTGTCCGCGCCCGGCGCGGAGGTGGTCACCGTGGGGGTGTTCGCGCCCGGCGCGGAGGTGGCCCTTGGCGCGGCGTCCGCGTTCGGCGCGCTGCCGGGCGCGGCCGGTTCGGAGTTCCAGATGCTCACGACGGGCCGCCTCCCACGGCGAGCGGGACGGGCCGCGCCTGGCGCAGCCGCTCGTCCAGATCGCTCATCGCCTGGTAGGCGGCCTGCGTGCCGGGCACGCCGCCGTAGCTGACGTCGTCGAACGAGCGCGCGGCGGCGGCCAGCTCGGCGGCGAAGCCGGGCAGCGCCCTGCCCGCCTCGGCGGCCAGCTCGTCGGCCGTGCGGCCCGGCATGCCGTCCACCAGGGCGCGTTCCTCCAGGTCGCGGGCGATGGCGCGGAGGCGTTCGCGGATGGCCTGCGTCCAGTCGCCCTCGGCGGCCAGGCGTTCGGCGGCGCTGCGGTGCTCGGCGGCGTTGAGCACGCGCTCGCCGTAGAGGCCGCCGGCGGCCATGGCGTTCCTGCGGGCGGTCCTGCGCAGCCGCCAGGCGACCAGCAGGATCACGCCCAGGATGATGACCGTGATCACGACCGCGGCGATGATCCCGCCCGCCGGCCCGCCGCCCGTCACGGCGTCGGTCAGGTCGCCGATGAACTGCATGAAACGCCGGTAGAGCTGGTCGAACAGGGATTCCTTCTCGTATCCGGGCTTGAGGAGCTCCTCGGCCGCCTTGCGCGCCGCCTCCTCCCGGCCGACCGGGCTCACGACCTGGCTGAGTTGGACGGGTGCCAGAGGTCGTCGGCCGAGGCGTGCACCCAACCCTGGCGCTGCTGCTCGATCGCCGCCGTCTGCAGCACGAGGTCGAACGCCTCGCCGCGCATGCGCCGGTCTGCGTAGAGCAGGCCGGAGACGCCGGCCTGGAAGGGATAGGCGAACATCGAGCTCAGCGTGGCGCCGGCGGCGATGAACACCGCCGCGACCACGGCCGACCCCGGCGAGCCGCCGCCGAGCATGCCGATCAGCGTCCCGCCGAACGAGAACGGCACCGACAGCACCCCCGACACCAGGCCGACCAGCAGCGACGTCAGCAGCAGGATGCCGAGCACCCGCCAGAAGTCACCGGTCACCAGGTGCCACGAGCGCCGCATCGCGTCGATCGGCCCTCTGCCCTCCAGCACCACGGCGGGCGCGGCGAACGCGAAGCGCGTGGTGATGAACAGGTAGTAGGGGATGAACAGCAGGACGAACAGCGCCAACACGCCGAGGGTCAGCCCGACCCCCTCGGAGGAGGAGGAGACGTTCATCGCCAGCGCCACCACGACCAGCGTGAGGACGATCAGGGGCACGACCATCATGACGGCCATCAGCCCGACGACCCCGAACAGCGCCGGGAGCCGGCCCTTGCTGAGGTGCCAGGCCTCGGCGGCGGTGATGTTGCCGCCGAAGACGGCCCGGCCGAGGATGCGCGTCAGCACGCCGGTCAGCACCGTGACCACGACGAACTGGATCGCGTACGAGACCAGCATGCCGCCGTACTGGGCGACGACGCCGTAGAAGCTGTCGAGACCGGCGGAGGAGGCGGCCTGCGGGTCGTCGAAGACGTCGCCCATCGAGGTGAGCATGACCGCCTGCCCCACGGCCAGCGGCACCGCGCCGAGCAGGGCGGCGACGGCGGACAGGCCGAGCACGGCCTTGGGGTTGGACCTGATCAGCTTGATCGTGCCGTCGAGGATGTCGCCGAGCCCCAGCGGCCGCAGCGGGATGATGCCGGGCCGCAGCGCGGGCGGCGGCATGTAGCCGTAGCCGTAGCCGGGCTGCTGGTATCCGGCCTGCTGGTAGCCGCCCTGGGGGTGGCCCGGTTGCGAAGGACCGGACTGCGGGTGGCCCGGCTGGGGGTAGGGTGGCTGAGGCCCCGGCGGGCCGTAGGGCGGCGGCTGGGGGGCTTCGCCCTGCGGCTCGTACGGTTGGCCGTACGGCGTCTGCGTGGGCGATCCCGGCGCGGTCCACGGTGAAGCCTGCGGGGCGCTGTAGGGCGGGGGCTGTTCGGCAGACCAGCCTGGGGGCGTCTCGGGCGTGCGTCCGTGACCGTCTGACATATCCCAATCCTGGCACGCTGGGCGGGTGGCTGGTGTCACCGAGGTGATTCGCCGGCTCATCTTGCCCGCATTTATCGGCGAAACGGGGCAAGGAAGGCAGCCGGGGATGGCCGAAAGTCGCTCCGTTACCGCAGACTGGGTTTGTGGTTGCCGGGGGAACCTAAAATTCGCCTTTCGCAGGGCTCATGTCCCACACATGGGCCGACCAAGGGTAACCTTCAGCGATCGTGCGGGTATGTCCCACAATGCGTAGAACGAATGAGGGGCCATGAAAGGTCGCGTGCTGGTCGTCGACGACGACGCCGCTCTCGCCGAGATGCTCGGCATCGTGTTGCGCGGAGAAGGCTTCGAGCCGTCCTTCGTCTCCGACGGCGACAAGGCCCTCGACGCGTTCCGGGATACACGCCCGGACCTTGTCCTGCTCGACCTGATGCTGCCGGGCGCCGACGGCATCGACGTGGCGCGCCGGATCAGGGCGGAGTCGGGGGTGCCGATCGTGATGCTCACCGCCAAGAGCGACACGATCGACGTCGTGCTCGGGCTGGAGTCCGGCGCCGACGACTACATCGTCAAGCCGTTCAAGCCCAAGGAGCTCGTGGCGCGGGTGCGGGCGCGGCTGCGCCGCACCGACGAGCCGACGCCGGAGATCCTGCAGATCGGCGACATCACCATCGACGTGGCCGGCCACTCGGTCAAGCGCGGCGAGGAGACGATCAACCTCACGCCGCTGGAGTTCGACCTGCTCGTCGCCCTGGCCCGCAAGCCGCGCCAGGTCTTCACCCGCGAGGTCCTGCTGGAGCAGGTCTGGGGCTACCGGCACGCCGCCGACACCCGGCTGGTGAACGTGCACGTGCAGCGGCTCCGCGCCAAGATCGAGAAGGACCCTGAGCACCCCGAGATCGTCGTGACGGTCCGCGGCGTGGGCTACAAAGCCGGCCCCGCCTAGCCTTCGCCCCGCCCCGCCATGCCCCCGACCAGGAAAGCCCGCCGACGGACGATCCGCCAGATTCTGGGCGGCGTCCGCCGGAGGGTGCGCCGTGCGGCGGGCCGGGTGCGCAGCGTGTGGCGGCGCTCGCTCCAGCTCCAGGTGGTCACCAGCACGCTGGTGATCTCCGTGACCGTCGTGGTCGTGCTCGGCACGTTCCTGTCCGACGAGATCAACAGGTCCGTGGTCGCGAGCAGCCAGCAGTCGTCGCTCAACGAGGCGTACGCCGACCGGCTGCAGATCGCCGACGCGCTGATCCCGCCCTCCGACGACGGCGCCAAGGCCCCCGACACCGACCAGAAGGTCAACCCGCTCGACGAGGTCATGGACACCGTCACCGGCTCGGGCGAGGACGGCTCCAAGAAGCGCTACGACGTTCTCATACTCAACGAGGCCAAGCCCGGCATGTCGCGGGCCTCGGGCCGGGTGGTGCAGGCCGACGTGCCCGCCTCGCTCCGGCAGCGCCTGCAGAAGTACATGAACCGGGCCGAGTACGGCAAGACCGAGATCCAGATCGAGTCGATCAGGTTCGCCGGGCAGCGCCAGGCCACGCTGACGTTCGTGGTCGGCGGCGTCGTGCACGAGCCCACGACCGGCCAGGACTACCAGGTCTACCACTTCTTCCCGTTCAGCGAGGAAGAGGAGCTGCTGTCCAACGTCCGGCTGGCCATCGTCGTCGTGGGGCTCGGGCTCGTGCTGCTGCTGGCCGCCATCGCCTACCTGGTCGCCCGGCAGGTCGTCACGCCCGTGCGGCTGGCCCGCCAGGCCGCCGAGCGCCTGGCCGCCGGCAAACTGGACGAACGCCTCAAGGTGCGCGGCGAGGACGACCTGGCCCGCCTGGCGAACTCGTTCAACGAGATGGCCGCCAATCTGGCGCTCAAGATCCACCAGCTTGAGGAGCTGTCGCAGGTCCAGCGCCAGTTCGTCTCCGACGTCTCCCACGAGCTGCGCACGCCGCTGACCACCGTCCGCATGGCCGCCGACCTGCTGTACGACGCCCGCGAGGACTTCGACCCCATGGCCGCCCGCTCGGCCGAGCTGATGCAGGCCCAGCTCGAACGGTTCGAGTCGATGCTGGCCGACCTGCTGGAGATCAGCCGCTACGACGCCGGCGCCGCCACGCTCGACGTCGACTCCGTGGACATGCGCGACGTCGTCCACCGGGCCATCGCCGACTCCGAGGCGCTGGCCGAGCGCCACTCCACCCGCTTCGACATCCGCCTGCCGCACGAGCCGTGCATGGTCGAGGTCGACAACCGCCGCGTCGAGCGCATCCTGCGCAACCTGCTGTTCAACGCCATCGAGCACGGCGAGGGCCGGGAGATCGTGGTGACCGTGGGGGCCGACCGGGACGCCGTCGCCGTCGCCGTCCGCGACCACGGCATCGGGCTCAAGCCGGGCGAGGAGACGATGGTGTTCGACCGGTTCTGGCGGGCCGACCCGTCCAGGGCCAGGACCATCGGCGGCACCGGGCTCGGCCTGGCCATCTCCCGCGAGGACGCCACGCTGCACGGCGGCTGGCTCCAGGCGTGGGGGCAGCCGGGCGAGGGCTCGCAGTTCCGCCTCACGCTGCCCAGGCTGGCCGGGGCCGACCTGAAGGGCTCGCCGCTGTCGCTGGTGCCGCCCGAGATCGAGATGCGGCGCACCTGGCGCAGCCACATGACGCCGGTGCTGCTCCCGGCCTCGGGGGACGGAGGCGGCCATGAGGAGGACTAGACGGGTGGGCGCCGCGGTCGCCCTCGCCGCGGCCGTGGCCTGCGCGGGCTCGGGGTGCACCGTGATCCCGGTGAGCGGGCCGTACACGGTGAGCGACACCGGGGGCGGCGACCCGCTGAACAAGCCGTTCCAGCGCATGATCGCCGTCCCGCCGCGCGACGACTGGGACCCCGACCACCTCATCAGGGGGCTCCAGGCGGCCATGGCGGCCTACCCCGACGACCCCGCCGTGCTGGCCAGGTACCTGACGCCCAAGGCCCAGGCCAAGTGGAAGCCGTCCGGGCCGGTGACGGTGATCGAGGACGCGTTCCAGGTGGAGTACCCGGGGGAGGGCGACGAGGCGGAGACGTACGGGCTCAAGGGCAAGCAGGTCGCCCGCATCGACCCCGACGACGCGTACGTGCCGCTGTCGGGGAACGCGCCCGAGCGGCTGTTCGTGCTGAAGAAGGACGCCCGGGGCGTCTACCGGGTCGACGACCTGCCGGACGGGCTGCTGCTCACCAAGTCCGACGTGGCGCGGGCGTACCGGCTGACCAACCTGTACTACCTCAACAGCGCCCGCGAGCGCCTGGTCGTCGACCGGGTGTGCCTGCGGCTCAAGCCGACCGAGACCTTCGCCCAGACCATCGTCAAGCGGCTGCTCAAGGGGCCGAGCAGCGCGCTGCGCGGCGCCGTGGGCACCGTCTTCCCCGAGGGCACGAAGGTCGAGTCGGTCGGCACCGGCGACGACCGCGTCCTGATCAACTTCTCGGGCCCGCTCCTGCCGCTCGACCTGGCCGAGAAGGCCGCCCTGGTGGCGCAGCTCAAGTACAGCCTGACCACCAACAAGGTCGCCAACAGCCGCACCATCGAGGTGCAGCTCGACGGCGAGCAGTACTGGACCGAGCCGCCCAACCTGGACGGCCACTGGCTGGACAACGGCGGCTTCACGCCGTACTACACCAGCAAGGGGTCCGTGCACGTCATGAGCGACGACGGGGCCGGCGTCGCCGTGTCCGGGCCGGCGGGGGAGGGGAACACCGACTTCAGGGCGTTCGCGCTGTCCACGCAGCAGACCGGCGCGATCGTCGCGGCGCGCACCTCCACCGGCATCTCGATCGCCGGGCTCACCCCCGAGGGCCGCTGGCAGCAGGTCATCGAGGGCGCGGACCTCACCGACCCCACCTGGCGCCGCGACGGCTCCCTGTGGACGTTCGACCAGCACAACAAGGTGGTCCTGCGGTACGACCCCAACGGCGGGCGCGGCCCCGAGCGCGTCTCCGCCCCCGGGCTCGACGGCCTCGACGTCACCGCGTTCCGGATCGCCAGGGACGGCGTGCGGGTGGCCCTGCGCACCGGCAAGAACACCGTGCAGCTCGGGGCGCTGAGCGAGGGGCTCAACGGGCCCATGCTCGGCAACCTCCAGACGCTGACCTCGACGGAGGTCGAGTACAAGATCGAGGACATCGCCTGGGAGGACGACGAGCACCTGCTCGTCCTCATCCAGAGCAAGGCCGGGCAGATCCTGAACGAGATCGACATCGGTGACGGCGAGACCATCGGGATCCCGCTGAAGGACCGCCTGGCGGGGGTGACGGCGCTGAACGGGCGGGTGCTCGCGGAGGCGAGCACCGAGAAGGGTCCCAAGATCATCGAGCTCAACCAGGACCGCCAGGGCTGGACCAGCAAGATCGAACCCAACGCCAAGAACCCGTTCTTCCCCCTGGGCTGACCCCGTCGGGGGCACCGCCTCCGCCGGGAGGAGTGTCCTGGGAACGGTCCTCCACTCGGACTGAGGGGCGCGTAGCCCGCGCCGTCTCCCTCCTGATCTGAACCGGTGGAACTGTCGGTGGTGGCGGGCATGCTGGGGACGTGTTGGCGGGTGTGCTTGATGTGTTCCTGCCGCAGTCCTGCGTGGGCTGCGGGCGTGCCGGGGCGCGGTGTTGCGCCGGGTGCGCGGCCGGGATGGCGGTCGCGCCCGCCAGGCGCGGGCCCGAGCCGGGCCCGCCCGGCCTGCCGGAGTGCTGGTCGGCCACGTCGTACGAGGGCGCGGCCCGCGCGGCGATCCTGGCGTACAAGGAGCGGGGGGCGGTGGGGCTGGCCGGCGTGCTGGCGCAGGTGCTGGCGTTCACCGTGCTCACGGCGCTGGGCGCAGGGGCCGGAGCTGAGGCCGGGCCGGCGGCCGGGTCCGGGGCGGGGTGGGCGCGGGGGCCGTTCGCCGTCGTGCCGGTGCCGAGCGCGAGGAGGGCGCTGCGGGTCCGCGGGCACGATCCCATGGGCCGGGTGGCGGTGCTCGTCGCCCGTCATCTGGTCGCGTCCGGCGTGCCGGCCGAGCCGTGGCCGGCGCTGCGGCAGGCTCGCCGGGTGGCCGACCAGGCGGGCCTGAGCTCCACGCAGCGCGCCGCGAACCTCGCCGGGTCCCTCTGTGTGGCCCGGCGCGCGAAAGGCCCTCCAGCGCCGTCTGCGCTGCTGCTGGACGACGTCGTGACCACCGGAGCCTCGCTCACCGAAGCCGCGCGAGCACTGCGCGCCGCCGGCCTGCGGGTGCCGATGGCGGCCACCGTCGCCGCGACACGCCGAAGATCTTGAAACGCTCGGCATCACTGTCGGTAAAGAAAGATCCAATTCTTGGGGACGTCTTGAAGGGGGGCTGTCTCTTCCTGGGAACAAGAGGCAGCACAGGTCAGGCGACCGGAACGCGCGTGGCCGCAGGGGTTGGCGTGCGGTGGCGTCGGGGTCATTCGGGCGTCCGGAACTCCGGGAAAATCACGGAAAGTGATCCTTCGGCCGAGCCTCCGGCTGACATTCGCCCAGGATGCGGATAGCGTTCTGACATGGCACCCGTCCGGGTCCGTGGTTGCGCAGAGCCGGTGTCCCCGGCTCTGCTAGCCGAGGCCAGCCGCAGGCAAAACGGTCCACGTAAGGCGACTCTTTGTCGACCGATCACGGTGCGGCTTAGGGGTAAGTCCTGCCTTCCCGAGGGTCCAGATGTCCCTCGTCAGAAGAGAAGGGCAGTAGTGGCAACAGAGCTGCGAAATCCTCAGCAGGCGAATGTGGGGTCGAAGACCAGGTCGGCCGGACGGGTGCCACCCGAGATCCCGGTGACGTCGTGGCGGAAGAGGGTAGCGGTGACAGAGAGGCGGACAGGAAACCCCGTCCGGTACGCACATCGTCGGGCGCTCTTGCTCAGTCGTTAGACGAAGGGGGGCTGTTGCATGGACATCATCGTCAAGGGTCGGCACACAGGAGTGAGTGACCGGTTCCGAGACCAGGTGACGACCAAGCTGGCCAGGATCGAACGTCTGGACAACAAACTCATCCGAGTCGATGTGGAGGTGTCCAAAGAACGCAACCCTCGCCTCGCCGACCAGCGCGAGCGCGTCGAACTCACCATCCATTCGAAAGGCCCGGCCATCCGCGCCGAAGCCTCGGCCGACGACCGGTTCGTAGCCCTCGACATAGCCCTCGACAAGCTGGAAGGCCGCCTGCGCAGGCTGGCCGACCGGCGCAAGGTCCATCACGGCAACCACTGCCCGCCCTCGGTGGCGGAGCTCACCGCGACGCTCCCTGACGTCGCCGGCCCGCCGTCCAGGGGAGCCAAGCCCGTCCCCGAGCCGGCCGAGTCCTACGAGGACCTGCCGGTGCAGGAGGACAAGATCGACGACGACATCGTCCCGATCGAGATGGACGGCGACGGCCCGCTCGTCGTGCGGGAGAAGTTCCACAAGGCGGAACCCATGACCATCGACCAGGCCATGCTCGAGATGGAACTGGTCGGGCACGACTTCTACCTGTTCCGTGACAAGGAGAGCGGCCTGCCGAGCGTGGTCTACAACCGGCGCGGGTACAACTACGGCGTGTTGCGGCTCATAGAGCCCTGATCGCACACCGGAAGATCTTCTCGACCACCCGAGGACCGTGCCATACGTGCCATCATGGCGGTCCGACGGCTCTGGCCCCCCGACGAGGAGGAGACGTGAGCGAGCTCAGTCAGGTTCAGATGAGCGAGCGAAGCGAGGGTACTGACGGGACAACCGCCACGCGGACCGCCGCTACGGCCCCGACCGGGCGTGACAGCGGAGCGGCCGTCCGATGAGCAGGTTCCCCGTGAGCAAGGCAGGCGCGAGCCGGACCGAGGAGGGCTCGTGACCGAGTCCGGCGAGGTCCGCACGGCAGACAGCGAGCCGATCCGCGTGCTGATCGTTGACGATCACGAGCTGATCCGGCGAAGCCTGGCGTTGACGCTGGCCGCGGAGCCCGACATCGAGGTGGTCGGTGAGGCGAGCGACGGGCAGGAGGCGGTCGAACTGGCCGACCGCCTCATGCCCGACGTCGCGCTGATGGACGTGCGCATGCCCCGGCAGGACGGGATCGAGGCGACCAAGAGCATCAGGGCCTCCGTCCCGAGCACCCGCATCATCATGCTGACGGTGAGCGACGAGGAGGAGGACCTCTTCGAGGCCATCAAGGCCGGCGCCACCGGTTACCTGCTGAAGGACGTGCAGATCAACGACGTGCCCGCCGCGGTGCGGGGCGTGCACGAGGGCCAGTCCTTAATCAACCCGGCGATGGCCGCCAAGCTCATCAGCGAGTTCGCGAACATGAGCCGCAAGGAGGCCGAACGCCCGCCGCAGCTGCCCGTGCCCCGGCTGACCGACCGCGAGATGGAGGTCCTGCGCCTGGTCGCCAAGGGCATGAACAACCGCGAGATCGCCAAGCAGCTGTTCATCTCCGAGAACACGGTGAAGAACCACGTCCGCAACATCCTCGACAAGCTTCAGCTGCACTCGCGGATGGAAGCGGTGGTCTACGCGGTGCGCGAACGCATGCTGGAGATCACATGACCCTGGCGCGGGCCCGTGCGAAGGCCGCCGGCCGCGCCCCCGAACCCGTTCCCCGGGGACGGTGACCCGGCGCGATCGCCGTCACTCGTCCCCAGTTCCCCTTCTCCGGGCGCGGCTGGCGTGGCGGGCGCGGCCGTGACGCCGGCCCGCCGCCCGGCCCGAGCTACGGCCGGGGCCCGGTCAGGAGCTGGGCGAGCTCCGGAGGGTCGGTGCGTTCGACGCGGACGGCGTCGCAGCCCACCCAGTCGGCGGCCGACCACAGGGCGTCGCGCAGGGCGTCGGCCCACTTGGCCGGGGACAGGCCGGGCTCCAGGTGCACCTGACGGGCGACCAGCGTGGTGCCCTCGCGAGCCGGGTCGACCCGGCCGATCAGGCGGCCCCCGGCCAGCACCGGCATCGTGAAGTAGCCGTGGACGCGCTTCTCCTTGGGCACGTAGAGCTCAAGCTGGTACTTGAAGCCGAAGACGCGCTCGGTGCGGCCGCGGTGCCAGATCAGGGAGTCGAACGGCGACAGCAGCGTCGTGCGGTGGCGGCCGCGCGGCTCGGACTCCAGAGCCTGCGGATCGGCCCACGCGTTGGCCTGGCCCTTCTTGGCCGGCCAGCCCGCCACCGTGACCGGCGCCAGCCCGGCGGCGCCGCTGAGCAGCGCCTGGTCGAGCATCGCCGCGTACTTGCCCTTGAGCCGCAGGAAGTCGAGCAGGTCGGTGCGGTTGGCCACCCCGAGAGACCGGCCCGCGATGGCGGCCAGCAGGACGACGCACTCCTCATCGGGCAGGTCGTCGGCCAGCAGGTCGGCGGGCACGACGCGCTCGGTCAGGTCGTAGACGCGACGCCAGCCGACGCGGCGCACGCAGGTGATCTCACCGATGTCGAGCAGCCACTCCAGCCCGATCTTGGAGTCGGACCAGTCCCACCACGGGCCGCCGTTCTTGGCGCCGCCGACGTCGGACGTGGTGAGCGGGCCGGAGTCGCGCACCTGCTGCAGCAGCTTGTCGACGCTGTCGGGCACCTCGTGCCAGCGGTAGCGCCGGTCGCGGTAGGCGCGGCGCCGGAAGGCGTAGAGCGGCCAGTGCTCGATGGGCAGGATGCAGGCGGCGTGACACCAGTACTCGAAGCTCTGGGCGGGATCGTGCCAGTAGGCGCGCTCGACCGCGGGCCTGCCCACCGCGCCCAGGCGCGCGTAGGCGACCAGCTCGTGGGAGCGGGCCAGCACGGAGATCGTGTCGAGCTGCACGGCGCCGAGCCGGCGCAGCATGCCGCGCACCCCGCCCTTGCGCGCGTCGGCGCCGATGAGCCCCTGGGCACGCAGGATGACCCGGCGCGCCTCGTCGGCGGTCAGGTCGGTCACGTTCGTCATGCGGCGAACCCCGGGTGGCTTTGGGGGACGGTAGGGCTATCCATGGGAGGAATTTAGCGGCGCCCACCGACAGAATCGGCCCGCCCCCGGTCCGCCCCCGGTCCGCCCCCGGCCGGCCCTCCCGGCCCGTCCCGGACCGGGAGGGCCGGCCGGCCGAGGGGCGACACGCCGATGTACCGGGGTTGGGGAATTGGATGCCGAGAACAAAGAGTCCGGAAGGGGGCCGGGCATGGGAACGGCGGGCGCCCGGTCCGTCGGGGCCCGCCGTGTGCCGGGTGGGTCAGCGGTGGTCTTCGGCGCGCATGCCGACGCGCGGCGCGTCGATCACCACGTCCGTGAAGATGTCGAAGACGAGGGCGAGGATGCCGCCGACGACGAACATGCCGGCGCCGACCCAGACCAGCGTCCAGTTGTCGGCAGTCAGCCCGAAGCCGGCCACGATGGTGCCCACCACCATGACAGTCACGGCCAGCCACGAGGAGGCGCGCCCGCCGTGGCTGCCGAGATTCTCCGTGTGCTCGGACTTCTTCCCCTCAACCATGACTAATCCTTCCTTTGCCGGATATCCCGCTATTGGTGCGAACCGGCGCTCAACCGGCATACCCTCTGCCTTGGCCCCATTCTCCCAGACGTGTCCGGCGCCCTCGTCGTCACGGTGGCTGTGTCTGGTTGCGGAACCGCCTACGATGGCAACCGGGGAAGTTTGTCTCGGCCTCTCCTCCTGGCGGCGCCGCCGGGGTAGACCTGCGAGGAGCTTTACATAAAGTGGCAGCCATTCTCGACAAGATCCTACGTGCCGGCGAAGGCAAGACTCTGCGCAAGCTCAAGCGGATCGCCGATCAGGTCAACTCCATCGAGGACGACTTCACGAGCCTGTCCGACGCGGAGTTGCGCGCGCTGACCGACGAGTTCAAGCAGCGCTACGCCGACGGCGAGAGCCTCGACGATCTGCTTCCCGAGGCGTTCGCGACCGTGCGCGAGGCGGCCCGCCGCGTGCTCGGCCAGCGGCACTTCGACGTGCAGATCATGGGCGGGGCCAACCTGCACATGGGCAACATCTCCGAAATGAAGACGGGTGAGGGCAAGACCCTGACCTGTACGCTGCCGGCTTATCTCAACGCGCTGGCGGGCAACGGCGTCCACGTCATCACCGTCAACGACTACCTGGTCAAGGTCGGCGCCGAGAACATGGGCCGCGTCTACCGCTTCCTGGGCATGGAAGTCGGCATGATCCTCTCCGGCCAGGCGCCGGACGAGCGGCGCAAGCAGTACCAAGCGGATATCACGTACGGCACCAACAACGAGTTCGGCTTCGACTACCTCCGCGACAACATGGCGTGGTCGCTGGAGGAGTGCGTCCAGCGCGGCCACCACTACGCCATCGTCGACGAGGTCGACTCGATCCTCATCGACGAGGCCCGCACGCCGCTGATCATCTCCGGCCCCGGCGAGCAGTCGGGCAAGTGGTACAGCGAGTTCGCCAAGATCGTTCCCCGGCTGCGCAAGGGCGTCGAGGCGAAGAACCCGGGCGAGGAGAGCACCGGCGACTACATCGTCGACGAGAAGAAGCGCACGGTCGGCGTCCTGGAGGCCGGCGTCGAGAAGGTCGAGGACTGGCTCGGCATCGACAACCTCTACAAGCCCGAGCACACCCACCTGGTCGGCTTCCTGAACAACGCGCTCAAGGCGAAAGAGCTGTTCAAGAAGGACAAGGACTACATCGTCGCCGACGGCGAGGTGCTCATCGTCGACGAGTTCACCGGCCGCGTGCTGCACGGCCGGCGCTACAACGAGGGCATGCACCAGGCCATCGAGGCCAAAGAGGGCGTGAAGATCAAGGACGAGAACCAGACTCTCGCCACGGTCACCCTCCAGAACTACTTCCGCCTCTACACCAAGCTGTCCGGCATGACCGGTACGGCGGTCACCGAGGCCAACGAGTTCCACCAGACGTACAAGCTGGGCGTCGTCCCGATCCCGACCAACCGGCCGATGGTCCGCAAGGACCAGCCCGACGTGGTCTACAAGACCGAGGACGCCAAGTTCAACGCGGTGGTCGAGGACATCAAGGAGCGTCACGAGGCCGGGCAGCCGGTCCTCGTCGGCACGACCTCGGTGGAGAAGTCCGAGCGGCTGTCCAAGGCGCTCAAGCGCCGGGGCGTGGCGCACGAGGTGCTCAACGCCAAGAACCACGCGCGTGAGGCGGCGATCGTCGCCGAGGCGGGCCGCAAGGGCGCCGTCACCGTCGCCACGAACATGGCCGGTCGAGGCACCGACATCATGCTCGGCGGCAACTCCGAGTTCCGCGCCGACCTCGAGCTGCGCCAGCGCGGCCTCGACCCGGTCGAGACGCCGGAGGAGTACGAGAAGGCCTACCCCGAGGCGCTGGAGAAGGCCAGGGCGGCCGTCAAGGCCGAGCACGACGAGGTCACCAAGCTCGGCGGCCTCTACGTGCTGGGCACCGAGCGCCACGAGTCGCGCCGCATCGACAACCAGCTCCGCGGCCGTTCCGGCCGTCAGGGCGACCCCGGCGAGTCGCGTTTCTACCTCTCGCTCGGCGACGACCTCATGCGCCTGTTCAACGCGGCCAGGGTCGAGATGATCATGAACCGGCTGAGCATCCCCGACGACCAGCCGATCGAGTCGGGCATCGTCTCCAAGGCCATCGCCTCCGCCCAGCACCAGGTCGAGCAGCAGAACTTCGAGATCCGCAAGGAAGTTCTGAAGTACGACGAGGTCATGAACCGGCAGCGCAAGGTGATCTACTCCGAGCGCCGCCGCGTGCTGGAGGGCGCCGACCTGCACGAGCAGGTGCGCGGCTTCATCGGCGACGTGATCGACGGCTACGTCGCGGGCGCCACCTCCGAGGGCTTCGCCGAGGAGTGGGACCTCGACCGGCTCTGGAAGGCGTTCGGCGACCTCTACCCCGTCACGGTCACGATCGACAACCTCGTCGAGGAGGCCGGCGGCCGCGAGGAGCTGACCGCCGAGTTCATCTCCGAGAAGATCAAGGCCGACGCCCTGGAGGCGTACGCCAGGCGTGAGGAGCAGCTCGGGGCGGAGGCCACGCGCAACTTCGAGCGCCAGGTCATCCTGTCGGTGCTCGACCGCAAGTGGCGCGAGCACCTCTACGAGATGGACTACCTGCGCGAGGGCATCGGCATGCGGGCCTACGCGCAGAAGGACCCGCAGATCGAGTACCAGCGCGAGGGCTTCGAGATGTTCTCCGCGATGCTGGAGGGCATCAAGGAGGACTCCGTCGGCTTCCTGTTCAACCTCGAGGTCGAGGTGCAGGAGAACCCGATCGTCGAGGAGGAGGACGCCGCGGTCACCGAGACGCGGTCGATCATCTCCACCGCCCTGCGCGCGCCGCAGCGCCCGACCGAGCTCGAGTACTCCGCCCCCGGTGAGCAGGGCGACGTCGAGCACACGCGGGTGCGCACCACGTCGGCCGAGCGGGCCGCGTACGGGAACGTCGAGCGCAACGCGCCCTGCCCCTGCGGGTCGGGCAAGAAGTACAAGCGCTGCCACGGCGACCCGAAGAACGCCGTCTGACACGCTGAGGCGAGCCTGAGCGGGCCCCCGTCCCCCTGCGCGAGCAGGGGGGCGGGGGCTTCGTCGTTCGCGGGGGCGGCTAGGGAGCCGGCGTCGCGGGGGGTTCGTGGCCGGGGGTGGGGATGTTCAGGCGGCGGATCAGGAACGCGAAGATCAGATAATAGAGAACGAAATACAGCAGCCCGAAGCCGATGATCAGGCCGAGCCTATGGGTGTTCGATTTGCTGGCGTTCAGCAGCATGTCTATGGCCCCGCCGGAGAAGGTGAAGCCGAGCCGCGCGCCCCATTCCGCCATGAGGGCCATCGACAGCCCGGTCAGCAGGGCGTGCACCACGAAAAGCACCGGCGCGACGAAAATGAAGGCGAATTCCAGCGGCTCGGTTATGCCGGTGATGAATGCCGTCAGCCCCGCCGACAACATGATGCCGCCCACGGACTTGCGGCGTTCCGGCGGGGCCGCCCGCCACATGGCGATGGCGGCCCCGAGCAGCCCGAACATCATGACGGGGAAGAAGCCGGTCATGAAGATGCCGGCGCCCTGCTCGCCGGCGAAGTAGCAGTTCAGGTCGCCGGCGGCGTCCCGGGTGGCGCCGTGCACGCCGGCGTGGCACTCGGGCAGGGTGAACCAGACGATGGTGTTGAGGAAGTGGTGCAGGCCGACGGGGATCAGCAGCCGGTTGGCCACGCCGTAGATGCCGGTGCCCGTGGTGCCGTGGGCCGAGAGCCAGTCGCCGACGCCGGACAGCCAGTCGCCCACCGGCCGCCAGGCCAGCCCGAACACGACGCCGAGCAGCAGGGCGGCGACGGCGGTGATGATCGGGACCGAGCGGCGGCCGCCGAAGAAGGCCAGCCATGGGGGCGGTTTCAGCCGGTAGAAGCGCTGCCAGAGCAGCGCCGCGGTGATGCCGATGACGATGCCGCCGAGCACGCCGGTGGGGTTCTGGGCCCCCAGATCGAGCATCGGCCCCTGCGGGGTGGTGACGACGACCTTGTCGTAGACCGCGCCGTGGCCCGCGTCGTAGAAGAGCGTGCGGCTGACGCGGTCGAACACCAGGTAGCCGACCAGGGCGGCGAGCGCGGTGGAGCCGTCCGACTTGCGCGCGAAGCCGATCGCGACGCCGATCGCGAACAGGACGGGCAGGTTGTCGAACAGGGCGCCGCCGGCCGCGGCCAGGACGTTGGCGACGGGCAGCATCCACGGCAGGAGGCCGCCGAGGCCGTCCTTGCCGAGCAGGTCGTCCTGGCCGAAGCGGAAGAGCAGGCCGGCGGCGGGCAGCACGGCGATGGGCATCATGAGCGAGCGGCCGATGCGCTGCAACACCGCGAACGTGGCCGACCAGGGCGACGCGCCCATGGTCCTCACCCCCGCTCGGTGGTCCGTCAGCGGGGGAATGCCAGGTTCCTACCACGGCGGGCGTGGCGGAAAACGGGCGCTAGGTCTCGCCGGAGTCGAGGTCGGGCTCGGGTTCCCGGCCCGGCGTCATGATGTCGAACCTGCGGATGAGGAAGGTGAACACGACGTAGTACACGACGCCGTAGATCAGGCCGAGCAGCAGGATGCCGGGCACGTTCTGGGTGTTGGACTTGCTGACGTTCAGCAGCATGTCCAGCAGGCCCGCGGAGAAGCCGAAGCCGAGCTGCCCGCCGATGAGCGTGGTGAGCGCCATCGCCAGGCCGGTCAGGACGGCGTGCGCGACCAGCAGCGCGGGCGCGACGAAGATGAACGCGAACTCGATCGGCTCGGTGATGCCGGTGACGAACGAGGCCAGCCCGGCCGAGAGCATGATGCCGCCCACCGTGGCCCGGCGGTGCGGGGGCGCGGCCCGCCACATGGCCAGGGCGGCGGCCGGCAGGGCGAACATCATGACGGGGAAGAAGCCGGCCATGAACTGGCCGGAGTGCGGGGCGCCGCCGAAGTAGCAGTTCCAGTCGCCGCCCAGCACGTGACCGCCCACCTCGCACTGCGGCACGACGTACCAGACGACCGAGTTCACGAAGTGGTGCAGGCCGAGCGGGATGAGCAGGCGGTTGATCAGGCCGTAGATGCCGGTGCCGATCGGGCCGATGGCGGCCAGGGCCTCGCCGGCGTGCCGGATCCACTCGCCGAGGACCGGCCAGAGCCAGCCGAACAGCACGCCGAGGAGCAGCGCGACGATGGAGGTGATGATCGGCACGAACCGGCGTCCGCCGAAGAAGGCCAGCCACGGCGGCAGCTTGATGCGGTGGAAGCGCTGCCACAGCAGCGCGGTGACCAGGCCCATCACGATGCCGCCGAGCACCTTGGTGGGGTTCTGCATGCCGTAGTTGATGACCTCTTTGATGCCCTGGTCCTGGACCTGGCGGATGGCCACGGTGTCGCGGATGTCGGAGCCGAAGAACATCACCTTGGTCACCCGGTCGAACACCAGGTAGCCGACGACGGCCGCCAGCGCCGTGGTGCCGTCGGCCTTGCGGGCGAAGCCGATGGCCACGCCCACCGCGAACAGCAGCGGCAGGTTCTGGAACAGCGCGTCCCCGGCCGCGGCCAGCACCTCGGCGACCTGGCTCATCCACGCGAACCCGGGCACGTCGGCCAGGCCGCCGGGGGCGGGGCCGTTGGAGCCCAGCATGTCGGGCTGTCCGAACCGGAAGAGCAGCGCGGCCGCGGGCAGGGCCGCGATGGGCAGCATGAGCGAGCGGCCCAGCCGCTGGAGCACGTTCATCACGCGTGCGAACGGCGAAGGCCGGGCGGCGGCGGTGGTCTCGTTCACCGGGCGTTCCTCCGGGGGGTGGGAGTCAGGTGTCCGCCGGGCAGGCCGTCCGGGCCCGGCGGAGTGGCCCTAGCCCCGTCTAACGGGCATTTCGAGGATGGTCCGCAGCTGATAGCGGTCAGCGCGGTAGGTGGACACGCCGAGCTCCGCGCAGACGCCGCCGGAGAAGGACCTGCGCTGGAGCAGCAGCACGGCGCCGCCGCGCGGCAGCTTCAGCAGGTCGGCGTCGCTCGGGTCGGCGATGCCGCCGTCGATGGTGAGCTCGCCGGCGTCCATGACCAGCCCGTAGCGGCTCTCCAGCAGCTCGTACAGTGATTTGTCCGACAGGTCGTCGTCGGCCAGGTCGGGGGCGAGCTTGACCGGGATGTGTGCCCGTTCGATGGACAGCGGCTCGCCGTCGGCCGTGCGCAGGCGTTCGATGAAGTGCACTTCCTCACCCGGCTGGATCCCCAGCTCCTTGGCCAGGTGAGCGCTGGCCCGCACGATGCGGCGGTCGAGGTCGCGCGAGCCCGGGATCATCCCGCGCGCCCTCATGTCGTCGGTGAACGACGTGAGCTGCAACGCCAGCTCGATCTTGGGCCTGGCCACGAACGTGCCCTTGCCCGGCACGCGGTGCAGGCGGCCCTCGGAGACCAGGTGGTCGACGGCCTGCCGCACGGTCATCCTGGACAGGCCGAACCGCTGGCAGAGCTCGCGCTCGGACGGGATGGCCGCGCCGATGCTGAGCTCGTCGCTGTCAATGAGGTCCAGCAGGATCTCGCGAAGCTGGAAGTACTTGGGCACCGGGCTATCCGGATCGATGTGCGCCACGGATCCTCCCCTCGATCGGCAGAAATCTGGATCTGGTGGTGCGGCAGTCTATGGGCAGATTTCGTGTTTGGTGGCCATGGGCTATGGTTCGTACTGGTCTAGTCCGGACTAGACCACATGTCGCGAAAGACGGTCAAGTCCGACACCGTATTGAATCGAGGGATGAGCTCAGGATGACCACCAAGATGCGCAGTGAGATCGCCGAGCAGCCGGAGGCGCTGCGGGCCACGCTCGACGCCCTGCTCCCCAGGGTGGGCGAGGTGAAGGCGGTGGGCGAGCAGACTCGCCAGCTGCTGTTCATCGCGCGTGGAACCTCCGACAACGCCGCAGTCTACGGCCGCTACCTGGTCGAGTCCCACGCGGGCCGGATGGGCGCGCTGGCGGCGCCGTCCATCGCGACGACCTACCGGCGCAAGCTCGACCTCGACGGCGTGCTGGCCGTCGCGATCTCCCAGTCGGGCCGTACGGAGGAGATCGTCGAGACCCTGGCCTGGGCCAAGGACTGCGGCGCGAAGACGGTCGGCATCACCAACGGCGGCGAGGACAGCCCGCTCGCCCAGGCGGCCGACGTCGCGCTGTGCACGCTGGCCGGCGAGGAGAAGGCCGTCCCGGCGACCAAGACCTACACCACGCAGCTCGCCGCGCTGGCGGTGCTCGCGCTGGGCCTGGGCGCCGACGTGGACGCCGAGGACCTGCGGCGGGTGCCCGACGCGGTCGAGAAGCTGATCGCCGAGCCGGGCGACCTGGACGCGGTCGTCGAGGGGCTGCTGGACAAGCCGGGCGTGGTGGTGTCCGGACGCGGGCTGGCCTTCTCCACGGCCCTGGAGACCGCGCTCAAGCTCAAGGAGGCCTGCTACCTGCACGCCATGGGCCTGTCCTACGCCGACCTGCTGCACGGCCCGATCGCCGTGGTCGACGCCGACACCCCGGCGCTGCTGGTGGCCGCCGAGAACAGCCCCACGCTGTCCGGCACGGTGGCCCTGGCCGAGCGGGTCGTGGCGGCGGGCGCGGCGGCGTACACGATCGGCGGCGGCGACGCGCTCGCGCAGGCCGGCACGGCCGCGCTGAACGGCCCCGACCTGCCCGAATGGGTGGCGCCGATGGGCCTGATCATCCCCGGCCAGCTCCTCACCGAAGCGCTGGCCCGGCGCCTCGGCATCGACCCCGACTCGCCGCGCGGGCTCAACAAGGTCACGCAGACGGACTGAGCGGGGCGCCTCGTTTAGCCTGGTCACGGAGTTGGAACGAGGGAGGACCGGATGGCGGCGGATGTGAATGCGATCATCGCCGGTCTCGGCGGTGCCGACAACATCATCGAGATCGAGCCCTGCATCACCCGGTTGCGCACCGAGGTGCACGACGCGTCCAAGGTCGACCAGGCCGCCCTGCGGGCGGCGGGGGCGCACGGCGTGATGGCCGCGGGGAACGTGGTCCAGGTCGTCGTGGGGCCCGAGGCGGACACGATCGCCAGCGACATCGAGGACATCATCGGCTAAGGGCGAGACCATGACGACTGTTCTCGCCCCGGTCGAGGGGGCGGCTGTGGGGTTGGCCGCCGTGCCCGATCCGGTCTTCTCCGCGGGCATGGTGGGACCGGGAACGGCGATCGACCCGCTGCGGGGGCCCGGCAAGGCCGTAGCCCCCATAGCGGGAAAAATTATGAAACTGCATCCGCATGCCTACGTCATCGTGGGGGACGACGGCAGGGGCGTGCTGGTGCACCTGGGCATCGACACGGTCCAGCTCAAGGGGAAGGGGTTCCAGCTGCTGGCGGCCGAGGGCGACAGGGTCAGCGCGGGGCAGCCCGTGGTGGCGTGGGACCCGTCCGTCGTCGAGGCCGGCGGACGGTCCCCGGTCTGCCCCGTCGTGGCGCTGGACGCCCTCCCGGAGTCGGTGGCCGGCATCGTCCAGGGGGCGGTGCACGTGGGGGACGAGCTGTTCACATGGACGTAGAGACCGTCGGCGCGGTCCCCGAGACCGGCGTACGGCGCTTGTCGGCACGGTCGTACCGGCAGAAGACGTCACAATGGGCGTGCCCCCAGCCACGCCGGCGCCCGGCCCGACCGCGAGCGGCCGGCCGCCATTCACGCAAGGGTCCAGCTGGTCTGGACCGGGTACAGAAGGAGAGGCTCATGGGTGAGCGCAAGGTCACGGTCGCGGCGGAGGTGGGTCTGCACGCCCGTCCCGCGGCGACGTTCGTGAAACGGGCCCAGCTGGCCCCGATGGACATCAGCGTCGCCAAGGCCAGCGGCGGCGGGGCCCCGGTCAACGGCAAGAGCATCCTCGCCATCATGGCGCTCGACGTCCGGCAGGGCGAGACCGTCGTGATCACGGCGGAGGGCGACGGCTCCGAGGAGATCCTGGACGAACTGGCCACGATCGCCGGAGCGCCATGAACCTGCGGGGGGTTGGGGTCAGCCCGGGAATCGGGCACGGCCCCGCGTACGTTCTGACCGCCTCTGTGCCCGAACCCCCCGAGGGCAGCACCTACACCGGTGAGGCGGAGCAGGAGAAGGAGCGGGCCGCGGCCGCGCTCTCACAGGTCGCGGGCGAGCTCGAGGCCCGCGGCAACCAGGCGGGCGGCGAGGCCGAGGAGATCCTCAAGGCCCAGGCGCTGATGGCCGAGGACCCCGGTCTGGTGGTGAAGGTCAGGACCCTCATCGACCGGGGCCTCGCCGCTCCCCGGGCGGTCTTCGAGGCGTTCACGAAGTACCGGGACGTGCTCAGCGGGGCCGGCGGTTACCTGGGCGAGCGGGCCGCCGACCTCGACGACATCAGGGACCGGGTGATCGCCCAGCTGACCGGGCACCCGATGCCGGGGCTGCCGGTCGCCCCCGAGGTGCCGTACGTGCTGGTCGCGACCGACCTGGCGCCCGCCGACACGGCGCTGCTGTCCAGGCGGGACGTGGCCGGGTTCGTCACCGAGCAGGGCGGCCCCACGAGCCACACCGCGATCATGGCCCGCGCGATGGGCGTGCCCGCCGTGGTCGCCTGCCCGGGGGCGACCGGCATCCCCGCCGGCGTCCCCGTCCTGGTGGACGGCACGACGGGCGAGGTGAGCCTGGAACCGTCCGACGACCACGTGGCCGGCGCGCGGGACGCGGCGGCGCAGCAGCAGGCGGCGATCGGCGCGGCCAGGGGGCCGGGCCGGACCGCCGACGGGCACGCGGTGCCGCTGCTGGCCAACGTCGCCGGCCCCGACGAGCTGGCGGCGGCGGTGGCCGCCGGGGCGGAGGGCGTCGGGCTCTACCGGACCGAGTTCCTCTTCCTCGACCGGGCCGAGGCCCCCGCCGCCGAGGAGCAGCAGCGGGTCTACCGGGCGGCGCTGGAGGCCGCGCCGGGCGCCACCGTGGTCGTGCGCACGCTCGACGCGGGCGCCGACAAGCCGCTGCGGTTCCTGCCAGCCCCCGCCGAGCCGAACCCGGCGCTGGGGGAGCGCGGGCTGCGCCTGTTCAGGCGCTTCCCCGAGGTGATGGACGCGCAGTTGCGCGCGCTGGCGGCGGCGGCCGAGGACGCGCCGGCCGAGTTGCTGGTGATGGCGCCCATGGTGGCCACGGCCGAGGAGGCCAGGTGGTTCGCCGACGCCTGCCGGGCGCGCGGCTTGTCCAAGGTGGGCGTCATGATCGAGATCCCGTCGGCGGCGCTGCGGGCCGGGCAGCTCGCCGGGGTGGTGGACTTCGTCTCGATCGGCACCAACGACCTGGCCCAGTACGCCTTCGCCGCCGACCGCCAGCTCGGCACGGTGAGCGGGCTCCAGGACCCGTGGCAGCCGGCGCTGCTCGACCTGATCGCCATGTCCTGCGGCCACGGCAAGCCGGTGGGCATCTGCGGTGAGGCGGCCGCCGACCCGGCTCTGGCGTGCGTGCTGGTCGGGCTGGGCGCGACCACGCTGTCGATGGGGGCGGCGGCGCTGGGCGCCGTACGGGCGGCGCTGGCCGCGCACACGCTGGAGCAGTGCGGGATGGCGGCGCGCAACGCGCGGGCCCAGGTCACGGCGGCGAACGCGCGCGCGGTGGCGCGCACCCACCTGCCGGGGCTCGCGGCGCTGGGGCTGTGAACGGCCCGTTTTCGGGTCGCCGGACTCGTCCGGGCCGCGGCATGGATACCGTGGAAGGCATGTTCAGACGGATCGGCCCGGCAGGGCTCCTGGTGTTGGCGCTGACCGCGTGCGGCGGCGGCGGTGGCGGCCCGGCGAGCGCGGCCCCGGCGGGCGACGGGGCCACCCCCGCCACCCCCGCGACCCCCACCGCCGGCACGACCCCACAGAGCCCGCCCCAGGCCGAGGCCGACCCGGTGCTGCGCGCCCTGCGGCGGATGACGCTGGAGGAGAAGGTCGGCCAGCTGTTCATGCCCGTCCTGTACGGCACGGCCGCCGACACCGTCTCCGGCGAGAACCAGGCCCGCTACGGCGCCCAGACCCCGGCCAAGGTGATCACCCGCTACCACCTGGGCGGCCTGATCCTCTTCCCGGCGAACGTCAAGTCCACCGCCCAGGTCGTCCAGCTCACCAACGGCCTGCAGGAGGCGTCGAAGAAGGTGCCGCTGCTGGTCGGCACCGACCAGGAGAACGGCCTGGTCTCCCGCATGTCCGCGCTGATGACCGACTTCCCGGGCGCGGCCGAGATCGGCGCCACCAAGGACCCGGCGATGTCCAGGGCCGTGGCCAGGGCGACCGGCGAGGAGCTGCGGGCGCTCGGGGTCAACCTCGACTTCGCGCCCGTCGCCGACGTCAACGTCAACCCGCGGAACCCGGTCATCGGCCGGCGGGCCTACGGCGACGACCCGCTCGCGGTGGCGAAGATGGTCGCGGCGGCGGTCAAGGGCTTCGGCGACGCCAAGGTGGCGGCCACGGCCAAACACTTCCCGGGCCACGGGGACACCTCCGTCGACAGCCACACCGGCCTGCCCGTGATCAAGCACACCATGGCCCAGTGGGAGAGGATCGACGCGCCGCCGTTCAGGGCCGCCGTCGGCGCCGGGGTCGACGCCGTGATGAGCGCCCACATCGTCTTCCCCAAGCTCGACCCGTCGGGCGACCCGGCGACGTTGTCCAAGCCCATCCTGACCGGCCTGCTGCGGCAGAAGCTCGGCTTCAAGGGCGTGATCTCCACCGACGCGCTCAACATGGAGGGCGTGCGCAAGAAGTACGGCGACGGCGAGGTGGCGGTGCGCGCCGTGCTGGCCGGGGCCGACCTGCTGCTCATGCCGTACGACCTGGGCAAGGCGTACCAGGCGGTGCTGGCGGCGGTGAAGTCCGGGCGCATCTCGGAGGACCGCCTCGACCAGTCGGTGGTTCGGCTGCTCAGGCTCAAGCAGAAGAGGGGCCTGCTGTCGGCGGCTCCCGTCGCGTCGGCGCAGCAGGCGGCCGGCGTGCTGCGCTCGCCCGAGCACCGCAGGCTGGCCGCCAAGGTGCGGGCCGCGGGGTAGGCGCGAAGGCCGATTCGCGGGGTTCTATCCTAGAACCGGATTCGAGCGAGGAGGCGGTCGTGGTCGCAGGGGTGCTCATCGACTGGGGTGGCGTGCTCACGACCAGCCTGACCGACTCCATCGCCCGGTGGCTCGCGGCCGACCGGATCGACGCCGACCACTACCGCTCGGTGATGCGCGAGCTGGTCGACCACGCCTACCGGGGCGGCGAGGGGCAGAACGTCGTGCACGCGCTCGAACGCGGCGAGCTCGACGGCCCGGCCTTCGAGCGCGACCTGGCCGCGCGGCTGCTCACCGTGGACGGCGTGCCGCCGGTGGCCGAGGGGCTGCTGGAGCGCATGTTCGCGGGCTTCGAACGGGTTGACGCCATGTACGACATGCTCCGCGACGTACGGAAAAATGGTGTTAAGACGTGTTTGTTGTCTAACTCCTGGTCGAACACCTACCCCCGCCACGAATGGGACGGCGTCTTCGACGCGGTCGTGATCTCCGGCGAGGTCGGCATGCGCAAGCCCGAGGAACGCATCTTCCGCCACGCCCTCGACCAGGTCGGACTGCCCGGCGAGCAGTGCGTGTTCATCGACGACATCGAGGCCAACATCCTGGCCGCCCGCGCGCTCGGCATCACCGGCATCCATCACCGCGACGCCGACACGACCCTCGCAGAGCTGGAGACCGTACTCCGGCTCACGCTGCGACGGGCATGATGGTGCCCTTGCGATTTCGGAAAGGTTCGTGATGCGCGTCTATCTGCCGTGCACCCTCCCCGCCCTCGCCCGCGCGGTCGAGGCGGGGGAGCTGGGTCCGGCCCCCCTGACCGGTTACGCGGTGACCCCCGCGCTGACCGAGTGGTACGCCTCGGGCGACACCGAGGAACTGGAGTACGTCGCGCTGACCGAGGCGGCCCGCGCCTCGCTGCGCATGCTGGCCGCCGACCGCGCCGACGGCGTGGCCGCCGCGCCCCGGCGGGTGGTGGTCGCCGCCGAGGTGCCCGACGGCTCGGTCTCGGCCGGCGTCGACCTGGAGGAGCGGGCCCGCGTGCGGCTGGCGGCGGCCGTCCCGATGGCGAAGGTGGCCGCGGTGCACGTCGACGACCACGACGCCGTCGGCGACATCGAGGCCGCCGTCGAGGCGCTGCCCGCCGCCGACGACGGCGACGACGACGCCCGCTTCACGGTCGACGGCGCCGAGGCCCACGAGCTCATGTGGTACGCCACCCAGGAGATCCCTGACCTGCTGGGTTCATAGGATCGTGACCCCTGTCGAATAAGCTTGCCGGGACATGACAAAACACATCATCTGGGATTGGAACGGGACGCTCTTCCACGACGTCGAGGCCGTCGTCGGCGCCACCAACGCCCTGTTCAAGCCGTACGCGCTGCCTGAGCTGACCGCCGACGGGTTCCGCGCGGTCTACACCCGTCCCATCTGGGTCGCCTACGAGCGGCTGCTCGGCAGGCCGCTGGCCGAGGGGGAGTGGGAGCTGCTGGACGACGGGTTCCACGAGCACTACTTCAGGCTCAGCGCCGCCTGCGGGCTGGCCCCCGACGCCGAGGTGGTGCTCGGCGGCTGGGCCGGCACCCAGTCGCTGTGCTCGATGGCCCCGCACGCCCATCTCGTGCCGATGGTCGAGTCCTTCGGCATCACCCGGCACTTCACCCGGATCGACGGGCTGGTCGGCACCACGGGCGGCGAGAAGGCCGTGCACATGACCGCGCACATCCAGGCCCTCGACCTCGACCCCGGCGAGATCCTGGTGATCGGCGACAGCGTCGACGACGGGCTCGCCGCGCGGCACGTCGGCGCGCGGGCGGTGCTCTACACCGGCGGCATGACCACGCGGGCCGAGCTGGAGGGCACCGGCCTGCCCGTGGTGGACACGCTCGCCCAGGCGCTCCAGTACGCCTGAGGGGGATATGCCGGATCCGCCGGGAGGCAGCCCCCGGCCGGGCCGGGGCCGTACCCTTGCCGGGAACCCCTCAGGAGGTCGCCATCAACCGCCTTGTGCTCTGGAACGTCGATCTCACCCTGGTCGACGTCGCCATCGTGACCCGGGACGCCTACGCCGAGGCGTTCCGCGCCGTGACCGGCCGGCCGCTGGTCAAGCTCGTGCCGCCGCTCGGGCGTCCCGACTCCGAGATCGTCTTCGAGACGCTGGCCGTCAACGGCATCCCGGCGCAGGACGACCACCTGCCCAGGTTCCTGGCCGCCCTCGCCCTCGCCTTCGCCGACCGGCGCGGCCGGCTGGCCAAGGAGGGCCGGATGATGCCGGGGGCCAAGGACGCGCTGAAGTCGGTGGCCCGGCTCGACGGCGTCGTGCAGTCGGTGCTGACCGGCACGATCAAGGGCAACGCCGTGCACAAGCTCAAGGCGTTCGGGCTGGACAGGTACGTCGACTTCGAGCTCGGCGGCTACGGCGAGGAGGTCTACCCCAAGGCGACGCTGCTCCAGGTCGCGCAGGGCAGGGCCAAGCAGCGGCTGGGCACGCCGTTCACGGCGGCCAACACGGTGGTGATCGGCGACTCCACGCGCGACGTGCAGGCCGCCAGGATCGGCGGGGCCGCCATGATCGGGGTCGCCTCGGGGCGGTCGACGGCCGCCGAACTGCGCGAGGCCGGCGCCGACCTGGTGCTGCCCGACCTGTCGGACGCCTCGGAGGTGGTGGCCGCGGTGGCCGGCCTGACCTCCCCGCTGGACCGCAAGGCCGGCTGACCGCCCCTCCCGTCCGACCTCAGGGGTTTCGCGGCAGGGCGGCGAGGAAGCGGGCGGCGACGGGGGCCGCCACGGCCGAGCCGGCGCCGCCGCCCTCCACGATCACCGCGAACGCCACGTCCCCCTTGTAGCCGATGAACCACGAGTGCGCGGGCGGCTCCTTGCCCGAGCCGTACTCGGCCGTCCCGGTCTTGCCCGCGGTGCCCGCCGGGAAGTGCGCCCCCTTGGCGGTGCCGTCCGTGACGACGGCGGGCATGAGCTTGCGCAGGGCCGACACCACGCCGCGCTCCAGCGGGCGCGGACGGTCGTCGGAGGCCATCTCCTTGGACACGATCCGCGGCGGGATCCAGGCGCCCGAGGCGATGGCGGCGGCGACGGAGGCCATGTTGAGCGGGCTGGCCAGCACCCGGCCCTGGCCGATGGAGGCCGAGGCGAGGTCGGTGTCGTCCTTGGGGTCGGGGAACTCGGCCCGCACGGCGGGCACGCCCGGCTTGATCGGGACGCCGAAGCCGAAGCTCCTCGCCACCTCGGCCAGCCTGCCGCCGTTCAGCTCGGCCACGCTCATCTCGCCGAACGTCGTGTTGCACGAGTGCGCGAAGGCGTCCTGGAAGGAGAGCGTGCCGTAGTCCTTGAAGCCGGCGTTGTGGAAGGGGAAGCCGCCGATGTTCTTCTCGGCCGGGCAGGTGACCGTCCTGCCGGGCTCGACCCCGTCCGCGACCAGCGCCGAGGCCGTCACGACCTTGAACGTCGAGCCGGGCGGGTACTTGCCGAGCAGCGCCCGGTTGAAGCCGCCCGGCTTGTTGACCACGGCCAGGATCTCGGCGGTCGAGGCGCGCAGCGCCACCAGCGAGGCCGGCTTGGTGACGCCCTCCAGCGCCGCGGCCCCCGCCGCGTGCACCTTCAGGTCGATCGTGGTGCTGAACGGCTCGGTGCCGCCCGGCTGGGCCAGCCTCTCGACCAGCTCGTCGCCCTTGTAGAGGCCGATGATCGAGTCGCCGCCCAGCGCGAAGCGGTCGGGGTAGGTCTGCTTGATGCCCTCGACCAGCTGCTGCACCGAGCCGGGGGCGTCCGCGCCGCCGATCTCGGTGCCGTCGGCGGCCAGGACGCTGACGGGGTCGCGCTTCTGGGCGACCAGGCGCAGCGAGAGGCCCTTCTTGAGCTTGGGGTGGATGGCCGCCGGGGTCCAGGCGACCTTCCACGCGCCGTCCCGCTCGACCAGCTTGAGCCGGCTGCCGTACGTCCAGTCCCGGGGGCCGGTCAGCCTGACGTCGAAGCTCAGGTAGCCGTCGTCGTCCGGGCCGTTGTCGGCGAAGGGGCCGGTCGAGCGGGAGCGGGTGAAGGTGGCCTGCTCGACCTTGAGGTCGGTGCGGAAGCGCCGGTGCCAGGACTCGAAGTCGGTGGGCGGGTCGGCGACGAGCTCGCGCATCTTCGCATAATCCTGGACGGACCAGGCCGAGAGGTATTCGTCGGTCGTCTGCTCGGGTGAGCCCTTCGTGCGCAACAGCCAGACCGTGGCCCCCGCGGCCACGATCAGCACGACCAGGACGGTCAGGACCAGCGGCCACCTGCGCCGTCGTCCGCGACGTGGCCCCTCCGGCCGGGCGCGCCCGTACAGTGTCCCCGTTTGTGATGCCATGGCCCGAGGACACCAGAGGGGGAGGAGCCTCGTCCAATATTGATATGACGGCCATATGGATATAAATCTGGATATAGTGGCTGGTCATGGACTTGGTCCGGCATCTCCGCTACTTCGTCGTCGTGGCGGAGGAACTGCACTTCGGGAACGCCGCGATCCGCCTCGGCATGGCGCAGCCGCCGCTCAGCCAGCGCATCAAACGTCTGGAGGAGGAGCTCGGCGTGCAGCTCTTCGACCGCTCCGCCCGGCAGGTACGCCTGACCGAGGCCGGACGGCTGCTGCTCGGCGAGTCCCGCGAGATCGTCTCCAGGGTCGAGCGGCTGCGCGAGCTGGCCCGCCGCGGCGACGGCGGCGTGCTCAAGATCGGGGTGCCGCCCGACCTGGCCGCCTCCGTGATCGCCGCCCTGGTCGCGGGCTTTCGCGCGGTCAATCCGGACGTACGGCTCGTCCCCGTCGAGACCTGGACGGCCGATCAGGTGTCCGCCCTGGCCGGCGGCACGATCGACGTCGGGCTCGTCCGCCATCCGGTCGCCGCCCCCGGCCTGGATTTCGGCCAGGTGCTCGTCCAGCCCCTGGGCGTGCTGCTGGCCGGGGACGACCCGCTGGCCGCGGCCGGCGAGGTGCACCTGACCGACCTGGCCGGGCGCGAGCTGCTGATGCCGCCCAAAGAGGGCGAGCCGGGCTGGCACGCCGAGACGCTGGCCGAGTGCCGCCGGCACGGGTACGTGCCCGGCCAGGTGCACCAGGGCGCCGGGCTCGGCCTGGTGCTCGCCGGCCAGGCGGTGGCGTTCGGGCCCAGGGCGGACGTCCCCGGGCTGGCCTGGCGGCCGCTGCTAGGCTCGCCGATCGCGTGCCGGGTCTCCACGGCCTGGCGCGCGGCGACGGCCCAGCGGAATGACTGGGTCGCCGAGTTCTCGGACGTCGCCGTACGCACGTTGAAGGAGAGCGCCGGGATGACCGACGAGGGCGCCGCGCCCGCGCGGCGGATCAGCCGGAGGCCGGGGATGCTGGCATGAGCGAGCCCGACTACGCTGCGCTGTTCCGGATGGCCGGGGTGACCGGCTGGCTGCACGCCTGCGACATCGACTCCGGACGGGAGTCCGGCCACGGCGCCGACGAGCCGATGCCCCTGGCGTCGGTGTACAAGCTGCCGCTGCTGGTCGAGTTCTGCCGCCAGGCCGACGCCGGGCGGCTGGACGCGACGGCCCCGACGACGGTGACGTCCGGCCGGCGGGTCCCGGGGCCCACGGGCCTGTCGGCCATGCTCGACGACGTGACCATGTCGCTGCGCGACCTGGCGTACCTGATGATGGCGGTGAGCGACAACACCTCCGCCGACGTGCTGCTCGACCGGGTGGGCATGGACGCGGTCAACGCCATGCTGGACGCCTTCGGCCTCGACGGCACCCGGATGTTGCAGAGCGGCCGCGACCTGTACGAGACCATGGAGCTGGACACCGGCCACGGGTGGCCGTACCTGGATCCCGACGACATCTCCCGCATGCGGGCGCTCGACCCGGCGCACACCAACCGCAGCACCCCGCGCGAGATGACCCGCCTGCTGTCCATGATCTGGCGGGACGAGGCCGCCTCGCCGCAGTCGTGCTCCTGGATGCGCGGCGTGCTCAACATGCAGGTGTGGCCGCACCGGCTGGCCTCGGGCTTCCCGTACGACGATGTCGAGGTCGGCGGCAAGACCGGCTCGCTGCCGACGCTGCGCACCGAGGTCGGCGTGGTCGAGTACCCCGACGGCGGCCGGTACGCGGTGGCGGTGTTCACCCGTTCGTTCAGCACGGCGGTCATCCAGCCGCGCGCCGACGCGGTGATCGGCACCGCCGCCCGTATGGCGGTGGACCACCTACGGAGGTAGCAAGTTATGGGGGAGGTCAGGTATGACTTTCCACCTGACGGGCGACAGGATGGGGCACATGGTTGCTGAAGGTGCGCTTCTCTGGGAACCGACCGGCGAGGTCGTGTCCGCCGCCAAGCTGACCCGCTACCTGGAGTGGCTGGGGCGGTCCGGCGCGAGCTACGAGGAGGTGTGGCAGTGGTCCGTCGACCGTCCTGAGGAGTTCTGGACGTCGATCTGGGACTACTTCGACGTCGTCGGGGAGCGCGGCGACGGGCCGGTGTTGTCGGGGGAGATGCCGGGCGCGACCTGGTTCGCGGGCGCCGAGGTCAACTACGCCGAGAACGCGTTGCGGCGCACCGAGGGCACCGCCCTGGTCTTCGTCTCCGAGGACGGCGCCCGTCAGGAGCTGACCCACGCCGAGCTGCGCGACGAGGTGGCCCGCGTCCGCGCCGGCCTGGCCAGGCTCGGCGTCACCAGGGGCGACCGCGTGGCCGGCTACCTGCCGAACATCCCGCAGGCCCTGATCGCCTTCCTCGCCACGGCCTCGCTCGGCGCCGTCTGGTCGGCCGGCTCGCCCGACTTCGGGGTGCCGAGCATCGTCGACCGGTTCAGGCAGATCGAGCCCAAGGTGCTCATCGCGGTCGACGGCTACCACTACAACGGCAAGACCTACGACCGTTCCGAGGCCGTGAACGAGATCGCCGCCGAGCTGCCCACGCTGCGCGCCACGGTCTGGATCCCCTACCTGGCGGCGGCCGGCGAGGGCCGGGCCCCCCAGGAGGCCGAGCCGGCCGCCGCGCCCGCCCGTTCGGTGCCGCACGGCGAGGTCATCGGCTGGGAGGGGCTGCGGGCCGAGGCGGGGCCGCTGGAGTTCGAACGGGTGCCGTTCGGCCATCCGCTGTGGATCCTCTACTCCAGCGGCACGACCGGGCTGCCCAAGCCGATCGTGCACGGGCACGGCGGCGTGCTGCTGGAACACCTCAAGTCGCTCGCCTTCCACCAGGACCTGGGCGAGGGCGACGTGTTCTTCTGGTACACCACCACGGGCTGGATGATGTGGAACTACCTCGTCGGCGCCCTGCTGGTGGGGGCCACGCCGGTGCTCTACGACGGCTCGGCCACGCATCCCTCGCCCGCCGCGCTCTGGCGGATCGCCGCCTCGGAGAAGGTGACGTACTTCGGGGTGGGGGCGCCGTACATCATGGCCTCGCTGAAGGCCGGGCTGCATCCGGACGGGCTGGAGCGGCTGCGCGGCATCGGCTCGACCGGCTCGCCGCTGCCGCCCGAGGGCTTCGCCTGGGTCGCCGCCGAGCTGCCCGGCACGCCGATCGGGTCGTTCTCCGGCGGCACCGACGTGTGCACCGGGTTCGTCGGGGCCACGATGCTCCACCCGATCAGGGCGGGGATCATCCCGTGCCGGTCGCTGGGGGCCAAGGTGGAGTCGTACGACCCCAAGGGCGAGCCGGTGGTCGGCGAGGTGGGCGAGCTGGTGCTGACCCGGCCGATGCCCTCGATGCCGGTGAAGTTCTGGAACGACCCCGACGGGCGGCGCTACTTCGACAGCTACTTCGACGTCTACCCGGGCGTGTGGCGGCACGGCGACTGGATCAAGATCAACGAGGACGGCAGCTGCGTCATCTACGGCCGTTCCGACTCGACGCTCAACCGCGGCGGCGTGCGCATGGGCACCAGCGAGTTCTACCGGGTCGTGGAGCGGTTCGACGAGATCGCCGACAGCCTCGTGATCGACACCGGGCAGCTCGGCCAGGAGGGCAGCCTGCTGCTCTACGTCACCCTCGCCGAGGGCGCCGAGTTCGGCGAGCGGCTCGAACGCGCGCTGTGCGCGGCCCTGCGCCAGGAGCTGTCGCCCCGGCACGTGCCGAACGAGATCCGCGTCGTGCCCGGCATCCCCCGGACGTTGTCCGGCAAGAAGCTGGAGGTGCCGGTACGCAAGATCCTGCTCGGCACGCCCGTCGAGGAGGCGGCCAACCCCGACGCCATGGCCAACCCGGAGGTGCTGCGGCACTTCAGGCCGTGACGGCGGGGGCTCAGGGCGCCAGCCCGAACAGGGGCAGGCAGGCGTCGAGGTTGCGGATCTCGACGTCGGGGGACGGCGACCAGTCCGCGCGGGCCATGCGGAAGCGCCGGGTGACGACCGGCTCGCCCTGGCGCGCGTGGACGGTGACGCCGTCCTCGCGGTAGCCGAGCTTCCTGGTCACCGCCAGCGAGGCGTGGTTGTCCTCGAACGCCTCCGTCACGGCGTGCCGCGCGCCGAGGCCGGCGAAGGCGAGGTGCAGGACGGCCCTGCGCATCTCCGTGCCGATGCCGCGGCCCTGGAACCGCCGGCCCAGCCAGGAGCCCGTCTTGACCTCGCGGGTGACGGGGAAGCTGGTCGCCATGACGCCCTGGGTGCCGACGACCTGGCCCTCGTGCACCACGACCAGCTCCAGCGACCAGTCGTCGGCGGTGAACCCGGCCCAGTTGCGGAAGTGGTACTGCACCGTACGGCGGGCCCGCTCGGCCGGGGGCGCCTCGGTCCACGGGAACATGAACGGCATGAAACCGGCCTCGTGGACGCCCTCGGCCGCCCGGTCGGCCAGGTCGTCGAGGTCGTCGAGGGTGGGGTGCCGCAGTTCCAGTCGCGGCGTGGTGATGGAGAGCTCAAAGAGCGGCCAGTGACGCATATTCCGGCATACTTCCAGGCGTATCCCCGTCCGCGCGACTTGTTTTTTGCCGGCCCCCGAGGATTCCTGGAAAGGTTTTGCGGAACGGTGTGCGTTCCGGGCGTCGTCTTGGTTAAGGTTGGGGCTGTTCGGAGGGGTGAACAGAGGCCGGGCGGGTGAACGCGCAGCTCGCTCCCCGGCCTCTGGAGAAAAGGCGGATGCGTCCATGGCGCATCCGCCTTTTCTTCGTTCCGCCGATTTCGCGGGTGTCTCGCCTCGGTCCACGCTTGCTAAAGCTTTGACCGTGCCGTCGCATAAAAGCGATATGCCTGCTTTTAGCGGGATTTGCCAGTGTCGTGAATTGTCGGCGATCTGGGTAGGCGTTGACCTATGATCACAAAGGTTCGGAGAGCGGTTGTTTTCGCCGCTCTCGGGTGTGGTGGGCTTCCCTTCCTGGCCGGTACGCCCGCGGTGGCGGACACGCCGGACAAGGCGGACAGGGCGCACACGGCGGACGCGACAGACACGGTTGACGTTGAAGACAGGGCGTACCGGCCGGACAGGGTGGACCGGACGGACGCGGCGGGCCGGACGGACAGGGTGGACCGGGCGGACAGGGTGGACCGGGCGGAGGCGGACCGTGCGGACAAGACGGACAAGACGGACCGGGCGGACAAGGCGGTGCCCGGCGGGGTGGTCGTGCTGCGGCCGGGCGACCGCGGCGAGACCGTCAGGCGCCTCCAGGAGCGGCTGCACCGGAACGGCTACTACTTCGGCCGGCTCAACGGCGTCTACGACGAGCAGACCAAGTTCGGCGTGTGGGCCTTCCAGAAGCACCGGCACCTGCGACCCCAGGGCGCGGTCGGGCCCGAGGTATGGCGGGCCTTCGACCGTCCGGTGCGGATGAAGCCGCTGGTCCCGCGCGGCGAGGCGGACCGGGTCGAGATCAACCTGCGCTACCAGCTGCTCGTCGTCTACCGCCACCGCCGTCCGGCGCTCATCTCGCACGTCTCGACGGGCGCGCGGGTGAACTACTGCGAGAACGGCCACTGCGGCAACGCGATCACCCCGACCGGCGACTTCCACGTCACCAGCCGGGCGCCGGGCTGGACCGAGGGCCCGCTCGGCACGATGTACGACTCGCTCTACTTCGTCGGGGGCATCGCCATGCACGGCTCGTCGAAGGTGCCGCTGCGGCCCGCCTCGCACGGCTGCGTCCGGCTGCCGCTGCCCACCTCGAAGCGGCTGTTCGACATGGTGAAGATCGGCGAGCCGGTCTATGTGCGGGAGAAGTAGGTCAGACGCCCTGCGGCAGGCGGAACAGCCGGTCGGGGTCGTAGGTGGACTTCACCTCGGCCAGGCGGGCGGCGTTGGGGCCGTAGTAGGCGCCGCGCCAGCCGGTCAGGTCGGGGTCGACGTAGTTCACGTAGGCGTGCTCGCCGAAGTGCGGGGTCAGCTCGCCGTGCAGGCGGCGCAGCCACGTCCGGTCCGTGCCCTTCGCGTAGTACTGCACGCTGTAGAGCGCGGCCCGGTGCGGGAACGCCGTGGCCGCCGGCTTGACCCGGCCCACCGCGCCGCCGAGCGCGTCCAGCAGCACGGCGTGCCGTCCGCCGCGCGCCACCCCGTCCACCAGGCGGCGCACGCCGTCGGCGGGGAGCTCGGCGTAGGCCAGGTGCGACTTGGCGGCGAACGCCTCCCGCCGCGGCCGGCGGCACTGCGCCACGGACCGTGACGAGCATCCCGCCATGATCATCATGGCCTCCTGGTACGACGTCGTCCGCACCGACCTCGACGACGGCGCGCCGACCCGGGCGACCAGCGGGGCGAGCAGGCGGTCGAGTGAGGCCTTCGGTCCCACGTACGTGCCGACGAGGAGCACGTCCAGGTCGCGCTCCTCGCGCGCCAGGTGCAGCGAGGACCACAGCTCGTCCGGCGCGGACGGCGCCCACGACTGCCAGGCGCGCACCGCGGCCGCGGCCCTGGACCACGGCCAGTGCAGGAAGAACACGGTCAGGTCGCGCGCGGCGTGGGTGCGGAAGGTGAAGGAGACCGCGACGCCGACGTTGCCGCCGCCACCGCCGCGGCAGGCCCAGTAGAGGCCGGAGTGGTGGGTGGCGTCCGCCGTCAGCAGGCGGCCGTCGGCCGTGACCACGCGTACGGACTCCAGGGTGTCGCAGGTCAGGCCGTACTTCCTGGACACCACCCCGATGCCGCCGCCCAGGGCCAGCCCGGCGATCCCGACCGTGGGGCACGAGCCCGCCGGGATGCTCACGCCGTGCCGGGCCAGCCGGTCGTAGACGTCGACCAGCTTGGCGCCGGCCCCGATCGTGGCCCGCCCGGCGGCGTAGGAGACCGTGTTCATCCGGGACACGTCGATGACCAGGCCGGTCCCGGTGGACCAGCCCGCGTAGGAGTGGCCGCCGGAGCGGGGGGTGACCGCGACGCCGCTCGCGCGCGCGAAGGCCAGGCACGCCGAGACGTCCGCCGGGCTCGCGCAGTAGGCCACCCCGCCCGGCCTGATCCGGTCGTAGGCCGGGTTGACCAGGCGGCGGGCGTCGTCGTATCCGGAGTCGCCGGGCAGCACCAGCGTGCCGGCGAGCCGCCCGCGCAGCCGGGCCCAGTCCGGCGGCGGCGCCGACCGCCCGGCGCCGAGCGCGCCGACCAGCTCCGCCCCGCGCGCACCCCGGCCGTGGGGGCCCGGGCCGTAGGGTCCCGTGCCGGACGGCCGGGCGCCGGTGGCCGGTGCGGCGGGCGTCCTCGCGTCGGCGGCCAGCGCCAGCGGCGCGAGCGCGGTGAGGTGGAGAAAGTCGCGGCGGTCCATGGGCGTCCCCCGTCGGTCGTGTCGAACCGATCGATGAGACGCCTGGCCCTCCGGACAAGTTGGTCACAACTACATCACTACCGACATCACCCCGCCGTCCCGCCAAATCCGAAGAGGTTGGTAGTGGCCCCCACCCGGGTCAGCCCGGGAGCCTTCCGCAGTACGCCGTCCTTGACCAGCCGCAGCGGCGACGTGGGCGGCTTCGGCGCCTCCCCGCTCGTCTGGACGATCCGCAGGGCCAGCGCCGGGCACATCTCGACCGCCCGCCGCGCGTCCTTGACCATCCACCCCGGCACGTTCCGGAACGACGGGAACCCGTAGTCGTCCAGGTCCACGAACTCCGGCAGCAGGTGCGCGCACAGGCCGTGCCCCTGGCAGCGGGTCCAGTCCACCTCCAGCCGGTACTCGGGCTCCACCTCCGGCTCCGGCATCGGCAGCACGCCGCGCACCGGACGGCCGCACGAGCCGTGCTCCAGGTGGAGTGCGATCTCGCTCTCGAACGCGTCCAGCGCCGACAACACGAACTTGGCCGTGCCGTCGGGGTGGAAGCACGCGCCACGCCGCTCGACCGCCCGCACGCACCGGCGCACGGCGTCCACGGAGCCGGTGCCCTCGGCGATCGCGCACAGGGCACGCGCCACGTCGGGCAGCCCCAGACGGCAGGGACCGCACTGCCCGGCCGACTCCGCGGCCAGGTATGAGGCCACCCTGGCCGCCTCGCCCAGCGGACAGGTGCCGTCGCCGAGCGGCACGATGATCCCCGCGCCCAGCGTGGCGCCGGCCAGCTTCATGCCCTCCCGCGAGATCACCGCCGACCCGGCCACCTCGGCCGACAACCACGCGCCGTGGTAGCCGCCGACCAGCACGCCGTCCCCGGCCTCGGCCTCGCACAGGGCGAGCACGTCGGCCAGCAGCACGCCGGTCGGCGCCTCGATCACCGCGCCGTTGGCCGCGCCGCCGCTCACCGTGAGCAGGATCGTGCCGGGCTCCTTGCTGGTGCCCACCTCGGCGTACTTCTGCGGGCCGTACTCGGCCAGCAGCGCGAACTGGGCAAAGGTCTCGGTGTTGGACAGCAGGGTCGGCAGCCCGTCCACGCCGCTCGTCGCGGCCCGCCGCTTCCTGCCCGGCGGGATGGCCTCCTCGCCGTTCACGCCGCGGACGAGCGCACCGCCCTCCCCGCTGATGAACCTCTCCGCCAGCCCGACCACCCGGATCGGGATGCGGCTCTCCGAACCGCCCGACACGTTCGCGGCCCGGCGTTCGGCCACGGCCGCCGCCACGGACGACTCGGCCACCTCGCCCTCGACCGTGGCCACGACCACCTCGCGGGCGCCCAGCGCCTCCGCCGCCAGGATGGCGCCGTCCAGCACGAGGTGCGGGGTGCGGGTGAGCAGCATGGCGTCCTTGGAGCTGGCCGGCTCGCCCTCGGCTCCGTTGACCAGCACCACGCTCTCGCCCGTGCCCGCCGCGTCGGCCACGGCCCGCAGCTTGCGGGCGAACGGGAAGGCGGCGCCGCCCCGTCCGCGCATGTCGACCTCGTTCACCATGGAGATGAGCTCGGCCAGTTCGCGCGGCCGCGGCTCGCCGTGCAGCGTCCGGTGCGCGGGCAGGTCCAGCCGCCGGCAGTGGTCGAGCCCGGCGGTCAGCCGCGCCGGGCCCATCCGGAGCACGCGCGGCACCCGGTGCGGGATCACGACCGGCTCCCCGGGGTCGCGCGGCGCGGGCTCATCCGGCCTCCCGGTACCTGCGCCGGGCGTCGGCCAGGCTCACCGGCGCGTCGGCCCCCGCTGCTGTGGCCGCCGCTGTGGCTGCCGCTGTGGCCGCGGCGGTCGCCCGCGGCCGCTCGACGGGCACGTCCGCCGCCACCCCGGCCGTCACGGCGGGCGCCTCGACCCTCTCCGGTACGACGGGCGGCCTGCGCAACGTGGCCAGCACCCGAACGATCAACGCGGACCCGACCGCGGCCAGGCACGCCACGTACGACCAGGCCACCCAGCCGGCCGGCGACCGGCCCGCCGTCAGCCCGTGCATGATCGCGATGGGCCAGGCCAGGTAGGCGGCCGAGTGCAGCAGCCGCCACAACCACGGCGTGCCCCGCACGGCGAAGCGGCCCCTGAGCATCCCCGTGGCCACCGCCACGACCATCAGGTCGAAGGCGAGCGCGCCGAACCCCACGTAGACCCCGGCGACCGGCACGATCGCCGCGCCCGGCGGCGCGTGTCCCAGGCTGATCATCAGGACGATGTGCGTGACCAGGTAGGCGAGCCCGATGAGGGCGGTGGCGCGGTGCGCGAGCTGGGCCCTGACCCGGTTGGGCGGGGACAGGAACACGCGTTCGGTGGTGACCAGGCCGAGCGCGACCGTCGCGGTCAGCAGCACCAGGGCGAACACGCCCGCGTAGAACTCTAGGAAACTCACTCCTCGGCCGAGCAGCGCGACGCCGCGTTCTGTCCTGGCCAGCGCGAGCACCGACAACAGGACGGCCGTCAACGAGGCGCTCGCCCCCAGCCGGACATTCCTTGTGTCCAGCTTGGTGGGGGCGTGCCGGGGGTGTCGTCTGTGGAGCATCTATTTCCCTCCAAGGTCGGGTGAGGGTACGACTCGGAAGGCTGATGGGGACGTGTCAGCAGCGGCGACCCCGGTTGATGCACGAGACGACGAACTGCATCAGCCGTTCGGGCATGACGTTGGCGAAGTCCGCGTGGTCGGTGACCGGGTTGTGCTTCTGTTCAGGGAACGCGTCCACGGCGAACGACGGACCCTGTGGAACCGTGTAGGCGAGGAGCATGCGCAGTTGCGGAATCGCCCTGGTGCCTTGCGGACAAGCGCCGTTCTGCCCGGGGAAGACCACGTGCGTGCGGTGATTGGCGCTGTCGGTGTTCTGACCGTCCCAGCAGCTGGGGAAATCCAGAATACGAAGAACCTGACTTCCGCGCGGGCAAAGCGGATATTTATCGGGACTTATGCGATTTGTGAATCCTGTGCAGCTCCAGCGGGCTCGGGCGTTCGCGGCGCCGTTCGTCCCCGCCTTGGCGTCGCCGGTGATCAGGCGCAGGAACCTCGGCATCGCGACGACCCTGGAGGTCGCGTTGCCCCGGAACTGCAGGCTCACCGTGCCGGCGCGGATCACCCGGCCCACGTTGCCGTCGGGGTCCTGGACGTTCGCGTCCACTTTGCGGTCGCGCAGAACTGGCCAGAAGTAAGTGGATTTATCCCCTAGGCGGCAGGTGGTTCCGGCGGCGGCCAGGCTCTCGTCGGTGGAGAAGCCGTCCGTGGACAGGTTGCCGACGTAGTCGTGCAGGTGGTGGGCGCCGTTGCTGACGCCGGGGGCCACGATGAAGTTGTCGGGGTTGTTGTGACCGTTGCGGTTGGTGCCGCATTGAGCGACGAACGTGCCGCGTGAGCCGTTCCGTCCGATGCCGGCGTCGAGCCGCAGGGGCTGGACCTGGCGGATGTCCACGAAATCCGTGACGAACGGGCCGAGGTCCTTGCAGTCGTCGTCCTGGGAGGCCGTGGGGGAGGGGGAGGCGGTCCGGGTCGGCCGGCCACGCCGGTCCTGCGACTGGTCGCCGGGGTCCTGCGGGTCCTGCGGGTTCTGGGGGTCCTGAGGATCCTGCGGGTTCTGCGGACCCTGGGGGTCTTGGGGATCCCGCGGGTTCTGGGGGTCCTGAGGGTCCTGGGGAGCGGCCGTGGGGTTGCGGGGGGAGCGATCGCGGCGGAACAGGGCGTCGCCGGAGTCCTCCGGCTCCGGCGACCGCGCCGGGTCGCGCAGCACGATCCCGCCGCCCTGCACCTGCCGATCCCCGCCCCGCCCCTGCCGGTCCGGCGCCTGCTGATCCGGTCTTTGCTGGTCAGGGAACTGCTGGTCGGGCGCCTGCTGATCCGGTGCTTGCTGGTTCGGGTTCTGCTGGTCGGGCGCTTGCTGGTCCGGGTCCTGCTGGTCAGGGGCCTGCTGGTCGGGGGCGCGGTCGCGCTGGCGGCGGCCGTCGTCCTGGCTCGCCTGGGCCGGGTCGCAGTGGTCGGCCCGCGCCGGCGCCACGCCGATGACGGCGGCGGACACCAGGCCGCCCGCCGCCACGGCAAGAGCGGTCATGGCCGCGGCCATGCGCCCGGTTCTCATGGTTGTCAGCCGTTGCATGGTGGGAGGTACGCGGGCTTACACCATCAGGTTCACCCATGACCGGAGATAGTTAGAAATAACTGGAGTTATCGGAGTGGCTGCCGGACCGATAACGAAGGTGTAAAGATGTGCCCCGTGCTAGGTCACCTCGACGGCAGGTTCGAGAGTGCGGATGCCGAGGCGGAACATCGCATCGCGGTGCTCTACCAGGAGTTCGGCGGCCCTCTGCTGCGCCACGTACGCAAATCGACCGGAAACGATCTGCAATGGGCCGAGGACGTCGTACAGGAGACCCTGGTCAGGGCCTGGCGAAACTCGGCAAGACTGCAATGGGAACCGAGCCTTTTATGGGCGTGGCTGCTGACAGTGGCCCGCCGCATCGTCATCGACGGACGCCGACGGAAGAGCGCCCGGCCTCACGAGGTCGAGCCGCCCGAAGTCGATCAGATGTCGGTGCCGGACGGCTCCGAGCGCGCCCTGTCGGCGATCGTCGTCGCCGACGCGCTGCGCAGCCTGTCCGCCGAACACCGCGAAGTCATTGAGCAGACCTACCTCCGAGACCGTACGATAAGTGAAGCGGCGGAGATTCTGGGGATTCCGCCGGGCACGGTGAAGTCCCGGCTCTACTACGGGATCCGGGCTCTCCGCGAACAGCTGCGTGACAAGGGGGTAGCCGGCTGATGCACGACGGGGTGGCCGCCTACGTCCTCGGCGTCCTCGACGAAGAGGAGCACGAGGCGTTCGAACGCCACCTCGACGCGTGCGAGCGGTGCCAGGCCGAGCTCCTGGAGCTGGCCGAGCTTCCCGACCGGCTCGACGACCTCAAGACCGCCCCCTCGGCCTCCGGCGACGATCCCCCCATGTCGATGTCACGTTGACGTCTATGCCCTTTTCGGGTGATATCGGTACGGCGAGGCACACGCCCGGAATCAGGGCCGGGCGTTCAGGGGGAGGTGTTCGGTGGGCATCGACGGTGATGCGCCCGTTCCCCCCGCGCCGGCGGTCCGGCGAGGAAGGCGACCAGGTGTCGCCCATCTCCGCGGACGTACCCGTCTGCACTACTTCCCCTCGCTATGGGAACTAAGAGCCTGGCTATGAACAGTCATGGCAAACCCTCACAAAGGAGTGAGAGCGAAATGCCGCTCGACGAGGCCAAGGATGAGCTGCTGCAAAGAGCCGCGGAGAGTTGCGCGGTCGGCAGCGAGCACATGAGCGCGGAGGAGGCCCTCTCCTTCCTGCGGTTCTACTACCGCCATGTCGCACCCGAGGACCTGCTCGACCGCAACCCCGTCGACGTGTACGGCCCGGCGATGTCCCAGCGGCAGCTCGCCGAGGTACGCCCCCAGGGCCGGGCCGTGGTCCGCGCCTACACCCCCACGCTGGAGGAGAACGGCTGGGACCCCGGGCACTCGGTCGTCGAGGTGGTCACCGACGACATGCCGTTCCTCGTCGACTCGGTCACCATGGAGCTCGACCGGCAGGACATCGGCACCCACCTCGTGGTCCACCCCCAGATGCGGGTGCGCCGCGACATGACGGGCCGGATGCTCGGCCGCGGCCAGGAGGACGTCACCGGCCAGATGCTGGTCGAGTCGTGGATCCACATCGAGATCGACCGCCAGGCCGACCCCGCGGTGCTCAGGCGCGTCGAGGCCGACCTGCAGCGGGTGCTCGCCGACGTGCGGTACGCGGTCGAGGACTTCAGGAAGATGCGGGCCCTGGCCGTCCAGACGGCCGAAGACCTGAGCATGAACCCGCCGCCGCTGGAGCCCGCCGAGGTCGAGGACAGCCTCGACCTGCTGCGCTGGCTCGCCGACGGGCACTTCACCTTCCTCGGCTACCGCGAGTACCGGCTGGAGCACACCGACCAGGGCGAGATGCTGAAGGCCCTGCCCGGCGCCGCGCTCGGCATCCTGCGCGACGACAAGGTGGGCTCCGACAGCTTCTCCGCGCTGCCCGCGGAGGTGCGCGCCAAGGCCCGCGAGAAGCAGCTCGTGATCATCACCAAGGCCAACAGCCGGGCCACCGTCCACCGCGCGACCTACCTCGACTACATCGGGGTCAAGCTGTTCTCGCCCGAGGGCGAGGTGATCGGGGAGCGTCGTTTCCTGGGCCTGCTCACGCACGTGGCCTACAACGAGTCGATCTCCAGGATCCCCGTGCTGCGGCGCAAGCTGGCCGAGGTGCTCAACGCGGCCGGCCACGCGCCCGACAGCCACGACGGCAAGGACCTGATCGAGATCCTGGAGACGTTCCCGCGCGACGAGCTGTTCCAGACCTCGGTGGCCCAGCTCCTGCCGATCGCGCTCGGCGTGCTGCGGCTGCGCGAGCGCAAGCAGGTCAAGCTGTTCCTGCGGCGTGACGACTACGGCCGCTACATCTCCTGCCTGATCTACCTGCCCCGCGACCGCTACACCACCAAGGTGCGGCTGAAGATGCAGGAGGTGCTGCTCAAGGCGCTCGGCGGCAGGTCGCTCGACTACAGCGCGATGATCGGCGAGTCCGTGCTGGCCCGGCTGCACGTGGTCGTGCGCGGCGAGCGCGGCAAGCAGCTCCCCGCGCCGAGCGTCGACGTGGAGGAGCTGGAGGCGCGTCTGGCCGCGCTCACCCGCTCCTGGGAGGACGACCTGGCCGCCGCCCTCGACGAGATGACCTCCGAGGAGGAGGCCCCCGCCCTGGCCAGGAGGTACGTCTCCGCCTTCCCCGAGGGGTACAAGGCCGACTTCCCGCCCAAGGTCGCCGTGGTCGACCTGCGCCGCCTGGAGCAGCTCGTCGCCGACGGCGAGGAGGTGGCGATCAACCTCTACGAGCCGTACGACGCCGCCGAGGGCGAGCGGCGGCTGAAGATCTACAAGGTCGGCTCGCCGATCTCCCTGTCGGAGGCGCTGCCCCTGATCCAGCGGCTCGGCGTCGAGGTCGTGGACGAGCGGCCGTACGAGATCGACCGGGACGGCGACGCGAGCACCAAGAACGCCTGGATCTACGACTTCGGCCTGCGCTACACCCCCTCGGACGAGGTGGACAGGAACGACTTCAAGCGGCTCTTCCAGGACGGCCTGAGCGCCCTGTGGCAGGGCCGCGTCCAGGCCGACAACTTCAACGCCCTCATCCTGCGGGCGGGCCTGACCTGGGAGCAGGTCGAGATCCTGCGGGTCTACGCCAAGTACCTGCGGCAGGCCGGCAGCACGTTCTCACAGCTCTACATGGAACGCGTGCTGCTGGGCAACGTGCGGCTGGCCCGGCTGCTGGTCCGCCTGTTCGAGGCCAAGCTCGACCCCAGGCGCGGCGACGACGTGCGGGTCGACCTCGTGGACGCGCTCAACGAGGAGATCCTGGGCGCCCTCGACGAGGTGGCCTCCCTCGACGAGGACCGCATCCTGCGGGCCTACCTGGAGATGATCCAGGCGACCCTGCGCACCAACTACTTCCAGACGGTCGACGGGCAGCGCAAGCCGTACATCTCGCTGAAGGTCGACCCGCAGGCGATCAGCGTGCTGCCGCTGCCGCGGCCGAAGTACGAGATCTTCGTGTACTCGCCCCGCGTCGAGGGCGTGCACCTGCGCTTCGGCAAGGTCGCCCGCGGCGGCCTGCGCTGGTCCGACCGCATGGAGGACTTCAGGACGGAGATCCTCGGCCTGGTCAAGGCGCAGATGGTGAAGAACACCGTCATCGTGCCCACCGGGTCCAAGGGCGGGTTCGTGGTCAAGCAGCCGCCCGCGTCCGGCGCCCGCGAGGACGTGCTGGCCGAGGGCGTGGCCTGCTACCGGATGTTCATCTCCGGCCTGCTCGACATCACCGACAACCTGGTGGACGGCAAGGTCGTGCCGCCGGCCGACGTGGTCAGGCACGACGGCGACGACACCTACCTCGTCGTCGCCGCCGACAAGGGCACCGCCACCTTCTCCGACATCGCCAACAGCGTGGCCAAGGAGTACGGCTTCTGGCTCGGCGACGCCTTCGCCTCCGGCGGCTCGGTCGGCTACGACCACAAGGCCATGGGCATCACCGCCCGCGGCGCCTGGGAGTCGGTCAAGTACCACTTCCGCACCATGGGTGTGGACGTGCAGACCACCGACTTCACCGTGGCCGGCATCGGCGACATGTCCGGCGACGTCTTCGGCAACGGCATGCTGCTCTCCCAGCACATCCGGCTGGTGGCCGCCTTCGACCACCGGCACGTCTTCATCGACCCGACGCCCGACGCGGCCCGCTCGTTCGCCGAGCGGCAGCGCCTGTTCGACCTGCCGCGCAGCTCCTGGGACGACTACGACCCCTCGCTGATCTCCGCCGGCGGCGGCGTGTTCCCGCGTACGGCCAAGTCGATCCAGATCACCCCGCAGATGCGCGAGGCGCTGGGCATCGAGGCGGGCGTCAGCTCGCTGGCCCCCAACGACCTGATCAGCGCCATCCTGCGGGCCCCCGTCGACCTGCTGTGGAACGGCGGCATCGGCACCTACGTCAAGGCCGGCTCGGAGTCCCACGCCGACGTCGGCGACAAGGCCAACGACACGCTCCGGGTGGACGCCGGCGACCTGCGCTGCAAGGTCATCGGCGAGGGCGGCAACCTGGGCTTCACCCAGCTCGCCCGCATCGAGTTCGCCCTGAACGGCGGCCTGGTCAACACCGACTTCATCGACAACTCGGCCGGCGTGGACACCTCCGACCACGAGGTGAACATCAAGATCCTGCTCGACCAGGTCGTGCGCGACGGCGAGCTGACCGACAAGCAGCGCAACCAGGTCTTCACGTCGATGACCGACGAGGTCGCCGAGCTGGTGCTGCGCGACAACCACGCCCAGAACGTGGTGCTCGACGCGACCCGCGCCCAGGCGGTCGAGATGCTCCACATCCACGCCCGCTACCTGCGCAAGCTCGAACGCGACGGGCTGGTCAACCGGGAGCTGGAGTTCCTGCCCTCGGACAAGACGCTGGCCGAGCGGCGGCAGGCCAGGCTCGGGCTGACCGCGCCGGAGTTCTCGGTCCTGCTGGCCTACACCAAGCTGGTGGCCGACGCCGAGGTGCTGGGCTCCGACCTGCCCGACGACCCGTACCTGGCGTCGTGGCTGGTGTCGTACTTCCCGTCGGCCCTGCGCGAGCGGTTCCGGACGTACATGGACGCCCACCCGCTGCGGCGCGAGATCATCACGACCTGCGTGGTGAACGAGCTGGTCAACGCCATGGGCACCACGTTCATGTTCCGCTTCGCGGAGGAGACCGGCGCGTCCACGTCCGACATCGTGCGGGCCTACCTGGTGGCGCGGGAGGTCTTCGACCTGCCGAGCTTCTACCGGGCCGTGGAGGCGCTGGACAACGAGGTCGACACCGCCACGCAGATCGCCATGCTGCTGGAGGCCCGCAAGCTGGTCGAGCGCGGCACCCGCTGGCTGCTGGTCAACCGGCGTCCGCCGCTCGACCTGGCCGGGTCGGTCGGGTTCTTCCTCAAGGGCGTCAACGGGCTGTCCGCGCACATCCCCAAGCTGCTCACCGGGCCCGACCTGGCCGCGTACGAGGAGCGCCGCGACTCCTTCGTGGCCCGCGGGGTGCCGCAGGAGCTGGCCGAGCGGGTGGCCGCGATGGTGCCCGCGTACTCGACGCTGGACCTGGTCGAGGTGGCGTCCGTGACGGGCCGTCCGGTGAACGAGGTGGCGGAGGTCTACTTCGACCTGGCCGACCGCCTGCAGCTGGCCCGTCTGCGCGAACGCGTCATCGCCCTGCCCAGGGACAACAGGTGGAACTCCATCGCCCGCTCGGCGCTGCGCGACGACCTGTACGCCGCGCACGCCTCGCTGACCCGTGACGTGCTGGCCCACAGCACGTCCGGGCTGCCGCCCGAGGAGCGGCTGGCCCGGTGGACCGACGGCAACTCGGCCGCCGTGGGACGCGCCCGCCAGACGCTGTCGGAGATCTGGGAGAGCGACCACTTCGACCTGGCGACGCTCTCGGTGGCCCTGCGCGCGATCCGCACGCTGGTGGCCGCCAGCAACCTGCCTCACACGGAGGCGTAGGAACCGCCCGAGGGGGCCCTCACTCGCCGCTGGCGCGGGTGAGGGCTCCGTCGTGGGCGACGACCCTGGCGGCGGCCGGGGCCGACAGCGGGGGCACCGCCGTGGCGTACTGGTGGACCTCGGTGAGCTTGAGGCTGCGGCGCACCGACGAGGTCGAGATGGCCCAGCCCGCCTCCGGCGGCACCGGGATGATGTAGGTGTTGTTGGCGACGGTGCGGGTCGAGGTGTTGCGCGACAGCGAGTACTGGATCAGCGCGCCGCCGTCGGCCGTGCGCAGCGCGTAGACCGGCCAGTTGTCGGCGCTGAAGATCGAGTCGTAGCTGAACCCGTCCTTCTTGGCCTTCTCGCGGTCGGCGGCGATCTGCCTGGCCACCTCCGTCGTGTACGGCCCGTCGGCGAGCAGGCCCGCCGTCACCCCGGCCGACCCGGTCTCGGCCACGCTGGCGTGCACCGGGCCCATGTACTGGGGGCTGATCGTGACGGTCTTGTCGTCGGGCGTCAGCGCCGTGGCGTAGCCGTCGGCGTCGAGCCGCACCCGCGGCAGCTCCTGGCCCGGCAGCAGCTGCGCGGCCGAGCTGAGCAGCCAGTCGTCGCCGCTCTTGGCGAACGTCAGCAGCGTCGGCTGCCCGTTGCGGGTGGCCAGCGCGCTGAACCAGGGCGCCCGCTCGCCCTGGGCGAACCTGGGCACGTAGAGGGTCGGCGAGCCCCAGGAGTAGCGCGGCGGGCGGTCGCCGGTGGACTCGAAGGCGGCCTGCGTGAGCGCCAGCTGACCGTCGCGGACCAGGTCGGTGCCGAGGAACAGCCGCCCCGTCACGGGGCTCTCCACGCGCAGCACGTCGTCGGTGGGCAGGATCTCGGCGACCGCCTCGGCCGCCTCCTGACGCGTGACGGCGGGCGGCGGCGCGCTGGGCGAGGGGCTCGCCGCGCCGGTGGCGCCCGCCTTTCCCTGGGTCACCGCCGGGGACGTCTGAGCAGGGCCTGTGCACGCGGTCGCCGCGGCCAGCACGCCGACGGCGAGCGCCAGCATCTTCCCCCGACCGTATGCACGCACCTCGCCATGTTATTCGTGCACGCGAGGGTCGCGTACCCTAGGGAGACGTGGCAGGCATCGATCCGGCAGAAGAGATCAACGAGCTCGCGAACACGCTCCGCAGCATCCAGGACGTGCTCGACCTCGACGCGATGCGCAAGCAGATCGAGGAGCTGGAGCAGCAGGTTGCCGCCCCAGACTTGTGGGACGACCCCGAGCAGGCGCAGAAGGTCACCAGCAAGCTCTCCCACCTCCAGGGCGAGCTCAACCGCGTCGAGGGCGTGGCGCGCCGTCTCGACGACCTGAAGGTGCTCTACGAGCTCGCGGCCGAGGAAGGCGACGACGACACGCGCCTCGAGGCCGACAAGGAGCTGGAGACGCTCAAGACCGACATCGGCGCCCTTGAGGTGCGCACGCTCCTGTCGGGCGAGTACGACGCCCGCGAGGCGCTCGTCACCATCAACTCCCAGGCCGGTGGCGTCGACGCCGCCGACTGGGCCGAGATGCTGCTGCGCATGTACCTGCGGTGGGCCGAGCGCAAGGGCTACTCCACCGAGGTCTACGACACCTCCTACGCGGAGGAGGCCGGCATCAAGTCGGCCACGTTCACCATCAAGGCCCCCTACGCCTACGGCACGCTGCGCGGCGAGCACGGCACCCACCGGCTGGTCCGCATCAGCCCGTTCGACAACCAGGGCCGCCGCCAGACCTCGTTCGCGGGCGTCGACATCGTGCCGGTCGTCGAGCAGACCGACCACATCGACATCAACGAGGACGACCTGCGGGTCGACGTCTACCGGTCCTCGGGCCCCGGCGGGCAGGGCGTCAACACCACCGACTCGGCGGTGCGCATCACCCACCTGCCCACCGGCATCGTGGTCTCCTGCCAGAACGAGCGCTCCCAGCTCCAGAACCGCGCCTCGGCCATGAACGTGCTCCAGGCCAAGCTGCTGGAGCGCAAGCGGCAGGAGGAGGCGGAGAAGATGTCGGAGCTGCGTGGCGCGACCACCACGTCATGGGGCACGCAGATCCGCAACTACGTGCTGCACCCGTACCAGATCGTGAAGGACCTGCGTACGGGCACGGAGGCGGGCAACCCGTCGGCGGTGCTCGACGGCGACCTCGACGGGTTCATCGAGTCGGAGATCCGCTGGATGCGCAGGGCGGAGTCAGGCGCCACCGACTAGGTGCCTGAGCACCAGCGTCGCGAAGAGCAGCACGAGGAGCAGGACGACGACGAGGGCGGGTGACAGTCCGGCGAAGCCGTGACTGTGCATCCGCTCCCTGTTGGCTCGGCAGAGGGGGCAGCGGCCCTCGATCACGGGGTGGGCGCACTGCGCGCATACGAGGTGTTCACAACTCATGACAGCCCCAAGTCTAGCCGCACAATCGTTTTGTTTCCGTTATGGACGTTCCATGCCAGTCTTCCCCCTAGACTGTCGTCTGGCCAATCGGAACGTCGATCATCAGTAAAGACGGCGCCCCCGATCGGCCGGCGGCGGGAAATGGGCATGTGCCACCCTCGCTTCCGTCCTGACCCCTAGACTGGCATGCCGTGATGCTCTCGTGATCCATTTCGATAATGTCACCAAGGTCTACGCGAACCAGAACCGGCCCGCTCTCGACCACGTCTCCGTCGACGTGGACAAGGGCGAGTTCGTGTTCCTCGTCGGCCCTTCGGGGTCAGGCAAGTCCACGTTCCTGCGTCTGGTCCTGAAGGAGGAGCGGCCCAACTCCGGGGCGATCCACGTCGCCGGCAAGGATCTGGCCCGCCTCTCCAACTTCAAGGTGCCTCACCTGCGCCGCCGCATCGGCTGCGTCTTCCAGGACTTCAGGTTGCTCCCGAACAAGAACGTCTACGAGAACGTGGCGTTCGCCCTAGAGGTGATCGGCAAGCCCAGGCGGTTCATCCGCAAGGTCGTGCCCGAGGTCATCGAGCTGGTCGGCCTGGAGGGCAAGGCCCATCGCATGCCCGACGAGCTGTCCGGCGGCGAGCAGCAGCGTGTCGCCATGGCCCGCGCGTTCGTCAACCGGCCGATGATCCTGCTGGCCGACGAGCCCACGGGCAACATCGACCCCGCGACGAGCATCGGCATCATGAAGGTGCTCGACCGCATCAACCGAACTGGCACCACGGTCGTCATGGCCACGCACGACGCGGCCATCGTGGACTCCATGCGCAAACGCGTCGTCGAGCTGGAGGACGGGAAGATCGTCCGTGACCAGTCGCGTGGCGTGTACGGCCAGGCGTACTGACAGGGAGCGGCAGACACAACATGCGGGCGAACTTCATCTTCTCCGAGGTCTGGATCGGCCTCCGTCGCAACCTGACCATGACGATCGCGGTCGTCATCACCGTGGCAGTCGGCATGGCGATGCTGGGCGTCGGCCTGATGATCAACGCCCAGGTCTCCATGCTCAAGTCGTTCTGGTTCGACAAGGTCGAGATCTCGGTCTTCCTGTGCACCAAGGGCACCGCGATCCCCGAGTGCAACGGCAAGGCCGTCACGCCGGCCCAGACCAAGGCGTTGAAGACCCGTCTTGAGAGCCTCCAGGGCGTCAAGGAGGTCTTCTACGAGGACCAGAGCACGGCGTACGAGAACTTCAAGACGGCCTACCAGGCCAGCCCGACGCTCGTCCAGGCCACCAGGGTCGAGGACATGCCGCAGTCGTTCCGCGTGAAGCTGGTCGATCCCGACAACTACCAGCCGGTGATCGACGCCGTGAAGGGCCAGCCGGGCGTGTCCCAGGTGATGGACCACAAGCAGCTCATCGGCAAGTTCTTCGACCTGCTCGACAAGCTGTCCTTCTACGCGCTGGCCGTCGCCATCGTCCTGGTGCTGGCCGCGGCGCTGCTGATCGGCAACACGGTCCGGTTGTCGGCGTTCAACCGGCGCCGGGAGACGGGGATCATGCGCCTGGTGGGCGCCTCCAACCTCTACATCCAGCTGCCGTTCGTCATGGAAGGCGTGATCGCCGGTCTGATCGGCGGCGTCTTCGCGGCCATCATCCTGATCGTGACGAAGGTCCTGCTGTTCGAGGAGATCGCCGGCTACTTCGGCAGCGGCATGGCCCAGCTCGGCTGGGACGCGGTGGCCCAGACCATCACGCTCACCATGGCCATCGGCGTCGTGATCTGTGTGCTGGCCTCGTTCGTGACGCTCCGCCGATACCTCAGGGTGTGAGGAATCGCCGGTAAGGTCGAAGCATGCCACGTGAGACCGGGCGGAAGGTCATCGCCCAGAACAAGCGGGCCCGGCACGACTACCACCTTGAGGACACCTTCGAGGCGGGGCTCGTGCTCCAGGGCACGGAGGTGAAGTCGCTCCGCGAGGGCCGCGCCTCGCTCGTCGACGGCTACGCCAGCATCGACGACGGCGAAGCGTGGCTGCTCAACGTGCACATCCCCGAGTACATGCAGGGCACGTGGACCAACCACGCCGCCAAGCGCAAGCGCAAGCTGCTGCTGCACCGCAAGGAGATCGAGAAGCTGGCCGCCATGACCAAGGAGGGCGGCCTCACGATCGTCCCCACGGTCCTGTACTTCCAGGACGGCCGGGCCAAGGTCGAGATCGCCGTCGCCCGGGGCAAGAAGGACTGGGACAAGCGGCAGTCGCTGGCCGAGCAGCAGGCCAAGCGGGAGATGGCGCGGGCCCTGCGGCACCGCAACCGATGAGAGCGGCGGCACTCTAACCGATGACACGCGCGCGCCGCACCCTTGCCGCGACCGTCACCCTGGCGGTCGCGAGCATGACGCTGACCGGCTGCTTCGAGGAGTCCTCGCCGCACGACGCGGTGCGCGACTTCCTCGTGGGCTGGCAGTCGGAGGACTACGCCCTGGCCGCGGGCCGCACCGACGGCGACCCCGCCAAGGTGGGCAAGGCCCTGGCCAACGCCAAGCTGGAGCTCGACGCGGCCTCGTTCCGCTTCAAGATCAAGAGCGTGAGCGTGACCGGCGAGGAGTCCAAGGCCGACTTCCGCGCCGAGGTCGACCTGGGGGAGAACACCCCGCTCTGGGCGTACGACGGCTCGCTGCCGCTGCACCTGGTCGACGGCAGGTGGAAGGTGCGCTGGTCGCCGTCGGTGCTGCACCCGCAGCTCAAGGAGGGCCAGCGGTTCGCGGTCGAGACCAACCCCAAGCCGCGCCAGCCCGTGGTCGACCGGACCGACGACCCCCTGCAGAACGAGCTCTACGTCTACGTCGTGGGCGTGGTGCCGTCCGCGCTGGGCAACCGGGCCGAGGAGGTCGTGGCCAAGCTGTCGGCGATCACCGGCTACGCCCAGGACCGGCTGCTGAGCCGGATCAGATCCTCGCCGCCCGACAAGTTCGTGCCGCTGGTCACGTTCGGGCGCTCGCGTTACCTGTCGATGAAGTCGAAGCTGGCCGGCATCTCCGGCATCCAGACCGACCCGCAACCGCAGCCCATCGACCCGGCCGCCCCCAAGCAGATCGTCGGCAAGGTCAGCGCGCTCACCCCCGAGGACGAGCAGAAGCTCGGCGGCCCCCAGCGGGCCGGCGACTCGATCGGCCAGAGCGGCCTGCAGCAGGCGTACCAGGACTATCTGACCGGCTCCACCGAGACGAGGGTGATCACCCTCGATCTCAAGACCGGCCGGCAGGTGGCCAAGCTGCAGGAGTGGCCGGGCCGCCAGAACGTCTCGGTCAAGACCACGATCGACAGCCGCGCCCAGGCGGCGGCCGAGCGGGCGGTGGCCGAGACGGCCACCAGCGCGCTGGTGGCCGTCCAGCGCGACACCGGCGAGATCCTGGCGGTCGGCACCAGCGGGCTCAACCAGGAGAAGGACGCGCTGGCGGGCAGATTCCCGGCAGGCACGGCCTTCTCGATCGTGGCGGCCGACGCGCTGATCAAGAGTGGCGTCAGCACCAAGCAGCGCCTGGCCTGCCCGGCCGAGCGCACGGTGGGCGGCGCCAAGTTCGTGCACGCCAGCCAGACCGCCGGGGTCACGTCGTCGGCCACGTTCCAGGACAACTTCGCCAAGGGCTGCGTGACCGCGCTGGCCTCGCTGGCCCGCCGGGCGAGCGCCGGCGGCCTGGCCGCGAGTGCCAAGGACTTCGGCATCGGCCAGCCGTGGCGGCTGCCGCTGAAGTCGTTCAGCGGGGCGATGCCCGAGCTGTCCAGCGACGCCGACAAGGCCAGGGCCATCGCCGGCCAGACCGTCGAGGTCAGCCCGCTGTCGATGGCGCTGGTCGCGGCGGCCGTGGGGTCGGGCACCTGGCGGCCGCCGGTGCTCGTGACCGCGCCCACGTCGCCCGATCCGGCGGCGGAGGTCGTCCCGGCCAAGCAGCCGGACGCCGTCCCGATGGATCCGAAGGTGCGCACGGCGCTGACCGCGATGATGCGCGCCGGGGCGGTCGGCAGCCCCGCCCAGGCGGGCCGGGGCAGGGTCTACGGCGTGCGCGCGACGGCGGGCACCCAGGACAAGCCGATGACCTGGTTCGTCGGCTGGCAGGGCGACGTGGCGATCGCCGTCCTGGCCAAGAGCTACGACGCGGCGGCCATAGCGGGCAGCTTCTTCTCGGGCCTTCGTGACCCTGCGTGAAAATTTTGTGACGGCGAGCAACCGTTCCGCGTCGCGGCTGCGTCTTACTGAATGACTGGGCCCGCTCGGGGGGTTGCGGACTCAGTCGCCGTGATGAGATCAGGACTTCATCTCGGGGGAAGTCCTGCCGTCCGGACCGGCTCGACCCTGCCGGTCGGCCCCCGGGAGCGCGTGCTGCTGTGCCACGCTCCCGGGGGTTTCGCCATGCTGGAATTAAGTTGGCGTTGGGGGCGTTGTCCCCTGTAGATTCAGTGTTGCTCGCCTCTGTGTGATCAGCGATCAGCGTGAGGCGTGTTGACAACTGCACAGGGGGTGACTGGCTTCGACTTCGATCTTGCAAGCCAGGTGAAGCGGGCCGAGGACTGCGGACATAACCTCGTTAATCCTGTGACCGCAAACCAATAAGTGCCAATTCCAAGCGCACTGAGGTCAGCCAGGGTTCCCTGGCTCTCGCTGCCTAAGTAGCGAAACCTCTGTCAGCCCGGGAGTGCCTTCGGCCCGGTGTCTGGCATCGCTAGAAGGCTCAACCGATCGACCCGGCCACGGGGGAGATCGGGAAATCAAACAGTGGCTGAGCCCGTCGGCGACTCGCCTGCGTGATCGCCGGGGCTGAGAAAAGCACAGCAGGCTGCGCCCGGAGAAGCCCTGACTTGGGATTGAAGGACGCGGGTTCGATTCCCGCCACCTCCACGTGATCAAAAAGCCTCCGGCCTGCCGATGACCTCGGCGGGTCGGAGGCTTTTCGCTGTCCGGGGGCGTGCGCGTCCACCAGCGTGCGCGTCCACTAGAACGTGCGCAGCCACCGGCGGAGGCGGTCGAGGGGGGTGCGCGGCTCCAGCGGGGGCAGCAGGCGGCGCAGCTCGTCGTCGGTGGCCGGGCGGGCGTCGAGGGCGGCCTGGCGCAGCGGCTTCGCGTCCACCCGCAGGCCGCCGAGCACCTGGACGGTCACCGTGCCGCGGCGCACCGCGTAACCGTGCGTGTCCTCGCGGCGGACGTAGGTGAGGCCGGAGCCGGCCGGGGCGCACTTCTCGGCGAGGTAGCAGACGTCGTCGTCGGCCGGGCGCACGGACAACGTGATGTGGACGCTCTGGCCGCCGTTGCCGGTGTGGTCGGCGGGCGTGTAGACCAGGCCCGCCGGGATGCCCGTGAGATGGGGGGTGTAGCCCGGGATGCGCGCCGCGTAGTAGTCGCCGGTCTGCTCCTGGTCGCCCAGCTCGCGGGCGGCGGCCGGACGCAGGCTCCGGGCCGCCGACCGGAGCAGGTCGCGGGGGACGGCGGCGCTCCCCACCACCGTGACGTACCGGCGGCCCACCCGCACCTGGTAGCCGTGCTCGACCGGACCCTGCCGGTGGACCAGGCCGCCGGGCTCGGCGGTGCAGGGTCCGGCCGGCAGGTCGGCGTCCTGCGCGGTGGGCTGGCCGCACACGGCCGCGCCCGGCAGGAGCCGGTCGTAGGCGACGATCCGGACGTACCGGTCGGGCGGGATGGCGGCCGGGTCCGCCGGGGTGAAGCCGGAGCCGCCCAGCCCGCCGCCGTAGTCCCTGTCGTCGGGACGGTAACCGGGGACGGCGACCACGTACGCGGTCTCCCGGTGGAGGTCGGCCACCGTCAGGCGGGCCGCCAGGTCGTCCGGCGGCTCCTGGCGCAGCACCGCCACGCCCGTCCCCACGAGCGCCACGCTCAGCCCCAGCGCCACCCCCTTGCAGCGCCACCCGCGCAGCAGCGCCCCGGCCACGAGGGCGTAGGGCACCCCGCCCAGCACGGCCGCAAGCGGCATGTCGCGGCTCACCCCGAGGCCGGCGACGTCGGTCACCGCCCAGCCGAGGGCCCAGCCGGCGGTTCCCAGGCCCAGCACGAGCAGCGCCCACAGGAGCCGGCCGCCGCGCGTCGCGCCGAGGACGGACACGGCGCGGGTGGCCCCGATCACGATGACCAGGTAGCCGAGCAGGGCCGCCACGCCCAGTGCGGCGGCGGCGAGGAACACCGCCTCGCTGCCGGCGAACAGCACGGCCGGCAGGACCAGCCACGCCGTCGGCAGGAAGACCGACCCGGCCGCCCAGGCGCCGACGAGCTGGGCCAGGACCAGCAGCGGCCGCAGCGCGACCCCGCCGGGGGGACGGCCGGTCCCGATGTTCGTGCGCACCCCGGTCTCCGTTCCTCGCGGCAGCCTTCGCCGCTGGGTTGGACGACCGCCCAGCGGCGCGGGTTCGGTCAAGGGGACCGTTCGAGGATCGTCTTGATGTGCTGGTTGCGCAGGTTGATGAGGTGGGTCATGTGGCGGCGCAGCACCAGCAGCTCGGCCAGGCGGCCCAGGGGGCCGGCGGGGGCGGAGAAGTCGACGACGTCGGTCATGAGGGTGGCGCCCGCGTGCGGGGCCGCCTCGAAGCGGTGTTCGTGCCGCCAGTGGCGGAACGGCCCGGACACCTGCTCGTCCACGAAGTACCCGGGCCGTTCCCAGGCGCTGATCGTCGAGGTCATCCGCCAGGTGAGGCCGAAGTGCCTGGCCTGCCAGGTGACCTGGTCGCCGAGGCCGAGCAGGCCCGTGGTGACGCCCGCGACCGCGCGTTCCGACGAGCCGGCCATGGACGCGGTGTGGGTCTCCACCGACAGCGACGTGTCGAAGAGCACGTCGGGGGGAGCGAAGACCAGGGTCACGGTCTCGAAACGCGCCATGGCGGCATCTTAGGGATCCCCGTGGGCGCGGGGCCGAGGGGGATGGGGTGCCGGGCTAGTGGGCGCAGCCGGTGTACTCGTCGAGGCGTCGGAACATGGCGGCCAGCATGAGCGGGAACATCGCGACGTGCGCGAGGAGCATCAGGACGCCGCCGTCGATGACGCCGAGCCAGAGCAGCGGATAGAGCGGCACGATCGGGACGAACATCGCCGCGCACATCTCCAGCGTCGACGGCCAGCGGTGGCCGCGGAAGCGCATCCAGGCCGCCATGCCCACCGACATGTTCACGGCCATGATCAGGTAGGCCGGCTCCGGCGACTCCTCGTGGGAGACCGAGAGGCCGACGGCCGACTGGAGGGCGCCGAGCGCGAACATGCCGACGAACATGGCCACGATCATCTCCACGTAGTGGAGGGCGAACTTCGACCAGCGGCGTCCGGCGGCGGAGGGGGTCGCGGGTGCAGAGGGCGTCGGTGTCATGGCTCCGACTGTGGCCGGGTGGGGGACGGGGACGAGGGGGCGAAGCCGTACGTGTCCGGAAACTTGGGTTCTTTGTCTTCCGGACCTACAGTCGTGCCATGGAGTACCGGCGGGTCGTGGTCGTCGCCTACGAGGCGGCCGAGCTGCTCGACATCGCGTGCGTCAGCTCGACGCTGGAGAACGCGAACTGGCACGGCGCCTCACCGTACTACCAGGTACGGCTGGCCACCCCCGGCGGCCACCCCGTGACCACCGCCGGCGCGCTGGTGCTGCAGGCCCAGCTCGCGCTGGAGCGGATCACCGGGCCGCTCGACACGCTCATCGTCTCCGGCGGCACCGGCCACGTGGACGCCGCGGCGAACCCGCTGGTCGTCGGCCATGTCCGCAGGCTGGCGCGGGAGAGCAGGCGGGTCGCGTCGGTGTGCACCGGCGCGTACGTGCTGGCCGCCGCCGGGCTGCTCGACGGCAGGCGCGCCACCACCCACTGGCGGGAGGCGGCCGACATGGCCGCCCGCTACCCGCGCGTCACCGTGGACCCGGCCCCGATCTTCGTCCGCGACGGCGAGGTGGCCACGTCCGCGGGGGTCACCGCCGCGATCGACCTCACGCTCGCGCTGGTCGAGGAGGACAACGGCGCGGAGCTGGCCAGGACGGTGGCCCGCGGCATGGTCACCTACCTGCAGCGGCCGGGCAACCAGGCCCAGATGAGCATGTTCGTCAGCCCGCCGGCGCCCGCCGACGGCCTGGTCAGGCGGGTCGTCGAGCACATCTCCGCCAACCTGGCCGCCGACCTCACGGCGGCCACGCTGGCCGCCGCGGCGGGCGTCAGCGAACGCCATCTCACCCGGCTGTTCCTCCGGCATCTCGGGCAGACGCCGGGCAGGTTCGTGCGGCGGGCCCGTACCGAGGGGGCGGCTCAGCTGCTGGCCTCGACCTCGTTGCCCATGTCCGCGATCGCCGTGCGCTGCGGGTTCGGGACGGCCGAGACGCTGCGCCAGGCGTTCGTGGACCGGTACGGCATCCCGCCCTCCCGCTACCGGCTGACCCAGTCGTCCGCGACCGGCTGATCACCGTTTGTCCCGCCCGAAACGGGCAATCCGGGCTAGGGTGTCTGACTTGATTCTTTTCTCGGCATTAGGGTGATCAGTAGATGCGAAAGACGATCGTGCTCATCGGGGCGGCCGTCGTCCTGTCAGGGTGTGGCATGGTGTCCGGCGGGCAGCCGCGGACCGCCGCCAAGGAGGCGACCACCACCGCCCCCGCGCCGCAGCAGACCGCGCCGCAGCAGACGCCTGCGCAGACGGCGCCGCCGCAGGCGGACGTGGTCGTCGCCACCCGCGAGGCCAAGGTCGGCTCCGGCGACCAGTACGGCAAGGCCCGCGTCGAGATCACCGCACTGAAGCGCCAGGGCAGGACCGTCACCCTCAACTGGACGATCACCGCCGTCGAGGGCAAGGTCAACGTGCACAACGGCCTGGGCGGCGGCGGCTTCGACTACACGGTCTCCAACGTCTCCCTGATCGACCCGGTGAACGCCAAGCGTTACCGCGTCGCCCGCAACGGCACCGCCGCCGACGCCACGTGCGTGTGCTCCGGCACCCAGGGCCAGTTCCTGGAGGCGGGGAAGTCCAGCACGCTGTACGCGGTCTTCGCCGCCCCGCCGCCGGAGGTCACGAAGGTCAACGTCGAGATGCCGATGCTGGGCGTGCTGACCGATGTTCCGCTCTCTTAGCCTGGCGCTGGCCCTCGTCCTGACGCCCACGCCCGCGCCGGTCCCGGCCGACGCCGCCGGCCCGGTGGAGGACCTGGTGCTGCCGGTCGAGGACATCGTCGGCGAGGTCGAGTCCATGGACGGCGCGCAGAGCGAGACCAGGCAGGGCCGCACGGTGACCGTCGCGCTGACCAGCGACGTGCTGTTCGCGCTGGACAAGTGGCGGCTCACGCCCAAGGCCCGCGAACGGCTGGCGGACGTGGCCGCGAAGGTCGAGGCGGAGGGCGCGAGCGGCGTCGTCAGCATCGAGGGGCACACCGACGACCAGGGGAGCGACGCGTACAACCTGGCGTTGTCGCGGCGGCGGGCGCAGGCCGTGCGCGCGGCGCTGGGCCCTTTGCTGGGCGGCGGGAACGTGACCCTCCGGGCCGCCGGATACGGTGAGAGGCGGCCCAAGCTGCCCAACCTGGTCGAGGGCAAGCCGGTGGAACGGAACCGGGCGAAGAACCGGCGCGTGGAGATCGTCTTCACGGCCCGGCAGTGAGGGATGGCTTCGGCGGTGACAGGGCGGCCCGCTCGGGGCGTCACTCGGCCTTGAGCTCGCCGAGGGTCACCGTGACGGTCTGGGTGTCGCCGTCGGGCCGCAGGATCTCCACCTTGACCTGGTCGCCGGGCTTGTAGGCGGTGATCTCCTCCGACAGCGCGGCCATGGTCGTGGTCTTCTTGCCGTTGATCGACAGGATCACGTCACCGGCCCGGATCCCGGCCTTCTCCGCGCCGCCGCCCTTCTCCACGCTCGCCACGCCCACACCGCTCGGCTGCCCGGTGGCGCCGATGACCGTGCTGCCGCGGATGCCGAGCGCGGCCCGGTGGCTGTTGGTGACCTTGCCGTTCTTCACGATCTGGGCCGCGATGTCGGTGGCCGTGTTGCTCGGGATCGCGAACCCGATGCCGGGCGCGGCCCCGCCGCCGAGCTGAGGGTCGGTGGCGGCGAGGGTCGGGATGCCGATGACCTCGCCGGCCAGGTTCACCAGCGCGCCGCCGCTGTTGCCGGGGTTGATCGCGGCGGAGGTCTGGATCGCGCCGCTGATGGTGGCGCCCGGCGACTCGGGGCTCTGGGGCTCGCTGACGGTACGGCCGAGCGCCGAGACGATCCCGTTCGTGACGCTGCCCGACAGGCCCAGCGGGTTGCCCATGGCCAGGACGATCTGGCCCACCCGCAGCTTGCCCGAGTCGCCGAATTTGGCCGGGCGCAGCCCGTCGGGCCGATCGACCTTGATCACCGCCAGGTCGCCGGCGCCGAACGCCTTGACCAGCTTGGCCGGGCGGGGCGCGCCGCCGGTGGCGATCGTGACGTTCATCTCGGTCGCCTCGCCGACCACGTGGGCGTTGGTGACGATGTGACCCGCCGTGTCGTAGACGATGCCGGAGCCGAGGCCCACCTTGGTGTTGATCTGCACGATCGACGGCAGGACGTCCGTGATGACCCGCTCGTACGCGCTCTCCAGCGACTGCGGCGCGCTCCCCGGCGCCTCCGCGGTGGCGGTGGGCGAGCCCGGCGTGGTCGTGGCCGGGCTCGCGGCGGCCGTCGAGGTGGACGCCGGGATGGACGGGGACCGCCCGCAGGCGGTGAGCAGTACGACGGCTGCCAGTCCGGCGACGATCTCCCTCATGGGGAGGTCTCTGCCCAGCTCAGCTGGAAAGATACGCCTCCCGGACGTCCCTTCTGCTGAGTTTGCCGGTCGGGGTGCGCGGCAACGACTCGCGGTATTCGATCACCCGGGGGTGTTTCAGCCGGGCCAGCCGGGGCGCGCAGTGCCGCAGCAGCTCGGCGGTCAGGTCCGTGCCGCCCGTCACGCCCGGCACGGGCTGGACCAGCGCCACGACCTTGTGCCCCCACTCGGGGTCGGGCACGCCGATCACCGCGACGTCGGCCACCGACGGATGTTCGAGCAGCGCGGCCTCGATCTCGGCGGGGTAGATGTTGACGCCGCCCGAGATGATCAGGTCGGTCCTGCGGTCCAGCAGGAACAGGTAGCCGTCGGCGTCGAGGTAGCCGATGTCGCCCGGGGTGTAGGCGGCGCCGCGCATGGCCGAGGCGGTCTTGTCCGGGTCGCCGTGGTACTCGAAGCGGTTGATGCCGCCGATGTAGACCGTCCCGGGCTCGCCGGGGGCCGCCTCCTGGCCGTCGTCGCGGATGATCGTGAAGGCCATCCCGTCCAGGGCCCTGCCGACCGTGCCCGGCCTGTCCAGCCACTCCTGGGACGACACCATCGTCGCCACCGCCGCCTCCGTCGAGCCGTAGTACTCCCACAGGACGGGACCGAGCCAGTCGATCATCGCCTGCTTGGTGGCGGGCGGGCAGGGGGCGGCGCCGTGGTAGAGGTGGGTGAGGGAGGACAGGTCGTAGGTCTCCCGGTCCGGCACGGCGAGCAGCCGGTGGAACATCGTGGGCACCATGAACGCGTTCGTCACCCGGTGCCGCTCGATCAGCGCCAGCGCCTCGGCGGCGTCGAACCGTTCCGGCGCCACGATCGAGTGGCCGAACTGCAGCGCCATCATCGCCTGGCCGTAGGGGGCCGAGTGGTAGAGCTGCGAGCACACCAGGTGCACCCCGTCGGACGGCAGGCCGAAGTGCCGCCAGCTCTTGCGCATCAGGATGGGGTAGAGGTCCTCGGGCGTCAGGTCGAGCAGCCGGCGGCGCACGCCCTTGGGGCGGCCCGTGGTGCCGGAGGTGTAGAGCATCATCGAGCCAGCCCGGCGGTGCTCGGGCGCGGTGTCCGGCCGGCCGTCGATCAGGTCGGCGACCGTCAGCGCGCCGGGGGAGACGACGACGTCGGCGCCGCAGTCGGCGACGATGTAGTCGATCTCGTCGGCCGTGAAGTGCCAGTTGACCGGCACCAGGTAGGCGCCGATCTGGTAGGTGGCCAGCATCATGGTGAGGGCGTCGAGCCCGTTCTTCAGCACGGTCACCACGGCGCCGCCCGGCCGGACGCCGCGCGCGACCAGGCCGTGGGAGGCTCTGTTGGCGCGGGCGAGCAGTTCGCCGTAGGTCGCGCCGGCGTCGCCGAGCAGGGCGGGACGGTCCGGGTCGGCGGCTGCGATCTCGTAGAAACCCCTCATGTCCGCAGACCATACAGAATTTGATTCTGCTGGGGGAATAGAGGAATTATCCTGCTCTTCGGTGACGTAACCTCAAGGCCATGGCGGACGTCGGCGACGAGAGCTCAGCACAGGACACCCAACCTTTTCGCAAGGTCGTCGTGCCGCCCGCCGAGCAAGCCGTGCCGCCCGCCGAGCAGACGGTCAAGATCCCGCGCCCGCCGCGCCCGGGGGCGTCCCAGCCGGCGGGACCGACTCCGCAACCGCCATCCGGCCCGCAGTCGTCGTCCGGTCCGCAGCCCTCATCTGGTCCGCAGCCGTCATCTGGTCCGCAGTGGTCGTCCGGCCCGCAACCGCGTCCCTACCCTGGGCCGCCGTCGGGCCCGCAGGTGCGCCCGCAGCCTCCGTCCAGCCCACAGGGACGCCCGCCGCATCCGCCGGGCGGGAACGCGCAGTTCCAAGGCGGCGGCCCGCAAGGGCCGGGGCAGGGCGTCGCCCAAGGGGCTGGACAAGGGGCGGGGCAAGGACTCGTGCAAGGGCCGCAGGGGCCGGGGCAGCAGGGGCTTCCGCAAGGGCCGGGGCCAGGGCTCGTGCAGGGGGCGGGGCAGGTTCACGCGCAGGGGGCGGGGCAGCGGCCAGGGCAAGGGAAGGCGCCGCAGCATCAGCCCGTGCAGGTGTGGCCGCCGGGAGCGCCCGGGTCGCCCCAACCTCAGCCCCATCAGGCCCAGCCCCAGACCCAGCCCCAGACCCAGGCCCAGCCTCAGGCCCAGCTCCAGGCCCAGCCCCAGGCTCAGCCGGGCTTCGCCGGTCCTGTGACGCCGGTTGTTACCAAGCCGCACAAGCGTGGCATCGGGGACATCCCCATCCGCGCGATCTACCTGATGGGCGCCATCCTCGTCACCGTCACGGCGGTGCTGCTGATCTTCGTCGTGTTCTCCGGCGACGTGCCCACGAGCGGCGACCCCGCCGGGACGACGGTCTCCGTCGCCCCCGTGCCGGCCGCGACCGCCACCCCGACCGCCTCCCCGACCCCCAGCGAGACGCCGGTCGCGCTCCCCTCGGTGCCGGCGAGCAAGGCGTTCCCCGCGTTCCCGGGCAAGGCGTCCGTGGTGAGCGGGATCATCTCCGACAAGACGAGCGGCATCAGCTACCCGCGCCTGGCCGCGCCCTGGGACGCCAAGTCGTTCGCGCCGTTCACCGTCGCCCAGCGCATCGGCAAGGTGGCGGCGCCGTACACCGTGATCGCCTCGGCCATGTTCCCGGGCGACGCCCCGGCGAAGAAGCCCTCCAAGGACGCCGACTACCGCGAGATGGCCGTCCGCGCGGCCCGCTGGGCGCTGCGTACGCAGTACCCGGCGGGCGCCGAGCTGACCTCCTGGACCGGGTCCGCGAAGGTGCCGGTCGGCAAGGGCTGGTCGCTGGGGTACAAGGTCACCTACGTCTCGGGCGGCAAGACGGGGACCGCCCAGGCCGTGGTGACGGTCGTCGAGGTGGGCAAGACCAAGCCGGCGCTGCTGCTGGCGTCGATTCCCGAGAAGAACAAGGCGCGATGGGCTGATTTGAACACACTCCTCCAGCAGGTACGTCCCCTCTAGGCCAGAAGCATGCTCTAGAATATGGTTCTGGGCATCGGGTACTGACTTTGACCTGGCTGGAGGATGAGCAATGGCGATCGGATTGAGCGAGGAGCACGAGGCGCTCCGCGACTCGGTGAGCGGCTGGGCCGAGCGGAACATCCCCTCGGAGCTGCTGCGATCCGGGTCGGACGAACGTCCGCCCTTCTGGCCGGGCCTGGCCGAGCAGGGGCTGCTCGGCCTGCACCTGCCCGAGGAGTCCGGCGGGTCGGGCTACGGGCTGCTGGAGGCGGCCGTCGCCGTCGAGGCGCTGGCCGAGAAGCTCGCCCCCGGCCCGTACGTGCCGACCGTGCTGGCCGGCGCGGTCATCCACGCCTCCAAGCGGCACGACCTGCTCGAAGCCCTCGCCGACGGCTCGCTGACGGGCGCCGTCGCGCTGTCCGGCTCGCTCACCGGCTCCCGTGCCGACGACGGCTCGCTGGTCGTGTCCGGCACGGCCGACCCGGTGCTGGCCGGCTCGCTGGCCGACGTGCTGGTGCTGCCGGTGACCACGTCCGAGGGCGAGGAGTGGATCGCCGTCGACGCCTCGGCCGTCACCGTCACGCCGGTCCGGTCGCTCGACCTGACCCGGCCGGTGGCCAAGGTGGAGCTGTCGGAGGCACGCGTGCCCGCCGAGCGCGTGCTCGACGGCGTCGAGAGCCCCGACGTGCTCAACCTGGCCGCGATCCTGCTCGGCGCTGAGGCCGCCGGGCTGGCGTCCTGGTGCGTCACGGCCGCCGCCGCCTACGCCAAGGTACGCGAGCAGTTCGGCCGCCCGATCGGCCAGTTCCAGGGCATCAAGCACAAGATCTCCCGGATGCTCGTCGCGCTGGAGCAGGCCCGCGCCACCGTCTGGGACGCCACCAGGGCCGAGGGCCGTGAGCTGGAGTACGCCGCCGCCGTCGCCGGGGTGATGGCCCCCGACGCGGCCGTCCAGTGCGCCAAGGACGCGATCCAGACGTTCGGCGGCATCGGCTACACCTTCGAGCACGACGTGCACCTGTACTACCGGCGCGCCCTCACCCTGCGCGCCCTGCTCGGCTCGTCGGCCGAGTGGGCCGCCTCGGTGACCGCGCTGGCCCTGCAGGGCGTCGGCCGCGAGATGGAGATCGACCTGCCCGAGGGCGCCGAGGAGCTGCGCGAGGGCATCCGTGCGGAGATCGCCGAGATCGCCCGCCTTGAGGGCCAGGAGCAGAAGCGGGCGCTGGCCGACCGCGGGTTCGTCATGCCCCACCTGCCCAGGCCGTGGGGCCGCGCGGCCAAGCCGCTGGAGCAGGTGCTCATCGCCCAGGAGCTCAAGGCCGCCAAGGTCAGGCTGCCCGCGATGATCATCGGGGCCTGGGTGGTGCCGTCCATCGCCGTGTACGGCACGCCCGAGCAGCAGGAACGTTTCCTGCCCAAGACGCTCAGCGGCGAGATGATCTGGTGCCAGCTCTTCTCCGAGCCGGGCGCCGGGTCCGACCTGGCCTCGCTGCAGATGAAGGCGGAGAAGGTCGAGGGCGGCTGGCGGCTCAACGGCCAGAAGATCTGGACGTCGGTCGCGCACGTGGCCGAATGGGGCATCTGCATCGCCCGCAACTCCTCCGAGGGCACCAAGCACGAGGGCATCACGTACTTCCTGGTGGACATGAAGGCGCCCGGCGTCACGGTCCGGCCGCTCACCGAGATGACCGGCGAGAACCTGTTCAACGAGGTCTTCCTCGACGACGTCTTCGTCCCGGACGACCTGGTCGTGGGCGAGGTCGGCGACGGCTGGAAGGTGGCCCGCAACACGCTGTCCAACGAGCGCGTCTCGCTGTCGTCCGGATCGGGCGGCACCGGCGCGTCCGTGCCCGACCTGCTGGGGCTGATCGGGCGGCTCGGGCGCGAGCTCACGCCGGCCGAGGAGCAGGAGGTGGCCCGGGTCGTGTGCGAGGGGCACTCAATCAACGCGCTGTCGCTGCGGGTCACGCTCAAGCAGCTCGCCGGGAACGAGCCGGGCGCCGACGCGTCCGTACGGAAGCTGCTGTCCACCTCGCACGCCCAGCACGTCTCCGAGACGGCCGTCGGCCTGCTCGGCGCGCAGGCCGTGGTGGCGGCCGACATGAAGCTCGGCGACGCCGGCTACTGGAACCGGGCGGTGCTCGCGACCAGGGCCATGACCATCTACGGCGGCACCACCGAGGTGCAGCTCAACATCATCGGCGAGCGCATGCTCGGCCTGCCCCGGGACCCCGAGCCCGGCAAATAACACATGTGAGGCGTCGGCGGCTAATCTCCCTTGTGCCCGGATCGCCGGTCCTGGCACGAGGGAGAGGCGGTGTCACGGTGCGCGAAGGCCGTGCGGGCCGCTGGGGGCCGGCGGCGCTGGGGCTCGGGCTGGCGGTGCTGGCGCTCGGCCCGGCGCTGGGCTGGGGGCTGGTGCTCCGGTACGACCTGCTCTTCGTGCCCGATCCGCCCCTGTGGCCCGACCGCGGCGGCTTCCCCCGGGCGGTGCCCAGCGACCTGGTCGTGGCGCTGCTGTCCAGGGCGTTGCCCGTGGAGATCGTGCAGAAGGCGGCCCTGGTCGCCGTGTTCGTGCTGGCCGCGACCGGGGCGGCGGCGCTGGTGCCGCCGGAGCGCAGGCTCGCCCGGCTCGTGGCCGCCGCGTTCTACGCCTGGAACCTCTACCTCGCCCAGCGGCTCATGCTCGGCCAGTGGGCCCTGCTCCTGGGCGTGGCCGGGCTGCCGTGGGCGATCCGCGCGCTCACGCGGGAGACCTCCGGAGGGGTCGCCCGGTTCGGGCGGCTGGCGGTGGCGTTGCTGCCCGCGGCGGTGGGCGGGTTCCAGGCGATGCTGGTGTCCTGGCTCACCCTGATGCCGATCGCCGTCGCCCGGCGCAGGGCGCCGGTCGCCGCCGGGGTGCTGGTCGCCTACAGCCTGCCGTGGGCGGTGCCCGCGCTCGGCTCGGGCGCGGTGACCGACCCGGCGGGCGTGGACGCGTTCGCGGCCCGTGCAGACGGGCCCTTCGGCGTGCTGGGCAGCCTGCTCTCGCTGGGCGGCATCTGGAACGCCGAGGCCGGGCTGCCGGACCAGGAGGCGTGGTGGACGGCGACCGCCCGGCTCCTCCTGGTCCTCGCCGGCCTGTACGGTTACGCCCGCCTCCGCGCGGCCCCCGAGCGGCCCGCCTGGTGGGGCGGCCTGGCGGTGGCGGCGGCCGCCGGGTTCTGCGTCGCCGGGCTGGGCGCGTTCCAGCCGGGGCGCGAGGCGCTCAAGTGGCTCATCGCCCTGTCGCCGGGATTCGGGCCGCTGCGCGACGGCCAGGTGTACCTGGCTCCGCTGGCCCTGCTGACGGCGGTCGGCCTGGCCTCGGTCCTGCGGTCGGGCGCGCTCGCGCTGGTCGGGGTGCTGGCCCCGGTGCTGGCCCTGCCGACGTTCGCGCTGGGCGCGTTCGGCCGGCTGGCGGCGGTGACGTACCCGGCGGAATGGACGGCGGTCCAGCGGATCGTGGACGGCGACCCCGCGCCGGGCCCGCTGGTGTCGCTGCCGTGGGGCGCACACCGGGCCTTCGCCTGGAACGGCGGCCGGGTCGTGCTCGACCCGGCGACCAAGCTGTTCCGGCGCCGGGTGCTCTGGGACGACACGTTGCTCGTCGGCCTGCCCGGCGGCGGCCGGCTGCGGGTGCGCGGCGAGGACCCGCTGAACCGCCTCACCGGCGACCTGCTGGCCGCCGGCGCCTACGGCGAGCTGCCCGCCAGGTATCTCCTCATGGCCGCGGGCGAGAACGGGTTCCCGTCGGCGCCGCCCGGCTGGAGAACGGTCTTCGACGGCGAAGAGCTGCGCTTGCTGCGGCGTTGACCGGCTGTTTCATGATGTACCGGAGAGTAACTTGCTTTATCACGGTTTGACCAATGTTATGGATTCAAGACGAAACACGTTCTAGTCTCGGCACACCGCGTCACCGGAAGGAAGGGAGAGCTTCGTGTTGCGACTTCTCGTGGCCCTGGCGATAGGAGCCCTGCTGGCGGTCGGAGCCTCCGTCGCGGTGGTCAACGTGGCCTCACCGTCGCTCACCCCGCCCAACCAGCCGCTCTACAACTACGGCACCAGGTGATCCATCCCGCTTGACGCGGGGCCATACACAGCGAGCACGGAGTGTGGCTCCGCCATGCCCGCATGCCCGCCGACGAGGAGTGATGGTGGTCTTTACCGGTGAGCGCAAAGCGGACACGGCACGGCTGATCGAGCCGCGGACCAGCGACGCGACGGCGGAGGAGCGGCCACTCGCGGGCGTCCGCGTGGCGATGCTCAACTTCCGCGAACCCTGCCAGTCCACGGCCGGCGGCGCCGAGGAGTACGCCTGGCAGGTCAGCCGGTTCCTGCTGACCCAGGGGGCCTCGGTCGTGTTCGTCACCGGCCGCCAGCGCGGGCAGCGCCGCGCCGAGGTGCTCGACGGCGTCGACCTGCGCAGGATGGGCAACCCGTACCTCGTCTACCTGCTGGTGCCGCTCTGGCTGCTGATCCACCGGCGGCGCGTGGACGTCGTCATCGACACCATGAACGGCATCCCGTTCTTCTCCCCGCTCGTCGTCCGCCGCCGCACGCCCGTGATCAGCCTCGTGCACCACGTCCACGACCGGCAGTTCCACGCCTTCCTGCCCGCCTGGCTGGCCCGCATCGGGTGCTTCGTGGAGGGCGAGGTGGCCCGGCTGGTCTACCGGCGCTGCCTGACGGTCACCGTCTCGGAGTCGTCGAGGCGCGACCTGGCCACGAAGCTGCGCTGGCTCGCGCCGGTCACCGTCGTGCCCAACGGCTGCGCCGAGCCCGCGCGCAGCGAGCCGCCGGCCGCCGCGGGCGAGCCCGCCCTCGTGTACGCCGGCCGCCTGATCGGCCACAAGCGCATCGAGCGCGTCGTGGACCTGGCCGCCGAGCTCGGCGACGCCTGGCCGGGCCTGCGGGTGCACGTCGTGGGCCGCGGCCCCGAGCACGACGCCCTGGCCGCCCGGATCTCCGCCCGGGGCCTGGACGGCCGGGTCGAGCTGCACGGCTTCCTGCCCGAGCCGCACAAGAACGCCCTGCTGGCCGCCGCCCGGCTGAACGTGACGGCCTCGGAGTTCGAGGGCTGGGGGCTGACCGTGATCGAGGCCGCCGCGCTCGGCGTGCCGACCGTGGCCTACGACGTGGCCGGGCTGCGCGACTCCGTGCGGGACGGCGTCACCGGCTGGCTCGTCCGGGACGGCGAGAGCCTGGCCGAGGTGACCGGCCGCGCGCTGAAGGAGCTGGCCGACCCGCGGCGGCGGGCGGAGGTGGCCGCGGCCTGCCGCGCCTGGGCCGGGGAATTTACGTGGGCCCGAACTGGGGCTAGCATGACCGGACTTATCCTGGCGAAACTCCAAGATTGCGGCGGAGCCCCTCAGTGACCCAAGCCTCGCCTGGACCCCCGGGGGAACGCGGGGACTCCACCGTCGAGAGCTACGAGGCCCGGATCAGGCACAGGCTGCGGCTGCTCGCGTCCTGTCTGCTGCTCGGCGCCATCGCGTTCAACACCTCGACCGAGAAGATCATCCCCGAGACGAAGCTCGACATGGCGGTCAACCCGCTGGGCTTCCTCGGCCGGGCGCTGCACCTGTGGGACGGCGCCTACTTCGGTCACCTGCAGAACCAGGCGTACGGCTACCTGTTCCCGATGGGCCCGTTCTACGCGATCTTCCTCAAGCTGGGCATGGAGTCGTGGGCCGTCCAGCGGCTGTGGATGTCGCTCGTGCTGTGCGTCGCCTTCCTCGGCGTGGTCCAGCTCGCCCGCGCGTTCGGCGTCGGCGGCCCGCACACCCGCGTCCTGGCCGGCTTCGTGTACGCGCTCGCGCCGCACGCCCAGGCGCTGATCGGCATCAACTCCTCGGAGTTCCTGCCCAGCGCCGTGCTGCCGTGGATCCTGCTGCCGCTGGTCAAGGGGGCCAAGGGCGAGCTGACGCCGCGCCGGTCGGCCGCGCTGTCGGCGTTCGCCTTCCTGTTCTGCGGCGGCGTCAACGCGGTGGCCGAGGCGGCCGTGCTCGTGGTGCCGATGGTCTACCTGCTGACCAGGCGCGGCGGGCCGGTCAAGCGCCGCCTGATCGCCTGGTGGCTGCCGCTGGTTCTGCTGGCCTCGCTGTGGTGGGCCGTCCCGCTGCTCACCCTCGGCGGCTACATCTTCTCCTTCCTGCCCTACATCGAGACCGCCACCGCGACGACCGGCGTGACGTCGCTGGTCAACGCGCTGCGCGGCACGTCGAGCTGGCTCAGCTTCCTGACCGTGGACGGCCAGACCTGGCTGCCCGACGCCCACCAGCAGTCCACCGTCCCGTGGCTGATCGTGGTCACCGCCGCCGTGGCCGCGCTCGGCCTGGCGGGGCTCACCCTGCGCCGGCTGCCCGAGCGGCCGTTCCTGGTGATCAGCCTGCTGTGCGGGATCGCGATCATCACCACCGGCCATCCCGGCACGCCGCACGAGCAGTTCATGGTCGGGCTGCTCGACGGCCCGCTCGCCGCCTTCCGCAACCTGCACAAGTTCGACGCGCTGATCCGGCTGCCCGTCGCGCTCGGCCTGGCCGGGCTGCTCTCACTGGCCCGGCCGCGCCTGCGCACGCCCCTGACCGTGCTGGCCGCCGGGCTCGTGACCCTGTCGGGCCTGCCCATCCTGTACGCCGGCCTCGCCCCCGCCGGCGGCTTCACCGCCATCCCCGACTACTGGCGGCAGGCCATCACCTGGCTCAACCGCAACGCCGGCGACGGCATGGTGCTGGCCGTGCCGGGCGCCAAACGCGGCGAGTACCTGTGGGGCCGCCCCCTCGACGAGCCGCTGCAGGCGCTCTCGCAGGCCCGCTGGGCCACGCACACGATCGTGCCGTGGGGCTCGGCCGGCATCTCGCGGCTCATGGCCGCCGTGGACGACCGCCTGGCCACCGGCAAGGGCTCGCCGGGGCTGTCCGCCACGCTGCGCCGGATGGGGGTGTCGTACCTGGTCGTCCGGAACGACCTGGACCGGGCGACGATCGGCACGGCCTGGCCGGTCCGGGTGCACCAGGCGCTGGAGGACTCGCCCGGCGTCTCGCTCGTGGCCCGGATGGGACCGGGCGTCGGCATCGCCCAGTACGGCCGGGCCGCCGCCTGGCTGGACCAGCCCTACCCGGCCGTCGAGATCTACCGCGTGGCCGGCGCCGCGCCGCTGGTCGGCACCGTGGACGCCACCCGCCCGCTGCGCGTCGGCGGCGCGCCGGAGTCCGTGCTCTCCCTGGCCGAGCAGGGCCTCCTGGACGACGACCGGCCCGTCCTGCTCAACGACGACGCGGGCGTGGTCAAGGTGCCCGCGCACGACACGATCCTGACCGACACGCTGCGCCGCAGGGAGGTCGCCTTCGCCGACCTGCGCCGCAACGCCAGCGCCACGCTCACCGCGGACGAGCCCCTGCGCGGCAGCTCGCCCTCCAACGACCTGCTCGACCCCGGCTGGGCGCGGTACGTCTCCACGGCCGGCCTCACCGGCGTCGCGGGCGTCACCGCCTCCAGCTCCGAGGCCGACGTCGGCGCCGCGGCGAACAGCCGCGAGCCCGGCCACCAGCCCTTCGCCGCCCTGGACGGCGACCGGCGCACGAGCTGGCGCTCCACCGGCTGGAACGGCGCCGTCGGCGAGTGGCTGGAGGTGACCTTCGCCGAGCCGCTGACGATCCCCACGATCCAGGTGGCGTTCGAGAACTCGCCGATCGGCCCGCCGCCCAGCGAGGTCGTCGTGGAGACCGGCGCCGGCGCGCTGCGCCAGAAGGTGCGCGCGACCGCCGACCCGCAGGAGCTGGCCGTGCCGAAGGGGCCGGTCGAGCGGCTGCGGGTGAAGGTCGTCGCCACCGCGTACGAGCCGGCGAACCGCCTCGGCGGCCGGGTCGGCATCACCGAGCTCGACATCCCCGGCGTCCGGCCCGGACGCTCGATCGTCGTGCCCGACCCGCGCGAGGACACCGGCGAGCCGGCCACGATCTCGGTCGCCAGGACCGGCGACGTGCCCGGCTGCGTCCGGGGCTCGGCCGCCTGGAGCTGCGCCAAGGGCCACGAGGTGCTGGGCGACGACGGCAACGGCTTCGACCGCTCCTTCGTCACCGGCAAGGACGGCGCGTACGGCATCTCGGGCCGCGCCACGGTCACCGACCGCGCGACGATCGAACGTCTCAGCACGCTGCCCGGCGACTCCCTGAGCGTGCGCGCCTCCTCCACCGCGGTGGACAGCGGCGCGGCGGGCGGCCGCTGGGCCTTCGACGGCGACCCGAGGACGGCCTGGTTCGCCGACCCGCTCGACCCCAGGCCCACGCTGAACGTCGAGCTGGCCCGCGAGACGAAGCTGTCGCAGATCCGCGTCATCACGCCCGACTCCTACCTCGGCGCCCCTCCCGTCCGGGTGACGATCCGCGCCGAGGGCGGCGTCCGGCAGAGCTGGGTCGGCACGGACGGGCTCGTCCGCTTCCCGGCGATGAAGGCCAGGAAGGTGGCGCTGGAGTTCGGGGCGTCCGGCGGCCGGCCGATCGAGATCAGCGACGTGGCCTTCCCCGGCGTGCGGCCGCTCGGCGCGCTGACCGGCTTCAAGCTCACGCTGCCGTGCGGCTTCGGGCCGACGCTCACCATCGACGGCAACGAGGTGCACACCGCCGTCACCGGCGGCACCCTGCACGACGTGGTCACCGGCCGGCCGGTGACCTTCGAGACCTGCGAGCGGCTGCAGCTCGTGGCCGGTCCGACCCGGCTGTCGGTGCGGCCGGGGGAGTCGTACCGGGTCGAGTCGGCGGTCGTGCGGCACGAGCCGGGCAGCCCCGCGGCCGGGCCCACCGTCATGCGGCGCACGCCGGTCACCAAGTGGGCGGCCGGCGAGCGGGTCGTGCAGGTGAACGTCCAGGACGACGCCTACCTGGTGGTCAACGAGAACTTCAACGCCGGCTGGAAGGCCACGCTGGGGGCCGCGGCGCTCAAGCCGGTCCGGCTCGACGGCTGGCGGCAGGCCTGGTTCCTGCCCGCGTTCACGGCCGGGACGGTCAGGCTCACCTACGAGCCGGACGAGCCGTACCGGGCCGGGCTCGCCGCGGGCGGGGCGCTGGCGCTGCTCGTCGCCGGGCTGGCCCTGGTGGGCAGGGGCCGGCCGGGACGCCATCTGGCGCCCGTCCTGGCCGCCCGGCCACGGGTCCGGCACGTCGCGGTGTTCGCCGTGGCGCTGGGCTACTGGGTCGGCGGGCCGGCGGGGGCGGGCGTGGCCGGGGTGGCGTTCGTGCTGGGCGCCTGGTCGCGTCCGCTGCGGGAGGCCGAGCATCTGCGCGGGCGGCGGCGCTGGACCCTGCTGCTCGGGCCGCCCGGCGGGCTGGCACTCTACCTGGCCGCCACGGTCGCGGTGGCGCTCGGCGCGGGCGGCCTGTGGGCGCAGCTGCTCTGCCTGCCGCTGCTCGGGCAGCTCCTCGTCGAGGTGGCGGCCAGGCGCGCGCCGGCCCGGCAGACCACCGTACCGATCACCGTCGCCGCCGGCGGCCCGACCATGACGAGTGTTCCGTGACCGACACGATCAAGCCACGTCCGGGGACCGTGATCACGGTGCCCGGCCCGGTGGCGCGTGCCGCCCGCTGGGTCCGCCGCCACGGCGTCCTGCTGGCCGGGCTCCTGCTCGTCGCCGCCGCGGTGGCGGGCAAGGCGGCCGTCGTCCAGGAGGCGTACTTCAAGGAGGACGACTACGAGTTCGTGGCCAGGGCGATGGAGAGCGACCTGTCCTTCGACTACCTGACCCGGATCCACTTCGGCCAGTTCATGCCGGGCGGCTTCCTGGTGGCCTGGCTGGTCTCCCGGCTGCACCCGTTCGACTGGGGGTGGGCGGCCGGCACGGTGCTGGCGCTGCACGCCCTGGCCGCGCTGGGCGTGCTGCGCATGCTGCGGGTGATGTTCGGCAGGCGGCCGGCGACGCTCGTGCCGCTGCTGGTCTTCCTGCTCGCGCCGGTCACCGTGCCCGCGCTGGCCTGGTGGGCGGCCGGGCTCAACACCGTCTTCCTCCAGGTCGCGCTGCCCATGGCGGTCGCCTCGCACTGGCACCACCTGCGGACGGGCCGGCTGCGGCACGCCGTGGCCGCGGCGCTGTGGGTGCTGGTCGGGCTGCTGGGCTTCGTCAAGGGGTTCGCGCTGCCGCTGCTGCTGTTCGCCCTCACCGCGATCTACCACGGCGGCCTGCGCGCCGCGTTGCGCCGCCACCTGGCCGCCTGGGCCATGTACGCCACCGTGCTGGTGGCCTTCGGCGCGCTCTACGTCCAGCGGTCTCTGTCGGCGCCGAACACCGGGGCGCTGCCGATCTTCGACCAGGCCCTGGGCTTCCTGTGGGAGCTGCTGGGCAAGACGTTCGCCACCACCGTGCTCGGCGGGCCGTGGCGGTGGTTCGCGGGCGGCGACTGGGGGGTGGCCTCGCCGCCGCTGCCGCTGGTGATCGCCTCCCTGGTCGTCCTGGCCGCGCTGGTGGCGGTCACCAGCCGGTACCGCAGGCGGGCGGTCCTGGCCTGGGCCACGCTGCTGGGCTACCTGCTCGTCGCGGACGCGCTGCCGGTGTTGTGGGGGCGCGTGCACCTGCTCGGCTCGTTCGTCGGCACCGACACCCGGTACGTCGCCGACGCCGTCCCGCTGCTCGCGCTGGTCGTGGGCCTGGTGCTGCTGCCGCTGCGCGGCGAGGCGGAGCCGTACCGCAGGGCGCTGCCGGCGCGGGAGCGGGTGACCGGGACGGCCGGCGCGATGCTCGGGCTGTTCGCGGGCGCGTCGCTGGTCACGGTGACGCTGTTCGCCGGGTACCTGGGGGCCGAGCGGCGGCACGACTACATCGAGACCGCCCGCGCCGAGCTGGCCAGGGCGGCCCCCGACAGCGTGATCTACGACCGGCTGGTGCCGACGGAGGTGCTGCCGAACTCGTACCGGACCTACAGCCTGACCTCGCGGGTGCTGGGCGCGCTGGCCACGCCCGCGCTCAGGGCCAGGATGCAGGCGCCGCCCGCCGCGCTCGACGGCCTGGTCTTCGACGACCAGGGCCGGCTGCGGCCGGTGGACGTGCAGGGCATCCCGCTCGTGCCCACCACCCGCGACCGGTGCTGGCCGGTGACCGGCGGGACCGTCCAGGTGCCGCTGGACAACCGCGTCACCCGCGTCGAGGGCACCCTGGTCAGGCTGGGGTACGCGGCCCGGTCCGACACGACGGTCACCCTGTGGATGGGCGACCGGGCCACCGACATGAAGCTGCGCGCCGGCTTCGGCCGGGTCTTCGTGCTGGCCGTGCCGGGCGCGGACCGGATCGTCGTGCACGACGTGCCGCCCGGCCTGTGCCTGGGCGACGTGACGCCGGGACAGGCGGTGCCCCGGCCGTGACCGCACCGAGCCGAAGGAGTCTCGCGCTGGTGCTGGCCGCCGTGGGGGCCTTCCTGCTGACGCTCATCCCGCTGAGCCGCCTGTACGTCTACGACCGGGTGCTCAAGGCGCCCCTGGAACAGCAGAGCATGACCAGGGCGACCGCCGAGTCGGCCACGTACGTGGACCCGGCGACCATGCGGCAGACGACCGGCGACCTGGTCCAGACCCGGTGGCTGATCGGCGACGTGCTGGCCGGCGACGACGACCGCGCGGTGTGGGGCGAGTCGGTCTCCCTGGCCACCCGCGACGGCCACCGCCTGGACTACCACGAGCGCCGCCTGGCCTTCGACCGGCGTACCGGCGAGATCGTGAACTGCTGCGGCGAGTACCTGGACGAGGACGTCTCCGTCCGGCAGACCGGGCAGGCCTTCCGCTGGCCGTTCAACGCCGAGCGCCGCGACTACCCGCTGTTCGACCTGCGCCTGCGCCGCCCGGTCACGGCCGTCTTCGACGGGGTCGAGCGGGTGCGCGGCGTCGAGACCTACCGCTACGTCCAGCGCACGCCGCGCCAGCTGGTGCCCGGCGAGACGCCGCCGCTGCCGCGCCGCCTGCTCGGCCTGCCCGGCAAGGGCGACGTCGGCCTCGGCCGCTACGCCGAGATCCGGCGCACGTACTGGGTCGAACCGGTCAGCGGCCTGCCCGTCAGGACGCTGGAGGAGGTGACCGAGACGCTGGTCACCGCGGACGGCCGGGGCCGCCTGACCGCACTCGACGCCGACTTCCGCACCGCCGAGCCGGACGTCGCCGCGGCCCTGGCGACGGCGGCCGCCTACAAGCGCTGGATCCTGCTGCTCGGCACGGTGGCGCCGATCGGCGGCGGCCTGCTCGGCGTGGGCTGCGTGGCGGCCGCCCTGTGGTTGTCGCGGCGGCGCTCACCTGCGGCGCAGGACGAGGAGCAGGTTCCAGGTGACCAGCTCGCGGATGCCAGGTAGGTGGACGACGTGCCTGGCCCAGCGTGGATGGTAGCGGGGGATCGCGTCGAGGACCTCCACGTCGCGCCTCCTGCGTGCCCAGGCCAGCGGCTTGGCCACGCCGATGGCGTACATGCTCTCGCCGAAGACGTTCTTGGGCGGCTTGCCGTGGGTGCGGGCGTAGCGGCGGGCGGCGTAGTGGCCGCCGAGGTAGTGCCAGGGGGAGGTCTCGTGGCCGCCCCAGGGCGAGAACCAGATCGTGTACGACAGGTAGACCACGCCGCCCGGCCGCGTCACCCGGACCATCTCGTCGGCCATCCGCAGCGGGTCGGGCACGTGCTCCAGCACGTTGGAGGAGAAGCACACGTCCACCGAGCCGGTGGCCAGCGGCAGGTCGAGCGCGCTGCCGAGCACGGCGTCGCGGGGCGGCACGCCGTCGCGCAGGCGCATCTCACCGGCGTCGCAGTCGACGCACAGCGGCCGCGCGCCGACCGCGCGCAGGGCGTCGGCGAAGTAGCCGGGGCCGCCGCCGATGTCGGCCACGGTCGCGCCGGCCAGGTCGGTGTAGGTGGCGAGCTGGGCCACCGTGTCCCTGGCCAGGGTGCCGTAGAAGAAGTCGGGGTCGCTCTGCTCCAGACGGAAGGCGCGCAGCAACCGGACGGATCTGCCGAGATCCGCTCGGAACGGTTCGGTGTCCACGGCGCGGAGCTTACTGCAGTGGAGGGATACGTCCATGGCTGAAGACGTCAAGCGAGCCGAGCCCTTCCAGATCACCATCCCGGCGGTGCGCACCGGGCCGGTCATCGGCGTGGGCCTGCTGATCGTGCTGATCTCGCTGGTGTTCCGGGCGAGCCTGCTCAGCAAGGCCTACTTCGTCGAGGACGACTTCCTCTTCGTGGCCGGGGCCGGCGACAGCGGGCCGACCTGGGAGTACCTGATGAGGGTGCACAAGGGGCACCTCATGCCGGGCGCGCTCGGCCTGGTGTGGCTGCTCACGTCGGTCGCGCCGTACAGCTGGGCGCTGGTGTCGTTCGTGACCGTGGCGATCCAGGGGGCCGCCTCGGTCATGTTCCTGGTGCTGCTGCGGCGGCTGTTCGGCGACCGGGCGGCGGTGCTCGCCGCGCTGACCGTCTACGCGTTCGCGCCGCTCACCGTGCCCGCCATGAGCTGGTGGTCGGCGGCGCTCAACGCCGTGCCGCTGCAGCTCGCGCTGATCGCGGCGCTGGCCGCGCACGTCAGGTACGTACGCGAGGGCAAGGGCCGCTGGCGGGCCCTGGCCTGGACCGCCGTCGGGATGGCCTTCTCCACCAAGGGGGTGTTCATCCCGTTCGTGGTGCTCGGCGTCAGCAGCGCCTACCTCGGCCGGGGCCTGTGGGCCCGCGCCCTGCTCGCCGAGCTGCGCAAGCCCGTCTGGTGGGCGCACGGCCTGCTGCTGGCCGGGTACGCGCTGCTCTACTGGCTGCGCCGCGACACCGCCGGGGCCGACGCGCTGACCGGTCCGAAGGCCGAGGTGGTCCCCGGGCTGCTGCGCAGGCTGCTGGGCGAGACCTTCCCCACCGGGGCCGTCGGCGGCCCGCTGCGCTGGGGCGGCGTCACCTCGACCGGCGGGCTGGCCGACCCGGCCCCGGTGACCGTGGCCGTGGCGTGGGCGGTGCTCGCCGCGCTGGTCGTGGTCACCTGCGTGTACCGCAGGCGGGCCTGGCGGGCGTGGGCGATCCTGGCGGCCTACGTGGTGGTCGCCGACGCGGTGCCCACCGTGATCGCGCGGGCCACCGCCTGGGACCTGATCGGCGCCGAGACCCGGTACGTCGCCGACGCCGCCGTGCTCTTCGCGCTCTGCCTGGCGCTGGCCGTCATGCCGGTGGAGGACGAGCCCGACGTCGTGCGCCGGCCGGTGCCGGCGAGCCTGCCGGCCGTCGGCGGCGCGCTGACCGCCGTCTTCCTCGTCGTGTCGCTGATCTCGATCAACACCTTCGGCGACACGCTCACCGGCGACCGGGTCAGGACGTACCTGGAGAACGCGAAGACCTCGCTGGCCGCGGCGGCCGGGGAGGCCGACATCTACGCCCGTCCGGTGCCACCGGAGATCGTCCTGCCGTGGAACGGGGAGCGCCGGATGACCTCGTACGTGCTGGCGCCGCTGGCCGACGACGCGACCAGGGAGCGCATGCGCCACCCGCGGCCCTCGTCGGAGCCGTACGTGCTGGACGACACGGGCAAGCTCGTCCTGGTGGGGCGGGTGGTGCCGTTCTTCGACGCGGTCAAGGGGCGCAAGTGCTTCCCGGCGGGCAAGGAGTTCCCCGTCGAGTCCTTCGGCGGGCCCGGCGTGGTGGTGGCCATGTCGTACGTCAGCCCGCGGCCCGTGCAGGTCGTGGTGGAGGTCGGCGAGGCCCAGCGGGCGGCCACGCTGCCCGCGACCGGCGCCATGGGCGCGCTGTTCTACGTGCCGCACGACGGGCCGGGCAAGGGCATGCGGATCACCGCGGCCGGGGCGCAGGGTCAGGCGTTCTGCCTCAGGGCGGTGGCCTTCGGCGAGCCGGGCCCGGCGGCGCGCTGAGGCACCAGGCGGATCAGCCGCCTGGCGGGCTCCTCCACGTAGCGGTGGGTGAGCCCGGCCATGGTGACCGTGATGGCGGTGACGGCGACCAGGTTGACCAGGAGGTTGCCGGTCCACGGCCGCTGGCCGGTGAAGTCGTACCAGAGGTAGAGGATGACGAACTGCCACAGGAAGACGCCGTAGGAGATCTGGCCCAGGTAGCTCATCACCCGGCCGCCGAGCAGCTCGTGCACCCGGGTGGGCCGTCCGGCCGCCAGCGCGGCGGGGGCGACCAGGCAGAAGGCGACGAGCGTGTAGAGGCCCTGCTCGGTGAACGCCGTCCAGATGCTGCCCAGGCCGACCGCGCGCGGCCCGGTGAGCGGCGTGGCGGCGATGAGGTAGGCCAGGCCCGCGATGACCCACAACGTGCCCCAGGAGGAGGCCAGCGCGGCGCTCAGCCGCCGGGCGCGGCCGTCCTCGGCCCTGGCCCAGACGGTCAGCACGGCCAGCGCCATGCCGGGCACGAAGAACGTCCAGGAGCGCGGCAGCCACACGTTCATCCAGGGCCGGTAGTCGGGGAAGTACTCGAAGACCGTGTACACGTAGGACAGCGCGCCGAAGACGGCCAGGCCGATGAGCAGCCGCCGTCCCCTGGTCCGCAGGTCGGGGTCGCCGCGCAGGGCGAACCTGCGCAGCACCGCCGCCATCAGCGGGAGCGTGAGGTAGAAGGTCAGCTCGACCGCGAGGCTCCACATCTGGCCGAGCCCCTTGGGGCCGAGGCCGTACCACCAGGGGGTGATGTCGTAGGTGTGCACGAGGAACAACATCTGCGCCCACGTCCAGGGGTCCGCGCGGTGCGCGTCCCCCCACAGCAGCAGCGCCACGGCGACCACCAGCCAGTACGCCGGCATGATCCGGAAGAAGCGTTTCCACAGGTAGCGGCGGGTGTCCGGGGCCCGGTCGCCGAGCAGGACCTGGGCCGCCCACGGCCGGTACAGCAGCAGGCCGGAGAGCGTGAAGAAGATCGGCACGCCGATCTCGCCCCTGGACAACACGCCGCCCAGGAACCCCGGGTCCAGCGCCGTCCCCGCCTCCATGGACACGTGGAACAGCAGGACGGCGAAGGCGGCCACGGCGCGCACGCCGTCGAGCGAGGTCTGGTGTCCTGAGACCACCGGCACCCCGCCCGAAGTAGAACCTGTTTCGGTCACGTTTCCGCATCCCTGGTGACGTCGGTCACTCGTCGCAATAACATACCGGCGAGTAGGTAGTTCGTTTCAGTACTTAACCACCCAAACAGGCGTCAGTGCACCTGCGCACATGGAGGGTCCATGAACCGGGTCGTCGTTGGCAGCGTCCTCATCGCCGTCGGGGCATTCCTCATCGTTCTGGCTCCCCTGGTGCGCCTCCAGGTCGCGCCCGCCTTCATGGCCGCCAAGGGCGACCAGTACAGCATCAGCAAACTGCACGCGACGGGCGCCCAGTACTTCAGCATCCCGGACGGCAAGGTGCTCACCGCCGACCTCGACATCATCGTGACCACCCGCGGCGATGTTAAGGAAGCCAACGACGACCGCGTCGTCTGGGACGAGTTCACCGCCGTCAACGACGTCACCAACAGCAAGCCGGGCATCAACTTCAGCGAGCGGCGCAGCGCCTTCGACAAGCGCTCCGGCGTCGGCCTCAACTGCTGCGGCGCCAGCATCGACAAGGCGCCGGTACAGCTCCAGGGCCAGATCTACAAGTTCCCGTTCGACGTGGAGAAGAAGACCTACCAGGTCTTCAACGCCAGCGCGGGCAAGGCGTTCGACGCCAGGTTCGTCGGCGAGGAGCAGGTCAACGGGCTGCCCACGTACAAGTTCGAGCAGACCGTCCCCGAGACCAGGACGCAGACGCTGAACGCGCCCGCCGCCTGGTTCGGCATGGGCACCTCGGGCGACGTTCAGCTGAACCGGTTCTACTCCGGCACCGTCACCTACTGGATCGAGCCCACCACCGGCGCGCCCGTCAAGCAGGAGCAGGTGCGCAACGAGGTGCTCAAGAGCCAGGACGGCATCGAGCGCTCCAAGGCGTTCGTGGCCACCGCCAAGATGACCGACGACACGGTCAAGGGCCTGGTGGACAGCGCCGCCGAGGGCAAGAGCCAGATCAACCTGATCAGGACCACGCTGCCGATCGTGCTCGGCGTGGTCGGGGTCGTCCTGCTCCTGGGCGGCCTGCTGCTCGCCCTGCGCGGCCGCCGGTCCGCATGAGCCAGGGCGTGGTCGCCCGCCCCTGGTCGCCCGCGCCCGCGCTGGCCCTGGTCAGGGCGGCCCGGCCGCGTCAGTGGCTGAAGAACCTGCTCGTCCTGGCCGCCCCCATGGCGGCCGGGGTGCTCGGTCAGCCGGGCCGCCTGCTCGCGGCGCTGCTCGTCCTGGCCGCCTTCTGCCTGGCCGCCAGCGGCTCCTACCTGCTGAACGACGCCTCCGACGTGGAGGCCGACCGGCTGCACCCGCGCAAGCGCCGCCGGGCCGTCGCCTCCGGCGCGGTGTCGGTGCGCACGGCCCGGGTGGCGGGCGTCGTCCTGCTGGTCCTCGGGCCCGCGGTCGCCGCGCTCGCCGGCGGCTGGCAGGCGCCCGCGGTCGTCGCCGGGTACGTCGCCCTGACCCTGGCCTACACGACCTGGCTCAAGCACCAGGAGGTCGTGGACCTCATCGCGGTCGCCGGCTGCCACGTGATCAGGGCCTACGCCGGCGCCGTCGCCGTCGGGGTGCCGGTGACCGGCTGGTTCCTCGTGGTCGTCTCGCTGGCCGCGCTGCAGCTCGTGGCCGGCAAGCGCGAGGCCGAGCTGCGGTCGCGGGGCGTGTCGGGGACGCGGGCCACGCTGGCCGCCTACCCGGCCGCGTACCTCACGCACGTGCGGATCATGGCGTCCGGGGCGATGATCGTCACGTACTGCCTGTGGGCGCTGAACGCGCACGAGAACGTGTTCTACGGACTGAGCATCGTCCCGTTCCTGCTCCTCGTGCTCCGGCACAACCTGCTGGTCGAGCGGGGCGGCGGCGAGGAGCCCGAGGAACTGGTGATCCGCGACCGGCCCACCCTCGTCTTCGCCGCCGCGCTGGTCGTCCTGGTGGGGCTCGGGATCTACGCGTGAGCACGTTCCTCACCGGCTGGGGCCGCACCTCGCCCACCCCCGCCGTGCTGCGCCGCCCCCGTTCCCTGGACGAGCTGCGCGACCTGGTCGCGGCCGCGCCGGCCCGCGGTGTCGTCGCCCGCGGGCTCGGCCGCTCGTACGGCGACGCCGCCCAGAACGCCGGCGGCCTCGTCCTCGACTGCACCGGCCTGGACGCCTGGAGCCTCGACGAGCGCACCGGCGAAGTGACCGCGGCGGGCGGGGTCAGCCTGCACGAGGTGATGACGGCGCTGGTGCCCCGCGGCTGGTTCGTGCCCGTGAGCCCCGGGACCAGGCACGTCACGGTCGGCGGGGCCGTCGCGGCCGACGTGCACGGCAAGAACCACCACCGCGACTCCTCCTTCGGCGCGCACGTGCGCTCCCTCACGCTGGTGACCGCCGACGGCGCCGCCCGGGTGCTGCGCCCCGGCGACCCGCTCTTCCGGGCGACCGTCGGCGGCATGGGCCTGACCGGGGTGGTGGCCGAGGCGACGTTCGGCTGCGTGCCGGTCGAGTCGTCCCTGATGCGGGTGGACGTACGGCGCACAGCCGACCTGGACGAGACGCTCGACGTCATGGCCCGCACCGACGACCGCTACCGCTACACGGTGGCCTGGATCGACCTGCTCGCCCGCGGCCGCCGGATGGGCCGCAGCGTCCTGACCAGGGGCGACCACGCGCCCCGCGACGCGGAGAAGCCGCCGCCGGTCTTCGCGCCGCGCGCCCGGCTGCACGCGCCGCCGTGGGCGCCGGACGGGCTGCTCAACGGGCTCAGCGTGCGCGCCTTCAACGAGCTCTGGTACCGCAGGGCGCCGCGGAGCGCGACGGTCACGCAGGGCATCGCGCCGTTCTTCCACCCGCTCGACTTCGTCGAGGGCTGGAACCGCATGTACGGCTCGCGCGGCTTCGTGCAGTACCAGTTCGTGGTGCCGTTCGGCGCGGAAGAGACGTTGCGCGGCATCGTCGGGTCGTTGTCGGCCCACGGGACGGTGTCGTTCCTGACGGTGCTCAAGCGGTTCGGTCCCGGTTCGGGCGGTTTCCTGTCCTTCCCCGTGCCCGGCTGGACCCTGGCCCTGGACATCCCGGCCGGTCAGCGCGGCCTGAGCGGGCTCCTGCGCGGCTTCGACGAGCGCGTCGCGCAGGCCGGGGGACGGGTGTACCTGGCCAAGGACGCCCGGCTGCGCGCCGACATGATGGCGGCGATGTACCCCGAACTGGAACGATGGCGGAGCATCAGGGACGAGGCCGACCCGGAGGGCCTGTTCCGCTCGGACCTGTCCAGGAGACTACGACTGTGACCACCACTTCTGACGCGAGCCGGGCGGCCGCCGCTCCGGGGCGGGGGGCGTCGTGAGGAACGCGCTCGGGGCCGTGGACAGCGTGCTGCTGCTGGGCGGGCGGAGCGAGATCGGCCTGGAGATCGTCCGGCTGCTGGTCGGGCTGGGCGCGAGCCGGGTCGTGCTGGCCGCCAGGGGCGAGCTCACGCCGCCGGCGGACCTCGCCGCCGAGGTGCACGTCCTGCCGTTCGACGCGCTGGACGTGGGGTCGCACGCCGCCGTCCTGGCCAGGGCCGTGGAGCTGGTGGGCGACCTCGACGTGGTGATCTCCGCGTTCGGCGTGCTCGGCAGCCAGGACGACTACGACGTCGACCCGGCCGCCGCCGCCGAGGCCGTCGCGGTCAACTACGGCGGCCACGTCTCGGTGGACCTGCACGCCGCCAGGGTCCTGCGCGAGCAGGGGCACGGCACCCTCGTGGTGCTCTCGTCGGTCGCCGGGGCCCGGGTGCGCAAGGCCAACTTCGTCTACGGCTCGGCCAAGGCCGGGCTCGACGGGTTCGCGCAGGGGCTCGGCGACGCGCTGCACGGGTCGGGCGCGCGCGTGCTGATCGTGCGTCCGGGCTTCGTGATCGGGCGGATGACCAAGGGCCTGCCGCCGGCGCCGCTCTCCTCGACGCCCCGCCAGGTGGCCCTGGCCACCGTGCGCGCGCTGCGCGAGGGCGCGTCGTCCGTGTGGGTGCCGCGGGCGCTCGGCCCGGCGTTCGGCCTGCTGCGCCTGCTGCCGCGGCCGCTCTGGCGGCGGCTGCCGCGCTAGAACGCGTCCCAGGCCCGGAGGCCGACCGACGAAAGGTTCTAGAGTAGAACACGTTGCAGTTCGGCTGCGGCGCGGCTTATCGTCGGGCCATGCGGACACGGGTCACGGACATGTTCGGAATCGAGCTCCCGATCTTCGCCTTCAGCCACTGCAGGGACGTGGTCGCCGCGGTCAGCCGCGCGGGCGGCATGGGAGTGCTCGGCGCGCTCTACTTCACCCCGGAAGAGCTCGAGATGGAGCTCAAGTGGATCGACGACCACGTCGACGGCAGATCGTACGGCGTGGACGTGGTCATGCCCGCCTCCTACGAGGGCGCCGACTTCGCCCCCGAGGAGCTCGTCGGCCGCCTGCAGGCGATGATCCCCGAGGGGCACCGCGCGTTCGTCGAGAACCTGCTGGGCAGGCACGGCGTGCCGCCGCTGTCGTCCGACGCCGACCCCGGCCGGGTGCTGCTCGGCTGGACCGACGCCACCGCGCGTCCCCAGGTCGAGGTCGCGCTCCGCCATCCCATCGCCCTGCTGGCCAACGCCCTCGGGCCGCCCCCGGCCGACGTCGTGGACCTCGCCCACCGGCACGGCGTCAAGGTCGCCGCCCTGGCCTCGACCCCGCGGCACGCGCTCAAGCAGGTCGAGGTCGGCGTGGACGTCGTCGTCGCCCAGGGCACCGAGGCCGGCGGCCACACCGGCGAGATCTCGACCATGGTGCTCATCCCGCAGGTGGTGGACGCCGTGGACGTCCCCGTCCTCGCGGCGGGCGGCATCGGGAACGGCCGGCAGATGGCGGCCGGCATGGCGCTGGGCGCGGAGGGCGTCTGGACCGGCTCCCTCTGGCTCACCGTCGAGGAGGCCGACACCCCCGAGATGGCGAAACGCCGCATCCTGGAGGCCACCTCGCGCGACACCGTGCGCTCCCGGAGCTGGACCGGCAAGCCCGCCCGCCTGCTCAGGAACGAGTGGACCGAGGCGTGGGAGTCGCAGGAGTCGCCGGGCACGCTGCCGATGCCGCTGCAGTTCATGCTCGTCTCGGACGCCCTGCGCCGGATCGGCCGCTCGGACGCCTCGGAGCTGGCCACGTTCCCCGCCGGGCAGGTCATCGGCCTCACCAACCAGGTGCGCTCGACGAAGGACGTGGTGTTCGGGCTCGTAGAGGAGTACGCGGAGGCCCTGGAACGCCTCGACCGCATCACCCGGGACTGATCGCCCGGCTGTCGCCGTGGGGGCCTGGTTGCGGACGGGCCTCGGCGGCCTGCGGGACTGACTCCCTTCCCGCAGGCCGCGGTTCTCCGGCAGCTCTTCCAGCAGCCCCGGCAGCCCCGGCAGCCCCGGCAGCTCTCCGTCAGCCGAACATGCCGGGCACGTAGTCGCCCGCGGGCTGCTGGACGATGACGTTCACCCGGTTGAAGGCGTTGATCAGGGCGATCAGGCACACCAGCGCCCCGAGCTGCTCCTCGTCGTAGTGCTTGGCGGCGTTCGCCCAGACCTCCTCCGGGACGCCGCCGGCGCCGTCGGCGATGCGGGTGCCCTGCTCGGCCAGCTCCAGCGCGGCCCGCTCGGCCTCGGTGAACACCTTGGCCTCGCGCCAGGCGGCGATCAGGTTGAGCCGGATCGAGGTCTCGCCGGCGTGCGCGGCGTCCTTGGTGTGCATGTCGGTGCAGAAGCCGCAGCCGTTGATCTGGCTGGCCCGGATCTTCACGAGCTCCTGCGTGGCGTGGGGCAGGCCCGAGTCCATGATGACCTTGTTGGTGCTGATGAGGTGCTTCATAGCCTTGGCCGCGACCTGGTTCTCGAAGACGTTCAGACGGGCTTCCATGACGCGCTCCTTGTCGTCGTCGACTGCTTCCACCTCTGGGACGGGGCAGCCCGGCGGGATGTGACAGGAACGGATGTGACGTGCGTCTCTCCTCCCGGGGAGTGGTCAGCGGCCTTCGTAGCGGGCCGGGCGCTTCTCGCGGAACGCCCGGGTGCCCTCCTTGGCGTCCTCCGAGCCGATCACCGGCCAGCCGAGCTCGTCCGACACCTTCAGGGCCTCGGGCTCCGGCATGCCCAGGGTGTCCCGGTACGTCCGCAGAATGGCCTGGACCGCCAGCGGCCCGGAGGCGGCGATGTCCGCCGCCAGTTCCTGGGCCGTCTCCAGCGCCCGCCCGTCCGGCACCACCCGGTTGACCAGCCCCATCGTCAGGGCCTCGGCGGCGGTCACGGAACGGCCGGTGAGCAGCAGGTCCATGGCGTGGCAGTAGGGGATCTGGCGGGGCAGCCGGACGGCGCAGCCGCCCATGGGGAAGAGTGCGCGTTTGGCCTCGAACAGCCCCAGGGTGGCCGATTCGGCGACCACTCTCAGGTCCGTCCCGACCAGCAGCTCCGTGCCGCCGGCGACCGCGTGCCCCTCGACGGCGCAGATGATCGGCTTGGTCGGCAGGTCCTCCCTCAGCAGCCCCTTCCAGTGAAAGTTCGGGATCTGCGCGGCCCTTGCCTGAACCTCGGGATCGGTCGAGGGTTGGCCCATGGCCTTGAGGTCGGCCCCGGCGCAGAACGTGCCCTCCGCGCCGGTCAGGATCGCGACCCGGATCGAGGGCTCGGCCGACGCGTACGCCCACGCCGAGGCCAGCCCGATCAGCATGTCCGAGGAGAGGGCGTTGCGGGCCTCCGGCCGGTTCATCGTGACGGTCAGGACGTGGCCGTCGCGTTCCACCCGGCAGTGCGGGGTGCTGATCGGCAGAAGCTCCATGTACGCCTCCCGAATCCCAGAAGCAATGAATCAAGCGCTTGCTCCGCACTTTACCCGCGGGATACGCTCCGCACAGCAAACGAGAACAAGTTCCTGTTTTGCTACGCCTGAGCTGAGGAGATCAGATGGGCACGCTCGGATTCTGGAGGCTGGCGCAGGCGGATCCCGAGTGGATCGCGGCCGTCGACCCCGACGGCACGGAGCACCGCGCGGGTGACCTCCTGGCCCGTTCGAACCGCCTCGTCCACGGGTTACGCGAGCTCGGCCTGGAGCCGGGCGACGGAATCTGCGGCCTGGTCCCGAACGGCGCGGACGGCCTCGTCCTCTACCTGGCCGCGCTTCAGGCCGGCTGGTACTACACGCCGATCAACTGGCACCTCACCGGCCCGGAGATCGGCTACATCGTCTCCGACAGCGAGGCCAAGGCGTTCTTCGTCCACCCCCGCTTCCTCCAGGAGGGCGCCAGGGGGGCCGAGGCGATCGAGCCGCACCGCCGCTTCCTCCTCGGAGACGGCGGCGGGGACGGCGGCGGGGACGGCGGCGGGGACGGCGGCGGGGACGGCGGCGGGGACGGCGGCCGGGACGGCTTCCGCCCGGCGAGCGAGCTGACCGCCGGGCAACCGGACACCGCGCCGCCCGGCCGCACGGCCGGCGCCACCATGCACTACACCTCGGGCACCACCGGCCGGCCCAAGGGCGTCAGGCGCACGCTGAGCGGCCTCGACCCCGACGACGGCGCCGAGCTGATGACCTTCCTGCTCGGCCTGTTCGGCATCACGGCCGGGCCGCCCAACGCGCACCTGGTCACCTCGCCCAGCTACCACACCGCCGTCACCCAGTTCGGCGGCAGCGCCCTGCACATGGGCCACACCCTCGTCTACATGGACAGATGGGACGCCGAGGAGACGCTCCGGCTGTGCGAGCGCTACCGCGTCACGAACTCCCACATGGTCCCCACGCACTTCAAGCGCCTGCTCGCGCTCCCCGAGGCCACCAGGGCCAAGTACGACCTGTCCTCGCTCAGGTGGATGATCCACGCCGCCGCCCCCTGCCCGGTCCCGGTCAAATGGGCGATGTTCGAGTGGTGGGGCGACTGCATCTACGAGTACTACGCGGCCACCGAGGGCGGCGGCACCCTGGCCACGCCCGAGGGCTGGAAGGCGCATCCGGGCACGGTCGGCTCCGCCTGGCCGATCAGCGAGCTGCTGATCGCGGACGACGAGGGCGAACCCGTACCGACCGGCACCCCCGGGACGATCTACATGAAGATGATGGGCGTGCCCTTCGAGTACAAGGGCGACCCCGACAAGACCGCCGCGAACCGGCTCAAGGACTACTTCACGGTCGGCGACATCGGATACCTGGACGAGGACGGCTTCCTCTTCCTCTGCGACCGCAAGGCCGACATGATCATCTCCGGCGGGACGAACATCTACCCGGCCGAGATCGAGAACGAGCTCATGATCCACCCCAAGGTCGCGGACGTGGCCGTGTTCGGCATCCCGGACGACGACTGGGGCGAGCAGATCAAGGCCGTCGTCGAGCCCGCGCCGGGCGTCGCGCCGGGTCCCGAGCTCGCGGCCGAGCTGATCGCCTCGCTGGAGGGCCGCCTGGCCCGGATGAAGTGGCCCAAGAGCGTCGACTTCATCGCCGAGATGCCCCGCGAGCCCAACGGCAAGCTGCTCAAGCGCAAGCTCCGCGCACCGTACTGGGAGGGTCACGACCGTGCCATCTGACGATCCGCTGGTCGCCCAGCACGTCCTGGAGTTCCCCGGCGGCTACACCCGGACCACCGGGCCGGTGATCGGGCGCTTCCTCACCGAGTTGCGCGGCCGCCGCATCGTCGGAGTGCGCACGAAAGAGGGCAAGGTGCTCGTGCCGCCCCTCGAATACGACCCCGCCACCGGCGACCCCGTCACCTCCGAGTACGTCGAGGTCGGCCCGGCCGGCACGGTGACCTCCTGGGCCTGGGTGCCCGAGCCCCTGGCGAACCACCCGCTCGACCGGCCCTTCGCCTGGGCCACGATCCTGCTGGACGGCGCCGACACCGCGCTCGTGCACGCCGTCGCCGCCGACGGCCCCAAGGCGCTGTCGAAGGGCTCCCGCGTCTGGCCGGTGTGGCGCGACCGGCCCACGGGCCACATCACCGACATCGCCCACTTCGCACCCGAGGTCACGAAGATCGTGTCCAACGTGCGGGCCGAGTACCGCCTCCAGGCGGGCGGCTCGCTCCGCGTCTTCCTGGAGGGCGTCGAGCGCGGCGTCTTCCTCGGCGGACGCTGCGAGCAGTGCGATCAGGTGTACGTGCCGTACCGGATGTCGTGCCCCCAGTGCGGAGGTCTCATCCCGGAGACGCTCGAACTCCCCGACACCGGGACGATCACCACGTTCGCCATCAACAACCTGCCGGACCCGCGCGCGCCCGAAGTGCCGTTCGTCTCCGCCTACATCCTGCTCGACCACGCCGACATCCCTATGATCGCCCTGATCGGCGACGTGCCCGCGCACGAGGTGCGACAGGGCATGCGCGTCAGGGCCGTCTGGGTGCCCGAGGAGGAGCGGAGCAAGTCCATGGCGAACATCCGCTGGTTCGCCCCCACCGGCGAGCCCGACGTGGAGCTGTCATGAGAGAGGTCGCGATCGTCGCGTTCGCGCAGACCGTCCACACCGACCACGACACCGGGCTCACCGAGCCCGAGCTGATCCTGCCCGTGATCAGCGAGGTCAAGGAGCGGACCGGGCTGACCAGGTTCGGCTTCACCTGCTCGGGGAGCTGCGACTACCTGGCCGGGGCGCCGTTCTCGTTCGTCAGCGCCCTGGACGCGCTCGGCGCCTGGCCGCCCATCTCCGAGAGCCACGTCGAGATGGACGGCGCCTGGGCCCTGTACGAGGCGTGGGTCCGCCTCCAGCACGGCGACATCGACTCGGCCCTGGTCTACGGCTTCGGCAAGTCGTCGCTCGGCGACCTGCGCGCCATCATGACCCTCCAGCTCGACCCCTACTACCTGGAACCCCTCGGCCTCGACCAGCTCTCCCTGGCCGCACTCCAGGCGAACGCGCTCGACGCGGACAGGAAGCAGCTCGACGAGATCGTCCGCCGGTCCAGGGCGGACGGCAGGAGCAACCCGTACGCGCTCGACCTGCCCGAACCGGACGGCGAGGAGGTCGCGGTCGAACCCCTCAGAAAGACGGACGTGCCGCCCGTCACGGACGGCGCGGCGGCGATCGTGCTGGCCACGGCGGAACTGGCCGGACGGCTCACCAGCCGCCCCGCCTTCGTCAAGGGCATCGCCCACCGCATCGAGCCGCACTACCTCGGCATGCGGGACCTGGCCAGATCGGCCTCCGCGGCCGACGCCGCACGGGCCGCCGGCGTCGGCAAGGGCCCGGTCGAGGTGGCCGAGCTGCACGCCCAGTTCCCGCACGAGGAGCTCATCCTGCGCGAGGCGCTCGAACTGGGCGGCGACACGGTGATCAACCCGTCCGGCGGGCCGCTCGCCGCCAACCCCGTCATGGCCACGGGGCTCATCCGCATCGGCGAGGCCGCACGGCGCATCCTCGACGGCGGCGCGAGCCGCACCGTCGGGCACGCCGCCGGCGGCCCCTGCCTGCAGCACAACCTCGTCACGGTCCTGGAGGCGTGAATCATGGGCAACCGCTGCGCGGTGATCGGGGTCGGGCAGACGCACTACACCACCAAGCGCAGGGACGTCTCCATCGCGGGCCTGGTCCGCGAGGCGGCGCTGCGGGCGCTGGAGGACGCCGGGCTGACGTTCAAGGACATCGACGCCGTCGTGGTCGGCAAGGCGCCCGACCTGTTCGAGGGCGTGATGATGCCCGAGGCGTACCTCGCCGACGCGCTCGGCGCGGCGGGCAAGCCGATGATGCGGGTGCACACCGCGGGCAGCGTCGGCGGCTCGACGGCGCTGGTCGGCGCGAGCCTGATCCAGGGCGGCGTGCACGAGCGGGTGCTCGTGGTGGCCTTCGAGAAGCAGTCGGAGTCCAACGCCACCTGGGCGCTGTCCACGCATCTGCCCTTCAGCGCGTCGCTCGTGGTCGGCGCCGGCGGCTACTTCGCGCCGCACATCCGCGAGTACATGCGCAGGTCCGGCGCGCCCGGCCACATCGGCACGCTGGTCGCGGTCAAGGACCGGCTCAACGCCCTGAAGAACCCCTACGCCCACCTCAGGATCCCCGGCATCGACCAGAAGATGGTCGAGTCCACGCCGATGCTCTGGGAGCCGATCCGCTACCTGGAGACCTGCCCGTCCAGCGACGGCGCGTGCGCGATGGTCCTGGCCGCCGAGCACAAGGTCACCGGCACCCCCGCCTGGGTGCACGGCACCGCCATGCGCTCGGAGCCCATCTTCCGGGCCGGCCGCGACACCGTCAGCCCCCAGGGCGGCAAGGACTGCGCCGCCGACGTCTACCGCCAGGCCGGCGTCACCGACCCGCGCCGCGAGATCGACGTGGCCGAGGTGTACGTGCCCTTCTCCTGGTACGAGCCGATGTGGCTGGAGAACCTGGGATTCGCGGCGGAAGGCGAGGGCTGGAAGCTGACCGAGTCCGGCGCCACGGCCCTCGACGGCGACATCCCGTGGAACGCCTCCGGCGGCGTGCTGTCGAGCAACCCGATCGGGGCCTCCGGCCTGATCAGGTTCGCCGAGGCCGCCCTCCAGGTCCGCGGCCAGGCCGGCGAGCACCAGGTGGACGGCGCCCGCACGGCGCTCGGCCACGCCTACGGCGGCGGAGCCCAGTTCTTCGCGATGTGGATCGTCGGACGGGAGAGACCCTGATGGAGTTCAACCACGCGGACCTGTTCGAAGCACTCGCCGACACGATCGGGGACCGCACCGCCGTCATCTGCGGCGAGCGGCGGCGCACCTACGCCGAGCTGGACGCCGAGGCCAACCGGCTCGCCCACTACCTCGCCGACCTGGGCGTGCGGCCGGGCCAGCACGTCGGGCTGCACCTGTACAACGGCGTGGAGTACCTGGCCGGGCTGCTGGCCGCGCTCAAGATCCGGGCCGTGCCGATCAACGTCAACTACCGGTACGTCGAGGCCGAGCTGCTCTACCTCTACCAGGACGCCGACCTGCGCGCGCTGGTCTACGACGTCGAGTTCGACCCCCGCGTTGCCGCCGTCGCGCACCAGGCGCCGCTGCTGGACCACCTGATCGCGGTCGGCGGCGAGTCGTCGATCGCCTCGGCGGTGCCGTACGAGGCGGCGCTGGAGCGCGGCAGGCCGGAACGCGGCTTCCCCCCGCGCACCGGCCAGGACGTCTACATCATCTACACCGGCGGCACCACCGGCATGCCCAAGGGCGCGATGTGGCACGTCGAGGACCTGTTCATGGCCTTCGGCGGCGGCAACCCGTACGGCGACCCGCGCACCACCCCGCAGGAGGTCATCGACGAGGCCGTCAAGGCCACCCCCATGATCATGATGGCCACCTCGCCGCTCATGCACGGCGCCGCGCAGATGGCCACCTTCATCAGCTGGTGGGCGGGCGGGACGATGGTGCTCGTCCCCAAGTTCGACGCCGACGAGGTGTGGCGGGCGGTCGAGCGCGAGCGCGTGCTCACCATGAGCATCACGGGCGACGCCATGGCCAGGCCGCTGGCCGAGGCGCTGGAGACGGGCACGTACGACCTGTCGTCGTTGTTCGTCGTCAGCTCCACCGGCGCGATCCTGAGCGGCGCGGTCCGCGACCGGCTCCAGGGCCTGCTGCCCGACGTCATGATCGTGGACAGCTTCGGCTCGACGGAGTCCGGCTACACCGCCTCCGCGCTGCCCGGCTCCACGCCCGAGACCGGGCTGCGCTACCAGCCCAACCCGTCGGCCAGGATCAGCGTCCTGGACGAGCGGGGACGTCCCGTTCCGCCGGGTTCGGGGCAGATGGGGACGGTGGCCAGGTCCGGGCGGGTGGCGTTCGGCTACTACAACGACCCGGACAAGTCGGCGCGCACCTTCGTCACCGACCCCGACGGCACCCGCTGGCTGCTCACCGGCGACCTGGCGACCGTGGACGCCGACGGCACCGTGCACGTGTTCGGCCGCGGCTCGCAGTGCATCAACACCGGCGGCGAGAAGGTGTTCCCCGAGGAGGTCGAGGCCGTGCTCAAGGGCCATCCAGGGGTGTTCGACGCGGTGGTGACGGGCGTGCCGGACGAGCGGTGGGGGAGCAGGGTGGCGGCCGTGGTCGAGCCGCGTCCCGGCGTCGAGGTGACCGCCGCCGAGCTGGACGCCCACTGCCGGGCGTCGTTGTCGGGGTACAAGGTGCCGCGTTCGTACGCGTTCGTGAAGGAGATGGTCCGCTCGCCCGCCGGCAAGGCCGACTACCGCTGGGCCAGGCAGACCGCCGAGACCGCCACCCCCTGACCACCCCAACCCACCGTCTGACCACCCCAACGCACGCCCTGACCACCCCAACGCACGCCCTGACCACCCCAGCACACCGCCTGGCCCGCGCGCCCTCGTCGGGGCTCGCCTTTCTCCTGTCTCGGGGGCGTCGCTCGTCGGTTCCGGCCGCAGGGGAGGGTTACGTCGTGCGTAGCTCGGCCTCCACCTGGGCCGCCTCCTCGCGCCTGCCGGCCTTCTCCAGCAGCCGCAGCCGGCCGCGCAGCACGTCGCGCAGCAGCTCGGTGAGCTCGGTGAGCTCGCCGTTCGCGCCGTTCGCGCCGGTTCCGCTGTTCGCGGCGGGGCCGCCGGCGGTCAGGAGGCCGCGCAGCAGGCCGTGCGCGACCCGGAGGGCGGTGTCGGCCGCGTCGTCCCTGCCCAGCTCCTCCTGACAGAAGCCGAGCCGGGCGTGGGCGACGGCGGCGGCCGGCTCGTCGTCGATGACCTGGGCGCCGCGATGGAAGACCAGGCTCGCCTCCAGCGCCCGGCCCGACTCCATCAGCGCGTCGCCCAGCATGAGCATGGCGCGGGACAGGATGCCGCCGAGCAGGGGGTTGGCGGGGGCGTGGCGTTCCAGCGTGGCGACGGCCTCGCGCAGCGGCCCCACCGCCGCCGCCGGCTGCTCGCGCAGCCGGAGCGCGGCGGCCAGCGTCAGCCCGGCACCGGCCCGGCTGACGTGCAGCGCCTCGGCGTTCATGCCCGTGGTCAGCAGCTCGTCGTAGATCGCGATGGCCTCGCGGGCCCGCTGCTCGGCCTCCGCCGCCGCGCCGGGCCGCAGCAGGGGCAGCAGCTCAGAGCTCTGCGCCAGCGAATCGGCCAGGATCGCCCGGTACGTCAGCTCGCCCGGCGACCGCCTGGCCAGCCGGATCAGCTCCTCGGCCAGCGCGCCCGCCTCCCGCGCCTCGCCCAGCATCATGTGGCACCTGACCAGGCGCTGGGTGGCCAGGGCATGCCTGAGCGTGCGCGGCGGCAGGCCGGTGACGGCGATCCTGGCGTACTCGGCGGCCTCCTCGGGACGCCCGGCGGCCAGCAGGTCGTCGGCCACCGTCCCGGCCACCTCGGCCGCCGCCGCGGGCCGGGCGAGCCGGACGTGCAGCCGCATGGCCTCCACCAGGTGGGCCAGCGCCTCCTGCGTCCTGCCGGACGCGCGCAGCACCTGCCCGCGTACCTGGATCGCGTGCGCGCGCACGCCGAGCAGCCCGGCCTCGCCGCCCCGCGCCTCGGCGGCGCGTTCCTGCTCGGCCAGCGACCAGGTCACCGCCTCCAGCGCGGCCTGCGGGCGGTCCAGGGCGGCCAGAGCGGCGCCGAGCTGGGCGTACGTGACGGCGGCGACGGCGGGCTCGTCCAGTTCGTCGCAGAGGTCGGCGGCGCGTTCCGAGTGGGCCAGCGCCTCCACCGGCCGACCAGCCTCCAGCAGCCTGACCGCGTACCTGTTCAGCGTGTCGGCCAGCGCCCTCCCGTCCTCGGCCAACAGGTCCACGGCCTGCTCAAGGACGGTCAGGTCGGCGTCGCCGAGCGCGGCCAGCGCCAGGCCCAGCGAATGCCGGTGGCGGGCGTCGAACGCGGCCAGCCCCTTGAGGACGCGTACGGCCGGAGCCGCCGTCGCGCCGCTGAGCATGAGGCAGTGGCCGAACCGCTCGTGGAGCAGCGGGTTCTCGCTCACCGGGGCTTCGCGCTCCAACGCCTCGGCGAACGCCGTCAGCAGCGGCAGCAGCCTGGCGGCCGTCCTCGGGGTGGTCAGGTGGGCGGACAGCTCGTCCACGGCCTTGATGAGCACGTCGGGGCGGGGTAGGGGGCGTACCCGGAGGATCTGGGCGTACAGGTCGGTTCCGGCGGACGGGCCGTGACCGGTCACCCGGAGCCGGGCCAGCCGGGCCAGCGCCTGTACGTGCACGCCGGCCAGATCCCGCGTGAGCGGGCCCTCCTCGGCCATCAGGGCGATGCCCTTGGCCAGCTCGGCGGCGGCGAGGTCGCGTTCGTCCAGGTCGGCGTGGCACAGGCCGCTGAGCTCCAGGCAGGTGGCAGTGAGCAGACGGGTGCGCTCGGGCGGCTCGGGCACGAGGATGTCCAGCGCGCGGGTTACCGATTGGAGCGCTCCTGCCACGTTCCCGGCGGCCAGCCGGAGACCCGCGTGCAGACGCAGCGCACCCGCGAGCACGACCGGGGACTCCAGCCGCTCGGCCACCAGCCCCTCACACACCGTGACCAGCCGCTCCGCCTCGCCGTCGGCGGCCTCCAGGCGGCCCGTGGCCTCCAGCGCCACGACCTCCAGGACGAGCAGCTTGGCCAGCTCCTGCTGCACCACGAAGCTGACCTCAGCCTGCGGCCCACACGCCTCAACAGCCCCCCGCAGGTACGGCACCGCCTCCTGGTACCGCCCCAACCCCACAAGCGCCCGCCCAACCGCCCCCACAACAGCCCCACCCACCACGGGACTTCCTGCGAGGGGGCCTCCTGCGAGGGGACTTCCTGCGAGGGGACTTCCTGGGAGGGGACTTCCTGCGAGGGGGCCGCCTGCGACGGGGCCACTCCCGACGGACCCTCCTGCGGTGGTCGCGCCTGCGGTGGGCTCACCCACCACCGCCCCACCCAACATCCCGCCGCCGCTTCTAGCCCCCTCGGTACCCCCGCCGCCCACGCCCCCACCGCCCGCGCCGCCCCCGCCGCTCGCGCCGCCCCCGCCGCTCGCGCCGCCCCCGCCGCTCAGTCGCGCGCCGTCCAGGCCCGCGCCACCTGCGCCGTTCGCGTCGTCCCCGTCGCCGGGGTCGTCAGGTGCCGCGTGGCGTCGTAGGAGGTCGGCGGCCTGGGTTGCGAGGCGGAGGCCGTCGCGGGCGCGTCCCGTTTCGGCCCAGGCGCGCGCCAGCGCTGCCTGGGCGGCGACGAACGCTTGCACCCTCATGGCTTGCGGCCCGTTCGCGGCCTGGAGCCTGTCTGCGGTTTGCGGCCCGTTCGGGGTCTGGAGCCTGACTGGGGTTTGCGGCCCGTTCGGGGTCTGGAGCCTGACTGGGGTTTGCGGCCCGTTCGGGGTCTGCGGGCCACTCGTGGGCTGTGGTCCGGCGGGGAGTTGCGAGTCCTCCAGGGATCCCGGGCCGCCCATGGCTTGTGGGCCATCCAGGGGCGCAGGGCCGGGGGCGAATGCGGGGGTGTCCGCGGGTTCCAGGGCGGCGCGGCGTTCGATCAGGGTTCGTTCGGCTCTGGTCACGTCGGGTGGCGGGGTGATCAGGGTGGTCATCCAGGGCTGTTCGGGTTCTCCGGCGGCGGCGGTGGGGTCGGTCGTCGAGTCCTGCCAGGCTTGCATCTCCTCCCGGTGTCGCCGGTAGGACGCGTCTTCGGTGCTGAGGGCGTCGTACAGGGCGGCCGCCGCCTCCAGGTGGGCTCGGGCGTCGGCGGGGCGGTCGAGTTCGGCCAGGCAGAGGGCGAGCAGGTGCCTGGAGCGGGCCCTGGCGGCCGTGTGTCGTTCGTCCAGTTTGTCCAGTTCGGTGGCGAGGATCGCGGCTTCCTGGAGCGGGTCGAGCGCCTCGCGGGGGCGCGCGTCGGTCAGCAGCAGTTCGCCCAGGTCGAGGAGCTGGGCGGTCAGGGCCGGGCGGTGCTCGTCGGGTTCGAGCGCGACCAGCGAGCGCAGGTTCCGCACCGCCTCGGCGGCGAACCGCTCGGCCTGGTCCAGGTCGTCCAGCTCGCGGTGGAGTCCGGCCAGCAGGCCCGCGGCCTCGGCCAGCATCAGCCGCAGGCCCGGCTCCTCGTCCGCCAGGCCGCGCAGCCGTACGACGGCCTCCGCGGCGGGTGCGACGGCCTCGGCCGCTCTGCCGTGTTCTCCGAGCCACCGGGCCAGCTGGCACAACCGCTCAGCCAGATCCCTGTCGGTCGGCGCCGCGCCCGCCACGGCGGCGGTGACCGCCACGGCAAGACAGGCGGCCAACTCGGGCAACGCCTCCGGCTCGGGACCGGCGTCGGCGAAGGCGAATGGCGGGACGGGCGCTGGCACCCGCCTGACGACGCCCGGCATGGCGGCCGGTCCGGCGCCTGGCGTGGTGGCTGGTCCGGTGATCCCGGGCATGGTGGGCGGGACCGTGTCGCGTGTGGTGGCCGGTTCGAGGCTGGGTAACGGAAGGGCGGTGGGTTTGGGGGGTTGGGGCAGGGGAGCAGAAGTGGGGCTGGTGGGGAAGGCGTTCGCCGTGAGGACGTCGGTCAGGGCTGTGGCGACCTCGCCGGCACCGCCCGCCGCCGCGAACGCCTCCACCGCCTCGGCCGTCCGCCCAGAGTCCAGCAGCGCGCACGCCAGGTTGTGGTACGCCTGCCCGGCCCGTCCCGCGTACCGGGGGTCGTCCTCGGCCAGGATGCGGAACCGGGTCGCCGCCTCCTGGACGGGCCTCAGCGCGCTCCCGGACTCGCCCGCGAGCAGCAGGCACGCCCCCAGGACGAACAGCGCCTCCGCCTGACCGGCCGCCTCCTCGTACGGGGGAGCGGCCGCGAAGATCTCCACGGCCTCGGCGGCGGCCACCACCGCCTCACCCACCCGTCCCACGGCCGACAACCGGGACGACAGCCGGGCCAGCGCCCCCGCCAGCGAGGTCCGCCTGCCACCTGCACGGAAGTGCCGTACGGCCAGCTCGGCCAGCGTCACCTCAAGGGCCCGCAACCCGAGCGGCGGCCCAGCCCGGAAACCACCCCATGAATCCGCCCGGGAATCCCCCTGCGCATCCCCCTGCGCCGCCACCAGCGGCTCCGCCTGCGGTTCCGCCTGCGGTTCGAGGGGCAGCGCGGCCGCCGCCGCGGCCGTCGCCCGGTCGGCCGGCAGTCGTGTGAGCGCGGCGTTGAGCAGGTCGCCGAGCCGGGTGGCGGGGTTCGCCGCCGCCTCCGCGACCAGCGCCCCGAGCCTGGACGTCACCAGCGAACGCAGCGCCCGCCCCACCTCCGCCCGCTCCGCGCCCAGGCGGAGCACGTCGAGCAGGCGTGCCAGGTGCCCGGCCGTCCGCCGCTCGTGGTCGTGCACGGCCAGGACCAGCGCGTCCAGGTCCTCGGTCTCGGCGAGCGCCTGCTCGGCCACCAGGTCCGGGCCGAGCGGGCACAGCCGGTCCACGCCGGGGAAGACGCGTCCCAGCCAGTCGGCGACGACCGCCGCGGCCTGCGGGTCGCCGTGCAGGGCGGGCACGGCCGACAGCAGTCCGGGCAGCTCGGCGGGGGTGGGGGCGGTCAGCGTGAGCAGGGCGACGGACTGCCGGGCGGTGGTCTCGTCCACCTGGGCGCGGCCGGCGGGCCAGACGGTGGCCCACTGGTCGCGTTCGCGGTCGAGGAAGCGGCTGAGCAGCTCCTCGCCGACAGTCACCACCGCGCGCGTCCGGGTCCCGCTCCGGCCGCCGGGACGGAAGGCGTTCCAGGACGTCCCGGGGCGGGGCTCGGGCGCCGTCCGGTAGGGCGGGGCGCCGATCCCGCCGCCGGGCAGGGCGTCCGGAACGGTGGGCGCGGGCAGGACCTCCGTCTCGCCGCCGCGCAGCCGCAGCAGGGCCGCCAGGTGGACGCGGAGCGGCAGGCCGTACTCGGGGTCGTCCAGGCGCGGCGGAGTGGGGAGCGCGGCCCGGCTCGGCGCGAACGACTTCATCGCCGTGAACGCGTGCTCGGTGCGCTCGTTCAGGGTGAGCGGGTGCTGGTTGAGCTGCACGGTCGTGGTGTTGAGCCGGCGCAGCCAGCCACCCGCCGCCGTGTCCAGCCGCCGCCACCACTCCGCCTCGCCGGGCTCGCGGGCCAGCAGCAACACCCGTACGCGGGGGTTGTGCCCGTGCTTGGCCAGCCGCCGTACCAGCTCGCCAGCCAGCGGAGCGGACGGCTCCGGCGACTCCACGACCACCAGCGAGGGCCGCACCGCCTCCAGCGACACCGCCGCGCGCCCGGACAGGGCGGCGAGCGCGGCGTCCAGGGACAGGAGACCGGCGTCCCAGCCCGCTTCCCGCAGTTCCTCGCACAACTCCCCGGCCAGCCGGGTACGGCCCGTGCCGCTCCGCCCGGTCACCACCGCGACCGACAGCGCGGCCGGCTCCCCGGCCCAGGCCCGCAGCGCGGCGAGCTGCCCGTCCCGCCCGGAGTACGGCACCACGGCGTGTCGCGGCAGCAGCAGCCGCCAGTCCGGGCAGTCGGACGGCAACGGCTCCCGCGCCGGCAACAACAGCCCGGCCAGGACCACCCGCCCGTCACCGGCGGACACGCTCTCCAACGCGCCAGGCGCAGCCCCGGTCAGCTCGCGGAACCGGTCGTCGCCCAGCAGCACGCCCACCGGCACCGCGTCGAGCCGCCCCCGGGCGTGCCCGGCGGCCGAGGCCGTGACGACGGCGGCGACCTGCCCGGCGGGCTCGGCCAGCAGCGCGGCCCCGGTCAGGCCCGCCCACACCCGCAGGGGAGGCGGCGGGCCTGGCACGTCCATGCTGAGCGTCCGCGACGCCGGGCCCGTGGGGGCGGCGGCGGTTCCGGACAACACCCGGACGTCCCTGAACCCCGACCGCCGGGGCGCCTGCGGGAACCCCATGGCCAGGCACGGCACCCGTTCCCCGGCCGGCGCCGCCCACCGGACGTGCCCGATGCCGGGCACGTCGGCCCAGGGCTCTCCGGGCACCCGCAGCAGCGCCGCGCCGTGCCCGCGCCAGACCTGCTCGGCCGCCGCCCACCGGGACGACCACGGCGGGCGCACCTGGCAGGGCGCGCCGGGGTCCACCACGAGGGACGCGGTCAGCACGAGATCCGTGCCGATCACATGGCCGGTCCCGGTCACGCCGACAACGTCGTCGTGACCCGAGTAGACCTCGACGACTCGTTCGAGGCCGAGGCGGTGCGGTGGCGCGTCCATGGGTCCGCCTAGCTGCTACGTCCCGGCTTTTCGTCCCCCGATCGATCTCACTATCGCATTAAGAGCGGGAAATTTCGCGGCTTGTCATGCCTTCTCGGTTGTGAGCCACGCGGCCAGCCCGAGGTACACCAGGCCGCTGCCCACGTCGAGCCGCCGCCGCGCGCGTACGGACCCGCGCAGCCGTCCGGCCAGCGTGGACGACAGCAGCGCGTACATGCCGTCGCTGGCCATCCCCAGCACCAGCCACAACCCGCCGAGCAGGAGGATCTGCGGCCCCACCGGCCCCGCCGCGGGGACGGTGAACAGCGGCAGGAAGGTCAGGAAGAACACGGCAGTCTTCGGGTTGAGCACGTTGACCACGAACCCCTCCCAGAACAGCCGCCGCCTGGACTGCACCTTCAGCTCGACGACCTCCTCGGACTCCCCGCCGCGCTTCATCAGCTTGCGCAGGCCGAGCCAGAGCAGGTACGCCACGCCCACGTACTTGACGACCGTGAACGCGGTCGCCGAGGCCGCGATCAGCGCGCTGAGGCCGACGGCCGCCGCGCCGATGTGGACCAGCGAGCCGGCGTGCACGCCCAGCACCGAGACCAACCCGGCGGACCGGCCCTGGGAGACGCTGCGGGTGACGATGTAGAGGACCGCGGGGCCGGGGACCACGAGCAGTCCCAGCGTGGCCGCGCAGAACAGCGCGATATGCGTGATGTCCGGCATGTGCTCATGGTAAGGACACCGTCAACGGCTTTCCCGGGCGGGCGGCAGGCTCGCGCCGAGCGCTTCGAGCAGGGCGCCGGTGGCCGGCGGGTGCGGCGGCTCGCCGTAGACGGCGGCGTAGACGTGCCTGGTGGAGCCGGGCACCTGGGTCGCCTCGACGTCGGGGTTGCGGTGGGCGCTGAGCGCCAGGCCGGGCAGGACGGTCAGGCCCATGCCGGCCGCCACGAGCGCCTGCACGGCCACGATGTCGTCGCTGGTGAAGGAGATGCGCGGCTCGAACCCGGCCTTGGCGCAGATGTCGAGCAGGTGGCTGCGGCAGCGGTCGCAGCCGGCGATCCAGGGGGAGTTGGCGTGGTCGGCCAGCTCGCCGCCCGGCTCGGCGGAGACCAGGTAGCTGGGGTCGTCGAGGAGGTGGATCAGGTGCAGGCCGGCGTCCTCGGGGGCGGTGTCGTCGTACCGGAACATGACGGCGACGTCGACGCGGCCGGCGCGCAGCAGCCTGAGGGCCTCGGGCGGCTCGGTCTCGGTGAGCTCCAGGCGCAGCCCCGGATGGGCGGCCGACAGGCGGCGGACGGCGGACGGGATGAACGTGCCGAGCGCCGACGGGAAGGCGGCCAGCCGCACCCGGCCCTCGCGCAGGCCCACGTGGGCGGCCAGCTCCTCGGCCGTGGCGTCGATCCGGCCGATGATGTCGGCGGCGCGGTCGGCCAGCAGCCGGCCCGCCTCGGTCAGCCGGATGCCGCGCCCCACCCGCTGGACGAGCTTGGCGCCGGTCTCGGCCTCCAGCCGGGCCAGGTGGTGGCTGATGGACGGCTGGGAATAGTGGAGCTCCTTGGCGGCCGCGGTGAGCGACCCCTTGCGGGCCACCGCGACGAGGACGCGGAGCCGGGCGACGTCGAGCATTCATCAATCGTATCTATCAATAGGCCAGAAGACTTCTGTTGGACCTATCGATCGCCATGGGCCACCGTAGAGAGGGAGGACAAATTGCCACATTCTCTCTAGGGGGACACCGTGAACATGGTCGCGACCACCACCAGGCCAGGGCTCGACGTTCTGGTGTCCGGCATCTCCGAGATCGTGGCCAGGAAGCTCGTCGCCCGCGAGACCGCGTTCGCCGTCGCGGACCTGCTGCGGGACCGGCTGCCCGGCATGGACATCCTCACGCCCGAGGAACGCCTCGGCACGCCCGACCGCTATGCCTCCCACCTGCTGCACGCCCAGGACGAGTTCTCGATCGTGGCGGTCGTGTGGCGTCCCGGCCAGTACACGGTGATCCACGACCACGTGTCCTGGTGCACGTTCGGCATCCTCAGCGGCATCGAGCACGAGACGCTCTACCGCGACATGGGCGACCACCTGCTGGAGATCGGACGCGCCGACAACCGGCCGGGCGAGGTCAGCGGCTTCGCCCCGCCCGGCGACATCCACATGGTGCGCAACACCAGCGACGAGGTCGGGGTGTCGCTGCACGTGTACGGCGCCGACGTCGGCAAGCTGGGCAGCAGCGTGCGCCGCGTCTACGAGCTGCCGGTGCGCTGAACCCGCCTTCTGCGAGAGCTGCCGGCGCGCTGAGCCAGCCCTCTACGAGGGCTGCCGGTGCGTTGGGACCGCCTCACCTGATGCGGCCGTGGAGCAGCTCGACCAGGGTCTGGTGGGTCTGCTCGATCGGCCGTTCCGGGTAGAGGGCGCGCCGCTCGATGGCGACCGTCAGGACCATGCCGAACAGGGCGGTCGCCGCCGTCTCCACGTCGAGGTCGGCGCGGATCTCGCCGCCGGCCGCCGCCCTGCGCAGCACGCCCGCGTACACGCCGAGCGCGCTCTCGCGCAGCCGCGCCACCGCCTCCTGCCAGGCGGTGCGCCACATCTCGGCCAGCAACACCCGGGCGAACGGGCCGTGCTCCTCGAAGAAGCGCAGCTGGCCCAGCACGACCGAGTCGAGGGCGGCCAGGCCGCTGCCGCCGGTGTCGGCGGCGGCCAGCGCGCCCGCCAGCCGCTCGATCGAGTGCTCCAGCAGCGCCGAGAACAGGCCCTCCTTGCTGCCGAAGTTGTAGAACACGGTGCCCTTGGCCACCCCGGCGCGCTCGGCGATCGCGTCGACCGTGGTGGCCGCGTAGCCCTGCTCGGCGATCAGCTCGACCGCCGCCGTGAACACCTTCGCCCGGGTGTCCTGCCTGCTCACAGCGACAGCTCGGGGTGCAGGCGCTTCATGGACCAGACGCGGCCCCGCTCCACCGCGAGGGTGGTCAGCGCGAGCCCGAGCACGAGGAATGCGGACAGCACGCCGCAAGCCTGCCACACCACGGTCAGATCGCCACCACTGATCAGCCTGCGCAGTGCCGAGACGACCCAGCTCATCGGCAGCCACGGCGAGATCGTCTGGAAGAACCCGGGCGAGGTCTCGATCGGGTACGTTCCCGCCGCCGAGGTGAGCTGGAGCATCAGCAGCGCCAGCCCCACCACCCGGCCGGGCGGCCCGAGCAGCGCGTTGACCGCCTGGACCACCGCCAGGAACGCGGCCGCCGCCAGCAGCAGCAGCCCGATCACCCCGAGCCAGTGGGCCGCCTCCAGGCCGAGCGCGAACCGCAGCACCGCCGCCAGCACGCCGACCTGGGCCGCGCCCAGCGCCACCGCGGGCAGCCAGCCGGCCAGCGCGATGCGCACCGCGCCCTGGGTCCCGGCCAGCCGCCGCTGGTTCAGCGGCTTGAGCACCATGAACGTGATCATCGCGCCCACCCACAACGCCAGCGGCAGGAAGAACGGCGCGAAGCCGGTGCCGTAGTTGGGGACCTCGTTGTCGACCGTCTTGGCCAGCCGCACGGGGTCGCTCATCACGTCGGCGCGGGCGGCCCGCTGCTGGGCGTCGTAGTCGGGGATCTTCTCCGCGCCCTCGCCGAGCCCGCCCGCCAGGTCCTTCGAACCCTTGGCGAGCTGGTCCATGCCCTTGTCCACCTGGCCCGCGCCGTCGTGCAGCCGGCCGACCCCGGTGCGCAGGGTGCTCGCGCCGTCGCTGAGCTTGACCAGCCCGCCGCCGAGCTGACCGAGGCCGCTGGTGACCTGGGCCGAGCCGTCGTGCAGCTTGGCCGCGCCCTGGTAGAGGGTGCCCGCGCCGGTGCCGGCCTTGGCCAGGCTCGCGTCCACGGTCGCCGCGCCCGCGGCCAGCTTGGCCAGGCCGTCGTCCAGGGCGTTCACCTGGGTCCTGACCTGGTCGACCTTGGGGCCGATCTGCGGGGCCACGGCCGCGATCTTCCTGGCGTTCCTGGCCAGCTCGCGGGCCTGGGCGGACAGGGCGGAGGCGCCGCCCGTGCCGCTGCCCGTGCCGCCGGCGCCGGCCGAGCCGGCCTGCTCGGCGGCGCGTTCCGCGGCCTTCGCCGCGCTGCGCAGCAGGGAGCGCACCTCGGGGTCGGCGTCCGCGCCGAGACGGTCGAGCGCGGCCTGCGCCTGCGAGGCGGCCTCGCGGGCGCTGCCCGCCGCACGGGTCGCGCCGGCGCCCGTGCCGGAGGCCGTGCCGGAGCCGTCCGCCAGCCGGTCGGCGGCGTCGGCCACCTGTTCGGCGGCGTCGGCGACCTTCGGGCCCCACTCGTTCAGCACCGGAACATACTTGTCGGCGAGCTGGTTGACCGCGCGCGTCTGGGTGTGGACCTGGTCGGCCGCCTTCCGGGTGCCCTTCCGCAGCTCCGAGGTGCCCTCGCTGCGGAGCTTGCGCAGGCCGTCGCGCAGCTCGCCGATGGCCTGCTGCGCCTTGCCGATGCCGCCGGTGACCTGGGCCGAGCCGTTCCGCAGCTTGCCGGTGGCGGTGTTGGCGCTGTTCAGGCCGACGGAGAGCTGCTGGGCGCCGTTCTCGGCGGTGCCGAGGCCGGAGTTGAGCCGGGAGACGCCGTCGCCCGCCTTGACCGCGCCGTCGTGCAGCTTGCCGGCGCCGTCGGCGGCCTCGGTGGTGGCGTCGTGGATGTCGCCGATCGAGACGAAGACCTTGTCGAAGTAGTCGTGGATGGCCGTGCGCTCGGCGGCGGCGCGTACCTCGTTGAAGACCGCGTCGGAGATGCTGCCGACGATGTAGCTGCGCCCGGTGTCCACGCGCAGGCCGAGCTGGGCCGGGGTCGGGGTGGCCGTGTCGTCGGACGGGGAGGCCAGGCGGGCGCTGAAGTCGGCGGGCACGGTGAGCGACAGGTAGTAGCTGCCGTCGGCCACCCCGTCGGCCGCCTGCCGGGGCGTGGCCTCGTGCCAGGCGAACGTCCTGCGCTCGCGCAGCTCGTCGGCCAGGTCCTGGCCCGCGTGCAGGGTCTTGCCGTCGACCGTGGCCGGGCGGTCCTCCATGACCAGCGCGACGGGGACCCGGTCGAGGTTGCCCTGGGGGTCCCAGAACGACCACAGGTACAGTCCGGCGTACAGCAGCGGCAGCACGATCACCGCCGCCAGCGCAGCCCGGGTCAACCGGGACCGCAGCATGCCCTTCATCACAGCTCCACGAGGTGGTCGTAGCGGGCGGGCGGGCGCACGCAAGTCGCGATCACGGCCGTGCCGAGGCCGGCGCCGAGGTCGCGCAGGAGGTCCCAGAGCTTCTGTACGCGGTCGTCGGGCAGGCCCGCGTCCACGTTGTCGGCGAGGATCACCGCGGGCTCGTCCAGCAGGGCCAGGGCGACGCCGAGGCGCACCTGCTGCTCGCGGTCGAGCTGGCTCACCGGCGTCGTGTCCGGCGCCGTGAGCCCCGCCCGCTTCAGGACTTCCTGGTACGGCTTGCGCCTGCGCTCGCGCAGGTGCTCCTTGACCGTCAGCGCTCTGTCGAGATCCGTCACGCCGTCGACCAGCGCGAGCGCCGCCGCCTTGCGGATGGCCCGCGGCCTGGTGTGCCCGGCGACGGAGAGTGTGCCCGTGGTCGGCTTCATCCGGCCGGCCAGCGTGAGCAGCAGGCTCGTACGCCCGCTGCCCGCCGGCCCGGCGACCGCCGTGAGCGTGCCGGGGCCCGCCTTCAGCGAGACCGCCGGGTACACCCCCTCGATCGACAAGCCCTCCGCGACGATCACCACAACCCCATCTCTTGAACTGACTGGTCAGTACAAAAGATTACCTCGTGATGCGGCGCGTCACACTGTGAGATACGCCTCGAACCGCTCGGCCAGCTCCTTCGGCCGCGACAACATGACCATGTGACTGCCCCCGATCTCGTCGGGCATGACACCGAGCCGTTCCCGGACCACCTTCCGCATGAACTCCGGCGGGAAGAACCGGTCGTCCCGGCAGAGCAGGAACCGCGTCGGCACGTCGGGCCACGCCGCGCCCGGCCACGGCTCGACGGACGACTTCTCCGCCTGCGCACGCCCCCGCGCCAACTCCTCCTCCGCCAGCTCCTCGGGGACGTCGTGCATGAACTGCGCGATCGTGTCCAGGTCGTCGGCGCCCTGGTAGCCGGTGTTGGCCCACCACTCGCCCGGCGGCTCGCCCGGGACCGGGATCATGGCCGTGACCAGCACGAGCAGCTTCACGGGCAGGCGCTCGCAGACCAGCGGGGCGACGAAGCCGCCCCACGAGTGGGCCACCACGACCAGCTCGTCCGCCTCGCCGACGGCTCGCGCGACCGTGTCGGCGTAGTCGGCCAGGCCGGCCGACTCGTCCTCGATCGGCAGGTCGACGGCCACCGTGCGGTGGCCCCGGGCGCGCAGCTCGGCCTCGACCAGGTGCCAGTCCCAGGCGGAGCTGCCGCCGCCGTGGATCAGCGCGAACGTCGCCACCCGCCTCACCCCCGCGCCGTCGTGCCGGAAACGCCCCGCGGTGCCTCGCTCATGGCTCTTGCTCCCATCGTCGGTGTCCCTGTTCTCGACGCAGTATGGCGAGGAGGTAAGACAGAAAAGATTTATTGCGCAATTTTCCTTTCGCATCTAGCGTGGAGGCATGGCAAGCCACGATCGGCCCCGCGTCCAGGACGTCGGCACGCTCAAGGCGCTGGCGCACCCGCTGCGCATGAAGCTGTACCGCGCGCTCAAGGTCGCCGGGCTCGCGACGGCCTCGCAGCTCGCCGAGCAGGTGGACGAGGCGGTCTCCCTGGTCAGCTACCACCTGCGCAAGCTGGCCTCGCACGGCCTCATCGAGGAGACGCAAGGAGGCCGGGGCGACGCCCGGGAGCGCTGGTGGCGGACGTCGGCGGAGAGCTTCTCCACCCGCAACTCCGATTTCCGCGACAGCCCCGAGGGCGTCGTGGTCCACCAGACCCTGTCCCGCCTGCACGCCCGCCAGCTCTCCGAGATGTACGAGGGCTACCTCGACGCGCAGTGGGCCTGGAGCGAAGCCTGGCAGGACTCGTCCTTCGGGTCGGAGTTCCTGCTGTCGCTGACCGCGGAGGAGTTGCGCGACCTCCGGCAGGAGATCGACGACGTGGTCGCGAAGTGGACGGCCCGCGGCCGGGCGGCCGGCGAGGCGGGTGACACCGAGGGCCGCGAGAACGTGGCCGTGCACCTGTACGGGTTCCCGTTCGCGACGTGAGGAGAGACCAGGATGAACCCCGACTTATACCTACTTGTCGAGCGAGTACGCGCACAGGAACTGCGCGCCGCCGCCCAGAGCCGCCGCCGTACAGACCGGACAGGCCGGACGGGCCGGACGGGCCGGACAGCCCGAACCGGCCCGCCGCGCCGGCCGCACCCGGGGACGCTCGCCCGCGCCTGGGAACGGCGGCTGGGCTGGGCCCTCGTGGAGACCGGCCTGCGCCTGGTCAGCCGCGGCACGACCAGGCAGACACCGCGCCTGACGGCGGACCACCATGCCTGACCCGCCCGGCCCGCGACCCCTGGCGCTCCGCCCGGTCCGCGACGCCTGGACCGCGACGCCTGGACCGCCGGGCGTTCTAAGCCGGAGCCGTCCCGTTCAAGCCCTTCAGGACCGCGCGTTCGACCGGCGTCGGCGCGGTGCCGGTGAGGTCGAGCAGGCCGGTCGGCATCAGCGGCGGCTGGGCCATGAACCGCGGCACGCTGCCGCGATGCGGCTGGGCCGAGTGGATCAGGAACGGGTGGCACAGGAAGACGTCGCCGGGGGAGCCGGTGACGGTGACCTCCCGGCGCCCCTCGCTGAGCGGCACGGCGTCCCCGCACAGCGAGAACCATTCGCGCCCTTCGTCCCCGGAATCGGCGAGCAGGGCGGGCACGTCCAGGTGTGAGCCGACGCGTACCCGGGTGGGGGCGTCGTCGGGGCCGACCTCGGAGAACAGGAACAGCATGAGCAGGGCCCGGCCGCGCGAGCGCAGGTTCACCCGGTACTCGCCGGCGTCGCCGGAGAAGCTCGCCTCCAGGTGCCAGCCGTCGTCGCCGGGCTCCTTGTCGCTGGGGAAACGCAGCGGGAAGGTGCCGAGGCCCATGGGCCCGGTCCAGCGCCCGGCGCCCACGAGCTGGTCGTAGGCCTCGTGGAGCTGCTGCGTGTTGGCCGCCGCGCGAAACGACGGGGTGGCCATCCAGCCCAGCCGCACGACCGGCTCGGTCCAGCTCGACGGGTCATCGGGGTCGCAGCCGCTGGCCGCCCACAGCTCGGCCCGGCACTGCTCGGCGGTCTCCAGGGGAACCGCGCCGGGAAGCCGGACGAACCCGTCCTCGACGAACGACTCGATCTGCTCGTCGGTCAACATGCGCAGCCCCTCCTGGTGATTTCCGCGGAACGTCGTGCAGTCTGACGAACGGCGGCCGGGAGGGGCAACGCAATTTCCGCCCGGGGGCGAAGCTCAGACGCCGAGCGCCGACGGCAGGCTCAGCTCCTGCAGGAACAGCGCCTCGGCGGTGGCCACCCGGCGCAGCTCGTCGAGGTCGACCCGCTCGTTGGGGGCGTGGATGGCGGCGTCCTCGTCCTCGGCGCCGAACAGCAGGATCTCGGCCGCCGGGTACTGCTTGAGCAGCGTGTTCACCAGCGGGATCGACCCGCCCGCGCCCACGTCGCGCGGCGGGCGGCCGAACGCGCGCTCCATCGCCCGGTTCAGCGCCGACCGCGCCTTGCCGCCGGAGTCGGCCTGGAAGCCGGACCCGACGGTGAAGTCGTCGAACGACACCTGCACGCCCCACGGCGCCACCTGGCGCAGGAACTCCACCACGGCGTTGACCGTGGTCTTCGGGTCGCCGGACGGAGGCACCCGGACGGTCACCCGGGCCCGCGCCGCCGGCTGGACCGCGTTCACGGCGCCCGACACGGTCGGCACGTCGAGGCCCGTGACGGTGATGGCGTACGAGGCCCACAGCCGGTCGGCCAGCGAGCCGGAGCCGACCAGCGAGACGCCGTCCGCCACGCCGGCGGTCTTCCTGAACTCCTCCTCCGAGGGCCCCTGGCCGAGGAAGCTGCCGCGCGGCAGGCCGGGCACCCGGATGTCGCCGTTCTCGTCGTGCAGCGCGGTCAGCATGCGCATCAGGGCGGCCAGCGCGTCGGGGGCGGCGCCGCCGAACGAGCCGCTGTGCACGGCCTCGCGCAGCGTGCGCACCTCGATGGTGAAGGCCGCCATGCCGCGCAGCGACGTCGTGACCGCCGGGTCGCCGACGCGCGGGTTGCCGGTGTCGGCGACCACGATGGCGTCGGCCCGCAGCAGCTCGGGGTTGCGCTCGACGAAGGCCTCCAGGCGCTCGCCCGCGTACTCCTCCTGGCCCTCGATGATGACCTTGATGCCCACCGGGAACCGGCCCTGGAAGGCGCGCAGCGCGGCGATGTGGGAGATGATGCCCGACTTGTCGTCGGCGCAGCCGCGGCCGTACAGCTTGCCGTCGATCAGGGTGGGCTCGAACGGCGGCGTGCGCCAGGCGGCCAGGTCGCCGGCGGGCTGCACGTCGTAGTGCGCGTACAGCAGGACGGTGGGCGCGCCGGGAGGGGCCGGGGCCTCGCCGTAGATCGCGGGGAAGCTGCCTTCGACGGCGACCTGCTGGACGTGCGGCAGGCCCGCCGAGCGCACGAGCTCCTCCGTCACCGCCGCGGCGGCGAGGACCGGCTCCTCCGGGTGCCCGGGGAAGGCCACGGACGGAATGGCGGCGAGCCGCTTGAGCTCCTCGATGGCTCGGGGCATCGCGGCGGCGACGGCGCTCTCGATCTGGTCAGGAGTCACGGGACGGTCCCCCGGGGGTCGTTCTCGACAGTTTGGTCTCATTGGATCACAGAAGGTTCCACAGTATGGAAACGGGCATGACCCGCGCGTTAATCTACCTGCGGATTTCGTTGCGGTTACACAACGGTTCTGCGGATCTCGATTTTCTTGCATAGTGCTGCGACCGATTCGCTTGGCAAACCGCAGGTGAAGATGCACACTGTGGGGAGTTCGACACGAGGGAAGATAACCATGACGCAGCCGGAAAACGACGTCCTGAAGGCCGCGCAGGACAACCTGTGGTTGCACTTCACGAGGCACAGCGCCTACCAGGAGAACGAGATCCCGACCATCGTGCGCGGTGAGGGGTCCTATATCTACGACATCCACGGCAAGCGTTATCTCGACGGCCTGGCCGGGCTGTTCGTCGTCCAGGTCGGACACGGGCGTGCCGAGCTGGCCGAGGCCGCCGCCAAGCAGGCGCAGGAGCTGGCCTTCTTCCCGTTGTGGTCCTACGCGCACCCCAAGGCGGCCGAGCTGGCCACCCGCCTGGCCGAGCAGGCGCCGGGCGAGCTGAACCGGGTCTTCTTCACCACCGGCGGCGGCGAGGCCGTCGAGACCGCGTGGAAGCTGGCCAAGCAGTACTACAAGCTCGTCGGCAAGCCGCTCAAGCACAAGGTCATCAGCCGCCAGATCGCCTACCACGGCACCCCGCAGGGCGCCCTGTCGATCACCGGCATCCCGGCGTTCAAGCAGATGTTCGAGCCCCTCGTGCCCGGTTCGGTGCGCGTTCCGAACACGAACTACTACCGCGCCGACGAGATCAGCGGCGTCCCCGGCATGTCGCCGGAGGAATACGGCATCTGGGCGGCCGACCGCGTGGCCCGCGCCATCGAGATGGAGGGCCCCGACACGGTGGCCGCCGTCTTCGCCGAGCCCGTCCAGAACGCCGGCGGCTGCTTCCCGCCGCCCCCCGGCTACTTCCAGCGCCTGCGCGAGATCTGCGACGAGTACGACGTGCTGCTCGTCTCCGACGAGGTCATCTGCGCCTTCGGCCGCCTCGGCACCATGTTCGGCGGCCAGAAGTTCGACTACGTGCCCGACATCATCACCTGCGCCAAGGGCATGACCAGCGGCTACTCGCCCATCGGCGCCATGATCGCGCACGAGCGGCTGTTCGAGCCGTTCAAGCAGGGCGACAACATGTTCGCCCACGGCTACACCTTCGGCGGCCACCCCGTGTCGGCCGCCGTGGCCCTCGCCAACCTCGACATCTTCGAGCGCGAGGACCTGCTCGGCCACGTCACCAAGAACGAGCCCCTCTTCCAGGCCGCCCTCGACGACCTGCGCGACCTGCCGATCGTCGGCGACGTGCGGGGCTCGGGCTACTTCTGGGGCATCGAGCTGGTCAAGGACAAGGCCACCAAGGAGACGTTCAACGCCGAGGAGTCCGAGCGGTTGCTGCGCGGATTCCTGTCCAAGGCGCTGTTCGACGCCGGACTCTACTGCCGGGCGGACGACCGCGGCGACCCCGTGATCCAGCTCGCGCCCCCGCTGATCGCGGGGCAGAAGGAGTTCGACGAGATCGGATCCATCCTGCGGGGCGTGCTCTCGGAAGCGTGGGCGCGCCTCTAACACCCTCCCCACCCGGTACGACGAAGTGCCGGTCTCCGAAAGGATCCCTACGATGAAGATCGGCGTCCCTGCCGAGGTCAAGAACCACGAATACCGTGTGGCGGTCACCCCCGCCGGTGTTCACGAGCTGGTGCGGAACGGTCACGACGTCACCGTCCAGCGAGGTGCCGGCCTCGGCTCACACATCACCGACGAGGAGTACCTCGCCGCGGGCGCGAAGATCCTCGACAACGCCGACGCCGTCTGGGCGGGGGCGGACATGGTCCTGAAGGTCAAGGAGCCCATCGCCGAGGAGTACCACCGCCTGCGCGAGGGCCTGGTGCTGTTCACCTACCTGCACCTGGCCGCCTCCCGTCCGTGCACCGACGCCCTGCTGGCCGCCAGGACGACCGGCATCGCGTACGAGACCGTCCAGGTGGGCCACACGCTGCCGCTGCTCGCCCCGATGTCGGAGGTCGCGGGCCGGCTCGCGCCGCAGGTGGGCGCCTACAACCTCATGCGTTTCAACGGCGGCCGGGGCGTGCTGCCCGGCGGGGTGCCCGGCGTGGCCCCCGCCAAGGTCGTCGTCATCGGCGGCGGCGTCTCGGGCCTCAACGCGGCGCAGATCGCCGTCGGCATGGGCGCGGACGTGACCGTGCTCGACACCAACATCGACCGGCTCCGCCACATCGACGCCATCTACCAGGGCCGGCTGAAGACCCTCGTGTCCACCTCGTACGCGATCGAGCGCGAGGTGCTGCAGGCCGACCTGGTCATCGGCGCCGTGCTGATCCCCGGCGCCAAGGCCCCGACGCTGGTCTCCAACGACCTGGTCGCGCGGATGAAGCCGGGCTCGGTGCTCGTGGACATCGCCATCGACCAGGGCGGCTGCTTCGAGGACTCGCGGCCGACCACGCACGCCGAGCCGACGTACACGGTGCACGGGTCGATCTTCTACTGCGTGGCCAACATGCCCGGCTCGGTGGCCAACACCTCCACCTACGCCCTGACCAACGCGACGCTCCCGTACGCGGTCAAGCTGGCCAACCTGGGCTGGCGCGACGCGCTGAAGGCCGACCAGGGCCTCGCGGGCGGTCTGAACACCCATGACGGCGTGCTCACCAACGAGCCGGTCGCCCAGGCGCTGGGGCTGCCGTACACGCCGGTCGCCGACGTTCTCTGATCGTCCTCCAGGGGCGCGGCCGGCGGTCGCGCCCCTGACACACTCCCAGGGCGGCCCTGATACACTCCCCGGCGGCCCTAACACACTCCCAGGCGGCGCCGCAGGTCACGGGCGGTGGCGAGGACGTGCTGGATCTCGCCGGTGCCCGGCCACGGCGCGCTGCCGGGGCGCAGCAGCGTGCCGCGCACCGACGCCAGGTGCTCGACCGCGCTGCGGTGCACCCCGCTCCGCTCCACCAGCCAGCCGATCACGTCGGAGTGGTCGTGCAGCGGCCTGGTCACCAGGTCCCAGGTGCCCAGCACCTCCGTCAGGTCGGGCACCGACAGCGGCACGCCGCCCCTGCGGCCGGTGGCCGCCGCGGCCAGCTCGGCGCGGGCGGCCAGCTCGGGCTCGGCGGTGCGCGCCCACGCCTGCGGCGGCGGGTCGGCCAGCCACTCCTCGGCCTCGCCCAGCTCGCCGGCCACCGTCAGCAGCCCGCCCAGCTCGACCGCCGCGCCGTGGTGGCCCGCCCGCGCCGCCTGGCGGAACCAGTGGCGGCCGCCGGCCAGATCGCCGAACTCGGCGATCAGCAGCAGGCCGTAGTTGAAGGCGGACTCGGCGTCGCCGCCCGCCGCCGCCCTGCCGAACCAGTGGCTGGCGGCCGGGGTGTCGCCGAGCTCCACGCAGACGAACCCGGCCATGCGCTGGTCCTCCAGCCGCCCGGCCGCGGCCGCCCGCTCGTACCAGGCGCGGGCCGTACGCAGGTCGCCGCGGGACAGGGCGATGGCGCCGAGCCGGGAGGCGGCGCCCGGGTGCTCGTTCTTGGCGGCCAGCCGGTAGTAGGCCTCGGCGCCCTCGGGGTCGCGGCTGGCGTGCAGGTAGAGGCCCATGCAGTGGGCGGAGTCGGCGTGGCCGCCGCGGGCGGCGTACTCCCACCAGCGCACGGTCTCCTCGTCCTCGCCGGCCGAGTAGGCCAGGAAGCCGAGGTCGTGGGCCGAGGCCAGGTCGCCGTCGTCGGCCGCCCTGCGGTGCCACTCGCGGGCCACGCCGGTCTCGCCGGTGTCCTCGCACAGCAGGGCCAGCCGGCGGGCCGCGGAACGTGACCCGGCCAGGGCCGAGCGTTCGAACCAGGCTCTGGCGGCCCCGGCGTCGCCGCGCTGTTCCAGCAGGAGGGTGGCGAGATTGGCGGCGGCCTCCGCGTCGCCGGTGGCCGCGGCGGTCTCGTACCAGATGACCGCCTCCTCCAGGCTGCCGTGCTTCTCGTGCCAGACGCCCAGGTTGTAGGCGCTGTCGACGTTGCCGCCCGCGGCCGCCAGCTCCCACCAGAGCCGGGCCGCCGCGCGGTCGCCGCGCTGGGCGTAGAGCTTGCCGAGCCGGTGGGCCGCCTGGGCGTCGCCCTGCTGCGCGGCCACCAGCAACTCCGGCTCGTCACCCACCCGTGGCGCCGGAACGGCCGGCGTCGCCACCTCTCCCTGCCACCAGGCCATGGCGACAGAGTGGCACGTGATCATACGTTCGCGAACCGTAATCGCCGACAACGGCCCTAGGAGAACCTGATGAACCCCGAATACATCCCCATCCCGCACACGTAACGCAGCGAGCCGGGGCGGTGGGGCGGCAGCCGTACGGTGGCGGGCAGGGCCACGTCGCGCCCGTCGATGGTGAGAGTGCCCGTGCAGCCCGGATCGACCAGTTTGAAGATGACCTCGACCGGTACGTTCGCCGGGACGGACACGGCGGCGGGCCGGTAGCCCTCGCGGGTGGCGTAGACCGTGACGGTCCGGGCGGCGGGCCCCGCGGCGGCCGGTGCTGCCTCCCACGTCCAGCCGCCCAGGTTGAGCCCGGCCACGACGGTCCAGAGCCCGGCGGCGACGGCGACCACCCCGGCGTACCTGGCCAGCCGGGTGCGGGAGATCCGCCGCAGCACGTAGCCGAGCAGCGCGAACGCCGGCGCCGTGCCGACCACGAACCCCGCCATGGCCGCCGCGCCCGCCAGCGGCGAGCCGCTGGAGACGGCGAGCATCTCCATGCCGATCGTCACCCCGCAGGGCACGAGGACGGTGGCCGCCCCCAGCAGCGGCGCCCGGTAACCGGACGGCCGGACGGGCTCGGCGCACGCGTGCCCCCCGCCGCGCATGAGCCGGATCGCGAACACGATCACGGCGCAGCCGCCCGCGACCAGGAGCACGGCCCGCGCCCGCGGCGGCAGGCCGACCGCCGAGCCGAGCAGCCCGAGCAGCGCCCCCACCAGCGTGTACGCGGCCAGCCGGCCGGCCAGGAACCAGGCCACCAGCGCCGGGTCGCGGCCGGGGCGGTGGCCGGCCAGGCCCACGAGCAGCCCGCCCTGGGCGGCCGTGCACGAGGCGGTGCCGGCCACCAGCCCGGCTGCCACGCCCCCGGCGAACAGGGTGACCGCCTCCACGTCCAGCCCTCCCCGTGCTCGCTCACGATGCTTTCGGGGGAAACGTAACGCGGCAGGCCGGATGCGGCCAGTGACAGTTCTTGTACCCTTAGTGATGTTTAGGTGGTTGCGCCCTTGAGCACGGACATCTTCTCGAAGAACTCGTCGTCGCCCATCTCGCCGCGGGCGTACCGCTCGGCCAGGATCCGCTCCGCCGACGCGGTGGGCCGGTCGGGCACGGCCGCCGGGCGACGCCCCCACCAGCCCTTGCGGCGGGCGGTGACGGCGAGCGCGATGAGCGCGACCCAGAACAGGCCCCAGAAGACCGGGAAGACCGGCCAGAGATGCGGATGCATGACTTCCTCCTTCGTCCTGCCTCCAGGGTCCGCCCTCCGGGGGCGCGGCGAATCGCCCGCCGGGAGCCGCCGCCGCTGCGCCCGGGGGAGTGCTCAGGCGGGCCCGGCGTACGCCCGAGGAGGTAGCGCGCCGGTGCGTCTCATCGTCCGGAGGACGGGTGCGCCTCGGGCCGCCGGGCCTCGATGAGGAACCTGGACGAATGGGCGACGAACGGGCCCTCGGCCTCGATGAGCTCATGCAGCTCGCGCAGCCTGTCGCCGTAGCGGCCGACCGAGAAGCCCGGCACGATCCAGATCACCTTGCGCAGGAAGTAGATCACCGCGCCGATGTCGCGGAACTCCATCCGCAGCCGCTCGGCCCGCAGGTCGACCACCTCCAGCCCGGCCGCCTCCGCCTCCGCCACGGCCTGACGCGGGTCGCGGGCCGAGCCGTCCTGCGGGCCCATGAAGAACTCGGTCAGCTCGAACACGCTGCGCGGGCCGACCTGCTGCGAGAAGTACGACCCTCCCGGACGCAGCACCCGGGCGATCTCCGACCACCAGGTCGCCACCGGATGGCGGCTGACCACCAGGTCGAAGACGCCGTCGCGGAACGGCAGGCGCGGCTCGTCGTCGTCGGCCACCACGTACGCCCCGCGCGGGCGCAGCCGGGCGGCGGCCAGCGCCAGGTTGGGCGGCCACGACTCGGTCGCCACCGTCACCTTCGGCAACGTGGGCAGCCCGGCCAGGATCTCGCCGCCGCCGGTCTGGACGTCGAGCGCCGCCTGCGCCCCCGCCATCCGCCCGGCCAGCAGACGGGAGTAGCCCCACGAGGGCCGCTCCTCGGTGGCCCGGCCCTCCAGCCAGGAGAAGTCCCAGCCGGCCACGGACACCGTGTCGGCCTCCTCGACCAGGTCATCGTATGTACGCCGCATCCTTCGACCATGTCAGCGCCCGGGCCGCGGCTTCAACCGGATTTCTCCCGTGTCGCCGATCAGGCGACGCGGGCGCGGACGGCCGCGCGGTCGATCCCGAGCTGGTCGATCAGCCGGGCCACCGGGTCGTGGCGGTCCCGCTCCAGGAGGGCGAGCAGGAGGTGGCGGGGCGCCTGCGGCCTGGTCTTCCGGCGGGTGGCCCCGATGGCGGCGTTGACCACCGCGCGGGCGCTCGACGTGAGCGCGGTGCCGGGCACCGGCGGATGCCGGCGGGGCGTCGCGCGCGGTGCCTGGCCGAGGTCGAGGCCGATCGAGCGCAGCGCCTCGCGGTCGAGCTCGTCGAGCGCGGCGCGCGCCCCGGCCAGGTCGACGCCGAGCGCCCGCGCCGGCTCGGCGGCGGGATCGTGCAGCAGACCGAGCAGCAGGTGCTCGGTGCCGAGCCGCCGGTCGCCGCGCTGCCTGGCCTCGTCGAGCGCCGCGCTGACGACGGCGGCGAAGGGGCTCTTCTCCTTGCCGAACATGGCGATCCTCACTTTCCGTATCTGGCGTGCACGGACTGCCGCGACATGCCGAGCGCGTCGCCGATCTGTTCCCAGGTCCAGCCCTGCTCCCTGGCCGCGGCCACCGACGCCGCCTCGACCTGCTCGGCCAGCCGGTGCAGCGCGCCCACCGCCCGCAGGCCGAGGGCGGGGTCGTTCGACCTGATGCGTTGAGACAGCTCTTCCATGTCCACGCTGTCAGGCTAGATTGACAGGCTCGATTCTGTCAATCTAGCCTGACAGGCATGGACGACGTGATGATCGTGGGAGCGGGCCCGGTCGGGCTCATGCTCGCGGGCGAGCTGGCGCTGGCCGGCTTACGCCCGATCGTGCTGGACAAACGCCCGGAGCCGAGCGAGCTGCCCAAGGCCAACGGGCTCGCCGGGCAGATCGTGGAGCTGCTCGGCCACCGCGGCCTGCTCGGCCTCCTCGCCGAGGGCAGCGGCTTCGCCGGCCCGGCCCCGGGGTTCCCGTTCGGGCAGGTGCCGCTGCGCTTCGCCGGGCACGACGACATGCCGCTGCGGCTGCTGCTGATCCAGCAGCCCCGGCTGGAACGGCTGCTGACCGAGCGGGCCGCCCGGCTCGGGGCCGAGATCAGGCGCGGCCACGAGGTCCGCGGCCTGGCCCAGGACGAGGAGGGCGTCACGCTGGAGCTGTCCACCGGCCGGGCCCGCGCCCGGTACGTGGTCGGCTGCGACGGCGGGCACAGCACCGTCCGCGCCCTGGCGGGCATCGGCTTCCCGGGCACCACCGACGACGAGGTGCTGCGGCTCGGCCACTTCGCCCGGGACGAGCAGGGCCCGTTCCAGGCGCCGCGCGTCGAGGGGCTGGAACCCGGCTGGAACCGCACCCCGGCCGGCCGCCTGCTGCTCACCTCGTTGCGGCCCGGCGTGCTCATCGCGGGCGTGCGCGAGCGCGGCACGCTGCCCACCGGCCCGGTGACGCCGGACGACTTCCGCGCGGCCGTACGCCGGGTGATCGGGCGGGACCTGCCGCTGGGCGAGCCGATCTGGCTGTCCGGCACGGTCGCGCAGGCCCGGCTCGCCGACCGTTACCGGGCCGGACGGGTGTTCCTGGCCGGGGACGCCGCCCACCTGTTCCCGGCCGGCGGGTCGGCGCTCAACGTCGGACTGACGGAGGCGGCCAACCTGGCCTGGAAACTGGCCGCCGTGCTGCTCGGACGGGTGCCCGCCGGGCTGCTCGACACCTACGAGGAGGAGCGCCGTCCGGTGGCCGCGCGGGCACTCGCCCAGACCCGCGCCCAGGCGGCCCTGGAACGGGCCCCCGGCGAGGACGGCGAGGCCCTGCGTGCGCTGCTGGCCGAGCTGTTCGCCGACGAGCAGCCGCTGCGCCGGCTCGCCGCGCTCCTGCACGGCTCCGACACCCGCTACCCGCCCGCGCGCGGGCTGGAGCACCCGCACCCGCTCGCCGGCCGGTTCCTCCCCGACCTGCCGCTGAGCACGGCGGCGGGGGAGCAGCGGCTGTCCGGGCTGCTGCGGGCCGGACGGCCGGTGCTGCTCGACCTCCGCGACGGACCGGCCCCCGCGCCCGGCGGCCCCGGCGGCGGGCCGGACCCGGTGCTCTCCGGCGACCCCGGCGACCGGCCGGACCTGGCGCTGCCCGAGGGCGGGTGGATCGACGTGGTGCGGGCGCGGTGCGCCGAGCCGCCCGCCGACGTGCTGCTCGTCCGCCCCGACGGGTACGTGGCCTGGGCCGGGACCGGCGGCCTGGCCGAGGCGGCGCGGGCCTGGTTCGGGGCGGGACCGGCCGCCGTCAGAGCCAGCCCGGCCTGACCAGCCCGGACTCGTAGGCGATGACCACGAGCTGGGCGCGGTCGCGGGCGTGCAGCTTCATCATGGCCCGGCTGACGTGGGTCTTGGCCGTGGCCGGCGACATGAACAGCTTGGCGGCGATCTCGTCGTTGGTCATGCCCGTGCCGACCAGGGAGAGCACTTCGCGCTCGCGTTCGGTGAGCTGGTCCAGGCCCTGGGTGGCGACCGGTTCCTTGGCGCGGGAGGCGTACTCGGCGATCAGCCGCCGGGTCACGCTCGGCGACAGCAGCGCCTCGCCCGCCGCCACCACCCGCACGGCCTGGATGAGCTCGGCCGGCTCGGTGTCCTTGACCAGGAAGCCGGACGCGCCGCCGCGCAGCGCCTCGAAGACGTACTCGTCCAGCTCGAAGGTGGTCAGGATGATGATGTGCGGCCCGGGCGGCATCCGGCGGGTGGCGGTCAGGCCGTCGGTGCCGGGCATGCGGATGTCCATCAGGACGACGTCCGGGGCGTGCTCGCCGGCCAGGCGCACCGCCTCCGCGCCGTCGGCCGCCTCGGCCACCACGGTCATGTCGGGCTGGGCGTCCAGCAGGGCCTTGAAGCCCGCCCGGACCAGCGCCTGGTCGTCGGCGAGCAACACCTTGATCACGTTGGGTTCTCCTCGGGTAGGGGCAGGCGGGCCTCGACCTGGAAGCCGCCGCCCGACGGGCCGGCGACGAGCGTGCCGCCGAGGGCGGAGGCGCGCTCGCGCATGCCGGGGATGCCGTTGCCGCTGCCCTCCTCCGACAGGACGGCGGGCTTGGTGGCCCCCGTGTCGGCGACCACGATGACCAGCTCCGCGGCGCCGTACTCCAGGCGCACCGACACCCGCGAGCCGGGCGCGTGGCGGGCGGCGTTGGTGAGCGACTCCTGCACGATCCGGTACGCGGCCCGCTCGACCTGCGGCGGCAGCGGCCGCGACCCCACCCGCCTGAGCGAGACCTCCATCCCCGACCGCTGGACGAGGTCGTCGAGCCGGTCGAGCCCGGCCGTCGGGGAACGCGGGGCGCCCTCGCGCAGCACGTTGAGCACCGAGCGCATCTCGCCCAGCACCTCCTTGGACGCCGTCTTGATCGTGGCCAGGGCCGAGCGGGCCTGTTCGGGGTTGGCGTCGATGAGGTGCAGCGCGGTGCTGGCCTGCACGTGGATGAGCGAGATGTTGTGCGCGAGCACGTCGTGCAGCTCCTGGGCCATGGTCAGGCGCTCCTCGCTGGCCTGCCGCCTGGCCTCCTCCTCCGCGACGCGCTCGCGCTCGGCCTGGCGCTCCCTGACGATCCTGACCAGCTCGGCCACGACCATGAACAGCAGGATGAACGCCAGGATCGCTACGCTGTGGAACAGGTCGCGGTTGCCCACCCACCAGGCGTAGCTGAGCAGCGAGGCCACCGTCATGGTCGCCATCGTCCAGGCCATCAGCCGCCTTCCCCCCGTGACCAGGAGGAACAGCAGGACACCCGGGCTGAGGAAGGCGGGGCCGTAGGCGTAGCCGCCGATGAGGAACAGGTCCATCGCGGCGAGCGCGACGGACACCGTCAGCAGCGGGAACCGCCTGCGAAAGAGGATGGTCAGCGGCCCGACCAGCAGCAACGCGTACGCGTAGGGGTCGAGCGGCTCCCGCAGGAGGCGCTGCTGGCCCCACGTCGCACCTTGGGCGATCACCAATTGGGCGACCGCCACGATCAGGGCGAGATAAGGGTCGAAACCGGACTTCCAGCGCACGCCTCCACGCTAGGCCACCCGCGGCGCCCGCGACATCATCCCCTTGTCCGAGGGGGCCCTACCACGACGGGCGTAGCTGGGTCATCGTGGACACCATGCGCCGTGTGATCTTCTCCGCAGCAGCAGTCCTCATCTCACTCCTGCCCGCCGCGCCCGCGTCGGCGGGCCCCCACGCGTCGGCGGGCCCCCAGCAGAAGGCCCCGGTCGCCGAGGGGTACGGAGGCGCCGTCGCCACCGTCGACCTCGACGCCAGCAAGGCCGCGATCTCCGTGCTGAGACGCGGGGGCAACGCCGTCGACGCGGCCGTGGCCGCCGGAGCCGTGCTCGGGGTGACCGAGCCGTACTCGGCCGGCCTGACCGGCGGCGGCTTCATGGTGTTGTACGACGCCAGGCAGCGCAAGGTCGTCACCATCGACGGCCGCGAGACCGCCCCGCGCGCGATGACCGCGTCCAGCTTCGAGGGCATCCCGTTCGACGAGGGCGTCACCAGCGGCCTGTCGGCGGGCGTGCCCGGCACGCTGGCGCACTGGGACCTGGCCCTGCGCCGGTTCGGCACGCTCTCGCTCGGCCAGGCGCTCCAGCCCGCCATCGAGGTGGCCTCCCGCGGCTTCGTCGTGGACCAGACGTTCCACGACCAGACCGCCGCGAACGCCGGCCGCTTCAAGGACATCGCCTCGACGGCCCGGCTCTACCTGCCGAACGGCGCCCCACCGCCGGTCGGCTCGGTGTTCAAGAACCCGGAGCTGGCGAACACGTACCGGGAACTGGCCCGGCGCGGCCCCGGCTGGCTGTACGGCGGCGGGCTCGGCGCGGAGATCGTGGCCACCGTGAAGAAGCCGCCGGTCACCCCCGGCAGCACCCGCAACGTCAGGCCCGGCCTGATGGAGCTGTCGGACCTGCGGGACTACCGCGCCCTCCTGCGCGAGCCCACCAAGATCTCCTACAACGGCATGGACGTCTACGGCATGGCCCCGCCGTCCTCGGGCGGCTCGACCGTCGGCGAGGCGCTCAACATCCTCGAAGCCCTGCCCAAGGTGGGCCTGCACGAGTACCTGGAGGCGTCCAGGCTGGCCTTCGCCGACCGCAACGCCTACGTCGGCGACATCCCCGGCGTGCCGCTGCGCGAGCTGCTGTCCGACGGGTTCGCCAAGGAGCGCGCCTGCCTGATCGGCGACCGGGCCCTGACCAGCCCGGTCGCCCCCGGCAGCCCCGACGGCACGTACGGCGCCTGCGCCACCCCGACCGGCACCGCGACCCCGATCGCGGACGAGGGGCCGGAGACCACGCACCTGGTCGTCGCCGACCGCTGGGGCAACGTGGTCGCCTACAACCTCACCATCGAGTCGACCGGCGGCAACGGCATCGTGGTGCCGGGCCGCGGCGTGCTGCTCAACAACGAGCTGACCGACTTCACCTTCGGCCCCGCCCCCGGCGACCCCAACCTGCCCGGCCCCGGCAAGCGGCCGCGCTCGTCGATGGCGCCCACGCTGGTGTTCGACCACGGCAGGCCGGTGCTGGCCGCGGGCTCGCCGGGCGGCTCGACGATCATCACGACCGTGCTGCAGATCCTGGTCAACCGGTACGAATTCGGCATGAGCCTGCCCGACGCGCTCGCCGCGCCGCGGGCCACGCAGCGCAACACCGCCCAGACGCAGGCCGAGCAGGCGTTCCTCGACAAGTACCGGACCGAGCTGGAGGCCAAGGGCCACGGCTTCGTGCTGAACCCGGAGATCGGCGCGGCCACGGCGCTGGAACTGCGCGGCCACGGCCTGGTCCAGGCCGTCGCCGAGCCCGTACGGCGGGGCGGCGGCAGCGCCCTGGTCGTGAACCCTCGCTAGCGCGCACGGCGGCGGCCCCCCGCGGGCCGCCGCCCTCGCCGGGAGTCTCGGCTTGACTCCGGCATGAGGGAATGTTTGCCCAGGTCACGGGGTTGTAACGGCATCGCGACGCGCCATGCCGCCGGGCGGAACCGCCTGCCGCAGCCCATCAGCCGCCGTCGCGGCATCCCGACAGACACCCGTGGGCGGCTGCCGCCTGCCCTCAGGAGGAACCCCGTGAAGCCGAACGTCAAGAAGCTGTACGCGAGCGCCCTGCTGGCCGTCACCGCCGCCGTGTCGGGCCTCGGCCTGACGTCCGCCCCCGCCCACGCCGACGGCCTCACCTACGGCCAGGACGTCTCCAACTACCAGCCGGACCACGACTGGGCCGCCAGCGGCGCCGCGTTCGGCATCGTCAAGGCCACCGAGGGCGTCACCCGCGTGGACGCCTCCTTCGCCCGCCACTGGGCCGACCTGGGCGGGAAGGGCAAGGTGCGGGGCGCCTACCACTACGGGCACCCGTCGAACGACCCGATCGCCGAGGCCGACCACTTCCTGTCCGTGGTCGGCCGGCAGCCGGCCGCCAAGGGCGACCTGCTCGCGCTCGACCTGGAGAGCGCCGACGGCCGGTCCGTGACCGAGGTGAACGCCTGGGCCAAGAAGTGGCTGGCGCACGTCCAGGCCAGGACCGGCGTCACGCCGCTGTTCTACAGCGGCTGGAACTTCGCCGACGAGTACGGCCACGGCCTCCAGCGGTACCCGCTGTGGGTGGCCCGCTACGGCAAGGGCCCCGGCCAGGTGACCGCCCCCGCCGACTGGAAGACCTGGACCATCCACCAGTACGCCGACGCGCCGGTGGACCAGAACGTCTCCGCGCTCACCCCCGTCCAGCTCAAGGCGCTGGGCCGCATGAGTCCTCAGTAGATGAGCTCGTACGCCTCCGGCCGCACCTTCCGCGTACGGGCCCAGTACTCGAAGGTGAAGCCCGGCCAGATCGTCCGGTTCACTCCGTGCTCGTCCAGATACCAGGAGCGGCAGCCGCCCGCGTTCCACACGAGCGGGTCCAGGCGCGCGCGCAGCCGGCGGTTGAAGGCGTCCTGGGCGTCCTTCCTGACGTCCAGCGCCCTGGCCTGGGTCCTGGAGATCAGGCGCAGGCACTCGATGACGTAGCGGACCTGCGACTCGATCATGAAGACGACCGAGTTGTGCCCGAGGCCGGTGTTCGGGCCGAGCAGGAAGAACAGGTTCGGGAAGCCCGCGGTGGTGATGCCGTGGTAGGCCTCTATGCCGTTCTGCCAGGCGTCCTGGATCTTCAGGCCGTTCCGGCCGGTGATGCGCTGCTCGTGGAGGGCCTCGACGACCTTGAAGCCGGTGCCGTAGACGATCACGTCGGCCGGGTGTTCCTCGCCGGTCTCGGTCACGATCGAGCGGGGCCGGATCTCGGCGATGCCGTCGGTGACGAGGGTGACGTCCGGCCTGGTCAGGGCCGGGTAGTAGTCGCTGGAGATCAGCACGCGCTTGCAGCCGATCGTGTAGTCGGGCGTCAGCCTGCGGCGCAGGCCGGGATCGGGCACCTGCGCCGCCAGATGCCTGAGCGCCAGCGCCTCGTGTGCCTTCATCAGGCGCGGGTGCACCGCGAAGCCGAGCGCCCGGCTCTCCAGCGCCCAGTAGACGGCCGCGCGCAGGGCCCGCGCCATGCCCGGCAGGGCCAGGACGCGCCGGGCGGCGGGGGAGAAGGCGAAGTCGGGCTTGGGATGGATCCACGGCGGCGTGCGCTGGAAGACGGTCAGCTCGCGCACCCGGGGGGCGAGCTGGGGGACGAACTGGACGGCGGAGGCGCCGGTGCCGACGACGGCGACGCGCTTGCCGGTGAGGTCGACCGAGTGGTCCCATTCGGCGGAGTGGAAGGAGGGGCCGGCGAAGGATTCCCTCCCCACAATTTCCGGAAATTTCGGGATATGGAGGGCGCCGATGCCGGAAACGATGGCGTTCGTCCGCATGGTTGCGCCGTCGTCCGTGGTGACCGTCCAGTTCCGGCGGTCGTCGTCGTACTCCAGGGACGTGACGTGCTTGTTGTAGCGGATGTGGGGGGTCACTCCGTACTTGTCCGCGCACGTGCGTACGTAGTCCCGGATCTCGGCCTGCGGGGCGAACATCCGCGTCCAGCCGGGGTTGAGCTCGTACGAGTAGGAGTACATGTGCGACGGCACGTCGCACGCGCACCCGGGGTAGGTGTTGTCCCGCCAGGTGCCACCCAGGTCGGCGGCCTTCTCCAGGATCACGAAGTCGTGGTAGCCCGCCTCCTTGAGCTTGATCGCCATGCCGATCCCGGCGAAGCCGGTGCCGATGATCACCACTCCTGGCTCAGCCACTGAACCTCCTGACCGGCTCGATGTCCGGTGTATTGGACATGTCGTCCAATGTAGTCAGCCGCTGGCTGCCGGTCCAGGGGGTGTCCAGATATGAGCCCGCCAAACCGACTGGCCGGTATGTCCAGCATGTGCGGAAACGGCAAAGACCCGCCACGGCGTCGGGGCGGGTGGGGTGACCGTATGCGGTTGGGTGTTAGCGGAGCAGCAGGAAGGCGGCGACGCCGATGATCACGACGGCCACGGCGACCGCGAGGATCGGCACCAGCGGCGACTTCTTGGGGGCCGCCGCGGCCTCCTGCTCCTGGCGCTGTGCGAAGGCGCGGAACTGCTGGGTGTTGCCCGCGGGATCGATATGCTGGTCAGACATGGCCAGCAGCCTAGCGCCATGACATGGTCCATTTGCACCCCTTTGCCACTACCTATAGGCATGGGCTGATGAGGGGACCACTCCACCCGGCGGATAGCTTTGAGGCATGCTCCGGACCCTGCTCTCACCCCGCGTCGTGGGGCTGCATCTGCTGACGATCGGGGTCCTCGTCGCCTTCATCCTGCTCGGCCGCTGGCAGCTCGGCGTGTTCCAGGACTCCGGCAAGCCGCACGCGGCCGTCGATCCGGCCCCCGTGGGGGTCGCCACGCTGGCCCAGGTGGGCGGGCAGATGGACGGCGAGGCCGTCGGCCGCAGGGTCGCCGCCGAGGGCACGTACGAGGCCGCCCGGCAGCTCCTGGTCGCCGACCGGCGGCCCGACGTCGACGCGCCCGGCGGCAACGTCTCACGCGGCCACGGCTACTGGGTGCTCACCCCGATCAGGCTCGACGACGGCACGCTGATGCCGGTCGTGCGCGGCTGGGCGGCCGGCGCGGACGATCCGGGCGTCGCCGCCGTGCCGCAGGGCCGGGTCACGGTGCACGGGCGGCTGCGGGGCCAGCAGGGCACCGACAGCGTCCAGCGGCGAGCCGAGGGGCTGCCTCCGGGGCAGGTGCAGACCGTGTCCACCGGCGAGCTGATCAACCTGTGGGCCGGTCAGAAGCTGCGGACCGGCTTCATGGTGGCGCAGCCGCCGTCCGGCTCGCTCACGCAGGTGAAGATCCGGCCGCCGGAGGTCGGCGGCACGCTGACCTGGCGTAACCTGGCTTATGCCGCAAACTGGTGGATCTTCGCTGGATTCGCCGTCTTCATGTGGTTCCACTTCGTACGCGACGCCGTACGGGCGGATCGGGACCGCGACAAGTCCCCCGAGATGGTTCTGGAAGGTTAACGGTGGAATCGGCTCTCAAGCCCTTCCGGGTGCTCGCCTACGTGGTCGGCGTCATGCTGCTCATCCTGTGCGTCGCGATGGTGCTGCGCTACGGCTTCGGCGCCGCCGAGCTGTCGAAGATCGTCGCGCCCATCCACGGCGGCCTCTACATGATCTACCTCATCACCGTCATGAATCTGGGCATGAAGGCGCGCTGGAGCTGGCCGTACATGCTCGGGGTCATGCTCGGCGGCACGGTCCCGTTCCTGTCGTTCTACGTGGAGCGCAGGGTGCACAGCCGGGTGCGGTCGGAGCTGAGCGCGGCGAGGGCCTGACGACCCCCGCCGCGGCCCGCGGGCCTCAGCCGCCGATCCCGCGCCTGCGGGCCCGCTTGAGCCGCTCGCGCTGCGACGGGTCGAGCATGAGGTAGCCGACCACCGGCGCCGCGACCGCGCCGAGCACCACCAGCAGGGTGATCCAGCCCGGCAAGAAGATCAGCGAGAGCAGAACCGCGGCGCCTGCGCCGATGACGTACTTCTGAACTGGCGACATCCCTGGCTTCCTCCGAACGCGGAGCCCGCGCCCCGCCTCTCCCACATTCTGCGTCGCCCGTCCAACGAGTGGACCCGTGCCTGAGGTTCCATGACGCGATGTATCTCAATTGTTGCGGGACCAGAGGGTGAGGTGGATCGAGCCGTAGGTGCGGGTCTGTCCTGGGACGAGCGTTCTTTTGAGGGTGCGGTAGCGCTCGTCGTCGGCGTACTTCGTCCCGATCCTGGGGGAGATGAGCCAGACCCGGTCCACGCCCTTCAGGGCCGCGTCCAGTTCGGCGGCCGTGCGCGGGCCGGGCGCGCCGGGCGCGCGGGTGAGGTCCGTCAGGCGCTCGTACGGGGCGCCGTACACGGCCACGAACAGCCGGAAGCGCTGCGGCACGAACAACACCCGGTCGCCCGGACGTTCCTCCGCGGCCAGCGTGGCGGCCAGCGTACGCAGGTCGTCGGGACGGGCGGCGGGCTGCCTCATCGCCGCCTGCGCGGGGAACACGAGCACGGCGAACAACGCCAGGACGGCGACCGGCACGGCCCGCCACCGCACCCCGGCCAGGCCGATCCCGGCGAGCAACGCCAGCAGCGGCACCGCGAAGAGCACGTAACGCGGATGGTAGACGGGCTGGACCTGGGAGATCGTGAACGACAGCGCCACCGGCAGCACCGCCCACACCGCCACGGCCGGGGCGCGTACGGCTCCCCACACAGCGGCGGCGAACAGCACGACCGCGCCCGCCCCCGCGACCTCGCCGGGGAAGGCGGCCAGCTCGGCCCAGCCGGGGGTCCTGAGCCAGAACACCTGGGCGTCCCGCTGACCGGCGGCCAGGACGAGCAGCGGCACGAGCGCCGCCCCCGCCGCGCCGACCGCGACCGCCGAACGCACGACGGCGGGTATCGGGTTCGCGGTGAGCGGGCGGCGGAGGGCGGGCAGCCAGGCGGTGAGCAGGTGGGCGGGGACGAGCAGCAGGGCGTACAGGTGCAGCCAGCCGAGCAGGGCCACGCTCGCGCCGTAGGCCGCGCAGACCCCCGCGCCGGGACGGTCGAGCAGCTTGACCAGGAGCCACGTGGACAGCACGGCGACCGCGCTCACCAGGGCGTACGAGCGGGCCTCCTGGGCGTACCGGGCGGCGATGGGGGTGAGGGCGTACAGCAGACCGGCGTACAGGCCGGCGGGGGTGCCGGCCAGGCGGCGGCCCAGGGCCGCGACCCCGAGCGCGGCGGCCGTGAAGGCGAGCACCGAGGGCAGGCGGACGGCGATCTCCGGCGGCCAGGGAAGCGCGGCGAAGGGCCGTAGGAGCAGGTAGTAGAGGGCGTGGACGGCGTCGAGGTCGGCGAGGAAACGGCGCAGCTCGCCGAACGGCATGCGCGCGACCAGCGCGCTGACCGACTCGTCCCGCCACAACGACGGCACCGACAGCCCCCAGAACCCGGCCGCCGCGGCGACGGCCGCGGGCACGACCGGCCACCACCGGCCGGCGTTCCGCGTGGGGGCGCCGGCGCCGGCGAGGCGCGGCAGGACGGGCGCGCCGGTCACCGGCGCGGGCCCATGACCGCCCGCAGCTCGTGCCGGAGGACTTCGGGGGCGGGACGGTCGGCCGGATTGCCCGACAGGAGGCGCACCAGGACGGGAGCCAGCGCCCCGGCCCGCGCCAGCGACGCCCCCGGCGCGGGCGGCACCCCCTCCACGGCCATGAACAGGGTGGCGCCCAGCGACCACAGGTCGGCGGTCGGGCTCGCCACCCCCTCCGGAGCCGTGTACGCCGGGACGGTGCCCGACCGCAGCGGCGCGACCAGCGTGGCCCGCCCCTGGTCGGAGATGAGCACGCCGCTCGGCTGCACCGCCCCGTGCCGGCCGCCCATGGCCTGGAGCTGGTCGAGCAGGGCGAGCCCGATCTCGGCCACCTCGGCGGGCGGGAGCGGTCCAAGGGCGCGGACGACCTGGTCGAGCGGCTGGTCGAGAGCCAGCCGCTCCAGCGTCTCGCGGACCACCTCCACCGGCGGCGACCCGGCGGGATGCAGCATGGCGCGGATCAGCGACCGCAGCGGGTCGGCGCCCTCGGCGGGCACCTGGCCGGGCGGACGGCCCTCGACGGCGAAGTGCAGCGTGGCCGCCAGCGACCACAGGTCGGCCGAGGGCCGCATGCTGAGGCTCGGCACCCCGAACCCGGTGAGCACCGCCCTCCCGGTGCTGGTCAGCAGCACGTTCCCGGGGCTGACCTGCCCATGGACGATCCCGGCCGCGTGCGCCACGGACAGCGCCGACAACACGCAGACGCCCATCCTGGCCACCTGGACGACGGGCAGCGGCTGCCGGGCGCGTACGGCCTGCTCCAGCGACACCCCCGAGACGAACTCCATGACCAGCCAGGGCACCCGGTCCTCGACCAGCACGCCGAGCACCCGGGCGATCGAGGCGTGCCGCAGCCCCGCGGCCCGGCGCGCCTCGTGCAGCGCGGACTCGCGCAGCTCGGGCGGGATGCGCAGCTCCCTGACCGCGACGTCGCGGTGTTCCGTCTCGTCGAAGGCCAGCCGTACGGACCCCGCGCCCAGGGGGTTGAGCAGCCGGTAGCGCCCGGCCAGCTTCCTGGTCTCAGCCATGTCGAGTGCACGATAGCGCTCGCCCGGCCCGCCCGGCCATCACGCGGTCCGGCCGGTCAGCCACGCCTCGTGGGCGTCGTGCAGCCTGCTCCAGAGCCGCTCCGCGTCCTGGTCGGTCAGGTCGTCGAAGGTCAGCGAGAACACGTCGGCCAGCGCCGCGAAGTAATCGCGCGCCGTGTCCAGGGTGATCGAGTGGCTGCCAGCGCCGACGCGGGTCAGGACGAGCCCGCGCAGCGTGTCCACGCCCGAGGCGTCGCGCCTCTGCACGACGGCGGTGCGCACGAACCCCGACGACGGCGACGTCGACAAATGGTTGTGCATATCAGCGAAGGCGGACATCTCTGTTGGGGTCCGCTCGAAATCCATCCCTACGAACGAACCGCTCGGGTCATGGTCGAACCGCCATCCGCCGGGCGCGACCTGCGACGGCCGCAGGACGTACGTGAACGGCCCCTGCCGGTACGCGCCCGCGACCAGCGGCAGCGGCTCGTGCACGCCGTCCCCGAGGCCGAGGTCGGCCAGCCACTCGCCGCCCGGGTTGTCGTGGCTCGGCAGGCCGCGCACGGTCAGCACGAGGTGGTTGCCGGTGACGCCGGGCTCGCTGCCGGGGTTCTGCACGCCGCCGACGTGCCTCGTGACGTCGTAGCCGAGGCTCCTGATCAGCTCGGAGAAGGCGCCGTTCAGGTGGTAGCAGTAGCCGCCGCGGCCCCTGATGATGCGCTCGGCGGACTCGACGGGATCGAGGGAGGTGGGGCGGCCGAGCCAGATCTCCAGCGCCTCGTAGGCGACCTTCTCGACGTGCGCGACGTGCAGCGCGCGCAGGCCCTCGGCGCTCGCGGGGGCGTCTATCAGGTGGGACAGGCCCAGACGGCTGAGGTAGCCAGCGGTGTTCACGCGGCAAGTCTGCACCAGATGTGCACAAATTATGGAGTGTCGTCTGCACAGCGCACTTCTAGGCTTTCGTGCGTGGCAGAGCAGCGGCGCGTCCTCGTGGTCGAGGACGATGTGACGATCGCCCTGGCCGTGCGGAACAGGCTGGCCGCCGAGGGTTTCGACGTCCGGGTGGCGGGCGACGGGCAGGACGCCCTCGTCCAGTACGGGAAGGCGGAGCCCGATCTGGTGATCCTCGACCGGCTGTTGCCCGGTCTGGACGGGCTTGAGGTGTGCCGCAGGATGCAGGCGGCGCGGCCGGTGCCCGTCCTCATGCTGACGGCGCTCGGCGAGGAGACCGACGTGCTGGTCGGGCTGGGGGTGGGGGCCGACGACTACCTGGCCAAGCCGTTCAGCATGCGCGAGCTGGTGGCCAGGATCCACGCGCTGCTGCGCCGGGTCGAGCGGGCGGCCCAGCTCGCCGTCGAGGACACAGTGATCAGGGTCGGCGAGGTGGAGATTGACACGGCCGCGCGCCGGGTGTTCGTGGGCGGGATCGAGGCCCAGCTCACCAGGACCGAGTTCGACCTGCTGCGGCGGCTGGCCGAGCGCCCCGGGCAGGTCTTCGAGCGCGAGCGGCTGCTGTCGGACGTGTGGGGCTTCTCCGAGGCCGCCGCGACCAGGACCGTGGACAGCCACGTCCGGGCGCTGCGCCGCAAGCTCGGCTCCGACGTGGTGCGCACCGTCCACGGCGTGGGTTACGCCCTGGTCCGGCAATGAGGCCGCTCGACTTCCTCGGCCGCATCAAGGTCAAGCTCGGCATCGTCATCGTGCTGGCGGTGGGCACCGCGTTCGTGGTGAACGAAGTCGGGCTCAACGCCGGGTTCACCCGGGACGTCCGGATCGTGGTCGCGGTCATCCTCGCGTTGATCATGGTTCAGGTGCTGGCCATGGGCATGACCAAGCCGCTGCGTCAGATGGCCAGGGCCGCCCAGACGATCGCCAAGGGCAGCTACGGCCTGCGGGTCAGCGCCACCTCGCGGGACGAGGTGGGCGAGCTGGCCAGGGCGTTCAACGCGATGGCCGCCGACCTCGGGGCGGTTGACCGGCAGCGGCGCGAGCTCGTCGCGAACGTCAGCCACGAGCTGCGCACCCCCATCACCGGCCTGCGCGCGGTGCTGGAGAACGTCGTGGACGGCGTCTCCGCGCCCGACCCGGTCACCATGAGGACCGCGCTCGCCCAGACCGAACGGCTCGGCCGTCTGGTGGCCCAGCTCCTCGACCTGTCCAGGCTCGACTCCGGCGTCCGGCTGATCGAGCCCGAGGCCGTCGCGCTGGCGCCGCTGGTCGAGCAGGCCGTGCGGGAGGCGTCGCTGGCCCGCGAGGACGTCACGATCGAGGCGTCGGTGCCCGGCGGGCTGGGCGTGCGGGCCGATCCCGACCTGCTGGCGCAGGTGCTGGCGAACCTGCTGGACAACGCCGTACGGCACAGCCCTCCCGGGGGCGTGGTGACGGTGGCGTGCGGCGCGGAGCGGGACGGGGCTCGGCTGGTGGTGGCCGACCAGGGGCCGGGCATCCCGGAGGCGGCCCGGGGTCGGGTGTTCGAACGGTTCTCCCGGCTGGACGCGGGGCGCGCGGCCGACTCCGGGGGCGCGGGGCTGGGGCTGGCGATCGTCAAGGAGGTCGTGGAGCTGCACGGGGGGTCGATCCGCATCGACGACTGCGCGGGGTGCCGCATGGTCGTCGATCTACCAGGAAGGACGACGATGACGGACACACCGTTCGACACGGGGGCGAACCGAGGCCGAACCGACCACCTGAGGGACCCCCTCCCCCCAGCCACCGCCCCCAACGCGCCCGGCGACGACCACGCCGTCCCCACCCCGCCCCCCTCCGACACCACCCCGCCCCTCAGCACCCCGACGGCCCAAGGCACGACGGCGGCCCAGGGCACGACGGCGGGCCAGGACGCGACGGCGGGCCAGGGCGCGACGGCGGGTCCGGACATGACGGTGGGACAGGGCATCACGGCGGCCCCGGGAACGGCGGCTCGCCCGTCCTCGGCCGAGGACACGCCGCCGCCCGCTTCCGCAACGACGGACCCGGGCCCGCCCGCGGCGTCCGGCACCTCCAGGGAGGTCGGCGTGCCCGCAGAGTCCGCCACCCCCAGAGACGCTGGGACCCCCACAGGGCCAGGGGCCGCCACAGGGGGCGGCATCCCTACGGCGGCCGGCGCGACCATGGAGGCCGGCATCCCGACAGGGGCTGGGGTGTCTGCGGGGGGTGGGGCGTATCAGGGAGCCGGTCCGGCGCAGCCCGCGTCGGCGGGTGCGGTTCCAGCGGCGGTGGGTGGTGGGGGGCTGGCCAGGATGGTCGGCGGCGGGGTTCTCGGGGTGATCGTCGGCTTCCTGGGCGGTCTGTTCGCGGCCGTGCTGGTCTCGATGACCGTCGGCGACGGCCTCGCGCTCGTCACCCTCGTCATGGTGACCGCCCTGGGCGGCGCGCTCGGCATGGCGCTGGGCGCGAGCTCGGTGCGCAGGGCGGCGACCTACCAGGGCGCCGCCTACCAAGGCACGGCGCACCAGAGCGGCGCGGCACACCAGGGCGCCGCCTACCAAGGGGCGGTGGCGGGGCGGGCCGCGGCTTGGGGCGGGGGCGGGGGCGGGGGTGGGCAGGTGTACGTGCCGCCGCCGCTCTTCCCCAGGCCCGAGCTGCCGGCCCCGCCGCGCTGGCTGCTGCCGGCCGCCGCCGGCGCGGGCGTGTTCGCCGCCGTGGCGCTGCCCGACGCGCAGGTCGGGCTGGGGATCGTGCTCGTCGCGATGGTGCTCGGCGCGGCGGCGCTGCCGGCCGTGCTGCGCAGGATGACCCCCTGGACGCTGGCGTTCGGGATGACGGCGTACTGGCTGATCTCCATGACGGCCGTGCGCGACGCGGACTGGCTGGTCGCGGTCCTGCTCATGGCGGGGGCCGGCCTGGGCGCGCTGGCGGTGTCCGGGGCGGGGGCGGGATGGCTGGGCGTGATCAGGGGCGGCATGTCCGTGGTGCTCGCGCTCGGCCCGGTGCCGTGGTTCCTCGCCGGGCCGTTGCGGAAGCTGACCGCCAGGCGGCGGATCCTGCCGGTGCTCGCGGGGCTCGGCATCACGGCCGTGCTGGTGCTGGTGTTCGGGCTGCTGTTCGCCTCGGCCGACGCGGTGTTCGCCGCGTACGTCGAGCGCCTGACCAGCACCCCGGCCTGGGCCGACTCGGTGCCCTTGCGGATCTTCGTCTTCGGGTTCGTCGCCGTGCTGCTGGCCGCGACGGTGCTGGTCGCGCTGCGGCCGGTGATCGACCCGGTCGGTCCCGAGCACAAGTTCGGCGTGAGCAGGATCGTGTGGCTGGTGCCGCTGGTCGGGGTGAACCTGCTGTTCTCGGCGTTCGTGGCGGTCCAGATCAGGGTGTTGTTCGGCGGCGACGGCTGGGTGCTGCGGACGGCGGGACTGACCTACGCCGAGTACGCCAGGCAGGGGTTCTTCCAGCTCGTGGTGGTCAGCGTGTTCGTGCTGGGCATCGTCGCGGTGGCCGGTGGGCTGCTGCGGACCGAGCGCGGCGAGCGCTGGCTGCTGGCCGTCATGCTGGGCGTGCTGTGCGGGCTGACCCTGGTGGTGCTGGCCTCGGCCCTGCACCGGATGAGTCTCTACACCGACGCCTACGGCCTGTCGCGGCTGCGGATCTCGGTGCAGGCGACGGTGTGGTGGCTGGGCGCGCTGTTCGCGCTGGTGCTGCTGGCCGGGGCGGTACGCCTGGCGGGCCGCGGCTCCGGCTGGCTGCCGCGCACGATCGTCCTGGTCACCGGGCTCGGCCTGGGGGCGTTCGCGATGGTGAACCCCGATCTGCAGGTCGCGCAGACCCAGGTCGAGGTGCGCGGCGTGACCAACATGGACTCCGACTACCTGGGCGACCTCGGCGCGGAGGCCGTGCCCGCGCTCGACCGGCTGCCCGAGCCGCAGCGCAGTTGCGTGCTGGCCGACGTGGTCCGCGCCAACGGGCTCGACCGCCCCGACCCGTGGAACGGCTGGAACCTCGCCCGCGCGCGGGCCAGGGACCTGCTGGCCGAGCGGCCCGTCGTCCGCTCGACGACGTGCCCATCGGCGTCCTCGCGCGGCTCTGATTGAATCTTGGTGTGAGGTTCGACGTAGTCATCAGCGGCGGCCGGGTGCTCGACGGCACGGGCGCGCCGCCGTACCGGGCGGATGTGGGCATCGCGGGCGACGAGGTCGCGGCGGTCGGCAGGCTGGGCGGCGCGCAGGCCGGTACGGTGATCGACGCGACCGGCCGGTTCGTCGCGCCGGGCTTCGTCGACTGCCATGCCCACGGCGACGCCGCCGTCTTCGACCCGGCCGTGCAGCTCGCGGCGTTGCGGCAGGGGGTGACCACGTTCGTCCTGGGGCAGGATGGTCTGTCCTTCGCGCCGGGGTCGGCGGAGACCGTCGCCTACGCCTCCCGCTACTTCGCCGCCGTCAACGGCGCCCTGCACGAGGGGCCGCTGAGCGTGGCCGAGCTGCTCGACGGATACGACCGCGCGGTGGCGCTGAACACGGCCTACCTGCTGCCGCACGGCACGATCCGCTACGACGTCCTCGGGCCCTCGCCGGAGCCGGCCTCGCGGGGGGAGCTGGCCGCGATGGTCGAGCGGGTCGAGCGCGGCCTGTCCGAGGGCGCGGTCGGGCTGTCCAGCGGGCTGGAGTACCTGCCGGGCCGTTACGCCGACGCCGCCGAGCTGGCCGCCCTGTGCGCGCCGCTCGGCGGCCTGCCGTACGTCACCCACATGCGGGCCTACGGCGCGAACGCCGGGGTCGGCATGGCGGAGGTCGTGGACATCGCCGGCCGTTCCGGCGCGGCCGTGCACGTCTCCCACCTGCACGGGCCGGCCGACGTGCTGCTGCCGCTGGTCGGCAGGGCGCACGACGACGGCGTCGACCTCACCTTCGACACCTATCCCTACCTGCGCGGCAGCACGATCCTGGCCATGGTGGTGCTGCCGCCGTCCGTGCCGGGCGCCGACACCGACGCGGCGCTGGAGATGATCGCCTCGCCCGAGCTGGACGACTGGTGGGCGGGGCTCGGCGAGGTCTACCCCCGGCTGACCGTCTCCCACGCGCCCGGCCTGGAATGGGCCGAAGGGCTCGCCCTGCCGGACGCCGCGGAGCGGGCCGGCATGACGCCCGCCGCGTTCTGCCGCCATCTGCTGGTGGCGACGCGGCTGGAGGCGGGGTGCGTCTCCGCGCGTCCCGACGAGGGCCCGGCGGGTGAGGAGTCCGTACGCCGGATCCTGCGCCATCCCGCCCACACCGGCGGCTCCGACGGCATCTACGTGGGCGGTCATCCGCATCCGCGCGGGTTCGGGGCCTTCGCCAGGTTCCTCGGCCGGCACGTCCGCGAGCTGGGCGACTGGACGTGGGAGCAGGCGGTCGTGCACCTGGCCTCCCACCCGGCCCGGCGCTTCGGGCTCGACCGGCGCGGGCTGGTACGCCCCGGACACGTCGCCGACCTGGTGGTGTTCGACCCGCTCACGGTGTCGGACCGGTCGACGTACGCCGATCCGCGCACCCCCGCGCACGGCGTGGACGACGTGCTCGTCTCCGGCGTACGGGTGCTGACCGGCGGCGAGCTGACCGGGGCCAACCCCGGACGGGCGCTTCGATCACGCTGATCCCGCCTGGGATAAGGTCGGACGCGGATAAAAGGGGGGTGTCGTGCAGGTGATCCTTGGGCAGTCCGTCCTCGACGGCGAGCTCGGCTTTCCGCTGATGATCGTGCACCGCGACGCGCTGGAGCACAACGTGGCCACGATGGCGGCCTTCGCCCGCGACCACGGCATGGAGCTGGCTCCGCACGTCAAGACGCACATGTCGCCAGAGATCTCCGCGATGCAGCTCGAAGCGGGCGCCTGGGGGCTGACGGTCGCCACGACCCGGCAGGCCAGGATCGCCCGCGGCTACGGCGGCGACCGGATCATGGTGGCCAACCAGGTCGTCGACACGGCCGGGCTGACCTGGGCCGCCGGAGAGCTCGACCGCGACCCCGCCTTCGACTTCCTCAGCTTCGTCGACTCCGAGGTCGGGGTGGACATCCTGGCCCGGCACGCCTCGACCCGGCCGTTCCGGGTGCTGGTGGAGCTCGGGCACGAAGGCGGACGAGCCGGCTGCCGCACGCTCGACGAGCTGCTGAAGGTGGCCGCGTACGCGCAGGAGACGCCCGGCGTCGAGCTGGCCGGCGTCGCCGGGTACGAAGGGGCGCTGAAGAGCGCCGACGAGGTGCGGCGGTACCTGGGCGGGCTGCAGGAGGCCGTCGAGCACGTCCGCGTGCGCAACCCGATCCTCACGATCGGCGGCAGCCAGTGGTTCGACGTGATCGGCCGCGAGCTGGTCACCACGCACGCCAGGATCCTGCTGCGCAGCGGCGCGTACGTCACCCACGACGACGGCTACTACCGGGAGCGCACGCCGTTCAACCGGATGGAGGGCGAGCTGCGGCCGGCTCTCGAGGTGTGGGCGCACGTGTTGTCCACGCCGGAGCCGGGCCTCGCGATCGTGGGCATGGGCAAGCGCGACGCGCCCTACGACGAGGGCCTGCCGGTGCCGCGCCGCAGCGGCGTCACGATCACGAAGATGCAGGACCAGCACACCGTCGTCCGGGCCGACGGGCTCAAGCCGGGCGACCTGCTGGCCTTCGGGATCTCACATCCGTGCACCGCGTTCGACAAGTGGCGCGTGCTGCCGTTGGTGGACCGGGATTACCGTGTCGTCGGCACGATTCACACCGATTTCTAGGGAGATTCCGTGAAGAAAGAGCTCAAGACCACCGAGGGCGCCGCGCCGGTCGGGGCCTACTCCCAGGGGCTCGTGGTGGGCGACTTCGTCTTCACCTCCGGCATGGGCCCGCTCGACCCGCACACCGGCGAGATCGTCGGCGACGACGTGGCCGCCCAGACCCACCAGGTGATGAAGAACCTCGGGGCCATCCTCGCCGCCCACGGCCTGGGCTTCGACGACGTCGTCAAGTCGACGGTCCACCTCCAGAACGTGAAGGAGGACTTCGCCGCCTACAACGAGGTGTACAAGTCGTACTTCACCCAGCCGTACCCGGTGCGGACGACGGTGGGCTCGCAGCTCATGAACATCCTGGTGGAGATCGACTTCGTCGCGCACAAGAGCGCGTAAGGTCTGCACGTGGACAGTTCGGTATACGTCTTCGCCGAGGACCTGCACGGTGAGGGCGTCGAGCGGGTGCTCGACAGGATCAGCGCGTACGGCGTGGGCGGGGTCACGGTCGGCGCCGTCCACCACGGCGCGCGCGACGTCACCCCGCACGGACTGTCCCGGCTGACCGTCAGGCACGACGGCGTGCACTTCACCCCGCCGGCCGAGCTGTTCGACGGGCTCCGGCTCGCCCCCGTGCCCGGCCACGTCCACGCCCTCGACGGGCTGCGCGAGGCGTGCGCCGGGCGTGGCCTGAAGCTCCACGGCTGGACGGTCTTCCTGCGCAACGCCACGCTCGGCAACGAGCACCCCGACGTGACCGTGCGCGACTGCTTCGGCGACCGCGGCTCGCTCGTCGACCTGTGCCCGGCCCATCCCGACGTGCGCGAATACTCCGTCGCGCTGGCCAGGGCGGTGGCCCGGCTGGGCGTCGAGAGCGTGGTCGCCGAGGCGCTGCACTTCACGCCGGTCGAGCCGCAACGCTCCTTCGTGCAGCTCGGCCCCATGGACACGTTCCTGTTCGGGCTCTGCTTCTGCGACTACTGCATGCGCCGGGCCACCGACCTGGGCGTGAACGCCGAGGTGGCGCGCGAGGAGTGCGCGCGGATCGTGGGCGGCGTCTTCGACGGCGACCCGGCCGCGCAGGGCGAGGTGACCAGGGCGGCGCTCACCGCCTACGCCGGGCCCGAGGTGGTGGCGTACGCGCGGGCGCGCTCGGAGACCGTCACCACGCTGGTCTCCGAGGTGTCGTCGGCGGTCGCGGAAGAGGGCTCCAGGCTGGTCTTCATCGACTCGACCGGAGCGGTGAAGGGCTACCGGGACGGCCTGCCGACGCCGGGCCTGGCCGCCCACGACGCCTGGCAGCTCGGCGTGGACCTGGTGGCGCTGGGCGACCTGGTGCCCGCCTTCGGCGTGCTGGCGTACGCGCGGGACGCGGCGCGGGTGGCCGACGACGTGGGCGCCTACCTGCGGTCGGTGGGCAAGGACCGCGAGGTGCGGGCGGTGCTGCGGCCCGGCTACCCCGACAGCGACTCGACCGACCGCCTGGTGGCCAAGGCCAGGGGCGCGAAGGCGGCGGGCGCGCTGGCGGTCGACTTCTACGCCTACGGTCTGGTGCCGCACCCGGTGCTCGACCGCATCCCGGCCGCCCTGGCCGCCGCCGGCTGACCCGCCCGGCCCCGCTCACCTCGGGCGCAGCCGCTCACCTCGGGTGCAACCGCTCACCTCGGGCGCAGCCGCTCACAGGGTGTCGAGCAGGGCCGAGACGGCCTTCTCGGCGAAGCCGCCGGGCAGCGGCAGGCCGCGGAAGACCGTGCGCATCCACACGGCCCCGCCCAGCAGATCCATGATCAGCAACGGGTCGGCCGATGCGCTCAGCTCACCCCGCCGCACCGCGCGTTCGAACACCACGCGTTCCCGCGCGAACCGGTCGGCGAAGAAGCGGCCGGCGTCGAGCTCGGGATGGCGCACGGCGGCGGCCAGCGCCGCGACCGCGATGTCGCTGCCGGGCGGCTCGGTGAGCAGCCGCCCGATCTGCTCGACCAGCGCCACCAGGTCGCCGCGGAACGACCCGGTGTCCGGCGGCTCGAACGCCAGCACGCCGGACTCGACCAGCGCGGCCCCCAGCAACGCCGCCTTGGACGGCCACCACCGGTAGATCGTCGTCTTGTTGACCCCCGAGCGCTCGGCGACCCCCTCGACGGTCAGCCCGTCGTAGCCCTTCTCCGCGACCAGCCACAGCGTCGCGTCGAAGATCTCCTGCTGCTTCCTCGGCGCCATAGGTCATTTTCTCCCGGCGAACGCCATGGCCACGCCGAGCCCCAGGTAGACGACGCCGCTGACGTACCGCAGGGCCTTGGCGCCCCTGGTCAGGCGGGTGCCGAGGGTGCCGGCGGTGAGGGCGTACACGACGTCGGAGACCAACCCCAGGAGCAGCAGCGTCAGGCCGAACACGACGATCTGCAACGCCGGCGAGCCGGCGCCGGGGTCCACGAAGTGCGGGAGGAAGGCCACGAAGAACAGCGCCACCTTGGGGTTGAGCACGTTGACCAGCACCCCTTCGAGGAAAACCTTGGACAGCGGCTGCACGGGCGGCGTCCCGGCCCGCGCCTCCTTGGCGGTGAAGGCGCGCACGCCCAGGTAGACGAGGTAGGCCACGCCGGCCCACTTGACGACCGCGAAGAGCGTCGCCGACCGCGAGATCACGTACGAGAGCCCGGCCGCGGCGGCGGCGATGTGCACCAGCGTCCCGGTCTCCACGCCGAGCGCGCTGGCCAGCCCGGCGGCCCTGCCCTGGGCCAGGCCCCTGGCGGCGATGTAGAGGTGGTTGGGGCCGGGGACGAGCACCAGGGCGAGCGAGGCCGTCGTGAAGAGCAGGAAAGTCGTCAAGGAGATCACGAAAGAGCAGCGTAGAGGGGGCCCGGCAGCACGATGAGGGCCAATTCCGGGGCGGCCGGGCGGACCAATGGAATGTCACAGGCGCGTGGCACACTTGCTGGCGTGAACGGTCTTCTCGTCGGGCGCTCGGCCGAGCTGTCCAAGCTCGTGCGTGTGCTGGAGGCCGCGGCCGACGGCACGGCCGGGGTCGCGCTCGTCGGCGGCGACGCCGGGATCGGCAAGACCCGCCTGGCCGGTGAGCTGGTCGCCGAGGCCCGCGAGCGGGGCTTCCACGTCATGGTCGGCCAGTGCGCCGAGCTGGGCGACGCGCTGCCCTACCTGCCGCTGGCCGACGCGCTGCGCGGGGCCGAGCCCGGCGTGCGCGAGGCCGTCGCCGCCCATCCCATGCTGGGCCAGCTCCTGCCGGGCCGGGAGAGCGGGGCGCCGTCGGCCGGGCTCACCCAGCAGCGGCTGTTCGGGTCGCTGCTCGGGCTGCTGGCCGACGTCCAGCCGGTGCTGTTCGTGATCGAAGACCTCCACTGGGCCGACCGTTCCACCCGCGACCTGCTGGTCTTCCTCAGCCGCATGCTGCAGAGCGAGCGCGTCTGCGTGGCCGGCACCTACCGCACCGACGACCTCCACCGCCGCCATCCGCTGCGCGCGGTGCTGGCCGAGCTGAAGCGGCTGCCGTCGGTGACGAACGTGGAGCTCGGCCCGCTGGAATCCGGCGAAATGTCGGACTATGTCACCACTCTGGGGCAGGTCGACGCGCAGGAGCTCGGGCTCATCGTCTCGCGCGCCGAGGGCAACCCGTTCTACGCCGAAGAGCTGTTCGCCGCCATGTCCGAGGGCGACAGCCTGCCCGACGGGCTGGCCAGCCTGCTGCTGTCGCGGGTCGAGGTGCTGTCCGAGGCCGGGCAGCGGGTGCTGCGCGCCGCCGCGGTGGCCGGCCGCCGGGTGGAGGACGACCTGCTGCGCGAGGTGGCGGGGCTGCCGCTGGCCGAGTTCGAGGAGGCGGTCAGGGAGATCGTCTCGCGCGGCCTGCTCAAGGTGCACGGCCATGGCTACGCCTTCCGCCACGCCCTGCTGCAGGAGGCCGTCTACACCGACCTGCTGCCCGGCGAGCGCACGCGGCTCCACGCCGACTTCGCCCGGCTGCTCACCTCGCCCGCCGAGCTGGCCCACCACCACCTCGCCAGCCACGACCTGGCCGGGGCGCTCGCCGCCTCGGCGCAGGCGGGCCGCGAGGCCGAGCGGCTGGGCGCGCCCGCCGAGGCGCACAACCACTACGACCAGGCGCTCGGCCTGTGGGACCGCGTCGAGGGCGCCGCCGGGCTGGCCGGCGAGAGCCGGGTCGCGCTGGCCTTCCGCAGCGCCGTCGCGGCGGCCGACAGCGGCGACAACCACCGGGCGATCCACCGGCTGCGCGCGCTGCCCTCGACCTCCGAGGTCGAGGAGCGGCTGGCGTACTACCTCTACGAGACCAACGACCCGCCCGGCGCGATCGCGGCGGCCGAGCGCGCGGTGGAGAGCGCCGAAGACGAGCCGAGCCTCGCCCGTGCCCTCGCCACGCAGGCCCGCACGCTGCTGTGGACGCCGCGCCACCACGAGGTCGAGCCGCTGACCGCGCGCGCCCTGGAGACGGCCCGCGCCTGCGGCGCCGCCGACGCCGAGGTGGGCGCGCTGCTCACGCTGGCCAGCTACGTCGAGCTGCGGGGCGACGTCGCCCGCGCCCACTCGCTGGTCGAGAGCGCCTCCGCCCGGGAGACCGGCGACCTGGCGATGGACCTGCGGGCCCGCTTCCACCACGCCCGCATCCTCTACGAGCAGGGCCTGCTGGCCCAGGCCGCCGAGGTCGCCGACGACGGCATCAAGCTGGCCGTCCACACCGGCCTCAACTGGAGCACCTACGGCACCGACCTGCGCTTCCTGCGCCTGCTCATCCACTACGTCGCCGGCGAGTGGGACGCCGCGGAGGCGGTGGCCGCCGGGTTCGGCGCGCGGGTGGGCACGTTGTCGGAGGCCATCCTGTCGTCCTTCGCCCTGTTCATCGAGGTGGGGCGGGGGCTGCCCGCGGTCGAGGCGCGGCTGGGGTGGCTGCGCCCGTTCTGGCACGACCCGCTGGCCACGTACATGTCGCGGGGCATGGCCGCCGAGCACGCCCTGTGGAACGGCGACCCGGCCGCCGCGCTCGACCACGCCCACGCGGCCATGGCCACGCTCGACGAGGGCGAGTCCGGCACGCTGCGGCTGGCCGCCGTCAGCCTGTGGGCGATGGCCGAGCTGGGCACCACGGAGGGCGCCGACGACCTGCTGGCCCGCGCCCGGTTCGCCGCGACGAGAGGGCCGACCGGCGACGGCGGCCACCTCGGCCCCGAGGGGCAGGCGTGGGCGCTGCGCGTGGAGGCCGACTGGCACCGCCTCCACGGGCGGCTCGACGTCGCGCTGTGGCGCGAGGTGGTCGCGGCCTTCGACTTCGGCTTCGTCTACGAGGTGGCCAGGGCGCGCTGGCGGCTGGCCGAGGCGCTGCTCGCGGCGGGCGAGCGGGAGGCGGCGCAGCAGGAGTGGTCCCTGGCCAAGGAGGCGGCCGGCCGGCTGCGGGCCGCGCCGCTGGAGGCCGCGCTGCTGGAGTTCGGCAGGCGGGCCCGGTTCGGCGGCGGGCAGGCCGAGGGCGGGCTCACCGCGCGCGAGGTCGAGGTGTTGCGGCTGGTCGCCGAGGGGCTGACCAACAAGGAGATCGCCGGGCGGCTGTTCATCGCGCAGAAGACGGTCAGCGTGCACGTCTCCAACATCCTGGCCAAGCTGGAGGTCTCCACCCGTACCCAGGCGGCCGCCGCCGCCCGCGCGCACGATCTCCTGTGATCGCCTGCGCTGCCGGAGGGGCTGAGGCGGACAGGCAGGGGTGAGTCCGTACATCTGGGACGCCACGGGCGGCCATTTGGGGCGATGTTTGCGGTTCGCCTCGTAGCGTCCGAGATCGGGACCTCTCACACCGGAGAGCGATGGCGGGCCCGGCCGGCGGCTCGCGTCGACCCGTCCTGCCGTGACAGGTCGGCCCGCTGCGCCGACCCGTCCTGCCGTGACAGGTCGGCCCGCTGCGCCGACCCGTCCTGCCTCGAAAAGGAGCAGTCTCATGCCTACTCTCGCCACGTCACTGCCCGCCCTGGCCGCGGCCGGGCTGACCGTCCTGGCTCCGGCCGTCGTCCCGGGGGCCGCGCACGCCGCGGCCGTGATCTCCTGCACCGTGTCCGGTCAGGCACAGTACCTGCCGGGGGCGCAGCGGCTGCTGCGCCTGGAACGTTCCGTCAGCCGCCGGGAGCCGTGGAACTGCGTCGACCACGGCGGCACGGGCGTCACGGCGGCCCGGCTCAGAGCCAGCTTCAACGGCGTGACCCCGACCTGCGGCGGACGTACCACGACCAGCACCAGGGGGCGCCTGTCCGGCGACGGCGACGCCTTCGACCGGGTGTTCACCGACCGCGACGCCGACGGCCGCAGCCTGCCCAACCGCATCGTCTACAACCGCGAGGGCCGTAGCCTGGCCGATCGCATCGTGCACGATCGGGACGAGCGCAACCTGGCTGACCGCGTGGTCTACGACCGCGAGCGGTGGGGGCAGTCCGACGGCGTCATCCGCGAGCCCTGGGGGCGGTCCGACGGCGTCATCCGCGACCGCGCCGCCGCCGCCGGGAGCGCCGCGCCCGCGGGCACCGGCACGGTCACCATCGACTGGACCGTCAACGGCACCAGGCAGACCAGCAAGGCCGGCGCGCGCATCGTCGAGATCGTGCGCGACACGGCCAAGGTGACGGGGACGATCCAGTCCGGGCCGTTCAGAGGCAAGGCGTTCACCGGCCGGTTCGACACCTACCTGCTCGGCGGTTCGGGCACGTGCGTGTCGGGCTCGTCCGGCAGCGTGCTGCACGCCGACTTCAAGGGGCAGTTCACCGTCGGCTGACCAGCCACCCACCGGGCGCGACCGGCGCCTGGCCCCGTACGGGCGGCCAGTCCGCCGGTCCCGTCCGGCCGCGCCTGTTGGTAGGTTGTCCTGAGGTGTGCCGGGAAGTCTGGTCGGCGATTCTGTCGTCGATCTCGGAGTTCTCCTTGAAGGCTTTCCCGGGTGGTCCGCCGTGACCGTCACCGCGTGGCTGGCGGTCGCCGTCTTCCTCGTCTCGTACACGCTGATCGCCACCGAGAAGGTGCACCGGGTCGCCGCTGCGCTCGGCGGCGCGGGGATCATGCTGGTGCTGCACGCCACCGACGGCGGCGCGGCCTTCTTCGACGAGCACACCGGCATCGACTGGAACGTCATCTTCCTGCTGCTCGGCATGATGGTCATCGTCGGCGTGCTGAAACAGACGGGCGTCTTCGAGTTCCTGGCCATCTGGGCCGCCAAACGGGCCAGGGGGCGCCCGTTCCGGCTCATGGTGCTGCTGATCCTGATCACCGCGGGCGCGTCGGCGCTGCTGGACAACGTGACCACCGTGCTGCTGATCGCGCCGGTGACCTTCCTGGTCTGCGAGCGGCTGGCGCTGCCGGTGGCGCCGTTCCTCATCGCCGAGGCGATGGCCTCCAACATCGGCGGCACCGCCACCCTGGTCGGCGACCCGCCTAACATCATCATCGCCAGCCGCGGCGGGCTGACCTTCAACGACTTCCTCGCGCACCTCACGCCGCTGATCGTGGTGCTGCTCGTGGTGTTCATCGGGCTGTGCCGGGTGATGTTCCGCCGGTCGTTCCGCTACGACCCCGAGCTGGCGGCCGAGATCATGACGCTCGACGAGCGCGAGGCCATCGCCGACCGCAGGCTGCTGTGGCAGTCGCTGACCGTGCTCGCGGTGGTGATGGCGGCGTTCGTGCTGCATCCCGTGCTGCACTACGAGCCGTCGGTGGTGGCGCTGCTCGGCGCGGGCGTGCTGGTGGCGCTCACCAAGGTGACCACCGAGGAGGCGATCGCCGAGGTCGAGTGGCCCACGCTGGTGTTCTTCGCGGGGCTGTTCGTCATGGTCGGGGCGCTGGTGGAGACCGGGGTCATCGCCCAGGTCTCCCAGGCCGCCGCGCAGGCCACGCACGGCCGGCTCGGGCTGACCACGATGGTCCTGCTGTGGGCCTCGGCGGGCCTTTCCGCCATCGTCGACAACATCCCGTACGTGGCCACCATGAGCCCGATCGTCGCCGACCTCGTCCAGGCCAACGGCGGCGAGGGCCCGGCGCAGGTGTTGTGGTGGGCCCTGGCGCTCGGCGCCGACCTGGGCGGCAACGCCACCGCCGTGGGCGCGGCGGCGAACGTGGTCATCCTCGGCATCGCCGCCCGCAACGGCACCCCGATCAGCTTCTGGCAGTTCACGAAGTACGGTCTGATCGTCACCGCGACGACGGTCGCGCTGGCGACGCCGTACCTGTGGCTGCGTTACCTGGTGTGACGCAGCTCATGTCACACCCGGGGGCCACGAAGGCTCTCAAAGGACATGATGCCTGGAATGACGGACGTTTTCGGCGGCCACAGGGAGCTGCTGTTCTCCATCGTCTACAACATGCTCGGCAGCGTCTCCGACACCGAGGACGTGCTCCAGGACACCTGGCTGGCCTGGTCGTCGCGGAACCCGGACGAGATCGGCAACCCGCGCGCCTACCTGGTGCGCATCGCCGTCAACCAGGCGCTCGCCCACCAGTCGGCGCTGCGCCGCCGCCGCGAGACCTACGTCGGGCCGTGGCTGCCCGAACCGCTGGTCACCGCGGCTGACGGACCGGCCGACGGGGCGGAGGACGTGGTGCGGGGCGAGTCGGTGTCGCTGGCCCTGCTGGTGGTGCTGGAGACGCTGACCCCGCTGGAGCGGGCCGTGTTCGTCCTGCACGAGGTGTTCGCCTTCCAGCACACCGAGATCGCCGGCATGCTCGGCCGCAGCGCCGCCGCCGTACGCCAGCTCGCGCACCGGGCCCGGGAGCACGTCCAGGCCCGGCGCCCGCGTTACCGGGTGGACGCGCACGTCCAGCAGGAGGTGACCGAGCGGTTCGTGGCGGCGGCGTTCGGCGGCGACCTCGACGCGCTGATGGAGCTGCTGGCGCCGGAGGTGACCCTGTGGGCCGACGGCGGCGGCAAGTCCGCGGTGGGCGGGCCGCGTCCGGTCCGGGGTCGCGACAAGGTGGCCCGGCTGCTGGTCGCGCGCACCGCCCAGCCGATGGAAGGGCTGGACATCCAGTACCGGGAGACCAACGGGGACCCCTCGGCGGTGGTGTTCGTGGAGAACGCGCCGTTCGCCGTCATGGTCGTCGATCTGACCTCCGACGGGTCGCAGGTGCGCGACATCTACACGGTCGCGAACCCCGACAAGCTCTCCCGGGTGCGGAAGGAGCCGGGAGCGAGCGCGTCCTAGCCGACGGCCTCGGGCACCGGGCTCTCGACGGGCGCGGCGGCGGCGCGGGCCCGCAGGCCGAACGCGGTCACCAGCACCGCCACGACCGCGGCGGCCACCGGGACGGCCAGGGCGATCCGCAGCGAGTCCAGGGTCGGCGCGGCGCCCCCGCCGAGCGCGGCCACGTTCACGGCGGTGACCGCCGACAGGCCGAGCGCGGTGCCGAACTGCATCGCCGTGTAGAGCAGGCCGCCGGCCAGGCCCTGCCGGTCCTCCGCCACGCCCTCGGTCGCGGCCATGGTCAGCGGGCCGTAGGTCAGCGAGAAGGCCAGGCCGAGCAGGAGCATGGTGGGCAGCATGGCGGCGTACGTCCAGTCCGGGCCGACCGGCAGGAACAGCGCGTACGCCAGCGCCGACAGCACGATCCCGGCGAACAGCACGCGGGCGTTGCCGAACCTGTTGACCAGGCGCGGCGTGAGCGTGGGGGCCAGGACCGTGTCGATGCCGATCACCAGCATGGCCAGTCCGGTCTGCAGGGTGCTCCAGCCGCGCACCTCCTGCAGGTAGAGCGTGGCCAGGAACTGGAACCCGGCGAACGAGGCCAGGAAGAGCAGCGCGCCCAGGTTGGCCCGGACGAGCGAGCCCGAGCGCAGGATGTCCAGCCGGACCAGCGGGTTGGCCGAGCGGCGTTCGATCAGCACGAACAGGGCGAGCAGCAGCAGCCCGGCGGCGAACGTCGCGACGGTGGCGCCGGAGCCGTCCGCGGGCGCCTCCAGGCGGACCACGCCGTACACGAGCAGCAACATCGAGCCGGTGATGGTCAGCGCCCCGGCCAGGTCGAACGAGCCCCGCGCCCGTTCGCCGGAGTCCTTGACCAGCGGGACGGCGGCCAGCAGGATCACCGCCGACAACACCACGGGGGCGAAGAACACCCAGCGCCAGCCGATCGAGGCCAGCAGGCCGCCGGCGACCAGGCCGAGCGAGAAGCCGCCCGCCGCGGTCCCGGCGTACACGCCGAGCGCCTTGGTGCGCTGCGGGCCCTCGGGGAAGGTGCCGGTGACCAGCGCCAGCCCGGCGGGCGCCATGAACGCGGCGGCGACCCCCGTGACGAACCGGGCGACCAGCAACATCCACCCTTCGGTCGCCAGGCCGCCCAGGCCGGAGAAGAGCAGGAACACCGTCAGCCAGGTCAGGAACATGCGGCGGTGGCCGAGCAGGTCGGCGGCCCGGCCGCCCAGCAGCATGAACCCGCCGTAACCCAGCACGTACGCGCTGACCACGCCGCTGAGTGTGCCGGTGGACAGGCCGAGGTCGGCCCGGATCGACGGCAGCGCCACGTTGAGCATGGCCACGTCGATGCCTTCCAGGAAGACGGCCCCCGCCAGGACGAACAGCGCGCTCCACGCGCGCGCCCCCATGCGATCATTCGTGGGAGATGAGGGAGACATGGTGCATTCCTTCCACAATGGTCGGTTCCTTCTTGTAACCAGCAGCATTTTTGGTCACCATTGGGAGACATGGAAGACGGAACTTCGATGTCCCTCGGTCACTGCGGGGATACCGACTACGACGTGCTGCAATGGGACCAGCGGGAGGACTGCGAGGTCAGGCAGATCCTCGACCGGATCGCCGACAAGTGGTCGCTGCAGGTGATCGCGCTGCTCGACCGGCGCAGCCTGCGCTTCACCGAGCTGCGCCGCATGATCGACGGCGTGAGCCAGCGCATGCTGACCAGGACCCTGCGTCACCTGGAGCGCGACGGCCTGGTGAGCCGTACCGTCCATCCGACCGTGCCGCCCCGCGTGGACTACGCGCTGACGCCCCTCGGCGGCACGTTGCACGCCACCATCCGCGCCCTGGTCACCTGGACCGAGGAGCACCAGGGCGAGATCGCCACGGCCCGCGCCGCCTACGACGTACGGGTGGCGGCCGAGCAGGCGGCGGCGGCCGAGGAGGAGGCCGGGCGGGAGGCCGTCGCCCGCGGCGTGCTCGCGGGCCTGCGCTGACCGGCCCGGTGGAGGGGGCCGGCCGGTTCGGGATCAGCGCCGGGCGGCGGCGAACTCGCCGATGGTCACCGGACGGCGCCCGCCGACGCGCTCGATGCTCTCGGTGACCCGGTAGAGCGGGTGGTCGCCGGAGCCGATGAAGCGGAAGATCGCCCACAGGTGCGTCAGGTGCTCGACGGCGTACGGGTCGCGGTACAGGTCGTGCGCCCGCCGCTCCCACTCCTCGGGCGGCAGGTCCGCGTAGCGCACGCCGAGGGCGTCGGCGGCCTCGGCGGCCGTCGCCAGCTGGCCCGTCACCAGGCACACCGGGTCGGCCGGCGCCGGGTCCAGCAGCAGGCCCGCGCCCACCCGCGCCACGTCGGCGGCGGCGACGAGCGGGATCAGCGTGTCCGGCGGGCCCAGCGGGAGGGCCAGCTCGCCGTACGCGTCCGCCACGACGGCCAGGTTCTCGAAGAAGACCGCCGCGCGCAGGTGCACCGCGCCCACCCCCGCCCAGTCGAAGACCTGCTCCGACAGCCAGTGGCGGCGCATGCGCGGCGTGCCGGCCTCGGGCTGGGCGTCGAGCTGGGAGACCTCGACCACCCGCTCGACCCCCTCCTCCCTGGCCGCCGCCGCGAACGCGCTGGTCGCGTCGAGCAGCCCGGCCGTCACCGGATAGGTGAAGTACGCCCGCCGCACCCCGCGCATCGCGGGCCGCACGTCCCTGATCTCGCGCAGGTCGCCGACGACGACGTCCGCGCCGAGCTTGCGCAGCTCGCCGGCGCGCTCGTCGTCGGAGTGCACGAAGGCGCGCACGGCCTGGTCGCGCTGGAGAAGCTGCTCGGCGACCTGTCGGCCGGTGCCGCCCTGGGGGCCGCCGGCCGCGCCCGTGACCAGGATCATCGCCCGCTCCTTCCCGGCAGGGTGAGCCGGAGCAGCCCGAGCGCTTCGAGGTCGCGCAGGAACGGCTCGGCGGGGAACGCCTCGGCCGGGGCGAAGACGCCGGCCCCCGGCCCGTGCCCGGCGGCCAGCCGCACGGCGGCCTCGACCGAGGCCAGCGCGCTGAGCCGCCACAGGTCGCGGCCGGTGATCCGGCCGGCCGCGCCGCCGTCCTCGGTGACGACCTGGACGGCCACGGTGAACTCCGAGGCCGCCCTGGTCTCCGGGTCGGCGGCCTCGCCGGTGAACGCGCCCTCCTCCTCGAAGGTGTGCGCGGTGAGCTGCGCCTCGACCCAGCGGGCCGGCACGTGCCTGGGCACGGTGACGACCTCCGACGACGGGATCGGCGCGATCATCGTGCGCGGGCCGAGCGGCGGCGGGAAGGGGAAGACGGCGTTGCGCGGCTCGACGTACCCGATGTGCTGGGCGCCGTCGCTGAAGGTGATGCGGCGGGTGTCGGCGAACAGCAGCTCGGCGGTCTTGCGCGCGCCGGTGGTCAGCCGCCAGCCGGACACGGCGTACGCGCTGGTCACCCGGTCGATGCCGGTCAGCCCGGCGGACACGGCCGCGGCCAGCAGGTCGCCCATGCCGCCGTAGAAGCTCATGGCCGTGATCATCGTGATGCCCGCGGCCGCGGCGGGCTCGGCCATGGTGTCGAACATCCATTTGGTGTGGTGCTGCTCAAGGGCGTGGTCGACGTAGTGGCAGCCGGACGCCGCCGCGGCGCGGGCCACGGGCCGGCCGGTGTCGGTGAAGGGCCCGGCGCAGTGGACCAGCACGCCGGCCTCGGCGGTGAGGGCCCGCAGGGCGTCGGCGTCGTCGAGCGGGGCCTCGTGCACGCGGGCTCCGCCGAGCTCGTCGGAGACGGCCTTGAGCCGGGCGGCGTCGCGGCCGGCCAGGATCACCTCCAGGCCGCGGGCGCGTAATTCCGCCGCCACCAGGCGTCCGGTATGACCACTTGCTCCGTAGACGGCGATGGGTTCTGCGGACATGATGGGCCTCCGTGTTCCATACTTCTGGTACGCGATTCGAACATACGTACTAGGAGTATGGAAGTCAATGAGCCGCCGCACCCAGGCAGAACGCACGGACGAGACGACGGCGCGCCTGGTGGGCGCCGCGCGCCGGCTGTTCGGCGAGAACGGCTACGCCGACACCTCGATCGACGCCGTCGCCGCCCGCGCGGGGGTGACCAAGGGGGCCGCGTACCACCACTTCGGCGGCAAGCCGGCGCTGTTCCGGGCGGCGTTCACCGGCGAGCTGGCCGAGGTCGCGGCGGCCCTGGAGCACGCCGGAGCCCAGGAGGACGACCCGCTGGCGGCGCTGCGCCGGGGCCTGCGCACCTTCCTGGAGCACTGCCTCGAGCCGGGCTTCCGGCAGATCGTGCTGCTCGACGCGCCCTCGGTGCTGGGCTGGGAGACCGCCCGCGCGATCGAGTACGACCACCTGCTCCGCGTGCTGGTAGGCGGCCTGCGCCGGGCCGCCGACGGCGGGCGGATCGAGGGCGGGAACGTGCCCGCCCGCGCGCAGCTCGTGTTCGGCGCGGTCTGCGAGGGCGGCATGCTGCTGGCCCGCTCCGCCGACCCGGACGCCGACCTGCCGCTGATCGCCGCCGAGCTGGACCGGCTGCTGTCGGCGCTGCGGCCCTCAGTGGCCGGTTGAGTGGCCGGTCCGGTGACGGGGGGCGTGCGGCGGCGCGTGGCCCGGCGCCGCCGGAGTGGCCGCGGGGCCGGTCGAATGGGCGGGGGACTGGGTCGCGTTCTGCTTCACGGGCACGAGCACGCGCACGGCCCCGGCGTCGCGGAAGGTGAAGGTCATCGGCACGGTGGTGCCGCGTACGCCGGTGACCGTGCCGAGCGGCTGGTCGCCCGCGCCCACGGGCTGGCCGGGCCGGATGTCGGCGGCGGCGCCGGAGAGCTGCACCGAGCCGCCGCCGTCGACGGTGATCCGCTGGAGCTGGTCGGGCTTGTGGCCGTCGTTGATCAGCACGGCGTAGAGGTTCTGCTCGGCGGCGGGCGAGGTCGGAGTGGCCGCCTGGCCGGCGGCGGCCCGCAGGTGGGCGTTGCGCACGTGCATGACGCCCTTGGCGTCGGCGTTCGCGCCCTCGTTCTGCGGCAGGTGCTGCCCCGTGTCGTAGCCGGTGTTCGTGCAGCCCGTGACGCCCAGGGCCAGGATCGCGGCGCAGATGATGGGACGCTTCACGACGCCCTCCCCGTTCGATACTCGACGTCACCGTTCCGTTACCCGCGATGATGGAGGCGAACCCTTGAGGAAAAGGCCGATTTTCCTACCGGAAGTGTGGGAGAATGGAGTATGGGCTTGGACCGGACCCGCTCGCCGAGTGAGCGCGCCGAGACTCCGCTGACCGCCGCGATCATGGCGGGCCGCTGGATCCGCACCGCCGCAGTCGACGACGGCAGAGGCCGTCACTGGCGTGCCAACCCCGACCCCCGTGGCAGGTCGGCCGCCGCCGGCGACTCCGCGTCCCTGTACGCGGGCGCGGCCGGCATCGTGCTGTTCTTCCTGGAACTGGCCGCCGCGACCGGCCACGAGGCGTACCTGGACGACGCCCGCAGAGGCGCCCGCTACCTGGCCGCCACCTGGCGCGAACGCCCCGACCTGACCCTCTACCACGGCCTGACCGGCACGCTCGTCGCGCTGATCGAGGCCGGCTGGGCCTTCGGCGACGGCGTCTTCGAGGAGGAGGCCGTCGCGGTGGCCGACGCGATCGTGCGCGCCGCGCGCCCGCTGGACGGCGGCCCCGGCTGGACACGCGAGCCCGCCCAGCGCGGCGACGGCGGCATCGTCCTGGGGTTGCTCCAGGCCGCCGCCGCGCTCGGCGTGCGCGGCTACGAGGAGACGGCGGTGGCGGCGGGCGAGCGCATCGCCGGGCTCGCCGTGCCCGGCCATCGTTTCGGCGACTGCGCCGACCTGCCCCTCGACGCCGTCACCCCGGGCTTCCTGTCCGGCACGGCGGGCACCGCCTTCCTGCTGGCCAGGCTCTACGGCGTCACGGGCGAGCGGCGTTTCCTGGAGGCGGCCGCCCGTGGCGCGGGCTTCGTGCGCGAGGTGAGCGCGGTGGCGGGCCGGTGCGCCGTCGTCCCGCACCACGTGCCGCAGGGGCGCGAGCTGCACTACCTGGGCTTCTGTTCGGGCTCGGCGGGCGTGGCCCGGATGTTCTACGAGCTGCACCGGGTCACCGGCGACCCCGGCCACCTCGACTGGGTCGAACGGCTCGCGCACGGCGTCGTCGAGAGCGGCGCCCCCCTCCGGCAGACCGACGGCTTCTGGAACGTGGCCTGTCAGTGTTGCGGCGCGGCCGGGCTGCTCGAACTGTTCGTCGGCCTGTGGGCGGCCACCGGCGACGAAACCCGCCTCGCGCAGGCCCAGGTGCTCGCCGGGCACCTCATCGGGCGCGGCGACAACCACGACGGCCAGGGGTTCCGCTGGTACCAGGCGTACCGGCGGCTGCGGCCGGGCGAGGTGAGCGCGGACACCGGGTACATGGTCGGCGCGGCCGGCATCGGGGCCGCCCTGCTCCACCTCGACGCCGCCATGCAGCCCCGGCAGGCGCGCCGGGTCATCCTGCTGCCGGACAACCCTTTCCCGGCGATCCCGGTGCCGCCCGCCAAACTTCGCGATTCATCCCAATAGGTATTCCCTTTAAAACCAGTAGGGAATATTGACTTGAGGCTCGCGGCGGCCTAGCGTCGTTGGCATGAGCCAGGGCACTCTCCTGACCAGGCGCCCGCACGTGGACTTCGGTCACGTCGCCAGCGCCCAGTGTCGTTGATCACGGACCAGCAGCCGCCCGCCTTCCCTTGAGCGCTCCAGCGTGGCCGACGCCGTCCACGCCTCCGCTGACGAACCCCTTGCGTGCCCCCTTCCCGGCGCTCCCGGCCCGGCCGCCGGGAGCGGCGTGAGCACGCCCTCTCTCCCGTGAGGAGCCTTTCCGTGATCGCAATCAGACCCCTCCGCCGGTACGCACGAGCGGAGGCCGGCGCATGACCGACACCCTGCCCGACCAGCAGGCCGTCGGCGCCGACGTGTTCCGTCAGGCGCTCGCCGTGCACGCCAGCGGAGTGGTGGTGATCACCGCGCAGAGCGACGGCATCCCCGTGGGGCTCACCGCCACCTCGTTCTCCTCGGTCAGCCTCGACCCGCCGCTCGTCTCGTTCTACGTGGACCAGTCCTCCACCACCTGGCCGTGGCTGCAGGGGGCCGACCACTTCGCGGTCAACATCCTGGCCAGCGACCAGGCCGAGCTGGCGGCGCGGTTCGCGCGCAAGGGGGTGGACAGGTTCGCCGCGCCCACGCGGTGGCGGGCGGGGCCGCTGGGCGCGCCGCTGCTCCAGGACGTCTCCGCCCACCTGATCTGCCTGCCGTACGAGACCGTCGAGGTCGGCGACCACGTGCTGGTCGTCGGCCTGGTGGCCGAGGCGGCCACGCACAGCGCCGGCCGCCCGCTGCTCTACCACCAGGGCCGGTTCGGCCGCTTCCTACCCCACCAGGAGAACCTGTGACCGCCACCACCGGCACGCCGGTCTACGCCGGCCCGCTCGACCGCGTCGCCTACGGCCGTTACGGCCCCGGCCGCCTGCACCTGTCGGCCGGCTGGGACCGCCCGGTCTACCCCTTCCAGGACCGCGTCACCGCCGACGGTACCAGCGGCTACCGCGCCGAGCCCGGCCGCTACCACGTCTATGCCGCCTGGACCTGCCCCTACGCCCAGCGCGTCGCGATCGTCCGCAAGCTCAAGCGCCTGGAGGACGTCGTCTCGCTGTCGTACGTGGACGACGAGCGCGACGGCCGGGGCTGGGCCTTCAGGGAGCGCAGGGGCCCGGACCCGGTCAACGGGTTCGCCTTCCTGGAGCAGGCCTACGACGCCACCGAGAAGGGCTACCCGGGCCACATCTCGGTGCCCGTGCTCTGGGACAGGGCGCGGCGCAGGATCGTCAGCAACAACTTCCCCGACATCACCATCGACCTGGCCACCCAGTTCGAGAAGTGGGCCGACACCTCGGTCGACCTCTACCCCGAGCACCTGCGCGCCGAGATCGACAAGCTGAACGCGTGGATCTACCACGACGTCAACACCGGCGTCACCCGGGTGGCCCCCGCCGGCACCGAGGCCGCCCGCGAGGAGGAGCGCCACCGCGTCGTCGCGGCCCTGGAACGCCTGGACGAACGCCTGGCCGAGCAGCGCTTCCTGACCGGCGACACGATCACCGAGGCGGACGTGCGGCTGTGGGTGACGCTGGCCAGGTTCGACGCGCTGCACAACCGCGAGCACCTCATCAGCGAGCGCGAGCTGCCCGACTTCGAGCACCTCTGGGGCTACGCCCGCGACCTCTACCAGCGCCCGGCGTTCGGCGAGACCATCGAGGGCCTGCCCGCCGTCTGGGACAGGCCGCACGGGCGGGGCCGGTGACGCGCAAGAGGCAGGTGCACCTCGCCGCGCACTTCCCCGGCGTGAACAACACCACCGTGTGGGCCGACCCCCGGTCGGGCAGCCAGATCGACTTCGCCTCGTTCGTCCACCTCGCCAGGACGGCCGAGCGCGGCACGTTCGACTTCTTCTTCCTGGCCGAGGGGCTGCGGCTGCGCGAGCTCAAGGGCCGCATCCACGACCTGGACGTGGTCGGCAGGCCCGAGGCGCTGACCGTGCTCAGCGCCCTGGCCGCGGTGACCTCGCGGCTCGGGCTCGCGGGCACGGTCAACGCCACCTTCAACGAGCCGTACGAGCTGGCCAGGCGGCTGTCCACGCTCGACCACCTGAGCGAGGGCCGGGCCGCCTGGAACGTGGTGACCACCTCCGACGCCTTCACCGGCGAGAACTTCCGCCGCGGCGGCTTCCTCGACCCCGCCGACCGGTACCGGCGGGCCGAGGAGTTCGTCCGGCTGTCGCGCGAGTTGTGGGACTCCTGGCAGCCGGACGCCGTGCTCGCCGACCAGGACGCCGGCCGCTTCCTGCGGGAGGGCGCGATCGGCACGGTCAGCCACCGGGGCAGGCACTTCACCGTCGAGGGCCGGTTCACGCTGCCGCGCTCCCCGCAGGGCCACCCGGTGATCATCCAGGCCGGCGACTCGGACGACGGCCGCGAGTTCGCCGCCGCCCACGCCGACGTGGTCTTCACCCCGCACGGCAGGCTGGAGGACGGCAGGCGCTTCTACGCCGACGTCAAGGGCCGCCTGGCCCGGTACGGCCGGAAGCCGCAGCAGCTCAAGATCATGCCCGGCGTGACGTTCGCGCTGGGCGACACCGACGAGGAGGCCGCCGAGAACGCGGCCAGGATCCGGCGGCAGCAGGTCGGGCCGCAGACCGCGATCGCGTTCCTGGAGCAGGTGTGGGGGCGCGACATGTCAGCCTTCGACCCCGATGGACCGTTCCCCGACGTCGAGCCGGACCTGACCCAGGGCGTCTCCCAGGGACGGGTGCCGATCAAGGACCGCGCCGCGGTGGCGGCCAAATGGCGGGCGCTGGCCGCGGAGAAGGGGCTGAGCATCCGCGAGCTGGTGATCGAGGTCACCGGGCGGCAGACGTTCGTCGGCACCCCGGAGGGCGTGGCCCGGCAGATGGACGAGCACGTGCAGGCCGGCGCCGCCGACGGCTTCATCCTCGTCCCGCACCTGACCCCCGGCGGCCTGGACGAGTTCGTCGACCGGGTGGTGCCGGCGCTGCGCGAACGCGGCGTCTTCCGCGCCGAGTACACCGGGACCACCCTGCGCGAGCACCTGGAGCTGTCATGACGCTGCACCTGGCCGTGGCGCTGGACGGCGCCGGCTGGCACCCCGCCGCCTGGCGGGCGGCCCCCGCCGCGCGGCTCTTCTCGGCCGGTCACTGGGCGGGGCTGGTCGCCGAGGCCGAGCGCGGGCTGCTCGACTTCGTCACCTTCGAGGACGCCCTGGGCCTGCAGTCCACCCGGCCCGACGGCCCCGACGACCGCACCGACCAGGTGCGCGGCCGGTTCGACGCGGTGCTGCTCGCGGCCCGGCTGGCGCCGCTGACCACCCGGATCGGCCTGGTCCCGACGGCCACCACCACGCACACCGAGCCGTTCCACGTGGCCATCGGCATCGCCACGCTGGACCACGTCAGCGGCGGCCGGGCGGGCTGGCGGCCGCAGGTCTCGGCGCGGGCGAGCGAGGCGGCCCACTTCGGCCGCCGCCGGTTCGCCCCGCTCGACGTGGTGCTGAACCGGCCCGGCGGGGTGGACCTGTCGGCCGACCCGCACGTCCGCGCCCTGTTCGCCGAGGCCGCCGACGCCGTGGAGGTGGCCCGGCGGCTCTGGGACAGCTGGGAGGACGACGCCGAGATCAGGGACGTGGCCACCGGCCGGTTCGTCGACCGCGGCAAACTCCACCACATCGACTTCGAGGGCGGGTTCTTCTCGGTGCGGGGGCCGTCCATCACGCCCAGGTCGCCGCAGGGGCAGCCGGTGGTGGCCGCGCTGGCCCACGCGCGGCTGCCGTACGAGTTCGCGGCGGGCGCGGCCGACGTCGTCTTCGTCACGCCGCGCTCGGCCGAGCACGCGCGGGAGATCGTCGAGGAGGTCCGGGGGCTCTCCGGCGACCTGCGGATCTTCGCCGACCTGCTGGTCTTCCTGGGCCCGGACGCGGCCCGGCGCAAGGCGCGGCTCGACGAGCTGGACGGGGCCGAACTGACCTCCGACGCGGCCATCTTCGCCGGGACCGCGGGGGAGCTGGCCGGCCTGCTGCTGGAGTGGCGGCGGGCCGGGATCGAGGGCTTCCGGCTGCGGCCGGGGGCGGTGCCGTACGACCTGGAGCGGATCAGCCGGGAGCTGACGGCCGAGCTGCGCGGGCGCGGGGCCTTCAGGAGCGGGTACGAGGCCCGGACGTTACGCGGGCTGCTCGGCCTGCCGCGCCCGGCGAGCAGGTACGCGGAGGTGTCATGAAATTTTTGGGCATCACATTGATCGTCCACAGCGACGGCCGGTCACCCACGGAACGGTTCCGCGAGGTCGTCGAGACCGCCGTGCTCTTCGAGGAGCTGGGCTTCGACGGCTTCGGCGTGGGCGAGCGGCACGAGCGGCCCTTCATCTCCTCCTCGCCCCCGGTCGTGCTCAGCCACATCGCCGCCAGGACGTCCAGGATCAGGCTGTTCACCGCGGTCACCACGCTGAGCCTGCTCGACCCGGTCCGCGCCTACGAGGACTACGCCACGCTCGACCACCTGTCCGGCGGCCGGCTCGAACTGATCGTCGGCAAGGGCAACGGCGCGGCGCAGGCCAGGCTCTTCCACGTCACCGCCGCGGACCAGTGGGAGCGCAACCGCGAGGCGTACGAGCTGTTCCGCCGCCTGTGGCGGGAGGACCGGGTCACCTGGCAGGGCCGCTTCCGCCCCGCGCTGACCGGCGCCGAGACCTGGCCGCGCCCGCTGCAACAGCCGATCAGGGTCTGGCACGGCAGCGCGACCAGCAAGGAGTCGGTCGAGCTGGCCGCCCGCCACGGCGACCCGCTGTTCTCGGCCAACGTCACCAACCCCATCGAGCCCTACGCCGAGCTGATCGACCACTACCGCGAACGCTGGGCCCATCACGGCCACGACCCCGCCGACGCCCTGGTCGGGGCGGGCAGCGCGGGCTACTACGCGGCCCGCACCTCGCAACGGGCGCTGGCCGAGTACCGGCCGATCTACCAGGCCCGCCTGGAGACGTTCCGGCGGGCCGGCGTGGAGCCGGTCTTCCCCACCCTGGAGGACGCCATCGAACGCGGCTCGATCCTGGTCGGCAGCCCGCAGCAGATCATCGACAAGGTGCTGCGCTACCACAAGCGCTTCGGGCACGAGGTCATGCACATCCCCGCCGACGCCGACGGCCTGACGCCGGGGCAGCACCGGCAGACGCTGGAGCTGTTCCAGACCGAGATCGCGCCGGCGCTGCGCGCGGAGATCCCCAGCCGTCCGTTCCCGGGGAGCGCGTCATGACTCTGTCCATTCTCGATCTGGCCCCCATCAGCTCGGGCGGCACCGCGGGCCAGGCGTTGCGCGACACGATCGAGCTCGCCCGCCGCGCGGAGGAGCTCGGCTACGCCCGTTACTGGCTGGCCGAGCACCACTTCGCCCCGGGCGTGGCCGGCTCGGCCCCCGCCGTGCTGATCGGGCTGGTGGCGGCGGCCACCTCGACGATCAGGGTCGGCTCGGGAGCCGTGCAGCTCGGCCACCGGACGCCGGTGTCCGTGGTCGAGGAGTTCGGGATCATCGACGCGCTGCATCCGGGCCGGCTCGATCTGGGCATCGGCCGCTCGGGGCGGCGCGGGGCCGAGCCGGCTCCCGCACGTCCCGCGAGCAAGGAGGCCAGGGTGGTGGACGGGCTGCTCATCCCGCCGCCCTTCGACTGGTCGCGGCTGGCCAGGATCCCTCGCCTGGCCTTCCAGGCGAGCCTGCTCCAGCAGCCCGGAGCGGTGACGCCCGACTTCGCCGACCAGGTCGACGAGGTGCTGGCCCTGCTCGGCGGCACCCACGAGGCGCACGTGACGCCCGGCGAGGGGGCCGATGTCCAGGTGTGGATCCTGGGCAGCAGCGGCGGGCAGAGCGCCCGGGTGGCGGGGGAGCGCGGGTTGCCGTTCGCGGCCAACTACCACGTCAGCCCGTCGAGCGTGCTGGAGGCCGTGGAGGCGTACCGGGAGGCGTTCAAGCCGTCGGACGAGCTGGCCGAGCCGTACGTGATCGTGTCGGCCGACGCGGTGGTGGCCGAGGACGAGGCCAGGGCGCGTGAGCTGGCCTCGCCGTACGGCTTGTGGGTGCGCAGCATCAGGACGGGGGCGGGCGCGATGCCGTACCCGACGCCGCAGGAGGCGGCCCGGCACGTCTGGACCGAGGCCGACCGCGAGCTGGTCAAGGACCGGATCGACACCCAATTCGTCGGCACGCCGCGCGCCGTGGCCGAGGGGCTGCGCGTGCTGCGCCGGGTCACCGGGGCCGACGAGCTGCTGGTCACCACCATCACCCACGACCCGGCCGACCGCGTGCGCTCCTACGAACTGCTCGCCGAAGCCTGGCAACGCCGGTAATCCGGAAGGCCCGTGACGCGGACGCGCCCGTGAGCTCCGGAGCCCGGCGTGCCCGCGTCACGTGCGGACCGAAACCCCTGGTGGCTTCGGTCGCGCGCATGCTGTAGCCTTTTCCTACTTTTTAGGTATGTTTTGTCTGAAAGGCAGTACCCCATGTCCTCATCCAGCCTGCGCACCGCAGCCGTCATGCTCGCCGTCGTTGGGCTCCTCGGCGCCTGTGGCGGTCAAGGGGGTGCTGCCGGCGCGGCGCCGTCCAGCGGTCAGCCGGTGTACGGCGGCACGCTGACCTACCTGGAGCACCAGCCGCCCACCTGCCTCTACCTGCCGGCCGCCGGCTTCTATCCCAACGGCGGCATCCTCAACCAGATCACCGACAAGCTGACCTGGCAGAACCCGCAGACGCTGGAGATCGAGCCCTGGATCGCCACCAAGTGGGAGGTGAACGACGACGCCACCGAGTACACCTTCCACCTGCGCCAGGGCGTGACCTTCAGTGACGGCAGCCCGCTCGACGCCGCCGCCGTCGCCGCCAACTTCGACGTGTACGGCCTCGGGAACACCGAGCTCAAGCTGCCGGTCGCCGAGTTCGTCAACAACTACGAGCGCAGCGAGGTCGTCGACCCGCTGACCGTGCGGTTCCACTTCAAGAAGCCCTCTCCCGGCTTCCTCCAGGGCACCTCGGTCATCGGGGCCGGGCTGGTGTCGAAGAAGACGATCTCGCTGCCGTACGAGCAGCAGTGCCAGCTGAAGAACATCGTCGGCTCGGGTCCCTTCACGCTGAAGAACCAGATCGTCGACAAGGAGGTGGACCTGGCCGCCCGCAAGGACTACAACTGGGCGCCGCCGTCGTCGAAGCACCAGGGGCGGGCGTACCTGGACGAGATCAAGATCATCGTGACGCCCGAGGACAACGTCCGGGTCGGCGCGCTGACCTCCGGCCAGGCCGACTTCGTGCGCTACGTCCAGGCCTACGACGAGAAGACCGTCAAGGACGCCGGCTTCCAGATCTACGCCGAGCCGACCAGGGGCGTGAACAACGGCCTGTACCTGCGGCCGTCCAACAGCATCCTGAAGGACCTCGACGTGCGCAAGGCGCTGCAGGCGGGCACCGACGTCAAGGAGGTCGTGGACACCCTGTTCACCGCGAGCTACCCGCGGGCCACCTCCGTGCTCAGCCACCTCGCCCAGGGCTACCTCGACCTGTCCAAGGATCTGGCCTACGACCCGGCCAAGGCCAACGCGCTGCTCGACAAGGCCGGCTGGACCAGGGGCGCCGACGGCGTGCGCGAGAAGGACGGCGTCAAGCTGCGGCTGGGCGTCTTCGTCGCCGGCCCGCAGCCGCTGTCCAAGCAGACGCTCGAACTCGTCGGCCAGCAGTGGGCCAAGCTCGGCGTGCAGCTGGAGATCCGCCCCGCCGACGCCGGCACCCAGGCCGTGGACATCAAGGACGCCGAGAAGACCGCCGTCGCGCACAGCATGGTCGGCCGCGCCGACCAGGACGTGATCAAGAGCCACTTCCACAGCCAGAACCGCGACGTCATCCTGTCCAAGGACAAGAAGCTCGACACCCTGCTGGAGGAGGAGTCCGCCGAGCCCGACAACGCCAAGCGCAACGCCAAGGTCGGCGAGATCCAGCGGTACGTGATCGACCAGGGCTACGCCATCCCCCTGTTCGAGGAGCCCCAGGTGTACGGCGGCGCGCCGTACGTCAAGGGCGTGGCCTTCGAGGCGGTCGCCCGGCCGTGGTTCTACTCGACGTGGAAGACCCAGCAATGACCAGGTATCTCCTGACGCGGGCCGGGCAGGCGGTGCTCGTGTTGTGGGCCGCCTTCACCGCGAGCTACGTGCTGCTGCAACTGCTGCCCGGCGACTCGATCCTGATCAAGTTCCAGAACCCCGAGCTGGGCCTGTCGCCGCAGCAGATCGCCGACATCCGGGCGTACTACAGCGGCGGCTCGCCGATCGGCGAGTACCTGCGCACCCTGACCGGCTTCCTGACCGGCGGCTTCGGCTACTCGATCGACACCGGCACCCCCGTGGTCGAGCGCCTGGGCGAGGCGTTGCCCGAGACGGCCCGGCTGGCCTCGGCGGCGTTCGTCCTGGCGGTGCTGCTCGCCGTGGTGATCGCGTTCGTGGCGAGCTACAGCCGGACGTCGTGGCTGCGCGGGGCGTTGTTGTCGGTGCCGTCGCTGTTCATCTCGGTCCCGGCGTTCTGGCTGGGCATCCTGCTGATCCAGGTCTTCTCCTTCCGGCTGCGGCTGGTGCCGGTCATCGGGGGCGGCGAGCTGCAGCAGCTCGTCCTGCCCGTGGTGACGCTGGCCGTGCCGATCTCGGCGCCCATCGCCCAGGTGCTGGCGCGCGGCATCGACCAGGTGTACGCGCAGCCGTTCGTGCCGGTGATCGCGGCCAAGGGCGCCACCCGCTGGTGGATCCTGTGGCGGCATGTGGCGCGCAACGCCGTCCTGCCGACGCTGACCGTGGCCGGCCTGACGTTCGGCGAGCTGATCGCGGGCTCGGTGGTGACGGAGACCGTCTTCGGCCGCAACGGCGTCGGGCGGCTCACCGAGCAGGCCGTCACCGCCCAGGACACGCCGGTGATGCTGGCCGTCGTGGTGCTCGCCGCGGCGGTGTTCGTCCTGGTCAACTTGGTGGTGGACGTGTTGTTCCCGGTGCTCGACCCGCGGCTGAAGGCGGCGTCGTGAGGGCGGGCCTGATCCTGTCCTGGACGGTGATCGCCGTGGCGCTGTTGTGGGCGGTCGTCCCGGGGCTGTTCACCGGGTACGACCCGATCGCCGGCGTGCCGGTCGAGAAGCTGCAGGCGCCGAGCGGTCAGCACCTGTTCGGCACCGACGCCGTCGGGCGGGACGTGTTCGCGCGGGTGGTGCACGGGGCCGTGCACTCGTTGTCGGGGGCGTTCGTCGCCGTCGCGGTCGGCCTGCTGCTCGGCACGCTGCTCGGGCTGCTGGCCGGCTCGCTCGGCGGGGTGCCCGACGCCGCCGTCATGCGGGTCGTGGACGTGCTGCTGTCGGTCCCCGGCCTGCTCCTGGCCCTGGTCGTGATCATCCTGCTCGGCCCGGGGACGGTGAACGTGGCCGTCGCGGTCGGCGTCGGCTCGGTCGCCGCGTTCGCCCGGCTGTCGCGGTCGGAGGTCGTCCGGGTGCGCCGCACCGACTACGTCGAGGCCGCGTTCGGCAGCGGCGGCCGGTTCACCGCCGTGTTGTGGCGGCACGTGCTGCCCAACTCGCTCGGACCCGTCGTCGCGCTGGCCGCCCTGCAGTTCGGCGTGGCCATCCTGGCCATCTCGACGCTCGGCTTCCTCGGTTACGGCGCCGAGCCGCCGACCCCCGAGTGGGGGCTGCTCATCGCCGAGGGCCGCAACTACCTGGCCACGTCGTGGTGGCTGACCACGCTGCCCGGGGCCGTGGTGGTCGCGGTCGTGCTCGCCGCCGGCCGGATCAGCCGGTCCATCGCCAAGGAGTCCTCGTGAGCCTGCTCGACGTCCGCGACCTCGCGGTCTCCTACGACGGCCGCCCGGCCGTCCACGGCGTCTCCTTCACCGTCGAGCCGGGCGAGGTGGTCGCGGTCGTCGGCGAGTCGGGGTCCGGCAAGACCACGACCGCGCACTCGATCATCGGCCTGCTGCCGCGCAACGCCTCGCTCGACCGCGGCAGCGTCCTGCTGGGGGAGAACGACCTGGCGACCTGGTCGCCGCGGCGGATGGAGTCCGTCCGCGGGGCCCAGATCGGGCTGGTCCCGCAGGACCCGTCCAACTCGCTCGACCCGGTCAAGACGGTCGGGGCGCAGATCGCCGAGGTGCTGCGCATCCACAAGCGCGGCGACCGGGCCGCCGTGCGGCGCCGGGTCGTCGAGCTGCTCACCCGCGTCGGCCTGCCCGACCCCGAGACGCGGGCCCGCCAGTACCCGCACGAGCTGTCCGGCGGCATGCGCCAGCGCGTGCTGATCGCCATCGCCGTCGCGCTGGAACCCCGGCTGATCATCGCCGACGAGCCCACCAGCGCCCTGGACGTCACCGTGCAGCGGCGCATCCTGGACCTCATCGACGACCTGCGCGCCGAGTTCGGCACCGCCGTGCTGCTGGTCACCCACGACCTCGGCGTGGCCGCGAGCCGCTCGGACCGGCTGGTCGTCATGAAGGACGGCCGCGTCGAGGAGCAGGGCCCGACCAGGGAGATCCTGGCGGCGCCCGGCGCGGACTACACCCGGCGGCTGCTGCACGACGCCCCCGCGCTGTCGGCCCGCCCCTTCCGCGAGCCGGTGGCCGCCGAGCCCGCGATCGTGGTGCGCGACCTGGTCAAGGAGTTCCGGTCGGGCCGGCGGGCCTTCCGGGCCGTGGACGGCGTCTCGTTCGAGGTGCCGCGCGGCACCACGCACGCGCTCGTCGGGGAGTCGGGGTCCGGCAAGACCACCACCGCGCGCATGGTGGTGCGCTTCGCCGAGCCCACGTCGGGCACGGTCACCGTCGCCGGGGCCCCCGACGGCCGCGGCTTCCGCCGGCACGTCCAGCTCGTGCACCAGAACCCGTACGGGTCGCTGGACCCGCGGCAGTCGATCGCCGACATCGTGGAGGAGCCGTTGCGCAACTTCCGGCTCGGCGACCGGGCCGCCCGCAGGGCCCGCGTCGCCGAGCTCCTCGACCGGGTGGCGCTGCCCGCGGACGTGTCGTCGCGCCGGCCGCGCGAGCTGTCGGGCGGCCAGCGGCAGCGGGTGGCCATCGCCCGCGCGCTGGCCGCGGGCCCGGAGGTGCTCGTGCTGGACGAGGCCGTCTCGGCGCTCGACGTCACGGTCCAGGCGCAGATCCTCGACCTGCTCGGACAGCTCCAGCGCGACCTCGGCCTGACCTACCTCTTCATCTCGCACGACCTGGCGGTGGTGCGGCAGATCTCGCACACCGTCTCCGTCATGAACAAAGGACGCATCGTGGAATCAGGATCCACCCGGCGGGTCTTCACCGACCCGGCCGACGACTACACCCGCGAGCTGCTCGCCGCCATCCCGGAGCCGGTGCGATGAGGCTCGGCTTCTTCACCCGGGTCCTGGACGAGGCGCCCGCGGCGGAGCGCTACCGGCTGGCCGCCGAGCAGATCGCGCACGCCGAGTCGCTCGGGTTCGACACCGCCTGGGTGGCCCAGCACCACTTCGACGGCGAGGAGGGCGGGCTGCCCGCGCCGCTGGTGTTCCTCGCCCACGTGGCGGCCCGGACCAGCCGCATCCGGCTCGGCACCGGCATCATCACGCTGCCGCTGGAGCACCCGGTGCGGGTGGCCGAGGACGCCGCCGTGCTCGACCTGCTCACCGGCGGGCGGCTGGAGATCGGGGTCGGCAGCGGCGGGACGCCGTCGTCGTTCGGGCCGTTCGGGCACGACAGCGGCGACCGCGCCGCCCTGTACGCCGAGCACCTGTCGATCCTGCTCAGGGCTTGGTCGGGGGAGGACCTGGGCGGCGGCAACCGGCTCTACCCACCGGCGCCCCGGCTGCCCGGCGCGATCTGGGAGGCGACGTTCTCGCCCTCCGGCGGAGCGCGCGCCGGCCGCGCGGGCAACGGGCTCATGCTCTCGCGCACGCAGCCCCGGCCGGCCGACGACCCGCAGGCGACGCTGGCCGACCTGCAACGGCCGATCGTGGACGCCTACTACGAGAACCTGCCGGCGGGCGTCGTCCCGCGCATCGTGGCCTCGCGGACCGCGTTCGTGGCCGACAGCCGGGCCGAGGCGCTGCGCTGGGCCGAGCGGGGGCTCGGGCGGGGGCGGCTGCCGTGGGAGCTGCCCGGCGGCGACCTCGACAGCCGCATCGCCGCCTTCGACGTGCACGTGGGCACCCCGCAGGACGTCATCGACAGCCTGCGCGCCGATCCGACCCTCGAACGGGTCACCGACCTGGTCTTCCAGGTGCACTCGGTGGACCCGCCGCACCCGCTGATCCTGCGTTCGACCGAGCTGCTGGCGACCGAGGTCGCACCCGCGCTCGGCTGGCTTCCCTCCACCGAAATGAGCTCCACATGATCGACGACGTCATCGACCACCTGGCCGGGATAAGACCGGGCTCCCGCCTCGACAAGCTGCGCGACCTGCGGCCCGCCGCCCGCGAGCACGCCCAGCGCGGCTTCGACGCGCTCTTCACGCCCGACGAGGAGGGCGAGGTCACCCTCGTCGAACGCGACGCCGTCGCGGCCTTCGTGACCGGGCTGCACCGCGACGCCGTCGTCGCCGGCTTCTACGCCGACCGGCTCGCCGACCTGGCCCCCGGCCTGCTGAAGACCGTCGAGGCCGAGGTCGAGGCGGGCGCCACCACCGGCCCGTACGGCGTCTACCCCGCGCCGCTGGCCGCCGAGAGCGACGAGGGCCTGCGCTACCGGGTCCGGAACCCGGACGAGCTGGGCGTCCGGCTCACCGCCGCGTTCGAGCACGCGCACCTGCTGGTGTTCCGGCCCCGCGAGGCCAGCGGGCAGGCCCTGGAGGCGCTGGCCGCGGCGGGCTGGAGCCCGACGGGCGTGGTGACGTTGTCGCAGCTCGTCGCCTTCCTCGCCTTCCAGGTCCGGGTGGTCGGCGGGTTGCGGCTGCTCAACGCGGAGGTGGCGGCGTGAGCATCGGATTCACCCAGGAACAGCTCGGCTGGCGGCCCTGGCTGCCGCCGCTCGCGCCGGAGGAGCTGACCGAGGCCCACTACGAGGCGCTGGTGGACCGGGCGCGGGCGTCGTCGCCGTACTTCCTGCTGCTGGCCCGCGACCCCGAGATCCTGCACGCGCGCACCAAGACCGACAACGACATCTTCTACAACGCCGACGGCGGGCTGCCGCGCGCCGAGCGCGAGCTGGCCGCGACCGCGACCTCGCGGCGCAACGGCTGCGTGTTCTGCGCGTCGGTGCACGCCCGCTTCGCCGCCCACCACTCCAAGCGCCCCCAGGACGTGCAGCGCCTGCTCGACGAGGGGGTGGACGCGCCGCAGGACGGCACCTGGCGGGCGGTCGTCGACGCCTCGGTCGCGCTGGCCGCCACGCCCGTGGAGTTCGGGCCCGAGCACATCGCGGCGCTGCGCGCGGCCGGGCTGGACGACCTGGCGATCAGCGACACCATCCACGCCGCCGCCTTCTTCAACTGGGCGAACCGGCTCATGCTCTCCCTCGGCGAACCGGAGGACCACCGATGACCGACCGTCACCTCGACCACCTCGTCTATGCCGTTCCCGACCTGCTCACGGGGGTCGAGGACTTCGCCGCGCGCACCGGCGTGCGGCCCGTGCGGGGCGGCAGCCATCCCGGTGGCACCGCGAACTACCTGGTGCGCTTCGGGCCGACCGCGTACCTGGAGATCATCGGGCCGGACCCCGAGTCGGAGGTGCGGCCGCGGGCGTTCGGGCTGGCGACGCTCACCGAGCCGCGACTGGCCGCCTGGGCCGTGCATCCGCAGGACCTGGACAAGACCGTGGAGCTGGCCCGCGAGCGCGGCTACGACCCCGGCGACGTGCAGCCGCTGTCCCGGCGCACCCCGTCCGGCGAGCTGCTGGAGTGGCGGCTCACCCGGCGCGAGGACCCGGCCGCGGTCCGGCCGGTGCCCTTCCTCATCGACTGGGGGACGACCACCCACCCGGCCGCCACGGACCTGCCGCAGCTCGGCCTGGTCTCCTTCGCCGCCGTCCACCCCGACCCCGGCGCGCTCCGCCGCGACCTGGCCGCCCTGGACGTGACGCTCGACGTCACCGAGGGGCCGGAGCCCGCGCTGCGGGCCGTCGTCGACACCCCGCTCGGCCACGTGACCCTGAGCTGAACCCCGTTCGAGAGAGAAAGGCCCATGAGCACCCTTCGCGAGTACCTGTCGCACAAGCGCGCCGCCCTGCTGGCCCGCCGGGAGGCCCCGGCGGGCGGCCCGGTGCCGCTGCACGCCCACGTCACGGCCGAGGGCCGCAGCGGGATCCGGCGCATCAGGATCAGGGACTTCCAGATCATCAGCGACAGCGGCCCCGACTTCGCCGGCTACGACCTCGGCCCCGGCTCGCCCGAGCTGCAGGCCGGCGTCCTGGGGAGCTGCGTGACGCACATCTTCCTGATCAAGGCGGCCGAGCTGGAGGTGCCGATCGACTCCCTGGAGGTGGACGTCCGCGCCGAGTACGACCCGAGGGCCCAGCTCCCGGGCGACCAGGGCGTCCCGGTGTACCCGCACAACTTCCGCTACGAGGTGCAGATCGGCTCGCCCGCCTCCGACGAGCAGCTGGCCGAGCTGCACGCCGAGGTCGAGCGGGTGTGCCCGATCCTCAACCTGATCCGCAACCCGCAGGAGATCAGCGGCTCGATCGTCCGGGTGGCGGATCCCGCCCAGCTGCCCGTCGCGTAGCAGGTCAGCGCCGGGTTCCGGCCCGGCGCGAGTGGCGCAATCCCACCGTTATCCCCTTTTACCTACCTGCGAACTAGGTTGAAGGCATGGAACCGGTGGCGCTCGACGATCGGCGGCCTCGGGCGGATCGTGCCCGCCAGGTCGCCGACCTGCTGAGAAGACAGATCATCCAGGGCAGCTTCCCCCAGGGCCAGCTCCCGCTGGAGGCGGCGCTCGCCCGCGAGTTCGGCGCCTCGCGCAACACCGTACGCCAGGCGCTCGACCTGCTCCGCGCGGAAGGGCTGGTCGAGCGCTGCCCCGGCGTCGGCACGACCGTCGCGGCCGAGAAGTACCCGCACGGCCTGCACCGCCTGCTGGGCCTGGCCGAGACCCTCCACGAGCACGGCCAGGTCGTCAACCAGGTCCGCACGATGACCCTCATCGAGCCGCCCGCCCCGGTGAGCCGCCGGCTCGGCCTCGCCCCCGGCGAGCAGGTCGTCTACCTCGAACGGCTGCGCAGCCTCAACGGCCTGCCGCTCTCGCTCGACCTCACCTACCTCGTCCGCGACGCCGGCGAGCCGCTGTTCGCCGCAGACCTGGTCAACAACGACATCTTCGTGCTGCTGGAGCGGATCGCCGGGCAGCCCCTCGGCGTGGCCGAGCTCACCCTCGAAGCCGTCAACGCCGACCCCCACACCGCCGCCGCGCTCGGCACGCCCCGCGGCGCCGCGCTGCTCATGGTCGAACGGCTCACCCACCTGGCCGACGGCAGGCCCGTGGACCTGGAGTTCGTGCGCTTCCGCGGCGACCGGCTCACGATGCGCGGGCACCTGCGCAGAACCCCGGAGGAGGAACGGTCATGACCCTGGTCAACCAGCGCGTCGAGGTCCCCGTGACGATCGACGAGGCCCTGTGCATCGACGGCTGCACCCTGTGCGTCGAGGCGTGCCCGCTGGACTCCCTGGCGATCAGCGAGGCGACCGGCAAGGCGTACATGCACGTGGACGAGTGCTGGTACTGCGGGCCGTGCGCGGCCAGGTGCCCGGTGGACGCGGTCACCATCAACATCCCCTACCTGCTGCGGTGAAGGAAGCGCGATGCTGCGTAAGGCTCTGACGGCGGCCGCGCTGACGGCCGTCGCGCTGACGGCGGCCGGCTGCTCGGTCTCCGGCGCGACCGGCGGCGAGGACCGGATCAGGATCGTCGTCGGCTACCAGTCCAAGACCATCAACACCGTGACCGCGGGCACGCTGCTGCGCTCGCTCGGCTACCTGGAGAAGCGGCTCGGCCCGGGATACGCGGTCGAATGGCAGGACTACGACACCGGGGCGCCCATCACCGCCAAGATGGTCGCCGGGAAGATCGACATCGGCTCGATGGGCGACTACCCGCTGCTGATCAACGCCGCCCGCACGCAGGCCGTCCCGGAGGCGCGTACCGAGCTGGTCTCCGTCACCGGCTACAACCTGCGCGGCGGGCTGAACATGGTGCTCGTGCCGCCCGCGTCCAAGGCCAGGACGCTGGCCGACCTGGCCGGCGCCAAGATCTCGGCCAGCGTCGGCTCTGCCGGGCACGGGACGCTGGTCCAGGCCCTGGAGCGGGCGGGCGTCACGGACGTGGAGACGGTCAACCACACGCCCGCGGTCGGGGCCGCGCAACTGGAGTCGGGCGGCGTCCAGGGGTACGCCCAGTTCGTGGCCTGGCCCGGCCTGCTCGCCTTCCAGGGCAAGGGCCGCCTGCTGTACGACGGCTCCGCGCTGGACGTGCCGACCTTCCACGGCGTGGTGGTGCGGCAGGCGTACGCCGCGCAGCATCCGCAGGTCGTGGACGCCTTCCTCAAGGCCCAGATCGACGCCACCCGCTACCTGCACGAACACCCGCTGGCGGCGGCCGAGTCGGTGGCCGCCGCGACCGGGCTCCCGCCCGAGGTGGTCTACCTCTACAACGGGCGGGGCGGCATCGCCACCTTCGACGTCACGCTGAAGCAGCGGCTCCAGGCGGCGCACGAGCACGACGTGACCTACCTCAAGCGGATCAGCCCCGACTTCTCCGGCGTGGACGTCGCCTCCTTCGTCGACGACAGCTACCTGCGCAAGGCGTACGGGCCCGCCTACGACGCCGACCGGGCCTCGACCGCCAACCCGGCCGCCGTCACCGGGCACGACGCCGCCTGCGGCATCCCGGCCGGCGATCCGCGGACGGCCTCCGAGCTCTGGCTGACCGGCGAGCCGGACACCCGTCCCGCGGCCACGCCCACGTGCCTGCTGCGGCAGGTCGCCGGGGCCGGCGGGAAGGTGCGCGCGGCGTACGTCCCGGACGCGGCGACCGGCACCCGGTGGTTCGCCGACCGGTCGGTGTGGCTGGCGGACCCGGCCGCCGCCCCCACCGCCCGCCTGCTCCCGTTCACCACCCAGGACGGCGCCGACGCCTACCGCAAGGCCCACCCCAGGACCCGGCCCGTCACCTACGAGGCCGCCCTGAAGGCCGCCGGAAAGGCCGGCGACCCCCGATGACCAGCACCGAAACCCCACCCGCCACCCCGCCCGCTACCCCGCTGGTCACCCCGCCGGCCGCCTCGCCCGCCGGTTCCGGCGCGTCGGCCGTCGTGGGCGTGCCTGCAGAAGGGCGCGCCTCCCCGGGCGCCGCCGTTCCCCGGAAGGAGCCCGGCCCGTGGGGCGGGAGAGGGGCGCGGTGGGCGGTCAGGGCCGCCTCGGTGGCGGTGGCCGCGGCGACGTGGCAGGTGCTCACCGTCACCGACGCCCGCCTGTGGCTGCGCTTCGACCGGCTGCCCAGCCTGGACGAGATCGCCGCCCAGGCCGCCCGCCAGCTCGCCACCCGCACCTACCACCTGGACCTCCTCCAGAGCCTGATCAGGATCCTCACCGGCTTCGGCCTGGCCGCCGTCGCCGGGGTCGCCGTCGGCGTGCTGGTGGCCAGGTCGCCCAGGACGGGCGACGTGCTCGGCCCGCTGCTCGAAGCCGTCCGCCCGGTGCCGGCCATCGCGCTGGTCCCCATGGCGATCCTGCTGTTCCCGGCCGACGAGCAGGGCATCGTGTTCATCACGTTCACCGCCGCCTTCTTCCCGATCATGGTGAGCACCCGCCACGCCGTGCGGGCGCTGCCCACCCTGTGGGAGGACGCGGTCAGGACGCTCGGCGGCCGGCGCCGTCACGTGCTGGTGAACGTCGTGCTGCCCGGGGCGCTCCCCGGCGTCTTCGGCGGGCTGTCCGTCGGCATGGGCGTCGCGTGGATCTGCGTGATCTCGGCCGAGATGATCTCCGGCGAGTTCGGCGTCGGCTACCGCACCTGGATGTCGTACACGATCGTCGACTACCCGGCGGTCATCGTCGGCATGGTCACCATCGGCCTGCTCGGCTGGCTCACCTCGGCCGCCGTCGAGCTGGCCGGGCGCAGGGTGACGCGGTGGCTGCCGCGCGCCGGCGGAGGCGGGTCATGACGCTCGGCATCACGCTCGAGTCCCTATCGCTCGGGTACGCCCGCGAACCGGTCCTGCGCCAGGTCGACCTGGCCGTGCGCCCGGGCGAGGTGCTGGTCGTGGTCGGCGCGTCCGGGTCGGGCAAGTCCACGCTGCTGCGGGCGCTGGCCGGGCTGCTGCGCCCGTACGCCGGCCGGATCGTGGCCGGCGGGACGGAGATCGCCGCGACCTCGCCCGACCGCTCGATGGTCTTCCAGGACGACGCCCTGCTGCCCTGGCGTACCGTCCGGCGCAACGTGGAGCTGCCGCTGCGCATCCGCGGGCTGCCCAGGCGCGAACGGCGGGCGGCGGCGGAGGAGTGGCTGGCCCGCGTCGGCCTGGCCGGGCACGGCGACCGGCTTCCCCGCGAACTGTCCGGCGGCATGCGCCAGCGCGTGCAGCTCGCCCGCGCCCTGGCCGGGACGCCGCGTGCGGTCCTCATGGACGAGCCGTTCGGCGCCCTCGACGCCCAGACCCGCGCCGGCATGCAGGCGCTCCTGCTCGACGTGCTGCGCGACACCCGCGCCACGGTCGTCTTCGTCACCCACGACGTGGACGAGGCGCTGCTGCTCGCCGACCGGGTCGTGGTGCTCGGCCACGGCGGCGTGCGCGCGGTGATCGAGGTGCCCGGCCCCCGCGAGCCCGGCGCCGACCGGGCGGCCCTGCGCGACCAGATCCTCAAGGAGTTGTGAATGGAGATCCCCCCGATCGAGGACCGCCTGCACCTGGAGTGCGAGGTGCTCGTCGTCGGCGGCGGCACCGCGGGCACCATGGCCGCGATCACCGCCGCCGAGCGCGGCGCGCGGGTGCTGCTGCTGGAGAAGGCCCACGTACGGCACAGCGGCGCCCTGGCCATGGGCATGGACGGCGTCAACAACGCGGTCATCCCCGGCAAGGCCACCCCCGAGGACTACGTCGCCGAGATCACCAGGGCGAACGACGGCGTCGTCAACCAGCGGACCGTCTACCAGACCGCGACCAGGGGCCATGCCATGGTCCGCCGCCTGGAACGCTACGGCGTGAAGTTCGAGAAGGACGAGCACGGCGAGTACGCCGTCCGCCGGGTCCACCGCTCGGGCAGCTACGTCCTGCCGATGCCCGAGGGCAAGGACGTCAAGAAGGTGCTCTACCGGGTGCTGCGGCAGCGGCACATCCGCGACAAGGTGCGCATCGAGAACCGGGTCATGCCGGTCAGGGTGCTCACCTCGCAGGGACGGGCGGTCGGCGTGGCCGGGTTCGACACCCGCTCCGGACGGTTCGTCACCGTGAGCGCGGGAGCGGTGATCCTGGCCACCGGCGCCTGCGGCCGGCTCGGGCTGCCCGCCAGCGGCTACCTCTACGGCACCTACGAGAACCCGGCCAACGCCGGGGACGGCTATGCCATGGCCTACCACGCCGGCGCCGAGCTGAGCGGCCTCGAATGTTTCCAGATCAATCCGCTGATCAAGGACTACAACGGCCCGGCCTGCGCGTACGTGGCCAACCCGTTCGGCGGGTACCAGGTCAACAACCGGGGGGAGCGGTTCGTCGACTCCGACTACTGGTCGGGCCAGATGATGGCCGAGGTCTCCGCCGAGATCGCCTCGGCCAGGGGGCCCATCTACCTGAAGCTGTCCCACCTGCCCGACGAGACCGTCAGCGCCATCGAGGGCATCCTGCACTCGACCGAACGCCCCACCCGCGGCACCTTCCACGCCGGGCGCGGCCACGACTACCGCACCCACGACGTGGAGATGCACATCTCGGAGATCGGCCTGTGCGGCGGCCACTCGGCGTCGGGCGTGTGGGTGGACGAGCACGGCGCGACCACCGTCCCCGGCCTGTACGCGGCGGGCGACCTGGCCTGCGTGCCGCACAACTACATGATCGGCGCGTTCGTCTTCGGCGACCTGGCCGGGGAGCACGCCGCCGCCCACCACGGGCCGCCCGGGGCGCCCCTGCCGCAGGACCAGGTGGCCGCCGCCCACGAGCTGGTCTACCGGCCGCTGCGCAACCCGGACGGGCCGCCGCAGCAGCAGGTGGAGTACAAGCTGCGCCGCTTCGTCAACGACTACGTGGCCCCGCCCAAGACGGGGGCGAAGCTGGAGATCGCGCTGGAGTCGTTCGAGCGCATGCGGGCGGAGATCGCCGCCATGGGCGGGCGGACGCCGCACGAGCTGATGCGCTGCGTCGAGGTGGACTTCATCCGCGACTGCGCGGAGCTGGCCGCGCGCGCCTCGCTGACCCGTACCGAGAGCCGGTGGGGGCTCTACCACGAGCGCGCCGACCGGCCCGGCCGCGACGACGCGGGCTGGCTGTTCCACCTCAACGTGCGCAGGCGCCCGGACGGCGCGACGGAGTTCGTCAAGCGGCCCGTCGAGCCCTACCTGGTGCCCGTCGAGGAGTTCGCGCCCGTCGCCGCCGAGCCGGTGACGCTGGAGGTCGCGGCCACCGCCGCTGTGCGACGGGCGCCGCGGGCGCGTCGGGGCCACGCCGCCGTCGGCCGTTCGCCGCGCATCCTGGAGCTGAACCGGCTGGCCGAGGAGCAGCCGTCCGCCGAGGACCTCGCCCCCTACCTCGCCGACCCCGACCCCAAGGTGCGCAGGGCCGCCATCGCCACCCTCACCGAGACCGTGCCGGACGGGACCGGCGCCGCGCTGGCCGCCGCGCTCGCCGACCCGCACGGCACCGTGCGCAGGGCCGCCGCGACCGGCCTGGTGGAGCTGGTCGAGGTGCTGCCGGCCACCCCGGAGCTGGGCCGCGCGCTGACCGGAGCGCTGACCGGCGGCGACGCCCTGGTCCGCGCCGCGGTCCTGGACGTGCTGCGCGCGCTGCGGCTCGGCGGCACACAGGTGTTCGCGGCCGCACTCGCCGACGGCGACCACCGGGTGCGGATCGCGGCCGTCCGCGGGCTGGTCTCGCTGGACGAGTCCGTCCTGCTGGCCGGGGCGGCCGGCGATCCTTCCCGGGAGGTGCGCGTGTGGGTGGCCAAGGGCATCGGGGCGGTCGGGAAGCCGTCGGCGGCGCTGGCGACGTTGGCCGGGGACGGCGACCCGCTGGTCAGGGCCGCCGCGCTGGAGGCGTCGGGCGCGGTGGGTGAGCCGCTGGAGCGGGAGGCCGTACGAGGGCTGCGGGACCCGGCGTGGGAGGTGCGGGTGGGGGCGGCGCGCTGCCTGGCCGCCACCGGCCCGCGGACGGCGGCGGCACCGCTGGTGGCGGCGCTGTCGGACGGCAACCTCGACGTGCGCAAGGCCGCCGTGCTCGCGCTGGCCCCCTGGGCGGCGGCGCCGGACGTGGCCGCCGCCCTGCGGGACGCGCTCGCCGACACCGACGCCGACGTGCGCGCCCACGCGGGCAAGGCCCTGTCCCAGCGCTGAACGCGCCGCCTGACCGGCCCTGTCCTCAGCGGAACACCGGCCCTGTCCTCGGCGGAACTCCGGCCTGGACCCAGGGGGACGGCCCGATCAGCCGGCTGTGAAGCCGGAGAACAGGGCCAGCGCCAGGGCCAGGGCGACGACCACGTTCACCACCGTCGCGGCGGCGAACACGACGACCGGCCGCCAGCCGGCCGCCCGCAGCGCCGCCACTCGGAACTCCAGCCCGATGCTGACGAACGCCAGGATCAGGAACCAGGTCCGCAGGTCGTTGGCGACCCCGATGACCGCCTTGCCCTCACCGGCGGGGACCGTCGTGAGCCACCAGGTGGCGATCACGGACGCGGCGACGAACCCGAGCACGAACTTCGGGAAACGCCGCCACAGCTCGGCCGCCCCTGGCCGCGCGGCGTCCGCCCGCCGCTCGACCCGGAAGGCGAACCAGGCGGTCAGCGCGACCACGACGACGCCGATGAGCGCGTTCTGGGTGACCTTGACGATCGTGGCGATGGCCAGGGCGTCCTCGCCCGCGATCGTGCCGGCGGCGGTGACGGCGGCGGTGGTGTCGATGTTGCCGCCGATCCAGGCCCCCGCCACCTCGGGCGGCAGCCCGAACGCCGAGGCCAGGGCGGGCAGGATGAAGATCGACGGCAGCGCGAACGCGATCACCAGGCTCGCGCTGTAGGCCAGCTGCTCCTTCCTGGCCTGGACGGCCCCCGCCGCCGCGATGGCCGCGCTGACCCCGCAGATCGACACGGCCGACGACAGCAGCGCGCGCAGCCGGTCGTCGAGCCCGAGCCGCCCGCCGAGCCACCAGGTGAACAGGAACACCGTGCTGATCAGCACGATCGCCTGGAGCACGGCCGGCCCGGCGGCGGTCACGATCACCTTGAGGTTGATGGACGCGCCGAGCAGCACCAGGCCGGTCTTGATGAAGAACTCGGTGCGGAACCCGCCGGCCAGCCGCTCCCGCAGCCCGGCCGCGGTCAGCAGCGCGTTGCCGAGCAGCCCGAGGGCGATCGCGTAGATCGGGAACTCGACGGCCTTGGCCAGCCCGGAGTCCGGGAACCAGCCGGGCACGCCCTTCTCCAGGAACCGGGTCGCGGCGGCCAGCACGAGGACGACCAGGACGCCGAGCGCCGTCCCTCGCCAGGTCGCGCGGTCGGCGGTGACGGTCTCGGCGCTCATCAGGGCACCAGCCCGACGGGGATGACGCCGGTGAGGACGAGGACGAGCAGGACCAGGCCGACGGCCGTGGCGGCCCAGTCCTCGTTGATCGCGACGCGGCTCTCGCGTCCGGTGGGGGATTCGCCGGTGCTCATGGGCGTGCCTTTCAGGTGGGGGATGGGAGGTGCGGGCGGGGCCCAGCCAACCCCGCCCGCACTGGCTTCGGCCGATCCGCGAGGCCCCGGCCACGGCGACGTTCGTGGCCGGGGCAGCCCCGGGGAGGGTCAGGCGGCGATCGGCGAGTAGGTCGCGGCGTCACCGCTCAGCGCGGTGCTGGTCCGGCCGTCCACGCCGACCGGCACGTCCCCGGCGATCGTGACCCGGTGCAGGCGGCGGGGACGGTCGCCGAAGTCGTGCACCACGCGGTGCTGGGTGGCCCGGTTGTCCCAGATCGCCACGTCACCGGGCGACCAGCGCCAGCGGACGGTGTTCTCCACCTCGGTGACGTGCTCCTGGACCAGCCGGATGATCGACCCGGAGGTGTGCCCCGACAGGCCGCTCAGCCGCTTGGCGAAGTCGCCGAGCAGGATCGAGCGCTCGCCGGTCTCCGGGTGCACGCGCACGACCGGGTGCTCGGTCTCGAACAGGGTGGAGGCGAACACCTCGGCGTGCTCGCGGGCGCGCTCGTCGATCGTGGCCGTGCGGACGTAGTCGTACTGGTTGGTGTGCACGGCGCGCAGCCGGTCGAGCAGGTCGCGCAGCTCGGCGGGCAGGTTCTGGTACGCGCTGACGGTGTTGGCCCACAACGTGTCGCCGCCCGCCTCCGGCACGACGACCGCGCGCAGCACCGAGGCCAGCGGCGGCCGGTCCACGAACGTCACGTCGGTGTGCCAGCGGTCGACCTTCTGGCCGTTGCTGTAGTCGAGGTCCAGGATGTGGGCGTTGCCGTGCAGCGCGGGCACGGTCGGGTGGGCGGCGGTCGGCTCGCCGAGCAGCCGGGCGAAGCCCACCTGGCTCTGCTCGTCGAGGTGCTCCTGACCGCGCAGGAAGATCACTTTGTGGGTGAGGAGGGCCTGGCGGAGCTCGGCCACGACATCGGGGTGCAGATCGGGCGCGAGCCGCACTCCGGTGATCTCGGCTCCTATACGGCCGGCGACGGGGGTGATGGTCAGGGATGGCATGGTGTCCTTCCTTCCGTACGCCTCCACCGTAGATAAAAACCAACTAAATTGGTAGGGCTTGACGGAATAGGATCGCCGTGCTGGGGTGAAAGGCGTTCACGACGCCAGAAAGGCCGCGACATGCCTGTGGAGTTCCTCGGTATCGGTGGCACCAACGACGGCTCGGAGACCTCGCCCCGCTCGGGCCCCTCCTTCGACAAGCAGTACACGCTCCGGCTCGCGCGGGCCCACCAGGAGCACGGCTGGGACCGGGTGCTGTTCGCCTACGGCTCAGGCTCGCCGGACCCGGCCCAGGTGGCCGCGTACGTCGCGAGCCGGGTCGAGGACCTGGGGATCCTGCTGGCCCACCGGCCGAACGTGTCGTACCCGACGTACGCCCTCAAGACCTTCGCCACGCTCGACCAGATCAGCGACGGCCGCCTGACCGTGCACTTCATCACCGGCGGCAACGACCACGAGCAGGGCAGGGAGGGCGACCTCCTGACCAAGGACGAGCGGTACGCCAGGACCAGGGAGTACATCCGGATCGTCAAGAAGGGGTGGACCTCCAGGGAGCCGTTCGACCACGAGGGCGCCCATTACTCCTTCAGGGACTTCGTCTCCGACGTCTTCCCGGTCCAGCGGCCGCGGCCGCAGGTGTCCTTCGGCGGCTCGTCGCCCGCGGCGTACGCGGCCGGCGGGGCCGAGGCCGACGTCTACTGCCTGTGGGGCGAGCCGCTGGCCGAGACCGCGCAGCAGATCGCCTCGGTCAAGGAGGCGGCCCGCGCGGCCGGGCGGGCCGACGTGCCGCGCATCCAGGTGGCCTTCCGGCCGATCATCGCGCCCACCGAGGAGCTGGCCTGGGAGAAGGCGCACCGGATCCTGGGCGAGCTACGACAGTCCCGGGCGAACCCGCGGCGGCGTCCCGGGGGGTCGCCGCAGAACGCCGGGTCGCTGCGGCTGCTGGAGGTGGCCGCCAGGGGAGAGCGGCACGACCGCGCCCTGTGGACGCCCACCGCGGCGGCCACCGGCGCCGCGGGCAACTCCACCGCCCTGGTCGGCACCCCGGAGACGGTCTCGCAGGCCCTGCTCGACTACTACGACCTGGGCGTGGAGATCCTCTCGGCGCGCGGCTACGCGATCCTGGACGACGCCGTCGACTTCGGCCGGCACGTCATCCCGCTGGTCCGCGCGGAAGTGGCCCGGCGCGACGCCGCCCGCGACAAGGCCGCCCGCGACGCCGCTGCCGACACCGTCCGTGACAAGGTCGCCCGCGACGACGCCGCCGACGCCGTCGGTTCGGGTCGTGACGACGACGTGCGTGCGGGCCATGGCGCTGCGTGACACGGCCGCGGCCGTGCCCGCCGCCGGGCGGGAGGAGCCCGCGCCGAAGGTCGTGACCGCCCGCCGCCCGTTACGGACGGTGGCCGCCCTCGGCGTGCTGGTGCTGCTGGCGATGGCGGCCAACGCCCTGGTCACCAACCCCGCCTGGGAGTGGGACGTCGTCGCCATGTACCTGTTCGCGCCCTCCGTCCTGCGCTCGGTGCTGCTCACGCTGGAGCTGACCGCGCTGGGCATCGGGCTCGGGTTCGCGCTCGGCACCCTGCTCGCCCTCATGCGCCTGTCGGCCAACCGGCTGCTGGCCTCGGTGGCCTGGGGGTACGTGTGGCTGTTCCGCTCGGTGCCGCTGATCCTGCAACTGCTGTTCTGGTACAACCTGGCGCTGCTGTACCCGAGGTTGTCGTTCGGGGTGCCGTTCGGGCCGGCCTTCTTCGACGTCGGCACGATGGACCTGATCGGGCCGGTCACCGCCGCCGCGCTCGGGCTCGCGCTGCACCAGGCGGCCTACGCCGCCGAGATCGTCCGCGGCGGCCTGCTGTCGGTCGATCCGGGGCAGCGCCTGGCCGCGGCGGCGCTGGGCGTGCCGAGGGCCCGCCGGTTCTTCCGGATCATCCTGCCGCAGGCCATGCGGACGATCGTGCCGAACGCCGGCAACGAGATCGTCAGCCTGGTCAAGGGCACCTCGGTGGTCTACATCATGGCCCTGCCCGAGCTGTTCTACCAGGTACAGGTGATCTACAACCGCAACGGCAGGGTGATGGCGCTGCTGCTGGTCGCGACCGTCTGGTACCTCGTCCTGACCACCACGCTCTCGGTCGGGCAGCACTTCCTGGAGCGCCACTACGGCAGGGGCCGCTCATGATGGTGGAACTGGCCGGCGTGCACAAGAGCTTCGGCGCGCTGCACGTGCTCAAGGGCATCGACCTGCGCGTACGCCAGGGCGAGGTGGCGGTGGTGCTCGGGCCGTCCGGCTCGGGCAAGTCCACCCTGCTGCGCGTGATCAACCACCTGGAGAAGGTGGAACGCGGGACGGTCACGGTCGACGGCGAGCTGCTGGGCTACCGGCGCGCCGGCGACCACCTGTACGAGCTGCCCGAACGCGAGATCCTCCGCCAGCGCACCAGCATCGGCTTCGTCTTCCAGAACTTCAACCTCTTCCCGCACCTCACCGTCAGCCAGAACATCGCCGAGGCCCCGCTGTCGGCCCAGCGCCGGCCGCGCGCCGAGGTGGCCGAGCTGACCGCGCGCCTGCTCGACCGGGTCGGGCTGGCCGGCAAGGCGGCGGCCTACCCGCGCACGCTCTCCGGTGGCCAGCAGCAGCGCGTCGCCATCGCCAGGGCGCTGGCCCTGGAGCCCAAGGTGGTGCTGTTCGACGAGCCCACCTCCGCCCTCGACCCGGAGCTCGTCGGCGAGGTCCTGGAGGTCATGAAGGACCTGGCCCGCAGCGGCACGACCATGATCGTCGTCACGCACGAGATCGGCTTCGCCCGGGAGGTGGCCGACACCGTCGTGTTCATGGACGAGGGCCGCATCGTCGAGCGCGGCCCGGCCGCGCAGGTCCTCGACGCCCCGCGCCACGAGCGCACCCGCGCCTTCCTCGGCAAGGTCCTCTGATCACAAGGAACCCCCATGCGTCTCACCGCCGTGCCCGCACTCCTGCTGATCCTGTCCGCCACCGTCACCACCACCGCCTGCGCGGCCGAACCCGCGCTCGTCCCCAGAGCCGGCGAGGGGACCGCTGCCGACGGCGCGGTCACCGGCCGCGCCGTCGACACCGGTCCCGACCAGAAACGGGTGCGCACCGGCAAGGTCGCGAGCATCGCCGCCCGGGTGCCCGCCGAGATCGCGCGGGACGGCCGGCTCACCGTCGGCTTCAGCGTCCAGAGCTCGCCGCCGCTGGTCTTCCCGGCCAGTGACGACGTCACGCTGATCGGCGTGGAGACCGACCTCGCCCAGCTCGTGGCGGACGTGCTCGGCCTGGAGCTGGAGCCGGAGAGCTCCTCCTGGGAGAACCTGTTCCTGGGGGCCAAGTCCGGCAAGTACGAGGCCGTGTTCAACAACGTCACCGTCACCGAGGAGCGCAAGGACGTCTACGACTTCGCGACGTACCGGATCGACCAGCTCGCCTGGCAGGTTCCCGCCTCCAGCCCGATCAGGAGGATCGCCGGGCCCGCCGACGTGGCCGGGCTGCGGGTCTCGGTCGGCTCGGGCACCAACCAGGAGAAGATCCTGCTCGACTGGGACGCCCAGAACCGGAAGGCCGGCCTGAAGCCGGTCGAGATCCTCTACTACCAGAAGTACGGCGACGTGCTGCTCGCCCTGAAGTCCGGGCGCGTGCAGGCGTACTTCGGCCCCAACCCGACCATCGCCTACAACGTCGCGGTCAGCGGCGGCTCCAGGATCGTGGGCACCGCCTCGGGCGCCGGGCCGGGCCTGCAGGGGCTCATCGCGGCGATGACGAAGAAGGGCAACGGCCTGGTCGGGCCGGTGCACGACGCGCTGGCCACGGTGATCGGGAACGGGACGTACCGGCAGGTGCTCGACCGGTGGGGGCTGGCCAACGAGGCGGTCCCCGAGTCCAGGGTCAACCCGCCGGGCCTGCCGAGGCAGCGCGGTTGAGCGCGCCCGCCTTCGAGGTCCGCCTGGTCGCGCCGGACGATCCCGCCGTCCGGCCGCTGCTGGCGGACCTCGCGCTGGAGTACACCAGCCGGTACGGCGCCAACGACGAGCTGAACCGGTACCCGGCCGAGGAGTTCACGCCGCCGGACGGGGCCTTCCTCGTCCTGGTGGTGGGCGGCGAGACCGTGGCGGGCGGGGCGTTCCGCCGTTACGACGCCGACACGGCCGAGCTGAAGCGGGTGTGGACGCATCCCGGCCACCGCAGGCGCGGCCTGGGCGCGGTCGTCGTACGGGAGCTGGAACGCGAGGCCGCCCGCCGCGGCTACCTGCGGATCCACCTGACCACCGGCCCCCGCCAGCCCGAGGCCGTCGCCCTGTACCTGGCCGGCGGCTACACCCCGCGCTTCGACCCGGACGACCGTCCGAAGCGCGGCCCGCTGCCTTTCGTGAAGAGTCTGTGACCCAGAGTGGGATTGACGAGCACCCTCCCTTGCTCCTATAAACACTCTAAAGCCACTAAATAAGTGGGAAATAGGGAGAAGAGATGAACGCTCGCAGGGTTCGCGTAACGGTGGCCACCCTGGCCGCCCTGGCGCTCACGACCATGGCGGCCGCCTGTGGGGGCAGCGGCAGCCCTGCGGACAGCGGCGCGAAGAGCGGGGGAGCCGGCGCCACGCAGGTGCGTCTGGGCTTCTTCCCCAACATCACCCACGCCACCGCCCTGGTCGGCGTGGAGAAGGGCATCTACGCCAAGCACCTCGGCACCGCGCCCAAGACCAGCACGTTCAACGCCGGCCCGGCGGCGATCGAGGCCGTGTTCTCCGGCGCCATCGACGCCACCTACGTCGGCCCCAACCCGGCCATCAACGCCTGGTCGAAGTCCAAGGGCCAGGCCATCAAGATCGTCGCAGGCGCGGCGTCCGGCGGCGTGTTCCTCGTGGTCAAGCCCGGGATCAACTCGGTGGAGGACCTCAAGGGCAAGAAGATCGCCACCCCGCAGCTCGGCAACACCCAGGACGTCGCGCTGCGCTACTGGCTGACCGAGAAGGGCATCAAGACCGACACCAAGGGCGGCGGCGAGGTCTCGATCGTGCCCCAGGAGAACTCCCAGACCATCCAGACCTTCGCCACCGGCGACATCGACGGCGCCTGGGTGCCCGAGCCGTTCGCCAGCCGCCTGATCAAGGAGAGCGGCGGCAAGGTGCTGGTCGACGAGCGCGACCTGTGGCCGAACAAGCAGTTCGTGATCACCCACCTGATCGTCCGCCAGGCGTGGGCCAAGGAGCACCCCGACCTGCTCAAGAAGCTGATCGAGGCGCACGTCGAGGCCAACGACGTCATCGCCAAGGACCCGGCCGGCGCCGCGCAGACCGCCAACGCCGCCCTGCAGAAGCTGACCGGCAAGGCGCTCAAGCCCGAGGTGCTGGACAGCGCGTTCAAGAACATCACGTTCACCAACGACCCGATCGCCTCGTCGCTGGTGGGCAGCGCCGAGCACGCGACCAAGGTCGGCCTCCTCGACCCGGTCGACCTGAACGGCATCTACGACCTCAAGGTCCTCAACGAGGTCCTCGCCGCCAAGGGCCAGCAGGCCATCTCCGACAAGTAGGAGGCGCACGCGATGTCCGCTCCGCTCACGGAGCAGGTCACCGGCCGGGTCGAGGGGCAGAACCCCGCGATCCGGCTGGAGGCCGTCTCCAAGCTCTACGGTCAGGGCCGGACGGCCCTGCAAGCCCTCGACCAGGTCTCGCTGTCGGTGGCGCCCGGCGAGTTCGTCTGCCTGCTCGGCGCGTCCGGCTGCGGCAAGAGCACGCTGCTGTCGCTGGTCGCCGGGCTCGACCGGCCCACGGCCGGCCGGATCGACGTGGACGACGCCCGCGTCGCGCTCATGTTCCAGGAACCCGCGCTGTTCCCCTGGCTGACCGTCTCGGCCAACGTCGAGATGGCGCTGCGCGCCAAGGGCGTGAGCAAGCAGGAACGCCGGGACCGGGCCGCCGAGTTCCTCGACATCGTCCACCTGGGCGGGTTCGGCAGGAAACGGCCGCACGAGCTGTCCGGCGGCATGCGCCAGCGCGTCGCCCTGGCCAGGGCGCTCGCCCAGGACGCCGACGTGCTGCTGATGGACGAGCCCTTCGGCGCCCTGGACGCCATGACCCGCGACCTGCTGCACGACGAGCTCGAACGCATCTGGCGGGAACGCGGCCTGTCGGTCCTGTTCGTCACCCACAACGTGCGCGAGGCCGTCCGGCTCGGCGACCGGGTCGTGCTGCTGTCCAGCCGGCCGGGGCGGGTGGTCGAGGACTTCCCCGTCGCGCTGCCGCGGCCCCGCCGTACCGACTCGGGCGAGGTGGCCGAGCTGGCGGGGGAGATCACCGGCCGCCTCCGCCAGGAGGTCCTGCGCCACGCCCGTCAGGAGGAGCCCGCATGACGACGACGGACACCCACGCCCAGCAGCTCGCCGGTCTCGACGCGCTGGAGCTGGGCACCGGCCACCGCGCCGGCCCGGCCTCCCGGCTGTGGGCGGGGTTGTGGCCGATCGCCACGGCCGTGCTCATCGTGCTGGCCGTCTGGCAGGCCGTGGTGTGGGCGGGCTGGTGGCCCGAGTACGTCTTCGCCGGGCCGGTCACCACGCTGGCCGAGCTCGGGCACCGGCTCGGCGACCCCGAGTTCTACACCGCGCTGACGGTCACCATGCGCCGCGCGGTCACCGGGTTCGCCCTGGCGATCGCGGTCGGGCTGGTCGTCGGCGCGCTGGTCTCGCGGATCGGGCCGCTGCGCCGCGCCACGGGCTCGCTGATCACCGGCCTCCAGACGATGCCGTCCATCGCCTGGTTCCCGCTGGCCATCCTGCTGTTCGGGCTGTCGGAGAGCGCGATCCTGTTCGTGGTGGTGCTGGGCGCGGCGCCGTCCATCGCCAACGGCCTGATCACCGGGGTGGACTACACGCCGCCGATCCTGCTGCGCGCCGGGCACATGCTCGGCTTCCGCCGGATCGCCCTCTACCGGCACGTCATCCTGCCGGCCTCGCTGCCGTCGTTCCTGGCCGGGCTCAAGCAGGGCTGGGCGTTCGCCTGGCGCTCGCTGATGGCCGGTGAGCTGCTGGTCATCATCGCCAACCAGGCCTCGCTGGGCGAGCAGCTCCACTACGCCCGCGAGCTGGCCGACTCGCCCGGCCTGCTCGCGACCATGATCGTCATCCTGGTCATCGGCATCGTGGTGGACCGCGTCTTCGGCCTGGCGGACGACGCGCTGCGCCGCCGCTGGGGCCTGCACCAGGTGAGCACCTGAGCAGTAGACGGTCATGCGGATCTCCGCCAGAACCCAGTACGCCCTGCGCGCCGCGGCCGAGCTGGCCGCAGCGCCGCCGGGCCCCATGCCCGCCGAGAAGATCGCCACGGCCCAGGGCATCCCCCGCAAGTTCCTCGACAACATCCTGCTGCAGCTGCGCCGGGCGGGCCTGCTGCACAGCCAGCGCGGCCCCGACGGCGGCTACTGGCTGGCCAGGCCCGCCGGCGAGATCACCCTCGCCGACATCGTGCTGATCGTCGAAGGCGTCTCCGAGGGCGGCGACCACGGCGGCTATCCCGGCGTGGCCAGCCCGCTCGCCGAGGTGTGGAGCGCGCTGCGCGACCACGAGGAGATGATGCTGGCCGACATCACGCTGGCCGACATCGCCCGCGCGAGCGTGCGGCTGGGCGACGAGCCGCGCTGAGGACGTCCCTAGCCCGCCACCCCGTTCTCCCAGGCCCACGCGATGATCTCGACCCGGTTGCGTACGCCCAGCTTGTCGAGGATGGCCGAGATGTGGCCTTTCACGGTGCTCAGCGAGATGTGCAGGGCGGCAGCGATCTCCTGGTTGGTGCGTCCGGCGGCCACGGCGCGCACCACGTCGGTCTCCCGCTCCGACAGCGGGTGCACCGCCCCCGCCGCGCGCGGCGCCCGCCTGGCCAGGCGGCCCAGCAGGCGCGGCGTGATCGACGGCGAGATCAGGGCGTCCCCCGTGCTGGCCGCCCGTACGGCCTCGGCGAGCAGGGCCGGGCCGGCGTCCTTCAGCACGAACCCGGCCGCGCCGCAGCGCAGCGCGTCGTAGACGTACTCGTCCAGGTCGAAGGTGGTGACCACGACCACCGGCAGCGGGTTGGGCACGCCGGCGCCGGCCAGGGCGCGGGTGACCGCGATGCCGTCCATGCCGGGCATGAGGATGTCCACCAGGCAGACGTCGGGGCGTACCCGCCGGGCCAGCTCCACGGCCTCGGCGCCGTCCCGGGCCTCGGCCACCACGCGGATGTCGGGCTGGTCCTCCAGGATCAGCCGCAGGCCCCGGCGGACCATCGCCTGGTCGTCGGCCAGCAGCACGCCGATCGTCATCGCCGCCCCCTGAGGGACCTGGTGAGAGGCCCCGTGAGGGGCAGGGTCGCGTGGACCGACCAGCCGCCCTCCGGCCGGGGGCCCGCGCGCAGGGTGCCGTCGAGGGCCTCGACGCGTTCGCGCATGCCGAGCAGGCCGTAGCCGCCGCGGCCCCGGGACGGCGGCGCGGGCGGCGCGTCGTCGGCGACCTCGACCACGACCGCGCCGTCCCGCCCGGCGCCCTCGACCGTGACCTCGACGGTGACCGTGCGGGCGCGGGCCGCGTGGCGGGCGACGTTCGTCAGCGACTCCTGGACGATCCGGTAGACGGTGCTGGTCACCTCCGGCGGCCAGCTCTCGGCCTCGCCGGGGACGCGCAGGGTCACGGGCGGGCCGTCGAAGCCGCCGACCAGGTCGGCGAGCCGGCCGGGCGGCCCCGGCACGTCGTCACCGGCGTCGCGCAGCAGGCCCACGACGCGGCGCAGCGCGGCCAGGGCTCCGGCGCCGGCGTCCTCGATGTCCTCCAGCGACTCCTCCAGCGGGCCCGACCCCCTGCGGGCCAGCAGCCGGGCGGCCTGGGCCTGCAGGACGATGCCGGTCAGGTGGTGGGCGGCCACGTCGTGCAGCTCCCTGGCCAGCCTGCGGCGCTCGTCGTGCCGGACGTGATCGGCGGCCGACAGGCGGCGCGCCGCCAGCAGCCGCAGGCCGCCCCCGACGCCCAGGGCGGCCAGCCAGCCGGCCACGTTGAGCCCCACCGTGGCGCCGTTGTGCGCGCCGGGCACGCTCGCCGCGGCGACCGCGAGCCCGCCGGCCGCGACGGCGCAGGCGGACCGTGCGGGAAGCGTCCTGACCGCCGACCCGACCAGCACGGACAGGCCCAGCACCATGGCCGGTCCCGGCTCGTTCGGCAGCCCGGCCCACGCGGCGACCACGACGGCCGCGGCCGCCACCGCCAGCCCGCCCACGGCCGTCCACACCGGGGACAGGCGGCGCGCCAGGGCCAGCGCGCACTCCGCCGCCCCCGCCGCGCAGTCGAACACCCAGTAGCCGCCGCCCCAGCTGCCGGCGATCAGACCGGCCCAGAAGACGAGCACGGCGACGGCCGCCACCGCCAGCGCGGCCTCCGCCGCCACGGCCGCGGCCCGCCGCCCGTCGGGCCAGGCGAGCTCCGGCCGGTTCCGCACGTTCACGCACCCAGGCTAGGGAGGCCGGTCCGCCCGGCACACCGGCCGAAAGTACGGTCGCCGCGGCCCGAACCCTGCTTTGGACCCTCCCCGCGCCCCGCCGCCCACCGCACGATGAGGTTCCATGCCCTATGACGACCCGCGGCCCGCCCGCGCCCTGCCCCAGGACCGCACACCGCCCGCCGCCCCCGGGCGGTCGCGCATCATCGCGCTCGACGTCGTGCGCGGTTTCGCCCTGTGCGGGATCCTGCTGGCCAACGTCCAGCCGATCTCGCACGTCGGCACCGACCCGGTCACCGCGCAGCACGCGACGCTCGACGACACCGCCCGCTGGCTGGGCCTGCTCGTCGAGCAGCGCTTCTTCCCGATCTTCTCGCTGCTGTTCGGCGTCGGCTTCTCGCTGCTGCTCGACTCGGCCGCCGCCCGCGTGCCCCACCCGCGGGCGTTGCTGCTGCGCAGGCTCCTCCTGCTGGCCTGCATGGGCCTGGCGCACATGTTCCTGCTGTGGCGCGGCGACATCCTGACCGTCTATGCGGTCGTCGGCCTGGTGGTGCTGCTGCCCTCGACGTGGTTGCCGCGCTGGGCCGTGGCCGGACTGGCCGCCGTGCTCGTCGTCGCGGCGCTGGTCGTCTTCGGCGGCGGCACGATGCTGGTGCCCGGCCTGTTCCTGCTGGGCTCGGCCCTCACCAGGTACGGCGTGATCGACCGGATCGACAGCTCCACCCGCGTCCCGGCGCTGCTGGCCCTGGGCTTCGCCGCGGCCACCGTCCCGGCGCTCATGTGGCAGGCCGGAAGCACGTCCGTGCCCCTGCCGATGGCCGCGTCCGGGCTGCTCATGGCCGGTCTGTACGTGTGCGTCCTGCTCGTCCTGCTGAGGACGCCGTTGCGGCCGGTGTTGCGGGCCGTCTTCGCCCCGCTGGGCCGCATGGCGCTGACGAACTACCTGAGCGCCACCGTCCTGGTCCTGGTCCTCGGCAAGCTGGCCGGCGGCCCGCCGGAGGGCTGGACGCTGTCCACGATCGCGGGGATCGCCGCCGTCATCCTGGCTCTGCAGTGGGTGTGGTCCACCCTCTGGCTGCGCCGGTACCGCTTCGGCCCGCTGGAATGGTTGTGGCGCTGGGCCACCTGGGGCCGCCGCCCCGCCCAGCGCGCCCGGTGAGGCCGTAGGGAATTCTGGGACGACCCCTGCAACCCTCCGTCCGGCCGGTCGCGTTGGGAACGGGCGAAGGGAGATCATCACATTGGACGCTCATGACGGCTTCCGCGAGTTCGTCATCGCCCGGCAACAGGCGCTGATGCGGACCGCCTATTTGCTCGTGGGCGACCCTCACCTGGCCGAGGACCTGCTCCAGAGCGTGCTGGTCAAGGTCGTCCGGCACTGGCACAAGCTGGCGCGGGACGGCAATCCCGAGGCGTACCTGCGCAAGGCGCTGGTCAACCAGTACATCTCGTGGCGGCGCCGGCCGAACCCCGAGCTGCCCAGCGCCGCCCCGCCCGAGCGCGCGGTCACCTACGACGAGGACGCGCTCGACCGGATCGTGCTGCGCCAGGCGCTGGACAAGCTGACGCGCAAGCAGCGCGCGGTGATCGTCCTGCGCTTCTGGGAGGACCTCACCGAGGCCCAGACCGCCGACGTGCTCGGCTGCGCGGTCGGCACGGTGAAGAGCCAGACCCATCACGCGCTGGCGCGCCTGCGCGCGCTGGCCCCCGACCTCGTGGACTCGCGACCCGCTCAGGAGGCGGCCCGATGACCAGACTGCGTGACGCACTGAACGGCATCGCCGAGGAGGCGCCGCCGGTGAACCTGGCCGACCTGGCGGTGGCGGGGTACCGGCGCAGACGCCGGGCCTCGGCGACGCTGGCGGCCGCCGCGACGATCGCGGTGCTGGCCGGGGTGACGGCGACCGTGCTGGTGACCGGGCCGCGACGGGTGCCCGCCGCCGCGCCGCAGGCCGCTGCCGCGGCCGTGCCCGTCCTGCCCGCGGGGAAGGTGGGGACGCTCAGCCACGCCTACCCGCAGAGCTGCCTGCCTCCCAAGGGGAAGAGCGCGCCGCCCGGCTGCGTGGACGGCGAATGGCGGGTGGTCACCGGCGACGGCACGACGTACCGGGTGCCCCAGGCGCTCGGGACGACCGCCAGGAACGACCGCGTGCCCGTCGCCCTCAGCCGCGACGGGCGCATGTTCGCCTACTACGACAAGGACGCGGGGGCGCACGTCGTCCGGGACATGGTGACCGGCGCGGAGACGGTCTCCGCCGCGAAGGTGGCCGAGGAACGCCTCGGCATGGGCTCCATGCTGGTGGTCTCCGACGACGGCCGCCACCTGGCCTTCGACCCGCGCGAGGGCACCAAGGACCCCGGCCTGCTGATCGACGTGCGGACCGGCGCGACGGTGTCCGTCCCCGGCGTGTACGAGCCGGTCGCCATCAAGGACGGCGTCGCCGAGCTGGTCCGCTACCGCAAGACCGACCTGCTGTTCATGCCGGTCGCCGGCGGCGGCCGGCCGGTGCGCTTCGACGGCGTCTTCATCATGTTCAGCGAGCTCGCCCCGGACGGCCGGACGGTGGCGGCCTTCGAGTTCCCGCCCGGCAAGAAGGTCCCGCCCGAGTACATGACCCGCCGGCTCACCCTGCTCGACACCAGGACCGGCCGCACCGTGCGGAAGGTCTCGGTCAAGGGCCTGCCGAAGAGGGCGAGCATCGACGGCACCACGATCTGGCAGAGCCCGTCGGAGGTCACGCTCACCGTCGAGGTCGGGAACAGCACCCGGGCCTACGCGGTGGACGTCCGCACCGGCCGGGCCAGGCTGGTGAACAGCTATCCCGGCGGGTTCAAGGGACAGCTGGTCATGCCCGGAGCCGCCGGCGGGCTATGAGGCTCCCGGGAGCGCTGCCTGTACGGAGGCCAGGCAGCGCTCCACCACGGGACGCGGGTCGAAGGCGTAGTCCCCGGCCCCGAACAGCTCGAACGTCATGGCCCCCCGGTAGCCCCTGCGGTCCAGCGCGGCCAGGTACGCCGCCAGCGGCAGCTCGCCGTCGCCCCAGGCCAGGTGCCCGGTGGGGGAGCCGTCGATCAGGTGCACGTGCCTGACCCGGTCGCCGAGGGCGTCGAAGTAGTCGTCCACGCCCTCCCCGGCCGCCGCCATGGCCACGGTGTCCAGCACCGCGCCCAGGTTCGGGGCGCCCACCTCGTCGATCATGCGGGCCAGCGTGGGCGCGTCGTTGACCAGGTTCGACTCCACCCGCTGCAACGCCTCCAGCACGCACGACACGCCGAGCGTGCCGGCGTAGGCGCAGATCTCGCCGATCGCGTCGGCCGAGCGCCGCCAGGCGGCGGCGACCGGCTCGTCCTCGAAGCCCCGGCCCGGGGTCAGCAGCAGCAGCTCGGCCCCCAGCTCGGCGGCCAGTTCGGCGGCCCGGCGGAACATCGCGACGCTCGCGGCCCGCAGCCGGCTGTCCGGCGAGGCCAGGTTGACGGGGTAGGCCACCTGCTCGGGCGTCAGGCAGCGGACGGTGAGCCCCCGCCCGGCGGCGCGCCGGCGGATCGCCCGCGCCTCGGCGTCGCTCAGCCACGGCACGTGCAGCTGCGGCGCGACGCCCCACAGCTCCAGGTGCTCGCGCCCGAGCGCGGCGGCGTCGTCGAGGAAACGGTCGAGGGGCAGGTGCTGGTAGGCGAAGTTCGAACCGGTGACCTGCCGCAGTGACAACGACATCAGACTCACTTCCCGACCCCGTCGGCGAGGCCCTTGACGATGTAGCGCTGGCCGAGGAAGAACAGCAGCACCACGGGCAGCGCCGCGATGACCATCCCAGCGAAGACGACGGGGAAGTCCGTGCCGTGCTTGCTCATCAGGCTGGTCAGGCCGACCGGCAGCGTCTGCACGCCGGCGCCGCTGGTGAAGACCATCGCGAACAGGTACTCGTTCCAGGCGAACAGGATGTGCAGCAGCACGGTGGAGGTGAGGATCGGCTTGCACATCGGCAGGATGATCCGCCAGAACGCGGTCCAGCGGCTGCACCCGTCCATCTCGGCGGCCTCGTCCACCTCGCGCGGCAGGTCGATCATGTACGCCCGGATGAGGAACGTGGTGAACGGGATGCGGAACGCGGTGTAGAGGATCAGCAGCGCCCAGAAGCTGTTGTACAACCCCATGGCCTGGAACATCTTGACCAGCGGCACGAGCGCCACGGTCGGCGCGAGCATGAGCCCGCCCAGGATGCCCGTCGTGACGAACCGGTTGAGCGGGATGTCCACCCGGGTCAGCCCGTAGGCCGCCCACGCGCTGACGAACACGGTGGCGACCGTGGAGGTGAGCGTGACCAGCACGCTCGTCGTCAGGTAGTCGCTCACCCCCCGGTTCCACGCCTTCTGGTAGCTCTCGAAGCTCCAGCTCGACGGCAGCGCGAACGGGTTGCCGAACAGCTCGCTGTTGGACTTGAACCCGTTGAGCACCATCCACAGCAGGGGATAGAGCACGACCACCGCGAGGCAGAGCAGGAACGCCCAGAGGAACACGCGCGCGATCACGCCGAGGAAGCCGCGGCGACTCACCATTCCACCCTTCTCTTACGGGTGACCCACATCTGTCCCACGGCGATGCCGAGCGTGATGACGAAGATCACCGTCGCGATGGCGGCGGCGTAGCCGAAGTTGTTGCGCACGAAGCCGCTGCGGTAGAGCCAGGTGCCCAGGACCTGGCTGGAGTTGTCGGGGCCGCCGCTGGTCATCACCATGACCTCGTTGAACACCTGGAAGGCGCCCGAGATCGTGACCATCATCATCAGCCCGGTCATCTCCCGGACGAGCGGCACGGTGACGTGGAAGAACCGCCGGACCGGGCCGGTGCCGTCGATGGCGGCGGCGCCGTAGATCTCCCGCGGGATGCGCTGGATCGCGACCGCGAACAGCAGCGTCGAGTAGCCGAAGCCCTGCCACTGGCTCATCGCGATGATCGCCGACATGGCGGTGCTCTCCTGGCCCAGCCACGCCTGGGCCAGGCCGTCCAGGCCGACCGCCCTGAGCAGGTGGTTGAGCGGGCCCAGGTTGGGCTCGTAGATGAAGTAGAAGAGCAGGCCGGCGACGGTCATCGAGATCGCCGACGGGATGAAGTACACCGCCCGCAGGCCGCGCTGCCACCGCTCACTGCGTACGCCCTCGATCAGCGCGGCCAGCAGCAGCGCGCCGAACACCTGGAAGACGATCGAGACCACCGCGTACAGGACGTTGTTGCCCAGCGCGGACCAGAAGACCGGGTCGTCGATCAGCTTGCGGTAGTTGTCGAGTCCGACGTACTCCTGGGTGCCGCTGTAGATGTCCCATTTGAGGGTGCTGAACTGGAAGTTCTGCACCAGCGGCAGGTAGACGAACACCACGACCAGCGCGAGCGCGGGGGCCACCCACGCCAGGCCGAGCGCCCGTTGACGTATGGCACGCACCGGCATGCCCTCCCTCCGGCCCGCCCGGCCTACTTCGCCGACTCCGACGCCGCGCGGACGCTCGCCAGCACCTTGTCGGGGGTCGAGCCGCCGCTGATCAGCGCCTCGCCGCCGGCCAGCCAGGCGTCGGCGACCTCGGGCACGGTGACGGTGTCGAGCCACGCGGCCAGCCGCGGCGCCTTGTTGACCTGCTCCATGCCCTCGTAGACGGCCTTGCTGGAGGTCTCGGGGCTGACCGCGCCGACGACCGTGCTGGGCTGCCCGTACGGGGGCGCCGACAGGGTCTTGGCGTTCTGCGTGGAGGTCACGAACTTCATGAAGTCGACGGCCAGCGCGGCCCGCGGGGACCTGGCGTTGATCAGGTAGCCCTCGGGCGCGCCCTCGATGGTCTTGGGGTCGCCGGCCGCGTTCTGGGGGACGGGGAGCTGGAAGATGCCGAAGTCGTCCGGCTTGAGGCCGTTCTTGTCGGTGGCGTTGTCGAACTCCAGGACCTCCTGGTAGTACATGGCCGCCTTGCCGTCGTGGAAGGCCTGCTGCGCCGAGCTGTAGAGCACGCCGTTGGTGCCCTTGCCGGTGTCGGTGCAGGTGTCGACCAGGGTCTTGAACCGGTTGAGCGCGGTCACGTAGCCCGGGTTGTCGAGCTTGGCCGTCTTCGGGCTGAAGTCGGCCTGCAGGACGTCGGCCGGCACGTCGTAGGCGAAGAGCTGCTGGAGGTAGTGCAGGGCGGGCCAGCCGTCCTTGTTGCCGAAGGCGATCGGCTCGTAGCCCGCCTTGCGCAGCGCCGCGCAGCTCCCGACCAGCTCCTCGAACGTGCCGGGCACCTTGACGCCGGCCTTGTCGAAGGCGGTCTTGTTGTAGCCCATGAACTTGCCGTTGCCGTACAGCGGGATGCCGTAGTACTTGCCGTCGTAGGCGAAGGCCGACAACGAGCCGGGGCTGAACGTCTTGCCCCACTCGGTGTCCGGGCCGATCACCTTGCTCAGGTCGGCGGCCCGGCCGCCGCGCACGAAGTTCTCCGCCCAGTTGCCGCTCCAGGTGAAGAAGACGTCGGGCAGCGCGTCGGAGGCGGTCAGCGTCTTGGTCTTGTCCTTGATGCTCTGGTCGGTCTCCTGGATGAGCTCGACCTTCACGCCCGGGTGCTGCTTCTGGTACGCCGCGGCCAGGTCCTCGAAGTACGGCTGCAGCGGGTCGCCGGCGAACTTGGTGAGGATGCTCAGCGTGCCGGAGAAGTCGGGCTTGGCGGACAGGTCGGCGGCGGGGGCCTTGGCCGCTCCGTCGCCGCCGCCCGAACAGCCGGCCAGGGCGAGCGTCCCGAGGAGCGCCGCGAACGACGTCATTGCGCGAGGGCGCATGGGCTTCCTTTCTCTCGGAGGGAGAGGGGGACCTGCCGGTCCGCGGTGGGGGTGTTGGCTGACTGTACAGATGAACTGATACCGGTACCAGAGCGGGAAGCAAGATTTTCTTTCCCGGCGCCTTCCAGCGGGCTTTTTCCTGCGATGAAACAGCAGCATGCGGCTAGTTCTCGCAGGTCGGGTGTTGACGCGCGGCCGGATCCTGTGCCAGCGTGACCTCCGCGTGATACCGGTATCAGGCCGCTGGACGCCGCCGGCCCGCAAGCTTTCCCGAAAGGACGCGAAGATGCTCGGATTCAACGAGCCGGAATTCCTGTCGCAGCTGGCCAGCACCGTGGCCCTGCGCCCCCAGATCGAGAAGCTCGTCGATCGGCTCGTGGACCAGGGGTTCGACACCCTCCTGCTCGTCGGCGCCGGCGGCACGTACGCCCAGATGTGGCCCTACGAGCACCTGGCCAGGCGCAACTCGACGCTCGACGTGCGCGCCGCGATCGCGGCCGAGCTGGTCGTCTCGGGCGACGCCCGGCTCGGCGAGCGCACGGTCGCGATCTTCACCTCGGTCTCCGGCACCACCGAGGACAGCCTGCGCGCGATCGAGTACGTCAAGGAGAGGGGCGCCTACACGATCGGCTTCACCGGCTACCCCGACTCGCCGATCGCCAAGGCCGTGGACGCCGTGCTGGTCTCGGAGCCGAAGGCGTGGCCGTTCGACCAGCAGATGTTGCTGTTCATGGGCCGCCTGCTGTCCCGCCGCGGCGAGTTCGAGGGCTACGGCAAGCTCGCGGACGAGCTCGCCAAGCTGCCCGAGGTCATGCTCAAAGTCGCCGAGCAGGCCGAACCGGTGGCCGCCGCGTTCGCCGAGGCCCACAAGGACACCGACTACCACTTCCTCATCGGCGGCGGGAACCTGTGGGGATTCACGTACCTGTACTCGATGTGCATCCTCGAAGAGATGCAGTGGCTGCGCACCACCCGCGTGCACAGCGCCGAGTTCTTCCACGGCTCACTTGAGCTGCTGGAGGAGGACACGAGCGTGATCATCTTCCAGGGCGAGGACGAGACCCGCGCGCTCACCGACCGCGCCGAGGCGTTCGCCAAGCGCATCTCCAAGGACGTCACCGTCTTCGACACCCGCGACTACCCGCTCGACGGCATCAGTCCCGAGTTCCGCGGCCTGCTCGCCCCGATCGTCCTCGACACCGTGATGGGCCGGGTCAGCAAGCACCTGGAGCGGGTCCGCGACCACTCGCTCGACCTGCGCCGCTACTACCGGGTCATGGACTACTAGGCCACCGCCTCCGCTCCCGTCCCCGGCGGCGGGAGCGGCCCACCCCCGACTCAGGAGAACAATGAGAGTCCTCGGCTTCGGCGACAACATCGTCGACCGGTTCGTCGATCGGGGCATCGACTATCCGGGCGGCAACAGCGTGAACGTCGCCGTCTACGCGGGCCGCCTCGGCGTCGAGGCCGCCTACCTCGGGGTCTTCGGCGACGACGACCTCGGCGGCTTCCTGCGCGAGGCCGTCGCCGCGCAGGGCGTCGCGGTCGACCGCTGCGTGGTGCGTCCCGGCGAGAGCGGCGTGTCCCGGCTGCGCGTGGACGACGGCGACCGGGTCTTCCTGGGCTGGAACGGCGGCGGCGTCACCGTGCGGGAGCCGCTGGCGCTGACCGGCGACCTGCTCGCCTACGCCGGCTCGTTCGACCTGGTGCACTCCAGCGTCTACTCCGGCAGCGAGGACGAGCTGCCCCGGCTCGCCGGCCTGCGTCCCCTGGTCAGCTTCGACCTGTCCAGCGAGGACGACTACCGCACCCCCGCCTACCTGGACCGCGTCTGCCCGCACGCCGACCTGGTGCTCCTGTCCTGCTCCCACCTGGACGAGGCGGGCACCCGCGACCTGCTGGCCCGCGCCGTGGCGAGCGGCGCCCGCCTGGCGCTCGGCACCAGGGGCGTGGACGGCGCGATGGCCTACGACGGCCACGACCTGGTCACCGCCCCCGCCCGGCTGGTCGAGGACCCGGGCAAGATCGTCGACACCATGGGCTGCGGGGACGCGTTCCTCGCCGGGTTCGCCGTCTCCCTGCTGCGCGACGGCTGGCGCAAGGGCGCCGCGCCCGGCCGCGGGCCGCTCCTGCGGGCGCTGCTGGCCGGCGCGGAGACCGCCTACGACCAGTGCTTCGTCGAAGGCGCCTTCGGCTTCGGCAGGCCCGCCCCGCGCGGCTAGCATGGGCGTGCCCGCGACCCCCCAGAAACGAGGAACCCGTTCGATGGCAGCCGACCGGAGCCAGTCGGGCCGGCCGACGATCTCGGAGGTGGCCGCCGAGGCCGGCGTCGGCCGTGCCACCGCGGCCCGCACCCTCGGCGGTTACGGCTATGTCAGCCCGGAGCTGCGCGAACGGGTGCTGGCGGCGGCCGAGAAGCTCGGCTACCGCACCAACGCCCTGGCCCGCAGCATGTCCACGGGGGTCAGCCACACCCTCGGCGTGATCCTGGCCGACATCGGCAACCCGTTCTTCGCCGGCGTCATGCGCGGCATCTCCGACGCCTCGCGCGCCCGCGGGTTCGACACGATCGTGCTGAGCACGTACGAGCGGCTCGACGAGGAGGTGGCGGCCACCGACGTGCTCATCGACAAGCGGGTCGACGGCGTCATCATCGCCTCGGCGGCCGTGGGGCGCGACGAGGTCAAGCACATCAGGGCGGCCATGGGCCGGGGCATGCCCATCGTGCTGGTCGACCGCGCGGTCGCGCCGCTCGACCTCGACACCGTCGTCATCGACAACCGCGGCGCGGCCCGCGAGGCGGTCGAGGTGATGATCGCGGCCGGTCACCGGCGCATCGGGTTCGTGTGGGGGCCGTCCTCGGTCGATCCGCCCGTGACCAGGCGGGCGCTGCTGGAGAAGGCCCGCAACGTGTGGACCGACGGCGAGCGCCTGCGCGGCTACCTCGACGCGCTCGACGACGCCCGCATCCCCTTCGACCCCGAGCTGGTCATGACCGGCCCGAAGACCGAGGAGTGGGCCACCCAGGAGGTGGCCCGCATGCTGGCGCTGCCCGACCGCACCACCGCCCTGTTCTGCACGGAGACCGACGCCGTGACCGGGGCGCTGCGGGCCGTCCGCGCCGCCGGGCTGTCCTATCCGGCCGACATCTCGCTCATCGGCTTCGACGACAGCGCCTGGGCGGCCGTCATGGACCCGCCGCTGACCATGATCGAGCAGCCGGTCCACCAGCTCGGCGCGAAGGCCGCGGAGGTGCTGCTCGACGTGCTCGACGGCGCCGAGCCGCGGCACGACGTGCACACGCTGCGCTCGCGCCTGGTCACCCGCGCCTCGGTCGCCCCGCCGCCGTCCTGATCGGGCGGCCGGCGGTCAGGGGACGGTCAGGGATGGGTGACCTGGGGCGAGGTGGTCACCACCTCGCGGGAGGGGCGCGGCGCGGGCGGGGTGCGCGGACGGCCCGCCGCCACGAACACGACGGCCGACAGCAGGGTCATCGCGACCACGATGACCAGGATGAACGCCATCTCCCTGCGGGTCACCGGGCAGCGGCGGCGCCGGGCCGGTTTGGCGTTGAGCGCGTCGATGCGGCAGGCGAAGTCGCGGTCCTGCCAGCGCAGATCCTGCTCGATCTCGGCCAGGATGCGGCGTTCGCGGTCCGACAGGCTCATGGCCGCCGCTCCCGTCCCGCGACGCCGTGGGCGGGGGCGGGCGGTGAGGTCAGCGGTTCGGTCATGTCGTTCTCCGTCGCTCCCGGTCAGAAGTAGCCCCCGTCAGGGCGGCCCGGTCGGGGCCGGCCCTGGTCAGAGGGCGTCCCGCTGGTGAGGCACGCCTTCGTGGCGGCGCGCTCTGGCGGGTCGCCGGCGGCCCCGAAGGCCCGCAATTTCTGGCGTACCCGGCGGTGCGGGCTCGATGCGGTGCCTTACCGCGCCCGGTATGAACCGTTACGCCCGGTGTGCGATGTCCGCCTAAATCCAGACATTTCCTTCACCTGGCGTCGATTTCCGGCTTACCGGACATCGGGCGGGCCGGTCAGCTGTCCGGCTTCTCCACCAGCGGGGTGTCCACCAGGTGCTCGATCAGGAACCAGGTCTGGAGCTCGTTCGTCCTGATGACGTCGGAGACGAGCAGGTCGTTGGTGCCGTCGTCGCCCATCTCCTGCGCCCGGCCGGCCGCGTCGTGGGCGGCCACGAGGATGGTCTCGTGCGCCTCGATCAGGCGGGAGAGCATGGCGGGCACCTCCTCGCAGCCGTTCGGCGGGCGCGGGATCACGGTGATCTCGGCCACGTGCCGCGGGTCGCCCACCGCGACGCCGCCGAGCGTCTGCACGCGCTCGGCCATCGCGTCCACCAGCGCGATCTGCTCCGAGGCGTGCTTGTCCAGCAGCAGGTGGAGCTGGTAGAAGGTCGGGCCGCGCATCAGCCAGTGGTGCTTCTTGTACAGGCTGTAGAGGATCTGGGTGTCGGCCAGGATCTGGTTCAGGCGCTGGCAGGAGTACTCGCGGGCGTCGCGGGAGAGGCCGAGCGGGAACATCCGCACGGTGCCGTACTCCTGGATCTCCACGCCGTTCACGTGTAGCCACGGCTGGCTGTCGGGCTTGGACCGGGTCGGCTTGGCGGACCGTTTGGTGGGCACGTACATCTCCTCAGATAGTCGGAACAATCGCCCGGAAACCTCCCCTCCGGCGCGCCAAGCGCCCCCACGAGCCCGCACAAGAGCCGGTCAACATCCGCCGCCCGCGATCGTTTGCCCGCAGGTCAGAGGGGTAGCCGGAGCGATGGGCCCGGGGGAGCCCCCGTGCCCGGTCCGCCCGGGAGGGGGATGACCATGCGACGCAAAGAGCCCGAGGACGAAGAGACGCCCGCGGCCGACCTCGAAGGCCCCGGAGGCGAGGAAGAGTACGACGAGGAGCGCGAGCGCTTCGAGCACATGAAGGAACTGAACCCGGACGACTTCGAGTGACCGCCGCCGCCCGAGGGGTCAGCGCAGGTCGATGAGGGCCAGGCCGGTGGCGGGGTCGTGGCGGCGCCGCAGGTAGCGGGGGGACTGCGTGACGATCACTTCGAGCGTCGGCCAGACCTGCCCGGCCAGCAGGTGGCCGCCGCGGGTCGTGCCGTCGGGCAGGCCCACGACCGCATGGGCGTGCAGGTGGGGCCGTACGTCGTCGTCGGGCATGGCGAAGTCGCCGATCAGGGAGAGCACCTCGGTCTGGCGGTCGACCGGGATCGGGTCGTAGCGGAGCGCCTCCGGGTCGAAGAAGCCCAGCGTGACCTGCCGGAACCCGCCGATGCCGGTCAGCCGGGCGGCGCGGACGCCGTTGTCGGCCGCCCACTGCGTCAGGCTCTCGACCACCTCGTCACCGGGGTCGAGGACCACCGCGTACGTCTGCTCCTCCACGGTGGAGAGCCGCTTGCTGCGCATGACGATCTCCTGCCCGCAGGGCGCGCGGGCAACCCGGTCACTTCCAGACGGCCCTGGCCAGGATGTCGCCCAGCCCGGGGGTCTTCCACTGGTCGACGACCAGCACCTTCTCCTTGCGCAGGTACCAGACGCGCTGGGTGAAGGACACCGGGGCCGGCTTGCTGGTCTTCGTCTGGCAGCCCAGCCTCCACTCGGTGAAGCGGGCCGGGTGCCCCGCCCCCACCTGCACGGTCGCGGCGCGGGACGGCCGGAGGGGCGGCACGCCCTCCAGGTAGCGCCGGTCCGGGACGCACTCCACGACCCCGCTGCTGGGGTGGTACGGCTGGCCCGGCCGGTACGTGCCGCCCTCGGACGCGTAGGCGATGGCCCGCGGCCCGCCGAGGGAGAAGCCGGGGCATTCCGTCGCCCGCTTGGAGCAGGTCCCGGTGACCACGTCGAGCCCGCCGATCGGGTCCTTCTTCACCTTCCAGGAGACCGGTATCTGGAGGGTGAACCCCCGGAACGACACGGGTTTGGTGGCCTGCGCGGGCGTTCCGGTCAGGACGAGCGCCGCGCTGAGCGTCAAGGTCATGAGCACGGCGGCGATCCTAGGTCCTGACGCCGCTGGAATGTCAAGCACCGATAAATCGACAAAAATCCCCGCAACTTTGCCGACGATCACCGCATCCAACCAGCCGTGAACGCGTTGACCTCCGACGACCCGCAACGCCTGGGCGGCTACTGGCTCGCCGGACGGCTGGGCGCCGGCGGTCAGGGCGTCGTCTACGAGGCCTACGCCGAGGACGGCGCCCGGGTGGCGATCAAAGTGCTGCACGGCGACGAGGCCGGCCGGCTGGCCAGGGAGGCCGAGGCGGCGCGGCGGGTCGCCTCGTTCTGCACCGCCCGCGTGCTCGCCGCCGAACTGGACGGCCCGCGCCCCTACATCGTCAGCGAGTACGTCGCCGGGCCGAGCCTGCGGCAGGCGGTCGCCGGCGGACGCCGCTTCTCCGGCGGCGACCTGCACCGCCTGGCCACGGCGGTGGCGACGGCGCTCACCGCCATCCACGAGGCCGGCGTGGTGCATCGCGACCTCAAACCGGACAACGTGCTGCTCGGCCCGGACGGCCCGCGGGTCATCGACTTCGGCATCGCGCGGACCGCCGAGATGTCGCTGACCGCGACCGGCCTGGTCACCGGCACGCCGACGTACATGGCGCCCGAGGTGTTCGGCGGCCAGCGGGCCGGCGCGCCCGCGGACGTGTTCGCCTGGGGCTGCGTCGTGCTGTACGCGGCCACGGGCGCCGACCCGTTCGAGGCCGAGAGCCTGGGCGGGGTGATGCACCGGGTGTTGTCGGCCACGCCCGACCTGGCCGCGCTGCCCGACTCGCTGCGCCCGCTGGTGTCGGCGGCGCTGAGCAAGGAGCCGGGCCGGCGTCCCGAGGCCCGCCAGTTGCTGCTCGCGCTGGTCAGCGGGGACGGCGGGCTCGACACCGCGCGGCTGCTCGAACGCGGGCGGCAGGCCGCCCACGTCGCCGGGACGGTCGCCGACCCGGCGCTCGGCACGCTGGCCGAGGACTCCTACACCCTGCTGGCCCCCGCGGAGCGGGAGCTGGCGCCCGAGGTGTTCCTGCGCCTGTTCACCGTGGACGGCATGGGCGAGCTGGCCACCAGGAAGGCCGCCCTGGACGAGCTGGTGGCCGGCCGGCCGGCGGCCGAGATTCCGGCGGTCACCAGGATCCTGGAGGTGTTCGCGTACCTGCTGGGCCGCGACGGCCGCGAGGTCTGGCTGGCCCGCCCGGCCCTGCCGCACGCCTGGCCGCGGCTGCGCCGCTGGATCGAGGCCAACAGGGAGGGGCTGGCCGTGCACGGCCCGATCCTGGCCGCCGTCCGGCGCTGGGACGACGGCGGCCGCAGGGACGGCGGCCTGTTCCACGGCACGATGCTGGACGAGGCCCTGAGCTGGGCGGCGACCGCCCGCCGCGACATCAGGCTGTCCCAGGCCGAGCGCGACTTCCTGGAGTCCTCGGCGCGGCTGGCCAAACGCCGGGCCCGCCGCGCCCGGCTGCTGACGCTGAGCCTGGCGGGGCTGCTGGTCGCCGCGCTGGCCGCGGGCGGTCTGGCGGTCCAGCAGAGCAGGCTGGCCGCCGCCCGCGCCGACGAGCTGCAGGACCGCCTGACGACGTCGGAGTCCACCCGCCTGGCCGCGCGCGCCGAGGCGACCAGGCGCAGCGATCCGGTGCTCGTCGGGCTGCTCGCCGTGGCCGCCTGGCGGCTGCGTCCCACGCCGCAGGCCAGGGCGGCGCTGACCGCGGCGCTCGCGCAGCGCGAGCGCGGCATGTTCCGCGACCCGGCCGCCGCCCGCAGCACGATGCGGGCGCTGGGCGCCGACGGCCGCACGCTGCTCAGCGTCGGCCAGGACCAGGCGCGGCTGTGGGACCTGCGCACCGGCCGGCGCCTCACGCTGATCTCCGGCCTGGGCCTCGGCCGCGACCGGGTGTCCGACATCGGGCTGTCCCCCTCGGGCCGCACGCTGGTCGCCGCCACCGGCCGCCGCGCCCGCGCCTGGGACGCCGGCACCGGCCGCCCGGTCGGCGCCTGGCCGGTCCGCCGGATCAGGGACCTGGTCGAGGGCTGGCAGGACGTCGTCCGCCGGCACGAGGGCCGCAAGGTGATCGTCAAGCCGGACGACAGCGAGCAGTGGGACGTCACCGACCCCGCCGCCCGGCGCGGCACGCTGAGCCCCGACGGCCGGTGGCTGGCCACCTCCGGCGACGGCACCCTGACCCTGAGGCAGACGGAGGAAGGCTGGACCGAGGAGGTCGGCGAGGGCACGGAAGGCGTCTGGAACAAGGGCGATCCCGTCTTCGACCACGCGGGACGGCTGCTGGCCACCGTCACCGACGCCACCGTCCAGTTCTGGCGGCTGCCCGACAGCCACCTGCTGAGCGCCGTGCCGGTGCGCGGGGACGTGGAGGCCGGCAGCCGCCCGGCCGCCGCCTTCGACGGCACGACCTTCCGCTACCTCGTCGGCGACCAGGTGTTCGCCGTGGACGTCGCCGACCTGGTGAACGAGCCGGTCGAGGGCCCGCCGCACGAGCGGGCCGACCTCGGCGAGGACGGCCTGCACCTCGTCGTGGACGGCGCGCTCCGCCAGGTCGGGGGCGGGACGTCCGGCCGCCTGCCCGCCGGGCGCGCGCTCGCCTTCAGCCGCGACGGCCGGAGCCTCGCGCTGCTGTCCGGCCAGGACGTCAGCGTCCTGGACACCGCGACCAGGAAGCCCGCGGGCGGGTTCACCGCGGGCGCCGGGCGGGCGCAACCCGAGCTCGTCCGCTTCAGCCCGGACGGCGGCTGGCTCGCGCTCGTGCTCGACGCCCCGGGAAGCGGCGAGGACGCGGTCGAGCTGTGGGACTGGCGGGCGCGCCGCCGCCTGTGGAGCACGGCGCTGAGCCAGGTCGTGGACCTGGCGTTCGCGCCCGACGGCGGACGGCTGGCGGTGACCGGCCTGGACGTGCGCGTGTTGCGGGCGGCCGACGGCCGGGTCGCGGGCTCGCCGTTCAGCGTCTTCGGCCAGGACGTCCTGGGCTCCTGGGTGCGCTTCACCCACGCGGGGGACGGGGTGGTCGTGTTCGACTCGCGCGGCCGGCTGAGCACCTGGGACGCGGGCGGCCGGCGGCTGACCGAGGAGACCCAGAGCTTCCCCGTCATCGGCACGCCGGCGTACTCGCCGGTCGAGGACCTCGTCGCGGTCAACGCGGGGCAGGGCCGCGTCCGCCTGATCGACCCGAGGACGGGCGGCGACCTCGGCCTGTCCGCCGACCCGGGCGGCGGCCTCGACCGTGACGAGGGCGAGCTGCTGTCGATCGCCTTCGCCCCCGACGGCTCGCACGTCCTGACGGTGGACGCCGGCGGGACCGTCGGGCGCCTCCCGGCCGCCGCCGAACTGGTGGCGAAGACGGTCTGCGCGCGCGCCGGGCGGGCGCTGACCGAGCGGGAGTGGCGGACGTACGTGCCCGCCCTGCCGTACCGGCCCGTCTGCGGCTGACCGGGCGGGCCCGGGTCAGGGTCCCTCACCCGGGATTGTCAAAACGCCGTCGCGGGGGATGTACTGCCGTCCGGAAAGCCGATCTTTCCGTTCGGCCACGAGGGAGGCACGGTGGACTTCGCGATCCTCGGCACGATCCGGGTCAACGGCCCCGGCGGGCGGGTGCACCTGAGCCGCAAGCAGCGGGCCGTGCTCGCCGTCCTGCTGCTCCACCCGAACGCGACCGTCTCCAGGGAGCGCCTGATCTCCGCCGTCTGGGACCATCCGCCGCGCTCGGCGCTGGCCAACATCCAGACCTACGTGCACCAGCTCCGGCGCTCCCTGGAGGGCGGCGGCCTGCGGGTGCGCACCGAGGGGTCGGGCTACGTCTGCGAGGTCCCGCCGGGCAGCCTGGACCTGCTGGTGTTCGAGGACACCCTGCGGCTGGCCCGGCGCGAGCGGGCGGCGGGCGACCTGGCCGCGGCCGAGCGCGCCTACGCAGAAGCCGTCGCCCTGTGGCGCGGCGCGCCCGCCGAGGACGTGCCGCTCACCGGCGCGATGGCCCCCCGGCTGCTGGAACTGGAGGAACGTCTCGCGGTCGCCCGGTCGGAGTGGATCGACGCCCGGCTCGCCCTCCGGCAGGACGACCTCGTCGCCGAGCTGCGCGCCCTCATCGCCGCCCACCCGCTGCGCGAGCGGCTGTGGGAGCAGCTCGTGATCGCCCTGCACCGCGGCGGTCGCCGGGACGAGGCGCTGGAGGCGTTCCGCGAGGCCCGCGAGCTGCTGGTGGCCGAGCTGGGCCTGGAACCCGGCCCCGAGCTGCGCCGCCTGCACGCCGCGCTGCTCGCCGGCGATCCCGACCTCGACCGTCGGCCGGGAACGACCGGGGCGGCCGACCAGTGGCCCGCGGCGGCCGTCCCGCTCCAGGCGTTGTGCCAGCTTCCCGCCGACACCGCCGACTTCGTCGGCCGGGAGCCGGAGATCGCCGAGCTGCTGCCGCTGTTACGGGCGCGGCCGGACCGGCTCAGCCCGCCGATCGCGATCCTGTCGGGGCTGCCCGGCATCGGCAAGACCACGCTCGCCGTGCACCTGGCCCACCTGCTGCGCGCCGACTACCCGGACGGGCAGCTGTTCGTCCGGCTCGGCCAGGACGCCCGCGGCCCGCGCGACCCCGGCGAACTGCTCGACGTACTGCTGCGCTCGCTCGGCCTGGACGGCGCCATGATCCCCGCCTCGGCCGAGGAACGCGCCGGGCTGCTCCGCCAGCGGCTGGCCGACCGGGCGGTGCTGGTCGTGCTCGACGACGCCGTGGACGAGGCGCAGCTCCGCCACCTGCTGCCGGGCACGCCGCGCGGCGCGGTCCTGGTGACCTCCCGCTCGCCGCTGCCCGCGCTGGAGGGGGCCGTCCGGCTCCCGCTCGACCTCCCCGGCGAGCGGGACGCCCGGCTGCTGCTCGAACGCGTGGCCGGCCGCGACCGGATCGGCGCCGCGCCGGACGCCGCCGAGGAGATCCTGCGTTCCTGCGGCCGGCTGCCGCTGGCGCTCAGGGTCGCCGGCGCCCGCCTGGCCATCCGCCCGGTCTGGCCGGTCCGCGAGCTGGCCACCCGCCTGGCCGGCCACGACCTGGACGAGCTGGTCGTCGGCGGCCTCGACGTGCGGGCCACGTTCGAGCCCGGCTACGCGGCGCTGCCGGAGTGGGCCAGGCACGCCTTCCGCCTGCTCGGGCTGGCCGGGCTGGACAGCGTCGCAGAGTGGACCACCGCCGCCCTGCTCGGCCTGCCCGCGCGGGAGGCCGACGCCGTCCTGGAGACGCTGGTCGCGCGCGGCATGCTCACCTCCACCGAGATCGACGCCGCCGGCCAGCCCCGCTACCGGCTGCACGACCTGCTGCGCGTCTACGCCAGGGAACGCGCCGAGGCGGAGGAGCCCGCCGGGCAGCGGCGCGCCGCGCTGACCCGGCTCGCGCTGGAAAGCCTCCGCAGGACCAGGGCCGCCGCCCGCGGGCTGCCCATCCCGCTGTCCCCGCCCTACGAACGCGGGCAGCCCGGCCCCGACGCGTCCGCCGGCCCGGCTTCCGGCCCGGCTTCCGGCCCGGCTTCCGGCCCGGCGTGGTTGTCGGCCGAGCGGCGCACGCTGGTGCTCGCCGTCACCACCGCCGCCGAGCTGGGACAGGTCGCCACCGCCGCGGAGCTGGCCCACCACCTGACCGGCTACCTGACGATGGAACGATTCCTGGCCGACGCCGAGCGCGTCCAGCACGCGGTGATCGCGGCGGCCACCGCGGCGGGCGACGAGCGCACGGCCCTGCGGTCCAGGCTGCTGCTGGTCAACATGGACATCGAGCGGGGCCGCTTCCCGGCCGCCGACGCGGCCTGCGGGGAGCTGCTGGCCGCCTTCGAGCGGGTCGGCGACCGGCACGGGGCCGCGTACGCGCTGATCAGCCGGGCCGCCGACCGCCACGGCTCGGGCCGGCTGGAGGAGGCGCTGGCCGACGCGTACGCGGCGATCGAGCTGCTGGCCGCGCACGACGACGCCGCCGGCCTGGCCTACGCCTGGACGTGGCCGGTCTGGATCCACATCGAACGCGGCGAGTACGACCAGGCCGTCAAGATCGCCCGTGCCCGGCTGGCGGAGACCGGCGAGGAGGACCACGGCACCCGCGGCAACCTGCTGCGCGCCCTCGGCACCGCCTGCTACCAGGCGGGCGAGACGGCCGAGGCGGTCGCGTGCTACCGCGAGAGCCTGCTGACCGCCCAGGCCCTCGGCGACCGGGTCGAGACGAGCAAGGTGCTGCGCAGGCTGGGCGAGGCGCTGGGCGCGCTCGGCCGGTTCGAGGAGGCGGCCGAGACGCTGGCGGCGAGCCTGCGGCTGTTCGTGGAGTGCGGCGACGTCCTGGGCGAGGCGCTGAGCGGGCACGCGCTCGGCGTGGTCCGGCTGCGCCAGGGCGAGCCGGGCGAGGCGCTGCGGCACCTGGCCGCCGCGCTGGACCGGCTCGGCCGCGACGGCCCGCAGGTGTGGCGGGCCCGCACGCTCACGGAGATGGGCCGCGCCCACGCCCGCCTCGGACGGCACGAGGAGGCGGCCGCGGCGTGGCGGCAGGCCCTGACCCTGTTCGGCGACACCCCGGAAGGCCGCCAGCTCGCCGCCCACCTGGCGGACCACCCCCGCGAACAGCCTTGACGGCGGGCCTTCGGCTCAGTTCTGGAGCCACCGCACGACCGGGGCGCCGGTCGCGCCCGCCAGCCGGGCCGCGCGGCGGGCCTGGCCCGGGGTGGCGCCCTCGCCGACGAGCGCGCCGCCGTCGTCCAGCGCGGCCCACACCCCCTCCGGCGCGCCGGCCGGGACGTCCAGCGCCCGGTTCACCGCGGGCCGGACCGGCGCGGGCGTGCGCCGGGCCGACCACCGCCGCCAGTACAGCCACTGGACGAAGATCAGCGGACCGAGCGCGGTCAGCAACGGGATCGGCCGCCCGCCGCCCAGCACGACGGCGATGGAGACCGCCAGCAGCACCGCCTCCAGCCCCGCCGCCCACCACGCCGCCGCCTTCCCGTACGCCCGGACCGCCACCGCCGGCCAGAGCGACAACATCAGGCAGTCCCCGAGGCCGATCAGCGAGGGGTCCTCCCCGTAGGAGGTGGCCAGCACGGGAGCGAACGGCAGCCCCTGCATGCGCTGCACGAAGTCGAGGGTCAGCGAGGACAGCCCGGTGGCCAGCGTGTCGTAGACGGTGAGCGCCACCGCCAGCGCGGCCACCTGGCCGGGCGTGACCGCCGCCTGCACCCACAGGTTCACCGCGCCGACGACGAGCAGCATCAGCAGCACGTCGTTGACCACCAGCACCCCCGCCGGCCATCCGGCGAGGTAGACGGCCACGTCGGCGGCGCACAGCAGCAGCACCGCCGCCGTCGCCCACCGGCCGCCCAGCACGGGGGCGAGCGTGAGCTGCCCCAGCGTCAGCACCACCAGCCCGAAGACCGACACCACGACGCCGGTCGGCAGGTGCAGGTACGCGAACGGCATCACCACCAGCGCGGCGACCATGACCGCGATGTCGGAGCCCACCATCCGGCCCACCGGCGGCCTGGCCATGACGTAGCGGCCCAGGTAGGCGGCGGTCAGCGCGACGGTCAGGGCGACGAGCGCGTACAGCGCCGGCACGTACGGGGTCATCACAGTCCTCGCTCGAAGCTGAGCTCCAGCAGGTCGGCGCGGAGCCGGCAGGGGGTGGGCAGGTCCTCGGCGGTCTCGACCAGGACGATGCCGTCCAGGGGCAGCCCGTGCGCCCGCTCCTCCAGGCGGCCGAGCAGGCCCGCGTCGGACTTGCCGGCCACGACGTACAACAGGGAGCCCTCCAGCGACCAGCGCGTGGGCAGCGGCAGCGCGTGCTCGGCCTGCAGCACGTCCAGGACGTCGCGCGTGGTGAGCCCGCCGGGCGACACCCGCCCGAGCACGCGCGAGGTCGCGGGCAGCGCGGCCAGCGCGCACGACGGCTGCTCGTCCGTGCGCAGGACCCTGACCAGGTCGCCGGTGACGTACCGGAGCAGCAGGGTGGTGTCGCGGTAGGTGGAGTACGGGGTGACCACGATCGTGCCGACGGCCCCCGGTTCGGCGGGCCGCAGGGTGACGGGGTCCAGGATCTCGACCAGCCCCTGGTCGGCCGGCAGGTGCAGGTGGCCGTCGGCGCAGACCCGGCCGCCCACGGGGGCGATCTCGGTCATGGAGTAGCCGTCGCGGACCTGCGCGCCGAACGTGTGCTCCGCGCGCACGCGCAGCGCGTCGGTCAGCACCTCGCCGCCGGACCAGATCGTGCTCAGGCCGAAGTCGCCGGCCTGCCAGCCGCCCCGCTCGGCCTCCTGGACCAGCGCCGCCAGGTAGGAGGCGGTCACGTTCAGCTGGGTGATCTGCGGGTGTTTGCCGGGCACGTGCATCGGGGTGGCCAGCCGGTCGAGCGCGACGGCCGGATCGACGGCGCCCAGGTGCACGAACGCGGCCCCGGTCCGCGTGACGGCCCGCTCGGTGAGGATCTGGGCGATGGACCGCGAGCTGATCGCGTTGGCCCACAGGTCGGCGGAGCGCAGGTTGCCGGCGAGCATGAGCGCCAGCGCCGACATCGAGGACATCAGCTCGATCTCGTACGCCGAGAACCACACCATGGTGGGCGTCCCGGTCGTCCCCGTCGTGTGCGCGAGCACGACCGGGCGGGCGCGGTCGGAGACGAAGGCGGCGGGCATGCCGCGCAGGTCGGCCTTGGTGGTGGGCGGGATCGTGGACAGCGTCGCGGGCGTGATGGAGCCGGGGTCCACGCCGTTCGCCTCGAACCAGCGCCGGTAGTAGGGGCTCTCGGCGGCCGCGTGGCGGACCGTGCGCCGCAGCCGCCGCCGGGTCAGGTCCTCCTGGAGCTCGGGGTCGCTGCCCGCGAGCATGTCGTCGGCGCCCTCGCCCGGGGACCCGAACGTCTCCAGGGTCACGCGCATGTCGTCGGCCAGCGCGTTCACGTCCCGCAGGCGGAACCTGCGGCCCGACATCATCGACCAGGCATAACCGAGCTGGCGTACCGCGGTGCCGAACACGCCTCGTCCTTCCGCTCGTGTGGGGGGTGGCCCCCCGGGAGACGCGGTCCCCCGGGGGTGCACGCGAGGGTGATCAGCCGTTCAGCACGAAAATGGCGGTGGACAGGGCGCTGACGGCGTACTTGGCGTAACGGCGAGCGGTCTTGACCATGAGGATCTCCCTGGTTGCTCGGGGCGCACGGGTGGCGCCCGCTGAGATCCAAGGATGTGCGGGGGCGCAAGAGAGCCACTACAGGTCCACTACAAAGGGCCTCACACCAGCGTCAGGTAGTGGCCCAGCTCGGCGGCGGAGTCCGTGGCGATCCCGACGTGGCCGTCCGGGCGCACGAGCGTGTGCCGCACCCCGCCGTACGGCTCGGCCGGCGCGTACGCCCGCACCTGCGGGCCGCCCGGCACTCGGGGCGCGGGGTCCGGCGACAGCAGCGTGAAGTGCGGGCCGCGCAGCAGGTCGAACAGGCGCGCCCGGGAGCCGTCGGCCAGCCGCAGCGGCCCGTCGGGCACCCGCTCGCCGCCCGCGCGGGCCAGCGAGCCGCCCCGGTAGCCGACCCGGAGCTGATAGGTCTCCTCGTCCCGCCGGTACGACCGCCGGTCGTGCAGGTCCGTGCTGAGGCCGAGCACCCGAGCGGCGACCGGGCGGCGCTCCTCCTCGTAGGTGTCCAGCAGCGACGTCGGCCCGCCGGTCAGCGCGCGGGCGAGCTTCCAGCCCAGGTTGTAGGCGTCCTGGACGCCGGTGTTGAGCCCCTGGCCGCCCGCCGGGGAGTGCACGTGGGCGGCGTCCCCGGCCAGCAGCACGCGCCCGGCGCGGTAGGCGTCGGCCAGCCGGATGTTGACCCGGTAGAGCGAGGCCCACAGCAGCTCGGTGACGCGGGCCGCGCGCAGCATCGAGCGTTCGGCGAAGAGCCGCTGGAAGCCGGACAGCGTCAGGTCCGGCGTCGTGCCCGGCCGGAGCGGGGCCATGAACTGGAAGGCGTCGGTGCCGGCCATGGGGTAGAGCGCGACCATCCCCCTGCCCGGCCGCACCCAGGCGTGGATGTGCTCGCGGTCCAGCCCCTCGACGCGCACGTCCCCGAGGGCCATGCGCTCCTCCTCGCGGGTCTGGCCGGTGAACCCGATGCCGAGCGCCTTGCGCACCGTGCTCCTGCCGCCGTCGGCGGCGACCAGGTAGCGGGCCCGCAGCGTCGTGCCGGTGCCGAGCCGGGCCGTCACGCCGTGCGCGTCCTGCTCGAAGCCGGTCAGCTCGGCGCCGTGCTCGACCGCGCCGCCCAGCTCGGCCAGCCGCTCCCGCAGCACCGCCTCGGTGCGCCACTGCGGGTGCATCCGCACCATCGGGTACGGCACCTGCTCGCTCGCCGCCGCGGGCCGGTGCATGCGGCCCTGGTAGACCGGCAGCCGCCCGATCCTGACCCGGATCGGCGGGTAGGGCGTCGTCCCGGCCAGGACCCGGTCGACGATCCCGAGGTCGTCGAAGATCTCCAGCGTCCGCGGCTGGAGGCCCTTCCCCTTCGAGCCCGCCGAGGGCGCCGCCGCCCGCTCGACGACGCGGTGGGCGATCCCGCGCCGGGCCAGCTCCACGGCGAGGGTGAGGCCGGTGGGCCCGGCGCCGACGATGAGCACGTCCGTCTTGTCCGTCATGGGGCGACCGTGCCAGGAGCCGCTGCCGGATCGCTGTCAGCGCCCTGCCGGGGGTCACGAGCAGGGCGGACGGTAGGGCAGGTCGTCGAACCAGCGCCGCCACTCGGCCCGGGTGAGCGGCATCCCGGCGGCCTCGCAGACGCGCGCGGCCACCGACTCCGGCCGCAGGTCCCACAGCCGCAGGTCGCGCCCGGCGGCCGAGACGAGGGTGTGCTCGTCGGCGTACAGGACGGTCCCGAGGTCGCGGTGGGACAGCTCGGCGATCGGCCGGCGGGAGCGCAGGTCCCACAGGAGGGTGGTGCGGGAGGCGTCCGTGGTGGCCAGGGCGGCGCCGTCGGGGCTGAACCCGGCGATCAGGACGGTGTCGCCGTGCCCGCGCAGGGCCGCCGGACGGGGGGCGCGGCCCGGGTCGGCGATCCGCCAGACGCGGGCGGTCCGGTCGTGGCCGGTGCTGACCAGCACGTCGCCCTTCGGGCCGAAGCGCACGCCGGCCACCGCGTCGGCGTGCTCCTCGTGGTGGGCGACCTGGTCGAGGGCGCGGCGGCGCACGTCCCACAGCCGTACGCCGCGGTCGGCGCCGCCGCTGGCCAGCAGGCCGCCGCCGGGGCTGAAGTCGAGCGCGCCGACGTCGCCGAAGCCGTCGCGGGCGGCCAGGCGGCGTGGGCGACCGGTGACGTCCCAGAGCAGCAGCCGGCCGCCGTGGTCGCCGGTGGCCAGGACGCGTCCGTCCGGGCTGAGTGCGGCGACCGCGAGGCCGCGCACCGGCAGCCGGACGTGCCGGGCCGGGCGGTAGGGGTCGCGGATGTCCCACACGGTCACGGCCACGCCGCGCTCGACGGTGGCCAGGCGGCGGCCGTCGCCGCTCAGCGCCGGATCGGCGGCTGCTGGAACGTTCCAGCGCGACAGCAGCACGCGGTGTCGGGGGTCGCGGACGTCCCACAGCGCGCCGCCGCGCGGGCCGGTCGTGGCCATCAGCGTCCGGTCCCGGCTCAGGACCAGCCCGGTCACCGGGTCGGGCACGCGGACCGGGTGCCGCCACTGGTAGAAGGCGCCGGCCGCCGAACCGGTGGCCAGCGCCTGGCCGTCGGCGGTGAAGGCCAGGCCGAGCACGCGGTCGGGGTGCGGGAACGAGGCGACCTCGGCGCGTCCGGCCACGTTCCACAGCCGGACCGCGCGGCCGGCCACGTTCCACAGCCGCACCGCGCGGTCGTCGCCGGCGGCGGCCAGGACGGTGCCGTCCGGGCTGAACGCCAGGGCGCCGGCGGGGTCGCCGTACCGGACGGGCCGGTCGCAGCGGCGGGCGCGCAGGAGGCAGAGCCAGGTGCCGCGGGCGGGCGCCGACCAGGCCAGCGCGCCGCCGTCGGGGCTGATCGCGAGCGCGGCGGGGCCGTCCTGGAGACCGGTCGCGATCGTGTCCGCAGGGGAGGCGGGCCGCGCCGGGTCCCACAGGCGCACGCTGCCGTCGTCGTGGCCGGTGACCACCGTGTCGTCGCCGACGGCGAAGCGGGTGACCTGGGCGGAGGTCCGTACCGGGGGCAGGGCGACCGGGCGGCCGGCGAGCCGCCAACGCCGGACGCCGTGCGCGGCGGTGGCGAGCACCGTGCGGCCGTCCGGCGTGAACGCCGCCGTCACCGCCCCGGGCAGGGCGGCGACGTGCCGGGGGCGGGCGGGGTCCACGACGTTCCACACCTCGACGCCGTGCCGGGTGGCCGCCAGCAGGACCCGGTCCCCGCCGGACGGGCGGAAGGCGAGCGCCCCGACCGGCCCGGCGGCGCGCGGCAGGGTGGCCAGCGGGGTGCGGCGGCGCGAGTCGGTGGCGTCCCACAGCTCGACCACGCCGTTGTCGGCACCGGTGGCGAGCAGGGCGTGGTCCTGGCTGTAGGCGATCGCCCGCAGCCGGTCGCCGGCCGAGCGCAGGCGGGTGGCGTACGGCTCGGCGGTGTCGAGGAGCGTGCCGCGGGTGCCCGGGGTGTCGGCCAGGCCCTGGGCGGCCACCGCCACCTGCATCGCCAGCGCCGGGTCCGTGGCCCGCAGCGCCCGCGCCTGGACGGCGGCCCGCTCGGCGAGCGCGGTGACACGGGCGGCGCTCGCCCGGCCGCTCTTCTGCCACGCCAGCCCCGCGCCCGCCCCGGCGACCACCACCAGCACCACCAGCGCCACGACCAGCGCCCGCACCCTCCGCCCGACCGGACATCCCCTGGCGCCCACACCGGCGCCGGAGGCACGAGCCGCGCGCCCCCCGCCGGGGCAGGGCACCGCGGCCTCCGGATCAGGAAAGGACCCAACAGGCCCCTCCGGAAGAGGGACTTCCTCCAGGTCGGGGGAGAGAAGCCCGGGTTTCTCCGGGTCGAGGGAGACGAGGCCGGGCTTCTCCGGGTTGGAGGAGAGGAGAGCGGGTTTCTCCCGGTCGGGGGAGAGGAGGGCGGTTTTCTCCGGGTCGGGAGGTGGGGGAGCGGGCGCGGGGCCGGGGGGTGGTGCGGTGGCGTGCCGGTAGGCGGCGTGGGTGAGGGTGTCGCCGTCGCGGTGGTGCCAGAGGGCGCGCATCGCGCGGGACAGGCGCGGCAGCGCGTCGGCCGCCGCCGGGCCGTCGTCGCGGACGCCCAGGTCGTGCAGGATCGTCTCGGCCAGGCCCGGCTCCAGGGACAGCCCGGCGACCCGGGCCGGTTCGGTGATCGCGCGGCGCAGCTCGTCGCCGGTCATCGGCCCGAGCGGCAGCGACCGCGTCCGCAGCGCCTCGACCAGCGGCGGAAACCCCAGGCACCGCTCGTAGCAGCCGGCCCGCATCCCGATCACCACCGGCAGCCCGCCCGCCGCGAGCGCGCACAGCTCCTCGACGTACGCCCTGCGCCCGGAACCCGCCCGAGCCGTGAACAACTCCTCGAACCGGTCGACCACCAGCAGCGCGCACTGCTCCACCGGCCGCCCCCCGCCCCGGACCGGCGAGCCGGGCGTCCGCCACAACACCCCGGCGCGACCCGCCGGCGAACCCGCCAGGATGGCCGGCACCACCCCGGCGGCCAGCACCGACGTCTTGCCCGCCCCCGCCGCCCCGGCCAGCATCACGGGACGGGCGGCGCGCGGCTCCGCGAGCAGCCCCACCAGCTCGGACACGACCCGCTCGCGGCCGAAGAACCACCTGGCGTCCCCGGTCGTGAACGGACCCGGCGGCCAGGGGCACGGATCCCGCGCGCACCGGTCCCGCTCGCTCCCCAGCCCCGCGCCGAACCCGTCGCCCATCCCGCTCCCGTCACTCCGCGAAGTCGATCGGGGACTCAGGGTACGCGGGCCCGCCGGGCGGCGTACGCCGGTCGGGAAGGCGGCATCGCGCGAGATCGGCGCGGAGCCAGGGACGGTCAGCGCTTGCGGCCGACGCCCGCGTAGTAGACGGCCTCGCGGTCGGCGTACAGCGTCCCGGGGACGGGACGCCAGCGCGGCAGCGGCACCACGCCCGGCTCCAGCAGTTCCAGCCCGTCGAAGAAGCTCGTGACCTCCTCAAGGCTGCGCAGCGTCATGGGCGCCCCGCCGCTCTCGTTCCAGTGGCGGACGCCCTCTTCGAGCTGCCTGCCGACCACGCCGTGGGAGATGGCGAGATGGCTGCCCGGCGCCATCGGCTCCAGCAGCTCGGCGATGATCGAGCGGGCCTGGCCGGTGTCGGGGAGGAAGTCCACGACGCCGAGCAGGGTCAGCCCGATCGGCCGGTCGAAGTCGAGGTGCTCGGCGGCGGCGGCCAGGATCTTGCCGGGCTCGCGCAGGTCGGCGTCGACGAAGGCGGTCGTCCCCGCGGGGGCGGCCCGCAGCAGTGCCCGCGCGTGGGCCAGGACCATGGGGTCGTTGTCGACGTACACGACGTGGCTGTCCGGGGCGACCGCCTGGGCGACCTGGTGGGTGTTGTCCGCCGTGGGGATGCCGGTGCCGATGTCCAGGAACTGCCGGATGCCCGCCTCCCCGGCCATGTACCGCACCGCGCGGCCGAGGAACTCCCTGTTCGTACGGGCCAGCACCGGCAGGTCGGGCACGGCGGCGAGGATCTGCTCGCTCACCATCCGGTCGATCTCGTAGTTGTCCTTGCCGCCCAGCCACAGGTCGTAGATGCGGGCGGGGCTCGGAACATCGGTGTTCAGCGAACGTTCGCTCATCGCGACGCCTTCCGGACGAAAGGGGCTACGGGGGAGATCGTAGCCCCAAGATCCCCCAAGCGGGCCACGTCCGGCCTCGCCGTCCGTCACCGGCCTGGAGGGCGGCTCACAGGAGGCGGCGCTGGACGGCGTCGGCGATGGCCGTGGTGACGATCCACTCGACCACGGCGGCGTCCGGCGGGTCGTCCTCGCGGCCGGCGAACAGCAGGTGGGCGCTGCCGATCAGGGTGAGCGCGAGGGCGTCGACGTCGGCGTCGACCGCGATGCGGCCCATCTCGCGCTCGGCGGTCAGGTAGGCGGCGATCATGGTCGTGGCCTCGCCGAGGAGCGGGAGGCCCGTGGACCCGGCCTGGCGCAGGCGCGCGCGCAGGCCGTCGCGGGAGATGACGAGGCCGACGACGGCCACGGCGACCGAGCCGAACAGCTCCAGCAGCGCGAGGGTGAGGTTCCCCGCGACGGTGCCGGTGCCGGCGACGGCCATGAGGGCGGCGGACTGGGCCTCGACGCGGCGGATGCGGTCGGTCACCAGCTCGGCGAGGAAGGCGTCGAAGTCGGCGAAGTGGCGGTGGAGCACGCCCTTGGCGCAGCCCGCCTCGGTGGTGACCGCCCGGCTGGTCAGGGCGTTGGGCCCGTCGCGCAGCAGGATGCGCTCGGCGGCGTCGAAGAGCTGTTCGCGCACGTCGCGGAGGGCTATGCCGGTGGGCACCGGGCCGGTCTCCTTCCTTGGTGAATCCCGTTCAGAGTAGACGAGTGGGCACGTGCCCATTAGAGTGGGCGCATGCCCACTAACACCTCGGGGAACGAGCCGCACCTGCACCGGCGGATGGCCGAGTCCTTCGGCGCCGACGCCGACCGCTACGACCGCACCCGCCCCCGCTACCCCGACGAGATGGTGACCCGCATCGTCGAGGCGAGCCCCGGCCCCGACGTGCTCGACGTCGGCATCGGCACCGGCATCGCGGCCCGCCAGTTCCAGGCGGCCGGCTGCCGGGTGTCCGGCGTGGACGTGGACCCGCGCATGGCCGACCTGGCCCGGCGCGACGGCATCGAGGTGGACGTGTCCGCCTTCGAGTCCTGGGACCCGGCCGGGCGCACGTTCGACGCGGTCGTCGCCGGCCAGACCTGGCACTGGATCGACCCGGTCGCGGGCGCGGCCAAGGCGGCCCAGGTGCTGCGGCCCGGAGGCAGGCTGGCGCTGTTCTGGAACGTCTTCCAGACGCCGGACGCCCTGGCCGAGCCGTTCGCCGAGGTCTACCGCCGGGTGCTGCCCGACCTGCCGGCGCTCGGCCAGGCCGGCCCGGCCGTGGGCATGTACACGTCGCTGCTCGACAAGATCGCCGACGGCGTCCGGGCGGCGGGCGCGTTCGGCGAGCCCGAGCGCTGGGATCACGCGTGGGAGCGCCGCTACACCCGCGACGAGTGGCTGGCGCAGGTGCCCACGCACGGCCCGGTCACCGGGTTGCCGCCGGAGCGGCGCCGCGAGCTGCTGACCGGCATCGGGGCCGCGATCGACGCGGTGGGCGGCGCCTTCACCGTCCACTACGACGTCCTGGTGCTCACCGCCGTCCGGCGGGCTGAGTAGCCGTTACTCATGCGGTCATGGGAGCGCGCGCGGACGATCCTCCTCAGAGCGACACCCCAGGAGGAACCACCGTGAGCGTCACACATGGCATGAGAACCGGGCGGAAGGGGCCGACGCGGTGGCGCGGGCGGCTCTCGTTCGCCGCGATCGGCGTGCTGGTCGCCGCCCTGATACCGGCGCTGGCCACGCCGGCGTCGGCGGCGGTCCCCGGCTTCTCGCTGACCTTCTCCATCGATTATCTCCGCCAGATCGAGGACCCGGACAGCGGAGGCGTCGGCGACGGCGACTACTACCCGAAGGTCAGGATCGCCGACGGCCCGCTCGAGACGGGCCCGCGCATCGAGGACGACGAGTTCGAGCCCCTCGGCCTGCCCGAGGCGCCCAACGGCTGGGTCTTCACCAAGTCCGACCTGCCCGGCGACCAGCCGACGGTGAACATCACCGTCGCCCTCTGGGACTATGACGGCGGCCTCAACACCAACGACGACCGCATGGACATCAGCCCCCAGAACGACGACCTCGACCTCGACCTCGTCTACGACGTGCGCTCGGGCACGCTGTCGGGCGACGGCGTGCAGTTCGGCACGCCGTGCGTCGACTCCCAGGGGCGGCAGAAGGGCCAGACGTGCGCCGAGGGCGACGGCGACCACGGCTTCCCCCGGGACAACGACGGCAGGAAGACCAGGATCGGCTTCACCGTCTCCACCGTGATGCCCGACACCGACCACGACGGCATCCCCGACCTCGTCGAGCTGTCCGGGATCCGCGACCGGAACGGCGGGGTCATCGCCGACCTCCCGGCGCTCGGCGCGGACCCCTGCCGCAAGACGATCGTGCTGCAGGCCGACTACATGGCCGACACCAGGCACTCCCACCGGCCCAAGCCGGACGCGATCACCCTGGTCAGGAACGCCTTCGACGCCGCGCCGGTCAAGGCGGAGAACGCGTGCCCGTACCCGGGGACGCACCGGGACGGCGTTGACTTCGTCTACCTCCAGGGCACGCAACTGCCCGAGCAGCCTGCCATGGGCCTGGCCGACGACAGCGACTTCCGCGACGCGCGCACCGCCGACTTCCCCGCCGAGCTGGCCCGGTACGCGCACTACGCGATCTTCGCCCACGACCTCGTCGTCACCACCGCGACCGGCAGCTCGACGTCGCCGGGCACGTCGGGGCAGTGCTGCGAGCCCACCAGGGACAACAACAAGGACTTCATCGTCACCTTCGGCTCGTGGCGGACGATGTGCGTGGCCGACTTCGGCGTGGACTACGGCGGCGACGGCCGGCTCCAGACCACCCCGGCGGGCGACGACGTGGTGATCGGCACCCAGATCCACGTGGGCCCGGACCGTACGTGCGACACCACCAGCGCGGACCCGACCGACCGGCAGGTGCTCACCGTCGGCACCGGCCGGGACGACGCCGAGGTCGGCACCGTCCAGGACCAGGCCGGGACCATCATGCACGAGCTCGGGCACGCCCTGGGCCTGCGGCACGGCGGCGACGTCAACGACCAGTGGAAGCCCAACTACCTCAGCGTCATGAACTACTTCTTCCAGTCGGGCATCCCCACGGGCCCGCCGCCGCTGCTGGTCAACCAGCTCAGGGACTGGAAGATCGGCGCGGTCCGGGTCGGCTACTCCAGCGGCGGCCTGCCCCCGCTCACCGAGGGCACGCTGAACGAGTCCGCCGGCATCGGCGACGGCACCGACCACACCTTCTGGTGGACCGACAACCTCGCCAACCCAACCAGCACGTTCCGGCCGCTGCGGTCGGCCGCCGGCAACGCGCCGATCAACTGGAACGACAACACCGCCCCCGGCACCGGCGCCCCGCTCATCGACACGGGGACGGTGAACGTGGACGTCAACGCCAGCGGCGGCAGCACGCCCCTGCGCGACCACGACGACTGGGCCGCCGTCAAGTACCGGGCCGCGCTCTCGCCCGACGCCAAGGGCTGGGCCTGCAGCAGCTTCCCGGTGTCCGCGCCCACCTGCAGCGGCTCGGGCGCAGAGCCGGACAAGGAGCTCGACTTCACCGCCGTCGTACGGCAGGAGATGTCGTTCTTCAACCTCTACGACCCTGACATCGTCACCGCCAAGAGCGTCGACAAGCCCGACGCCGAACCCGGCGACACCCTCACCTACCAGGTGAAGCTGGACAACGTCGGCACCGGCCCGGCGGCGTCCGTCGGCGTCACCGACACTCCGCCCACCGGGCCGGCCCAGGTCCGCCAGCTTCCCTACCTGGGCGCCGGGCGGTCCGCGACCGAGACGTTCACGTACCAGGTGCCGTGCGACACGGCCGACGCGGCCGTCCTGACCAACACGGCCACCGCCACCGCGACGGACACCGCCGGCGGCCCCGAGGCCCAGACGGGCAACAACACCGCCAAGGCCGCCACCACCGTGCACGCGCCCCGGCTCACCCTGACCAAGACCGCACCGGCCACGGTGAACGCCGGAGAGGCGATGACCGTCGGGCTGCGGGCGGCCAACGTCGGCAGCGGCAGGGCCACCGGCGTCGTCCTCACCGACACGCTGCCCAAGGAGGTCTACTACAGCAAGGCGCTGGACCGCGGCACCGGCCCCCGGCCCGGCACGGTCACCCGCAACCCGGACGGCACCACCACCCTGACCTGGACGCTCGGCCCCCTCGACCCCGGCGCGGACGTGTCGGTGGGGTTCACGGCCCGGCCCGGCCTGCTGTTCACGAAGGGCGCCGAGCTGCCCGACACGGCGGCCGCCGCGTACCGCAACGCGAACGGCTGCGTCTACGAGCCGGCCACGGCGTCCGCCACGACGACCGTCACCGAGGTCGCCCCCACCCGCGACCCGCGCTCGCACGGCTACTGGAAGACCCACCAGGAGGCGCGCACCGCCGAGTTCCTGGCCCGCGTCCAGGCCACCGACCAGCGCTTCGACAGCCAGGGGGACGGCGAGCTGGCCGACGCCGAGGCCGTCGCCGCGCTGTCGGCCGGCGGCCCGCAACCGGGACCGGCCCGGTTCCAGCTCCTGGCCACGCTGCTCGACCTGGCGGCCAGGCAGATCAACGCGAGCACCCGGCTCGACTCGCCGCTCGTCCGGCGGCTCGGGGTGCGCACGGTCGGCGAGGCCGTCAGGTACGCCTTCGCCACCCTCGCCCTGCCGCCCGGCGGCGCGGCGGCCGGGCGCTACTCCGACACCACCTCGATGCTCGACGAGATCGTGAACAACCGGAGCGAGGTCTACTGACCCCGCCATGAGGGCCCAGTCATGAGGGCCCAGTCATGAGGACGCCGTCATGAGGACGCCGCGGTCGGCTCAGGCCGGTTGCGGCGTCCGCGGCTCGGCCCGCGCGGGGGCGTAGAGGCCGAGGCGGCGCAGGGCCGGCGCGGTCATCATGGTGGTGATCAGGGCCATCAGCACGAGCACCGTGAACGTGCCGGGCGCGATCAGCCCCATGCCGAGCCCGGTGCTGAGCACGACGATCTCGGTGACGCCGCGGGCGTTCATCAGCACGCCGAGCCCGAGCGCCAGGCGCCCCGGCATGCCGCCCGCCCAGGCGATCACCCCGGCCGCGCCCAGCTTGCCCAGCACGGCGGCCACCAGCAGCACCGCCCCGCCCAGCAGCACCACCGGATGGCCGAACGCCAGGTGCACGTCGGTGCGCAGCCCGATCGAGGCGAAGAACACCGGCAGCAACATCGCGCGGTTGAGCGAGCCGAGACGTTCGGGCACCGCGCAGAGCACGGGGGCCTCGCGCGGGAAGGCCACCCCGGCCAGCAGGGCGCCGAAGATGGCGTGCACGCCGATGGCGTCGGTCGCCGCCGCCAGGGCGAAGATCAGGCCCAGGACCAGCGCGAGCGCGGCCGGAGCGGGCAGCCGGCGGGCGGCGTGCCGGGCCGCCAGCGCGGCGAGCGCGGGGCGTACGACGAGGGTCACGGCGAGGACCAGGGCGGCGGCCAGCCCGAGCGAGGTCAGCACGCCGGCCGGGGAACCGGCGTGCGCGAGGGCGATCACCGCGGCCAGCGCGCACCAGGCCAGCACGTCGGCCAGCCCCGCGCACAGGATCGCCAGCGAGCCCAGCCGGGTGACGGTCAGCCCGGCCTCCTGGAGGATCCTGGCCAGCACCGGGAACGCGGTGACGCTCAACGCCGTCCCGGCGAACAGGACGAACGCCGTGCCCGACGCCGAAGGCCCGGCGAGCGCGCCGGCGAACGGGACCGCCGCGACCGCCCCCAGGGCGAACGGCACGGCCGTCATCGCCAGCGCGGCGACCCCCACGACCACGCGCTGCCGCCCGAGGGCGGCCGGGTCGAACTCCCGGCCCACCGTGAACATGAAGATCGCCAGCCCGGCCTGGGCCAGCAGTTCGAGCTGCGGCGCGACCCAGCCGGGCAGGATCAGCGCGGACACCCCCGGCGCCAGCGAGCCCAGCGCGGACGGCCCGAGCAGCAGCCCGGCCACCATCTGCCCCACCACGGACGGCTGCCCCGCCCGGCGCGCCAGGACGCCGCCCAGCGAGGCCAGCCCGCCGATGACCGCCACCGCGAGGAACAGCCGCAGGATCGACTGGACGGGCGGCATCCCGGCGGGCGCGACCTGCGCGGCCGGCGCCGCCGGATGCCCCGGCGGCTGCGCGCCCGGCCCGAACACCAGCACCATCGACACGCCCGCCACGGCGATCAGCAGCAGCGCGACCGCCAGGCCCCGGGCCGGGGCGGGCAGCAGGGCCTGTTCGGTGTCGTCGAGCGGGTCGTGTCCGCGCATGGTCGCACCTTCCTGCGTACTCCGCGACGGGCTCCCGGCCCGTTCGCCGGGTCAGTCGGCGGCTGGGAGCGGCCGGGCCGCCCGCCGGCCGATCAGCAGCAGGGCGCCGACGGCGGCGACGATGCCGACGGCGATGACGGGGATCAGGGCCCGGTAGCCGATCTCGCCGGCCACCAGGCCGAACAGCGGGGGGCCGAGCAGGGAGCCGAGGCTGCCGGCCTGGGCGATGACGCCGTTGCCGACGTCGGCGTGGTCGAGGCGCTCCAGGACCAGGGGGAGCGCGGCGAAGACGAGGGCGCCGAGGAAGCCGTTCTCCATGGAGATGACGCCCGCGCCGGTGAGCGCGCCCCCGGCGGAGCCGCCGGCGTACAGGATCCAGGCGGCCGGCACGACGAGGAGGCCCGACAGGGCCAGCACGCCGACCCGTACGCCCCTGCGCAGCAGGACGCCCACCGCCAGCCCGCCGGCCACGCCGAGCAGCGAGATCACCGAGGTGAGCGCGCCCGCGCCGGCGGCCGAGCGGCCGTACTGCTCGATGAGCAGCGTGGGCAGCAGCACGATCACCGGGATGGTCACCAGCGCGGTCAGGCAGAAGGCCGCGGCCAGCACGCCCGGCCAGGCCAGCGCCCCCGCCCGGGGCACCGGCCCGGCCGCCTGCGCCGCGCCGCCGCGCGGCAGCCGCGCCCACGTGACCACGGCGATCAGCAGCGTCAGCCCGGCGATCAGGCCGGTCCAGCCGCGCCACCCCAGCGCGTCGCCGGCCGCGCCGCCGGCCAGCGTGCTGGCCCCCAGCCCGACCGGGACGAACGTCGCCCAGACCGACAGGGCGGTGCCCCGGTCGCGCTCGTGGGCCAGGCGCAGGATCAGCGCCGGGCAGGAGATGGTGACCAGGACGTAGCCGACGCCCTCGACGCCGCGGGCGACGAGCAGCCAGGCGAAGTCGTTCGCCGCCATGCTCGCCGCGCCCGCCGCCGCGATCAGGACCAGCCCGGTGACCAGCGACCGCCCGGTGCCGAACCGGCGGACGAGATAGCCCGCCGGCAGGCCGACCGCGGCCCCGACGCCGACCACCGCCGAGATCACCCAGCCCAGCTCCGACAGGGTCAGCCCGAGCTGGGCCGCCATCGCGGGCCCGACCGAGGAGAACTTGCCGAGGCTCATCGCGCCGACCACCCCGCCGACGTAGACGAGCAGGATCGTCAGCCAGGGGGAGCGCCGGGGGGACGCCTCCGTGATCTTTGCCGCCGGCCGGGGGTCCATGAGTCTCCTTCGCACTGCGCTCCGCGGGTCAGGCTTCCCACGTCCGATCTTCGCCATGCCGGCGGCGCCGATCAACCCGCTTCCCCGGTGGCGAAGATGCCGATGCCCGACTCGGTGACGTTGACCGCCCCGGCCGACAGCAGTGCGTCGATCGTCTCGGGCACCTCCCGTCTGGGCAGGACGCCCTGGAGCACGACCATGGTCCCGTCCGCGAGGTCGGCGCCCGCGCGCCACGACTGGCCCGGCATCGCGGGCACCACCTCGGCCAGCCGGTCGGCGGGGGCGCGCACGGTCAGCAGCACGTGGGCCGGGCCCACCCAGGCGGCGCGCAGCAGCAGGGCGACGTTCCTGATCACGCCGCGCCTGGCCGGGTCGGCGTAGGCGGCCGGGTTGGCGACGAGCTGCGCGCCGCAGGTCCGGACGGTCTCGATGACGCGCAGGTCGTTCTGGCGCAGCGAGTGGCCGGTCTCCACGACGTCCATCATGGCGTCGGCCAGCTCGGGGATCTTGGCCTCGGTCGCGCCGTAGGAGACGATCACCTCGGCCCGCCGTCCCGCCTCGCGGAAGAAGCGGCGGCCGATGTTCGGGTACTCGGTGGCCACCCTGACGCCGTCGTCGAGGTCGGCGGCGCTGCGGGCGGGGTGGCCGGACGGCACCGCGAGCACCAGCCGCCACGGCCGCTCGGTGTTCCTGGAGTAGTCGAACGACTCCACCACCTCGACCTCGGCCCCGGTCTCCTCCACCCAGTCGGCGCCGGTCAGCCCGAGGTCGAAGGTGCCGTCCCCGACGACCAGGGGGATCTCGCGCGGCTTGTAGAAGGCCACGTGCGACACGCCGGAGTGGTCCACCGTGCCGCGGTAGGAGCGCTCCGAGCGCCGCCGTACGGGCAGCCCCGCGGTCGCGAACAGCTCCAGGGCCCGCCGCTCCAGCGAGCCCTTCGGCAGGGCGAGCGAGATCATGGTTCCTCCTGACGGGCGCGAGGGGGCGGGCGGGGGCGTGGGGGTCACACGTGCAGCAGCCGGTCGATGCCGACGACGGGCGGCTCGGGCAGGCACGACGGCCGCACCTCGATCTCGCCCACCACGAGGTCGTCCGGCCAGGAGTCGACGATGGTGGCCACGCAGCGGGCCACCGACCGGGTGCTCATCTTGTGCGGCGAGCCGTCGCCGTCGAGGTTGGCGATGGCGCCGGGCGAGACCAGGCAGGCGCGCACCCCGTTGCGGCGCTCCTCCAGCAGCAGCGTCTCGACCAGCGCCTTCAGCCCGGCCTTGGTGGCGCTGTAGGCGGCCCCGCCCTCGAAGTACCGCGTCCCGGCGTGGCTGCCCATGGCGACGAACATCCCGCCGGCGGCCCGCAACGCCGGCAGGACGGCTTTGAGCAGGTGGAAGCAGGCGCTCAGGTTGATCGCGACCAGCCGCTCCCAGTCCTCCGCGCGCAGGTCGGCGATCGGGTCGAGCACCCGGTCCACCGCGTTGGACACGCAGACGTCGAGCCGGCCGGCCGCGCCGAGCACCTGGGCGGTCGCCTCCGCGATCTGCGCCGGGTCCGCCAGGTCGCACCTGTGCTCGCCGAGCCAGTCCTCGCCCGCGAGCGAGCGGTTCAGGGAGTAGACGCGGTAGCCGCGCTCGCGCAGCTCCTCGGCGATGGCCCGCCCGCTGCCCCGGTTGCTGCCGGTGACCAGCGCGACGGGGGTCTCATGTGATGACATCGAGGACGCGGCTCCACTGGTTCACGATCTCCTCGCCCGCCACGCCGTCCCGGAACAGGTCCTTGTCCAGCGGGGAGCCGTCCTGGTGGCGCAGGCGCATGCAGTCCTGGGAGATCTCGGAGATGACGGTCAGCCCGCCGTCGGCGGTCCGGCCGAAGATGAGGCAGAAGTCCCACACCTCCAGCGGGCGCAGCCAGGACCGCAGCACGTCGTTGACAGCGAGGGACAACTCGCGCATCTCCTCCACCGGCAGGTCGAGCGCCCGCAGGTAGTCCTCGCCGATCGGCTGGTCCTCGGGGTCGGTCCGGTAGTCGAACTTCACGACCGGGCGCGGCAGCGGGGCGCCGTCCTCGAACAGGCCGGGGTACTTGCGGGTGGTCGATCCGGTGGCCCGGTTCTTCACGATCACCTCGAACGGCGGCGCCGGGCAGTAGTCGGCCACGTACGAGTCGGCCGAGACCCGTTCCCGGAACGCGCACGGCACGCCGGCGTCGGCCAGCCGGGCCGCCGCCCTTTCGTAGAAATCGAGCCGGAGCGGCCCGGTGCGCTCGACGATTTCATCACGGTGGTACGTGAAACTGCGCAGGCTGGGGATTATCTGCACCAGGCACCGCCCCTCGGGCAGCAGCCACAGACGCTTACTGCGCCCGACGATATCCGGCTCTCCCCGGCCGGCCGGAGTTCCCGGAGCTGATCCGTTATCCACGCCGCCTCCATCCGCCGACAATGGCCCACACAACTTGATATTGCGGGCGCCTCGCTGTCAAGGCGGCGTGACCCTGGAAAAAGGTGCACTTGACGGGGCTCTCGCGGTCTTGATATGTCGTCCGTCCGCGCCTGGAGCACTGGAAGAAAGAGTACTTGACGGGGCCCGGCGACCGGACGGTACTGTCTTCAGAAATTGAAATTCCCGAGCCTAATTAGAATCCCAATGGGGGGAGGATCGTTGTCGGAATATGAGCGCATAGCTCACTCGAAGATCACCCGTAAGTTCAGGTCCGCGGGGCAGCAGCTCTTGTTCTCGCGGGGGCGGCGGGGCGAGGTGTCCGACGCGAACGGCGTGCCGTACATCGATTTCGTCATGGGTTATGGCCCAGTGATAATCGGTCACGCGGACGCCCAGTTCAACGAAATTCTCTGCGGTTATCTCGGCAATGGGGTCATGCTGCCGGGCTACACCACGTTCCACCAGGAATACCTCGACCGGCTGCTCGGCGAGCGGCCCGGCGACCGCGGCGCGTTCTTCAAGACCGCCTCCGAGGCGGTCACCGCCGCCTTCCGGCTGGCCGCGATGCGCACCGGCCGGCTCGGCATCATCCGCAGCGGCTACGTCGGCTGGCACGACTCCCAGATCGCCGACTCGCTCAAGTGGCACGAGCCGCTGCACTCCCCGCTGCGGGAGAAGCTGCGCTACACCGACGGCATGCGCGGCGTCGGCGAGTCCGAGCCGGTGGCCAACTGGGTGGACCTGCGCCTGGAATCGCTCGCCGAGCTGCTGGAACGGCACCGCGGCCGGCTGGGCTGCTTCGTCTTCGACGCCTACCTGGCCTCCTTCACCACGGCCGACGTGCTGCGCCAGGCCGTGGCCATGTGCCGCGAGGCCGGCCTGCTCACCGTCTTCGACGAGACCAAGACCGGCGGCCGGATCTCGGCCCTCGGCTACGACCACGACAACGCCCTCGGCTCCGACCTGATCGTGATCGGCAAGGCGCTGGCCAACGGCGCCCCGCTGAGCATCCTGGCCGGCGACGCCGACCTGCTCGCGCTGGCCGAGAAGGCCCGGCTGAGCGGCACCTTCTCCAAGGAGATGATCGCCGTCTACGCGGCCCTGGCCACCCGCGACATCCTGGAGAAGCCCGTCGGCGACTCGCCGGACGGCTGGACCGAGCTCGGCCGGATCGGCACGCAGGTCGCCGCCGCCTTCACCGCGGCCGCCGCGGACGCCGGGGTCGAGGCCCTGGTGGGCGCCCGCCCGGTGCTCGGCGGCGGCATGTTCGAGCTCGTCTACCACGACGTGGGGCTGCTGGGCGACAAGGAGCGTCGCGAGGCGCTGCTGGCCGAGCTGGCCGGGGTCGGCATCCTGCTGCTCGAAGGGCACCCGTCCTTCGTGTGCCTGGCCCACCGCGACATCGTCTGGGACGACCTGCGCGACCGGGTGCGGCAGGCGTTCGAGGCGTGGAGCGCGTCCGCGGGGGCCGGCCGTGGCTGACCTCCTGCGCCTCGCCCTGGTCGGCTGCGGCCGCCAGATGCAGCAGAACCTGTTCCCGTTCCTGCAACGCATCCGCGGCCACCAGGTCGTGGCCTGCGTCGACCCCGACCTGTCGCTGGCCGCCGACGTGCAGTCGCTGGCCGGCGGCGCGACCTGCGTCTCCTCGGTGGACGAGCTCGACCTGGAGATGGTGGACGCCGCCGTGCTGGCCGTCCCGCCGGAGCCGTCCTACCTGCTGGTCCGGCAGCTCGCCGAGCGCGGGGTGGACTGCTTCGTCGAGAAGCCGGCCGGGCCGTCCACGCCCGCGCTCCAGGACCTGGAGCACGTGGTGCGCCGCAGCGGGCGGCACGTCCAGGTGGGCTTCAACTTCCGCTACGCCGAGACCCTGCAGCGGCTGCACGAGCTGAGCGAGGAGATCCGGGCCACGCCGTGCTCGGTGACCATCGACTTCTACAGCCGCCACCCGTCCGCGCCGCAGTGGGGGGTGGACACCACCCTGGAGGCGTGGATCCGGCACAACGGGGTGCACGCCCTCGACCTGGCCCGCTGGTTCGTGCCGTCGCCGGTCGTCCAGGTGGACGCGCACGCCATCGCCAGTGACGCCGACCGGTTCCAGATCAACCTGTTCCTGCGGCACCACGACGGCTCGCTGTCCACGCTGCGCATGGGCAACCACGTCAAGCGGTTCATGGTGGGCGTCACCGTCCAGGGCATGGACGGCAGCCGGTACTGCGCGCCGTCGCTGGAACGGGTGACGCTCGAACTGTCCGACGGCGTGCCGTACGGCCAGGAGCTGCACGCCACCCGCAACCTGGACCACGGCTGGGGGCGCAGCGGCTTCGGGCCCGAGCTGCAGGCGTTCGTGGACGCCTGCGCGCAGCGGTCGGCCGAGCCCCAGACGGGCGGCCGTCCCGCGGTCAAGGGCGTGCCGTCGGTCTCCGACGCGCTGGCCGCCTCCGCCCTGTGCGACCGGGTGATGGCCGAGCTCAACACCGCCGCGACGAACGGCTTCGGCCTGCTGACCGGGTCCGTCCGGGCCTCGGCCTAGGCCGGGCCGCCGACGAGGAGGGGAAGGAATGACCGAGCGGGCGCGACCGGCCGCGGGCGGGCGGCCGGTCGCGTCGCGGGATCCGGCCGGGTCGCCTGATCCGGCCGCCGCACCGGACCAGGCCGGGCCGGCTGATCCGGCCGCGTCGCGCGGGGTGGGCCGGTGGATCGCCGGTCACCTGCGCCGGCACCGGCTGTCGCTGCTGCTGTTCACCGTGGCCGCCGCGGCGGCCAGCCTGTGCTCCACGCTCGTCCCCGTGCAGATCGGCGCGGCGTTCGCCGAGGCCACCGGCCCGCGCCACGACCTCGGCGCGGTCGGGGTGGCGGCGCTGGCGGCCGCGCTGCTGGCGGCCGGCCGGTTCGTCGCCGACCTGCTGTCGAACGGCTCGATGGAGGTCGTCGCCCAGCGCGTCAAACGGGACGTGCGCGACGAGCTGTACCGCAGCCTGCTGACCAAGCGCATGGCCTTCCACGACCAGCAGCGCATCGGCGACATCCTGGCCCGCGCCATCAACGACGCCAGGCTCGTCGACTACATGCTCAGCCCGGGGGCGGCCACCGCCGCCAACGGCGTGCTGGCCCTGCTGGTGCCGATCCTGTTCATCGCCTCGCTGGACCCGCGGCTGCTGCTGGCCCCCGGCGTGCTGGTCCTGGTGTTCGCCTACGCGCTGCGCTACCACCTGCGCCGGCTCTACCCGCTGGTCATGCGCACCCGCGAGACCTTCGCCGACCTCAACGAACGCTTCTCCACCACGCTGTCGGGCATCGCCACCGTCAAGGCGGCCACGCAGGAGGACTTCGAGCGGCACGCCCTGAGATCGGCCGCCGCCGCCTACCGGGACGCCTTCGTCCGGCGCGGCCGGGCGCAGGCGGTCTACCTGCCCGCGCTGAGCTTCGCCCTGGCCATGGTGACCGGCTCCCTGCACTCCCTCTACCTCTACTCGCAGGGCGAGCTGGCGCTGTCCCAGGTGGTGACCTACCTCGGCTGGCTGCTGCTGTTCGCGCAGCCCGTCACCATGTCCGAGCAGGCCGTGCCGGTCATCCAGGAGGGCTTCGCGGCCGCCGCGCGCATGCGGCAGATCATCGACGGCGCCCCCGGCGAGCGCGAGGACACCCGCGGCAGCACGGCCGCCGTCGAGGGCACGATCACCTTCGACCGGGTGTCACTGCGCCACGAGGGCCGCGACATCCTGCGCGAGGTCTCCTTCCACCTGCCCGCGGGCCGCACGCTCGCCGTCGTCGGCCCCACCGGCAGCGGCAAGAGCATGCTGATCAAACTGGTCAACCGCATGTACGACGCCACCGAGGGCCGGGTGCTGATCGACGGGCGGGACGTGCGCGAGTGGGAGCCCGGCGCGCTGCGCCGCCAGATCGGCCACGTGGACCAGGAGATCTTCCTGTTCTCCAAGAGCGTGCTGGACAACATCGCCTTCGGCGCCCCGCACGCCGCCGGGTACGAGGACGTCCTGCGCGTCGCCAAGCAGGCGTGCGCGGACGAGTTCGTCCAGGGCATGGCCGACGGCTACGCCACCGTGCTCAACGAGGGCGGCACGACGCTGTCCGGCGGGCAGCGGCAGCGGCTGGCCATCGCCAGGGCCCTGCTGACCGAGCCGCGCATCCTCACCCTCGACGACGCGACCAGCGCCGTGGACGCCCGTACCGAATCGGCGATCACCGAGGCGATCGAGCGCGCGACGGCGGGCCGCACGACGGTGCTGGTCTCACACCGCCCCGGCCAGATCCGCCGCGCCGACCTCATCCTGCTGCTGGACGGCGGCCGGGTCGTCGACCAGGGCTCGCACGACGAACTGATGGCGCGCTGCGCGCTCTACCGGGAGATCTACAGTGGCTGACGCCCAGGATCGGCGGCGCCCGTGAGCGACCTGTTCGCGGGCCTGCACGCCGACGCCTACGACCGCGTGTACGGCAACCGCCGCCTGCTGGCCCGCATCCTGCGGCAGTTGCGCGCCCACCGCGCCGGCATGATCGGCTCGGCGCTGCTCGTCGCGGGCTCGGTGCTGCTGACCGCCTCCGTGCCGATCGTCGTCTCCCGCCTGATCGACCAGGCCGGCGGCGGCAGCGGCCCCGGCCTGCTGCTGTGCCTGTTCGTGGTGGCGGCGGCGGTGCTGGCCTGGGCGATGAACTGGGCCCGCCAGGCGATCACCGCGCGGCTGGTGGGCGGCATGGTCTACCGGCTGCAGTGCGAGGCCGCCGACGCCGCGCTCGCCAAGGACGTCGCCTTCTACGACGAGAACTCGGTCGGCAAGGTGCTCAGCCGGGTCACCGGCGACACCGAGGGCTTCGGCTCGGTGCTCACCCTCACCCTGAACCTGATCAGCCAGCTCTTCCTGGTGGTGCTGCTCGGCGGCGTGGTGTTCTGGATCGACCCCGGCCTCGGCCTGGTCATCCTGGCGGCGCTGCCGTTCCTGCTGGGCACCGCCCTGGCCTTCCGCCGGGTGGCCCGCACGGCGGCGGCCGCCACGCGGCGGGTGATGGCCAAGGTCAACGCCAACGTGCACGAGACCATGCTGGGCATCGCGGTCGCCAAGAGCTTCGGCCGCGAGCGGGCCGTCCACGAGGACTTCGACGAGGTCAACCGGCTGTCGTACCGCGTCTACGTCCGGCAGGGCCTCATCTACGCGGTCATCCTGCCGGTCCTGACGCTGCTGGCGGGCCTGGCCACGGCGGTCGTGCTGTACCAGGGCGGGCGCTTCGCGGCGATCGGCAGGCTCTCGGCGGGCGAGTGGTACTTCGCCCTCCAGGCGCTCGGCATGCTCTGGCAGCCGGTCACCCAGGCGGCCTCGTTCTGGAGCCTGTTCCAGCAGGGGCTGGCCGCCGCCGAGCGGGTGTTCGCGCTGATCGACAGCGACCACGCCGTCGTCCAGAGCGGGAACGCGCCGGTGACCGCGCTGACCGGCGCGATCGAGGCGCGCGGCCTGCACTTCCGGTACGGCTCCGGCGCCGCCGTGTTCCGCGACTTCGACGTGCGCCTCGCGGCCCGCGAGACGGTGGCGGTCGTCGGGCACACCGGCGGCGGCAAGTCCACGCTGGCCAAGCTGATCGCCCGCGCCTACGACTTCCAGGGCGGCGAGCTGCTGGTCGACGGCCGCGACATCCGCGCCCTCGACCTGCGGGCCTACCGGCGGCGGGTGGGCGTCGTCCCGCAGCACCCGTTCATCTTCGCCGGCACGCTCGCCGAGAACATCGCCTACGGCCGCCCCGGCGCCGGCCGCGACGACGTCGTACGGGCCGTCGAGCGGATCGGCCGCCGCGTGTGGGACCGCAGCATGCCGATGTCCCTGGACGACCGCCTGGCCGCCGGCGGGCAGGGCGTGTCGGTCGGGCAGCGGCAGCTCATCGCCCTGGCCAGGATGTTCGTCCGCGAGCCGGACATCCTGCTGCTGGACGAGCCGACCGCCAGCGTCGACCCGCTGACCGAGCGCGGCATCCAGGACGCGCTGGCCCGGCTGTGCGCCGGGCGCACGGTCGTGGTGATCGCCCACCGGCTGTCCACCATCCGGCGCGCCGACCGCGTCCTCGTGCTGCACGACGGCGAGATCGCCGAGCAGGGCCGCTTCGACGAGCTGCTGCGCCGCGACGGCCCGTTCGCGGCGCTCTACGCCACCTACTACGCGCACCAGGAGACCGCATGACCTGCGCCCCCCATCCGGCGGAGTTCGAGCCGATCCAGCGGGAGGCGTCCGCCACGGGCGTGCGCTGCGTGGTCGGCGCCGTGCTGTTCAACCCGCTCGGCGAGGTGTTCCTGCAACGGCGGTCGGCCCACGTGCGGCTCTTCCCCGGCTGCTGGGACATCGTCGGCGGGCACGTCGAGCGGGGCGAGACGCTGTGCGCGGCGCTGGCCAGGGAGATCGAGGAGGAGACCGGCTGGCGGCTGCTGCGGGTGGGCGGCCTGGTGGACGTCTTCGACTGGACCGGCGGCGACGGCCGCCTGCGGCGCGAGATCGACGTGCTGGCCACGGTCGAGGGCGACCTGACCCGGCCGGCGATCGAGCACGACAAGTTCGACGAGGCCCGCTGGCTGGACGGCGACGCCCTGCGCCGCCTGGCCGCCGAGTCGCCCGGCTCGGGCATGGTCGAGCTGGCCCTGCGCGCGCTGGCCATGCGGCCGGTCTAGGGCTCCGGCTTGCGTACCGCCTCCAGGGCCTGTCGCAGGGTGAACCGGCCGGCGTACAGCGCCTTGCCCACGACCACGCCCTCGACGCCCAGCGGGGTCAGGGAGGAGATGGCGCGCAGGTCGTCCAGGCTGGAGACGCCGCCGGAGGCCACGACGGGCCGCTCGGTGGCGGCGCAGACGTCGCGCAGCAGCTTCAGGTTGGGGCCGCCGAGGGTGCCGTCCCTGGCGATGTCGGTGACGACGTACCGGGCGCAGCCGGCCGCGTCGAGGCGGGCCAGGGTCTCGTACAGCTCGCCGGCGTCGCGGGTCCAGCCGTGGCTGCGCACGGTGGTGCCCCAGACGTCCAGCTCGACGGCCACCCGGTCGCCGTGCCGGGCGATGACCTGCGCCACCCACGCCGGACGTTCCAGCGCGCCGGTGCCGAGCACCACCCGGCCGCAGCCGGTGGCCAGCGCCGCCGCCAGGCTCGCGTCGTCGCGCACGCCGCCGCACAGCTCGACCGGGATGTCCAGGGCGCCGACGACCTCGGCGATCCGCGCCCGGTTGGAGCCGGTGCCGAAGGCGGCGTCGAGGTCCACCAGGTGCACCCAGTCGGCGCCCGCGTCCTGCCAGGCCAGCGCCGCGTCGAGCGGGTCGCCGTACCAGGTCTCGGACCCGGACTCGCCGCGCAGCAGGCGGACGGCCCGGCCGCCGCGCACGTCGACGGCGGGCAGGAGGGTCAGGCATGTGGACACTCGTCGTTTCCTCTCCCGTGAACCCCCCTTTTCCATCATCGCGAACACCGGTCAGGAATCGAAGTCAACCTTCGGCCACCACCATGGTTCACTTGCCGCCGCCCGGCCGGACGGGGACGCTTGCCGGTGCGCGCCGCACGCCCAGCCGCCGGGGGCCGGTCCCCCTGTTCCGAGGAGGACTGCATGGTCTCGCTCGCGCTGCCCAAGGGCACGTTCCTGGAGCGTCCCGTCCTCGACCTGTTCGCCGCGGCCGGGCTGGAGGTGCGCCGGCCGTCCGAGCGCAGCTACCGGGCGAGCATCGCCTACGACGGCGGCGTCGAGGTGGCCTTCCACAAGCCGCGCGAGATCCCGCTCGCCGTGGAGCGAGGCGTCTTCGACTTCGGCGTGACCGGCGCCGACTGGATCGAGGAGACCGGCGCGAAGGTCGAGCTGGTCGAGGCGAGCGGGTGCGTGCCGCCCTGGCGGCTGGTGCTCGCCGTCCCCTCCGGGCATCCCGCCGTGGACGCCGCCGGCCTGCCCGCCGGGGCCCGGATCGCGACCGGCTTCCCGAAGATCTCCCGGCAGTTCTTCCAGAGCGTGCCGCTGCCGGTGCGGATCGTCCCGTCGTTCGGCGCCACGGAGGCCAAGGTGCCCGAGCTGGCCGACGCCGTCATCGAGACCGACGGCCCCGGCTCCGCCCTGGACGAGCACGACCTGCGGGTCGTCGCCACCTTGCGCACCTGCTTCCCGCAGGTCGTCGCGAGCCCCGCCGCCTGGCGGGACGCCCGCAGACGCGCCGCGATCCAGCGGGTCGCGCGGCTGCTGACCTCGGTCGACGGGGGAGCGGCCCACGTGCTGCTGACCGTGCGCACCACCACGCGCGACCTGCCGCGGGTGGCCGGGTCGATGCCGCAGCGGTCCTGGCGGGCCGGCACCGGCCTGACGGAGAGCCTGGTGGTCGTGCAGGGGCTGGCGGCCCGGCGCGGCCTGGCCGAGACCATCGGCGGCATCCTGGCCGCCGGGGCGCTCGACGTCATCGAGTCGCGCGTCGGGAAGGACGTCATGCCGTGAGCCGCCGGATGATCGTGTGCGACCTCGACGGGACGCTCCTGGACTCCCGCGGCCAGGTCTCCGAGCGCACCAGGACCGCCGTGCGCCGCGCCCGCGCCGCCGGGCACGTGTTCGTCATCGCGACCGCGCGGCCGGTCCGCGACACCCGCCCGGTGGCCGCGGCCCTGGACCACGCGGCCGTCGCCGTCTGCGGCAACGGCTCGATCACCTTCGACTTCGGCAGCGAGGAGGTGGTCGACTACCGCCCGCTGGACCGGCAGCCGCTCGCCGCGACGCTGGCGCTGCTGCGCGACCGGTTCCCCGGCGTGCGCCTGGGCGCCGAGTGCCGCCTCGAACTGCTCCTGGAGGACGCCTTCCACCTGCCCGAGCCGCTGGCCCGCGACGCGCGCCGGGTGCCCCGCCTGGAGCACGAGATCGACCGGCACGACGTCGGCAAGCTCATGGTCCAGCTCGAAGGCGCCGCCCGCCAGTACTACGAGACCGTGCGCGGCCTGCTGACCGGCTGCGAGGTCACCATCTCGGCCGACGTGTTCTGCGAGGTCATGCGGTCCGGCGTGACCAAGGCCGCGGCCCTGGAGTCGATGGCGTCCCGGCTCGGCATCGGCAGCGCGGACGTGATCGCCTTCGGCGACATGCCGAACGACCTGCCCATGCTGACCTGGGCCGGAACCGCGGTGGCGGTGGCCAACGCCCATCCCGCCGTGCTCGGCGCGGTGGGCGAGGTGACCGCCTCCAACGACGAGGACGGGGTGGCCGCGTGGCTCGAACGGCACGCCACGGCCGATTTCTCAGAGAAGTATTGACGCTTGTCTGACGACTATTCATGATGGTCGCTGGAGCCGGGAACGCACCGGCCAGGATCGGCCTGCGGAGGCAGGCCACCAGGGCCCGCGCCGGGCGCGGGCGTCCCGTCTGAGAGGTGCCCCAGTGCCCCGATTAGCCGTTGCCCCTGTGCTCGTCCGTGTCCTCGCACTCTTCGCGGCGCTGTGCTCGCTCGCCGCCTGCACCGCCGTCAGCCCCGCCGCCGAGAAGAAGGGCGCCACCTCGGTCGGCGTGGCCTTCAGCCGCGGCGGGCGCGGCGACAGATCCTTCAACGACTCGGTGGGGGCCGGCGTCGACCGCGCGAAGGCCGAGCTGGGCGTCTCGGCCAAGGAGCTCAGCCCCAACGCCGCCGGGTCCGACCTGGAGGAGATCCTGCGGCTGCTGGCCCAGACCGGTCACAACCCGGTGCTGGCCGTCGGCTTCTTCTACGCCCAGCCGCTGGCGAAGGTCGCCCCCGCCTTCCCCCGCACCCAGTTCGTCATCATCGACGACGCCACCGTGAAGCTGCCCAACGTCACCAACGTGGTGTTCCGCGAGGAGCAGGCCAGCTACCTGGTCGGCGCGGCGGCCGCGCTCAAGTCCGCCAGCGGGAAGATCGGCTTCGTCGGCGGGGTGCAGACGCCGCCGCAGGAGAAGTTCCTCGCCGGGTACGCGGCCGGCGCCCGCGCGGTGAAACCCGGCATCCAGCTGTCCAGCGTGTTCATGTCCCAGCCGCCCGACTTCAGCGGCTTCTCCGCCCCCGACAAGGCCCAGGAGGCGGCCCGCGGCATGTACGACGGCGGCGCCGACGTCGTCTACCACGCCGCCGGGGCGTCCGGGCTCGGCGTCTTCCAGGCGGCCAAGGCGGCCGGCAAGTGGGCGATCGGCGTCGACGTCGACCAGCGCAAGACGGTCGATCCCGGGCTCGCCGGGGTGATCCTGACCAGCGCCACCAAGCAGCTCGACGTCGCGGTGCTGAGCATCGTCCGGGACGCGGTGGCGGGGCGGCCGATCGCCGGGGTGCGCGAGTTCGGGCTCAAGGAGGGCGGCGTCGGCTACGCCACCAGCGGCGGCGAGCTCGCCGACATCCAGCCGCGGCTGGAGGAGCTGCGCAAACGGATCGTCTCGGGCGAGATCAAGGTGCCCGCCAGGCCGGCGGAGAGCCGGTGAGCCGGGCGCGGGCGGCGGGCCGGGAGGCGCTGGGCGTGCTCGCCGTCCCGGCGCTCGCGCTGCTGATCGCGCTCACGGTCGCCACCGCGCTGCTGGCCGCGGTGGGGGCCGCGCCGGGGCGGACGTACCTGACGATGCTGGAGTTCGGGCTCCGGCCGGACTCGCTCGTCTCCGCGGTGAACCGGGCGGCCGTCTACTTCTTCGCCGCCCTCGCCGTGGCCGTCACCTTCCGGATGAAGCTGTTCAACATCGGGGTCGAGGGCCAGTACCACGTGGCCGCGCTGTTCGCCGCGGTCGCCGGGGCGGCAGTGCGGCTGCCCGGCCCGCTGCACCTGGCGTTCGTCTGCCTGGTCGCGGTGCTGGCCGGAGCGCTGTGGGCGGGGATCGCCGCGGTGCTCAAGGTGTGGCGCGGGGTCTCCGAGGTGCTGTCCACGCTGCTGCTGAACTACGTCGCCACCGCCGTCGTCGCCTACCTGCTGGCCGAGGTCTTCGCCGCCGGCAGCACCTCGGGCTCGACGCGGGAGCTGCCGCCGTCGGCCCGGCTGCCGCAGCTCACGCTGCCGTCGGGCGACCAGCTCGGCTCGGCCACGCTGGGCGCGGTCGTGCTGGGGGTGGCGGTGCACGTGCTGCTCACCCGCAGCCGCTACGGCTACGAGCTGAGGGCCGGCGGCCTGAACCCGGTGGCGGCGCGCGTCCAGGGCATCGACCCGCGCCGGATGATCCTCGTCACGATGCTGCTCTCCGGCGGCCTGGCGGGCCTGGCCGGGCTGCCCGACCTGCTGGGCCAGACCTACCGCTACGGCATGGACTTCCCCTCCGGCGCGGGCTTCACCGGGATCGCCGTGGCCCTGCTCGGCCGCAACACGCCCGCGGGCATCGCGCTGGCCGCGCTGCTCTTCGGGTTCCTGGAACGGTCGGCGCTGATCCTCGACATCGAGGGCATCCCCAAGGAGATCGTCACGATCATGCAGGGCGTCATCGTGCTCAGCGTCGTGGTGGCCTACGAGGTGGCGCGGCGGATGGAACGCCGGCGGGCCGAGCGGCTCGTACGGGAGCAGGCGTCCCCGGCGCTGGAGCCGACCGCATGAGCGCGGGACGGTACCGGTGGTGGCGGGCCGCGCTCGTCCTGCTGCTGGCGATGTCGGTGGTCAGGGTGTTCACCGGCGCCGACGAGCTCACCGGGTCGGGCGTCGTCGGGGCGGCGCTGCGGCTGGCGGTCCCGATCGGGCTCGCCGGGCTGAGCGGCCTGTGGAGCGAGCGGGCGGGCGTCGCCAACCTCGGCATCGAGGGCATGATGATCATCGGCACGGTCTGCGGCGCCTGGGCCGGGTACGGGTTCGGCGTCTGGGCCGGGGTGCTGGCCGGCACGCTCGGCGGGGTCGCGGCCGGGCTGCTGCACGCGGTCGTCACCGTCACCTTCGGGGTCGACCAGGTGGTGTGCGGCATCGCGATCAACATCCTGGCGGTGGGCGTGGCCCGGTTCATGTCGGTCATCGCCTTCAGCGGCCTGCCGGGCGCGGGTGCCACCCAGTCGCCGCCGGTGAGCGGGTCGATCGGCACGGTCAGCGTGCCCGTCCTGGCGGGCGGCGGGGGCACGGCCGACCTGCTCGGCGCCCTGGAACGCGGCCGGTTCTTCCTGGTGTCCGACCTGGCCGGGATCGTGCGGGGCTTCCTGCACGAGGTCTCGCTGCTCACCGTGGTCGCCGTCGCGCTGGTCCCGCTGACCTTCGTGCTGCTGTGGCGTACCGCGTTCGGGCTGCGGCTGCGGTCGGCGGGCGAGCACCCGGCGGCGGCGGACTCGCTCGGGGTCCCGGTGCTGCGGATGCGGTACTACGGCGTGCTGGTCTCCGGCGGGCTGGCCGGGCTCGGCGGGGCCTACCTGGTCACCGTCTCCTCGACCGTCTACCGCGAGGGCCAGACCGGCGGCCGGGGCTTCATCGGGCTGGCCGCCATGATCTTCGGCAACTGGCGGCCGTCCGGCACGGCGGCGGGGGCGCTGCTGTTCGGTTACGCCGACGCGCTGCAACTGCGCCAGGCGAGCGCGGTGCACGTGCTGCTGCTGCTCGGGGCCGTGCTGGCCTGGGTCGCGGCGGTCGCGCTCGTCCGCACGCGGCTGCGCGCGGCCGCGACGCTGGCGCTGCTCGGCGCCGCCGCCTTCGCGGTCTTCCAGGGCACCGACTCGGTGCCCACCCAGCTCGTGTACGCCACGCCGTACCTCACCACGCTGCTGGTGCTGGCCGTGGTCGCCCAACGGCTGCGCATGCCGGCCTACGTCGGCATCCCCTACCGGCGAGGAGACGCGTGATGGCCGTCGACCGGGAACCCCGCCTCATGGGGTACGCCGACCGCTGGTCCGCGGCGCCCGGCGAGCGGCTGGCCGTGCACGCCTCCGGCCCGGACGGCGACGCCGACGCCGCGCTCGTGGACCTCGTCCGGGACAGCGACCTGACCCCGGCCGTGCCGGTGACGGTCGCGCCGCGGCCCCTGCGGCCCGGCTCCCGGCTGGAGGCGGCCTCGGTGCCGACGCCCGCCAGGGGCGGCCTCGCCCTCTGGATCCGGCCGAAGCGGCTCGGGCCGCGCCAGGTCGTGGCCCGGCTGGGCGCCGCAGGATGGCGGCTGCTGCTCGCGCTCGACGAGGAGGGCCGGCCCGAGGCGACCGTGCTGACGCCGTCGGGGAGCATGGGCTGCCGGCTGCGCTCGGCCGTCCCGGCGGGGGAGTGGTCGCTGCTGGCCGTGGCGTGGGAGGCGGCGCCGCTGATGACCGTGCTGCATCTGAACGACTTCCGCACCACGGGCGTGAGCGCCGGGCGGGCCCGCCTGCCGCTGCCGTCCCCGTCGGGCGAGCTGCGGATCGGGGCGGGCGACGAGCATCCGTACGCGGGCAGGATCGCCCTGCCCATGCTGACCGAAGGCCCGCTCGCCATGCCCGGCCGTGTTCCGCTGACCGACCTGACCACCGGGCCCGAGCTGGTCAAACACCTCGGCCCGGAGCTGCTGGCCCTGTGGGACCCGTCCGCCGGGCCGGGCGCGCCCGTCGTCCCGGACGTCAGCGGCAACGGGCGCCACGCGAACGCCGTCAACCGGCCGCTGGCCGGGCTCCTCGGGCCGGGCGGCGGCGCCCGCACCGCGCTCCAGGTCAGCCCGGAGGACCTCGACGACGCCCGCTGGCCGGTGACCTGCGAGCTGACCGTCCCGCGGGACGCCGGCTCCACCGTGCTCGGCGTCCGCCTGCGGACCCGGGGACAGTCGTGCGTGCTGCCGGTGGTGCTGCGCCCGGACGCGACGCGCAGGAACCCGGTCGCGGTCGTCCTGCCCACGTTCACCTACCTCGCCTACGCCAACCACCGGCAGTCCAGCGAGGCCGAGTACTTCGGCGACTACCGGCAGGTCACCGACCGCGTGATCACGCTCTCCCCGGTGGACGCCTACCTCAACGAGCACCGCGAGCTCGGCCTGTCCCTGTACGACCAGCGGCGCGAGGGCGGCCACGTCACCCACTCCTCCCGACGCCGCCCGGTGCTCAACCTCACCCCGGACTACCGCTGGTGGATGACCGGCGCGCCGCGCCACGTCGCCGCCGACCTGCTGCTGCTGCGCTGGCTGAACTCGGCGGGCTTCGCCTTCGACGTGCTGGCCGACGAGGACGTGCACGAAGGCGGCGCCGACCTGCTGTCCGCCTACCGCGTCGTGCTGACCGGCAGCCACCCCGAGTACGTCACCGCCCCCGAACGCGCGGCCTTCGGCGCGTACGTGTCCGGCGGCGGCCGGCTCATGTACCTGGGCGGCAACGGGTTCTACTGGGTGACCGGCGTCGACCCCCGTCACCCGCACGCCATCGAGGTCCGCCGCGGCCACGTCGGCGACTGGTGGGACGACGAGCCCGGCGAGGACGTGCTGACCTCCACCGGCGAGCCCGGCGGCCTCTGGCGGCACCGCGGCCTGGCGCCGCAGGAGCTGCTCGGCGTCGGCTTCGCCGCCCAGGGCTGGGGGCCCGCCCCCGGCTACACCCGCCTGCCCGACAGCCGCCGGGAGGAGGCGTCCTGGGTGTTCGAGGGCGTCGGGACCGACCCGGTGGGCTGCTGCGGCCTCGCGCTCGGCGGTGCGGCGGGGGACGAGATCGACCGGGCCGCGCCCGAGCTCGGCACCCCGCCGGACACCCTGGTGCTCGCGACCTCCGCGGGCGGCCACAGCCACCACTACCGGCCCCCCACCGAGGAGGCCGGTTCGGGCGCGGGGGCCGTACGCGCCGACATGACCCTGCGACTGCTCGGATCCGGCGGCGCGGTGTTCGCCGCCGGATCCGTCAACTGGGTGACCAGCCTCGCCTGCTGTGACGGTGACATCAGGCGAATCACCCGAAACGTCCTGTCCCGATTCCTGCAACCCGCAGCTTGTGAGGAGGAGTGACGTGACCACCGCGAGCGCGAGGCACCTCGACTACCCCTATCCCCGCACGTCGGCCGAGCTGACCGACGAGATGTTGTCCATGCCGGCCGAGGAACTGGCGGCCATCGCCCGCCACCCGCTGACCGTCTACCCCGACACCACCGAGCTCTACTACCGGCTGGCCCGGGAGATGGCCGACGAGTTACGCGCCCGCAACATGCGCGGCGAGCCCACCCGCTGGATCCTGCCCGTGGGCCCGAAGGCGCAGTACCCGATCCTGGCGCGCATCTGCAACGAGGAGCGCATCAGCTGGGCCGACGTCTTCGCCTTCCACATGGACGAGTTCCTCGACTGGCAGGGCCGGCCGGTGGACCCCTCCCATCCCTTCAGCTTCCGCGGCTACTGCGACCGCAACCTCTACCAGCTCCTCGACCCCGACCTGCGGCCCCACCCCGGCAACGTCGTCTTCCCCGACGTGTTCGACCCCGACGCGTTCGGCGAGCGCCTGCGCGCCGAGGGCGGCGCCGACACCTGCTACGCGGGCTTCGGCTACCGGGGGCACCTGGCCTTCAACGAGCCGCCGTCCACGCGCTGGCACCAGTACACCGCCGCGGAGTTCGCCGCCTCGACCACGCGCGTCGTCCCCCTGCTCGACGACACGATCGTGGCCCACTCCCACCGGGTGACCGGCGGCTACACGCAGGCGATCCCGCGGATGGCGATCACCGTCGGCATGTCGGAGATCCTCTCCGCCCGCCGGCTGCACCTGATCACCGACGGGGGCGCCTGGAAGCGGTACATCGTCCGGGTGCTGCTGCTCACCACCGAGCCGGACGTGCTGCTCCCGGTGACCTTCGCGCACCACCACCCCGACGTGCGGGTGACCGTCGACGCCGACAGCATCGCGCCCTGCGCCCTGGGGCTGGGCTCGTGACCGTCGTCGCGGTCGGGGCCTACATCGTCGACCTCTACATGTTCGGCGACCACCTGCCGGAGCCGGGCGAGAGCGTCAACGCCGCCGACTACGCCACCGCGCACGGCGGCAAGGCCGCGAACGTGGCCGTCGCCGCGGCCCGGCTGGGCGCGGCCGCCCGCTTCGTCGGCTGCCTCGGCGACGACGCCGCCCGGCCGGTGGCGCTGGCCGAGCTGCGCGCCGAGGGCATCGAGGTGGGCGAGTGCACCACGGCCGTCGGCGTCGCGACCGGGCGCAGCTTCGTCTACGTCGACGCGGGCGGCGGGCAGCTGGTGATGACCTGGCCGGGGGCCGCCGACCTGCTGCCGCCCGCCCAGGCGGCCGCCGTCGCCGCCGGCCTGCCCGCCGGGGCCGTGCTCGTGTTGCAGGGGGAGATCCCGCTGGAGATCTCGTACGCCGCCGCGACGGCGGCCCCGCCGGGCGTGCGCGTCCTGCTCAATCCGAGCCCGGCGGGACCGTTCCTGGAGGGCACCGGGAAGGAGCTGCTGGCCCGCGCCGACGTGCTGGTGCTCAACGAGGGCGAGCTGGCCGCGCTGGCCGGCGACACCCCCGGCGACCTGGACGACCTGCGCGGCCGGACCAGGGGACGCACCGTCGTCGTCACCCGCGGCGAGCACGGCGCCGAGATCGCCGACGACGGCGGCACTATGCTGATCGGCGTCCCCAGCGTGCGCGTTGTGGACACCACCGGCGCGGGTGACGCCTTCACCGGCGCCCTGGCGGCCGCCCTCTGCGCCGGCACGGGCCTGGAGCGCGGCGTCCGGCTCGCCTGCCAGGTGGCGACCGTCTCGGTCACGCGCCGGTTCTGTGCCCCCAGCTACCCATCGGCCGCCGAGCTCGGCATCGCCCCGCTCCGCGGTCCGTCCGTGCAGGAGAGACCCGCGTGACACGACGTCATCCCACCCTGGCCATCCAGATCCGTGACCGGCTGCACGCCCTGATCGTCGAGCAGGGGCTGCGCCCCGGTGACAGGCTGCCGTCGGAGAACGAGCTCATGACCCTGTTCGACGTCGGGCGCACCAGCATCAGGGAGGCGTTCAAGCTCCTGGAGCAGGAGGGGCTCATCCAGGCCAGGCACGGCGACGGCCGCTACCTCACCTCGCAGCCCAGCCTGGACCGGCCGCTCACCCGCCTCGAAGGCGTCACCGAGATGCTGGCCAGCCGCGGGTTCACCGCCGACAACACCGTCCTCGACGTCGTGGCCACCGAGCCGGACCGCCACCAGCGCGAGCTGCTGCAACTGCCGCCCGGCGAGGCCATCGTCCGGCTGGAACGCCTGCGCCGGCACCGGGACGACGCGCTGCTGTATTCCATCGACCTGTTCCCGCGCTCGCTCATCGGCCGCCCCATGGACGAGGTGGACTGGACCGGCTCGCTGTTCCAGCTCCTCACCGAGCACGGCCACACCATCGCCTACGCCGTCGCCCAGGTCCGGGCGGTGACCCTCAGCCACGCCCAGGCCGAGCGCATCGGCACCCACGAGGACGGCGGCGCCTGGCTGCTGCTCCTCCAGACCCACCACGACAGCGCCGGACGGCCGGTGCTGTATTCGCAGGACTACCACAGGGGCACCGACTTCTCCTTCCACCTGGTGAGACGCCGCGACTGAGTGAGCCGCCGCCGCGTACCGACCGACCGCCGTTCGCCGACGCAGAGAGGATCATGCGATGAGTGCCATCACGCTGGAGGCCGCCCAGCCGATCCCGGCCTCCCCTTCCAGCCTCCGGGCGAGGTGCTCCAGGCTGTCCGTCTTCTGGCTCGCCGAGGACGAGGTCTCCTTCTACGGGCTCCCGCCGCTGCTGATGAAGGTGCCGAACGTGGCCGGGGTCGCGGTCGTGCGCAGCTGCGCGGAGGCCAGGCTGCTGCTGGCCGGCGAGGACTTCGACGTCGCGGTGATCCCGCTCGCCGTGCTGCCGGACGTGCTCGGCGGACGCCCCCGCCGGGCCCGCCCGCAGATCCTGGCCATGGTGCGTCAGGGGGAGGAGCCGGCCCCCTGCGTCGCCCAGCGCTACGGGCTGGCCGGTCGCCTGCCGTGGGAGGAGATCAATGTCGCCGGCTTGTCGGGCATGTTCGATCGGCTGCTGCGCGGCGACGCGCCCGTCCCGTCCAGGGGCGGCCCCGACCTGCTCGGCCGCCTGACCGAGCGCGAGCACATGGTGCTGGCGCTGCTGCTGCGCGGCATGAGCAACCACCAGATCGCCCGCTCGATGGGCATCTCCATCCACGGCGTCAAGCGCCACATCTCCAACCTGCTCGTCAAGTTCAACTGCTCCAACCGCACCGAGGTCGCCCTGGTCGCCCAGCGTCTCGGCCTCGACCCCGCCGTCCGCAACCCGCGCCACCTGAGCAGCACCGGCACGTAGCACGTACGACGAACCATCCCCGAACGGTCATCGAGAAACGGAGTGACAATGGACGTCCCTCTCATGGAACTCAGCGGCCGCGCCCCCGTCGTCAGGCTGCATGACATCGAGGCCGACATGGCCGCCGCCACCGAAGCCATCAGGTCGCAGCTGACCGGATGGGGCTTCATGGCCGCGGAGGTGCCCGGCATCGGCGAGCGCGTCGAGGCCATGATGAACGAGTTCGCCGCGGCCTGCCGGTCGACCGGGCCGAGCCTGTCCGACTACGCCTACGACGTCGTCCCGCAGCTCGCCGTCGGCGGCACGCACGGGTTCTTCCCGTACAACTCGGAGATCCCGCGCCTGGCCAACGGCGTGCCCGACCCGAAGGAGTTCATCCACGTCAGCGGCGCCATGATCGGCGATCAGCCGCCCGGGGCGGGTGACGTGCTGCGGGCCTTCCCGGAGTTCGGCGCCCGCGCCGCCGAGGTGTTCGACATCGCCTTCCGGCTGATCTCGCTCTTCGGCGAGGTCGTCCGGGGCATGATGCCGCCCGGCACGCCCGAGCTGGACCTCTCGCACGACGCGACGAACCTGCGGGTGATCCACTACCGGGACGTCGGCGACCGCGAGGTGCTGGCCCACGAGCACTCCGGCATCCAGATGCTCGGCCTCCAGCTTCCCCCGTCCGACCAGGGCCTGCAGTACGTGCTGCACGACGGCACCTGGGTCGAGCCGGTGATCGCCGGGACCGACGTCGTGCTGTGCAACATCGGCCGGATGCTCACCAGCGCCTCCGACGGGCGGTTCCGGCCGTCCACGCACCGGGTGCACACCAAGCCGATGCCCGCCGGCTACGAGCGCCTGTCGTCGGTGCTCTTCGCCTACCCGCAGCACAAGGCCCGCCAGTGGAAGATGGTGGACGGCGAGCTGATGTCGCTGAACGCCACCTGGGGCGACTTCATCGACAGCCGCTTCCAGGGCCTCGGCAAGCAGTCCTGACCGCCCGGCCTCCTGGCGGCCGGGCAGGCCGTCAGGAGGCGATCAGGAGGCGCCGGCCCGGACGGCCGCCCGGATCACGTCGGCGACCTCCTTCGGCCGCGACACCGCGACCGCGTGCGAGGCGCCGGCGAGCTCCACGGCGGTCGCGCCGGCCCGCTCGGCCCCGAACCGCTGCACGTCGGGGTTGATGGCCTGGTCGGCGTCGGCGATGACGGCCCACGACGGCCTGGTCCGCCAGGCCGCCGTGGCCGCCGTCTCGGTGAACGCCCCGGCCGCCAGGGGCCGCTGCGCAACCGCGAGGACCCGGGTGACCTCGGCCGGCACGTCGGCGGCGAAGACCTGGGGGAAGGCGTCGGCGGCGATGGTGAACTCGACGGCGGCGCCGCCGTCCGCCAGCGGGTAGGCGGCCTGCCGCAGGCTCGCGCCGAGCGGCGGCTCGGGGAAGCGTCCCTGGAGCTCGCCCAGGCTCTCGCCCTCCTCCAGGACGTACGCGGCGACGTAGACGAGGCCGACGACGTTGTCCGCCGCGCCGGCCACGGTGATGATCGCGCCGCCGTACGAGTGGCCTGCCAGCACGACCGGGCCGTCGATCTGGGCCACCACGGAGGCGACGTACGCCGCGTCCGAGGCCAGGCCGCGCAGCGGGTTCGGCGGGGCCACCACGGGGACGCCGTCCCGCTGCAGCTCGGCGATGACGCCGGACCAGCTGGCCGCGTCGGCGAACGCGCCGTGCACGAGGACGACCGTCGGGGTGGTGCTCTCCGTCATGGGAAAAACTCCTTCTCGGGGCGAAAGGGACCGGTCGGCCCCGGTGGCGATCCAACCGCCGGGCGGCTCGCGCGCACGAGGCGGAAACGTACTTCTGCCTGTGGTTCCGCCTCGTCTTTCCCCAGGCCCGTCGCTTGGATGGGGAACGGCCCCCCTGCTTCCCACCCCTTCCTTCCTGGAGCGATCATGATCAAGCCCGTCCTGGAACCCGCCGCTCAGGCGTTCGCCGAGGCCACCGCCGAGCCGCCGTACCTCTTCCAGCTCCCGCCGGAGGAGGGCCGCAAGGCCGTGAACGAGGTGCAGTCCGGCCCCGCCGAGCTGCCCGCCGTGGACGAGGAGTGGGTGACGGTCCCCGGCGGCCCCACCGGCGAGGTCAGGGCCCGCATCGTGCGGCCCGCCGGCAGCACCGGCGCCCTGCCGGTGATCATCTACATCCACGGCGCCGGCTGGGTCTTCGGCAACGCCCACACCCACGACCGGCTGGTCCGCGAACTGGCGACCGGCGCCGGCGCCGCCGTGGTCTTCCCCGAGTACGACCTGTCGCCCGAGCACCGCTACCCGGTCGCCATCGAGCAGAACTGGACGGTCGCCCGCTGGATCGTCACCGACGGCGCCGCCAAGGGCCTGGACGCCACGCGCGTCGCGGTGGCCGGCGACTCCGTGGGCGGCAACATGACCGCCGCGCTGACCATCATGGCCAAGCGGCGCGGCGGGCTGTCGCTGCGCACGCAGGTGCTGTTCTACCCGGTGACCGACGCGTCCTTCGACACCGAGTCCTACCGGCAGTTCGCCGAGGGCTACTTCCTGCGCCGGGACGGCATGCAGTGGTTCTGGGACCAGTACACGACCTCGGAGGCCGAGCGCGCCGAGATCACCGCCTCCCCGCTGCGGGCCACCGTCGAGGAACTGGCCGGCCTGCCGCCGGCGCTGGTCATCACCGGCGAGGCGGACGTGCTGCGCGACGAGGGCGAGGCGTACGCCGCCAAGCTGCGCGCGGCCGGGGTGCCGGTGACCGCCGTCCGCTACCAGGGCATCATCCACGACTTCGTCATGCTCAACGCGCTGCGCGGCACGTACGCGGCCGGGTCGGCGATCGAGCTGGCCGCCGGCACGCTGCGCCGGGCCCTGCACGAGAGCTGACCGCCCGCGCCATGCCCTCCGCCTACGACCTCGACCAGGTGCGGCACGCCAACGCCACCGGGCGGGTCCCGGTCGTCTTCGTCCACGACCCGTGGTTGCTGGCCGAGAGCTGGGAGCCCTGGGCCGAGGTGTTCGGGCAGGCGGGGTTCGTCCCCGTCGTCCCGGCCTGGCCCGAGGACGGCGAGTTCGCCGGGCCTGCCGCAGGGCACTTCGCCGGGCTGATCGGCGGGCTGGCGCGCCGGCCGGCCCTGGTCGGCCACGCCGCCGGCGGCCTGGTCGCGCAGATCCTGGCCGGGCGCGGGCTGGCCTGCGCCTGCGTGGCGATCAGCCCGGCGCCGTTCCGCGGGGCGCTCACGTACGGGCGCTTCCGGCACGCCGTGGCCAACGCCGTCGGCGAGGAGGAGGCCAGGCGGCTGTACGAGACGTACGCCGTCCAGGCGGCGCAGGCGGCCGACCCGTGGGGCCTCGACGGCGCCGCGCCGGACCGGGGGCCGCTGCTGCTGGTCGCCGGCGAGCTGGACCGCACGGTCCCGTGGGCCGCCGCGCACGCCTCCTACCTGTGGCAGGCGCGCAACCGGCACCATCTGACCGAGATCGTCGAGCTGCCGGGGCGCGGGCACTCGATGACCGTGGACAGCGGCTGGCGCGAGGTCTGCGGCACCGCCCTGACCTTCATCGAACGGTTCGTGGACCCCTGACCGGCCCGCTCAGCGGGCGCCTTCCGGGGTCGTCACCGTGGTCCCGGCCAGGGCCAGGCGGGTGAGTTCTGCGGTCACGCGGGCCGCCCGGACGGCGTCGGCGGAGGCTTCGTACAGCTCCAGGGCCTCCTGGAACGCCTCGCGCGCCTCCTCCCGCCGTCCCAGCTCGACCAGCGCCCGGCCCAGGTTCGTCAGGGTCTGGGCGGTGGCCCGGTTGATCGGGCGTTTGCGCAGCTCGACCAGGGCCTCGCGGTAGTGGTCGGCGGCCTCCTGCCAGCGGCCGAGCGCGAAGTAGCCGTCACTCAGCAGGTCCAGCGCCGCCCCGACGGCGTGGGCGACGATGACCGGCGTGCCGCCGAACGCCGGGTCGCGCAGCCGTTCCAGCAGCTCCAGCCCGTGCCGTACGGCCTCCTCGATGCGGCCCAGCCGGCGCAGGCCGTTGCCGACGCTGAGCATGGCCTGGGCGTACCCCTCGGGGTCGCCGGCCTGCCGGAAGCACTCCGCCGCCCGCCGCGCGTGCGCCAGGCCGGTCTCCGTGGCGCGCCGCTCGTCGCGTCCCCACAGCGCCCAGGTGGCGTAGGTCAGGGCCCAGCCCTGCTGGCGCACGTCCCCGACCTCGCGGGCCAGCTCCAGCGCGCGCAGCGCGGTCCGCTCGCCCTCGTCGTGGCGGCCCTGGCAGTACGTGCGCGCCCAGGACAGGTAGTTGAGATGAACCGCCTCCTGCGCACGGTCGCCCGCTTCGCGGGCCGCGCCGGACGACAGCTCGAACACCTCGGGCCAGTGCCCCCAGTGCATCCACAGGTCGGAGAACCAGTGCATGGCCTCGGCCACCTCGACGACCCGCGCGTGCTCGCCGGCGCGGGCCGCCTGCCGCAGCGCGGCCAGCCACGCCGTGCCCTCGGCCTGGAGCCATTCCTGCGCCTGCCGCGCGCTGTCCAGCTCGACCAGCGAGCTCCACCCGGACGGCGGCGCGCCGTAGGCCGGCTCGAACCAGCGCCCGGCGACGGTCGCGACCTCCAGCAGCCAGTCGTCCATCCGCCGCCGCGCCTGCCGCTGGGCCGTCATGGGCTCCTCGTCGGACAGCCGGGCGCGGGCGAACAGCCGTACCAGGTCGTGGAAGCGGTAGCGGCCGGGGTACGGCGACTGCAGCAGCCCGAGATCGACCAGTTCCTCCAGGGCGTCCTCGGCCTCGTCCGGGCCGAGCTCGGCGAGGACGGCCGTCATCGGCACCCCGAAGTCCGGCGCGGCGGCCAGCGCCAGCCGCCGGAAGCCGCGCCGCGCGGGCGCCGAGAGCTGCCGGTACGACAGCGCGAAGGCCGCCGCCACCGACAGGTCGCCGGCGGCCAGCGACTCCACCCGGCGTCCCTCGTCGCCGAGGCGGGCGGCCAGGTGCCCGGCGGTCCAGCCGGGCCTGCTCTGCAGCCGGTTCCCGGCGATGCGCAGCGCCAGCGGCAGGTTCCCGCACAGGTCGGCCACCCGCGCGACCCCGTCCGGGTCGGCGTCGGCGCGCTCGGCGCCGACGATCGCGCGCAGCAGCGCGGCCGACTCCCCGGCCGCCAGGTGCGCCAGCGGCACCTGGTGCACGCCCTCCAGCCCGGCCAGCGGGCGGCGGCCGGTGACCAGCGTCATCGCCGGGCCCTCGGCCGGCAGCAGCGGGCGCACCTGGGCCTCGTGCGCGGCGTTGTCCAGGACGATCAGGCAGCGCCGGCCGCGCAGCAGGGCGCGGTACTGGCCGGCGCGGTCCTCCTCGTCGGCCGGGATGCGCCGCTCGGCCACGCCCAGGGCGTTGAGCAGCCGGGACAGCGCCGTGCCCGGGTCCAGCGGGACCGGGTCCATGCCGCGCAGGTCCAGGTAGAAGCGGCCGTCGGGGAACAGGTCGGCCAGGTGGGCGGTGGCGCGTACGGCGAGGGCGGTCTTGCCGATGCCGGCGGCCCCGGAGACGGCGGCGACGACGGCGGGCGCGTTCTCGGCCGTGCGGGCGGCCAGGTCGCGCAGCAGGCGCAGCTCACGTTCGCGGCCGGTGAAGTCGCCCACGCCGCGGGGCGGCTCGCAGGCGCCCGGCGCGGCGTCCTGGCGGGGGCGGCCGGCGCGGGCGGCGTCGGACAGCGCCGTGCGCCGCGGCTCGTCCAGCCGCAGCGCCTCGGCCAGGGCCTCGACGGTGCGCCGCTGCGGGCCCCGGCTGGCCCCCCGCTCCATGTCGCCGATGGCGCGCACGCTGACGCCGGAGGCGTGGGAGAGCTCCTCGATGGTCAGCCCGGCGGCGTGTCTCAGGCTCCGCAGCATCGTGCCGAACGACTCCGCCACCCGTCCCCCTCAGAATCGTGAGCGGCGAAACCCCCGAAACGCCGTATGTCAACCTTATCTGCCGGAAAACGGGCTGAGGTGCTGGTCGACGGAGGTGTACGTCACGGTCCGGACATGCTCGCAGTACGCTCGTCGGTCCACCTGATGTGACGTGTCGTGACAATGACCGGACGGACCCGGAAAAGTCATCGTCGTGGCGTGTCCATCCGGGCGGGTCCCGTTCGTGGTGAAGGCGTACGGCGGCCCCGCCGTACGCCGACCGTGAAGGGGAACATCGTGAAGTACATGCTGCTGATCAACGCCGGCACCTCCGACGAGCAGGAGCCGGGCGACTTCCAGGAGTGGATGGCCTACGACAGGTCCGTCCGGGAGGCGGGCATCCTGGTCTCCGGCGAGTCGCTGGCCGACCTGGTGACCGCCACCACCGTACGGGTGAGCGCCGACGGCACGCCCACCGTCACCGACGGCCCGTACGCCGAGACGCGCGAGGTCCTGGGCGGCTTCTACGTGATCGACGTGCCCGACCTCGACGCCGCCCTCGACTGGGCCGTGCGCTGCCCGGGTGCGCGCGGCGGCGGCTCGGTGGTGGTGCGCCCGGTCGCCGACTTCGATGCGTGAGATCGAGGCCGTCTTCCGTGAGGAGCGCGGCCGGCTGCTGGCCGCGCTCGTCCGCCGCTTCGGCGACCTCGACCTCGCCGAGGAGGTCACCTCCGACGCCGTCGAGGCGGCGCTGAGGCACTGGCCCGCCGAAGGCGTGCCGCCCAACCCGGGCGCGTGGCTGATGACCACCGCGCGGCGCAAGGCGGTCGACCGGCTCAGACGTGAGCAGGCGCTCGCCACCCGGCTGGCCGTCCTGGCGGCGGAGGCCGAGCGGGCCGCTCCGGAAGCGCCCCCCGGCGAGGACGGCGGCCTGCCCGACGAACGGCTGCGGCTCTTCTTCACCTGCGCCCACCCCGCGCTGCCGGCCGAGGACCGCGGGGCGCTGACGTTGCGCTGCCTGGCCGGCCTGACCACCCCCGAGGTGGCGCGGGCCTACCTGGTGCCGGCCCAGACGATGGCCAAGCGCATCGTCCGGGCCAAGAAGAAGATCAGGCAGGCCCGCGTCCCGTTCCGCGTGCCGGAGGCCCACGAGCTGCCGGAACGGGTGCCCGGCGTGCTCCAGGTGATCTACTCGATCTTCACCGAGGGCTACGCGGCCAGCTCCGGGCCCTTCCTCCAGCGGCTCGACCTGGCCGAGGAGGCGATCAGGCTGGCCCGGATCCTGCACCGGCTGCTGCCCGCCGAGCGGGAGGTCGCCGGGCTGCTGGCGCTGCTGCTGCTGGTGCACGCGCGGCGCGCCGCCCGTACCGGGCCCGAGGGGGAGCCGGTGCTGCTCGGCGAGCAGGACCGCGGCCTCTGGGACCGGGCCATGATCGAGGAGGGCTCGGCGCTGGTGGTGACCGCGCTCAGCGGCGGCCCGCCCGGCCCGTACGGCGTCCAGGCCGCGATCGCGGCGCTGCACGACGAGGCCCCGGACCTGGCCACGACCGACTGGCCGCAGGTCGTGGCCCTGTACGACGTGCTGCTCGCGCTCGACCCCTCCCCGGTGGTGGCGCTGAACAGGGCGGCGGCCGTGGCCATGCGCGACGGGCCCGAGGCCGGGCTGGCGCTGCTGGAGGAGCCGGCCGGGGCGCGGCGGTTGCGCGACTACCACCCGTACCTGCTGGCCCGCGCCGACCTGCTGCACCGGCTCGGCCGGCTGCCCGAGGCCGCCGAGGCGTACCGCGCCGCGCTCCGGACGGCCGGGAGCGAGCCCGAGCGCGCCCACGTCCGCCGCCGCCTGGCCGCGCTGGAGGAGGCCGGGCACGAGGTTTGAGCACCGCCCTGACCAGGGAGAACTGCTGCGATGGGTGGAGCAGACGGTGACCGCTACCTGCCGATCGCCGAGCACGGCCTCATCGGCGATCTGCGCAGCGTGGCCCTGGTCGGCACCGACGGCACCATCGACTGGTACTGCTGCCCGGCCTTCGACTCGCCCAGCGTGTTCGCCGCGATCCTCGACGCCGACCGCGGCGGGGCGTTCGAGCTGGCCACCGACGTGCCGGCGCGCACCAAGCAGTTCTACTTCCCCGACACCAACGTGCTCATCACCCGCTTCTTCACCGAGAGCGGGGTGGGCGAGATCCAGGACTTCATGCCGATCATCGGCGAGCCGGGCGGCAGCGGCCGGCAGCGGCTGATCCGCCGGGTGCTCTGCGTGCGCGGCTCGCTGCCGTTCCACGCGCGGGTGGCCCCCCGCTTCGGCTACGGGGCCCAGCCGCACGTCGTGCGCGAGGCCGACGGCCTGACCGTCTTCGAGTCCGCCGACCTGACGCTCGCGCTGAGCGCCACCGTGCCGGTCGAGTGCGACGGCCGGGACGTGCGGGCGTGCTTCACCCTCGTGGAGGGCGAGTCGGAGGTCTTCGCGCTGGACCGGGTCGAGGCCGAGATCCCGCCCCGCGGCTGCCCGCACGTCGAGGCGGAGGAGGAGCTGACCGCCACGGTCGCGTTCTGGCGCAAGTGGCTGTCGGCCTCCCGCTACCGGGGCAGGTGGCGGGAGATGGTCCACCGCTCGGCCCTGACGCTCAAGCTGCTGACGTACGCGCCGACCGGCGCGATCGTCGCCGCCCCGACCACCAGCCTGCCCGAGCTGATCGGCGGCGAGCGCAACTGGGACTACCGCTACCTCTGGGTCCGCGACGCCGCCTTCTGCGTCTACGCCCTGCTCCGGCTGGGTTTCACCGGCGAGGCCGAGGCGTTCATGTCGTTCCTGACCCGGCACGTCAGCCTGTGCCCCGCCGGCCCCAACGGCCCCCTCCAGATCATGTACGGCATCGACGGCCGCACCGACCTGCCCGAACGGCAGCTCGACCACCTGGAGGGCTACCGCGGCTCGGCCCCGGTACGCGTCGGCAACGCCGCCGCCGGCCAGCTCCAGCTCGACATCTACGGCGCCCTGCTCGACTCCGTCTACCTCTACGACAAATGGGGCAAGCCCATCTCCAGCGACCACTGGGACGCCGTCTGCGCCCTGGTCGACTGGGTCTGCGACAACTGGGACCAGCCCGACGAGGGCGTCTGGGAGACCAGGGGCGGGCGCAAGAAGTTCCTGTACTCCCGGCTGATGTGCTGGGTCGCCATCGAACGCGCCATGCGCATGGCCGCCCGCCGCGGCCTGCCCGCCGACATCCCCCACTGGCGCCGGGCGCGCGACGACCTCTACCGGCAGATCATGGCCCACGGCTGGTCCGACGTGCGGCAGGCGTTCGTCCAGCACGAGGACGGCGACGTGCTCGACGCGGCGCTGCTGATGATGCCGCTGGCCAAGTTCGTCTCGCCCACCGACCCGAAGTGGCTGTCCACGCTTGACGCGCTCACCGCCGACCTGGTGTCCGACTCGCTGGTCTACCGCTACGACCCGGACGCCAGCCCCGACGGCCTGCGCGGCCAGGAGGGCACGTTCTCCATCTGCTCCTTCTGGTACGTCGAGGCGCTGGTCCGCGCCGGCCGGGTGGAGGAGGCCCGCCTGGCCTTCGAGAAGATGCTGACCTACGCCAACCACCTCGGCCTGTACGCCGAGGAGATCGGCCGTACGGGCGAGCAGCAGGGCAACTTCCCGCAGGCGTTCACCCACCTGGCCCTGATCAGCGCCGCCTTCAACCTCGACCGCGCCCTCGGCTGACCGCGGGGATCCCAAGGCGTGACCCGGGGGTACCGGGGGAGCCGCCGGAAGCTCATGATCGGTGTCACCCCCCGACCCGATGGGACATCTCATGCTGCGACCGATCCTTGCGGCACTGGCCCTCCTCGTGGCCGTGCTCGTCCCGTTACCGCCCGCCGCCGCCACCCCGGGCGCCGGCTGGTCCCCGTGCCCGGAGGACCCGGCCGCCCAGTGCGCCCGGCTCACCCTGCCGGTCGACTGGGCCCGCCCCGGCGGTCCGGCGTTCGACCTGGCCGTGGCGCGGCGTCCGGCCACCGATCCCGCCGCCCGGATCGGCTCCCTGGTGATCAATCCGGGCGGCCCCGGCAACTCGGGCGTGGACGCCGTCCTGCGCGACGCCCTGCGGCTCAGCCCGGAGCTGACGGCCCGCTTCGACGTGGTCGGCTTCGACCCGCGCGGCGTCGCCCGCAGCCATCCGGTGCTCTGCTCGCTGCCGCTGGCCCGGCAGGCCCCCGACCCGCTGACGCGCGACCAGGCGGGCTTCGACCGGCGGCTGGCGTACAACGCCCGCTACCGGCAGGACTGCCGGGCCCGTACCGGGCCGCTCTACGACCACGTGGACAGCGCGTCCGTCGTCCGCGACCTGGAGGCGCTGCGGGCGGCGCTCGGCGAGGAACGCCTCACCTTCTACGGCATCTCCTACGGCACCCTCATCGGCCAGCTCTACGCCGAACGTTTCCCCGGGCGGGTCCGCGCGCTGGCCCTGGACAGCAACATGGACCACAGCCTCGGCACCGCCGAGATGCTCGACACCGACACCTGGACCACCCAGGACTCCTTCGACGCGTTCGTCTCATGGTGCGCGACGGCCCCCGCCTGCGTGCTGCGCGGACGCGACGTGCGGGCGCTGCTGAAAGACCTGCTGGCCCGGGCCGGACGCGGCGAGCTGCGCCTGCCCGACGGCCCGCTCACCCCGTCGACGCTGCTCTACCTGACGTTCAGCACCTTCTACGCCCCCGACTGGGCCGGCCTGGCCACGTTCCTGCGCGACCTCGACGCCGGCTCCGCCGCCGTGCCGCCGCTCGCGCCGCCCGGCCCTGACCAGGAGGTGTTCAACGACGTCACGCAGGTGATCTGCCAGGACTACCTGCTTCCCGTACGCGACCAGCGGGCCTTCGACCGGCACCTGCGGCGGCTGGCGGCCATCGCGCCCGACATGCGGATGAGCCCGATCTCGGTCTCGCTCACCGTCGCCTGCCTGGGCCAGCCCACGCCGATCCCCGACCCGCAACACCGGCTGCGCGTCTCGGGCACGCCGCCGCTGCTGCTCGTCAACGGCCTGCACGACCCGGCGACCGGCTACCCGTGGGCGCTGAGCACCGCCCGCCAGATCGGCCGGGAGGCCCGGCTGCTGACGTACGACGGCTGGGGCCACGGCGCCTACGGCCGCAGCCCCTGCCTGACCGGGGCCGTGGACCGCTACCTGACCACGCTGGCCCTGCCCGCCCCCGGCGCCCACTGCCCGGCGGTGCCGCCCGCCCGGGGCCTCACCGCCGGGCCTCGCCGTCCGGCCGGGCCGGCGCCGGGTCTGCCGGGCTGGACCTGGCGCTCCTGAACGTTCAGGACTCGCCGGACAGCACGGCCGTCCCCAGGGACGCGCTGGAGATCACCCTCGCCGCGGTCGTCGTGGACGAACCGGAGCCCAGTTCGGTCAGGGCGGCCCGGTCGAGGGCGTGCACGGTGAACTGGTAGGTGTTGACCGACCAGGGGGAGCACGGCCCCTGGTAGCCGTACAGGCTGGCGCTGCCGCGGTAGTAGATCTGCCGGGCCCCGGCGGGGGCCGCGGGACGATAGGCGTGCTCGACGTTCTGCGGCAGCGAGGTCACGTCCGCCGGGATGTCGTAGATCACCCAGTGGATGAGGTTGTTGTTGTCGAGGTCCCGCATCACCAGGGCGTAGCCGCGGGTCCCCGCCGGGCCGCCGCTCCAGGTCAGGGGCGGTGACTCGTTGCGCCGGCCGGGGTCGGTCTGGCCGCCGCTGGTGCACTCGTGCACCTTCGGGATGATCCCGCCCTGGGGGAAGGCGGTGCTGGTGAGGGTGAAGGCCGTGGCGTTCGCCGGCGTCGCGGCGGTCGTCGTGACGGCAGCGGCGGCAGTGACCGCGGTGGCGGTCGTCACGGCGAGCAGGGCGTGCAGCACGATTCGTCTGACGGTCACAAAGGGCTCCTGAGGGGGGTTCGGTGCGCCGTTCGTTCGCGTCTGCTGTTCGTGGGGTGTGCCCGCAGTGTAGGCACCGCGAGGCCGCCCGCGCCACCACCGCGAACGGCACACCTCCATGGAACCCGTCCGTCATGAACCGATATCAGGCTGAGTGGTGCGGTTTCTTCGTGATGCTGCTGGGAAGCAATGGCCCTGTCAGGCCGGGGGCACTCCTCCCCCACGAGGGGTGGCGACACCCGGCGCGGCAGAACGGGAGTGTGAAGCGTGGAAGTCACCGGCATCATCTCCGCCCTCATCATCGGGCTCGTCATCGGCGTCCTCGGCCGGCTGGTCGTGCCGGGCCGTCAGAGCATCCCCATCTGGCTCACCATCGTGATCGGCATCGTCGCCGCCCTCATCGGCACCGCGATCGCCGCCGCGGTCGGCGTCGCGGACACGCGCGGCATCGACTGGATCGAACTGGTCATCCAGGTGGTCCTCGCCGGTCTGGGGGTGGCCCTGGCGGCGGGCCTCTACGGCAGACGCAGCGTCCGGTAGAGCGGAACGCGCCGGGATCCCGGAGAGCGGCGAACGCGCCGCACTCCGGGATCCCGCCGTTCCCGCCCCCTGCGCGGCAGACGTTTTCGGCATGACGTTTTCGGCATGGTCGGAACCGGGGCCGGACGGAGATCGTTGTGCGGGTCGGCTGCACACATTCGATCTTCGACAGGGAGAACAAGCCGTGGTCTTCAAACGCATGCTGGGTGCCTTCGGCGTCGGCGCGCCTTCGGTGGACACCGTTCTGGCGACACCGCGCGTCCAGCCGGGCGGCACGCTGTCCGGCGAGGTGCGGCTCAAGGGCGGCGACTTCGACGCCGAGATCGAGCACGTCACCCTCGGCCTGGTCGCCCGCGTGGAGTTCGAGCACGGCGACGGCGAGCACGCGGGGGCGGGGGAGTTCTCCCGCGTCCAGGTGTCGGGGCCGTTCGTGCTGCGTCAGGGCGAGGAGCGCACCATCCCGTTCCAGTTCGGCGTGCCGTGGGAGGCGCCGATCAGCCAGATCGGCGGGCAGCCGCTGCACGGCATGGCGCTGGGCGTGCGCACCGAGCTCGCCATCGCCAAGGCGGTCGACAAGGGCGACCTCGACGAGGTCGCGGTCGAGCCGCTGCCCTCCCAGCTGCGCATCCTGGAGGCGCTGCTGCAGCTCGGCTTCGCGTTCAAGTCCGCCGACCTGGAGGCCGGCCGCCTGTACGGCGTGCGCCAGGAGCTGCCGTTCTACCAGGAGATCGAGTTCTACCCGGCCGGCCGGTACGCCGGCGTGCTCGGCGAGCTCGAAGTGACCTTCGTGGCCGACCCGGCGGGGCTGGAGGTGGTCCTGGAGGCCGACAAGCGGGCCGGCCGCTACTCCGGCGACGCGATCGGCCGCTTCACCGTCAGCCACGCCGACGCCCTGCAGACGGACTGGGCCGCCGAGCTCGACCGCTGGCTGTCCGGCCTGGCCGCGCACGCCCACGGCGGCTTCGGGCACGGTGACCACCACGGCCACGGCGACCACGGGTACGGCGACCACCACGGTCACCATGGTTACGGCCATCACGAGCAGCACCACGGCGGGCCGGGCTGGGGCGCGGTGGCCGCGGCCGGCGCCGCCGGCGTGGTCGGCGGCCTGGTGGCGGGCGAGATCGTCGAGGAGATCTTCGAGGGCGACGAGGACGAGGGCGGCGACGGCGACTGGTGACGCTCGACCGGTGATCCGCCCGTCACGGGCGGGTCACCCCGGTTCCGCCGTGCCGGGAAGCGAAGCCTGGACCGGGAAGCGAAGCCTGGACCGCGAAGCGAAGCCGGCATCGCCGGGGCAGGGCCTGTGTCGCGGAGCAAAGTGGCAGAAAAAGGAGCTTCTACTCCTTTCCACTCTTAACGTATAGCGCACCGGGGGGCTTGCGGCAAGACCCCCGTCGTGGCGCAGAATCGTCCGCCGAGGCCAGAAGCCTTGCCACGCGAAGACCGACCTCGTTGCGGAGCCACATACATGAATCCCCTGACCACCGGCGTGTTCGACCTGCCCGGCAACCTCGCCGCCAAGGCCGACCCGGCGCTGATCGCCGTCGACGAGCGACACTTCGCGGCCCTCGCCGAGAGCCTGGAGCAGTCGATCGCCGACCTGTCCGCCCGCCTCGACGCCGAACGCATGGCCCCCGGCGGCAAGGGCCGGCAGGCGCTCGACCGCGACCTGGAGATCCACCGCCTGTCCGCCCGCCTGCGGACGCTGCGCCGCTTCGGCCTGGACCTGTGCCTCGGCCACATGGTCACCGCCGACCACCCCGAACCGGTGTACATCGGACGGCTCGGCCTCACCGACAAAGACGGCCGCCGCCTGCTGCTCGACTGGCGTTCGCCCGCGGCCGAGCCGTTCTTCGGCGCCACCCACGCCAACCCCATGGGCCTGGCCAGCCGCCGCCGGTACCGCTGGACCCGCGGCCGGATCAGCGACTACTGGGACGAGGTGTTCACCCCCGACGGCTTCGACGGCCACGCCGCGCTCGACGACCAGTCCGCCTTCATCGCCAGCCTCGGCGGCAACCGTTCGTCCAGGATGCGCGACGTGCTCGGCACCATCCAGGCCGACCAGGACGCCATCATCCGGGCCGGCTCCCGCGGCGCCCTCGTCGTGGACGGCGGCCCCGGCACCGGCAAGACCGTCGTCGCCCTCCACCGCTCGGCCTACCTGCTCTACTCCGACCCCCGGCTCGGCCACAACAAGGGCGGCGTGCTGTTCGTCGGCCCGCACCAGCCCTACCTGGCCTACGTCGCCGACGTGCTGCCCAGCCTGGGGGAGGACGGCGTGCGGACCTGCACCCTGCGCGACCTCGTGCCCGAGGGGGCGGCGGCGGCCCCCGAGCGGGACCCGGAGGTGGCGCGGCTGAAGGCGTCCGCCGACATGGTGAAGGCGATCGAGCCGGCCGTCCGGTTCTACGAGAACCCGCCCGCGAAGGGCATGACGGTCAGCACGCACTGGTCGGACGTCTGGCTGAGCGCCGAGGACTGGATCGAGGCGTTCCAGGCCCCCGACCCCGGCACCCCGCACAACGAGGCCCGCGACCAGATCTGGGAGGAACTGCTCACGATCCTCATCGACAAGCACGACAAGCACGACAAGCACGACCCGCACGACCGGCACGGCGAGGACGTCGTCTCGCCGGAGCTGCTGCGCAGGTCGCTGCGGGGGAACCGGGAGCTGCTGGCCGCCTTCAACCGCGCCTGGCCGCTGATCGAGCCCGCCGACCTCGTCGGCGACCTGTGGACGGTCCCCGCCTACCTGCGGCTGTGCGCCCCCTGGCTCGCCCCGGAGGAGATCCGGCGGCTCCAGCGCGCCGACGCGCAGTCCTGGACGGTCTCCGACCTGCCGCTCCTGGACGCGGCCCGCCAGCGCCTCGGCGACCCGGAGGCGTCCCGCCGGCAGCGCCGGCAGGAGGCCGCCTTGGCCGTCCAGCGCGAGCGCATGGCCCAGGTCGTCGACAACCTGATCGAGGCCGACGACGACGGCGAGGGCCTGGTGACCCAGCTCCGCCGGGCGGACCTCCAGCGCAACCTGGTGGACGAGTCGGAGCTGCCCACCGTCGAGCCGGACCTGCTCGCCGGGCCGTTCGCGCACGTCGTCGTGGACGAGGCCCAGGAGCTGACCGACGCGGAATGGCAGATGTTGCTGCTGCGCTGCCCGTCCAGGAGCTTCACCATCGTCGGCGACCGCGCCCAGGCCAGGCACGGGTTCACCGAGTCGTGGGCGGAACGGCTCGCCCGGGTCGGCATCGACCGTGTCGAGCTGGCCGGCCTGAGCGTCAACTACCGGACCCCGGCGGAGATCATGGCCGAGGCCGAGCCGGTCATCAGGGCCGCCCTGCCGGACGCCAACGTGCCGGTCTCCATCCGGGAGAGCGGCATCCCGGTCACGCGCGGGCCGGTCGCCGAGCTGGACGCGATCCTCGACGCCTGGCTCGCCGCGAACCCCGAGGGGATCGCCTGCGTGATCGGGGACCCGGCCTTCCGGGAGCGGCCCCGGGTCCGGTCGCTGACGCCGGAGCTGTCGAAGGGGCTGGAGTTCGACCTGGTCGTCCTGGTCGATCCGGACCGGTTCGGCGAGGGCGGCGAGGGCGGCGGGGGCGGCGGGGGCGTCGAGGGCGCTGTCGACCGTTACGTGGCGATGACCCGAGCGACCCGGCAGCTCGTCGTGCTCACGACCCCCTGACGGGGGCCCGCCGCCGGGTGCGCCGGGCCGTCCGTCGTCACGCACGCGCCCTGGCGGCGGCGGGGCCGGCCGGGGCGTTCGGGCGGACGACGCGGCGCCGCCGGGCCGGCTTGCCCATCATCGGGTTGGCGACGCCCCAGGCGGCGCTCTTGCAGATCAGCTCCTTGTAGACGGCGGCGACCCGCCCGGTCAGCACCCTGGGCAGGGCGCGGTCGTCGGCGGTGACGAACTGGATCAGGCCGTTGCCCCGGCCCAGCGAGACGCACTGGTTGAAGTAGTGCGGCGTGGTGTTCGGCAGTTTCCCGCCGGTCAGCCGGGCCGCGATCGAGTCGGCGGCCAGACAGGCGGTCGGGATGCCCGACGCGCACGACATGCGCAGCGGCTTGCCGCCGGGGCCCATCGCCATGGCGGCGTCGCCGACGGCGTACACGTTCAGGTGCGAGACCGAGCGCATGGTCCCGTCGACCACGATCTGGCCGGTGCCGGCGACCTCCAGGGTGGTCGCGCGCGCGATCGGGTGCACGGCGAAGCCGGCCGTCCAGACGGTCACCTCGGCCGGGATGGGCTCGCCGTCGGTGGTGACGCGGTCGGCCTCGACCCCGGTGACGACCGTGTGCTCGTGCACGCTCACCCCGAGACCGTCCAGGACCTTGCGCACGTGCGCGCGGCCCTTCGGCGAGAGCCAGTCGCCCAGAGCGCCGCGGGCGGCGAGAGCGACGTCGAGGTCGGGACGGGCCTCGGCGATCTCGGCCGCGGCCTCCAGCCCGGTGAGCCCGCCGCCGACGACGACCACGCGCTGACCGGCGTCGAGCCGGGCCAGCCGCTCGCGCAGCCGCAGCGCCCCCGGCCGGCCGGCGATGTCGTAGGCGTGCTCGGCGGTCCCGGGCACGCCCTCGGCGTTCCAGCCGCTGCCGAGCGCGTAGACCAGCGTGTCGTAGGCCAGCTCCTCGGCGCCGTCCGCGCCGGTGACGGTGACGGTCCCGCGGTCGGCGTCGAGGCCGGTGACCGTCCCGAGCCGCAGCTCGACGCCGGTGCCGGCGAACATCTCGCGGAACGGCCTGGGCCTGAGGTCCTGCCCGGTCGCCACCTGGTGCAGCCGGACGCGCTCCACGAAGTCGGGCTCGGCGTTGACGAGGGTGATGGCGACGTCCTCGCGGCTCAGCTGCCTGGCCAGGCGGCCGGCGGCGACGGCTCCGGTGTAGCCGGCTCCGAGGACGATGATGCGGTGCTGCATTTCCTCGCTCCTGTCTGACGCGGGTTCGCCACCTGAACCGGACGGCCCGCGCTTTCCTGACAGGATCACGGTGTGAAGCGCGTCACACCGTGTCACACCGCGTCTCAGAAGGCTCTGAACACCGGCTCCCCGTGGTCGCTGGCCGCCCAGCGCGCGGTCGCGCGGTCCAGCTTGTCGGGGTTGACCTGGTTGCGGAACGCGGCGATGCCCTCCGCGGTGACCTCCAGGCACATGACGCAGACGACCCGGCCGTCCAGGACGGCGACGACGGCCGGCTCGCCGTTGGCCGTCCAGGGGTAGATCTCGGGCGAGCCGCCGATGATGGCCCGCTTGGCCTTGCCGGGCTTGACCAGGCCCCACAGGAACTTGGCGACCGCGACGGCGCCCACGAACGCCTTGGCGCGGGCCGGGACCTTCCCGCCGCCGTCGCCGATCGCGACGGCGTCCTCGGTGAGCAGGCGTACCAGCGGCTCGGTCTGCCCGCTGGTGGCGGCGGCCAGGAACTCCTCGACGATCCGCCGGGCGGCGGCCTCGTCGACCTCGGTGCGGGCCCGGCCGTCGGCGACGTGCTTCTTGGCGCGGTGGAAGATCTGCTGGCTGGCCGACTCGGTGATGTCGAGGATCTCGGCGATCTCCCGGTGGGAGTGGTCGAAGGCGGCCCGCAGCACGTAGACCGCCCGCTCGCTGGGGGACAGGCGTTCCATCAGCGTGAGGACGGCGTACGAGACCGACTCACGCTGCTCGGCGGTCTCGGCCGGGCCGAGCATCGGGTCGCCGGCGAGCAGCGGCTCGGGCAGCCATTCCCCGACGTAGGTCTCGCGGCGGGCCCGCGCCGAGCCGAGCTGGTTGAGGCACAGGTTGGTGAGCACCTTCGTCAGCCACGCCTCGGGCACCTCGATGTGGCCGGCGTCGGCGGACTGCCAGCGCAGGAACGTCTCCTGCACGGCGTCCTCGGCCTCCGCGGCCGAGCCGAGCAGGCGGTAGGCGATGGCCTCCAGGCGGGGTCTGGCGGCCACGAACCGGTCGACGTCGTCCACGGTCAAAGGCATGGCCCGATCCTAGAACGTCCCTTGATGCGGCGGAACGCCGGTGTTGATCCAAGACGGTCCCGGGTAGAGGGGGCCGATGTTCGACGACTTCACGGCCGGCATGATCGACGTAGGCGAGACCGAGCTGTTCGTCCGGTACGGCGGCACCGGCACGCCCCTCCTGCTGCTCCACGGCCACCCCCGCACCCACGCGACCTGGCACCGCGTCGCGCCCCTCCTGGCCCCCCACCACACGGTGGTCTGCCCCGATCTGCGCGGGTACGGCCGCTCCGGCAAGCCGCCCACCACCCCCGACCACGCCCCCTACTCCAAACGCGCCATGGCCCGCGACATGGTCGCCCTCATGCGCTCGCTGGGCCACGAACGCTTCGCCGTCGCCGGCCACGACCGCGGCGCCTACGTCGCCCACCGCGTGGCCGCCGACCACCCGGACGCCGTCACCCGCCTGGTCGTGATGGACGGCATCCCCATCGGCGAGGCGCTGGCCAGGGCCGACGCCCGCTTCGCGGCGGCCTGGTGGCACTGGTTCTTCCTCGGCCAGACCGCCAAACCCGCCGAACGCGTCATCAACGCCGACCCCGACGCCTGGTACCAGGGCAGCGCCGAGCAGATGGGCCAGGAGGCGTACGAGGACTACCGCCGGGCCATCCACGACCCGGCGACCGTCCACGCGATGTGCGAGGACTACCGCGCCGGCCTGACCGTGGACCGCGCGGCCGACGACGCCGACCGTGCCGCCTCCCGCCGCCTCACCTGCCCCACCCTGTTCCTCTGGACGTCCAAGGACGACATGGAGGACCTGTACGGCGACCCGCTGGCGATCTGGCGCACCTGGGCCGACGACGTGACCGGCCACCCGATCGACAGCGGCCACCACGTGGCCGAAGAGGCCCCGGACGAACTCGCCGCCTCCCTCCTGGCCTTCCTGCGCGAATGACGCCCTGACGAGGGAGCCGTTCCCGGACACGTCATTCATGCCGTTTTCCGCGTTCACCTCCATCGCCCGAACTCCTTCCGTGAGGATGGAGATCCTGCACAGCGTGGCGAGTGCGTCACAGAACGCGATGCGGAGAGGGGCGTCATGAATCCTGGAACGGCTTCGCCCGGCAACGGCGGTCCTACGAGCAGGGCGGCGACGACCAGGGTCCGCGACGTCGTGCGCGATGTGGTGGCGGCGACCGCCCCGGAGGAACTCCTGCTCGTGGACGGGCTGGCCGGGCTCGACGACGGCCTCGTGATCCGGCGGCTGGGCCGGCGGGGCACCCGGCGTGAGCCGTTGGGTTTCGGCCTGGGCGAGATCGCGGCCCTGGTGACTCCGGTGGTGTGGCTCGTGATCGACGAGGCCGCCCGGCGGGCGGGGACCGCCGCCGTGGACGGCGCGGCGGCGCGAACCAAGACCGTGCTGCGCAAGGTCTTCCGAAGGCCGGCAGCGGCCGTCTTCGTCCCTGACCTGTCCCGTGACGAGCTCGCCCAGGTCCACCGCAGGGTGCTGGAGACCGCTGTGGAGCACGGGCTCGATGACAGTCGCGCCCGGCTCATCGCCGACGCCGTGGTGGGCAGGCTCGCACTGGCCGCACCTGAACCGGACGGCCCTGACGACGGCGCCCCGCTGACGAAGAACCAGTGATGCGGGCCACGGCCTCCGCCCCGCGGATCGACGAGCGGGCGATGGGCGCGGGCACGACCGTGCGTTTCGTGCTGCTGCTGACTCTGCTGCTGGTGAGCAGCGGTTCGATGATGCAGATCGTGGCCCGCGGATACTACGGCGGCTACGGATACGGCTGTCTGCTCGCCGCCGGCGGCGATCCCACCCGGGGCACCGACCGGGCCGTCTCCGCGCGGATCATCGCGTCCCACGACGCCTACTGGGCCTGCGTCGATCGCTACGAGCCCGCGGCGCCCTGGTGGCTGCCCCTTCTGGGGCTCGTCCTGGTGGCGGCGGTGGCCGTGGCGCTGTTCCGGTGCCTGCCGCACTGGAAGATCCGGCGGCGCCGCCTCGTACCGCTGGACACGATCGACCACGACGGCGAGATCGGGCGCAGGATGGCGGAGCTCGCCGCCGTGGCCGGCCTGGCCCGCGTGCCGAGGATCGTCGTGGACCCGACGGCGGTCACGACCGACGCCGTGGTGTTCGGCAGCGACCGCCGCCCGATCGTGTGCCTGCACGGCGGGCTGCTCGCCCGCAGGACCACCGATCCCGACGGCTTCCGCGCGAGGGCGATGCACGAGTTCGCCCACATCCGCAACCGCGACCTCACCATCACCTACGCCACCGTCGTCGTGTGGCGGGTGTTCGTCGTCCTCGTGCTCATCCCGTACGTCGTCTGGTACCTCACGGCGATCCCTGCCTCCGCGCGGTCGCCGTTCTGGCCCGGCGAGACGGCGTTCACCACCCGGAGCCTGCTGCTGCCGGTCTGCATGATCCTCCTGGTCTATCTCGCCCGCTCGGACGTGCTGCGCAGCCGGGAGATCCACGCCGACCTCGCCGCCACGCGCTGGGGCGCCGACCTGCGCTCCCTGGCGTTCACGGCGCCTGCCCCCGCCACGGGCCGGCTGCGGCGGGCGCTCGGCTCCTTCGCCGAGCTGTGGCGCATGCACCCGCGCTGGACGCTGCGCCGGGACGCCGTCACCGACCCGGCGGCGCTGTTCGGCGTGCAGGCGCTGCCCATGTTCCTGACCGGGGCCGCCGCTCCGCTCATCGACGTCCAGGTGGCGGACTACCTGCCGCTCGTCGCGAGCGGCACCTGGATGGGCCGGCTGCCGGCCCTGCTGGTGGCGGGTCTGGTCACCGGCGTGGCCGGGATCGCGCTGTGGCGTGCCGTGGTCCACGCGGTGCTGACCGGGCGTCGTGCGCCGTCCGGTGTGCGCGCGGGGCTGTGGCTGGGAGCCGGTGGAGTGGCCGGCGAACTGGTGCTGAACCGGATGACGGTCCTGCGGTGGTTGCCGGACCACCCGTTGGTTCTGGCGCTGGTGTTGTGCGCCGGGGTGGCCTTCGCCTGGTGGACCGCCCAATGCGCCGAACTGTGGGTCAGGGCCTGGCCGGGGCGTACGATCCGGCCGGCCATGCTGCTGGGGCTCGCGGCCGCGTGGCTGGTGCTGTTCTCGTGGTACGTGTGGTGGCAGAGCGAAGGCGCGCTGCTGGCGAGCACCGGAACGGTCGACCCCGCCGGGATGCGCCTGATCCTGCGGGACCTGTACGGCGCCTCGCCGGCCGAGCATCCGGCCGTGCAGTCCGCGATCGGCGCGGTGTGGCCGGTCCTGACCAGCCTCGACACGCCACTCGTCCTCTCCGCGGTCATGGCCCTGTGGGCGGTGCCCCTGCTCACCTGGACGTTCCGCCCGGCCACCGCTCCACCCTTGTGGACGCTCGGCTCCTTGCCCGACCCCGGCCGGTGGGAGGCGCCGGACGAGGGGGTGCCGCCCCGGTGGCGGCTGCTGTCGGTCGTCCTGCTGGGGGTGCTGACGGGCTGGACCGCCGTGGCCATCGTGATGGGATACATGCACACCTGGCAGCCTCCGCCGGCGGAACGGGGAGGCCTCTACGCCCTGGTCTACCAGGCGTGGACGCTCGTGGCCCTGGTGGCTGCGGCCGCGGCGGCAGCCGCCGTCGCGAGCGTTGCGGCGGACCGCTACCGGCTGCTCGTCGCGCTGATCACCGCCGAGGTCGTGGCGTTGGGCGGCCTGGCCGGCCGCTTCGTGCTCGCCGCCGCGGACGGCTGTTTCCCGCCGCTCAACACGATGGCGGTGCGCTGCCACTGGCTGCCGGACCCTGCTTGGACGCTCGTGCAGAACATCATGGGGTACGTTCTCGTGCTCGCCGCGGTTGCCGCCGTCCTGACGGCCGGCATCGTGGCCGGCATCGCGGCCGGCATCGTGTCGGTGGCCCGGAGGCTGCGGTCCCAGACCCGAAGCGCGCCCCGCGAGCTCCCTGCCCGCGAGCTCCCTGCCCGCGAGCTCCCTCCGCGCGAGCTCCCTCCCGGCCCGCGGCCGAGCGGCCGGCTCGTCGCGCGGCGGGCCGGCACGGTCGTGCTCTGCGCGGCGGCCGTGACGGCACCCCTCGTGGCGGCCGCACAGCAGGAATCGCCAGGACCTGCCACCCTGTCCCAGGTCCAGCGGGTGGTGGGCCTCGACGATGCGGCGGCGTCCGCCGAGATCCGGCAGCTGCAGGTGAAGGCCTGGTGGGCGCACGGCGGATGGGATCTCCGCGAACGTTACAGGGCCGATGTCGCACGTCTCTCCAAGAGCCTGAACGACGCCGCCCAGACCGGGCGCGGCTCCGTCGACCAGGCGATCTTCGGCCCCCTGTGCGCTCACATGGAGGAGATCGCCCGAGACGCGGGCCGCTACTTCGCCGCCCCCGACCCCGCGACCCAGGTTTTCTGGCGGACGTTCATCACCCAGGCCGGCAACGGAGGCCGGAACTGCCGTAAGGGCCTGGGGGACGAGAACGGTGACCTCTTCATCACGTCCATGAAGGAGCTCATCGCGGCCGGGAAGGCGCTCGAAGCGGTCACCGCCAGGATGCCGAGGTGACACCCGCCTCTGCGACCGCCGGGCGTGTTCCTGAGAGGCGACGTCAGGGCAGGCGGTTGCGGTAGACCTGTCTGGCTCGCTCGTACAGGGCCAGGTGGTCGTCCACCTGGGCGGGGGTGTCGAAGCGGCCGGACTCGCGCAGGATCGACTCCAGCCGGTCCAGCCAGGCCAGGCACCAGCGCACGTCCGCCTCCCTGGCCACGTGGCCGCCGGCGACGTCCAGGTACACGGGGCTGGTGTGGGCGTAGGCGCCGCGCCGGTGCTGGGAGCGCGGATGCGGCCCGCCGGTCGCCACAGCCACCACGTACGTCGGTTCGTCCGCCGTCAGCGTGGCGACCAGCCGCCCGGGTGGCCCCTGCGCGAGCACGCCGGCAGCGGTGCGGATCTCCAGTTCCTCGACCTCCGGCCCGATCGTGGAGACCACGATCTCCACCTCCTGGCCCGGCGGCAGCTCCAGCGTGTCGCCGGGGCCGTGCCCGTCCACCGTGAGCTCCAGCCACGGCCCGGTGGTGGCGAACGTACGCCCGAGCTGGATCGCCTCGGCGTAGGACTCGGCGGTGAGGGGGCCGGCGACGTTGGCGTACACCCGCTCCCAGCCGGGCGGGGCGGAGGCGGTGCCGCGGCGGCAGAAGGACAGCACGGCGTCGGTCCCCGCCGTCACCGCCAGCATGTTGCCCGCGCCGATGAGACGGCGGTACACGGCCGCCGTGGCCAGGACGGAGGAGTGGTTGAGCACGTCAAGGGAGTCGATCAGGCCCAGCGCGGCGTCGGCCACGATCTCCCTGGCCGCGCAGGACCGCCCGCGATCGAGTACGACGTCCGGCGGGTCGTCGTCGCCGAACGCGGTGTGGAACGGGTGACCGTAGGAGACGATCCCGCCGAGCGCACTCAGCTCCTCGCACGCCGCCGCGTTGGGCGGCCAGTCGGCCGTGCCGCCGAAGCCCGTGTGGTAGCGGCCCGGCAGCCCGCGCAGCCCGAACGCCGTGCAGTGGCCGAGCACGTCGTTGCGGTACTCGACGCCGATCCTGGCCACGTGCCGGGCGTCGGACCACGGCAAATCCTTGCCCACCCACTGCTCCAGCGCCTCCACGTCGTAGACGCGCTCGCTCGCCACGTTGCCCGCCACCAGGTTGAGCACGTGGAGGTCCTCGCCGAGCTGCGCGGCGGCGGCCAGTTCGGGCGCCGCGGGCTCCTCGCCCATCCAGTTGAGGTGCACGTGCAGGTCGCCGCCGTACCAGCCGCGGGCGGCCGCGTCGTACAGCCGTTCGGGCGCCAGCTCCACCAGCGTCTCCGCGCCGGCCTGCGGAGTGATGGTCACGTCGGCGGTGCCGTACTCCATCCCCCTGGCCACGGTCACGGTGACGGGCTCGGCGGGGACGGGGACCACGAGGTCGTCGCCGTGGAAGAACGGCCGGCGGTGCGCGTCCAGCTTGGGCGGCGCGCCGCCGGGGTACCAGCCCTGGCCGTTCGCGCTCGTCACGCTCCACCGGCACGGGAACCCCGCGCGCAATCGCACACCGGCCGCCGCCACCCGCCTGCTCAGCGGCGCCAGGTCGACCGCCCGCCCGTCGACGACGACGGACTCGGCGACCTCGACCACCTTGGCCCCGCGCGCCTCCACCGTGTACCGGGTGCCGTCCACGAGCACGGTGACCGGTTCGTCCCGGCTGGAGTCGAGCAACAACGCCGTACGGAACGGCTCGCCCTCCAGCACGATGCGCGTGACTGCCTCCACCGCGCAGCCGCCGGGCGTCAGGCGCAGCACGGGCAGGTTGTCCACGACGTCGCCGGCGAGCGCGTCACGCACCACCCGGTCGGGGTCCACCTCGCCGAGGTGATCCTCCAGCTCGGCGGGGGGCACGTCGGGGTGGCGTCCGGCCAGCTGGCGCAGGCCGGTGTTGTAGAAGTCGTAGCGGCGGTCGAGGAAGACGGTCGCCCATGCCTGGACGACGTAGGACAGAGACGGTTCGCCCCAACAGGGACCGTGCGCGTCACGGAGCGCGCGGTAGTCAGCCAGGGCAGCGGATACAGGGCCAGGAAGCAACGCATCGTCACACATCGGACACTCCTCGGAGGGGACCCATGGTCATACTGACATGGACCTCCCGCTGTGTCCCGCTTTGCGGAGAAGGGCAAGACCTCAAGGCGATCGGCGCCCCGAACCCAGCACGTCCACCAGCATCCCCGTCGCGTTTCGGCAGTCGCATCCGGTCCGTGTTCCGCGCGTGTCCTGATGGAGGCATTCTCTTCATCATGAGAAACACGCTCATGACGTTGGTGGCCTGCGGTGCTCTGCTGGCAGGGATTGCTCCAGCCCAGGCTTCCTCGGAGCGAGAAGTCTCCCGAGATCCCGTCCAGGCACTGAAAAGCGTTCTGGCAAGCGGACACGGCGTGCGTTTCACCGAAACTGCCATCGTCTCGAAGGGCACGAAGAAAGTCACTGAACGCCGACGTGAAGGCGCCTTCGAATTCAACGCGCCCAACGGAGGCGTCAAGGCGTTGGACGTCACCACGACCGGAGGCGCTCATGGAACCGAACGCGGCATTGGTTTCAATCACGAGCCCGGCGGCACCAGCTACCAGTCCGGTGGGCTCATCGGGAAGTGGCTGAAAGACGGCAAGGTCTGGTGGGAGAACTCTCACCGGTTGTACCTCTGGCACACCGAGCTGCTCGGATACGATGAGCAGCTTCTCAATCCGACAGAGCCGGCCACCGTGGCGGCCCTGCTGAAGAACGGCCACAGGAACGGGACCAGCGTCACCGGCGTGATCACCTTCAAGCAGCTCGGCAAGGCTCGCTCCGTCTGGTTCGGCCATTCCACCCAGGGTTCGTGGGGCCTCGTCGGTACGAAAGTCTCCTACACCCTCACGCTCACCCCGACGGGATCGATCAGCAGAGTGCAGAGCAGGTACACCCTCGCCGGCGGCCTTGATGAATTGGTGGGCAGAACCTTCTCCGTCGACACCCAGTACCAGGGGTGGGGTGAAAAGGTGTCCGTCAAGCCGCCGAACCCTCGCGACACGACAACTGAGTTGTGCATCAACGGCGAGGTCTGCCACTGGCGTCTTCCGAGTTGAGAACACGCGCATGGCGTACTGCTCGGGAAGATGGGCGACCCTGCGCGGAGGCAGGCATCGTGACCAAGGGCAGCCGGACGCCCATGGCGGATCAGCCTGTACTGGCAGCCGTGCCCGTGGTGGGCCTGCGCGACTGAAGACGGTCCCACTCGACATCGATCACGGTCCACGGAGGGCGAGCCGCCACGGAACGTGGATCCACGCCGACCTGGCAGTCTTCTGGAGCCGTGTCCGCGCTTGGCAATGGAAAGCTTTCGAACAACTGGTCGGTTCTGGTAATCGACGGTCAACAGAACGGCTGATGGGGATCGGCCGTCTGGGTGTTTGGCTCGGAAATGAACGAATTCTGGACAATGATACGCTGTGGCTCTATAAGAGCGGTCTATCCTTTTCTGCTAATGGCGACTGAGAGGCCAATCGAGTCGCTATAGTCGCACTTGCGATATGCTGGAAGTAACGTGTCAAGGTGCGGAACTTCCAGCATATCCGACTTTAATCAGAGGTGAGGTGGCCGGTGGCCGGTGGCAACTATCGATGGTTCGCAGATGAGTTCAGCCACTGCTGGATTGAGGGCTTCTGTCTCACCTTCATCGCCGACAAGCCTGCTGACGTGGTCAAGGATGCGCTGGTTTCTTCTCCCAGTGCGCAGATCATTGACGTGGAAGATGAAGATCAGCTCTTCATTGCAAGCCTATATGAGGCTGGGAATGGCTCAATAATGCTCGAACGCGGGGGACATGCGGGATATATGAAGAAGATTGCCGCCCTGCTGTCCCTGGATACCTGTATTGCCATAATCGTTTACTTCATCATCGGGTCACCAAAGTTCGCATACGTGGACAACGGGACTCTTGTCTGCGGCTTTCATATCATGGATCCAGAGGGGAGGGAGGGTAGCTCTCCTGACATTTTACTGCCTCAGTTGATGGCCGCAAATCTCCTGCCCGTAGATCGCTCAGCACAGGAATGGGAGGATGAAGAAGGCGAGATAGAGGAAGGCGGGGAAAGTGAGGGAATAGACAGGGTTCTGCGGACAATCTCCGTTGCCGCTCAGCTTGTTAACGTCCCGTTCGAGCGGCAACTCTTGGAGAGTCCTCGACATTTCATGTCGATGGCCGATCTACATATTTCTGACAGCGAGGCGATGTCAAGATACATCTTTTAGCCTAGTGCGCTAGTACTCTTCCCGGTGATGCCGGAGGACAGGCCCGCCACTTGTTCATGCTGATCGGCAACCCACGCACGAGTCGGATGGCGTCGCGGGGAACTGGCCGCCAGCCGCGCTCGTGTCGTCCGTCGACTTGGCGGTCTCCGGCGTCCGGGCACGTGACACCGTTCAGGCCGAACGTCCAGATCTCGCATGCAACGTCGAGCGGGTCGCCTGTCCCTGATGGTTGCGGCAATCCGGCGGTGACAGATTGACTCCTCGGTCCAGCGCAACACCGGTCCCTCAATACCAAGGAAAGCTCGTCGCTACAGATCGTATCGACGGCTCAGCCGCAAGGACTCTTTCACGGTGCCCATGTCGGCGCGTGTCCCAGCACTCCACGCATGCACCTGGTCGCCCCGATTCCCGGGGAGCCGGGGCGCCAGACAGGGTTAGGCGTTCTCCTCGACCGATGGCTTGTCGCGGCCGGAGGCGCGTCCCATCATGCCGCTGTAGAGCAGCGTGAACCGGTCGGCCGGTACCACGATGTCGGCTGTCTCGACCCGCGTCTCCCCCGAGTAGTACATGCGTTGTACCGTCACCATGGTCGAGCCCGGCGCGTGCCGTAGGCGCTCGCATTCCTCAGCCGTCCCAGGTCGCGCCCCGACTTCTTCCACCCAGTCGTCGATGGGCATGCCGATGCTCAGCATGCGCTCGGCTACTCCGCGGCCGGCCAGCCACGTCGCCGCAGAGGGGCCGCTTGTGGTCATGGGTTCTCATCGCAGCCAGCACATCACGGCTCATTTCGGGCTCGTCGTGACGCCGACATCGGTCAGTATCTGGTTGATCCGGCCCTGAGGCGTGACCCTTACCGATCTCAATTGCGTGTGAGGAAGCCACAGGTCGCATGAGGCACGTCGCTGTTTAGGGATCGATGGAAGTCCGATCCTGGCCCACAACCCGCGAGCGTTAACGAGAAGGGGCGGGGCTCCGTGAGACTGGAGGCCCGCCCGTATCTGTGATGTGTGCGCTGGTCAGCGGCCTGAACCGCTGATCAAGATCTTGTGCCCCCTGTAGGATTCGAACCTACGCACCCGGCTCCGGAGGCCGGTCTGAATCACGCTCTTGACCAGCGATAACATCAACGATGGATGCACACCCGTACGTCTCTGGTACGTGATCAAGCTTTCAGGCCCCTTGCTTCGGCCGGTTCTTCCACCAGATCCTGGGACAGGAGATCAGACTGGCGCCTGAGGAGTGGTCATCGGAGGGCAGTGGGGGAGCAGTGCGATCAGCATGGTCTGATCCCGCCCCTGATCACAGCATGCGCCGAACAGGCGCGTGGGCTTACGGGAAGCCACTGTGCACGCTGTGCCGAATCGGATGCCTACTAGGAGCACACTGATGCCTCACATCGGTGCCCTTCGCCTTCGCTCAGCACAGATGCTCTCCAGCAGCGCTTTCATCAAGAAGGCCATGGGGCGGCGACTAGGTGTGAGGCAGGCGCTGTGCAGAGTCTTGGCTTCTTCGTGATTTTGAGCAAAAAGGATCGCTGATCCTCATAATATCCCTATGACTAGAAGGCGTTCACGAGCAGGCGAGCCTGCACCCACTGGCGCTGCCCCCAATGTCAGGGACCTACTCAAGTCGTGTGAGGCGCCTCTGCGCGACTTCGAGGCAGTGCCGGACGAGCGTATCGGCCTCGCGCGAGGCGGCCGGTCGGCGGTAGCGATTGCCATTGCTTCTGAACGACTTCCGGTACCCGGGTCGCTTGTCCTTGTCATGCTACTTCTGATTCGTGCGCACGACCTCGGGAGATCTGACAAACTCGCCTGGGAGTATCCGTTCAAGTTTCGCGGACATGACTGCGCTCTAACGCAGGAGAAGTTTGGGATCAGGCTCTACATCGCTCAGGCGTCATTAGAAAGATCTGGCGAGTCTGCGGAGATGCTCTCCCAAGAGGTAATCTCAAAGCTGTCGGTAGCATCACGCTGCCTTGAAAATAAGCTGCTGCGAGATGTCGGCCGTCAGCAGGTCGCCGCAGGGCGTATAACCGTCAGAAATCAGATGTCAAGCTTGCGGCGGATGTACTTGTACTTCCGGCAGATGGCCACGGATACATACAACGGGACCAGCAAGCATGAACGCTCTTCTGGACGTATAGCTGGTGAGCCAGCCATCTTCGCTGAGATATTCGACCGCATGGATATCGAGACAGAAGGATTCTTCTGCACCGTTGCGATGACGAGCGCGTACTTCAGCCTATTGGAGCATCTTTTTGTCCTGGTCCTGCCCGCTACAGATTTCGATCCAGCGCAAGAACTAGTTACTGACTTTATAGGCATGCGTCTATTTGACAAGTACGATCGAGTGTTCAATGACCCAAGCAATCACCCCGCAAGTCTCTATCGTAAACGCTTGCACGATGCTGCCGAGCGCTGGAGGAACCCGTATTCTCACGGTGGTTTCGATAAGTCCCATGGCTCCATTTTCTTCCATATCCCCGAAGTGGGGGCTCTGTCAGTATTGCTCTCGGATATTCGCACGCATCCAACCTTTTGCCTTGTGCCAGATCGTGAGATGAGCTTCGACCAACTCTGTATGTTGTTCGATGAAATCGATGCATGGCTGAGAGCGGGGCCTCTTGTGTTCGGGATTGATTGGGCGGAGGAGGGGTTGGATGTACCCTTCAATCCGGAGTTCTTGGCGGCATTCAGGAGCGCGGCCGGCGCGGGATCTGAAGCATTCTCGGAATTCTTGGAGCACGCTTCATGTGCTGCTGAAATGGTGGCAGGTATGGACTGAGGTGCGTATTTCCGTGAGAGAGGGAGGTGTTGCGGTGGCATGTGCAAGGATATGGAAATCCCCTGACTGCTCGCTGCGGTGCCTGAGACAACCTGCCGCTTGCCTAAGCGTTCACCATAAGGGCCCTAGGCCTCAAGCGGGCCATATGCAGTTCATTATTTGCGTTGGCGGGGAGGTTCGGGCTTGTCGGCAATCCAGCGCAGCAAGCGGAAGGCGCGCTCACTCAAGCGGTCCGACCCTAACAGTGCTAGACCCATGACCAGGAGACAGAGAGATATTTCTAGGGTGATGATGGCGATGGCGAGCGTCGGGTGAACGACCGATGATGCCGCTGGAGTACCTACTATGGCTGCCGCAATGGCTGTTTGGCGTTTATGGCTCGACGTTGTTCTTGGCATGTGTCCCATGTCAGCGGCCTTGGATGTGGGGCGTCCCGGCATGTGGGTGACCCGGGGTAACCCCGGGTGCAATCTGATCACGTGATCAACGGGGGTAGTGGGAGTGAGGCAGCCTTCAGGAGGGTTCTCATCTTGAGGAAATGCAGGTCAGCGACTTAGGCGCAGTCATCTCAGCAGCGAAGAGGCGGGCGTGTGGCAATGCAGGAACCCTCAGCCCAAGAGATCCAAAGGATCTTCATCGGGTATCTGAAGCAGGCCCGTGAGGCAGCTTGGAATCCGTCTGCTCTCTGGTTGTCTCGTCACTCGGGCATCGCGCAGAGCACCGTGGAAGGTCTCATCGGAGGGCGACGTAGCCGCCTGCCGGATTGGAATACCCAGGTTGAGCCTCTGTTGCAGGCCTACCGTCGAAAAGTGGAAGACGACAGGCGAGGTTCTTCTGACTTGGTATTAGGCGCCATGGTGGCCTGGAAACGGGCCTATGATGATGCGCAAAGCGGGCGGCCGCTCACCTGTCCGCTACCACTGTCCGTGTCTGCCTCCAGGTCGGCCGATCAGCGTGATGCAGGCTGTCTTACTGAACTGGCCCTGCCTAGGCTGGGACAGCCGATCCGGGAGCTACGTCCCTTGGATCTGGAAGTGCACCCAGCGATCGACGTAGGCACTACAGTAATTAGCCATAACGAGCTGCCTCATTACGTGCGGCGCAACCATGATGATGTACTAACGCAGCGAGTCGCCGCAGCACGAGACGGCGCCAGTCAGATACTGACCTTAGTTGGCGGTTCATCCACTGGTAAGACGCGTTCATGTTGGGAAGCTGTACGTGCTTTAGAGGACCCATGGCGATTGTGGCATCCGATCAATCCCGGTCGACCAGAGGCGGCGCTGGCTGAACTGCAGGCAGTTGGTCCCTACACGGTGATATGGCTAAATGAAGCTCAACACTACCTGCTCACGCCTGTCAGCACAGTCGGCGAGCAGGTTGCTGCTGGACTTCGCGACCTGTTACGTACTCAAGCACGAGGGCCCATTCTAATCCTGGGCACGCTATGGCCGCGGTATTGGGATATTCTTACGGCTGGCCCCGACCGTGATGACAACGACCGACACGCTCAGGCGCGCACATTGTTGGTCGGTTCCGCTGTGCGTGTTCCTGCCGCCTTCAGCACTGGCGAATTGGCTGATGCTGCACGTGGCGCAGAATCGGACCCGAGACTTGCTGAAGCTCTACGGAAAGCCCCCGCCGGGCAGCTGACGCAATATCTAGCGGGAGGGCCGGCCCTGCTGGAGCGTTATCACGCGGCCGATGTACCGTCCCAGGCGGTGCTGCACGCTGCGATGGATGCTCGCCGGCTCGGGCATGATCCTGTCATGTCGCGCCTATTCCTAGAGGAAGCCGCGGCCGGATATTTCTCCGAGGAGCAATGGAATCTGCTGTCTGAAGATTGGGTACAGCAGGCCTTCAGCTATCTCACCGATCACCGATCCTGTCGTGGAGTGTCAGCTCCTTTGATGCCTGTTCGCCCCCGCGGCGATGGTAATCGCCGCGGAGAATATCAAGTCCGCCAGCAAGGGTATCGACTTGCTGACTACTTAGAGCAGCATGGTACGCAGGACCGCCGTCTCATATGTCCCCCAGTTGAGTTCTGGGACGCAGCCATCCGTCATGCTGGTTCCTCAAGCAGCTACACGTCGCTGGCACGAGCGGCACGCAGTCGGGCTCGGTATCGCCACGCTTTCGCTCTGTGGCATCGAGCTACTCAATCCGGCGATAGGTCGGCATTTCTGCACCTGGCCCGACTACGAGCGCAGGCCGGAGATAGCGAGGAGGTAGACCGACTGGCTGGCGCAGCCGCCGAAGCTGGAGACGCCACGCTCCTGGCGGAGTTAGTCGAAGCGCATGAGCTCATGGGGGATGGAGAAGCGGCAGAGAGGCTCGCTTGTGTTGGCGCGGATACCGGTAACACTTCAGCGCTGCTGCGCTTAGCTAGATTGCGCGAGCAGGCTGGGGATCACGATGACGCGGAGCGTCTTGCTCGCAAGGCAGCCGATGCCGGGCACATATTGGCCCTTGGGGATCTTGCTTGGTCGCGTGAGCGTGCAGGGAAGCACAAAGAAGTGGAGCAATTGGTTCGTGTAGTCGCCGCTACAGGTGACGCTGCACTGCTGATCGACCTTGTAGAGGCGCGTGAGCGTAGAGACGACACAGAGGGGGCGGAACGGCTTGCACGGACGGCCGCTGATGTTGGCAATGCTTCGGCTCTGCGAACTCTGGCTTGGTCTCGTGAGAAGGCTGGGGATCTTGAGGGTGCGGAGCGGCTTTACCGCATGGCTGCTGACGCAGGCGATACGACAGCGCTACGAAGTCTGGCTTGGTTACGTGGGCAAGCTGGGGATCTTGAGGGTGCGGAGCGGCTTTACCGCATGGCTGCTGACGCAGGCGATACGACAGCGCTACGAAGTCTGGCTTGGTTACGTGAGGAGGCTGGAGACCTGCACGATGCCGAGAGGCTCTACCGCTTGGCCGCAAGAGCCGGCGACGCCGCGGCGCTGCCTAGTTTGGCGAAGTTGCGGGCACAGGCTGCAGATTATGAGGAGGCTGAGCTCATAGCACGCAAGGCGGCCAATGCTGGCAACGCTCTAGCGTTGGTGACCTTAGCTCAATCGTGTGAAAGAGCTGGGGATGCAGTCGGTGCTGAGCGTCTGGCGCGGGCTGCGGCGGATGCGGGCGACACGTCGGCCTTACGGAAGCTCGTTAAGAACCGGAGCCAGGTCGGCAATTTTGGCGAGGCTGAGCGTCTGGCGCGGGCTGCAG
>NZ_JBIATU010000002.1:0-493426 GCF_042892035.1 Nonomuraea sp. NPDC001831 | reverse complement strand
GCAGCGGGTGCAGGTGACACTTCGGCTTTGCGGGCTTTGGCTCAATCGCGTGAGCGGGCTGGGGATGCAGTCGGTGCTGAGCGTCTGGCGCGGGCTGCGGCGGATGCGGGCGACACGTCGGCCTTACGGAAGCTCGTTGAGAACCGGAGCCAGGTCGGCGATTCTGGCGAGGCTGAGCGTCTGGCGCGGGCTGCAGCGGGTGCAGGTGACACTTCGGCTTTGCGGGCTTTGGCTCAATCGCGTGAGCGGGCTGGGGATGCAGTCGGTGCTGAGCGTCTGGCGCGGGCTGCAGCAGACGCAGGAGACACGTCGGCTCTGAGAAGGCTGGCTCAATCGCGAGAGAAGGCCGGAGATGACGAGAGAGCTGAGCATGTAGCCCGGATCGCCGCTGATGCAGGCGACACATCGGTGCTGCGCGATCTTGCCTCGCTCTACGAGCGACGGAGGAATCATGAGAAGGCTGAGCAGCTGTATCGTCTAGCTGCTGCTGCTGGTAGTGCTGCTGCAATGGCGAGTGTCGCGTGGCTACGTGAGCATGCCGGAGACCATGCGACGGCCGAGGGCCTTGCTCGCGCCGCCGCCGATGCAGGGGATACATCCGCCTTGCGAAGGCTAGCTGAGGAGCGGGATCAAGCTGGCGACTTTGAAGCTGCTGAGCGCTTGGCCCGCGCCGCTAGAGCCGCAGGCGACACAGCAGCTCTCCAAAGGCTCGGTCGGCTTCGAGAGAAAGCTGGGAACATTGAGGGAGCTGAGCGGCTATATCGCTTCGCTAGCGCTGCCGGGGACACATTGATGTTGTGCAAGTTGGCTGAAATTCGAGAATTAGCTGGTGATCGCGCAGGTGCTGAACAGCTGGCCCAGGCTGCCGCGCAGGCTGGGCATCTCTACATGCTCCATCGTCTGTGTCGATCGCGTGCAGGGGCCGGGGATTACGAAAGCGCTGAGCGGATAGCCTTTATAGCCGCTGACGCTGGGGACGCTATGGCTCTACGAGAGTATGCCAAGACGCGGGAGCGTACCGGTAACAAATGGTGGCGTTTGTTGCGCTTCGGATTGGAAGCCGATGGAAGCATAGCTGGTCCGTGGTGAGCGGGTAGTAGCCCAAAGATCCATCGATGAGATGTGCACAGTCAGGGTAAGCCACTCCATCTGTCTCGCCTTGATCGCCTACATGCTGCTTGCCGTGCAGGCACCGTGGTTGTGGTTTGCTCCAATACCATCCCTCCGCGCAGGGTCCAAGCGCCCTACTTGCGCTGCCGAGTTAGAGCCCGTGCTGCTGTCCCGACCATCTGGAGCCCCGGACAAGGACATCCCGTAGAGCGCTGAGGGCGCCAGGCACAGAGCGCAGACACGCCGTCACACGCTCGCGGAGAACGGTTGTCTCCTGGGCAAAGTGATCGGAGTGCAGAAGCTCGTTGTCCTCGTCTCCTATCACGGCAGGTGTGGTTCCTGCCAATCAGCGACACGGCATGAATCGCACCACGACGCAGGGCGCACTAACCGCAGAATTCGCGAAAGCCGGTATGAAGGGATTCGCAGCGGGTCTGACTCAGCGCTCCGAGGGCTCATGTGTTGTCTGCTAAACCTGCAGATCTCCGCAGAATTCCGCAGAAAGAGTTGGCGACTGCTCTTCACACGAGAAACTTCCAAGAACCAGCCAGAAGCATAGAACTGATCTAGATCCCGTTAGTGAGGACTGACGAGTGGTTACGGTCACGCACAGGTGACGGCGTCACGAGGTGCCGAGCCGTACTTGCGCCAAGGGACGCCAGTCCCAGACCGTTTCCGGGCCGTCCTGGTTGACGATGTGCATGCTGCGGATGGTGACGTCACGCTCAGAGAGTTGCTTGCCGAGAGCCTCAATGATGGGGGCTGCCGGGCCATCAGCGCTGCTGTAGGCAACGGTAACGTGCGGTATCCACGCTGTATGAGCGAGAGCGCCATCGCGGCCGGTGGCCGTCCGGGTGGCGAATTTGGCTGCTTCCAACAGGGGCCTAAGGCGGTCCGCCGGACGCGCCTCCAGGACTACCGCCTCCGGGTGGTAGAGCACACGCCCCAGCGAGACAGTGATGGGCGCGATCCGGGAGAGTTGAGTCGTGGCCTCCTCAGCCATCACGTTCACCTGATGATCGGTGATCTCGTGTGAGTAGCCGGCGACCAACGTGGTGAGGTGGATGAACTTCTGCGGCACCAGGTCGAGGCCGGGCAGGCCGGCCAGGCGGTCGTGAGCCTCTTGGACGATGGCCTGCGCTTCAGGGTCCTCTCCCAGGAGGACATGCCAGTAGAGCTGGCCCTGACCTGGCGGCAGCATGAGCGCTCGTCGTTTCTCCCAGCGGTTCACCATCCGCGTTGGCAACGGGCTCACGCATCCTCCTCGACAGGGGCGGGCAGAGCCCGAGCGGAGTTGAACGTCTTGATCTGTTCGCGCAGCGTGGTCACCATATCCGAGCCGCGGAACCGAGGAGCGGCCAATCGAGCATCCATCCTCACCAGGTAGTTGGTGATCGTGGACAGCCGATGTTCGGGCGGCAGGGACAGGGCCGGCGTCACCTGTTCGGCGGCGGCGTCCAGGTCCTCCATCATCACGTACGCGATGCCGGCGCCGAAGCGGACTTGTGCCCAGGTGCCGGCCACCCAGGGAGCGTCGTTGGCCCATGCGTCGTCGGCCGCTGCTGCCGCCTGCAGTGCCGCGGCATGGTCACTGGCTTGGAGTGCCACCGACAGGGCGTACAGTGCCCGCCTTGGTGCTGGGCACGACCAGGGCGTCACGCCGGAGTCGCCGGCCACGGAACCAGCCGCCTCGTCCGCTCGGTGAAGGGCTTCTCGGGCTCGGTCGAAGTCGCCGAGCAGGCTTGCGGCGTTCGCTTCCTGGCTGGCCAGGAGCACCCGCAGCGGAGTGGGTGGGCTGCATTCGTAGCCGCGTCTGGCCGCGTCGGCAGAGACCGCGTACCGGCATCGCCACCGCTCGGTCTTGGCCTGGGCGCTCAATGCCGCCGCCTCGCTCGCGCCGGCCTCTTGGGCGGACAGGAGGGCGGCTCTACCGTGGACGATGGCTGATTCGTCGTCGTACAGGTCGCCCAGCAGGATGCAGGCGTGGGCGAGGAGTTCGGCGTCGATCCGGTACAGCTCACGCGTCTGATTAAGCCGCTGCTTGCCACCCCGCAGGAGCGCCAGCACTCGCCGGTGCAGGCGGAGCACATCGGCGAGCAGTGGCGCGGGGGCGGTCTGGGTGTGGCGCTGCGTCAGGTGGTAACGGGTCTCGTCAATCATGGCGATGGTGCTGTTGCCGACGTTGGTCTGCTCGATCCAGGCTGTGTGCTCGATCAGGTCGCCGCTCGTCGGCAGCGTCCCTACCAGTTCGCCGTCCTGGTCGAAGAGAACGGCTTCGTCCATGCCGAACACGCGGCAGTACAGCAAGGGGTAGGGGTCCTTCGGACGGCTGTTGCCCGCCTCGTGATCTTTGATTCTGCGGACGACCGAGTCGAACTCGGGCAAGGCGATCTCCTCGCCCGCCGCCTGGAACAGGTGCCTGGCCAGTTGCTTCTGTGACCAGCCGCGCTGACGTCGCTCATCACGAATGCGTTCGGCCCACCGGGGAGTTCTGGGCTGTTCCAGCATGCCGTCGCACCTCACCACCGAGTTGGGGGACACGGTCGCCGCCCCCAGTGTCCCCCAATCACATCTGTCTACGCGTCGTTACTCAGCGTTGTGATGGATTCGTGTACTGGGACACGAATCACCTAGACGCCGACACCAAAGCCGGGCTGGACGAGCTGCTGAGGGCCACGGCTCAGAGCGTTCGCCAAGCCTCCGCACTGGCGGCGCTCATACAGGACTTGCGGGATCGCCAGCTCTCCGTTCTGCGCGGCACCTATCCGGCGTGGGACATCTCCCTGGAGCTCGACTCCACGGAGAGGCTGTGGTGGATCGCCGTGCCGACCCGGTCTCTGACCGTCGAGCTGGTGGCGGAGGGGGTCATGCGCATCGTCCGGTGCGAGGACGCGATCGCACTCGCGGCGGCCTTGGCCTGGCAGTCGACTCTGATCGGCAACGTCGAGAACGCTGCAGGACCTCCGCACATCCATCCGGCTCACCAACTGCAGGGGCGGCCGGCATGACGTCGACGCTTGAACAGGCATGTGAGCTTGATCTGCGCGGTGCGTTCAGGCGCTTCTACGTCTGGTGCGACGCCACAGGTCAATGGCATGCCAGGCCGCTGCCCAAGCTGACGGCCGGCGAAGTCGCCTACGGCGTCCTGCGGGAGCTGGTCGCCGACTCGCCCCTGCAGCTCGCCTACAAGTGCACCTGGCAGCGGAGCCGTCGCAAGGTCTACCGGTACGTGAGGCAGTACGGCGCAGGGGAACCGGAGCATGACCCAGCCTCCTGACGAGCCCGTACCTAAGTGGGAGCCGTACCTGCGTCCTCCGAGGGACCGCATCCGGATCACAGAGACCTCATGTTGCGGCGCTCTTGAGTGGGCCTGCCAGGGCGGACAGTTTCTGATCCTCCGGCGCACCTCTACAGGCCAGTACGAGGAGACGGCCAGAGGGCTGTACCGGCATGCACGGTCCGTCTGGGAGGCACTGCTTGTCCTTCACCAGGACGAGCACAAGCGGAAGGCTCGGGCTCGGATGGCTGCCCATCCCAAGCAGCGTGGCCGGGCACTTCCGGGAAAGGCCACGTGAACCGTCACCAGAGCAACTCTCTTGGAACACAGGAGCTGATCCAAACTGCGGTGTTCCGCGGCAAAGTGCGAGCCGCTGTGGCCGCGATGGCCAGCGAGGGGTCATGGGCTTGGACTCTCGGATAGAGGGTTCTGCGGATTGCGCGGCAAGCCCGACAAGATCGACGCCTGCCCAGCAGCGTGAAAGAGCTGGTTCTGTACGGCGTCCCCTCCCCGCGCATAGGGAAAGACCAAGAGGGACATGGTCCGCGAAGCTTCGCCAGTGGTCATGTCCCCCGCCCTACCCTAGAGACACTGTGCCTCGGCGAGGGAGCGCGATGAGCAAGGCGAAGGACGCCCGTATCTACGTCCGGATTGCAGACGACATCCGCAATCGCATCCTCCAAGGTGATCTGCCGGCCGGTGCCATGCTGCCCTCCGAATCCACCCTCGCCAGCACGTACGGCGTGGCGAGAGGGACCGTACGTCAGGCGGTCGCCGAGCTGGAACGCTCGGGGCTGGTGGCCAGCGAGGCCGGCCGTGGCCGGCGCGTGAAGAGCGAGGACCCCACAGCCCCGCGGGCGGCAACGACACAGTACGAGTCGATCGCCGAGACGCTGCGAGGGCGCATTGAGAACGGCGAGCTGGTGCCTGGCCAGCAGTTGCCCGGAGAGGCCGCAACAGCGGAGGAGTTCGGGGTGTCGAAGGGCACGGCCCGCCAGGCGCTGCAACTCCTGGCCGGCGAACGGCTCATCACAGCCGTCCACGGCAAGGGCTGGTTCGTCGGCGGCCCCGAGCACGCGCGAACCCGAGCCGACGCGGTCGCCGCCGAGTTCCGGCAGGACATCTCCACAGGCAAGCTCGCTGTGGGGTCCGTCCTGCCCGGAGAGAACGCACTCGCCCAAGAGCGCGGCGTCGGCCGCATCACCATCAGGCGCGCCTTCGCGCTGCTGGAAGCGGAAGGAGTCATCGAGAAAAGGCCCGGCATGGGCCGCGTCGTCAAATCACGAGCCGAAGGTGACACGTGACCGTATCTCAGACGCCCTCGATCCCCTTCACCACCACCGAAGCCCTGGCGACCTTGCACGAGACCTGTGAGACCACAGGACTGGCCAGCCAGGACGCCCGCCTGATCCGCCTCGGCGAGAACGCTCTGTTCGCACTCCCCGCCGAGCAGGTGGTCGTGAGGATCGCGCGCAGCGTCGAGGTGCTGGACGACGTACACAAGGAAGTAGCCGTCTCGGCCTGGCTGAACGACTCCGGGATACCGGCGGCGAGAACGACGGCGCACGACCAACCGCTCATTGTCAGAGGTCACCCGGTCACGCTCTGGCACCTCATCCCCGACAGCGGCTCGTCCGCGACTCTCGACGACCTGGCCAGTGTCCTGCGCGAACTCCACGGCCTGGCCGTCCCCGCCGACCTGGAGCTGCCGGCGATGGACATCCTCAGCCGCGTCTCCGAACGCATCAACGCGGCGTCCGTCCTCACCGACGAAGATCGAGACTTCCTGCTGACGCGCCGACGCGAGCTGCAAAGCGCGTACGACGAACTGGCTTTCCCTCTCACGCCGTGCGCGGTTCATGGTGACGCGCACAACGAGAATCTCATCCGAACCGTCGACGGAAGAGTCCTGCTCATCGACTTCGAGCGATTCGCGTTCGGCCCACCGGAGACGGACCTCGCTGTCACGGCCATCGAGCACACCGTCGGCTGGGGAACGCGCACCGAATATGACCGGTTCGCGGAGCGGTACGGATTCGATGTTCTGGCCTGGGAAGGCTACCCCGTGCTCAGAGACATCAATGAGCTGAAAATGACGACCTGGCTCATGCAGAACGTCGACGAAGACGCGGCCATAGCCCGAGAGTTCCGCAATCGCATGATCTCGCTACGGAATCCCGACGCACCTCGCCGCTGGCGTGCTTTCTAAGGTCGATGTCCTGGGGCCGGGAGATGACCGCCCTCCAGGAGCGCAGTACGGGTGCCACCTGCTCGAAAATTAAGGTCGGTGTCTGCGGCTCACGTGCCGTATCCGACATGTTGTGACGGCTGTCAGTCGCAGGGACGGAATACCCCTCTCCAACAGCCACAGCTCTCGTCGCTCAAGATCACCGATAGGGTGCGCCAGAAGCAAAAGGAGCCCCTGACGTGTCACCCTCAGCGCCGTTAGCCTGGCTGGCGGCCCTCGCCGCTGCGGCCTACCCCACCTGGGACACCTGGAAGACCAGGTTCGACTGGTCCTCCCTGTTCACGGCCGCCGACGTGCCCGAGCAGTACCTCGCGCAGTTGCACTACGAAGGCTTCACCGAGGGCGTAGTGAGCTGCGTACGTCCGTACGACTCGATCGACCACTCGCCGTTCCTACCGCTGCGCGACGACCTCGCCACCCTCACCGAACTCGCGACGACCTGGGCCTTGCCCCTGCTGGCCGTGCTGGTCGCCCTGATGCGGCGGCGTTCGGCGACGGCAGGGCCGCGTGCCGCCTGGATGCTGGCGCTGATCGCGCTCGCCCGGCCGCTCTCAGCCGACTACCAGGGGAATAGCATCTGCTCGGGCTCACTGCCCATGTTCACCCAGGACTGGTTCGAGGCTCTGTCCGGCGGCTGGGGACTCTGGGAGTTGTGCCTGCTGGCGGCTGCCCTGCTGGTGCTGCTCGCATCGCACTCCCCGGCGCCGCCGATCTCTGGACGGCGCACGCTGACGACCGTCATGGACGCCCTGGTGGTGTACGGGCTGGTGGGCCTCGCCCCTCTCCTCACCGGGGACGAATCCCTGCGCGCCGGCCTGCTGTACCAACTCCAGTTGGACGGCCTCCGCGATGCCCCTGCTCGGCTGCTGATGCTCGTGCTGCCGCTCGGCTACCTCCTGTGGAGATACGGCCGGCCACCTCGCCACGGGTACGACAGCTAATGCGGTGACCATGAACGTTCACCGGGTGGACAACGCACCGGCTTGACCGCGCTCACGTTGATCCACGCGATTGCCGATCTCGTTGTTGTATGGTCTGACGTCGGCAAATATCGCGGGGAGGGCAAGGCCGTGGAGCGCGAAACACTGGTCGGTTACCTGGACTCGCAGCGCAAGCACGTCCTGGGCATCCTGGACGGCCTTGGCGAGGAGCAACTACGCCAGGTGGTGCTGCCGTCCGGTTGGTCACCCCGCGACCTGGTGCACCATTTGACCTGGTCCGAGGCGCTTTGGTTTCGCGGCGCGATGACCGCCGATCGCCAGGTCATCGACACGCTCGTGGTCGGCGAGTTCGGTTGGAAGGTCCCCGAGGAGTTCTCCGGTGCGGACGTGCTCGCGCGGTATCGACGGACGATCGAGCAGTCGAACATGGTCATCGGGGCGACGGCGATCGATGCCGTGCCGGCCTGGTGGCCGACGAAGATGTTCGGTTCGGGTTCATGGCGGCTGGGGTCTTTGCGCGAAGTGCTGATGCACGTGATCGTCGACACTGCGACGCACGCCGGACAGCTCGACGCGGTCCGGGAGCTGATCGACGGACGGCAGTGGCTGGTCAACGACGACTGACCGGCCGCAGGTCACTGAACCCGTTGAACGTTAGCGGTCACCGCACTAATCGCTCTCCGACGAATACTTCCGGGCGACGACGGCGTTGAACTCCGCCACCAAACCATCGTCCGCGTACGCCTTCAGGTCTGCTTGCAGGTCTCGGATGTACCGGAGATAGCGCTCCGACTTGAGCGGCCCGGCGAGGTCGATGGCCTCCAACGCGACGGCCGCGGCCTGCGACGGGTCGCCCATGTGCACGTAGCTCGCCGCCTGGACCAGCCGGTCGAAGGCCAGGGTCCGCACGTACATCGGATCGCAGAGCCCGACCGCCTGGCCGACGAACTCCATCGCCCGGGACGGCTTGCGAAGGTCGCGGTAACAATGCGCGCCCTCGCTGGCCAGTTCGGCGGCGTCGAAGTACCCGACCCACGAGGGGTCATCGTCCACATTGCGCTTGGCGAACCATTTTTCCGCCTCAAGCAGGGCTCGCGCACAGGCGGCCTCATCGCCATTCCCTGCGTGCGCGCGAGCCTCCATGGCGAAGAACAAGGCCATGGGCGTCGCAGTGGATGCGTTACGGCAACCCTCCTGCGCCGCACGCGCGAGTTGAATGGCCTGGTCGTATCGGCCCAGATAATTGGCCTGATGGCTCATGTCGGCCAGGATCAGGCCACCCAGCATGCGATCTCCGGACACCTGGGCGAGACGCAGTCCTTGCAGGAAATAGCGCTGCGCGAGCCCGTGCCGGCCGAGGTCGTACGCCGTCCACGCGACCAACTCTGTGATTTCGGCCGCCGCCGCGTACAACGCCCGCCCTACCGACTCCTCGAATTTACCGTCGAGCATGGGAACGACTTCTCGGTGGTAATACTGGACGAGCGCGGAACGTGCATGTCCGCCCCCGAATTGAAAACCCATGCTCGCGAACAGCTCTGTGGTGGCGCGAATGGTCTGCACGTCCCACGGGCCGACAGACGGCCGCGCGTGCTCCCGTACCAGCACCGGCTCCGGCCGCGACAGCAGCCACGCGATGAGGGACTCGTTCCAGGCGTCTGGGACGACCACCGCCTGAAGCGCCACCGGATCGTCGGCGAGGTCGCGCCGCGTCAGGCTCAGCAGCCGACTCCCCACGTCGGAGATGCCGCCGCCATGAGCCAGCGTGCGTTCCAGCGTCTCCGGAGTCACGACGCTGGCGAACCCGATGTCGTCCAACGTGAAGGCGACCCCGGCCTTCCTGCTGAGTGCTTCCGCGATGAAGCGCGCGGTGGCAGGCCGCGGCTTCACCCCGTCGAGCCAGCGTTTGACGTCCACGTGCGTACAGCTCAGGGTTACGCCTTCTTCTTGCGCAATCTGTCGCACTCGTGAAGCAAGTCCCGAATTAGAACAGTCGGCACGCCGCATCGCATCAGCAAGCCCCACATTGGGCATTCGAGACATCTTCACCTCCACATGTGCACGCCTCGGCAATCATGGCGTGAACACGGCCTTAAACGCCCGCTTTCCCGAGAAATACCGGCCCGCGTTTCTCCTGCTCAGGGCTTGAATCACCCCCAAAAAGCACCCCCTGTGCATTCAGTCCCGATCATGAGCACAGTGTTGGGGCGGCGCCCGGCGAGGAAGGCTTGAGTCAGCAAGAGCGGGCGAGCCAAGCACCGCGGGACTCCAACACAACCAGTCCCTCACACTTGACTCTCCGTAGCTGTACATGTTCTATGTCTCTTAGGACCCGCTCTACAGGTCCTCGAACCGAGAGGTCTCGTCATGCTCATCCGTCCGCGCAAAGTGCTCCCGACCGTCCTGACGATCTGCGCCGCGCTCTACGCCCTGAAGGACCCGGAGGGCGCGGCGACCATCGTCAAGGCCGCCGCCCACCTGGTCATGAGCGCTTCGGAGTCCTTCGCCAGGTTCGTCCACACCGTCAACAAGTGATCGCAGAAAGAGACGCCGTGACTCACAACTCGAACCGCCCCATCCACCCGGCCCGCATGTCGCTCGCCGAGATCGAAGCCACCTGGCAGACCGACGACGGGACGCCGCTCCCCGAGTGCACGTACGACCCCGAGCTGCACACCGGACCGCGGCTCACGATCGAGAGCACCGAGGAGCGCACCGCCCGCGAGGCCGTCGCCCGCGAGGTCTGCGCCACCTGCCCCGCCCTGTCCCTGTGCGAGCAGTACGCGAGGCGCACCCGCCCGACCTCGGGCATCTGGGCCGGCCTGCCGGCCGCCGCCCTGACCACCTACACCACCGACCTGGCAGACATGGAGGTGGCCTGAATGGCCAGCCGCATCCGCACCCGCTTCTGGGACCCGTCCGGCGCCCGGTACGGCATCCCCACCTACCCACGGCACCTCGTCCCGCCGCACCTGCTCACACTCCACCAGCTCGCCGCCCAGGGACTACGCCCCGGCCCTCAAGGCGCGCAGGCCCAGGCCCTGTGGCCCGGCCGGCGTCCCGGCCCGCCTCGCGTTCGGGCCGTTCCTCTGTACGACGTGCGGTTCGCCGTGCCGAAGCGCACCCCGAGCCCGCGCCGACGTACCGACATCTTCAAGGCCGGCCGGACGTGCCCCGAGTGCCTGATCGACGTCGGTTACGTGCTACCGCGCCACCTCGGCGTGTGCCTCAACTGCGCCGAGGAGGCAGCCGCGTGAGCCGCGAACGCCGCCCACGAACCACCGGAAGGAAGGACACGCGATGACCGCCTACGAGGCCATGCCTCGCCCGTTGACCGAGGGCGAACGTACCGCCATCTCCACCACCGCAGCCGTCACCAGCGCCCTCGGGCTCCTGGGCTTCGTCAACAGCTTCGAGCGCGTCGCCACGGCGGCCGAGCCCTCGTTCGGGTGGTTCGCCTGGACCGTTCCATTCGGCATCGACCTGGGGATCGCAGCGTTCTCGGCGCTCGACATCGTCCTTGCCCGCCTCGGCATGCGCCTGGGCTGGCTCCGCTTCATCCCATGGGCCCTGACCGCCGCGACGGTCTACCTCAACGTCGCCGCCTACCTCACCACGCCAGGACCGACGGACTGGTTCGCCGTCGTCGCGCACGCCCTGCTGCCACTCCTGTGGGTCATCGCCATCGAGGTCGGCGCCCACGTCGTCCGGAAGCACGCCGAGCTGGCCAGGCCGGACCACATGGACGGCATCCGCCGCTCACGCTGGCTGCTCGCCCCGCTGGCAACGGTCTCCCTCTGGCGCCGCATGGTGCTCTGGGAGATCCGCAGCTACCCGGAGGCCCTGGGCAGGGAGCGCGAACGCATCCTGGCCCGCACGGAGCTTCAGGACCGGTACGGCCTGCTGTGGCGATGGAAGGCAACCCGGCGCGAGCGAGCCCTGTACCGCCTTGGCGAACTCACGCCCAGGCACATGCAACTGCCGGTCGCGACACTCCCGGAACTGGAGGCTCCCAGCACCGCTCTACCGCCGGCTGCTCCAAGGCGACATGGCCGTGGACCCAAGCGGCCCCAGAACACGACACCACCGAACGTAGGAGACCTCTTGCCACTGGGACGGCACATCGCCGCCGACCTGATCTCACAGGGCGAGCCCCTCACCCGTGACCGCCTCCGCGACGCCATCCGCAACCGCGGCCAAAGCATCTCGACTGACCGCGCCGGCGCGCTCCTGGCCCAGCTCAAGGCGGAAGGTCCCGTGCCCAAGGGTGAGGCCGCCTGATGAGCCTGACCGTCACCAACACCCGGATCAGCTCCGACCGGTGCCCGAACGTTGCCCAACTCGGCGCGGGCGGATGGACCGTCACCGGCTACCCCGGACGCCTCTTCGAGCGCGACGAAGCCACCACCGCCATGCTCCTGGCCGAACTGCTCGCCCTGACCCTGCCAACCGCAGTCGACATCGCTCAAGCGGTCGGACCGCAGTCGCCGACCGCTGACCACAGACCCACCGACCGCCCGGACGAACCGCGGTCCGACCGCACATCGTCCCTGACCGTCACGTGGGACGCGGCCTCATCCGCCAAGACAACGACCGCGCCCCAGGACCCCACCACCCATCAGGCAGCAGAGGTGCCTTCATCATGACTCACCGACCGGACGACCCCAACCACCACCCGAACGAGGACGACACTCCAGACCGGTCCGACGAACCGACCCCGGACCGCCAGGACGGCAAGGGCGCGGACATCGTCGACCTCGACGCCGCCCGGTCCGGACGCCACTCCGACCGCCCCCAATCGGACCCGCAGAAGCCGGCGCAGAACGACGCGGACGGACCGGTCCTTGACGGCGAAATCGTCCGAGTGGACCAGCCCGGTCCGACCCGGACGGACTGGCGGGCGAGCCTGGAACGGAAGGCGACCACCCGACAGCCGATCATCCCGCTGTGGCTGCGCTCCCGCTCCGAGGCCGTCGAGACCATCCGCTGGACGAGCCTCCACTACCTGCACGTCGCCTGCTATCAGACCCTCCGCACCCCGCTCTACGCCGGACGGCTGACCGCCCGCGCCCCGCGCGGCTTCGTCCGCCTGGTGAACGGCATGGCGCGGTGGACGTTCGACCTGGAGGGCGAGCCCGCACGCGTGGCGGCCGTCCGCAAATCCGACTACGAGGGGTACCTGAAGCTGAGCAGGCAACGAGACTCACGTGTGCGGCTACGGGTCTGGATCACCGGGACGATCCTGATCGCGCTGCTGGTCCTGGCCATCGTCGCGGCCAACAAGCCGACCGCCGTCCACTGGGGAGCGCTCGCCGTGGCCATGGCCCTGCTGGGCCTCCTCGGCAAGCCCGCCGACCGGCCGCTCATCAACCGAGCCGTCATGGCGTCCGAGGTGGAGAAGCTGACCAGTGACATCGTGGTCCGCGCGCTGAGCGTGCTCGGCATCGCCGGCATCACGCAGGCCCTGTCCAAGAACCCCAAGGACGCCATCCGTTTCGTCGCCCCGATCACCCGCGACGGCCCCGGCTGGCGCGCCGACATCGACCTGCCGTACGGCGTGACCGTGGCCGATGTGCTGGACAGGCGGAAGCAGCTATCCGGCGCGCTGCGCCGCCCGCTCGGCTGCATCTGGCCAGAGGGCGACCCGTCCGTCCACGAGGGACGGCTGATCCTGTGGGTGGGCGACAAGGACCTGTCCAAGACCGTCGTGCGGTCCCCGCTCAAGCGGGCCGGCTCGCACGACGTGTTCAAGGGCGTCCCGTTCGGCAACGATCCGCGCGGACGCCTGGTCACCGTGCCGCTCATCCAGCACAACGTGCTGATCGGCTCCCAGCCCGGCCAGGGCAAGACCTCGTCCATCCGCGAGCTAGCCGCCGGAATCGTGCTCGATCCCACGGTCGAGGCGTGGTTCCACGAGCTCAAGGGCACCGGCGACCTGGACCCGTACGACAAGGTCTGCCACCGCTACGTCTCCGGCATCGAGGACGAGGCCATCGCCTACGCCGCCGACTCCCTGACCCTGCTGCGCAAGGAGGTCATGCGCCGCTCGGCCGCGCTCAAGGCCCTGCCCGCGGACCTGTGCCCGGACAAGCGCGTCACCCGGCAGATCGCCGACAAGCGCTCACTGGGCCTGCATCCACTGGTCTGCATTATCGACGAGTGCCAGAACCTGTTCGCCCACCCCGAGTACGGCGACAGGGCAGGCGATGACGCGGAGTTCATCATCAAGCTCGGCCGCGCCCTGGGCGTCGTCCTGATCCTGGCCACCCAGCGCCCGGACCGCGACAGCCTGCCCACCGGCATCTCCGCGAACGTCTCTATCCGCTTCTGCCTGCGGGTCGCCGGCCAGCTTGAGAACGACATGATCCTCGGCACCTCGGCGTACAAGAACGGCATCCGCGCCACCGTCTTCGTCCCGGAGAAGGATGCCGGCACCGGCTACCTGGTCGGCGCGACGCCGATGCCCAAGGTCGTCAAGGCCGCCTACCTCAACACCCCGGAAACCCAGCTCATCGCCGACCGCGCCTACGCGCTGCGCAAGACGGCAGGCACGCTCACCGGCCACGCCCTCGGCGAGTCGCCCGAGCAGACCGCACCGACCTTCGACCTGCTGGCCGACATCCTGGCCGTCGTCCCGCCGTCCGAGGCCAAGGTCTGGAACGAGGTCGTCGTGGATCGCCTGGCCGGACTCCGGCCGGACATCTACGGCGCATGGGCGGCCCTGGAAGGCGGGGCGAAGACCGCCCAGCTCACCACCGCGCTCAAGCCGTACGGCGTCCGCACCATGCAGGTATGGGGCACCCCGGAAGGTGGCGGCAAGGGCGCCAATCGCATCGGCATCGCCCGCGACGACCTCACCACGGCCATCACCCTGCGTGACAAGGGCAAGGCGTCGTAGCTCACCGGATCGCCTCTAGACCTAGAGGCATGCCCCTCTAGGTCTAGAGGCTCCCCTAGAGCTCGAAATCCCGTTCTATCTGGGCCCTAGCGCCTAGAGCCTGACCTGTGGAAACCCTGAAATCGGCCCCGGAGGCCCTCATGGCCAGCGTCATCGCGCTTCTAGCAGCGTGCCTACCGTTCGTCACTCTCAGCTACATCACCGTGTGCCTGGCGTCGCCCTGGGGCCGCTGCACCCGATGCCGTCCCGGCGGCAAGAACCGCACCTGCCGCGCCTGCGAGGGCACCGGCAAGCGTCCCCGCCTCGGCTGGCAGCTCTACTTCTACGCCCGCCGCCTCCACCGCGACGGCACCCACTGATGCCGCCCTCTGAGGAGATCCACATGCACGACCTCACCCGCTACGCCCTGGCCGCCGCCGCCCGCGGCTGGCACGTCTTCCCACTCACCCCGTACGACAAGCGCCCGCTACCCGGCTTCACCGCCTGGGAGCAGCACGCCACCACCGACACCGCCCTCATCCGCCACATGTGGGCCCGCGCCCCGTTCAACATCGGCATCGCCTGCGGCCCATCGGGCCTGGTGGTGCTCGACCTGGACGTACCCAAGCCCGACGAGCACCCGCCGCCCGACTGGGCGCGGCCCGGCATCAACGATGGCGCGGACGTACTGGCCTCGCTCTGCGAGCAGGCCGGCCAACCGCTGCCACTGGAGACCTTCATGGTGCGCACCCGACGCGGCGGCACCCACCTCTACTTCACCGCCCCGACCGACACCGGCCTCCGGAATACCGCCGGCAGGCTCGGCTGGAAGATCGACACCCGCGCTCACGGCGGCTACGTCGTCGCCCCCGGCAGCCACGTCACCCAGCGGGACGGTAGCGGCTCCTACGACGTCCTGCACGACCCGACTCCGGCCACGCTTCCAGCCTGGCTGACCGAGCGTCTCGGTTCTCCCCCGCCGCCCACGTCCAGCATGTCTGCGGGGGCAGTGCTGGCCGCCTGCGGCGGAGACCGGGCAGCCGGGTATGCCCTGGCGGCACTGCGCGGCGAGATCGAGCGAGTCTTGGACGCCGTCCCCGGCACCCGCAACGACACCCTCAACCTCGCCGCGTTCGCCCTGGGCCAGCTCATCGCGTCCAGCCTGCTCCCGCGCAACCTCGCCGAAGCATGCCTGCACAACGCAGCCGAAGCCATCGGGCTCGACTTCCGCGAGGCGTTCAACACCATCCGCTCCGGGCTCGACAGCGGCCTACGCCGACCAAGGAGGGCAGCCGCTTGACCACCAACGGACGCCCCACCGCCGAGATCATCCTGAGCAACCTCGGTGCCGCGAAGCAGCTCACCGAACTGCACAATGCACCCGCGGCTTGGGAGCCGCCCGCGCCACTCGGCCAGCGCGGTGACCTCCCGCCCTTCCCAGTACACGCCCTTCCCGGCTGGGTCGCCGACCACGTCAGCGCCGTAGCAGAGGAGACACAGACACCGCTGGACCTGGCAGGCTGCGTCGCCCTGGCCGCACTGTCCACCGCGGCCGGCGGACGGGCAGTGGTCAACGTCCGCGGCTCGTGGGTCGAGCCGGTGAACCTGTTCGTCCTGGTCGCCATGCCACCCGGGTCACGCAAGTCCGCCGTGTTCCGCGCCATGACCAGCCCGCTCATCCACGCCGAACGTGCCCTGATCAGCCGCATCGGCCCGCAGATCACCGAGGCCGAAGTCGCCCGCCGCCTGGCCGAAGACCTCGCCGAGAAAGCCGCCCGTGCGGCCAGCTCGGCGCGCGGCGAATCCGCTGCCGAGGCGATCGCCGAGGCCCAGAGCGCAGCCCTGGCCGTGGAAGAGATCAAGGTCCCGGTCAAACCACGCCTGATGGCCGACGACGTCACGCCCGAGTCCGCCTCCACCATCCTCGTGGAGCAGGGAGGCCGTCTCGCCGTCCTGTCCGCCGAGGGCGGCATCTTCGCCACCCTCGCCGGCCGCTACTCCGGCACCCCAAACCTGGACCTGTTCCTCAAGGGCCACGCCGGGGACCCACTCATCATCGACCGCCGAGGCCGCAGCGAGCGCGTCGACCAAGCCGTCCTGACCATGGGTCTCGCCGTCCAGCCCGAGATCGTCTCCGACATCGCCACCATGCCCGGCTTCCGCGGGAAGGGCCTGCTCGGCCGCATCCTCTACAGCCTCCCGAAATCCAACGTCGGCTACCGCAACGTCGACGCACCCGCCGTCCCGGAGCACATCGCCACCCGCTACGACGCCAACCTGCAACGCCTGACCATCGACATGCACGACTGGCACGATCCCGCCCAGCTCGTCCTGTCACCCGAAGCCGCCGAGATCTTTACCGAGCATCGACGAAGCACAGAGCGCCGCCTGCGTCCGGACTCCGGCGACCTCGGCCACATCACCGATTGGGCAGGCAAGTTCGACGGCGCTGTCATGCGCATCGCTGGCCTCATCCACCTGGCCGGCCGCGTCGAAGACGGCTGGCGCCACCCGATCACTGCCGACACGGTCAACGCCGCCATCACCATCGGCCAGTACTTCATCGCCCACGCCCTGGCCACCTTCGACGCCATGGGCGCCGACCCCGACCTCGAAGCCGCCCGCGTCGTGCACGCCTGGCTGCAGCGCACCAACCCGCAGCGCTTCACCGTCCGCGAAGCCTTCACCGCTCTACCGCGCAACCGCTTCCGCAAGGTCACCGAGCTAGAACCCGCCCTCGACTTGCTGGAGCAACTCGGCTATATCCGCCGCGAACCCGATCCACCCCGCACCGGCCCCGGCCGTCGCCCTTCGCCCGCCTACGTCGTCTACCCCTGCCTGTACGACCCGAGCCACACAGGGATGCGCCCTTGAAGCCCACCGCCATCAGCATCGCCCACGCCAGCAACCGCACCGGCATCTGGATGACCGTCCCCGAACTGCTCGCCGAACTCGACGTCAAGCGTCGTACCTGGCAGCGATGGCGCGCCCTCGGCGTGGCACCGCGCTGCCACCGGCTACCCAACGGCGAACTGCGCATCAAGCGCCGTGACTTCGAATCCTGGCTCGACTCACTGGCCGAAACCCGGAGGGCAAGCTGACCATGAAGAGCTACAGCGTTCGCATCTGGAAGATCTCCACCAAGAAGACCGGTGGCCGCCCTCACATGGTGCGGTGGGTCGTCGAAGGCAAGGTGTTCACCGAGCTCTTCGCCACGTGGGAACTCGCCGACAGCTTCCGCGCCGACCTCAAGAGGGCTGCCCAGAACGGCGAGGCGTTCGACACAGAGTCCGGCATGCCGGACTCCAAAGCACGCGCCCAGAACGCGATGACCTGGTACGCCCACGCCTGCGACTACGTGGACACCCGGTGGCCCAAGGTGTCCGGCAGACAGCGCATCTCGATCGCGGAAACGCTCGCGGCGGTGACACCGCTCCTGGTCCGCGATCGTCGCGGCGCACCCGACGCGCGCGTTCTGCGCTCAGCGCTCTACCAGTGGGCATTCAACAAGCAACACCGCGACTCCGACAAGCCGCAGGACATCGCCGAGGCGCTCCAATGGATAGCTAAGGCGTCCGCCCCAGTTACCGAACTCGCCGACTACGACCGCATCACCAGCGCGTTGGACGGGTGCGCCCGTAAGCTCGACGGCACACCCGCCTCCGCCGGCTACTACAGTCGCCGCCGACGCGTGCTCTTCAACGTGCTGCGATACGCGGTCTTCAAGAAGCGTCTAGTCAAGAACCCGCTCACCGAAGAACTCGATTGGAAGGCCCCAGAGGCCGAGGTATGCGAGGAGATCGACCCTGCAGTTGTGGCCTCACCCGAGCAGGTCCATGAACTGCTGACCGCCGTCAGCTATGCGGGATGGCGGCGCGGAGATCGGCTGGTGGCGTTCTTCGCTTGCATTTACTACGCGATGATGCGCCCCAGCGAGGTAGCAGCTCTACGCCTGGAAGACTGCATGCTTCCCGAGAGGGGGTGGGGAAAGCTCATGCTCAGCGGCTCAGCACCGACTGTGGGAAGCAAGTGGACGGACAACGGCCAGGCCCACGAGCAGCGCGGCCTCAAAGGTCGCCCACGGAAAGCCAAGAGAATCATCCCCATCCCGCCGCAGTTGGTGACCATCCTCCGAGGCCACATCCGACGTCACGGCGTGGCCCCGGACGGCCGGCTTTTTCGCACCGAGCGCGGAGGCATCCTCTATAAGTCCGGCTACGTACGGACCTGGAAGACAGCCCGTGCGCTGGCCCTTCCACCCGCCTTGGCCGCATCTCAGCTTGCCAAGCGGCCCTACGATCTACGTCATGCTGGCGTGTCATTGCGCCTGAACGCAGGTGTTCCTGCTACGCAGATAGCCCAATGGGCGGGTCACAGCGTGGAGGTTCTGCTGAAGATCTACGCCAAATGTACCCACGGTCAAGATGAAATCTGGCTCACCGTTTTGGACGGTGCGTTCGGTGATATCATTGATATTCGCGAAGACCAAGGCGGCTCGCGAAAAGACGAAAAGCCTGGCTAGCGGATTTGCGTAGAGTTGCCTAGGGCCAGCATGACGCTGGCCCTAACACTGCGCGAGGGACTGTTGAGATTGCGATGTCGAGCTTCGTAGGGGCTGGTACTGCAGGTCGCTACGTCGAGTTGTACATCACGACACAGGTTAGTCCGGTTGAGTGGCGACGCGCCGCGCGTGCCAGTATCGTGCCACATCTCTCAGGCCGGCCGCCACATGCCAATCATGTGGTGGAATGCGATCGACGAGTTCGGCAAAGGCATCGGCTACCGTAACATTGCTAAATGCCTCTTCTAGAGAAGCATGATTCAGAGACTTGAGTTCCGTCATCACTAAATAGTCTGTGGGGGAACCTTTTCTGACCACCTTCTTGAGGCAATTGCGTGGCAGAGATCCAAGAACGCGGAGTAGTGAGGCGCGACTCTCCTGATCCAACCCAGCAAGAAGAGGGGAAAGGTAGGCCGCAAGTCTGGGGCCGTTCTGGATGCGCGTCGGGCTGGCGGTGCGCCCGTATGATTGGATCAGATAGAATCCAAAGTTCTCAGTAAGATCGGCATTGGCGGCGTTCGCGGCAATGAGCTGGCGTGCTCGTGCTGCAAGACTTCCTGTTCTTTTCTCCCAAAGTTTCAGCATAAGAAGTGCATGAGCTTGAGCTCCGCCTCCTCTTGCCAAGCAGGTCGAAACGTGCTGGTCGATTTTCTGCCTAATAAGTGCATCCTCCTCAGCAAGCTGCAGAAGGACGGCGCCAAGGTCGCGCCAGGTCGCGTCAGGAAGCCCGTTCAGACGATCGAGGGCTTGGTCGGCCATGAGTCGCCGATATTGAGGCGACTTGATGGCCAGATCGTCAGCGAGAAGGTACGTAGCGAGCTCAGCTCCTGGGCGAACCAGCCAGGGGAGCATATTTTCGTTGTCGACCTGCTGTAATATACTGATTAGTGGCTCGCGTAGAGATTCCCGTTCGCGAAATAGTCTTCCGGCGGCAAGCATCCAAGTGTTACGCCAGTGAGCTGAAGGCACAAGGGGACGCAAACGGTCTAAAATATCAGATGCCTCGCCTCGGGTTAGAGCGCGAGCAGCCATGTATTCTTGTAGACTGCGAACCTCGAAACCCACGCCGCCGTCGCCATGAGGGACCAGGAGTACCAGCCTGTTTGTAGCAGCGTTGCCTATCCTGCTCGCTAGTCTCATTGCGTGATCGTTGTCATTACCTTCCCTTCTCAGCCGGTCGATTGCGTGCTGATTCAGGTCTGCGGTGGGGATGGAATTGTCGTGCTCGGATACCCTCTCTGCTTGCTGCTGTAGCTCAAGCGCGACGGACTCGTGAATGGCTTCAATGTCGGCACGGTGGTCCTCTAGGAAGCGGCCGAGATCGGTTGGCTTATTAGTCTCTCTCGCATAGATGGTGTCGAAATAAGCATTGAAAAGTTGATAGCGATCGTGAGGTGCACGCTGCCTACGTTCCAGCAGCAATGTCATAATCGTTACTTGCAGGGGCGTACGCATCAATCTAGAGGTCTCAGGTTCGGCTGATGCCTGCAGTAGGCGATCTTGAACTTTCTGGCGAAAATCGGAATCCTCGCTCAGGCGCACGCTGGTGAGCCTCTGGGCATATGCCAAGGCGGCTTTGGTCTTGAGCGGAACGAGATCGACCTGCTGGTAGTCCTCCGCGCCGAATTCCCCTGTGTAGCCTTGCGGACGCGTTGTGACGATGACCAGCACGTCGGCGTTTGCTTGAGCAACATCGACAAGGAAGTCGCTGATGCCAGCAGTTACCGCATCGCGCACGTGTGGTGAGACTACTTCATCCATGCCGTCAAGTACCAGGATCCACGGCCATCGGCCGAGCCACGCGTGCAGATCGGTACTGCGAATATCGTATGGTCCTGCATCGCTAATCCGTTCAGCAAGGTACCGGAGAAGCGATCGACCAGGATTGGCAGTCAGATACTCCCCGTACTCGCTAAGAACGACACGAATCGGCCACCGAAGATTCTGCGGAAGAGGCAAGCCGATTTCATCGAAATGCTTCTGGAGTCGATTCCTTAGTCGGTTTGCCTCAGGACTTAAAGAAGCATCGCGCAGAAGTCTGACACGATATGCTTGGCACACCATCTGTGCCAAGGTCGACTTTCCCTGCCCAGGTCCTCCGACTACGAGTAGATGCGGTGCGGTATCCGGGCGCAAATCGTGGGTTCCTACGCGGTCTCCGCGATGAACTATGTATGCTGCCGCCGGCACTGTATTGCGCGGTCGTTCTAGTCGCTTACGCGTTTCAATCTTTATCTGTTCTGGCGTAATCATTTCATTCGACGTCAATGCGATGCTAAGTGCTGACTGTACCGCCTCCTGAGTTTTTCGATCTAAAGTCTCGAGTTGCTGGAGCAGCCATGCGTCGTAGCTGTAGGAGACCGTCGCAGCGGGTAGGTCAATGCCAATGCTATCTAATGATAGTTTGTCTTCATGCGGATCGCCCGCCTGCCCGAGCCGGACGTATTGCTGGGCAAGTAGGTCTTTGATTGCGTGTGTTGTCAGTGCGCTACCAAGGTCGGTCTGGTGGCGTTCAAGCCAATCATCCATTCGTGCTAGAACGTCACCGGAAGTGAGATATCCGCCATAGGTGATGCGAACAGACCTATGCGCGTCCAGCAGCGTGCACAGATCGTCATAGTGCCATAGGCGCCAATTTTGGAGTTGAAGTTCATGATCAGCGATCAGATTGCTTATTTCTAGATTGGCTGTATCTATTCCCCCACCGCTAGCGGCTGATAGTGGCACATTTGTGACGATGAGTAGATTGTCTGGCTTTCGGTTCTCGCTGCGCCTATAGCGCTTATCGGTCCACCGTGACAACTCCTTGCGCAGCTCGGTCAGCAGCCAGTCAAGGTTGGAAGCCGCATCCGTTGGCCGGAGCCGGAACTTGGCTTGCACGACGGTGTACCCCTCCCACACCGCTTCGGCAGGCTCGCGATCGCCATCCCATCGCATGGTGCCTTCGGCTGTCGCTTCGCGACCTCCGTCCGGGCCATCGCCGAACATGCTGACCCGAGCGCCTAGTGTCGCTACGCACAGTGCCTGTGTTAAGTGCTCAAACTCTCGCGGGCCCAGCCTCACCAGGTCGTAGTCCACTCGCCTATTGTTCAGCATCTGACGAGTGACTCGATGTGACGAACGAAACGTCTCCGTAACGTTTGCGTGGCACGCGGGGAGAGACGTTCGGACGGTTGCCGCCTATGGGCTGGCGCTCCGGGCGCCGCTGAGCGCGGTGTTTAGGTGTGGTGTAACACAGTTTCAGGCGTAAGCACCCCGAGCTATGTCTTCTCCTTCGTAGATGCATCTATATGGGATAACGAAGGAGTGTTTGGCCGGAGTGATGCTCGTCGTTCGGGCTCCACTGTGCTGTCGTGCCGTTCGGCCCTTCGGCCTCTTCGGCCGGCGAGGTAACGGCGTCGGGCTCGCCTCCGCGGTCGGCTACATGAGCCGCTCGGTGTTCGTTGGAGCCTGGCATGCATAGGGGTCACGGCGCTGAGCAAGATCAGTACGTGTCTGGTACGTGATCATGGGCACACGCTTGCCATCGGTGGCAGCGGGTGGCATGCCTGGAAGGCAAAAGGACCTGCGTTTCCGCAGGTCCTTGGCCATCTCTCGATGGAGATCGTGTGTGCCCCCTGTAGGATTCGAACCTACGCACCCGGCTCCGGAGGCCGGTGCTCTATCCCCTGAGCTAAGGGGGCGACGAGTGATAAGGCTATCAGCATCCGGGGACCACTCGGCACCAGATAACGCTCCTTGAACGCATCCCGCGAAAACCCCACGTGACCGGCCCGCTACGGGCTAGCTTTGCGCCCGTGAGCGACGTTCTTGGCAAAGTACTGGTCGTGGATGACGACGAGGTCATCCGGCAGCTCATCGCGGTCAACCTGAACCTTGAGGGGTTCGAGGTGTCGACCGCCACCGATGGGCAGGACTGTCTGGATCGCGTGATGGACGTCATGCCGGATGTGATCACGCTGGACGTGATGATGCCCTGCCTGGACGGGTGGGCGACGGCGGAGAAGTTGCGTACGGAGGAGGCGACCCGTCACATCAAGGTCGTCCTGATCACGGCGCGGGCGCAGGACGACGACCGGAGGCGGGGGCTGGGGATCGGGGTCGACGCGTACCTGACAAAGCCGTTCGATCCGGCCGAGCTCATACAGGTGGTGCGGGAACTCGCTTCCGGGGCGCAGAGTTGATGGGTTTGTAGAACGGCGCCGGGGTGGTGTGCCGGAGGCGGCGGTGGAGCGGCGGAGGTGACGCCGCTCGGGCCGGCTCCGGATGCACGTCGGCGGCCACGACCATCGACGTGAGAGGCACGACGTGCGTAGTTCGATCTTCGGCAACCTGGCCGGCCAGCCGCTTCCCGGCGGGTTCGCGCTGGAGAACCACAAGATGCTGCGGGTCCAGTTGCCGCACGAGGTGCTCGCCAAGCAGGGGTCCATGGTCGCCTTCCAGGGGCAGATGGACTTCGACTACGAGGGCGGCGGGCTCGGCAGGCTGCTGAAGAAGGCCGTGACGGGGGAGGGGGCCTCCCTGATGCGGGTACGCGGCCAGGGGCAGCTCTATCTGGCCGACAACGCCGACGACATCCACCTCTTCTACCTGGAGAACGAGGGGCTGACGGTCAACGGGCGGAACCTGCTGGCGTTCGGGCCGGAGCTCAGATGGGACATTCAGCGGGTGCAGGGGGCCGGGGTCGCGGCCGGCGGGCTGTTCAACACCACGGTGACGGGCACGGGCTGGGTGGCGGTGACCACGCACGGCACGCCGGTGCTGCTGGACGTGGCCCGGATGCCGACGTTCGTGGACGGGCAGGCGGCGGTGTGCTGGAGCACGGGGTTGCAGGTCGGGGTCAACCGCACGATGAAGGTCGGGGCGTTGATCGGGCGGGGGAGCGGCGAGGCCATGCAGCTGGCGTTCCGGGGGCAGGGGTTCGTCCTGGTGCAGGCCAGCGAAGGGGCGCCGGTGGTGCAGACGTCCTGAGGCCGTACGGCTCAGGGGGCTCGCCGGGCGTGGACAGGTAATTAGCTTATTGCCATACTGGCTCGGTGGATGTGGATCTGGTCAAGGCGCTGGCCAGTGAGAAACGGCTGCTCATCCTTGAGTGGCTGCGCGACCCCGAGCGGCACTTCGGTCCGCAGCGTGACGGCGATCTCGTACGCGACGGCGTCTGTTCGTTGTTCATCGCCGAGAAGCTGGGCGTGAGCCGGCCCACGTGCGGCGAGCATCTCAAGGTGCTGGCCCAGGCGGGGCTGATCCGGGGCACGAAGATCAAGCAGTGGGTGTTCTACCAGCGCGACGAAGGCCGGATCGCCGAGGCCAAGGAGATGTTGAGCAGTGACTGGTGACGCGGCTGACGCCTACGAACGTCCCGACGCCGACGGAGGTCCCGATGCCGCCAGAGGTTTCGAGGTCGCCGAAGGCCCTGAGGGCGACCGGCGGCCGGACGCCTATGAGCGTCTGATCGCCGAGCTCGATGCCGGCGGGGCGCGGTACCGGGTGATCGACCATCCGGCAGAGGGGCGTACCGAGCAGGTGAGCGCCCTGCGCGGGCACGGTGTCGAGCAGGCGGCCAAGTGCCTGATCGTGATGGTCAAGATCGGCAAGAAGCGCACCCGGCACGTGCTGGCCGTCGTGCCGGGGGACGCGCGGCTGGATCTGCAGGCGGTCAAGGGGCTGCTGGAGGGCACGTACGTGGCCTTCGCCGACAAGGACCGGGCCGAGGAACTGGCGGGCAGCGTCAGCGGGACGGTGTTGCCGTTCAGCTACGACCCCCGTCTCGAGCTGGTGGTCGATCCTTCGCTGCTGGAGCTGCCGGAGATCTACTTCAACGCCGCGCGCCTCGACCGCTCCCTGGCGCTCGCCACCGACGACTACGTACGGCTGGCCGCGCCCCGCGTGGCCGGCATCGTGGCGGCGGCGGTGCCGTCCGCCGGTTAGCCACCGGCGGACGCCCGGGGCGACCGGGGGCACATGCGGGTGCAGGTGAGGGGGCGGTCCAGGAGGACGGGCGCGGGCGGGGGAGACGGCGAAGGCCGTGACCTGGGGAAACGTCCTCTAGGCGGAGGTGGCCTTCACGATCGCGAGCGGGCCGGGCGCGTGGTGCAGCATGGCCTGGCTGACCGAGCCGATGAGCATGCCCTTCAGCGTGCCGTGGCCCCGGCTGCCGACGACCAGCAGGTCGGCCCCGGCCGCCACCTCGCGCAGCACCTCGACGGGATGGCCGTGCACGACGTCCTCGATCACCTCCACCCCGGGATGGCATTGCCGGGGTATGGCGAGGAAGGTCCGCAGGGCCTCGCGGGTCTCGCGTTCGGCCTCCGGATCGGCGGGCCCGAAACCCGAGGGGCGCGGCCAGGCGAAGGCCTCCACCGCGCGCAGCCTGGCGCCGCGCAGCTCGGCCTCGGCGAAGGCGAACTTCAGCGCGCGCAGGCTGCCCTCGGAACGGTCGACGCCGACCACCAGCTCACCGCGCGGAACGGCCGGCGGGTCGCGGACCAGGACGACGTCCGTCTGGGCGTGCGCGGCCACCCCGTGGGCGACCGAGCCGAGCAGCAGCCCGCGTACGCCGCCCAGGCCACGACTGCCGACGACGAGCAGGTCGGCCTCTTCGGCGGTCTTGATCAGCGCGGCGCGGGGATCGCCGGGCACGAGTTCCGTGGTCACCTCGGCGCCCAGTTCGCGGGCCCGCCCTTCGGCGGCCGCGAGCACCTCCTTGGCGCCGTCGCGCATCCACTTGCCCACCTCCGCGTACCGGCCGGAGATGGGACGGCAGACCCAGTCGGGCACCACGTGGGCCACGGTCAGCGACACCCCGCGCAGCACTGCCTCCTTGGCGGCCCAGTCGACGGACAGCAGTCCGGTCGGCGAGCCGTCGACACCTGCGACGATCATGGTCAGGCCACGTAACATTCCACTTCGGCGCGGCGATAGGCCAAGCCCTGTCTGGTGGACTCGTCGATGCACGCGCGCTCGGCCTTGCTGAGGAGCAGTTCGCCGCAGACCGTCACGCCGGAGTACGTCCGGCAGTCGAGTGAACGGTTGCGCCGGCCGATACGGTAGTTGTCCTTGACCGCCTGCCTGCACTTCTGGCGCAGGGCCTGTGTGTCGGCGTAGCGGCACTGGGCGGTCAGCGTCCGGTATTGCTGCTTGCTCACTTCCTGCTGCTCGATGCCGTCCCCAGAGGCGGCAGCCGGTCCGATCGTGGTGAGAGCCACGATCGCGGCCACAGCGGCGATCTTCATCATAGTTCCCCTGAGGGAGTCCGTACCGCCAGGGGCGATCGCCAAACCTTGGGGTGATCGCCATGCTGACGCTCCGGTGCGACGAGCCCGTCCCCGGTTGGGAAGGACACGTCCTGCCGATCGGCAACGGAGCGCTCGGCGCGTGCGTGTTCGGGGCGCTTGCGACCGAGCGCGTCCAGCTCGACGAGAAGCCGTTGCGGACCGGCGGTCCGGGCAGCGCCGGAGTCGGGCGGATCCGGCAACTGGCCGACGGACCGTCCCGGCGCTCCGGACGCCGTACGGCGGGTCATCGACGAGCGGGGTTCGACGGCGCCGGAGGAGGTGGCCGCGAGGTGGCCGCGATCCTGGGAAACCCGTCCTACAGCACGGTGAAATTTCGCCTCCTCCCCGGCGCGCGCCATCGTCGGCAGCCTGAGGGCGCGACTTCTGGGACCGGTGGGGTTCATGTTGCGCGTTGGCACCGCGCATGACGGCGGTGAGGACGAGGTGACGGCCGAGGCCGGACGGCTGACCTGGGCGGACGGCGTGCCGGTCGAGGTCAGGTCAGCGTCGGCGCGCGGCGGGACCGCGCGGCTGCGCGGCCCCGGGTTCGCACTCGCCCTGGAGACCAGGCCAGAGGAGAGCTCACCCCGGAGACCGGGCGAGAGGAGAGCTCGCCCTGGAGACCAGGGCAGGGGGGAGCGCGCTCTGGGGGCCAGGCCAGAGGAGAGCTCGCCCTGGAGACCAGACCAGGGGAGAGCTCGACCTGGGGGGACTAGGGCAGGGGGGAGCTGCGCGCTGTCGCCAGCACGCTGAACCACGTGCGGTGGGTGACGTTCGTCTCGTGCCAGGCGACCGCGAACCCGGCCGCGTCCAGCACCGCGAGCAGGTCGCCCGCGTCGCGGTGGACGAACCAGCGCTCGTACTCCGTCCGGTACGGCACCGGCTCCCAGCCCTCGTTGTCGCCCAGGGCGGTGATCAGCGCGAGCACCCCGCCGGGGCGCAGCGCCGCGTGCCAGGCGCGCAGCGTCGCCTCGGTCTGCTCGGACGGCACGTGCACGAGGGCCGCGGCCGACCAGACGCCGTCCAGGGACGCCGGCGACAGCGGCGGCCGCCGCAGATCGCCCAGGACGGTGGGCACGCCGCGCCCGGTGGCGAGCCTGGCCATCTCGAGCGACAGGTCCACGGCCACGGTGGTCAGGCCGCGTCCGGCGAACCAGGCCGACTCGCGCCCCGGGCCGCATCCCAGGTCGGCGACCGTGGCGCCGGCGGGCAGGGCTGAGACGAACCGGTCGCGGAAGCCCGCGACCGAGGGTGACGGATCGGCGACCTGCTCGTCGTACTGGCGCGCGATGCGGTCGTAGGTGGCGGTCGTGTGCGCAATGGGATCAGACATCCCCTTGATCCTGCCACGCGCGGGGTTATGATCGCGGTGACCAACGCGGGAGCCCGGTGCGGACCGGGCTGAGAGGACGGCTGTCAGCCGCCGACCGCCAGAACCTGCTCCGGATAATGCCGGCGAAGGGAGTTTGCGCGATGAGCGACGCGCGCTTTTCCAAGATCCACATCGGTGACCTTCAGGTGCCGATGCGCGAGGTCAGGCTGTCGAACGGCACGTCGGTGCGGCTCTACGACACCTCGGGGCCGTCGCGCACCGACCGCTCGGCGTGGGGGTCGCCGGTCACCCAGCTCGGCGCCGCGCGGCGCGGCGTGGTGACCAAGGAGATGGAGTTCGTGGCCGTCCGGGAGGGGATGGCCCCCGAGTTCGTCCGGCAGGAGGTCGCGGCCGGGCGGGCGGTCATCCCCGCCAACGTCAACCATCCCGAGTCCGAGCCGATGGCGATCGGCCGGAACTTCCTGGTCAAGATCAACGCCAACATCGGCAACTCCGCCGTCACCTCCTCGATCGAGGAGGAGGTCGAGAAGATGACCTGGGCCACCCGGTGGGGCGCCGACACCGTCATGGACCTGTCCACCGGGCCGAACATCCACGAGACCCGCGAGCAGATCATCCGCAGCTCGCCCGTCCCGGTCGGGACCGTGCCCGTCTACCAGGCGCTGGAGAAGGTGGGCGGGCGTCCGGAGGCGCTGTCGTGGGAGGTCTACCGCGACACCCTGATCGAGCAGTGCGAGCAGGGCGTCGACTACGTGACGGTGCACGCGGGCGTGCGGCTGGCGCACGTCCCGCTGACCGCCCGCCGCAGGACCGGGATCGTCTCGCGCGGGGGCTCGATCATGGCCGCCTGGTGCCTGGCGCACCACCGCGAGAGCTTCCTGTACGAGCACTTCGACGAGATGTGCGCCCTGCTGGCCCGCTACGACGTGACGTTCTCGCTGGGCGACGGGCTGCGCCCCGGGTCGATCGCGGACGCCAACGACGAGGCCCAGTTCGCCGAGCTGCGCACCCTGGGCGAGCTGACCAAGATCGCGCACGCGCACGACGTGCAGGTGATGATCGAGGGCCCCGGCCACGTGCCCATGCACAAGATCAAGGAGAACGTCGACCTGCAGCGCGAGCTCTGCGACGACGTGCCCTTCTACACCCTCGGGCCGCTCGTCACCGACATCGCCCCCGGCTACGACCACATCACCTCGGGCATCGGCGCCGCCATGATCGCCTGGTACGGCACCGCCATGCTCTGCTACGTCACCCCCAAGGAGCACCTCGGCCTGCCCAACCGCGACGACGTCAAGACCGGCGTGATCACGTACAAGATCGCGGCGCACGCGGCGGACCTGGCCAAGGGGCACCCGCAGGCCCAGGCGTGGGACGACGCCCTGTCGGACGCCCGGTTCGAGTTCCGCTGGGAGGACCAGTTCGACCTGTCGCTCGACCCGGACACCGCCCGCGCCTTCCACGACGAGACCCTGCCGGCCGCACCCGCCAAGACCGCGCACTTCTGCTCGATGTGCGGCCCGAAGTTCTGCTCGATGAAGCTCAGCCACGAGGTGCGGGCGGGCATGGCCGACAAGGCGGCCGAGTTCCTCGGGAAGGGCGGCTCGATCTACCTCTGATCTCGGTGGAGGCCCCGGGCCGGCCCGTGCGGTCAGCCCGGGAGCGTCTCGCCGCCGATCGGGGCCAGCACCTCGCCCGTGTAGTACGAGGACAGCCGGTCGGCGGCGAAGAACACGTACGAAGGGGCGATCTCGTCGGGGTCGGCGGCCCGCTTCATGGGCACCTGCGCGCCGAACTTCTCCACTTTCTCCTCCGGCATCGTGGCCGGGATCAGCGGCGTCCAGACCGGGCCGGGGGCGACGGCGTTGATCCTGATGCCGCGCTCGACCAGGTTCTGGGCCATGGAGTAGGTGAAGGCGTTGATCGCGCCCTTCGTCGCGGCGTAGTCGATGAGGGTCTTGTTGCCGCGCAGGCCGTTGATCGAGGAGGTGTTCACGATCGCGCTGCCCTCCCGCAGGTGCGGCAGCGCGGCCTTGGTGACGCGGTAGTAGCTGTGGATGTTGACCGCGAACGTGTGCTCCCACTGCTCGTCCGTCAGCTCCTCCAGGGAGTCGACCGGCGCCTGGTAGGCCACGTTGTTGACCAGGACGTCCAGGCCGCCCAGCTCGGAGACCGCCTGCTCCACGACCGTCGCGCAGTGGTCGCGGTCGCCCAGGTCGCCGGGCAGCAGCACGCAGCGCCGTCCCTCCTGCTCGACCAGGCCGCGGGTGTGGTTGGCGTCGTCGTGCTCGTCGAGGTAGGCGATGGCGACGTCCGCGCCCTCCTTGGCGAACGCCACCGCGACCGCCCGGCCGATGCCCGAGTCACCGCCGGTGATCAGCGCCTTCTTGCCCGCCAGCAGGTTCCTGCCCTCGTAGCCGCGCATCTCGTCGCGCGGCTCGGGGGACATCTCGTCCGTACGGCCCGGGTACGGCTGGGTCTGGGGTGGTGGTGTCTCCGACATGTCCGGCGATCTTCCCTCGACGGGGTATCGGTAACGTCATGCTTCGCCCAGATCACCCCTTTTCGAAGGGCTGGGGCGGTCAGCCGGCGATGGCCGCGCGCCGGAACAGGTCCGCGGGCATCTCCTCGTCCAGCCTCCAGGTGACGGCCATCGGGCGTTCGCCCTTGTGCTCGACGTAGCGGGCCGTGCCGTGGAAGACGTACGGCTCGGGGTGACGAAGGTCGTTCTCCGTGCGTTCCCTGGTGAACAGCAGGACGTGGCTGCCGGTGCGCTCGTGCCTCTGGTAGCGCAGGCCGGTGGCCGACCCCGCCCCGGTCCGGTTCTGGGACTCCCAGTGGAACAGCTCCGGGGTCAGGGCGTAGTCGCGGTACATGGTCTGCGGGGAGAACTCCTTCTCGTTCTTGCGCAGGGTGACGAAGAGGGCGTCGCAGCGGGTGGCCGGGCACCACGCCACGCCCTCCCGCATGGTGGCGGGCACCGAACCGCCGAGGCTCGCCCAGCCCAGAGCGGCCAGGACCTCGTCGGCCGAGTAGTGGCCGTTGAGGACCAGCGGCACGCCGGCGAGCGTCCCGGGCAGCGGCTTGGTCACGTGGCGCGGGCGCTCCACTCCGTAGGCGAGGACGTCCAGGATCTCCGCGCACAGGTCCGGCTCGGCCCGCAACCGGTCCAGGCCCTCGTCGTAGGTGGCGAAGCCGCCGCCGTCCCGCCAGAAGGAGAAGAACAACATGCGGGCGAACGCCTGCGTGATCGGCGGGCAGTCGTCGTAGCGGGGCCCGTCGGGACGCAGCAGGCCGGCATAGGCCGCGGCCCGCGGGCGGTCGTCGACGTGGAGCAGCGCGCGGACCCGGCGGCCCAGGGCGTTCTCCAGCGGGGAGGCGGGGGCGGTGAGCAGGCCGGACCGGCGCAGCAGGTCGGTCCAGTAGCGGCGGTTGCGGTACAGGTCGTCGATGTCGCGGCCGCTCGCCTCCAGGTACTTCACGAGCGACGTCTCGGCGAGCGACCGGATCTCCTGCGTGACCATGGTGACCGTCGCGCTCAGATGGATCCGCAGCTCGTCGAGCAGGCGGTCTTTGGTGACCCGGTCCAGGACGATCTGCGAGCCCGACGGCAGCAGCGGGAAGTCGTTCCTGACCTGCGTCTCCAGCCGCCCTCGGACGAAGCCGGTGAGCGCCTGGAAGCGGTTGCCGAAGCGGTACTCCTTGCGGTGCTGGCCGACGAAGTCGAGGACGGTCAGCACGTCCTTGTCCGGCGTGCGGCGCAGGCCGCGGCCGAGCTGCTGCAGGAAGACGGTGGCGCTCTCGGTCGGGCGCAGCAGGAGCAGGGTGTTGACGTCGGGCACGTCGAGGCCCTCGTTGAACAGGTCCACGGCGAACAGGAAGGTGACCTTCCCCTCGCGCAGGGCCTTCAGCGCGTCCTTGCGCGACAGGTCGTCGGTGCCGCTGTCCACCGCCCGGGAGGGCAGCCCCGCCTTGGTGAAGAAGTCGGCCATGAAGCGCGCGTGTGCCACCGAGACGCAGAATCCGAGCCCACGCACCGCCGCCAGGTCGCTGACCTTGTCCAGGAGCGCGTTGAACACCAGCCGCGCCCGCGCGGTGTCGCCGGTGAGGACGTTGTCCAGCGACGCCAGGTCGTAGGAGCCGCGCGACCACTTCACCGTGCTGAGGTCGGTCTCGTCGTTGATGCCGAAATAGTGGAACGGGCAGAGCAGGTCGGCGTCGAGGGCGTCCCACAGGCGCAGCTCGGAGGCGATGCGGCCGTCGAAGAACTCGTCCTGCACCCAGGTGCCGTCCGCGCGTTCGGGGGTGGCGGTCAGGCCGAGGAGCTCCCTGGGCCGGAGACGGCCGATGATCTGGCGGTACGTGCGGGCGGCCGCATGGTGGAACTCGTCGATGACGACCACGTCGAAATGGTCGGGGGCGAAGGTGTCGATGATCCTGCTGAGGGACTGGACCGAGGCGAAGACGTGCTGCCAGTGCCGGGAACGTTCGTCGCCGACGTGCAGCTCGCCGAAGTCCGGGACGGCCAGCACCTGCCGGTAGGTGTGCATGGCCTGGGCCAGGATCTCCCTGCGGTGCGCCACGAACAGCAGGCTCGGCCGGCGGCCGAGACGCCGTTGCAGGTTGCGGTAGTCGAACGCGGCGACGACGGTCTTGCCCGTGCCGGTCGCGGCCACGAGCAGGTTCCGGTGCCGGTCGTGGACGGTCCGTTCGACGTCGAGGTCCTCCAGCATCTCCCGCTGGTGCGGGAAGGGATGCGGGACCAGGGCGGGGATGTCGAAGATCCGTTCACCGCTCCGCGACCGGGACAGCGCCTCATCCAGCCGGCCGCCGTCCGTCTCCGGGTCGTACGGCTCGAACTCGGGACGGTTCCAGTAGGAGTCGAAGGTCGCCTCGAACTTGTCCAGCAGCCGGGGCGTCGTGACCGACGACAGGCGCACGTTCCATTCCAGTCCGTCCAGCAGGGCCGCGCGGGACAGGTTCGAGCTGCCGACGTACGCGGTGTCGAAGCCCGTACGGCGGCGCAGCAGCCACGCCTTGGCGTGCAGCCGGGTCGAGTTCTGCTCGTAACTGACGCGGACCTCGGCGCCGAAGTCGCGGACCAGCCGGTCGAGCGCCCGGCGTTCGGTCGCGCCCATGTAGGTCGTGGTGATGACCCGCACCGGCACGCCGCGCCGCCCCAGCTCGGCCAGCGCGCGTTCGAGGATGCGCAGCCCCGACCACTTGACGAACGCGCACAGCAGGTCGACCCGGTCGGCGCTGGCCAGCTCGGTGGCCAGCTCGTGGGCCAGGTTGGGGTCCTCGCGCGCGTTGGTCAGCAGGGCCGCCTCGGAGAGCGACGTCAGCGGCCTGGCGGGGGCGGTCGCGCCGGGCTCGTTCCTGACGACGGACAGCAGGCGGGCGGGCCCGTCGGAGACGACCTCCACCTCGGCGTCCGCGAGCAGGCCGAGCAGCCGGTTGGCCAGCCGCACCTGCTCGTCGGGGTCCTTGAGCGCGGCGAACGCCCGGGTGGCCGTCTCGCCCAGGAACCGGCCCAGCAGGTGGCTGACCTCCTCCTTGTCGACGGGGGAGATCTCGACGAGGTGATCCGCGTCCCGCCAGGCGGCCGCGCGCTCCTGGAGTCCGCGGGTGAGCAGCGAGTCGTACAGGCCGGGGACGGGGGTGTCGGGCACGGGTCGCTGCCTCCTGTTTCCTGGCGCCTGGACCTTGGATCCTGGATCGGGAGGATCAGCGTAGATCGGGCGCCGGCGGGGGCGCAGGTGATCAGGTGAGCTTGAGGAGGCCGGCGTCCACCACTCGGCGGCCGAAGGGGCGGGCGAGTTCGGCGAGGCGTTCGCAGCCGGGCTCGCCGAGGGCGCCGTACGCGGGCATGGCCAGGGTGTCGGTGCGGGTTTCGAGGTGGTGGCGCAGGGACTTGCCTTCGGGGGTCAGGTCGTTGTCGGGGGTCAGGAGGCCGCGGGTGCGGAGGGCGGTCTCGGCGTGGGCCCACTGGTCCGGGGGCCAGGCGCGGCTCATGGTGAGGAACGGCTTGGCGACCTCGCCGCTGGCCGCGTGCAGGACGAGGGCTTCGAGGCCGGTGATGCCCTCGGCCAGCAGCGTCGCCACGTGGCCGTCGCCCCGGAACTCGCGCAGGAGGGTCTGGGCGTGCCAGAGCTGGAGGACGGGGTCGTCGGGCCAGGGGAGGGCGGCGTGGGCGGCGAACAGGGGGCGGCCCTGGGGGTGGTCGCAGGCGGCCTCGGCGGCGCGCCTGGCCAGGGTCAGTACGGGGACGAGGTCGGGCAGTTCGTGCACGGCGGCCCGGCGGAGGGCTTCGGCGGCGGCTTCGAGGCGGGCCTGCAGGACCTGGGCGGGAGCGACCTGGTCCCAGGGGAGGGAGCGGCGTACGAGGTCGGGGTTGAAGTTGTAGAACGTGGCGATGACGAGGTCGGCGGGGGCGGGGCCCAAGGGGGCGGAGCGTGAGGTGAAATATCCGGACATGCCGGTGAGGCCGAGGGCGGCGTACCGGGTGGTGGCCTCGGGGACGAAGTAGATCATCCCGTGGACGGGTTCCAGGCGGCGCCAGGCTTGGCGGGCGGTCCGGGCGAGGTGCTGGTCCATGGTCGGTCGGGCCTTTCGCGAAGGGCGACGGCGAGAGGGAGCCCCTGGTGGGAGCGCTTGCCGGGTGCGGGGTGCGGGGTGCGGGAGGCGGCGGAGTTCGGCCGTGGTCAGGTGGTCGGGGGGGATTGGAGGGTGGTGATGAAGGCGGACATTCCGGCTAGCCATCTGTCCGGGGCTTCGGCCTTGCGGCGGTAGAAGTCGGCCACCTCGGGGTGGGGCAGGATGTGGAAACGTTCGGCGGCCAGGCCGTCGATCACGGCGGTCGCCACGTCGGCGGGGTCGAGGATCGCGCCCGACGCCCCCACGGCGCGCGCGGTCAGATGGTCCTCCTCGACGCCGCGTTCCAGCATCCCGGTGCGCACGCCCTGCGGGCACAGCACGCTGACCTTGATGCCCTGCGCGGCGTAGTGGATGGCCACCCACTCGGCGAAGGCGATGGCCGCGGCCTTGGTGACGGCGTACGGCGCGTCGCCGGGGCAGCTCACCAGGCCGGCCGCCGAGCAGGTGTTCAGCAGGTAGCCGCCGCCGCGGGCGATCATGCCGGGGATGACGGCGCGGGCGGCGTGCACGTGGGCCAGGACGTTGACCGCGTACAGGGAGGTCCATTCCCGGAGGGGGGCGTCGAGGCCGGAGCCGCCGATGATGCCGGCGTTGGAGCAGAAGACGTCCACCGGGCCGAACGGCGTGGGCTCGGCCAGCGCGGCCACGTCGGACTCGACGGAGACGTCCGCGCGGACGGCCACCGCCCGCTCGCCGATCTCGTCGGCCACGGCCCTCGCGCCGGCTTCGTCCAGGTCGGCCAGGACGATCCCGGCGGCTCCCTCGGCGGCGAAGCGCAGGGCCATCGCCCGTCCGATGCCGCCGGCGGCGCCCGTCACGACGATCACCTTGTCCCGCACCCTCATGACAACCTCCTGACCGACCAGCCGGTATCAGAACATGATTCTAATGACGACAGGCCGGATGGGAAGGGATGAGAAGTTCCTCATCCTGGCCTCAGGATGGTCTCCTCGGCGCGGCAGACGCTCTACCTCATGAAACGCGTGATGCTCATTCTCGTAGCGCTGACGGCGGCGGGGTTCCTCTCGGCCGGCTGGGTACGGGCGGCCGGCGACGGGCCCGATCTGGGGGAGTCCGTCACGGTCTCGACCTCGCCGGGGACGTCGGCCGGCGACGCACGGCCGTTCACGTCGCCGGGAACCGAGGCGGAACCCGTCAAGCCGCCCGCGCCGAAGCCCGGAGGCGGCGATGATGATGGCGATGACGACCACCATCGCGCCTGGGCGGGCGGAGACGCCGACGATGACGATCGCGAAGACGACGATGACGATCGCGACGATGACGATGACGATGACGACCGCGACGACGATGACGACGATGACGACGACTGAGCGGGGAGCCGGATGCGGGTGAGTGCCCGTGCCCGGATCGTGGGCTGGATGCTCGCCGTCGTCGGCCTGGCCCTCGCGGTCTCGATCTTCGCGACCTGGACCGTCCTGCTCGCCCGCCTCGACGACCGGATGAACCTGGAGTTCACCAACGAGGCCGAGAAACTGCGCAGGTACGCCGCCACCGCCCACGATCCCCGTACCGGCCGGCCGGTCTCCGACGTGCGGGAACTGCTCACCGGCTACCTGGCGATCAACGCGCCCGACCGCTGGGAGACGTTCTTCACCATGGTGGGCGGCCGGGCCGACCGCATCACCGCCGTCACGCCCCCGGCCCGGCTCGACACCGATGAGAAGCTGGTCAAGGCGCTGGCCGCGGCCACCAGGCCCGCCTACGGCGACACCGAGAGCGTCGAGGGCACGGTCAGGTACGCCGTCATCCCGGTCAGGGTGGCGGCCGACCCCCGTCCCGGCCATTTCGTCGCCGCCGTCTTCTACGACCGCCACCGGGGCGAGATCGTGGACGCGGTCGGCGTGCTCGGGCTGTCGGCGCTGGCCGCGCTGGCCCTGGCGGGGGCGGCGGGATGGTTCGTGGCGGGGCGGGTGCTGGCCCCGGTGCGGCTGGTGAGCCAGACGGCCGAGCAGATCAGCGACTCGGCCGACCTCACCCGCAGGCTCAAGGTGACCGGCGACGACGACGTGGCCGCGCTGGCCGCCACGTTCAACCACATGCTCGACCGTTTGGAACGTTCCTTCGCCGTCCAGCGCACGTTCGTGGACGACGCGGGCCACGAGCTGCGCACCCCCATCACGGTCATCCGCGGGCATCTGGAGCTGATGGGGGACGACCCGGCCGAACGGGCGGAGACCCTCGCCCTGGTCACCGACGAGCTGGACCGGATGAACCGGATCGTGGACGACCTGCTCACCCTGGCCAAGGCCGAGCAGCCCGGCTTCCTCGCGGTCGAGGAGGTCGAGCTGGCCGACCTGACGGTGAGCGTGGTGGCCAAGGCCCGGCCGCTGGGCGACCGGCGGTGGCGGGTCGACCAGGTGGCCGAGGCGCGGATCCCGGCCGACCGGCAACGGCTCACGCAGGCGCTCATGCAGCTGGTGGTGAACGCCGTCCGGCACACCATGGACGACGATCTCATCGCGGTCGGGTCGGCCGTGCGGGACGGGCGGGCCGAGTTGTGGGTGCGCGACAGCGGGCCGGGCGTCGCGCCCGCCGACCGGGAGCGCATCTTCCGCCGGTTCGTCAGGGGCGCGGGACGTACGGGCGGGCACGACGGGGCAGGACTGGGGCTGGCGATCGTCAGGTCGATCGCCGAGGCGCACGGAGGCGGAGTGAGAGTGGCGGACGTCCCGGCGGGGGGCGCTTGTTTCGTGATGACGTTGCCGCTGGCCAGGACATGAACCGGATCCTGATCGCCGAGGACGAGAGCAGGATCGCGGCCTTCCTGGAGAAGGGCCTGCGCGGGAACGGCTTCGTCACGGCCGTGGTCACGGACGGCGTCGCGGCCTACGACCTGGCCGGTTCGGGCGGGTTCGACCTGTTACTGCTGGACATCGGGCTGCCGCTCAGCGACGGGTTCACCGTGCTGCGGCGGCTACGGGAGGCGAAGGTGGCCATCCCGGTGATCATCCTGACCGCCCGGGGCGGCGTGACCGACACGGTCGCCGGGCTCGAAGGGGGCGCCGATGACTACATCGCCAAGCCCTTCGCCTTCGAGGAACTGCTGGCCCGGGTCAGACTGCGGCTGCGGGCCGACCGCACGCCCGAGCCGACCGTGTTGCGGGTCGGGGACCTGGCGCTCGACCTGCGGACCCGGCGGGCGCACGTCGGCGACCGCGTGGTGGACCTGTCCACCAGGGAGTTCGCGCTGGCGGAGATCTTCTGCCGGCATCCCGACCAGGTGCTGACCCGCGAGCAGCTGCTCAGCCACGTCTGGGGCTTCGACTTCGACCCCGGCTCGAACGTCGTGGACGTCTACGTCCGCTACCTGCGCAGGAAGATCGGCCCCGACCGGATCGAGACCGTGCGCGGCACCGGCTACCGGATGAGAGCCGCCTAATGGGCGCCTCACGGCTCCCTCACCGGCGAGCCGCAGGCTGGTGGACATGAGAACGAGGGGCAAGACACCGTGACGGCCGGACTGGCGATGGACCTGGCGGCGATCACCGTCCTCGCCTACGGCCTGTACTACCGGCGGCACCACCGGCGCGACCTGCTGTTCGCCTACGTGGCGCTGAACGTGGGCATCTTCGCGGTGGTCTCCCTGCTGCTGGTCCAGCGGGTGGACCTGGCGGTCGGGTTCGGGCTGTTCGGGGTGTTGTCGATCATCCGGCTGCGGTCCAGCGAGATCACCCAGCAGGAGATCGCCTACTACTTCGTGGCCATCGTCCTCGGGCTGGTGAACGGCATCGCCTCCCAGCTTCCGCTGACCGCGCTGCTCCTGGACGGCGTGCTGCTGGCCGTCGTGCACGTCGCCGACCATCCCCGCCTGCTGGGCCGCACCAGGCAGCAGGTGGTGACGCTGGACGTCGTGCACGCCGACCCCGAGCTGCTCAGGGCCGACCTGGAGAGCCGGTTGCGGGGCCGCGTCCTGCACTGCGTCGTCACCCAGGTGGACTACGTGCGCGACGTGACCGTGGTGGACGTGCGCTTCCAGATCGCCGAGGTGGCCCGATGAGGGACGCGGGCGCGCTGATGGCGGGCGTCGCGGCCGGGCTGCCGCCGGTCGGGCTGGACGACGTGCCGGAGCTGATGAGCCGGGTGGACCGCAAGTACGTGGTCAGCGTCCCGGCCATGGCCGAGCTGGTGGCCGTGCTGGGCGACCGGTTGTCAGTGCTGCGGATCGGGGCGTTGCGCCAGTTCCGCTACACCTCGACCTACTTCGACACGCCCGACCTGCTGACCTTCCGCCAGCACCGGCAGGACCGGCGGCGCCGCTTCAAGCTGCGCACCCGTACGTACCTGGACGGGGGCGGGCGGTGGCTGGAGCTGAAACTGAACGGCACCCGCGGCAACACCGACAAACACCGCATCCCGTACGACGCCGCACCGGCCGGCGAGCTGACCCGCGAGGCCATGCAGTTCGTCGGCGACACGCTGAGCAGCGAGCTGAGCGTCGTCGTGCCCGACGCGCTCGGGCCCGTGCTGTCCACCGACTACCGGCGGGTCACACTCGTCGACCGGACCGGGCAGGCCCGGCTGACCTGCGACACCGGCCTGCTCTGCCACGACGGCGGCCGCCGGGTGCCCGCCCGCCGCGACCGGGTGCTGCTGGAGTCGAAGTCGGCCGACGGGCGGGCGCTGGTGGACCGGGTGCTGCGCGGGCTGGGGGTGCGGCCGGTCAGCGTGAGCAAGTACTGCCTGGCGGTGGCCGCGCTCCGGGGCGTCCCGGCCAACCGCTGGCAGCCCGTCATGCGGGGATATCTTGCGCTATAGCGGCAGGCCGCCGGTCGCCGCGCTCGTCGAACCGGTCGCCTGGTAGGCCGCGATCGTGCGCTCGGCGATGCGCATCTGGTGGATCTCGTCGGCGCCGTCGGCGAAGCGGGCCCAGCGGGCGTGCTGGAACATGCTCGCCAGCGGTGTGTCGGTGGAGTAGCCGAGCGCGCCGTGCACCTGGATCGCCCGGTCGACGATGCGGTTGAGGCTGTTGGCCACGAAATGCTTGGCCATCGACACCTCCGTACGGAAGTCCTCACCCCGGTCGATCTTGGAGGCGGCGTGCAGGACCATGAGCTTGCACTGGTAGAGCTCCATGGCCGAGTCGGCGATCAGCCACTGCACGCCCTGCTTCTCGGCCAGCAGCGAGCCGTGGCTGTAGCGGTTGAGCGCCCGGTCCACCATCATGTCCAGCGCCGTCTCGGCCTGCGAGATCCACCGCATGCAGTGGGCGAGCCGCGCCGGGCCCAGCCGGTACTGGCCCAGCCGGTGGCCGTTGCCCCGGCCGCCGAGGATCGCGCTGTCGGGCACCCGCAGGTCCTCGATCACGATCTCGCTGTGGCCGGTCGAGCCGTGCATCGTCTCGACCTCGCGCACGTCCTTCCAGCCCGGGTTGGGCAGGTCCACCAGGAAGGCGGTGTTCGCGCCGCGCGAGCCCTCGGGCACGTCCTGCTCGGTGCGCGCGATGAGGATGGCGAAGCTCGCCCGGCGGGCGTTGGAGATGAACCACTTGTGGCCGTTGATCACCCACTCGTCGCCGTCCTTGACCGCCTCGGTGCGGATCAGGGTCGGGTCGGACCCGGCGACCTCGGGCTCGGTCATCGCGAAGCACGACATCTGGACGCCGTCCAGCAGCGGCCGCAGGTACTTCTCCTTCTGCTCGTCGTCGGCCCAGTGGAGGAGTGTGTGCATGTTGCCCTCGTCGGGGGCCTGGCAGTTGAGCACCCACGGGCCGATGCGGGTCTTGGCCGCCTCCGACTGCACCATGGCCAGCTCGACGTGGCCGAGGCCCATGCCGCCCCACTCCTTCGGCATGTGCGGCAGCCACAGGCCCTCGGCCCTGGCCCGGCGGCGCAGCTCGAAGATCGTGCGGAGGTAGGCGTCCCGGTCGCCCTCCTCCACGCCGGACATCGCGGGGATCACGGTCTCCTGGACGAAGGACCTGACCCGCTTGCGGATCTCCTCGTGCTCGGGGGCGAGAGTGAAATCGATGGCCATGACTCTCCTTCGGCGATTTCACCGATAGTACTATCGGTGAAATCAGGCACAAGTCCCGTGAGGCGATCGTGACCAGCACACCGCTCAGCAGGAGCGAGGCGAAGGACCTGACCCGGCGCAGGCTGCTCGGGGCGGCCCTGACCATCCTCGACGAGGAGGGCGAGACCGGCCTGACCACGGGCAAGGTCGCCAAGGCCGCCGGCATCGCCCAGTCGAGCTTCTACGTGCACTTCAAGGACATGCAGGAGCTGCTGCGGGTGCTCGCCGAGGAGAGCGGCGACCGGCTGCGCGGGGAGATGCGGGAGGCCCGGCGCAGGGCCCGCGAGGCGCCCGGCGACCTCGAACGCCACCGCGACACCTTCCGCATCCCGCTGGAGGCGATCTGCCGCCACCCCGAGCTGCTGCGCATCCAGCTGCGCGCGCGGCACGACCCGTCCTCCTCGCTGCGCGACTTCGCCGCCCGTACGGCCGCGGCCTACCGCGAGCACCACGCGGCCGACCTGGCCGCGCTCGGCTACACGGCCGGGGACGAACGGGACCGGCGCCGCCTGGAGATGATCGCCGAGGGCGTCAACGCGGCCACGAACGCCCTGGCCATGGGCCACCTCGAAGGCCGCTACCCCGACCTGGACGAGTGCGCCGACATCCTGGTCGCGCTGTCCAGGGGCGCGCTGCGGCTGCTCAGGCACGACTCAGGCGGGGCGGCGGAGCGGGGTGAAGGCCCAGGTCATGCGGGGCTCGACGGCCCAGCGGAAGAGCCGGCGCACCCAGGGCGTGCACAGCAGGGTGGCGGTCAGGACGCCCAGCAGGAGTGACAGCGGCAGCCCGAGGCCGAGCCGCTCGGCGCCCTTCACCACGAACCCGTGCAGCAGGTACGCGTACATGGTGGCCGAGCCCAGCCCGCTGAACCAGGTGCGCCGGGCCGGGGTGACCGCCAGGAACGCCGCCACCAGCACCGCCCCCGCCGCCAGCAGTGCCAGCCTGATCGCGGTGCCGGTGAGGTCGTCCACGCCGATGGCCGCGTTGGAGTGCCGCCACCTGATCCACTCGGTCGGCACCCGGTCGTGCACCAGCAGCGCGACCGCGAGCCCCAGCCCCAGCACGCAGAACCCGGCCAGCCGCACGGAGGGCCGCCGCAGCAGGGCGAAGTGCTCGGGCCGCACCATCAGGCCGAGCACGTAGAACGGCAGCAGCGCGAACGTGCGGTTCATGGCCAGCTCGCCGGGCAACCGGTCGAGCCCGGTCAGCAGCGACAGCGCGACCGCGACCGCGAGCGGCCACTTGAGCTGCTGCCACACCGGCGTGGACAGCCGCCACAGGAACAGCGAGAGCAGGAACCAGGTGAGGTAGTACGGGTCGAGCAGGCTCAGCTCGAACGTGCCGTACAGGATCGGGCGGGGGAGCGAGTAGGCCAGCTCGAAGATCAGGTAGGGGACGGCGAGGGTGGAAAGGAGTTTGCGCGCCTTGCCCCCCGAAAACGTGAAATTTCGGGACAAATAGCCACTTAGCACGATGAACAGCGGCATGTGGAAGACGTACACGTAGAAGTACAGGGCGTGGGCGAGCGGCGCGTCGCGCTGGTCCTCGATCAGGTGACCGCACACGACCAGCACGATGGCCAGGTACTTCGCGTTGTCGAAGAACGGGTCCCTGGCGGTGGCGGGCCGGGCGATGACGGGTGCGTTCACAGACTCCGCACCCTAGCCGCGGCCCGCCGAACCGCCGGGAAACCGGGGATGAGGGCTCACCGAAGAGCGGGTGTCACGCGCGCTCCCCGATCGTCGCCTCCCCGATCGTCGCCTCTCCGATCGTCGCCTCCCCGATCGTCGCCTCTCCGATCGTCGCCTCCGCGATCGTCGTCTCCGCGGCGACGGCCAGCGCCGAGACCGACGGCCCGTCGAGCCGCCCGTCGGCCACGACCGTGACGACCCGCCTGGTCAGCGTGTCCGCCACGATGAGCGGACGGTCCCACGCGAGCGCCTGACCGACCCCGGGATACTCCGCCACCCGCACGAACCAGGGGTCGTCGCCGGCCTGCACGAACACCAGAGTCCAGTCCCGCCCGTCCGGGCCGGTCCCGGCCATGGCCACCCAGCGGCCCCGGCTGCCGTGCACGGCCTCCTCGTCCCCGGGGAAGGTCGTCCGGCCGGTCGAGGCGCCGGGCGCGCGCCAGAAGAACCCGCCGTAGCCCGCTCCGGCCCGGCCCTTGGTGGCCGAGCTGTTGACCTCCAGCGGCGAGCCGGTGAGGTTGGTCAGCGTGAACGCGAGGTCGAGGGCCCACGCGCCGCCGACCGGCCGGGCGGTGACCGTGCGCCGCTCGCGGGCGATCAGCCGGTCGCCGGGGCCGATCCACTCCAGCTCCTCGGTGAAGCCGTCGTCGGCCAGCCGGGTGAACGCGACGTGCCGTTGCCTGCCGTGGTCGTCCAGCCAGGCCGGTCCCCGGCCTCTGACGTAGGTGCGGCCGCCCCAGAAGTTCGCGCCGCCCAAATCGGCGATCGCCACGCCGGCGCCGAGGTGGTGCACGTGGTCGTCGGGACGCACCTCGGTGACGGTGACGCCGCCCAGCGTGCGCACCGGATGCAGGTACGGCCGCGGAGAGTCGGCGGCGGGCAGGTCGGGCCGCCACTCGTAGGCCGCGACCGGCGTGCCCGCCACCCGCAGCTCGACCTCCGTCCAGGGCGCGCCGAGTTCGGAGTAGAGCGCCAGCTCCGCGGCGCTGCGCGCGGTCAGCTCGGCGATGCCGGGCAGGAACCGGTGAGTGACCTCGCCGTCGCCGTCGCGCTCCACGACCTGGTGCCGTTCGGCGATGGGCAGCGGCTCGGGGGCCAGCCGCACCGCGTCCAGGACCTGGGTGAACGTCTCGGTGCGGGAGAGCGGGACGAGCAGCTCGGCCCCCGTGCGGATGTGCGCGACCAGGTTCTCCAGCAGCCCGTCGCGCTCGTGCACGGTGGTCTCCACCGAGCCGTCGGCCCGTTCGACCCGCAGCTCGTCCAGCGTGTACGTGAGCGTCGCCCGCCCCGCCTCCCCGTGCACCACCAGGTACGGCTCGCTGCGGCCGGTCGCGCACAACGACACCGCGATCGTGATGACCGGCCCGCCTGCGATCCGGACCCGCAGGCAGGAGGTGTCGTCGGCCTCGATCGGATGGGCGTGGTACAGCTCGGTCTCGACCGCCTCGACCGGGCCGTCCACCAGGGCGAGGGCGGTCGCGACGGCGTGCGCGAAGGGGTTGGTGAGCGCGCCGTCCACCACGTCCGCGCCGTTCAGCCTGCGCCGTCCGGCCCAGGCCGAGCGGGTGAAGTACGACGAGGGCCGCTCCCACGCGCCCGCGCCGCCGATGCCGCGGATACGGCCGAGCGCGCCGCTCGCCATCAGCTCCCGCAGCGCGGGCACCGCCCGCGAGCCGAGGCTCTGGAAGCCGACCTGGCAGGCCAGCCCGGTCTCGGCCACCGCTGCGGCGATCCGCGCGTGCGCCTCGGGGCTCGCCGCGGGCGGCTTCTCCAGCAGCACGTGCGACCCGGCGCGCAACGCCGTGACCGCGAGGTCGGCGTGCGTGTGGATCGGCGTGCAGACGATCGTGATCTCCGCGCCGGTGGCGGCGACGAGCTCGCCCAGGTCCGCCGACTGCGGCAGGGGGCCGCCGAGCTCCACGCCCAGCTCCATGTCGAGCTCCACCGGCCGCACGTCGCAGATCCCGGCGGGCTCGACCAGCCCGGTGGCCGCGAGCCTGCGCAGGTTGTCCAGGTGGTGCCGCCCGTGCCCGGTCGCCCCGGCCAGGACGACCTTCACCGGGTCCGTCCTCACGCCCATCGCAACCCCAGTCCCGCGTGGCCGCCCACGCGCAGCACGCCGTCCTCGACCCGCACCGGGTACGGCTCGGCCAGCAGCCCCAGCCGGGCGAACGAGGCGTCCTCGACGTCCTCGGCCAGCGGCGGCAGCGGCAGCGCCAGGGCGAGCTGCCCGGACACCTCGCCCAGCAGGTGCGGATGGACCGGCACGTCGAACGCCCTGGCCAGCTCGGCGATCCGCAGGAACGGCGTGACGCCGCCGACGCGCACCACGTTCGGCTGGACGACGTCGCAGGCCCCCGCGGTGAGCAGGTCGCGGAAGCCGTAGACGGTGTAGACGTTCTCGCCCACCGCGACCGGCACGTCGGTCGAGCGGCGCAGCTCGACGTGCGCGGCCACGTCGTCGGCGGGCAGCGGCTCCTCGATCCAGTGGAGGTCGAACTCGCGCAGCGCGGACAGGGCGCGCCGGGCCCGGTGGAGGTCCCACCGCTGGTTAGCGTCGATCATCAGCAGCCGGTCGGGCCCGATCACCTCCCGGACGGCGGCCACCCGGGCCACGTCCTCGGCCAGGTCGGGACGGCCGACCTTGATCTTGACGCCGCGGTACCCGGCGGCCACCCAGCGCCGCGCCTGTTCGGTCAGCTCCTCCAGGGAGTAGTGCAGGTTGACGCCGCTGCCGTAGGCCGGGACCCGGTCCCGGCGCCGGCCCAGCACGTCGGCCAGCCCGGCCGTGCCGCAGCGCAGGTCCCACAGCGCCAGGTCGATGCCGGCCAGCGCGACCGTGGTGATCCCGCCGGGGCCGGCCTCGCGCAGGTGCCGCCACAACCGGTCCCACACCAGCTCGGGACGGGCGGGCAGGCCGATCAGCGCCGCGCGCAGGTCGTGCTCCAGCAGGGCATGGACGGCGTGCGCGCCGATCTGCGGCGTCCAGGAGAACCCGGTGCCGGTGCGGCCGTCCGCCAGCGTCACGTGGCAGACGATCACGTGGTTGGCGGGCACGTCCGGGCCCCACGGGCGGGGCAGGGGGACCGTGCGCAGCTCGGTCCGCAGGCCGGTGATCACGAGGCCGCCAGGGCGAGCCCGGACCTGATCAGCGCGTCGAGCTCGGCCAGGTGGTCCTCGGCCACGTCGACCAGCGGCGGGCGCACCGGGCCGACGTCGAGGCCGCGCAGCCGTACGCCGGCCTTGACCAGGGCCACCGGGTAGCCGGGCACCTGGTCGCGCAGCCGGACCAGCGGCGCGTAGAACTCGGTCAGCAGCCGCTCGTCGCCGTTCAGGTACGCCACGGCGATCTCGGGGGCGAAGGCGAAGACCGCGCTGGAGTACAGGTCGACGCCGATGCCGCGGTAGGCGGGCATGGTCAGCTCGGCGGTCGGCAGGCCGTTGAAGAACAGGAAGTCCGGGTGCTGCTCGCGGACCGCGAGGACGGTCCGCTGCATGCGGTCGATGTCGCCGAGCCCGTCCTTGAGCCCGATCACGCCGGGGACGCCGGCCAGCTCCACCGCGGCGTCCGGGGCGAGCACGACCGGGCCGCGCTGGTAGACGATCACCGGCAGCTCGGCGGCGACGGCGGCCACGTACGCGGCGAAGCCGCGCGCCGGGCCCTGCGTCAGGTAGGGAGGCATGAGCAGCAGGCCGTCGGCGCCGGCCGCGCGGGCCGCCCGCGCCTGGTTCAGCGCCGCGCCGATCGGGCCGCCCGCCCCGGCGAACACCGGCACCCGCCCGTCCACCACCTCGGCCGCCACCCGGACGGCCCGCGCGTGCTCCGCCTCCGACAGCGCGGAGAACTCGCCGGTGCCGCAGGCCACGAACACGCCGCCGGGGCCGTGCGCCATGCCGCGCCGGATGTGCTCGGCCAGCACCTGCTCGGCGAGCGCGCCGCCGGCGTCGAAGGGGGTGACGGGGAAGAACAGCACACCGCTGAGATTCATTCGGATTCCTTGAGTTCGGTTCGCCAGCTTCGCTTGGGCTCCCAGCCGAGCAGGCGGCGGGCCTTGTCCGTGGAGAAGGCGGGAGCGGTGCCGGTGAGGGCCGCCGCCAGCTCCTCGGTGCCCGGCACGGCCTGCGGGAGCAGGTCGGCCAGCGGCTTCCTGGCCAGGGCGTCGGCCGCGCCGGCGAAGAAGACCTCGCCGGCCGGCAGCTCGGGCAACGCCGCGACCAGCACGGCGAACAGCTCGCCGGCGTCGCGCGCGTCGATGTAGTTGAACAGCGAGACGCCGCCGATCTCCGGCTGGTCGAGCCGCTCCCTGACGGTGTGCCCCGACTGCGTGGGCGCGCCCGCCCACTCCTCGGGCGGGATGACGAAGCACGGCCGGACGGCCGCCATCCTCGTCCGGCCCGCCCGCGCGAACGTGCGCATGGTCTGCTCGGCCACCAGTTTGGACAGGTTGTAGGCGTTCCAGGGCAGCGCCGGGTGCTCCTCGTCGATCGGCAGGTACGACGGCCGCCAGCCGCCCGGCGCGCCGTACCCGATCACCGTGGGGCTGCTGGCCACCACCACGCCGGACACGCCGAGCTCCACCGAGGCCGCGCAGACGTTGAACGCGAGCCGGGTGTTCACCTGGAAGATCACTGACTCCGGCCGGCTGAACGGCGTCGCGATGGCCGCCAGATGGATCACCGACTCCGGCCGGAACCGGGCGACGACCTCGTACGCCTGGCCGGTGTCGGTGAGGTCGGCCGGTGAGGTCGCGGCGGCCTCGACCGGCGTGCCGGGGGCCTGGTCCACGCCGATCACCTCGTGCCCGGCGGCGGCGAGCGTGGTGACGACGCTGCGGCCGAGGCGTCCGGCGCTGCCGGTGACGAGCACTCTGCTCACCGTGGGGGACTCCTTCAGGACTGCAAACAGTTGCACCAAACCTATGGGCCAGGCAGGGCGGGGCGTCAAGAGCCGATTTTCGACCAGGGCGTCTAGCTGCGGATATGCGGGACGGTCAGATGTCGACCCGAGCGGCAAGCGCTTTCACCGTTGCTCGGGCGCCTGCAAGCGGTTGCGTTAGGGTGGGTGGTTGTGACAGTGACGATTCGTGATGTGGCCCGCGCTTCCGGTGTGCACGTATCGACCGTGTCGCGGACGTTCTCCGCGCCGCACATGGTGAACGCCGCCACCCGGACCAGAGTGCTGACGGTGGCCGAGGAGCTGGGGTACCGGCCCAACAGGGCGGCCAGGGCGCTCACGACCGGGCGCACCCACAACCTGGGCCTGATCGTGGCCGACATCGCCAACCCGTTCTTCCCGCCGCTGATCAAGGCCGCCCACGCCGCGGCCCGGCAGCGCGACTACCACCTGTTCGTGGCCGACACCGACGAGGAGCCGGCCGCCGAGGAGGAGCTGATCCAGGCGTTCTCCAAGCAGGTGGACGGCGTGGTGCTGTGCAGCCCGCGCTCGTCGAACAAGGTGCTGGAGCGGCTGGCCGAGCGGGTGCCGCTCGTGGTGGTCAACCGGCGGCTGCGCGGCGCCGCCACGGTGCTGATGGACGTCGGGCACGGCGCGCGGCTGGCGGTCGAGCACCTGGCCGGGCTCGGGCACCGCCGCGTGGCGCTGCTGTCCGGCCCGCCGGGCTCCTGGACGAGCGGCGAGATCCGGACGGCCGCCGAGCGGGTGCCGGGCGTCGAGCTGGTCGTCCTCGGGCCGAACGCGCCCACCGAGCAGGGCGGCCTGGCCGCCGCGTCCGCGGTGCGCGAGGCCGGGGTGACCGGGGTGCTGGCCTACAACGACCTCATGGCGATCGGCCTGGTCGAGGGGCTGGGCGAGCTAGGGCTGAGCGTGCCGGCGGACGTCAGCGTGGTGGGCATCGACGACATCGTGCCGGGGCGGCTCAACCGTCCCAAGCTCACCACGGTCGCCATGCCCACCGCGGCGGCCGGGCGGCTGGCGGTCGACCTGCTGATCCAGGAGGTGAGCGCCACGACCTCGCTGGAGACCCGGCTGGTGGTGCGGGAGTCGACGGCACCGCCTCGGTGACCTGCAAACGGTTGTACTAAATCGCCGCAATATTCGTCCTACCTCTACGTGGTAAGCGCTTGTCACCAGGGAAAACATGATGTCGATATATCGATAACGGCGATGTAACGCCTGCAAAGGGTTGACGGAACTTTCCCGGCAGCTATAGGAAAGCGCTATCCATTCACATCTCGCCGGAAGGTCCGTGATGACGAATGAGTTCCGTCATGGCTGACTCGGTGGCGGTGCGACTCCCGGACGCCGCGACCCCGCCCGAGCGGGGAGAGCCTCGCGCGTCCAGACGTTCCCGCCGCGAGGCGCGGGCCGCCTACCTGTTCCTGGCGCCCTGGTTCGCCGGTCTGCTCGTCATCACGATCGGTCCCGTCGTCGCCTCGCTCTACCTGTCGTTCACCGACTACAACCTCCTGGAGGAGGCCACGTGGGTCGGGTTCGACAACTACGTCAAGATGTTCACCGAGGATCCCCGTTACCTGAACTCGCTGAAGGTGACGACGATCTACGTGGTCGTCTCCGTGCCGCTGCAACTGGCCTTCGCGCTCGCGCTGGCCCTGGTGCTCGACCGCGGGCTGCGCGGCCTGTCGCTCTACCGGTCGATCTTCTACCTGCCCTCGCTGCTGGGCGGCAGCGTGGCGATCGCGATCCTGTGGCGCAAGGTCTTCGGGGCCGAGGGCCTGGTCAACGCCGTGCTGGCGGTCTTCGGGATCGAAGGGCCCGGCTGGGTCAGCGACCCCGACACCGCCCTCGGCACGCTGATCATCCTGCACGTCTGGACGTTCGGCGCCCCGATGATCATCTTCCTGGCCGGGCTGCGGCAGATCCCCGCCAGCTACTACGAGGCCGCCGCGGTGGACGGCGCCGGCGTGTTCCGCCAGTTCCGCTCGATCACGCTGCCGCTGCTGACGCCGATCATCTTCTTCAACCTGGTGCTGGAGATCATCAAGTCGTTCCAGTCGTTCACGCAGTCGTTCATCGTCAGCGGCGGCTCGGGCGGGCCGGCCGACTCCACGATGTTCAACACGCTCTACCTCTACCTCAAGGGCTTCAAGAGCTTCGACATGGGCTACGCGGCCGCCATGGCGTGGGTCCTGCTGCTCGTCATCGCCGGTCTCACCGGGGTGAACTTCCTCGCGTCCAAGTATTGGGTCTTCTATGGCGACACCAAGTAGGCCGCTGCCCGTCCTGTTCCGCCCGCTCAGGGGCGGCCGGGTGGTCAAGCACGTGCTGCTGATCGGGTTCGGCCTGGTCATGCTCTATCCACTGCTGTGGATGATCTCCAGCTCGCTCAAGCCCGAGGAACTGATCTTCCGGCAACCCGGCCTGTGGCCGAGCGAGGTCACGCTGGAGAACTACACCGAGGGCTGGACCGCGCTGAAGCACCCCTTCGGCTACTACCTGTGGAACTCCGCGGTCATCACCGTGCTGTCGGTGGTGGCGAACCTGGTGGCCTGCTCGCTGGCCGCCTACGCCTTCGCCCGGCTGAACTTCCCGCTCAAGAAGTTGTGGTTCACCCTCATGCTGGGCACGATCATGCTGCCGCACCACGTGCTGATCGTGCCGCAGTACGTCATGTTCTCCAAGCTCGGGCTGATCAACACGATCTGGCCGCTGGTCATGCCGAAGGTGCTGGCCACGGACGCGTTCTTCGTGTTCCTGATGGTGCAGTTCATCCGCTCGCTCCCCAGGGAGCTGGACGAGGCCGCCGAGATCGACGGCGCCGGCTACTGGCGCACCTTCATCAGGGTGATCATCCCGCTCTGCACCCCGGCGCTGGCCACGACGGCGATCTTCACCTTCATCTGGACGTGGAACGACTTCCTCAGCCAGCTCCTCTACCTCAACAACCCGGACAACTTCACCGCTCCGGTGGCACTGCGCACCTTCCTCGACGCCAGCAGCGACTCGTCGTGGGGCCCGATGTTCGCCATGTCGATCGTCGCGCTCGGGCCCATCTTCGGCTTCTTCCTGGCCGGCCAGAAGTACCTGATCCGTGGTGTGGCCACCACGGGACTGAAGTAGTTCCCCCACCCCCCGACACAGACGAATCCCACAGGAGGTAGAGCCGTGAGCTCTGGCAAGAAGACGTGGTCGGCGGCCCTGCTCGCCACCGCCGTGCTGGCGGTCACCGCGGCCTGCGGCAGCGGCGGCGACGACGGCGCCGGCGGGAAGGTCAGGCTGCGCTTCTCCTACTGGGGCAGCGACGCGCGGCAGAAGATGACCGAGGAGGCCATCAAGAAGTTCGAGGCCAAGAACCCGGGCATCGACGTCGAGGGCGAGTTCTCCGACTTCGCCAGCTACTACGAGACGCTGTCCACGAAGGTCGCCGCGAGCGACGCCCCGGACGTCATCACCCTGGAGATCCGCGGCCTGCGCGAGTACGCCGACCGCGGCACCCTGGCCGACCTGACCGGCAAGGTGCAGACCGCCGACATCGACCCCAAGCTGCTCGGCACCGGCGGCATCGACGGCAAGCAGTTCGCCGTCCCCACCGGCGCGAACGTCTTCTCGGTGGTGCTCAACCCGGCCCTGGTGCAGTCGGCCGGGCAGAAGGTGCCCGACGACACGAAGTGGACGTGGAAGGACTACGTCGACCTCAGCTCGAAGATCACCGCCAAGGGCGGCGGCACGGTCTACGGCACCCAGCTCAACTGGAACCCCGCCTTCCTGCAGATCTTCGCCGCCCAGCGCGGCGAGCCCTTCTACCAGGGCAACAAGATCGCCGTCACGCCCGGGACGATCGTGGCCTGGTGGCAGGTCATGCTGGACACGATCAAGGCCAAGGGCAGCCCCGACGCCGCCAAGACCGCCGAAGTCGGCGCGACCAGCGTGGACCAGTCGCTGCTGGCCACCAACACCGGCGCGTCCGGCATGTGGTGGAGCAACCAGCTCGGCGCGGTCGCCAAGGCGTCGGGCAAGGAGATGAGCCTGCTGCGCCTGCCCAAGGCGGAGGGCGCCACCACCGGCGGCATGTTCCTCCAGCCGGCGATGTTCTACACCGCCTCCGCCCAGAGCGAGCACGCCGCCGAGGCCGCCAAGTTCATCGACTTCATGATCAACGACGCCGAGGTCGGCGGGATCGTCCTCAGCGACCGCGGCCTGCCCGCCAGCTCGAAGGTGCTGGCCGCCGTCAAGGACAAGCTGCCGCCCGCGGACCAGAAGACGCTGCAGTTCGTCGAGTCCATCAAGGGCGAGCTGGCCGACCCGCCCGCCGCGCCGCCGAAGGGCGCCAGCGCCCTGGAGGACATGCTCAAGCGGTACACCGAGGAGGTCCTCTTCGGCCGGATGGCCCCCGACGTCGCCGCCCAGAAGTTCCTGACCGAGGCCAACGCCGCCCTCGGCGGCTGAGAGGACGACCATGAGGTACGCGTTCGTCGGGCTCGGGCACCGCGCGCAGCTGTACGTCGACGCGCTGCTCGGCGAGTGGCGCGACACCGGCGCCGTCGTCGCCCTGTGCGACACCAACCGGACCCGCATGGACTACTACGCCGAGCGGATCGGCCACGAGGTGCCGTGCTTCGCCCCCGCCGAGTTCGGCAAGGTGCTCGAACTCGCCGACGCGGTCGTGGTCGCGACCGTGGACGCCGCGCACGCCCGCTACGTGTGCGCGGCCCTGGACGCGGGCCGCGACGTCATCGTGGAGAAACCGCTCACCGTGGACGCCGGGAGCTGCGCGGCCATCGCCGAGTCGGCGCGGCGCAGCACCGGAAGGCTGATCGTCACCTTCAACTACCGGTACTCGCCGCGCAACTCGGCCGTGCGCCGCCTGCTCATGGACGGCGCGATCGGCGAGGTGACGTCCGCGCACTTCGAGTGGACGCTCGACACCATCCACGGCGCGGACTACTTCCGCCGCTGGCACCGCGACCGGGCCAGCTCCGGCGGCCTGCTCGTGCACAAGTCCACCCACCACTTCGACCTGGTCAACTGGTGGCTCGGGGCGGCGCCGGAGACCGTCTTCGCGCAGACCTCGCTGCGGTTCTACGGCTCGGCCAACGCGCGGTCGCGGGGGCTGGCCGGCCGTCCTGAACGCGGCCAGGGTGCGCCGGGCCTCGGCAGCGACCCGTTCATCCTGGACATCGCCGCCGATCCCCGGCTCAAGCGCCTCTACCTGGACGCCGAGCACGAGGACGGCTACGTCCGCGATCAGGACGTCTTCGGCGACGGCGTGACCATCGACGACAACATGGCGGTGCTGGTCCGGTACGACAGCGGGGCGCTGCTGACGTACTCGCTGAATGCCCACGCGCCCTTCGAGGGCTACCGGGTGGCCTTCAACGGCACGGCGGGACGGCTGGAGCTGGAGGTGGTCGAGCGGGCCTGGACGCCGCCGCACGCGGCGATCGACCCCAGCGCCGCGTCCAAGGAGCACGCCGCCGGGGCATGGGAGCGGCTGACCCTGCGCCCCCACTGGGCCGAGCCGCGCGAGGTGCCGATCGAGGCGGGCGCGGGCGGCCACGGCGGCGGCGACCGGCTGCTGCTGGACGACGTGTTCCGCGGCCCTTCCGGCGACCCGCTGGCCCGGCAGGCGGGCTACCTGGACGGCATCCGCAGCGTCCTGACCGGCGTCGCGGCCAACCTGTCGGCCGCCTCGGGCGCCCCCGTGCACCTGGCCGACGCCGGCACCCGCCTTGCCTGACGGATCCGCCCCGGCGGTCTTCGGGGAGCTGGCCGAGGTCGTCGGCGGGCAGTGGGAGCTGTTCCCGTCCCTGCCGGGGCCGCGGCTGCGGGCGGCGGCCCGGCAGGCGATCGGGGTGCCCGCCCTGACCGCCGCGGACGTGCGGGTCGAGCGCACGACGTCTACGGCGGCCGCGCGTTCGCCGGCGAGCTGGCCCGCCGCGGGTTCGCCGTGCTCGCCCACGACGTACTCACCTGGGGCAGCCGCCGCTTCGCGCTCGACGTCCAGGAGGGCGAGGGCGGCCGCGCCGACCGGTACGACCGCGCGGCGGCCTGCGGGCCGCGCTGCTCGGCGCCTTCGACTGGCTGGCGCGGGAGCTGGTCAGCCGCCCGCCTTCCACCGGGCGATGAGCTTGTCGTAGTCGAGTGTGGCCGGCTTGCCGCGCTCGTCGGCCAGCTTCGGCGCGGGCGCGCCCGGCTGGTCGAACCAGTACTGGGCCGGACGCTCGGGGTTCAGCTTGGGCGCGCACTGGCCGCCGTAGCCCTGGCGTTCGCGCGACAGGCGTTCCAGCCGGGCCAGGATCTCGTCCTGCTGCCTGGCCAGGTTGTCCATCGACTGCTGCGGGGTGGTCTCGCCGGTGACGGCGGTGGCCACGTTCTGCCACCAGAGCTGGGCCAGCTTGGGGTAGTCGGGCACGTTCGTGCCGGTCGGGGTCCACTGCTTGCGGGCGGGGGAGTTGTAGAACTCGATCAGGCCGCCGTACTTGGCGGCGTTGTCCTTGAAGTAGTCGCTCTTGATGTCGGAGTCGCGGATGAAGGTCAGCCCGGTGATCGACTTCTTCAGCGACACCGTCTTGGACGTGACGAACTGGGCGTAGAGCCAGGCGGCGGCCCTGCGGTCCTTCGGGGTGTTGTTGAGCAGCGTCCACGAGCCCGCGTCCTGGTAGCCGAGCTTGTTGCCGTCCTTCCAGTAGACGCCGTGCGGGCTGGGCGCGATGCGCCACTTCGGGGTGCCGTCGTCGTTGACGACCGGCAGGCCCTTCTTGGTCATGTCGGCCGTGAACGTGGTGTACCAGAAGATCTGCTGGGCGATGTTCCCCTGCGCCGGGACCGGGCCCGCCTCGCTGAAGTTCATGCCGGCGGCCTCGCGGGGCGCGTACTTCTTCAGCCAGTCCACGTACTTGGTGAGCGCGTACACCGAGGCCGGGCCGTTGGTGTCGCCGCCGCGGGTCACCGACGAGCCCACCGGACGGCAGTTCTCCACCCGGATGCCCCAGTCGTCCACCGGCAGGCCGTTGGGGATGCCGGGGTCGCCGTTGCCCGCCATGGACAACCAGGCGTCGGTGAAGCGCCAGCCCAGCGAGGGGTCCTTGCGGCCGTAGTCCATGTGGCCGTAGACCTTCCGGCCCTCGACGGTGCCGTTGCCGTTGACCTTGTTGCTGAAGAAGTCGGCGATGTCCTCGTAGGCCGCCCAGTTGACCGGCACGCCCAGGTCGTAGCCGTAGGCGTCCTTGAACTGCTTCTTGATCGCCGGGTCGGTGAACCAGTCGTAGCGGAACCAGTAGAGGTTCGCGAACTGCTGGTCGGGGAGCTGGTAGATCTTCTTGTCGGGGCCGGTGGTGAAGCTGATGCCGATGAAGTCGTCCAGGTCGAGGGTGGGGGAGGTGACGTTCCTGCCCTCTCCGGCCATGTAGTCCGACAGCGGGAACACGTACGTGCCGCGCGAGTGGGTGCCGATGAGGTCGGAGTCGTTGACGTAGGCGTCGTAGATGTTCTGGTCGCCCTGGATCTGCGTCTGGAGCTTCTCGATGACGTCGCCCTCCTGGATCAGGTCGTGCTTGACCTTGATCCCGGTGATCTCGGTGAACGCCCTGGCCAGCTTCTGGGACTCGTACTCGTGCGTGGTGATGGTCTCGGACACCACGTTGATCTGCATGCCCCGGTACGGCGCCGCCGCCTTGATGAACCAGTCCATCTCCGCCAGTTGCCGGTCCTTGGACAGGGTGCTCGGCGTGAACTCCGCCGACACCCACCGCTGCGCCGCGGCCCTGCCGTCGGCCTCCTTGAAGTCGCTCTTCGGCTTCTCCTCCCCGCCCGTGCAACCGGCCGCCACCAGCGCCAGCGCCGCCGCGACCGCCGCCGCGACACCCACCGCATGCCTCATCGCCTGGCTCCTCTTCCTCTCAGCCCCATATCCCGATCACGACCATGACCAGCAGCGCGACGCCGAGCGCCGCCCACATGGACAGGTCGGTGACTGCAATCCACAGGGCCAGCACGACGGCCGCGCTGATCAGGCCGATGTACAGCCGGTCGCCCCGGTCGGTCTCGATCCGCAGGAACCCGCGCCTGGCCACGGGCGGCGAGAGCCGTCCCCAGGCGGCCATCACGCACAGCAGCAGCGCCAGCCCGGCGAACACCAGGGCCGTGGGGGTGGTCCACACCATCCACTGCACGGTCAGACCCTCCCCAGGGCGAACCCCTTGGCGATGTAGTTGCGCACGAACCAGATGACGACGGCCCCCGGGACGATGGTCAGCACGCCGGCCGCGGCCAGCAGCCCCCAGTCCACGCCCGCCGCGCTCACCGTCCGCGTCATGGTGGCCGCGATGGGCTTGGCGTCCACCGACGTGATCGTCCTGGCGATCAGCAGCTCGACCCAGCTGAACATGAAGCAGAAGAACGCGGTGACGCCGAGCGCGGACCGGATCATCGGCAGGAAGATCCGGACGAAGAAGCGCGGCAGCGAATAGCCGTCGATCGCCGCGGTCTCGTCGATCTCCCGGGGGATCCCCGACATGAAGCCTTCCAGGATCCAGACCGCCAGCGGCACGTTGAACAGCATGTGCGCGATCGCCACGCCCAGATGCGTGTCGAACAGCCCGGCCGCCTGGTAGATCTGGAAGAACGGCAGCAGGAACACCGCCGGCGGCGCCATCCGGTTCGTCAGCAGCCAGAAGAACAGGTGCTTGTCCCCGGCGAAGCGGAAGCGCGAGAACGCGTACGCCGCCGGCAGCGCCACGACGAGCGACATGACCGCGTTCATCGAGGTGTAGACGATCGAGTTGAGGTAGCTCGAATACCACGACGGGTCGGTGAAGAACGTGACGTAGTTGTCGAAGGTCACCCGCTGCGGGAGCAGCGAGAAGCTGCCCAGGATGTCCTCGTTCGGGCGGATGGACATGCCGAACATCCACAGCAGCGGCAACATCAGCGTGGCGGCGTACAGCCAGAAGACCGTGCGCGCCCACGGCAGCCGATGGCGCGTGGAACTCACCTCCCCGCCCTGGTCAGCACGGTGAAGAAGACGTAACAGGCGATCTGCACGAGCAGGAAGTACAGCAGCGAGAACGCGCCCGCCGGGCCCAGGTCGAACTGGCCGACGGCGATCTTCGACAGCAGGATGCTCAGGAACGAGGTCGCGTTCCCCGGCCCGCCCCCGGTCACCACGAACGGCTCGGTGTAGATCATGAAGCTGTCCATGAACCGCAGCAGGATCGCGATCGTCAGCACCCCGCGCAGCCTCGGCAGCTGGATGTGCCGGAACGTCGCCCACGCCGACGCGCCGTCGATCTGCGCCGCCTGGAAGTACGGCTCCGGGATCGACCGCAGCCCCGCGTAGGCCAGCAGCGCCACCAGCGGCGTCCAGTGCCACACGTCCATGACCAGGACGGTGATCCAGGCGTCGGCCGAGTCGAGCGTGTAGTTGAAGTTGACCCGCAGCACGTTGTTGACCACCCAGCCGCCGAGCCCGATGTCGCCGCGGGCGAAGATCTGCCAGATCGTGCCCACGACGTTCCACGGGATGAGCAGCGGCAGCGCCACCAGCACCAGCGCCACCGACACCCAGAACCCGCGGCGCGGCATGCAGACCGCGATGGCCACCCCGAGCGGGACCTCCACCAGCAGCACCTGCGCCGAGAACAGCAGCGTGCGCACGAGCGCGGCGCGCACCTCGGGGTCGCGGGCGATCTGCCGGAACCAGTCCAGGCCGACGAACACCCGGTCCACCGGGCTGAAGACGTCCTGGACGGAGAAGTTCACGACGGTCATCAGCGGGATCACCGCGGTGAAGGCCACCGACACCACGACCGGCAGCACCAGCAGCCAGGCCCGGTTGTCGCGCGGGCGGGGATCGGCGCGCGGCCCGGCGGCCGCTGCGGCCTCTGCGGCGGCGGCATCGGCGGCGGCCGGTACGACCTCGCCATCCGCCTGGCTGCCCGCGACGGCGGTCCGGTCGCTCACGCCTGCCCCCTTCCGTCCAGGGGTGCGAGCGAGCCGCACCTGACCTCGTCGCGGAACAGGAACGTCCGGTCCGCGGGGAAATGCAGGAACTCGACCGTGCCCGGCGTCCAGGACGAGCCCGCCTCGGTCCTGGCGATCACCGGATGGCCGCCGACCTCGGCGCGCACCAGGTCGTGCGAGCCCATGCGGTCGATCCCGGTCACCCTGGCCGCCACGCCCGGCCCGTCGGGCGGCCCGCCGACCCGGACGAACTCGGGCCGCACGCCGATCCGCACCGGCCCCGGCGGCAGCGCGCCGGCCACGGCGCCGACCTCCGAGTCCCCGATCCTGACCACGCCGCCGTCGATCTCGGCGGGCAGCACGTTCATGCCGGGCGAGCCGATGAAGTGGCCGACGAACTCGTGCGCGGGCGACAGGAACAGCTCGGCCGGCTCCCCGGCCTGCACGATCTCGCCGTCGTTGAGCACGACCACCTCGTCGGCGAAGGTCAGCGCCTCGGTCTGGTCGTGGGTGACGTAGACCAGGGTGTGGCCGGTGTCGCGGTGGATCTCCTTGAGCTTGCTGCGCAACGTCCACTTCAGCGCCGGGTCCACCACGGTCAGCGGCTCGTCGAGCAGCACGGCCGCCACCTGCTCGCGCACCAGGCCACGGCCCAGGCTGACGATCTGCTTGCGGCCCGGGTCGAGCCGGCGCGCCCGGCGGCGCAGCACGTCGTCCAGGCCGAGCATGGCCGAGACCCGCAGCACCCGCCGCTGGATCTCCTCGGCCGGGACCTTCCTGTTGCGCAGCGGGAAGGCCAGGTTGTCGTAGACCGACATCTCCTCGTACAGGACGGGGAACTGGAAGACCTGCGCGATGTTGCGGCCGGCCGTGGGGACCCCGGTGACCTCGCGGTCGCCGAACCAGATCCGGCCCGCCGTGGGCGTGAGCAGCCCCGAGACGATGTTCAGCAGCGTCGTCTTGCCGCAGCCGCTCGGGCCGAGCAGGGCGTAGGCCCGGCCGCCGCGCCAGGTCCAGGTCGTCGGCCTGAGCGCCCACGTGCGGCCGCCGTCGTAGCTGTGGCCCACGCCCTCCAGGCGGATGTCAGCCATGCCGTCCCGCCCCCGCCGCCGGGGCGACCGGTAATCGGCCCCCGGCCTCGTCGAACACGAAGACGTGCCGCGGGTCCACGTACGCGGTGGCCGCCTGGCCCGGCGTGAACGGGCGGGTGCCCGGCAGATGGGCGACCAGGTGCCGGCGTCCCGCCAGCAGCAGGTGCAGGAACGTCGCGCCGCCGGTCACCTCGGCCAGCCTGATCTCGGCGGGCAGCTCCAGCAGGCCGGGGCCGGTCCTGGTGATCGTCACCTGGTGGGGGCGGATGCCCAGCACGACCTCCTGACCGGCGGCGGCGGCGTCCGGCGCGGGGAAGGAGGCGCCCATGACCTCGATCCGGCCGTCCCTGACCGTGCCGGGCAGCAGGTTCAGCGGCGGGTCGCTGAGCGTGGCCGCGACGGCGAGCGTGGGCGGCTCGGCGTACATGGCGGCCGGGTCGCCGACGTGCCGCACCCGGCCCTCGCCGAGCACCACGGCGGGCGCGGCGAAGGCCAGGGCCTCGTTGGGGTCGGCGGTGGAGTAGAGGACGACGCCCGGCGAGCCGGTGAACATGCGTTTGAGGTCCTCGCGCAACTGCTCCCGGAGCTTGAAGTCGAGGTTGGCCAGCGGCTCGTCGAGCAGCAGCACGTCCACGGGCCTGGCCAGCGCGCGGGCGATCGCCGTGCGCTGCTGCTGGCCGCCCGACAACTCCGCGGGCCTGCGGCCCAGCAGGCCGCCGAGGCCCATGACCGCGGCCACCTCCCGCACCCGCCGGTCGATGCCGTCCTTGCGGTACGACCGGTCCAGCCGCAACGGCGAGGCGATGTTCTCGTAAACGGTGAGGGACGGGTAATTGATGAATTGCTGATAGACGAAGGCGACCGAGCGCTTTCGCACGGAAATCGAGGTGACGTCATTTCCGTTGACCAGCACCCGCCCGGAATCGGGTGGCCGCAAACCGGCGGCGACCCGCATGAGCGTGGTCTTTCCCGAGTTCAGCGGGCCGACGAGGGTGGTCAGTCCGTGAGGTAGTTCCAGGTGGATGTCGTCGAGCCAGGTCTCCCCGCGCTGCCGTACGCGGACGCCATCGAGGATCAGCGTCACAATGCCCGGTCCTCTCTCCCGGAGCTTGCCCTCCATCTAACATGATCTGATTCTTTGTGCAAAGAGGGCAGTTGTTGTGACAGTTGTTCGTCAGTTGACGCCAGTTATGCAATTTGTCAGGGCGAGAAGAGTTTCGTCACCAGGCTGTGGAGGTCGCGGCGCTCGGCGTCCGTCAGCGGGGCGAGGGTCTCGCGTTCGACGTCCGCCACCACCGCGCGGGCCCGTTCCAGGGCGTCCCGGCCGGCGGCGGTCAGCGAGATCCGGTAGCGGCGGCGGTCGGCGGGGTCGCGTTCCCGGGCGGCCAGTCCTTCGGCCATGAGGGCGTCCATCAGGCGGACCATGTCGCTCGGGTCGAGGCCCAGCCGGTCGCCGACCTCCCGCTGGGCGGCCGGGCCGAAGTCGTCGAGCGTCGCCAGCGCCGCGAACTCCCACAGGCTCAGCCCCGTTTCGGCGGTGAGCCGCGCGGCCAGGGCACGCCGGTTAGCGACGCCGACCTTGTGCAGCACGAAGGTGGTCGTCCCGAGCAGGGTGGGCGGCAGTTCCATCTCATCGAGAAGTGTAGGTTGTTCCCAACAGTTGGTTACTACCCACTAATTTCGGAGGATCAGGATGGACGCCCTCTACCCTCGGCTGCTGGTGCGCGACTTCCCGGCGAGCGTCGCCTTCTACCGGGCCGCCCTCGGGCTGGAGCCGGTGAAGGTGCTGACGGAGGCTGCGTATGCCAACTGGGACCTCGACGGCCAGGCCGGGCTCGTGCTCTTCGGCCGCGACCACGTCGCCGAGGTCGTCGGCACGTCCGGGCTGCCGGCGGCGGGCGCCCAGGACACGGTGATGCTGGTGATGCGGGTCGACGACGTCGACGGCGAGGCCGACCGGCTGGTCGGGCTGGGCGCCACCCTCGCCGCGCCGCCGCAGGACCGGCCCGCCTGGGGGCCCGGCCTGCGCACCGCCCACCTGCGCGACCCGGAGGGCAACCTGATCGAGCTCCAGTCGTACTGAGCGCGGGCGGGCGGTCAGGGCAGGATGGCGTCCACGTAGCCGCCGTCCACGCGCAGGGCGCCGCCGGTGGTGGCCGAGGCGAGCGGCGAGCTGAGGTAGACGACCATGTTGGCGATCTCCTCCGGCTCGATCAGCCGCTGGAGCAGCGACTGCGGACGGTGCTCGCGCATGAACGCCCGCTGCGCCTCCTCCCACGGCAGCTCCCGGTCCACGAGCTGGTAGACGAACTCCTCCACGCCGCCGGTGTGCGTGGGCCCGGCGATCACCGAGTTGACCGTCACCCCGCTGCCGGCGGCCTCCTTGGCGAACCCGCGCGAGACGGCCAGCAGCGCCGTCTTGCTCATGCCGTAGTGGATCATCTCGGTGGGCGTGACGATGGCCGAGTCGCTGGCGATGTACTGGATCCGGCCCCAGCCGCGCTCGATCATGCCGGGCAGGTAGGCGCGCGTGAGGCGCACCGCCGTCAGGACGTTGACCTCGAAGAAGCGCCGCCACTCCGCGTCGTCGATCTCCAGCGCCGGCCTGGCCTCGAAGATGCCCAGGTTGTTGACGAGGATGTCCGCCTGTGGCAGCGAGTCGAGGACCCGCTGGAGCCCTTCGTCGGTGGCGACGTCGCCGGGCGCGGCGACCAGGCCGCGATGGTCCATGCGCTCGATGGCCGCGGCCACCGAGCGTTCGCTGCGGCCGTTGACGCCGACGCGCGCGCCCGCCCGTGCCAGACCGGTCGCGATGGCCGCCCCGATGCCCTGGGTCGAGCCCGTGACCAGCGCCGTCTTCCCGCTGAGGTCGATGCTCACCATGACTCCATTGTCCGTGCCGCCCCGCGGCCGGCCGGCACCGGGGCACTACCGGCCGCGGATCGGGTAGATGCCTACTCTGGTCGGTACGTCGAGGGGAGCATGGGTGCGCCGGTTACGGTGGCTGGTCGTGATGGCGGTCCTCGCCGTCCTCGTCGTGGTCCCGGCCGGGCCGGGCGCCGGCGACGACGGGTGCCCGCCCAGGGACACGCGGGTGACCTCGCCGTACGCGATCACCGGCTACTGGGTCATGCCGCGGGCCGACGTGTGCGTCACGCGGCGGACGGTCGAGGCGATCCACTCGCTCGGCGGCGACACGCTCGTCACGTTCGGGCCGCGCTTCGACGTCGGGCCGATGGAGCCCGAGTTCGCCGCCTGCCGGGTGGACGGACGGCCCTGCGCGCGGGTGCCCGGCACCCGCGTCCGGCACGTCTACACGTACGTGACCAGCGAGGAGTTCGGGCGTTCCGTGCTGCGCTGCCCGGGCCTCGACCGGCGGATCGAGAGCGGCGGGCGGGTCTTCTACCGCGTGTCGCTGGCCGCGTCGTGCGCCGCGCGCGTCCAGGACCTGGTGCTGGTCTCCACCGACGGCGACGGGCTGGGCAACCTGGTCGAGGAGGCGGCGGCGTACGGGATGAGGGTGTTCCCCGGGCTGCCCGCCGCGCCGCAGCGGCGGGGCAAGCCGTGGGAGCCCGACCTCGCGCACCTCGCCGCGCTGAACGCCTTCACCGCGCGGGTGCTGGCCGGCTACCGGGAGCGGTTCGGCGGGTCGGCCGCCTTCGGCGGGGTCTACCAGTCGTTCGAGCTGGCCATGCGCGAACGGGGGCCGCGCGACCCCGTCCTGACCCTGTACGCGGCCCAGCACGCGGCGGTCGCCGCCGCGCTGCCCGGCAGGAAGATCCTGGTCAGCCCCTACATCGACGCCCGCAGGGGCCGCGGTTTCCCGCCCGGCCAGGTGCCCGGCGGGCTGGCCGGCATCGCCGCCACCCGCGCCGGCGCGCCCATGGCCGTCGCCGTGCAGGACGGGCGGGGCACGGGCAAGGTCCCCGTGCACGGGATCGAGGAGGGCGGGTCCATGGTCGCCCCGCGGCTCGTCCCGGTGGTCGGCCGGGTGCGCAACGCCGACGGCTACTACGGGCCCACCAGGGACTACATCGAGGCGGCGGCCAGGAGCGTGCCCGCCGGGGTCGAGCTGTGGGTGAACGTCGAGGGCTTCGAGCCCGCCCCCGCGGACGGCGAGTGCGGGCGGGTCGAGCCGCTGCCGTTGCGGGGACGTACCAGCAAGACCCGGCTCGACCAGCAGATCATGGCGACGGGCGGGCACGCCACGAAGATCATCTCTTACGGCTGGGAGCCCTTCTTCACCTGCCAGGCGAGCCCGTCCACCCCCTCGCTGGCCGACGACATCGCGAACGGCGGCCGGGAGCCGATCATCGTGAACGCCTACCGCGAGGAGCGGGACGGACGGCCCGGGGTCACCGTCGAGGGCTACAACCTGCGCGGCGGCACGCTGCGCTTCACCTCGCCCGGCGGCCATGAGGTCGGCGTGGCCCAGCGGTGGCACGGGCCGGGCCGTCCCGAGTCGGCGTGGGCCCCCTACGTCCCGTCCGGCCCGTGGACCTCGGTCACCGCCACGAACGCCGCCGGCCGCACCAGCACGAGTGGGTACGTCTTCCGCTAGCGCCCGCCGTCCCCGTCAGGGTTCGCCGTTTCCGTCAGGGTTCGCCGCTTGCGCCGGGTTCGCTGCCGAAGCCGCGCAGCATGGCTTCGAGCGCGAAGACGAAGCGGCGGTCAGTCCCCGAGGACGGCTGGGCACGCCGCGCCCGTGTGGCCTCGGCCAGCAGCGGGGTCTCCGCCAGGTCCGGCTCGGGGATGTCGCGCATCGCGGGCGCGGCCCGTTCGGCCCCACCGGCGACCTCACCGGCGACCTCACCGGCGACCTCACCGGCGGCCAGGACGGCGACGTGGCCGACGACGAAACCCGTCACGGCGTAGAGCATGTCCAGCGCGCGGTCCGGCGGCAGCCCCGCCGCGCGCAGCACGCGCAGCCCCTCCTCCATCAGGCGCAGGTTCCCGGGCGTGATCGCGGGGCGGCTGACCACCAGGGGGAGCACGTTCGGGTGCGCGAGCAGCGCCCGCAGCAGCGCGTGGGCGTACTCGCGCAGGCCCTGCTGCCATGAAGGGGCCTCGGTCAGCAGCGGCGCGGCCTGCGTGACGACCTGTTCGACCAGGCCGTCGAGCAGCGCGTCCTTGCTGCCGACGTGCTGGTAGAGGGACATGGCCTCGACCCCGAGCTCCTGGCCGATGCGGCGCATGGACAGCGCCTTCAGCCCTTCGCGGTCGGCCAGCGCCAGAGCGGCCCGCAGGATGGCCTGCCGGGTCAGGCCGGCGTTCTGGCCGCGGGTGCGCTTCGGGGACATGGTGCCCTTTCTCGATTCTTACATGGTAAGTATAGTCAAAACATACTTTGTAAGAATGTCGTCCGGAAGGGACCCATGTCATGACAGGAAAGCCGCGCGGGGCCTCGGCCCTGCTGTACGGCGGCGCCGCGCTCACGGTGCTCGTCACCCTCTTCGCCTTCGCCTACCGCTCCGGGCTGGCCGAGTACCTCAGGGCGGGCTATCCGGAGCTGGGACCGGGGAAGATCGACGAGGGGGTCACCACGTACACGGTGATCCTGTCGGTCGTGGGGGCGCTCGGGCTGGCTGGCTGGCTCGTCACCGTCCGGGCGGCCGGCGCGGGCAGGGGGTGGGCCCGGTGGCTGGGGGCCGGGCTGTTCGTGGTGGCGTCGTGTCTCGCGCTCGCGGGCCTGACCGTCCGGGACAGCAACGGCGAGGTCGGCCTGGCGCCGCTGCTCGGCTGGTTGCAGGTGCTTCCGCTGGTCCCGGGGCTCGCGGCGGTCGTGCTGCTGTGGAGGAGGGCGCGGTGATCCCGTCTTCCGCATCGTGCGGGCGGACGGCTCCGCCCCGGACGGCCACGGGTCAGGTCAGGGCTGAGACGAGGATGTCGGTCAGGGTGGCCGCCTGGCCGCCGTCCTCGTCGAGGTCGGGGTCGAAGATGGTGAACTGGATCCCGGCCGCCCCGGGCAGCGCGAGCAGCCCGCGGAGCAGGCCGGCGAGCTGGTCGCCGGTCAGGCCGCCGGGGGCGGGGGAGTCGACGGCCGACAGCACGGACGGGTCGAGCACGTCGGCGTCCACGTGGATCCAGAACCCGTCGAGGTCGTCGCGCACGAGCACGCGCTCGGCGGCCTCCAGGGGGATGTCGTTCCCGGCGACGTAGGCGATGCCCTCGGCGGCGAGCTCCTTGGCGTCGTCGTCGTCCCGGACGCCGAGCACGATGACGTCCTCGTCCCGGACGTACGGGCGCAGGCCGTCGATGTCGGTCAGGTAGTCGTCGCCGCGGCCGGTCACCAGGGCCAGGTCCTCGCCGGCCGCCGCGCCGACGTGGGGCGAGTTGCCGAGGTGGCGGAAGTCGGTGTGGGCGTCGAGGTAGGCCACCCCGTAGCGGCCCGTCCTGCGCAGGGCGAGCGCGGAGCCGAGCAGGATCGAGCAGTCGCCGCCGAGCAGGACGGGGAAGCCGCCGTCCGCCCTGATCCCGGCCACGCGGTCGGCCAGCCGCCGGGTGTAGGCGGCGATGGCCGCGCCGTTGCGCACGCCGTCGCCGGGCTTCCAGGTGGCCACGTAGCGGGGCGGGACCAGCGCGCCGGCGTCGGCCGCGCCGATCCGCGCGACGAGCCCGTTGTCCCGCAACGCCCAGGGAGCCTTGTAGCAGCCGGGGATGACATCCTCGGCGAGTGGACGCAGGCCGAGGTTGGACGGCGCGTCGAGGACGGTCAATTTTCTGTCAGGGGTTAGAGTGCTCATAGTCGTGACGGTAGCAGGAGGGTGAGGGATGCGCCAGTTCATCGAGACGGGTCTCGTGGCCGTCGATCTGGCCAACACGTGGGACGAGTACCTGGACGATCCCGAGCGGCTGCCCGACGTGCCGGAGCTGCGCCGCTTCTGCCGCGAACTGGGCGAGAACGACCACGGTCTCGAGGAGGCGGACCTGCGGGAGGTCAGGCAGGTGCGCGAGCGGCTGCGCGCGGTGCTGGCCGCCGAGCCCGACGGCCGGGCGGGGGCGCTGGCGGAGTGGGTGGCCGGGCTGCCGGCGCGGGCGGCGGTGCAGCCCGCGGGCGGCGTGCCCCGGCTGCGGCTGGTCGCGCCGGACGGGGCGACGGCGGCGGGCCGGCTCGCCGTACGGGCCGTCACCGAGCTGCTGGAACTGGCCGCGGCCGGCGACTGGGAACGGCTGCGCCAGTGCGCCGCCACGCCGTGCACCGACGCCTTCGTCGACCGCAGCCGGCCGGGCAAGCGGCAGTTCTGCTCGACCCGCTGCGCCAACCGCGCCCACGCCCAGGCCTCACGCGCTCGCCACCGCTGACGGCGAGCACGCTGAGGAGGGTCAGGCGAACAGGGTGCGGCCCCAGTAGTCGCCCGCGTCCTGGACGCCGGGCGGGCAGGCGAACAGGCCGCTGGAGACGTGCTTGATGTACTCGTTGAGCGCGTCGTGCCGGGCCAGGTTCATCTGCACCGGCACGAACTGCTTGCGCGGGTCGCGCTGGTAGGCGATGAAGAACAGCCCGGCGTCCAGGCGGCCGAGGCCGTCGGAGCCGTCGACGAAGTTGTAGCCGCGGCGCAGCAGGTGGGCGTTGCCGTTGTTGCTGGGGTGCGCCAGCTTGACGTGCGAGTCGTCCTTGATCAGCGGCTGCCCGTCGGGGCCCTTGGCGGCGAAGTCGACGGGGTCGAACTCGGCCTTCCTGCCCAGCGGCGCGCCCTCGCCCTTGTCCCGGCCGAAGATCTGCTCCTGCTCGGCGAGCGAGGCGCGGTCCCAGGTCTCGATCGTCATGCGGATCTTCCTGGTGACCATGTACGTGCCGCCCGCCATCCAGGCGGCGCCGTCCGAGCCGCCGGCCCACAGGTGGTCGCGCAGCAGGTCGGCGTCCTCCAGCTTCATGTTGTTGGTGCCGTCCTTGAAGCCCAGGAGGTTGCGCGGCGTGGCCTGGGCCCGCGACGTGGACGACGTACGGCCGAAACCGAGCTGCGACCAGCGCACCGAGACCTTGCCGAAGCCGATCCTGGCCAGGTTGCGGATGGCGTGCACGGCCACCTGGGGGTCGTGCGCGCACGCCTGGACGCAGATGTCCCCGCCCGAGATCTCCGGGATGAGCTGTTCGCCGGGGAACTTCGGCAGGTCGGCCAGCGCGGCAGGCCGTCTGCCCGCCAGCCCGAACCGGTCGTCGAACAGCGACGGGCCGAACCCGATCGTCAGCGTCAGCCCCGAGGCGGGCAGCCCCAGGGCCTCGCCGGTGTCGTCGGGCGCCGCCTCGGCCGCCCCGCCCACCGCGCCGAACGTCCCGGCCTCCTTGCCCTGCGTCAGCCGGGCCGCCGCGGCCGTCCACTCCTGGAGCAGGTCGACCAGCTCGGCCTTCTTGTCGGTGATGACGTCGAAGGCGACGAAGTGCAGCCGGTCCTGGGCGGGCGTGACGATGCCCGCCTGGTGCTGCCCGTAGAACGGGAACGGATCGGACGTCGAGGCGGCGTGCGCGACCGGCGGATCCTCCAGCAGCGACCTGGTCGTCACCGCCCCCGCCCCCAGCACGGCCGCTCCCGCGGCGCCCAGCCCGAACAGCTTGCGGCGGCTCATCCGCCCGCCGGCCTGCGACATCGCCCCCACCTCCCGTTACTTGGCGATGACCGGTGCGATCTTACTGATCGGCTCGGCCAGCGCGTTGATCGCGTCGGACAGCGCCTTCAGCTCGGCCTTGGACAGCTCGTCGTGCAGCTTCCAGCCGTCGCCCTTCTGGTGGGCGCCCAGGGCGGCCTCCGCGGCGGCGAACTTCTCGTCCAGCGTCTTGACCAGGTCGGGGGAGCGCTGCTCCAGCACCGGGCGCAGCGACTGCACGGCGGCCTTGGAGCCCTGGAGGTTGGCGTCGAAGTCCCACAGGTCGGTGTGCGACCAGATGTCCTCCTCGCCGGTGATCTTCCCGGAGGCCACCTCGTCGAGCAGTCCCTTGGCGCCGTTGGCCAGGTTGAGCGGGGTCAGCTCGGCGGCGTTGGACTTCTGGACGATGGTCTTGACGTCGGCGATCAGCTTGTCGGCGACCGGGCCGTCCTTGCTGATGTCCTTCTTGATCCACAGATCCTTCTCGATCCGGTGGAACCCGGTCCACTCCTCGCCGTCGGCCAGGTCGGCCTCGCGGGCGTCGATGGCCGGGTCGAGGTCGCCGAAGATCTCCGCGACCGGCTCGATGCGCTCCCAGTACGTCCGTGAGACCGGGTACAGCTCCTTGGCCTTGCCGATCTCGCCGGCCTTGACGGCGTCCACGAACTCCTGCGTCTTGACCAGCAGCGTGTCGCTCTGCGACTTGATGTAGCGCTTGTAGCTGGCGACGGCGTCGGCGAGCTGGGCGTCGGAGGTGAGCGCCTTGTGCTCGCCGGTCACCTTCAGCGCGTTGCGGATGCCCTTGCCCACCATGCCGGGCTTGCAGACGGCCTCGTACGCGCCGGCCGGCAGCTCGGCCACCAGCTCCCTGGTCAGGCCGGGCACGATGTTCTCGACCTCGGCCATCACCCGGTCACCGGGGGCGTACACGTAGAACTCGGTCACCTTGGAGCCGCCGTTGGTGATCGTGAACGTGCTCGTGCCCGCCGCGACCTCGGTGGCCGCGACCTTGCACTCGGTGTCGGACGCGGCCACGGTGATCTTGCCGGGCGCGCCGGCCGGACCCTTGGCGGCCTGCGTGGCGGTGGTGCCCGAGCCGCACGCGGTCAGGCCCGCGAGGGCGAGCGCGCCGAAGGACAGGCTGATGGCGGTACGCATGATGCTCCTGTTCAGGCCGCGGGTGCGGTGGAGGCGGGAGTGGTCTTCACTCGCTGTGGCAGCAGGAAGAGGAAAAGAGTGGGCGCGAGGTAGACGATCCAGGCCACGGCCTCGGCGATGCTCGGCTGCGGCGTGATGTTGAGCATGCCGGAAAGCAGCGCCCCGTACCAGGAATCGGCGGGCAGGACGGCGCTGATGTCGAAGGCGTAGGAGCTCAGGCCGGGCAGGATGTTGGCTTCCTGGAGGTCGTGCACGCCGTACTTGAAGATGCCGGCGGCGACCAGGATGAGCAGCAGGCCCGTCCAGGTGAAGAACTTGGTGAGGTTGATCTTCAGCGCGCTCTTGTACAGCCCCCAGCCGATGACCACCGACGTGAGCAGGCCGAGCGCGATGCCGAGCAGGGGATCCATGGTGGCGGTCGCGCCCTGGACGGCGGCGAAGAACAGCAGCGCCGTCTCCAGCCCCTCGCGGGCCACGGCCAGGAAGGCCATCACGACCACCGCGAGCGAGCCCATCTGCAGCGCGTCGGAGAGCTTGCCCCGCAGCTCCCCGGAGAGCGCGCGGGCGGTGCGCCGCATCCAGAAGATCATCCAGGTGACGAACGCGACGGCGAGCAGCGAGGTGATCGCGTCGAACAGCTCCTGCCCCATGTGCCCGAGGTTGGCGGCGGTGAAGGTCAGCAGCGCGCCGAAGCCGACGGACAGCGCGACCGCCGCGGCGACGCCTGTCCAGACCTGGGGAAGCTTGTCCTTCCTGTCGCTCTTGACGAGGAAGGCGATGAGGACGGAGACGACGAGTGTCGCCTCCAGTCCCTCGCGCAGTCCGATGAGGTAGCTGGCGAACACCGTCACTCCTGCTGGCTGAGGAAAGGCTTACCTAAATTAGGGCAGCCGAAGCATACCTAGCGCAAGCAGTGATGGCGATAGTTTGCCCGGTGGTGTGACGCACCCGACTGTATGAGCGGTTTGTCACCCAGTGAGATTGCCGGCCAGCAGGTCGAGCAGCGGCTCGCGCCGTACGCACTGCTCCAGCGTGAACGAGTCGGCCAGGGCCAGCAGCTCGTCGTCGCCGAGCCCCCCGAACAGCCCGGCGTACTCGGGCAGCAGGGCCTGGGCGAGGAGGATGTGCCTGATCAGGTCGTCGGTCTGGTAGCGGGCGCCCCACGGGTAGGGCGCCCAGTCCGGGAACTCGGTCTCGACCAGCCGGTGCAGCGGGGCGAGCACGTCGGCGCACTCCTCCATGGTCGAGCCCCACCGGTCCGCGCCGAGCCGCCGCTTCTTGGCGATGAACGCGCCGAACCTGTCCAGGTACGCCCCCGACGCGTGCACCAGCCCCTGCAGGCCCACGTCTTTGTACGTCCAGAGCGACCAGCCCGCCTCGTGGGCGTCGTAGATGTCGAGCTGGTCGCGCAGGACCTGGTAGCGCTGCGCGTCCCGGTCCGGGTCGCCGGTGTAGACCGGGCCGAACTCGCCCACCCACAACGGCGTGCCGGTCTCGCGCTGGAACCGGGACCGCCGGGCGAAGGTCTCCTCCAGCTGGCCGCGGTCGCACCACTCGCCCCTGGTGAGCCCCGGGTACGGGCCGCCGTGGGCGAACCCGGCCAGGGCGTAGTCGTGCATGACGAACACCGTGTTCTCGTACATCTCCCGGAACATCGAGAAGTCGGTGGCGTAGGTGTTGCCGTCCAGGAACAGGACGTGGTCGGGGTCGGCGGCCCGTACGGCCTTGACCAGCCGGTCGTAGAACGGGCCGACCACCTTGCCCGAGACGTCGCCCGGCTCGTTCACCACGTTGTACCCGGCCACCCACGGATGCCCCCGGTAGTGGTCGGCCAGCGCCTCCCACAGGTGCACGGCCCGGTCCTGGAAGTGCCGGTGCTGCCAGAACGCCGCCACGTGCGTGGGGTTGTCGCTGTGCCAGTGCTGGTTCTGGGAGCCGGGCAGGGCGTGCAGGTCGATCACGCTGTAGAGGCCGCGCTCGCCCAGCAGGCCGATCACCCGGTCGAGGTGCCGGAAGCCCCTCGGGTCGATCTCCATGGGCCGGTCGTCGGACTCCCAGTGGTGGTAGTTGACCGGGATGCGCACGCAGTTCATGCCCAGCCCGGCCAGCAGCCCGGCGTCGCTCTCGGTGAAGAACGAGGTGAGCAGCCGGTCGAAGAAGAGCTCGGCCCGCTCCTCGCCCAGCACGCCGGTCACGGCCGCGCGCATCGAGCTCTCATTGGCGGGATAGCCGGTGATGAAGTTCTCCATGTTCATCCAGCCCCCGAGGCCCACCCCCCTGAGCCGGACGGGCGTGCCTTCGGGGGTGAGGAGCCGGCTTCCTGAGACGTGGAGCATGTTCACCCTTTCGTCGCACCCGCGGTGAGCCCACCGACCAGGTGACGTTCAGCGATGGCGTAGAACCCGAGCGCCGGCACCATGGCCAGGATCAGGTAGGCGAGGACGCGGGCGGTGTCGGTGGCGTACTGGCCCTGGAACTGCTGGATGCCGAGCGGCAGCGTCCAGCTCGACTCGTCGCTGAAGACCACCAGGGGCAGCATGAAGTTGTTCCAGCTCCCCACGACGGCCAGCACGGAGACCGTCGCCATGGCCGGGCGGGCCATCGGCAGCAGGATCCGCCAGAAGAACCCGAACGGCGAGCAGCCGTCGATGATCGCGGCCTCCTCGATCTCGCCCGGGATGCTCCGGAAGAAGCCCCGCAGGATGATGATCGTCAGCGGCAGCCCGAAGGCGGCCTGCGTCAGGATGACGCCGAGCGGGTCGTCCAGCAGCCCGAACGTGCGCAGCAGCACGAAGATCGGCAGGATGGCCACCGCGAACGGGAACATCAGCCCCGCGGTGAACAGCGTGAACAGCGCCTCCCTGCCCCGGAAGGCGAACCTGGCGAAGACGAACGCGGCCAGTGCCGCCAGCCCGACCATCACCACGGTCGTGGCGACCGCGATGAACGTGCTGTTCCACACCTGCCGCCAGAACGACCCCGAGCCGAGCACGTCGGTGTAGTTGGCGGTGATCCAGGGGTCGGGCAGGCCGAAGGGGTTGCCCGAGAGCTGGCTGTTGCTCTTGAACCCGCCGAGCAGCGCGTACACGATCGGCACCAGGATGAACGCGCCGACGAGCCAGGCGATCGCGTGCAGGGGCAGGGTCGGCCGGCGCCGCCGCGCGGGCGGCCTTCCGTGGTTCATCGGCGGCCTCCCATGGACGTCGTCGCTCCCTCCAGGTCCCGGCGCAGCACCACACGTTGGTAGACGAGGGCGAAGACGAGGCTGAGCGCGAACATCACGACGCTGATCGCGTTGGCGTAACCCACCTGGGAGCGCTTGAAGCCGAACTCCATCATGGTGACGGCCATCGTCTCCGAGGAGTGCGACGGGCCGCCGCCGGTGAGGATCCAGACCAGGTCGAACAGCTGGATGGTGTAGATGACCGACAGGAACACGCTGATCCTGATCGTCGGCCCGAGCAGCGGCAGCGTGATGTGCCGGAACGTCTCCCAGGACGTCGCGCCGTCGATCTGCGCGGCCTCGATCAGCTCGTCCGGGATGCCCTGCCGGCCGGCCAGGTAGATCATCATGTGGAAGCCGAAGTACTTCCACGTCATGACCAGGAAGATCGCGGGCATCACGGTGTCCGGATCGGCCAGGAACTCCGACTCCAGGCCGAACACCGACAGCAGCTGGTTGGCCATGCCGCCGTCCGGCGCGAGGATCAGCGAGAACAGCACGCCGGTGATCACCTCGGACAGCACGTACGGGGCGAAGAACACCAGCCGGTAGACCGCCCGCCCCCGGATGCGCTGGTTCAGCAGCATCGCCACGGCCAGCGAGAACGGGAGCTGGACCAGCACCGACAACAGCACCAGGACCACCAGGTGCCACAGGTCGGTGGCGAAGATCCCGGACGACAGCAGCCTGGTGAAGTTGTCCAGCCCGACGAACTGGGTGGGCAGCCCGCCGAACCCGTTCCACTTGAACGCGCTGGCGTAGACCGCCACCAGGATCGGCGTCACCACCAGCAGCAGGAAGAGCACCAGCGCGGGCAGCAGGAACAGCGCGATCGTCACCGCGCGCCCGCGCCGCCGCCCCGGCGGGGCGGCGGCCGGCGGCGCGACCGCCGCCCGCCCTCGGGTCAGCGTCGTCATTCGCTCTTGGCCACTTCGCTGATGTCCTGGCCGATCTGCTCCGGCGTCTTGGTCCCGGCGATCAGCTCGGCCACGCTGTCGTTGACCTGCTGGCCGACGGCCGGCGGGTAGGCCTGGTCCAGGTAGAGCTGGTAGCCGGAGGCCCCGGCCAGCAGGGTCGCGACCTGCTTGAGGTTGGCGTCCTTGACCGCGCTCTCCTCGCCCTTGAGCACCGGCAGCACGCCGCCCGCCGCCACGGCCTTGGTGTGCTGGTCCATCTGCGTCATGAACTTCACGAACTCCACGGCCTGCGGGGGCGCGTCCGCGCCCACCGACAGGCCGTTGCCGCCGCCGAAGGCGTCGCCGATCGAGCCCTTGCCGCCCTCGACCGCGGGGAAGGGGAAGAAGCCCAGGTCGTCGCCGAGGCCCTTGCCGGAGTCCTTCTGCACGGCGGGCGCCCACTGGCCCATCAGCTCCATGGCGGCCTTGCCGTTGGAGACCGTGGCCGCCTGCCCGTCGGGGGTGCCGTACCCCGCGCCGAGGAAGCCCTTCTGGAACGGCTGGAGCTCGGCCAGTGCCTTGACCTGCTGCCCGGCGGCCACGAAGTCGGGCTTGGTGAAGTCGTGGTCCACGCCCGCCTGCGTGAGCGCGGGCAGGCCGGCGATGCGCATCGCCAGATAGGCCCAGTAGTAGTGGCCCGGCCACTTCTCCTTGCCGGCCAGCGCGATCGGGGTGGTGCCGGACGCCTTCAGCTTCTTGACGTCGTCGAGGAACTCCGCCCAGGTGGCGGGCGGGGCCGAGATGCCGGCCTTGGCGAAGAGCTTCTTGTTGTACCAGAAGCCGACCAGCCCGATGTCCGTCGGCAGCCCGTAGGTCTTGCCGTCGAACTGGTACGCGCTCAGCGCCGCGGGGGTGAACGTGCCCAGCACGGGCGCGACGTCGGCGGAGAGGTCCTTGACCAGGCCGGCGTCGATCTGCTGCTTGAGCACGCCGCCGCCCCAGGTGACGAAGACGTCGGGAGCCTTGCCCGACTGGGTGATCGTGGTCAGCTTGGCCTTGTAGGCGTCGTTCTCCAGCACCGTCGCCTTGATGGTGACGTCGGGGTGCGCGGCCTCGAAGTCCTTGGCCCGCTGCGCCCACAGGGACTTCAGCGGTTCGGCGGTGGACAGGTGCCACCATTCCAGCGTCACCTTGGCGGGCTTCTGGCCGGGTTGCGAGGCGCCGGGCTGCCCGCCGTTCTCGCCACTCCCGCCGCTGCCGCATCCGGCGACGAGCACGGCGGTGGCCATGAGGATCAGACCGCGTTTCATCCAGGGGTCCCTTCATCGGGCACGAGCGGTATGAAAGTTTCGTATAGCCCCCGATAATTTCGTTGGTCGGAGCATAGGTACGTGCTGTGGAGGGCGTCAATAGCTGTTTTGGGAGCGATCCCAGTCCGAAACTTTCGGATACACTCCCGAACGTGTCAGCTAAGAGGCGCGTGACGATCGCACTGATCGCAGAAGAGGCCGGAGTCTCCATCCCCACGGTCTCCAAGGTCATCAACGGCCGGCCCGAGGTGGCGCCGGCGACCCGTCACAAGGTCGAACGGCTGCTCCAGGAACACGGCTACCAGCGGCGCGTCAGCCAGGACGACACCCCCGCCGGCCTGGTCGACCTGGTGTTCGCCGAGATCGAGTCGCCGTGGGCCATGGAGATCGTGCGCGGCGCGGAGAGCGCGGCCCACGAGGCCGGCGCCAGCGTCGTCATCTCGGTGCTGCACACCCACGCCGGTCCCGGCCGCGACTGGCTCGAACGACTGGCCGCCCGCCGCACCGACGGCGTGGTGATCGTCGCCTCGCGCCTGTCCACCGGCGTGCAGGCCCAGCTCAGCGCGCGGTCGTTGCCGTTCGTGGTGGTCGACCCCGAGGGCGAGCCGGCCCCCGGCATCGTCTCGGTCGGCGCCACCAACTGGAACGGCGGCCTGGCCGCCACCCGCCACCTGCTCGAACTCGGCCACCGCCGGATCGGCATGATCAGCGGCCCCGCCGACATGCTGTGCAGCCAGGCCCGCGTCGACGGCTACCGGGCCGCCCTGGAGACGGCCGGCGTGCCGCTCGCCCCCGAACTCGTTCGGCGCGGCACCTTCCTCGTCGACTCGGGCCACGACCAGGGCCACGAACTCCTGTCACTGGACGAACCGCCCACGGCCATCTTCGCCGGGTGCGACCTGATGGCGTTCGGCGTGTTCGAGGCCGCCCGGCAGCGGGGGTTGCGCGTTCCGGAGGATCTGAGCGTGGTGGGGTTCGACGACCTGCCGCTGTCGAAGTCGGCCTGGCCGCCGCTGACGACCGTGCGCCAGCCGTTGCAGGAGATGGCGGCGCTGGCCACCCGTACGGTGCTGGGGATGGGGAAGGGCGAGGTGCCGGAGACGAAACGGGTGGAACTGGCTACGGAACTGATCGTCCGCGAGAGCACGGCCGCGGTGGAGTGACGGGGTGGGCCAGAACCGCCCGGCCTGAGCGGTGGGACCCGGCCTGAGCGGTGGGGCCGGCCTGAGCGGTCTTCGCCCTCCGGGCTCAGGCGCCCTTCTTCTGGCGCCTCCGGCGCACCCCCCCCCGCGCCTCCGGCGCCTTGGCCCCCCACGGGTTGACCTGCGAGACCTTTTCACGCCCGCCTGCTCGACGGCTCTGGTCACCTGTGCGGCTGCTCATTGCGCGCTCGCCGAGCCCGTCTCTCCGGCCGCCTCAGAGGAACGGCGGGATGCCGAGGCTCTCCAGAAGGCGCCACATCCCGCTGGACGGATCCTGATCGATGAGCCCGCAACGTGGCTCGGGGCCTCGCGGATGGGAGCACTCGCCGGAAGCGCAGCGCCTCTCCAGGCTTCGCGCATTGTCGAACGCGGTCTTGAGGCGTGGCATGAGGTGATCGGCGCGCGCTTTGGTGATCCTCTTGTCCCTCGGCCCGAACCCCGCGAAGCCGGGCCGCTGTGACAACAACTGGTGGATCTGGTGGTTGCGGCCGTCCTGCGGCTGGTCGTAGAGGCCGTAGTGCAGGTAGAGCCAGAAGTCGAAGGACGGATGGGACAGGGCGACTCTGATCTTGCGGTGCTCCTTGAGCGCGTTCAGGGCGGCGTCGAGGTCACCATGCTGGTCACGGTCGAAGAGTGCCCAGATCTCCGCGTACTGCTCGTTGTCCGGTCGAAGAGCGTCTTCCTCGGCCACGGTCAGGGCGCGCTGGGCGACCTTCCACGGTTTCATGTCGTCGGGCCGGTACTTCGGCATGTCGATGCGGAACGAGCACTGCCGGGAGAACGCGTTCTGCAGCATCGTGAGGTAGTCGTACTCGGTCACCGCGCCTTCGGCGACCGCGTAGAAGATGCGATTCGCGGCGCGGGGCGGCGGCTGTGCCGTCAGGCTGGAGCCGCGTTGGCGCTTCTTCCTGACCTTGTCGGGGCTCATGCGAGGGCCTCTCCCGCCTCGCGTGCCAGCTCGCCGGGGGCGACCCGTGGTACGCCGCCGAAGCGGCCGAGCAGCCAGCCGCGTTCGAGGTTCTCGTTCGGACGGGGCGGTGGACGCAGGCTCGACAGCGGATACAGCTCCGTCGAGCCCCTGGGGTCCTTCTCCGCCATCCAGACCACGTCCCGGTCCAGGATCCGTTCCCCGCCCGCGAGCGGACGCAGCAGCGACGCGTCGTGCGTCGTGAACACCATCTGTGCCCCTCGCGCGTTGACCTCGGGGTCCTCGAACATCCTGATCACCTCGGCCGCGAGTGCGGGGTGCAGGCTGGCGTCCAGTTCGTCCACGAGCACCGTGGTGCCCTGCTGGAACGCCTCCATCAGGGGCCCCAGCATCGCGAACCAGGCGCGCGTGCCCATGGACTCGTGCGCGAAGTCCAGAGAGGCCGTGTGATCGCCGGCGCGGTGGAGCAGCCGGACGTCACCACGTGCCAGGGCGGCCTCGTCGAAACCGACGATGCCGAGGTCGGCCCGGGTCAGCAGGCGGCCGACCTGAGCCCTGAACCGTTCGTCCGCAAGGGCTCTGGCCTTGGTGAACTCCTGGCGCTGGGGCAGGTCCTGTTCGGGGCTGATCAGCCACAGATTGTCGCGGAACCACTCGAACACGGGCAGCAGTTGCTCGTTGTTCCACTCGGCGGCCACCGTGAGAAAGAGGGAGTCCGGGCGGGTCTTCCGCGCCAGGTCCTGCTTCTCGCCGCGCAGCCCTTCCCCGGCGAAGCGGATGTCGTCGCCGTCGCGGTCGAACCAGACCTGGCGCCGGCCCTTGGGGTAGGCGTGCAGCCATTCGGCGTGGACGCGTTCGTCGTCCAGCTCGAACCCGTAGGTGTAGCGGACGCCCGCCAGTTCGAGGTCGATCTCGACGAAGGAGTCTTCGTCCGCGCAGCTCGGGTCGAGCGCGAAGGGGATCCGGCGGGTCGGCTTCTCCTCGCTGATCCACGCCACCGAGTGCAGCACGGCCTGCCGCATCAGCCGCAGGCCGGCGAGCGTGTTGGTCTTTCCCGAGGCGTTGGCTCCGTAGATCCCCAGGACCGGGAGCACGGACAGCGGCCGCCCTCCCTCCCGGACCGGGATGGGGCGGGCGGTGCCGTCGTTCAGCTCCGTCGCGATCAGTGAGAGACGCTGATCGTCACGAAACGACAGGACGTTGGCCAACCGGAAGTTGAGAAGCACGGTGTCTCCCTTGTCAGGATCACCCTACCCATTTGAAGCCGTCTGGCGTGCGTTTCGTTCGCGTGAGGGCGTCAAATGGGCGCTTGCGGCCTGGCGGTGCCTGTCAGAGGAACAGGTTCTCGGGGCCGTGGGTGGTTTTGAGGGAGGTGAGTCTGGTCCAGGTGGATGGGTGTACGCCTCGGCGGCCGGGGCGGGGGCCTGTGGGCGTGCCCGCGAAGGCGATCGTGGTCAGGCTGTAGGCGGCCGTGCGGTGGTCGATCGTGTTCGGGACGTCCGGAGCGGTGGCCAGGGCGCCGCCGAGGCGGCGGATCTCGACCATCGCGAAGTCCGGGTCGGCGCGGTCGAAGGGTCGCCGGGGAATTAGACGGGGTTCGCCCGGACTGTCATCACCGGTCGTGATGGATCGGCCGGCGGGCCAGTAGGGTCGGGTGGCGTGAGCGAGGAGCTGGAAGGGCTGGCCGTACGGCTGCGGGAGTTCGTGCGGGCCCGCGACTGGGAGAGGTTCCACACGCCGAAGAACCTGGCGATGGCGCTGGCGGGGGAGGCGGGCGAGCTGGTCGCGGAGTTCCAGTGGCTGACCGCCGAGGAGTCCGCGAGCCCCGACCCCGACACGCTCGCCCGCATCCGCGCCGAGCTCGGCGACGTGACCCTGTACCTGGTCCGGCTGGCCGACGTCCTGGGGGTCGATCTGGTGGCGGCGGCGACCGCCAAGCTGGCCGACAACGAACGCCGCTACGACGCGGCCGGCTACCGCGGCTCGGCCAGGAAGGCGCCGCCGTCCGGCTGACCGGGCGTACGAACGGCATGCCCGGAACGGCAAAGGACCGCCGGCCAGGCCGGCGGTCAGCGAGCAAAGGGGCTGGAGGGGGGTCAGCGGGCAAAGAGGGCTGAAGGGCGGTCAGGGGACAAGGAGGGCGAGAGGGCGGTCAGGGGACAAGGAGAGGGCGAGAGGGCAGGAGGGGGTCAGGGCGTCGGGCGGTGGTGGCGGAGGGTGAGGAGGGCGAAGACGGCCAGCCCCGCGAAGACCACCGCGCTCACGGCCCCCACCGTGTTCAGCCCCGCCGTGAACGCCGCCCGCGCCACGTCCAGCAGACCGGGCAGGTCCTTGGCGGCGGTCACCGCCGCGCCGATGCTCTCCCGCACGGCCTCCACCGGCAGGTGCTCGGGGAGCCGCCCGCGGTAGACGGCCGTGCCGAGGCTGCCGAGCGCGGCCACCCCGACCGCCACCCCGAACTCGCCGCTCGTCTCGGTCAGCGACGCCGCCGAGCCGGCCTTCTCGGCGGGCGCGGCCGTCATGATCACGCTGTTGCCCGCGCCCATCGGCAGCGCGATGCCCGCCGAGGCCAGGACCAGCCCGGTGACGACCAGCCCGGTCCCGCCCACGCTGGGGACCTGCGTGTGCAGGAACAGCCCGACGGCGCCCAGCGCGAGCCCGGCGGCCATCACGTACGCGGTGCCGATCCGGGCGGCGAGCCGCGGCGCGACCGACAGGGCCACGATCATCGCCAGGTTCTGCGGCACCAGCCACAACCCGGCGCCCAGCGGCGACAACGACGCCACGGTCTGCAGGTACTGGGTGGTCATGAGCGTGGTCCCGGCCATGACGATCCCGCCGAGCGACATGATGCCCAGCGTCGCCGCGAACGCCCGGTTGCCGAACAGCCGCAGGTCCAGCAGCGGGCTGGCGAGGTTGCGCTGCCGCCTGACGAACACCACGCCGAAGGCCGTCCCGGCGGCGATCGCGATCAGGGGGACGGGCTGCCAGCCGCCGCGCGCGACCTCCTTCAGCCCGTAGACGACCGGCAGGATGGTCGCCAGGGACAGCGCCACGCTGGCCGGGTCGAGGCGGCCGGCGTTCGGGTCGCGGTACTCGGGGAGCAGCAGCCGTCCGGCGACCAGCACGACCGCCATGAACGGCACGCCCATCAGGAACGCCGACCCCCACCAGAAGTGCTCCAGCAGCAGCCCGCCCACCAGCGGGCCGACCGCCATGCCGAGCATGAAGCAGCCGTACCACAGGCCGATCGCGGTGCCCATCTGCCGGCCGTCGGTGAACATCGTGCGGATCAGCGCCAGCGACGACGGCAGCAGCGTCGCCCCCGAGACGCCGAGCAGCGCCCGCGACACGATGAGCATCTCCGCGTTCACCGAGTACGCGGCGGCCACCGAGGCCGCGGCGAAGGCCACCGAGCCGATCAGCAGCAGCCTGCGCCGCCCGATCCGGTCGCCCAGCGTCCCCATCGTCACCAGGAACCCGGCCAGCATGAACGAGTAGATGTCCAGGATCCACAGCTGCTGCGGCGCGGAGGCGCCGAGCCCGGCGCTCAGGTGCGGCAGCGCCAGGTAGAGCACGCTCAGGTCGACGGAGAGCAGCAGGGCCACCGAGGCGAGGATCGCGAGCCCCGTCCATTCACGCCGTCCAGCGAGGGTGCCGGTCTTCATGTCGTTTCCCCTTTCGTCGATCTCACCGTGCCGGAGGGCGCTTCCGGTGCGCTTCTCGAGGACTTACGGCGGCGCATAAGGTGACGGACATGCGATTTGGGGTGCTGGGGCCGCTGGCCGTGTGGACCGATGCGGGGGAGCCCGTGACGATCCCCGGGCTCAAGGTCCGGGCGCTGCTCGCCGACCTGCTCGTGCACGAGGGACATCCGGTCTCGGCCGACCGGCTGGTGGAGGACCTGTGGGGCGAGGAGCCGCCGGGCAACCCGGCGGGCGCGCTCCAGGTGCGGGTCTCCCAGTTGCGCAAGGCTCTGGAGGACGCCGAGCCGGGCGGCAAGAACCTGGTGGTCTCGCGGGCGCCCGGCTATCTGCTGCGCACCGATCCCGGCGCGCTCGACGCGGACCGCTTCGCCGGCCTGCTGACCCGCGCCGAGGCCGCCGACAGCCCGCGGACCAGGGCGGGGCTGCTGGCCGACGCCCTGGCGCTGTGGCGGGGGGCGGCGTACGCCGACTTCGCCGACGAGGAGTACACCAGGTCGGCGATCGTCCGGCTGGAGGAGCAGCGGCTGACGGCGCTGGAGCAGCGCGCCGAGGCCCGGCTGGAACTGGGCGAGCACGGGCTGCTCGTGGGCGAGCTGGGCGACCTGGTGGCCCGGCATCCGCTGCGGGAGCGGTTGCGCGCCGTGCACATGCGCGCCCTCTACCGGGCCGGACGGCAGAGCGACGCCCTGGCGAGCTTCGCCGAGCTGCGCGAGCGCCTGGCCGACGAGCTGGGCCTCGATCCCGGCCCTGAGCTGGTCGCGCTGCACCAGGCGATCCTGGGCCAGGACCCGGCGCTGAGCCTGCCCGCCGAGCGGCCCACCACGAACCTGCCCGCGTCCGTCAGCAAGCTCGTCGGCAGGGACGAGGCGCTGGCCGAGGTCTGCTCGCTGGTCGCCGCCGAGCGGCTGGTGACGCTCACCGGCACCGGCGGGGTCGGCAAGACCAGGCTGGCGCTGGAGGCGGCGCACCGGCTGCTGGACGGCTTCGCCGACGGCGCCTGGCTGGTCGCGCTCGACGCGGCCACCCACTCGCCCGCCGAGGCGATCATGGCCGCCCTGGACATCCGGGAGGACCCGTCGGGCGGCGACGTGCGCGAACGGCTGGCCGCGGCGTTGCGGCCGAGGCGCGTGCTGCTCGTGCTGGACAACTGCGAGCACGTGGTCGAGCAGGTCGCCGATGTGGTCGACGCGCTGCTGGCCGCGGTGCCGGGCCTGACCGTCCTGGCCACCAGCCGGGAGCCGCTCGGCGTGGACGGCGAGGTGTTGTGGAGCGTCCCGCCGCTCGACCTGCCGGCGGGCACGGACCTGGCGGAGATGGCCCGTTCGGACGCCGTCCGGCTGTTCGTCGCCAGGGCGGCCGCCTCGGCCCGCGGGTTCGCGCTGGAGGCGGGAAACGCGCAGGCGGTGGCCCAGCTCTGCCGGCGGCTCGACGGCATTCCGCTGGCCCTGGAGCTGGCCGCGACGCGGGTGCGGGCCTTGGGCGTCCAGGGGGTGGTGGACCGGCTGGACGACCGGTTCAGGCTGCTGGCGTCCGGGCGAAGGGGCGCGCCCGCCCGGCAGCAGACGCTCACCGCCGTGATCGACTGGAGCTGGGACCTGCTGTCGGACGAGGAACGGGTGGTGCTGCGCCGCCTGGCCGTGCACGCCGACGGCTGCACCCTGGAGTCGGCCGAGGCGGTGTGCGCCGAGCCGGGGCTCGACGTGCTCGACCTGCTGGCCCGGCTGGTCGACCGCTCGCTCGTGGTGGTCGCCGAGAGCACGACGGGCGTCAGGTACCGGCTGCTGGAGTCGGTGTCGGAGTACTGCGTGGGCCGTCTGGCCGACGCCGGCGAGCTGGCCGACGTGCGCCGCGCCCACCTGCGCCACTACCTGGAGCTGGCCGTCGCGGCCGAACCCGGCCTGTACGGCGGCGAGCAGCGGGACCGCCTGCTGCGCCTGGACGCCGAGTCGGCCAACATGCGGGCCGCGCTGGACACCGCGATCGCCGAGGGGGCCGCCGACACCGCCGCGCGCCTGGTCAACGCGCTGGCCTGGTACTGGTTCCTGCGCGGCCGGCTGGCCGAGGGCAGGCGCTCGCTGGGCGCGGCGCTGGCCGTCGCGGGGCCGGACGGTCCGGCCAGGCACCGGGCGGCGGCCTGGCACGCCGGGTTCGCGCTCCTGCTGGGCGAGCAGGTCGCGTGGGAGCCGCTGCTGGAGCGCGTCGCCGACCCGGGCGAGCGGGCCAGGGCCGAGCTGTTCGCCGGAATGAGCGTGCCCGACATGGTCACCGGCCAGGAGCTGACCGGACGGGCGCTGGCCGCCTGCCGTGCTCTCGGCGACACGTGGGGCGTCGCCGTCGCGCTGGCCAGGCAGGCGCGCGACGCGTTCACCATGCGCGACACCGAGGCGCTGGAGCGCGACGCGGGGGAGAGCGCGCGGCTGTTCGGCGAGCTGGGCGACCGCTGGGGCATGTTGCAGGCCACCGAATGGCTGGCAGGCGCGGCCGAGATGGCCGGCGACCACGAGCGGGCGCGGCGGCTGTTCGCCGAGGGGCTGCGCATGGCCGAGGAGCTCGGCCTGTGGCCCGAGGTGGCCGGGCGCACCGCCTGGCTGGGCTGGACGGCGCTGCACGGCGGCGCGTACGACCAGGCCATGGAGTTGTGCGGACGGGCGCTGAAGCTGGCGCTCGGCCAGGGCTACAAGATCGGCGAGACCATGGCCGAGATGGGCCTGGCCTTCGCCGCGCGCCGCGCCGGGCTGCTCGACCTGGCCGAGTCGCACCTGCACCACCTGCTGGCGGGCCTGCCGCGCGACCCCGCCGTCGAGCCGCCGCTGCACCTGCCGGACCTGCTGGTCGAGCTGGGCCACCTCACCGAGCAGCGCGGCGACCCGGCCGCCGCCCTGGAGCTGCACCGGGAGGCGCTGGCCGCGGCGATCAGGGTCGGCGACCCGCGCACGGCGGCGGCGTGCGTCGCGGGCGCGGCGTCGGCGGCCGGGCCGACCGAGCGGGCGGCGGTGCTGCTGGGGCTGGCCGCCGCGATCCGCGAGCAGATCCAGACCCCGGCCAACGCCGCCGAACGCGCGGAGGAGGAGCGGGTCACGGCACGGGTCCGGGACGCGCTCGGTGAGCGCGCCTTCGCCGCGGCGTACGAGCGGGGCGGCACGTACAAGCTGGACGACGCCCTCGGCCTGTTCTGAGGCTGAGCATGCCGAGGTTCAGCGTGTCGTCGGGGGTCAGCGTGTCGAGGGTCAGCGTGCGACATGCTCGGCCAGGCGGTCGAAGAACTCGTCCCAGCCGGCCCTGGCCTGCTCGGCGTGCTCCTGGTCGGTGTTGACGCCGAACTGGTGGAAGCGCATCTCGGTGCCGCCGTCCCGGTCGAGCAGGTCGAGCGTCACGACCGAGGCCGGGCCGTCGCCGGGGTTGTCGGGGTCGCCGGTGGTGAACACCAGCCGGGCGGGCGCCTGCACCTCGCGGTAGGAGCCCTCCAGCGTCGCCTCGAACCCCTCCTCGCCGACGAGCGTCGCGCGCCACCGGCCGCCGGGACGGGCGTCGAGGGTGATCCGGCCGACCGGCGTGGCCAGCATGCGCGGGCCGAACCAGCGGGAGAAACGCTCGGGCTCGGTCCAGGCGGCGTAGACGTCCTCGCGGGGGGCGTCGAAGGTGCGGACGATCTCGTACTGCGCGGTCTGCGTCGTTGTCATGCCTCTACGATGCGGGAGCGGCCTTACGATCCTCTTCCCGCGGCCTTACGGTGATCTGCCGCACCGGCCGCAGGGACAGCAGCACCAGGCAGCCGACGACCGTGACCAGCGCGGAGAAGCCCAGCACCTCGCGGGAGCCCACCACGGCGGCCACCGGCCCGGCCAGCGCCTGGCCGATCGGGAGCGACATGGTCGAGCCGCCGATCTCGTACGCGCTGACCCGGTTCAGCGCCTCGGCCGGCACCAGCGTCTGCACGCTCGTCGCCCACATCACCGACCAGAACGCCCACCCAGCGCCGCCCACCACGTGGCAGGCCATGATCACGCCGAGCGGCAGGCCGGCCGCGAAGCTCAGCGGCTCCAGCGCGAACAGGAACATGCCGATCCCGCCCGCCGCCAGCGGCATGGCCGGCCTGATCCGCAGCGCCACCAGGCCGCCCACGATCGTCCCCGCCCCGCTCGCCGACATCACCAGCCCGTACGCGGTCTGCCCGTACGCGTCGGTCACCACCACCGAGCCCAGCGGGATCAGCGGCCCGAACAGGGTGATCCCGAAGACCACCCAGATCAGGATGACGCTCCACATCCACGTGCGCGACCGGAACTCCCGCCAGCCCTCGCGCAGCCGCACCAGCACCGGCTCCTCGCCGGAGCCCGCCACCCGCACCCGCATGAGCAGCAGGCACACCGCGCTGATCGCGAACCCGGCCGAGTCGGCGGCGAACACCACGCCCACCCCGGCCAGCCCGACCAGCGCCCCGGCCAGCCCCGGCCCGAGCAACTGCATGATCGCCTCGGACATGCGCAGGGTGGCGTTGGCGCGCTGCACGTCGGCCGCGACCCGGGAGATGGTGCCCGCGACGCCCGGCGTGTACATGGCGGCCGCCGCTCCGGCGACCGCCGACAGCGCCACGACCTGCCACAACTCCGGCCGGCCCAGCACGAACAGGGCCGCCGTGCCGGCCTGCGTCGCCGTCCTGGCCAGGTCGGCGCCGACCATCATGCGCCGGGGCGTGAACCGGTCCATGAGCACGCCGCCGAACAGGATGAGCCCGGCCATCGGCACCATCCAGGCGGCCAGCGCCAGGCCGACGCCGGTGGCGCCGTAACCGGCGTCGTGCATGCCGAGCGCGGTGGCCACCGGCATCATCGCCGAGCCCAGCATCGACACCGTGCGGGCGGTGAAGAAGAGCACGAAGTCGCGCGTCCACATGGACGGCCATCATGCCGTAATAAGTAAACCTTCCTATCAATTGGGGTCGGGTCTCCGGCACCCGGCGGGGGGCGGGCGCGGCGGGGCCGCGTGTGGCACTGTGGAGGGCATGCGGATCATCCGTGCCGGCACGGTGCTCACCGGGCGTCCCGGAGAGGTCATCACGAACGGCGAAGTGCTGATCGACGGCTCGCGCATCGTCTCGGTGGGCCCCCGCGGCAGCGCGGGCCAGGCCGCCGAGACGCTCGACCTGCCCGGCCACACCCTGCTGCCCGGCCTCGTCGACGCGCACGTGCACCTCGGGTTCGACGGCACGGTCGACCCGGTGACCCGGCGCAGCGCCGTGAGCGACGGCCACCTGCTGCTGCGCATGGCCGAGAACGCCCGCAAGCTCGTCTCCGCGGGCGTCACCACGGCCCGCGACCTCGGCGGACGCGACTTCCTCGACCTCACCCTGCGCGACGCGATCGAGAGCGGCCTCGCCGTCGGCCCCCACCTGATCGCCGCGACCCGGCCGATCACGGTCACCGGCGGCCACTGCTGGTACATGGGCGGCGAGGCCGACGACGAGCCGTCCGTCCGGCGGGTGGCCAGGGAGAACCTGCGGGCCGGCGCCGACTGCCTCAAGGTGATGGCCTCGGGCGGCGAGATGTCGCCCGGCTCGGTGCCGAGCTGGCGGGCCCAGTACCCGGCCGCGCTGATCAGGGCCGCCGTGGAGGAGGCCGCGACGCGCGGCAAGACCGTCGCGGCCCACGCCCACGCCCCCGAGTCGATCGGCAACGCGCTGGAGGCCGGGGTCACCACGATCGAGCACTGCACGTTCCACACCCCGGCGGGCCCGGCCTACGACGCGCGGCTGGCCGACCGCATCGCCGCGAGCGGCACGTACGTGTGCCCGACCGTGCACGGCCAGTTCTGGAACCTGCGCGCGCTCGTCGGCGCCGAGCCGATGGACCGCTGGCTGGGCAACCTCGCCGCCATGCGCGAGGCCGGGATCAGGCTCGTCGCCGGGACCGACACCGGGTTCGCCATCGCCGGGCTCGACAAGCGCACCGACGACTACGTCTCGGGGCTGGAGGTCTTCGCCGAGGCCGGGTTCGGCAACGCGGAGATCGTCGAGCTGGCCACCGTACGCGCCGCCGAGGCGTGCGGGGCCGGGGCCGAGACCGGCAGCCTGGAGGCCGGGAAGCGCGCCGACGTCATCGCGGTCCGCGGCAACCCGCTCGACCGCCTGGCCGACCTGCGCGCGCTCGACCTCGTGCTGGTGTCGGGACGTTCGGTCGGCCAGAAGCACGTGGACACCGTGACCTCGTCCGTCGGCTGAGCCGGACGGGGAGGCCCGGCTGCCCCGGCTCCTGGCGTGGCTCGCCCGCGACCTGTCCGCCTGACGGGACGCCGGGCGCTAGGCTGCCGCGTGTGGAGTTGAAGGATCAGGTACGCGAGCTGCGCGCCCAGGGCAGGTCTCCCAAGGAGATCGCCCGGGCGCTCAAGGTGTCGCCGTCGGTCGTCGCGCCCCTCGTGCGCGCCATCGCCGCCGAGAACGTGACGTCGGCCGAGCCCGAGGTGGTCGGCTGCTGGATGAACGTCGGCTGGAGCGCCGGGCTGGGCGTCGACCCGGCCAAGGGCTGGGTCGACGAGGCCCCGGAGTCCGGCGCCGGCGGCATGGTGTGCGTGCTGGTCGCCCGCCGCCACACCTGGGACCGGATGACCGTCGCCGGCTACCTCGCCGACGTCTACTGCCTCGGCATCAAGAACACCATCGGCCCGGACGTGCTCGACGAGCGCGACCTGCGCAGGTTCCGCGAGTACTTCTTCGGCGAGTACGCGGGCTACCAGGAGGTGCCGATCGAGCTGGCCCAGCACCTGGTCTTCGGCTCGATCGACTACGCCCGCACCCTCGGCTTCGAGCCCCACGAGGACTTCTCGCCCGTCAGCGACCTGCTGGGCAAGTGGGAGGGCGGCTCGGCCATCACCTTCGGCCGCGACGGCAAGCCCTTCTACACCCCGGGCCCGCACGACGACCCGGGCAAGGTCCTGCGCATCCTGCGCCGCACCCTCACCGACGACCAGTTCGACTACTTCATCGAAGACCCGTCACCCGCATCGTCACGTTGAGGCGCCCGGCGGCCAGGCCGGTGGCCGGGTCGCCGGTGCCCGGGTAGACCTTCGGCACGCAGTGGTAGGCGAAGCGGGACGCGCCGCCGAACACGAACAGGTCACCCGAGGCCAGCTCCACGTCGGTGTACGGCTTCCCGCGCGTCTCGGTGTTGCCGAAGCGGAACAGGCACGTGTCGCCGACGCTCAGCGACACCACCGGGGCGTCGGAGCGCTCGTCCTTGTCCTGGTGCATGCCCATCCTGGCCTGGCCGTCGTAGAAGTTGACCAGCGCGGTGTCGGGGTCGTAGCCGTCGTCCGGGCGGCCGTAGGCGTCGGCCAGCGCGCGGCGGCCGAGGTCGCCGAGCCACGTGGGGAACGCGGCGACCCGCCGCCCGTTCACGTCGTGCGCCAGACGCGTGTACCGGTACGGCTGCCAGTGCCAGCCGACGCACACCGTCCGCACCGACATCACGCCGCCGCCGGGCAGCACGGTGTGCCGGATCGGCACCGGGCCGGTCGCCCACGCCCGGCAGGCGCGCACCAGGTCCTGCTGCTCGGCGAGGGACAGCCAGCCGGGGACGTGCACCGCGCCCGGGGCGATCTCCCGCATGGGTAGAGGGATCATCTCGGGTCCCGATATATCAGGTTTCGGCCTATTCGCCATGTTGTGCCGTCGGTGTCGGCTCCGCGCATGCCTTCCAGTGTCCCAGGAGCGGCCAGGGCGACCGCGCGGGCCGTGGCCGCCGAACCGTACGTCCGGCGCGGATCCCAGTCGGTGCTGCGGCGCAGGCGCTCGCTCATCCCGGCCCATCCGGCCGGCGCGCCCGCGACCACCCAGGCGTCCGGTTCACCCGCCGTGAACCGTCTGGCCTGGCGCAGCCACGACGCCGCCGTCTCCGGCCAGGCGACCACCGCGAGCACCGTCCCGTCCCAGGCGCCGGCGAACGCCTCGGCCAGGCGGGCGCCGTCCCGGCCGTGGCCGACGACGACGGCGCCTGCCCGTGGGCGCTGGGCCCGGACGAGGGCGAGCAGCGCCTCCAGCTCGGCCGTCCGTCCGTCCGGTCGCCCGGCCGTCTGTTCGTCCGGTCGCTCGGTTGCGCGCTCGGCCGTGCGCTCGGTCGTGCGCTCGGTTGTTCGCCGGTCCGTCATGTCGCGTCGTGCAGGACCAGGCCGAGGGTGTGCCGCAGCCCCGAACGCACGGTGCTGACCCCGTGCCGCACCGGCGAGGCCGACCAGCCGCGCGAGGAGCGCACCGGCCGGTCGCGGGTGGTGAAGATCAGCCCGTGACCCTGCGGCAGCGTGGTCACCGTGCCGCGCGACTGGGCCCTCGGCCGCTGCTCCACCAGCAGGAACTCGCCCCCGGTGTAGTCCTCGCCGGGCCGGTCGAGCCCGATGACGACCTGCAGCGGGAACACCAGGTCGCCGTACAGGTCGCGGTGGAGCGCGTTCCAGTCGTTCTCCCGGTAGCGCAGCAGGATGGGGGTCGGCTTGGTCTGTCCCGCCGCGTGGCACATGTCCAGCCACTCGCCGAAGTCGTCCGGCCAGGGCGCGGGCTGCCCCAGCCGGGCCGCCCAGTCGCGGGCGATCGACAGCAGACGGGGATAGAACGCCGCCCGCAACTCCTCGACCAGCGGCGGGAACGGCCGGCGGAAGTACCGGTACTGGCCGGAGCCGAACCGGTGACGGGCCATGTCGACCGTCGAGCGGAACCGGCCGGCCTCGTCGTACAGGCCGGAGATCTCCGCGCACTCCCCGGGCGAGAGCAGCCTGGGCGTCAGCGCGCAGCCGTGGGCGTCGAGCTCCCCGGCCAGCCGCTCCCAGTCGGCCCCTTCGACCTGCGGCGTCATGACGACACGCTCCAGAGCTGCGGCTGCAGGACGCCTTCGAGGGTGAGCAGGTCGCATTTGCGTTCCAGGCCGCCCGCGTAGCCGGTCAGCGCGCCGTCCGCGGCGACCACCCGGTGGCAGGGGACCACGACGAGCAGCGGGTTCGCGCCGATCGCGGCGCCGACCGCGCGGACCCGGTCCCGCGCCACGCCGGCGCGGGCGGTCAGCTCGCCGTAGCTCGTCGTCGTCCCGTACGGCAGCGCCGCCACCTGCGCCCACACCTGCTGCTGGAACGCCGTCCCGCGGGCGGCCAGGGGCAGGTCGAACGAGGTGCGCCCGCCCGCGAAGTACTCGCCGAGCTGCCGTTCGGCCTCCTCGAACGCGGCCGGCTCCCGGCGTCCGGGTGGCGCGCCCACGTCGAACGACACGCGGGTCAGCCGTCCCGCGCCGTCGCCGACGAGCAGAATCTCGCCCAGCGGACTGTCGATGGTGGTGTGGATGTCCATACTCTCTACAACACCGGCGCGCCCGCGGAAGTCAGCGGTTTTCGGACGTCGTGGCTGGATGGGAGAGGAAGTTCATGGCCGAGTCGAGAGAGCACACCTTCACCGGCACGCGGGGGCTGAACGTCGTCCGCGAATGGCCGCACGACCGGCCCCGCTACCTCGCCCTCCTGGTCCACGGATACGGCGAGCACATCGGCCGCTACGAGTACGTCGCCGACCGTCTCGTCCGGCACGGCGCCGCCGTCTACGGGCTCGACCACATGGGCCACGGCAGGTCGGCGGGCGAACGCGTGCTCGTCGAGGACTTCGAGGACGTCGTCACCGACGTGCACACCGTCGAGGAGCGTGCCCGAGCCGACCACCCGGGCGTCCCGGTCGTGCTGATCGGCCACTCCATGGGCGGCATGATCGCCGCCCGGTACGCCCAGCGCTACGCCGAGGGCCTGACCGCGCTGGTGCTGTCGGGCCCGGTGATCGGCGAGTGGGCGGTCATCCCCGCGCTGATGGCGCTCGACGAGCTGCCCGACGTCCCCATCGACCCGGCCACGCTCTCCCGCGATCCGTCGGTGGGGGCGGCGTACGCCGACGACCCGCTGGTCTGGCACGGGCCGTTCAAGCGGGCCACGGTGGAGGCGTTCGCCACGATGCTGGACACGATCGCCAAGGGCGGCACGTTCGGCGCCCTGCCCACGTTGTGGGTGCACGGCGACGACGACCAGCTCGTACCGCTGGACGGCAGTCGGGCCGGGGTGGCGGCGGTCAAGGGCACCGACCTGACCGAACGCATCTACGCCGGCGCCCGCCACGAGGTCTTCAACGAGACCAACCGGGACGAGGTCCTCACCGACGTCCAGACCTTCGTGGACCGGGCGCTGGCCAACCGGTAGCCAGGGCGGCGCGTGCGGCGAGGGGCCGGACGTCAGCGGTGGTTCGCGTGGCGGGTGGGCGGACGTCAGCGGTGGTTCGCGTGGCGGGTGGGCGGACGTCAGCGGTGGTTCGCGTGGCGGGTGGGCGGACGTCAGCGGTGGTTCGCGCGGCGAGGGGCCCGACATCAGCGGTGGCCCGTGCGGTGGGGGCCGGACGTCAACAGTGGTTCGCGTGGCGGGTGGCTGGAAGTCAGCGGTGGTTCGTGCGGCGGGGTGTCGGGGGCTGTTGGGCGACCGGTAGCCAGAGGTGACCCTTGCCGTGGGCGCGGCTGAGCTCGATCTTCCAGCAGCCGGGCTTGGGGAAGACGAGCCCGGTGCCCCACTCGTCTCCCGGCCGGTGCCATGACGACCCGCTGTGCTCCTCTGGCCCCCAGGCGAGACGGGCGGCGGTGCCGTCAGGAAGGGACGCCCTGACCGTCAGCGGCCCGTCCCCGGTCATCCGCCACACGATCTTGATGGTCTCCTGCCGGCGAAGCGGCAGCCCGGACACGAACAACAACCCCCACACCTCGGCGTCCGCCGACACCCCCCGCACCTCCGGAAACCCACTCCCGCCACCCACCAACGCCCCCCGGCACCTCACCCCCGCACTCGACCTCCCCCTCCCGCCACCGGTACCAGGGCTCGGGCGGGCGTCGATGCTCAGGGTGGCGGTGGGGGTCAGGCTCGGGCCAGGGAGGGGGCCGGCGCCGGTGCTCGGGCCGGAGGCGGCGGTAGGGGTGGCGTCGGCGGTAGGGGTGGCGTCGGCGGTCGGGCCGGAGGCGGCGGGCGGAGTGGCGTCGGCGGTCGGGCTTGAGGGCCCGCTCCCGTCTCCGCTCGGCGTGATGCCCGAAGACGCGCTCACCGAGGACCCGGCGCCGCCCTCACCTCCGTACGAGGACCCGGCGCCGCCCTCACCTCCGTACGAGGGCCCGGCGCCGCCCTCACCTCCGTACGAGGACCCGGCGCCGCCACTTGCCCCCGTCGCCGTCCCGGAACCCCCGGCCGTCGCACACCCGGCCCCCGCCAGAAGCGCCGCCACCGCAACCACCGCCATCTTCCTCATGCCCTCACCTACCCCCCACCCGCTCGAAAGGTTCCAACGGGGGAGCACCAGGCCCGACCAGCGGCACCCGCTCGTTGCCGATCCAGGACGATCCGGCCGCCGCACCAGAAGCCCGCACTCGCGCTCCTCCCGGCGCCCCCCGGACGGCGCCATCGTGCCGCCGCCGGCGACCGCTGGAGGGCCCCGCCCATCCGCTCTGCCCGCCGGGCGTGAACGGCACATCGTCGCCAGGGCCGATGATTTTCCGCTTCCCTCAAGGTCTGTATGTATCGAGGAGGCGACATGGACGAACGGGCACGGGCGTTGACGGCAGGGGTGGCGTTGCTGGAGCGGGCCATCCACTACACCTTGGGCAGCCTGCGCGTGGTGAGCCCACACGTCCTGTGCCGGCCCACCCCGTGCTCCCGCTGGAACCTCCAGGAGCTCCTGGACCACATGCAGGACTCCTTCGAGGCACTGAACGAGGCCGCGCTCGGCCGCATCGCCACCGCCCGCAGGCCGGTGCCGGTCGGCGGGCCGGCGTCCGGGAACCCGGCGCTGCTGCTCAGGGACGGCGCGACGGAGGTGCTCGGCACGTGGACGGGCACGATCCGGGCCGGGATGATCGCGGTGGGGAACGTGCCCATGACGACGCCGATGGTGGCCGCGGCGGGCGCCATCGAGATCACCGTGCACGGCTGGGACATCGCGCGGGCCTGCGGCGAACGCCGCCCGATCCCGCACGCCCTCGCCGAAGAGCTGCTGGACCTGGCCCAGCTCTTCGTCACCGACGAGGACCGCCCGTTCCGGTTCGCCGCCCGGCTGCGGCCGCCCCCGCTGGGCACCGCGCAGGACCACCTTCTCGCCTACCTCGGCCGCGACCCGAACTGACGGCATGACCGGCCCCCCACCCGGCGGCGGCACCCCGTACGATCAAAGAGGGACACCGGGGCCCGGCATCCGTCCGGCCGGTCGCGGGCCACGCGCCTCGACCAGGTCGGCCAGCGTGATGGCGACGACCGTTCTTCGTGCGGCCGTCGCCATCACCCCGAACCGTGGCCCGCCCAACGCCAAGCGGAGCCGGACAGAGCTGACCGGGACGGCGTCAGGCGTCTTCGGCGCCCGCCGCCCCGACCACCTCCAGGACCTGCTCTCCGTATTTGGCGAGTTTGTTCTCCCCGACCCCGTTGACCCTGCTCAGCTCCGCCAGCGAGGACGGCGACGACGTGGCGATCTCCCGCAGGGTGGCGTCGTGGAAGATGACGTACGCGGGCACGCCCTGCTCCTTGGCGACCGCGCCCCGCCAGGCCCGCAGCCGCTCGAACAGCGGCACCGCCTCGGCGGGCAGCTCGGCGGCCGGCTGGCCCTTCGCCCCGGACGACCCGGACGACGACCTGGACGCCCGCGACGCCGGACGGGCCGTGTCGCGGCGCAACGGCACCTCCCGCTGCCCGCGCAGCACGTCGGCGCTGGCGTCGGTGAGCACCAGCGTGCCGTGGTCGGACTCCACCGCGAGCAGGCCCTGCGCCAGCAGTTGCCGGACCACGCCGTGCCACTCGGCGTTGCCCAGGTCGGTGCCCACGCCAAAGACGGACAGCGAGTCGTGGCCGTGCTGGAGCACCTTGGCCGTCTTCTTGCCGAGCAGGATGTCGACCACCTGCCCGACGCCGAACTTCTGGCCGCGCTCCCGCTTCAGCCGCAGCACGGTGGACAGCACCTTCTGGGCGGCGATCGTGCCGTCCCAGGACTCGGGCGGGCTCTGGCAGGTGTCGCAGTTGCCGCAGGGTTCGGCGCCCTTCTGCCCGAAGTAGTCGAGCAGCATGACCCGGCGGCAGCCGGCGGTCTCGCACAGCGCCAGCATCGCGTCGAGGTGGAGGACCTGGCGGCGGCGGTGGGCCTCGTCGCCCTCCAGGGCCATGCGTCGATGCTGGACGACGTCTTGCAGGCCGTAGGCCATCCAGGCGGTCGCGGGCAGGCCGTCGCGCCCGGCGCGGCCGGTCTCCTGGTAGTAGCCCTCGACCGACTTGGGCAGGTCGAGGTGGGCGACGAAACGCACGTCGGGCTTGTCGATGCCCATGCCGAACGCGATGGTGGCCACCACGATCAGCCCGTCCTCCCGCAGGAAGCGGGACTGGTGGGCGGCGCGGGTGCGGGCGTCGAGGCCCGCGTGGTAGGGCACCGCGGCGATGCCGTGGTCGGTCAGGAACGCGGAGATCTTCTCCACCGACGAGCGCGACAGGCAGTAGACGATGCCGGAGTCGCCCGGGTGCTCGGTGCGCAGGAAGTCGAGGAGCTGCCGCTTGGGGTCGCTCTTGGACGTGATGCGGTATTGGATGTTGGGCCGGTCGAAGCCGGCCACGAAATGGCGGGCCTGGTCGAGGCCGAGCCGGGTGGAGATCTCGGCGTGGGTGGCCGGGGTGGCGGTGGCGGTCAGCGCGATGCGCGGCACCTGCGGCCAGCGCTCGCGCAGCTCCGACAGGGCGAGGTAGTCGGGGCGGAAGTCGTGGCCCCACTGCGCCACGCAGTGGGCCTCGTCGATGGCGAACAACGAGATCTCGCCCTTGGCCAGCAGCCGCATCGTGGCTTCGACGCGCAGCCGCTCGGGGGCGAGGTAGAGCAGGTCGAGCTCGCCGGCCAGGAACTCCGCCTCCACGAGCTGGCGCTCGTCGAAGTCCTGGGTGGAGTTGAGGAAACCGGCCCGCACGCCGAGCGCGCGCAGCGCATCGACCTGGTCCTGCATGAGCGCGATCAGCGGCGAGACGACGACCCCCACCCCGGGGCGTACGAGCGCGGGGATCTGGTAGCACAGCGACTTGCCGCCGCCGGTGGGCATGAGCACCAGCGCGTCGCCGCCGCCGACGACGTGGTCGATGATCTCCTGCTGACCCGCCCTGAACGAGTCGTAACCGAAGACGCGGTGGAGAGCCTCGGTGGGGGTATCCATGCGGCTACCTTACGTGGTCGTCGGCCGACGTTCCGTCAGTTCCGCCGACGGCGGACCGCGGGTCTCAGGTCGGCTCGGCTGGCAACGCGGCCTGTCGCTCCGGCGCCCGCCCGTACCGATCGTAGGCCACCAGCGAGAGCGCTCCGAGCACGCAGGCCGCCGCCACCGAGGCCATCACCGCCGGGTATCCGGCGACCTGCGCCACCGCCGCCGACAGCAGCGGGGCCACGGCCTTGGACACCGTGACGGGCAGGGCGAGCGCGCCGCTCAGCGTCGCGTACGCGGCCGTGCCGTACCGGTCGGCCAGCAGGGCGGGACGGGCGATCGTGGCCACCCCGAACCCCAGCCCGAACAGCACCACTCCGGCCACCGCCCCGGCCGCGCTGTCGCCCGCCAGCGGCAGCAGCAGCGCGGCCACCCCCTGGACGGCGAACATCACCGCCGTGACCAGCGCCACCGGCCACCTGCTCTGCAGCCCCGTCGTGACCAGCCGCCCGGTCACCGACAACACGCCGAGCAGCCCGGCCACGCTCGCCGCGAATAACGGCGGATGCCCGAGCGCGATCAGGTACGTCACCAGCAGCACCCCCATGACCGCCACCGCGCCCGTCTGGGCCAGGAAGGCGGCCACCAGCAGCCAGAACGGCCGTTCGCGCAGCGCGGAGCCGACGATCGCGCGACGCCGGGCCGGCGGCGCGGACGTCCCCCGCCCCCGCACGGCCAGCGCGTGCAGCGGCACGGCCGTCAGCGTGTACCCGGCGGCCAGGACGACCAGCGCCTGCCGCCAGCCGTACCGGTCCACGAGGAACCCCGTCAGCGGCAGGAAGATGCTGGAGGCGAACCCGGCCACCACCGTCACGGCGAGCAGCGCGCGCGCCCGCCGGGCCGGGTCGAAACCGGCGACGATCACCGCGAAGGCGGCCTCGTAGAGCACCATGGCCGAGGCGATCCCGAGCGCCGCGCACGCCAGGTAGAGCTGCGTCACGGTGCGCACCTGCGACCAGGCGAGCACCGCGAGCCCGCCCAGCAGCGATCCGGCCGTCATCAGCGCGCGCCCGCCGTGCCGGTCGAGCAGGCGTCCGACGAAGGGCGCGACCAGCGCGGACACCAGCACCGACACCGTGATCGCGCCGGTGAGCTGGGCGACCCCGGTCCGCAGGTCGCGGGCCATCGGCGGGATGAACACCGAGAACGCGTAGTAGAGCACGCCGTAGCCGGCCGTCTGCGTGATCGCGAGCGCCCCGACCACGCGGGCCGGCGACCTCGGACCGGATACGGCGATCACGTCCTGGTTCGTTCCCGTTCACCAGCCGGAAATACGGTGAGAAGGGTCACTCCGGGAGCGAGTAGCGTCGGACGCATGAGTCTTTCCTACGTGGTGACCGGCGGCGGGCGTGGCATCGGGAAGGCCGTGGTCCAGCGGCTCCTGGGGGAGAAGGACACCGTCGTCGTCATCGACCGCGACGGCGGCTCGCTGTCCTGGACGGGCCCCCGCGTCATCCCCGTGGTGGGCGACGCGGCCGACGAGGAACTGGTCTCCTGGGCCGCCGACCGGGCCGAGGAGGCCGGCACGCTGGCGGGCTGGGTCAACAACGCGGCGATCTTCCGGGACGCCTCCGTGCACGACGCCCCGATCGCCGAGGTCAGGCAGCTGATCGCGGCCAACCTGGACCTGGCGCTGGTGGGCTGCGCGGTCGCCGTACGCCGCTTCCTCGCGGCGGGCACGCCGGGCGCGATCGTCAACGTCACCTCCCACCAGGCCACGCGGGCGGTCCCCGGCAGCCTGCCCTACGCCACCGCGAAGGCCGCGACCGAGGGCCTGACCAGGTCGCTGGCCGTCGAGTACGGCCGGTACGGCATCAGGGTCAACGCCGTCGCGCCCGGCTCGGTGGCCACCGAACGCTACGAGGACTTCCTGGCCTCCAGGACCGCGGACGAGGTGGTGGACGTCGAGCGCGAGATGGCCAGGGTGCACCCCCTGGGCCGGGTCGCCTTCCCCGGCGAGGTGGCCGCGGTCGTGGCGCACCTGCTCTCGCCGGACGCCTCGTTCGTCAACGGGGCGACGATCCCCGTGGACGGCGGCCGGACCGTGCTGGGGATGGACCCTGAAGCGAGGGAATGAAAACCATTGCCACCGGGTTGAGAGGGGCATGAAGAAGAACCTGCACCCCTCGTACCGTCCGGTCGTCTTCCGCGACCCGAGCGCCGGCTTCGCCATCCTCACCCGCTCGACCCTGACGAGCAGCAGGACCGTCGAGTGGGAGGACGGCAGGACCTACCCGGTCGTGGACGTCGACGTGTCGTCGGCCAGCCACCCGTTCTACACCGGCCGCAGCCGCGTCCTCGACACCGAGGGCCGCGTCGAGCGCTTCAACCAGCGTTACGGCAAGAAATGACAGCCAAGGCTTGACCCGCCCCCGTCCGTTCCGCGCCTTCCGGCCGGAACGGCCGGGGGTTTCGGCATGTCACGCCAAGGAGGCGCCGGGCGGGCATGCCGGGGCTACCGGTGGGTACAAGGCTTTCACCGGCGTGGGAGCAATGGTGATCGCGATGGGTCTCTCTGGAAGGGAACGCCGCATCCTCGCTGAGATCGAGCAGGGGCTCGAACGGGACGACCCCGAACTGGCCCGGCGCGTGGCGGCGATCAACAGGATCGAGTCCGAGGGCATCGACTACCCGCAGGCCTACGGTGACCGGCTGCGAGTGTGGGCGCTGACCCATGTCTGGATCATCTTCGGGGTGGCCGCCGCGGTGATCCTGCTGCTCCTGCTGGCCGTGCTCACCACGTGACCCGCCGTGGTCACGACCTGACCCACCGTGCTAGCCGTCTGACCGGCCGTGCCCGCCGCCTGACGGCCCGGCGCGCCGGCGTCTGAGCACCGCCAGGTCCACGGCGGCCACCACGGCCACCGCGGCGGCCAGGGCGGCCTCCCAGACCCACACCTGCTCACCCGTGGCCATCGCGCGGATCACGAAGAAGACCGCCGCGGCCGCGGCGACCACCAGGGCGATCCACGACAGGACCCGCCTCGCGCGCAGCGGGCTGCGCGCCGTCACCGGCTCGGTGCCCGCGCGGTTACGCAGCCACATCCCGCTCTCCTCTCAGGCCAGGCACCGCAGCGCGGCGGCGACCCGCGGGTCGAGCCCGTCGGTCGGCAGCCGCCCCACGGTGGCCTCCACGAACTCCGGGTACGACAACGACGCGCTGCCCTGGTCGACGCTCACCCAGATCTGCTCGGCCGTCTGCTCCACCTGCGCCCTCGACTCCTGCTCGGCCAGCACGAACCGCCCGACGGCGACCCGCCAGAACGTCCGGTCGTCGATCTCCTCCTGCGCCACCGGCGCGCCGACGTCGTCGGCGTGGGTGGCGTACTCGGAGTCGTAGTGGAAGGTCTGCAACCCCGCCGGGTACGGGCCCGCCGCCGTGTCGATCAGCGCGTCGGGGCCGAGGGCGCGCATACGCTCGCGCGTCTCGCCGTTCTTGGTGCGCCACTCCTGGAGCACCTCCTCGACGGGCACGTCGCGGCGCTGCCGTACGGACCACTCGTTGAAGTCGTTGAACCCGGTCACCCCCTCGGCGGCCACCCGGGTCAGCAGCTCCTGCACGGTGCCGTCGAGACAGGCGTGGTTGTACGCCTCCTCGCCCGCCAGATGGGCCAGCACGTCGCGCACCGACCACCCGGCGCAGCGGGACGGACGCGCCCAGCCCGCCTCGTCGAGCCCGTCGAAGAACCGGTCGAGCCGGGCCGCCTCGGTGTCGAAGATGTCGAACGGGTCGAAGTCCCTGAGCAGCTCCTCAGCCATACATCCGGACGTACCCCTCAGGCCCCGACTTTCACGGCCAGCGCCCCCAGTTCCGCCCTGGCCCGCTCGTACTCGGCGCGGCACGACGGGACGCGCTGGGCCGGCACCCAGCCGCCCTTGGCGATGCGGGCGTACTTGACGGGGTCGGCGCCGTACAGGAGGCAGGCGAACGTGGCGGCGGCGGCCGTTCCCGACAGGTGGTCGGCGTGGGTGTGGGCGGCCAGCAGGTGGCGGGCCTCGGCGGCGGCCACCACGTGGCCGCCGTCGCGGGCGGCGAGCGTCAGCGCGGCGAACCGGTCGGCCTGCGGCTCGCCGGCGGGCAGGCCGTTGAGGGCGGCCAGGGCGTGGCCGAGCTGGTGGTGGTAGAGGGCGGCCAGCGCGCCGTCCACGCGGATGGCGGTGGTGCGCCGGTCGGCCTCCTCCGTCTCGGAGATGCCGGTGAGCGTGCGGTCGATCTTGGCGACCAGCGAGTAGCAGATGGTGATCCGCCGCCGGTCGCCGTTCCAGGTGGCGCGGGGGGCGTCGCAGCCGCGGGCGACGACCTGGACGCCGCCGAGCCGGGTGCGCAGCACGCCGCTGTCCTTCAGGAGCTTCCTCGCGTGCTGCTCGCGGGCCGTGCCGGCGGGTTCGTAACGGACCGAAGGGGCCGCCCCCAACGTGCTCGTCAGGCTCAGGACGAGGGCGATCAGGGGGTGGGGCATGTGGGAGCTCCTGTCGGATCGACGCCGGGGACCGCGAGGCGGCGGGTCGCCTCTTTTGCAAATGGGTCAGTCCATGCGGCGATCCGCTGATCGATAAACCTCTCCGGCAAAAGAATCCGGAAAAGCCGGAGGCCCGGCTCCCCGCAGGGGAACCGGGCCTCGGCGATCAATCAGTGGTGGTGCCAGGAGCGGTAGACCTTGACGTAGTCACGACGGCTCTCGGAGCTGTTGAGCTCGTCGTCACCCTCGAAGACGGCCTTGAACGTGCCGCTCTTCCAGGCGCGGGTCTTGGTGGCGAACTTGCCGCCCCAGGACGTCTTGGCCGAGGCGACCCACTTCCAGCCGCTGGAACCGTCGGCGCGGTAGTAGACGCTGACCTTCTCGCCGCGCAGGCCCTCCCAGCCTTCGTCATCGACCTGAAGGCGACCGGAGAAGTAGATCGAGCGGCCCTGACGGACCTTGTAGGGGTCGGCCGTGAAGCGCGTGATGCGGGTGTCGGCCTTGCCCTTCTGGATCTCGACGGCGAAGAACGCCGAGTCGGTGGCGACCTGCTTGTTGTCCTTGTCGAAGGCCACGGCGGTGGCCTTCCACTTGCCGGCGAAGTCGCCCTCGGTGAACGGGACGGCGAAGCGCCAGCCCTCGAGGTCCTTGACGTCCTTGGCACGGAAGGTGCGGACGTCGCCCTCCGGAGCCACGCTCAGCGTGACCTTCTTGACGTCGGAGCTGGCGCCGATGTCGAAGTACGCGGTGGTCTCGCTGCCGGCCTTCACCACGACCGGGTTGGGGGTGATGTCACGGATCTTGAGTTCGGTGGCGTGCTTGGTCGCGGTGGCGGAGGCGGCGCCCGCGCCGGAAACCAACATGGCCCCGCCGACGAAGGCGGTGATGATTCCTACTGCGATCTTTCTCATGAGGGTGCTGATTCCTCTCCCCGTATCGACTCGAAGCCGGCACCGGGGCGCGCCGGCTTCCTCTACTACTTTGAGGCACGAGTTGGGGAAAAGGTTCGCTAAAGATACAGAAAATATTTGATCACGGCCTCAACCAGGACTTATGCGAAAAAATCAATCCGCGCAGTCGTGACCAACTACAGTCTGGCTCATGACGGACGTCTACGCGCTCGGCGAGCCGCTCGGGGTGGTCTCCAGCGGCCGGGTGCGGCACGAGAACGAGGCCAGACTGGACGTCTGCGGCCCCGAGTTCACCCTGGTGATCGCCCTGTCCAGGCTGGGCCACCGATGCGCGTACGCCGCCCGGGTGGGGGACGACGAGCTGGGCGCCAGGGCGCTGACCGTGCTCAAGGGCGAGGGCGTGGACGTCGAGGACGTGCGGGTGGTCGAAGGGGCGCGTACCGGGATGGTGCTCAGGGAGGTGCGCGTCGGCCGCGAGCCGGTGACCGCCCAGTACCGCACCCGCTCGGCCGGGTCCCGGCTGTCGCCCGGCAACGTGCCGATGGACCGGGTGGGCGCCGCCAAGATGCTGCACGTGACGGGCGTCACGGCGGCCCTGGGCAGGGACGCGCTCGACGCCGTGCACGCCGCCATGAGCGCGGCCCGGACGGCCGGGGTGATGATCTCCTTCGCCGTCGACTACGTGCCCGAGCTGTGGCCCTCGGTCCGGGAGGCCGAGGAGGTGCTCGGCGAGCTGGCCTGCCGGTCCCACCTGCTCTTCCTCGCCCAGGACGAGCTGGACCTGGTCAAGCCGGCCCTCACCCCCGAGCGCGAGGTGGTGGTCGACCGGGGCGCCAAGGGCGCCAGCGTGCGCGCCGACCGCATGCGTTACGACGTGGCCGTCCCGCAGGTGCCCGTGGTGGACATGGCGGGCGCGGGGGAGGCGTTCGCGGCCGGTTACATCAGCGCCGCGCTCGACGGCCTGACGCCGCAGGAACGGCTGCACCGGGGCGCGCTGCTGAGCGCGGCGGCGATGACGAGTGTGAGCGACTGGCAAGGCTTGCCGTCCAGGGCGGAGTTGTGACGCAGGATTTCGCAACCGCTTGACGTGATTGCGCAAACATTTGACTGGCCATTGTCGTGCGGCACTCCACATTTCCCCCGTCCGATGCGCCGAAATTGCCGGGAAGGCCGCTCTGGGCGGGAGCGGGAAGGGGTGGCGAGGGTTACGTAAGTGATCGCAAGCGCTTGCGCGGGAGGCCGTATAGTTTGCGCATGACGCGACGACTCGCAGAGGTGGCGAAGAAGGTCGGGGTGAGCGAGGCGACGGTCAGCCGCGTGCTCAACGGCAAGCCGGGTGTGTCCGACGCCACCCGCGAGGCCGTCCTGACCGCGCTCGACGTGCTCGGCTACGAACGTCCCACCCAGTTGCGCGGCGACCGCGCCCGCCTGGTCGGACTGGTGCTCCCCGAGCTGCAGAACCCGATCTTCCCCGCCTTCGCCGAGGTCGTCGGCGGCGCGCTGGCCCAGCAGGGATTCACCTCGGTGCTCTGCACCCGCACGGTCGGCGGCGTCTCCGAGGCAGACTACGTCGATCTGCTGCTCCAGCAGCAGGTCAGCGGCGTGGTCTTCGCCGGCGGCCTCTACGCCCAGGCCGACGCCTCGCACGACCACTACGAGCTGCTGCACGAGCGCAAGCTGCCGACCGTCCTGGTCAACGCGGCCGTCGAGCGGCTGGACTTCCCGCAGGTCTCCTGCGACGACGTGGTGGCCGCCGAGATGGCCCTGTCCCACCTGCGCGCGCTCGGCCACGAACGCGTCGGCATGGTGCTCGGCCCGAAGGACCACATGCCCTCCCGGCGCAAGCTGGAGACGTTCCAGGCCCGCGGCGGCGACCCGCGGCTGGTCGAGCACACGATGTTCTCCCTGGAAGGCGGGCACGCGGCCGCGTCCAGGCTGGTCAGACAGGGTGTGACCGGCGTGATCTGCGCCAGCGACCTGCTCGCGCTCGGCACGGTCCGGGCGGCCAGGCGGGCCGGCCTCGACGTCCCGGGGGACGTCTCGGTCATCGGCTTCGACGACTCGGCGCTGATGAACTGCACCGAGCCGCCGCTGACCACGGTCCGCCAGCCGATCGACGCGATGGGCCGGGCCGCCGTCGACCTGCTGGTGGCCCAGATCGACAAGGCCGTGGTGCCCGCCGACGAGCTGCTGTTCGAGCCGGAGCTGGTGGTCAGGGCCTCGACGGCGCGGGCCCGCGGCTGACCGGAGCCGCCGTGCGAGCGAGAGGCTGACGGAGTCGTCCCGACAGCGTCGCCGTCCACGTCGAGGAGGCCCGCGCCACCATTCCGACCTGACCCCTCACGCGCACAGGCAGCGGACGAACTCCCGCACCAGCGCGCGCACCGACGGCCTGCGGTCGTCGCGCCGCCAGACGATGGCCAGCCTGCTCGGCGGCAGGCCGGTCACCGGCCGCGCCACCACGTCGTCGCGCCGGTAGAGCTCGGCGTTCCCGGCCGAGACCAGCGCGACGGCCCGCCCGGACGCCACCACCTCGAACGCCTCCTCCGCCGTCTCCGCCTCCGCCCCGACCAGCGCCGGGCCGGTGCGCCGGTCGGCGGCCAGCCAGAAGTCTCGCATCGGCCCCGCCGTGCGCGGCAGCGCGACGAACGGCTCGCCGGCCAGCTCGGCCAGCCCGACCTCCGCCCGCCCGGCCAGCCGGTGCCCGGCGGGCAGCGCCACCCACCGCTCCTCGGTGCTGACCACCGTCCAGTCGTAGACGCCGTCGCCGGGGACGGGCAGCCAGGCGACCGCGACGTCCACCTGCCCGTCGCCCAGCCCCACGGTCGGGTCGGCCCAGGTGATCTGGCGGAAGCGCAGCTCCCACCCCGGCAGCGCCTCCACGATGGACGGCACCAGCCCCCGCCCGATCCGCGTCTGGAACCCCACGGTCAGCGTGCGCTCCTCGCGCGCCGAGGCCACCGCGCGCCGCGCGTCCTCCCAGTGCTCGATGATCTGCCGGGCCAGCGGCAGCAGCGCGGCCCCGGCGGCGGTCAGCGCGACGGTCCGCCGGTCGCGGTCGAACAGCCTGGCCCGCATGGACAGCTCAAGCTGCCTGATCTGCCTGCTCAGCGAGGGCTGGGAGATGAACAGCCGCTCGGTGGCCGCCCGCGTGAAGCTCAACTCCTCCGCGACCGCCACGAAATACCGCAGATCCCGGATATGGGCATCCATAGCAAGAAGCTATAACAGCCGGTCTTGGACGCCCGCGACGTCCCCGCCGCACGATGGAGCTCCACCGATGAAGGAGCACGCATTGAGTGAGTTCGCAGGCAGGACCGCGCTGGTCACGGGGGCCTCGCGCGGCATCGGACGGGCCGTGGCGCGACGCCTGGCCGCCGGCGGCGCCCGGGTGATCGTCCATTACGCCACCAACGACGACCTGGCCAAGGAGACGGTCGCCGAGATCGAGCACGCCGGCGGCCAGGCGTACGCCGTCAAGGCCGCCTTCGAGGACGGCGTGGACGCCCTGTTCGACGGACTGCGCGACGACCGGCTGGACATCGTGGTGAACAACGCCGCCATCCTGGGCGGAGTGCTGAACTCGGTCACGCCCGAGCAGTTCGACCGGGTGTTCGCGGTGAACGTGCGGGCGCCGTACTTCGTGATCGAACGGGCGCTGCCGCTGCTGAACGACGGCGGCCGGATCATCAACGTGTCCTCGGCGGTCGTGCGCATCGCGCTGCCCGACGTCGTGTACTCGATGACCAAGGGCGCGCTGGACACGCTCGGCTTCACCCTCGCCCCGCTGCTCGGCCCGCGCGGCATCACCGTGAACACCGTCTCCCCGGGCGTCACCGAGACCGACATGAACGCCTGGCTGCGCGAGGACCACGACGGCGTCGCCGAGCGGCGCGTCACCGAGGTCACCGCGCTCGGCCGCATCGGCCGTCCCGAGGACATCGCCGACGCCGTGGCGCTGCTGGCCCGGCCGGACGCCCGGTGGATCACCGGCCACGTGCTCGACGCCACCGGCGGCTACTTCCTCGGCCCGGCGCAGGGCGTCGTACCGGTCTGAGAACGGCCCGGGTCAGCGGCCGGCGGGCTCGCGCAGCCATTCGTCGAGGACGGCGCGGGCGGCGGCCCGCTCCTCGGGGAAGCGCCGCGCCCTGACCAGCGTCCATAGGACGGCCTGCAGCGCCCGCGCCTCCGCGAACACCGCCAGGGCCGGGTCGCCGGGATCGGCGCCGTAGGCGCGCACGGCCGCGCGGCCGTCGAGCCGCACGGTCCCGAGCAGGCAGGCCAGGTCCCAGCCCACGGGCCCGTACGTGGTCTCCTCGAAGTCGTTCCACAGCAGGCCGGCGGGCGTGACCAGCAGGTTGCCCGGATGGGCGTCGCCGTGCACGGCCTGCCCGCCCTCCGGCAGCCGGGCCGCCAGCCCGGCGCGGGCCTCGGCGAGCCGGGCCGACACCGCCGGCTCCAGGTCGGCGGCGAGCACCCGGAGCAGGTGACCGGGCTCGTCGAGGACCGGCCCGAGGCGCGGCAGCGCGCCCGGATAGCCGCGCAGCGCCTCGTGCAGCTCGCGCAGCGCCCGCCCGAACACCTCGGGCGTCACCGGCCGCGACCCGTCGTGCTCGACGTGCCGCCAGTACGACACCAGCGCCCCGCCGCGCTCGTGCACCCGCGCGGGCAGCAGGTCGCTCGGCGGCACGACCGGCGCACCGCGCTCGTGCAGGAACGACACGACCGCCAGCTCCCGCCGCATCGCCTCCTCGGGCCGGAGCCGGGCCAGGGCGGTGACCGTGGGCACCCGCGCCACGACCGGCGCCGGCCGCAGGTGGACGCGCAGGTTGTAGGAGTCCTTCAGCACGACGGGCTCGCGCACCGTGAGGCCGTGCTCCTCGGCCACCGCGACGGCGGCGGCCACGGCCTCGCCGGCGGAGATCACCCGGGCGGCGGCGGGCTCAGGCCGACTCACGGACCACCAGCTCGGTCGGCAGGATCACCGGCTCCCGCGAGCCGCCCTCGAACAGGCCGAGCAGCAGCCGGACCATGGCCGCCGCCTGCTCGGCGATCGGATGGCGCAGCGTGGTCAGCGGCGGCTCGGTGTACTTGGCCGCCTCGATGTCGTCGAACCCCACCACCGCGACGTCGTCGGGCACCCGCCGCCCGGCCTGGCGCAGCGCCTGCAGCGCGCCGACCGCCATCAGGTCGTTGCCCACGAACACGGCGTCGAGCGCGGGGTCGTCACCGAGGAGCTGGCGCATCGCGATCGCGCCCGACTCCCGGGTGAAGTCGCCCACGGCCACGATCGAGCGGCGGTCGGAGTCGCGCAGCACGTTGCGGTAGCCGGTCAGGCGGTCCTGGCCGGCGATCATGTCCTGCGGGCCGGCGATGGTGGCGATCCTGCGCCGTCCGGACTCGACCAGGTGCCGGACGCCCGCCTCGGCCCCGCCCACGTTGTCGTTGTCGACGAACGGGATGTCGACCGGCACGGCCGGCCGCCCGTAGGAGACCACGGGCACGCGCAGGCGCGACAGCGCGGCCGGCAGCGGGTCGGCGCCGTGCATGGAGATCAGCATGACGCCGTCGACGTGGCCGCCCGAGATGTACCGCTCCACCCGGGCGTGGCTCTTGGGCGAGGAGGCCAGCATCAGCACGACCTGCTTGTTGACCGCCTCCAGCTCGTAGCTGGCCGACCTGATCGCCGTGGAGAACATCGGGTCCTCGGAGAAGACCCGGGTGCCCGGCTCGCTGACGACCAGGGCGATCGAGTCGGTGCGCTGGGTGACCAGGCTGCGCGCCGCCGAGTTGGGGATGTAGCCCAGCTCGTCGATGGCGCGCTGCACGGCGTCGCGGATGTGCGGCGCGACGGTCGTCTGGTTGTTGACGACCCTGGAGGCGGTCGCGCGGGAGACGCCCGCGCGGGCGGCGACCGCCTCCAGCGTCGGGCGTCTCATGACTGCACCAAGAGGGAGAGCACGGAAAAAATCTACAGGCCGTTCCTGCCGATCACGTCGCGGTACCACAGGGCGCTGTCCTTGGGCACCCGGGTCTGCGTCGCGTAGTCCACGTGCACGATGCCGAACCTGCGCCGGTAGCCCTCGGCCCACTCGAAGTTGTCCAGCAACGACCACACGAGGTATCCGCGCAGGTCGGCACCCGCCTCGACGGCCCGGTGCAGCTCGCGCAGATGCCCGTCCAGGTACGCCACGCGCTCGTCGTCGTGCACCCTGCCGTCCTCGACCCGGTCGTCGAAGGCCGCGCCGTTCTCGGTGACCATGAGCCCGACCTGCGGATAGTCCTTCGAGAGCCGGACGAGCAGCCGGGACAGGCCGTCGGGCACGATCGGCCAGCCCATCGCGGTGACCGGCGCGTCCGCCGTGGTGAAGCGCACGCCGTCGGAGCCGGGCCAGGCGGCGTCGGCGGGCAGTCCCGGGCCCGACTCGACCACGCACGGGTTGTAGTAGTTGACGCCGACCAGGTCGATCGGCACGTTGATCAGCTCCAGGTCGCCGTCGTGCACGTGCGCGGTCCCGCCGTTGCGGGCCGCCGCCGCGAGGACCTCCTCCGGGTACCTGCCGTGCACCGCGGGGTCGAGGAACTGCCTGGTCAGCAGGGCGTGGACACGTTCGGCGGCGGCCGCGTCCGCCTCGCCGGCGACCGCCGTAGGGTCGTTGACCTGGGCCGGGGTGAGCACGGGCGCGGAGTTGACCACGAGCATGATGCTGCGCGCCCCCGCCGCCCGCAGCCGGCTCGCCGCCAGGCCGTGGCCGAGCAGCAGGTGGTGGGCCGCGCGCATGGCCTGGCCCGGGTCGCGGCGGCCGGGCGCGTGCACGCCGTTGCCGTAGCCGAGGAAGGCCGAGACCCAGGGCTCGTTGAGCGTCGTCCAGTGGGTCACCCGGTCGCCGAGCCGGTCGTGCACGGCCTGGGCGTAGTCAGCGAAACGGTAGGCCGTGTCGCGGTTCGTCCAGCCGCCGTGGTCTTCGAGGGCTTGGGGAAGGTCCCAGTGATAAAGCGTGACATAGGGCGAAATTTCGGCGGCTAGTAGTTCATCTACGAGCTTGTCGTAGAAGGCGAGGCCGCGCGGGTTGATCGGCCCGGCTCCCTCCGGCTGCACGCGCGGCCACGCCACCGAGAACCGGTAGGCCCGCAGCCGCAGCTCGCGCATCAGCGCGACGTCGTCCTTGTACCGGTGGTAGTGGTCGCAGGCCACGTCGCCGGTGTCGCCGCCGGCGACCTTCCCGGGGGTGTGGGAGAAGGTGTCCCAGATCGACCGGCCGCGCCCGTCCTCCTTGACCGCCCCCTCGATCTGGTAGGAGGCCGTGGCGGCTCCCCAGACGAATTCCTCGGGAAACTTCATCCCTTAACAGCTCCTTGCATGATTCCACCGATGATTTGCCTGCCGAACAGCACGAAGACCGCCACGAGCGGCAGGACGCCGACCGCCGTGCCCGCCAGGCCCAGCACGTAGTCGTTGACGTAACCGCTGGCCAGCGTGGACAGCGCCACCTGGACGGTCGGGTTGTCCGGGTTCAGCACGACCAGCGGCCAGAAGTAGTCGTTCCACGCCGACATGAACGTCAGCATGCCGAGCACGGCCGCCGCCGGCCGCGCGGCGGGCAGCACGACGTGCCAGAACAGGCCCCATGTCGTGCACCCGTCCACCCGCCCGGCCTCCAGCAGCTCGTCGGGCAGCGCCCGGGTCAGGTACTGGGTCATGAAGAACACCCCGAACGCGTTGACCAGCGCCGGCACGATCAGCGCGTAGTCCGTGCCGGTCCACTCCAGTTTCACCATGAGCAGGTAGAGCGGGATGATGCCGAGCTGGGCCGGGACCATCATGGTGGCCACGGTGATCACCAGCATGGCGTTCCTGCCCCGGAACCTCAGCTTGGCGAAGGCGAACCCGGCCAGCGTCGAGAAGAACATCACCGCGACCGCGATCGAGCCCGCCACGATGACCGAGTTCAGCAGCGCCAGCCCGAACGGCACGGTGTCGAACACCCGGGCGACGTTGGCGAGGAGGTTCCCGCCGGGCAGCAGCGGCGGCGGGACCTCGGCCAGCGCCGAGTTGTGCCGCGAGGCCACCACGACGCTGTAGTAGAGCGGGAAGGCGGAGAAGAAGGCGACCGCGATGAGGGTCAGGTAGCGCAGTCTCATGTCGTGCCGCCCTTCACCCGGCGGCTGATCAGGAAGTTGATCCCGGCGGCGACCACCACGACCAGGAACATCAGCCAGGACGCCGCCGAGGCGTATCCGAAGTCGAACTTGGTGAAGCCCTGCTCGTAGACGAACAGCGCGAGCGTCTGGTACTGGCGGTCCGGGCCGCCGCTGGCCGCGCCGCCGCCCGCGCCGCTGCTCTGGCCGAACAGCAGGGGCTCGGCGATGATCTGCATCGCGCCGATCGTGGAGACGATGACGACGAAGATGATCGTCGGCCGGATCATCGGGATGGTGATGCGGCGCAGCTGGGTGAAGCTGCTCGCGCCGTCGAGGGTGGCGGCCTCGTACAGCTCGCGTGGCACGGCCTGCATGGCGGCGAGGAAGATGAGCGCGTTGTAGCCGGTCCAGCGCCACATGATCATCACGGAGAGCGCGATGTGCGAGGTGGCGGTGCCGGCCGCCCAGTCGATCTTCCCGATCCCGACCCACGACAGCACCCAGTTGATCAGCCCGAAGTCGCGGCCGAAGAGCTGACTGAAGATCACCACCACCGCCACCACGCTGGTGACGTTGGGCAGCAGCATCGAGATGCGCAGCAGCGTCTGGAAACGCAGCCGCCGGTTCAGCAGGTGGGCCAGCCAGACGGCCAGCAGGAGCTGCGGCACGGTGGACAGCACGCCGATGGACAGCGTGTTGAAGGTGGCGTTCCAGAAGTAGCCGTCGGCCAGCAGCGTCTGGAAGTTCTTCGCGCCGACGAACGTGTGCTCCTCCGACAGCAGGGTCCAGTCGTGCAGGCTCACCCAGGCCGTGTAGACCAGCGGGAACAGCCCGAAGGCGCAGAAGAGCAGGAAGAAGGGGGCGACGTAGGCGTACGGCGACACCCTCACGTCGAGGGTGTGCCGCACGCCACGCCGCCGGTGCCGGGCCGGCGCCGACAGCGGGAGCGTACTCATTTGATCTTCTGGACGTCCTGGAGGACCTGCGCCCACGCCTCGTCGGGCGTCTGCTTGCCCTGCTCGACCCGGCCGAGCCCGTTGCCGATCGCCACCCGGACGTCGGCCTCCTTGGGGCCGAGGTGCTGCGGCTTGAGCGCCTTGGCGGCGTCGGAGTAGATCTTGCCGATGGGGGCGTCGCCGAAGAACGGCTTGGTGAAGTTCTGGATCGAGGGGTCGTCGTACAGCGCCGGGATCGACGGGAACGTGCCCTCCTCCTTGAACACCTTGGCCTGGTTCTCCTTGGAGGTCAGGAAGTCGATCAGCTCGGCCGCCTCCTTCGGGTGCTTGCTCTGCTTGGGCACCATCAGATGCGAGCCGCCGCTGTTGCCCGAACCGCCCGGCACGGTCGCGATGTCCCACTTGCCGGAGGCGTCCTTGGCCTGCTCCTGGATGAACCCGGTCATCCAGGCGGGGCAGATGATCGTGGCGAACGAGCCCTTGGCGAAGCCGGTGTTCCACGGCGGGGTGAAGGCGGCCAGCTTGGCGGTCAGGCCCTCCTGGGTGAGCTGGTTGGACAGGTCCCACGCCTTCTTCACGTCGGGGTTGCTGTCCACGATGATCTTGTCCTGGGCGTCGTACAGGCCGACCGGAGCCTGGTTGACCATGGCGCGGAAGATCTCGCCGGGGGAGTCGACGAACTTGGCGCCGGCCACGTTCGCGGCGCCGAACTTCTTGCCGGTCTCGATGTACTGCTCCCAGGTGGGCCAGAGAGCGCTCACCGCGGCCCGGTCGCTCGGCAGCCCGGCCTTCTTGAACAGGTCCTTGCGGTAGCACATGGCCAGGCCGCCGACGTCGGTGCCGAGGCCGAGGAGCTGCTGTCCGTCCTTGCTGAGGCCCTGCTGCCACTTCCAGTCGAGGTAGTCGCCCTGGCGTTTGTCCAGCCCGTACTGCTTGAGGTCGACGAACTTGCCGGGCTGGGAGGTGAAGGTGCTGATGTAGCCCACCTCGACGGCCTCGACGTCACCGGCGCCGGCGTTCGTGGCCAGGCGCTTGACCAGGTTGTTGTGGTGGTCGTTGAACTGGGTGACGGCCTCGGTGATCTCGATGTTCGGGTGGGTCTTCTTGTACTCCTCGTAGAGCGGCTTGAAGCCGAAGTCGCCGAAGAGGCCGATGGACAGCTTGATCTTCTCGCCGGGCTTGGCGCTCGCCTCGGTGGTGGGGCCTGCGCCGCCGCCACCGCAGGCCGTCGCCAGCGCGAGCAGGGACGCGGCGAGCACGGGCAGGGCGAGCCGCCGGACACGAGGGGTCATGGAAACCCTCCTGGGGGAGAACGGGGGATGTGAGAGAGCGCTCTCTCGCCAGATTCGCGGCCGTCACGCCGCCCTGTCAACGGGGTCCGCATAACGATCGGCGTTACCGAGAGAGCGCGTTCAGGGCCGGGCCGGGAGCGGGTGGGGTAGGGTGCTGCAACGTGTCCGACCGGACTGAGGAGCGGCCCGCCGTGACGAGCGACCTTCCGCCCGAGACCCTGCAGGTTCCGCGCCCCGGTGCGCCCGGCCCGAGCGGCACCCCCGTCACGCCCGTCACGCCCGTCGTCGCCCGGCTCGACGACGAGCACGACGCGGTCACGTTCCTGTGGCACGGTCCGGCCCGCGAGGTGCGCGTCCTGGCCGGCAGGCTGCGTCCTGACGGCGCCGACGCCCTGCTGGAGCGCGCGCCGGGCCTCTGGAGCCGCACGTTCCGCGTGCGGCGCGGCTGGCGCGCCTCCTACCGCCTCCAGGTGGACGGCGCGCAGGTCGCCGACCCGCTCAACCCCCGCCTGTGGCGGGGCTTCTCGATCGCCGAGACGACCCCGTCGTCACCGTGGCTGGTCCCCGGCCGACGCCGCCACCGGCTCGTCCGCGAGCCCGCCGGGTTCCGGTACGAGCCCGCTCTCCCGCCGGTCGGCTCGCTGGTCGCGCTCGACGGCGAGGAGTGGACCGAGGACCTGCCCGTCATCCTCGACAACCTCATCGCCGCCCGTCGCATCCCGCCGGTCCGGGCCTGGCTGGTCGAGTCGGGCCCTGAGCGCACGGCCCGGCTCACCTGCGACCCCGGGTTCGTGGACGCCCTGCCCCACGACGGCTTCACCGTGATCGCCGGCCAGAGCCTCGGCGGGCTCACCGCCGTCTACGCCGCCCACCGGCATCCCGGCAGGTTCGCGGCGGCGGTGTCGCAGTCGGGCTCGTTCTGGTGGCCGGACGGCCCCGAGCCCGAATGGCTGACGGGCGAGCTGGCCAGGGGCCCGGCGCCGCGCGCGCACCTCCAGCTCGGCAGCCTGGAGGACGACGACATGCACGGCCCGACCGAGCGGCTGCGGGCCGTGCTCGGCGCGGCGGCGGACTACCGGGAGTTCGAGGGCGGCCACGACCGCTACTGCTGGCGCGACCGCCTGGGGGACGCTCTGATCGCCGCCTTCGCCGGGCTCGGGGGCGCTACGTCCGGCGGCTGAGCACGCGGCCCACCATGCGGGCGTACATGCGGCCGGGGCTCGGCGCCTCGGTCAGGAAGCCGGGCAGCATCGGCAGCTCGACGGCGAAGGGGGCCAGCCGCTCGTACAGCTCGTCGGCGTCGGCCGGCCGGTTCTCCGGCTGCTTCTCCAGCAGCTCGGCCAGGAGCGCGCCCAGCTCGTCGGGAAGCCCGGGGATGGCCGGCGGACGCTCCTTGACCTGCTGCTCGAACACCACGTAGTCGGTCGGCCCGGTGAAGAGCTGGTGCCCGGTCAGCATCTCGTGCAGGACGCAGCCGAGCGAGTACAGGTCGCTGCGCGGCTCGGCCACGCCGTGCTGGATCTGCTCGGGGGCCATGTACGCCGGCGTGCCGAGGATCTGGCCGATGCGGGTGAACGTGGTGACGTCGGCGTCCCGCAGCAGCGCGAGCCCGAAGTCGAGCACCTTGACGCTGCCGTCGGGGCAGAGCATGAGGTTGGTCGGCTTGAGGTCGCGGTGGCAGATCGCCAGGGCGTGGGCCGCCGACAGCACGGCGCACGCCTGGGCCGCGATGGCCGCCGCCCACGGCACCGGCAGCGGGCCGTGCTCGCTGACCACGTCGGCCACGGTGACGCCCTCGATGAACTGCATCACCTGGTAGAGCCGCTGCTCGTGGGTGCCGAAGTCGTAGAGCACGGGCGCGCCCGGATGTTCCAGCCTGGCCAGGATGCGCGCCTCGCGGATGAACCGGCGTTCCAGCTCGTGGTCGGGGCCGCTCGGCAGCCTGAGCAGCTTCACCGCCACCCTGCGGTCGAGGTGGCGGTCGTGGCCCGCGTAGACCGCGCCCATCCCGCCCTGCCCGAGGGGGAGGTCGTCGAGCTCATAGCGGTCGCCGATGACCATTCGCCCCTCCACGCAGCCTTTCGGGAAAAACTACACCGTCAGGACTGCGGGTGCAGATGGCCGTCGGCCAGACCGTCGAGGCCGAGCCTGATCAGCGTGCGGCCGAGGGTCGACGTCTCGCGCAGCGCGTCCTCCAGCACGGCCAGTTGCCTGAACGCCTCCCCGTACGCCTTCTGCTCCTTCAGCGACAACCGCGGCACGCGGGTGCGGCGCACGTCGAACCTGCTGGACCCGGTGGTCACCCGGCCGCCCGCGGCCCGCAGGAAGCCGGCCAGGAAGTCGGGGTCGAGCCGGCGGGCGTCGACCCGGTAGAGGGTCAGGTGGGGGCCGAGCACCGCGCCGCCCTCGGTGATCACCCGCACCCCGGAGTAGGAGGCCACCACGTCGCCAGGACGGATCACGATCAGGCCGGGCTGCATGGCGGTCAGGCCGGAGGGCGCGCCGCCGCGCAGCACGTCGTCGGCCGTGAGCACGGCCACGTCACCCCCGTCGGCGGCCATCTTGGGGGGCGCCTGGGACGTGCTCACCAGGCCCTCCTTGATCAGGTCGCCCAGCGTCGTGGACGGCTGGTCGAGCGGCTGGTCGAGCACCTTCAGGTCGGGCGGGACGGCCGCGGCGGCCAGGAACCGGTCGCGGGCCTGCGCGAAGGCGCGGCCCACGTCGTCGCGGCGCTGGTGGCGGGCCGGGGTCATGTCGACCTCGTCGGCCAGCAGGTCGATGATGCGCACGGTCTGGTCGGAGCGGTCGTCGAGGTAGGCCAGCCAGGCGGCCTCGACCGGCGCCAGGTCGGCCGTCGCGTCGAGGATGAGCACCTCCGACGGCGGCCGCTCGCCCGCCTTCGGCCGGCGCAGCAACCACAGGTCGGAGCCGGGCAGCGCCACCACCGCGCGCAGGGCTCCGGCGCGCAGCAGGTTGGCCCTGATCCGGCGGCCCGCCTTGCGGCTCGCGGCGGCCGGCGGCATGAGCACGGCGACCAGGCCGCCGGGCCGGACGTGGGTGAGGCAGTGCTGGACCCAGGCCAGCTCAGGCTCGCCGCGCGGCGGCAGGCCGTGCTCCCAGCGCGGATCGCCGGTCAGCTCCTCGTAACCCCAGGCCCGCTCGTTGAACGGCGGATCGCACACCACGGCGTCGGCCTTGACCTCGGGGAAGCCGTCGAGCCGCATGGAGTCGCCGGCCACGATGTCGGCCTCGATGCCGCGCAGCCGCAGGCGGGCGGCGGTGATGGCGGCCGAGGTCTCGCTGAGCTCCTGCCCGAGCACCCGGGCGGGCCGGCCCGGCGGCGGGTCGTCGCCCGCGGCGGGCGCGGGGTCGCCGGGAACGGCTTCGGACCGTTCCGCCCCGCCGGGCAGCGCGGTGGGCGGCGTGGGAGGCAGGGTGCCGGCGGGCGGCAGGAGCAGGGTGCCGACCCCGCAGGCCGGGTCGAGGACGGTGGCGCCCTCGGCCCGGACCAGCCGCAGCATCAGTTCGGCCACGTCGTGGCGGGTGACCGAGAGCTGGCGGGAGTGGGCCTCCAGGTAACGCTCGCAGAGGAACTCGTAGGCCGTGAGCGCGCCGTGGCGCTCGGCCAGCTCCGACACGAGCCCGGCCAGCTCGGGCTCCAGCTCGCTCTCACCGCTGGTCAGCAACGTTCCAGCCTGGGCGACCAGCTGGCCCAGCCGCAGATCGCCGGCGGCTTTCAGGCGTTGCCACACCCGATCTCCCAGCGAGACCTGGTAGGACTTCCCATAGCGGCGCAGCCAGGACTCGACCTGCCGCAGCGAGAACAGCGGCTGGTTCGCGGTTCCGCCGATCGGCTGGGGGAAGTCGTCGTGGCGGCGGCGCCAGTTGCTCACCGCGGCACGCCCGACACCGGCGAGCCGGGCGATGTCCCCGGCGTTCACGGTCGGGTCGTGGCTCATGAGGCCACAGTAGTTCACAAGAGTCTTCAGCGCATCTGCTTGTGAAGTCTTTCAACCAATGATTTACTGCTGGGTATGAAGCACAACATCCGCTATGCCGCCGGATCAGACGTGGGCCGTCGCAGGGAGCAGAACGAGGATTCCGGCTATGCGAGTGGCCGGTTGCTCGTGGTTGCCGACGGCATGGGCGGGCACGCGGCAGGCGAGCTGGCGAGCTCGGCGGCGATCGCCGTCATGCGCGAGCTGGATGCCACGCTTCCCGAGACCGGCTCGGACCTGGAGGCGGCCCTGGAGGGCGCCGTGCACGAGGCGGCCCGCAGGCTGGTCGAACTGGCCGACATCGACCCCGCCCGCCGGGGGATGGGGACCACGGTGACCGCCATGCTGTGGGACGGCTACCGGTTCGCCCTTGCTCATCTGGGTGACTCCCGCGGATACCTGCTTCGTGATGGTGCGCTCTATCAGATGACCAAGGATCACACACTTGTGCAGTCGATGGTGGACGAAGGGCGGATAACGGAGGATCAAGCCGCCGTGCACCCCCGGCGTTCCATGGTGCTGCGCGTCCTGGGCAGCGAGGGCAGGGCCGAACCGGACATGGCGCTGCGCGAGGCCGAGCCTGACGATCGTTACCTCCTCTGCTCCGACGGGCTCACCACCGTGCTCGGGCCCGAGGTCCTGCACGAGGTGCTGACCACGGTGGCAGACCCGGCGGCGGCCGTCCAGCGGCTCATCGACCTGGCGAACGAGGGCGGCTCGCCCGACAACGTCACCGTGATCGTGGCCGACGTGGTGGCGCCGGGCGCGGGCGAGGTGAGCGTCTACCGCGTGGGCGCGGGGACCTGACGAGCGGCGCACCGCCCGTCTCAGCAGTCACATGCGTCCCAATGCCGAAATATGGGCCGATAAATAGACACTTTCTGAATGATTCGAGCAATTCCGCGATGGCGCTACTACAGTCCATCGTGATTTGTCGGTTTTTCGGGGAGGAGTCACCCTGGACCCGATCGCGGACGCGCTGCTGAAGCAGGTACGGCAGGAACTCGGTTACAAGGAGAAGAGCGGCCAGACCACCAAATTTGGCCAGTGGTACGCGGATCGCGTCCAGGACACCCAGTACCGCAACGCGCCCTGGTGCGACATGTTCATCGCCTGGGCGGCCGACAAGACCGGCCTCGGCCCGTACGTCGGGCAGTTCGCCTGGACGCCCTCGCACGCCGCCTGGTTCATCAAGCAGAACGCCTGGGCGCAGCGGCCCGAGCCCGGCGCGCTGGTCTTCTTCGACTGGGGCGGCGGCAAGAGCTACAAGGGCGTGGACCACGTCGGGATCGTGGAACGGGTCGAGGGCAAGAAGATCCACACCATCGAGGCCAACGTCGACCGCGTCTGGCTCAAGCGCAAGGTCAGGGACACCGACAAGGTGGTCGGCTACGGCCTTCCCCGGGTGGTCAAGGCCGCGGCCGACCAGGCGACCGAGATCCGGTCGACCGAGCGGCCCTTCGTGCCCGCGCCGCGCTCGGACGTGGGCCGGTCCTCGCCGCTCGACGTCCTGGGCACGCCGCCCGCGTTGCTGGTCGCGATGGTGCTGGTGACCGTCGTGCTCTCCTTACGCGTGACCGGCCGCCGTCGTGGCGTCCACCGCCGCTTCGGCTGGCTGCGGTTCTGGAACGCGCCAGAGGGCCGCGGCGCCGCGCGGACGAGGGACGACGAGGAATGGGCGCCGCCGGTGAACGTGCCCACGCCCGCCCCGCCGCCGTCGCGCGAGGCCGCCGCGATCCGCGTCGGCACCGCCCCGGCGGCCGGTCCCTCCACGCAGGCCAGGACGTCCTCCTCCGCCGCGCTCCGGCAACGCGCCGTCCGGGCGACGGCGCCCGAGGTGCCCGCCCCGCGCGACGGCCGGACGGGCGCGGCCCAGGTTCCCGCCAACCGCCGCAAGCCCTACACCCCGAAGAACTGAGGCGCGCCGGAGAACTGAGGCCGCGGGGATCAACCGGTGAGGTCGAGGACCACCTTGACGTCGCCGGGCTCGTGGACGAGGGCCTCCTTCGCCCGGGTGAGGGGGACGCGGCGGGTGACCAGGCGTTCGAGCCAGCTCCGGTCCGCCTGGGCCAGGGCGGTCGCGGCGTCCCTGAAGTGGCGGAGGTTGGCGTTGACCGTGCCGAAGATCGCGTCGTTCTCCAGGACGATGTCCCGGTTGATCTCGCTGACGTCCAGCCGGTGGGTGCGCCCGCCCGCGCCGAGCCCGGCCAGGCAGACGATCCCGGCCGCCGACGTGCAGGTCAGCGCCTCCATGACGAGCTGCCCCACCCCGGTGCCCTCGATGATGATGTCCGGTTTGGCGTCGGCGAAGGCGTCCAGGCCGGTGCCGACGTGGTACGTCGCCCCCAGGTCGGCCACCAGCGCGGGCTTGGCCCCGCCCGCCTCCCGATCCAGGACGTGCACCTCCAGCCCGCGCTGCCGGCCCAGCAGCGCCGCCAGCAGCCCGATCGGCCCCGCGCCGGTCACCAGCACCGTGCGCGGCTCGAACCAGGCCCGCGAGCCGATGCGCTCGATGTGCTCCCACGCCTTGGCTACCACGGACGTCGGCTCGACGAGCATGCCTACGCTCTCCAGCGACGGGTCCAGGCGGACGGCGTACCCGGCCTCGACCGCCCACCGCTCGCTGGCGTAGCCGTCGATCTCCTTGATGCCGCGCTCGGTGTAGCGGCCGTTGCGGCACATGTCGAACTCGCCCCGCGCGCAGGCCCCGCACGGCTCGGGGTCGGGCCGGCGCACCACGCCCACGACCAGGTCGCCGGGGGAGAAGGCGGACCCGTCGGGCACCTGGAGCACCCGGCCCAGCGACTCGTGGCCGATGACCATGCGGCTCCTGCCGGGCGGCGCCCAGCCGTACTCGGCCGCCGCCAGCTCCCTGTCGGTGCCGCAGACCCCCAGCGCCAGCCCCTGCACCAGGAGCTCCCCTGGCCCCGGCTCCGGATCGGGCACCTCTTCGACCTCCAGCGTCCCCTGCCGGCCCGGCTCGAACGTCAACGCGCGCATCGGCGTCACCCCCTGGGGCAGTCCTTACCCAGACCGGAAGGAGCTACGAGGACGTCCTACTACCGAAATAGTTGGACGTCCTAGTATCTTCGCAGGAGGGTCCCCTCACAAAGGAGTGATCAGGCGTGCACGTTCCGGCGTACCCTGTCCGTTTCGTGACCGCCGCGGCGCTGTTCGACGGCCATGACGCGGCGATCAACATCATGCGGCGCATCCTCCAGACGCAGGGGGCCGAGGTGATCCATCTCGGCCACAACAGGTCCGTGGACGAGATCGTCACGGCCGCCGTGCAGGAGGACGTCCAGGGCGTGGCCATCAGCTCCTACCAGGGCGGCCACGTCGAGTTCTTCACCTACCTGGTCGAGCTGCTGCGCGAGCGCGGCGCGGGCCACGTCAAGGTGTACGGCGGCGGTGGCGGCGTGATCGTCCCCGAGGAGATCGAGCTGCTGCACGAGCGGGGCGTCACGCGCATCTTCTCGCCCGAGGACGGCCAGCGGTACGGCCTGCCCGGCATGATCAACAAGCTGATCGAGGAGTGCGACCACGAGCTCGGCGACCCGCCGTCGGTCGAGGCCGTGCTCTCGGGCGACCAGGCGGCGCTGGCCCGCGCGATCACCTTCATGGAGTCCGGCCGCGCCCCCGCCGGGCTGGCCGAGGGGCTGAAGGCGGCGGTCGCCGTCCAGGAGCGCCCGGCGCGGGTGCTCGGCATCACCGGAACGGGCGGTTCGGGCAAGTCCTCGCTCACCGACGAGCTGGTCCGCCGGTTCCGGGTGGACAACGACGACAAGCTGCGCATCGCCATCCTCGCCATCGACCCCACCCGCCGGCGCGGCGGCGGCGCGCTGCTCGGCGACCGCATCAGGATGAACAGCCTGGGCCCCCAGACCTACTTCCGCTCGCTGGCCACCCGCGGGGCCGCCAACGAGGTCCCGGCCTGCCTCGACGACGTGGTCACCGCGTGCCGCGCGGCCGGCTACGACCTGGTGATCGTGGAGACCCCCGGCATCGGCCAGGGCGACGCCGGCATCGTCCCGCACGTCGACGTGCCCATCTACGTCATGACGCCCGAGTTCGGCGCCGCCTCCCAGCTGGAGAAGATCGACATGCTCGACTTCGCCGAGGCCGTCGTCATCAACAAGTACGAGCGCCGCGGCGCCGAGGACGCCCTGCGCGACGTGCGCCGCCAGCTCGTGCGCAACCGGGAGGCGTTCGGGCAGTCGCCGGAGGACATGCCGGTCTTCGGCACGATCGCCGCCCGCTACAACGACGCCGGCGTCACCGCCCTCTACCAGCACCTCAAGGGCCTGCTGCTGGCGGACGTCGGGCCGGGGCTGCTGCCCGTGGTGACCGAGCGCACGTCCAAGGCGGCCGCGGCGATCGTCCCGCCCGCCCGGGCGCGCTACCTGTCCGACATCGCCGACTCCGTCCGGAGCTACCACGCCGAGACGCTGGCCCAGGCGGAGGTCGCGCGCCGCCGTCAGCAGCTCGCCGCCGTACGGGAGCTCCTGGACGGCGAGGACGCGCGGCTGGCCGGGCTCGCCGAGCAGGCCGAGGGGGAGCTGAGCGAGGAGAGCCGGCGGCTGCTCGACGGCTGGCCCGCGATCAAGGAGGCGTACCGCAGCGACGAGCTGGTCGTGAAGATCCGCGACCGGGAGATCCACACCCCGCTCTGGCGCGAGACGCTGTCCGGCAACCGCATCCCGCGGGTGGCCCTGCCGCGCTTCAGCGACCACGGCGACCTGCTGCGCTTCCTGCGCTCGGAGAACCTGCCCGGGTCGTTCCCGTTCACCGCCGGGGTGTTCCCGTTCAAGCGCGACGACGAGGACCCGACCAGGATGTTCGCCGGCGAGGGCGACCCGTTCCGCACCAACCGGCGCTTCAAGCTGCTGTCGGAGGGCCAGCCCGCCACCCGGCTGTCCACCGCCTTCGACTCGGTCACCCTGTACGGCCACGACCCCGACCTGCGTCCCGACATCTACGGAAAGGTCGGCACCTCGGGCGTGTCCATCGCCACGCTCGACGACATGAAGGTGCTCTACGACGGGTTCGACCTGGCGGCGCCCAACACGTCGGTGTCCATGACGATCAACGGCCCGGCGCCCACGATCCTGGCCTTCTTCCTCAACGCCGCGATCGACCAGGCCCTCGACCGCTTCCGCGCCGAGCAGGGCCGCGAGCCCGACGAGCAGGAGGCCCGCGACCTGCGCGCCCGCACGCTGGCCACGGTCAGGGGCACGGTCCAGGCCGACATCCTGAAGGAGGACCAGGGGCAGAACACCTGCATCTTCTCCACCGAGTTCTCGTTGCGGATGATGGCCGACATCCAGGAATGGTTCATCCAGAACGGGGTCAGGAACTTCTACTCGGTCTCCATCTCCGGCTACCACATCGCCGAGGCGGGGGCCAACCCGATCAGCCAGCTCGCGTTCACGCTGGCCAACGGGTTCACGTACGTGGAGGCGTACCTGGCCAGGGGGATGCGGATCGACGACTTCGCGCCGAACCTGTCGTTCTTCTTCTCCAACGGCATGGACCCCGAGTACAGCGTGCTCGGCCGGGTGGCGCGCCGGATCTGGGCGGTGGCCATGCGCGAGCGTTACGGCGCGGCCGAGCGCTCCCAGAAGCTCAAGTACCACATCCAGACCTCGGGCCGGTCGCTGCACGCCCAGGAGATGTCCTTCAACGACATCCGCACCACCCTGCAGGCCCTGATCGCCATCTACGACAACTGCAACAGCCTGCACACCAACGCCTTCGACGAGGCCGTCACCACCCCGTCGGCGGACTCGGTGCGCCGGGCGATGGCGATCCAGCTCATCATCAACCGCGAGTGGGGCCTGGCCAGGAACGAGAACCCGCTGCAGGGCTCGTTCATCATCGACGAGCTGACCGACCTGGTCGAGGAGGCCGTGCTGGCCGAGTTCGAGCGGCTGTCGGACCGGGGCGGCGTGCTCGGCGCGATGGAGACCGGCTACCAGCGCGGCAAGATCCAGGACGAGTCGATGCTGTACGAGATGCGCAAGCACGACGGATCCCTGCCGATCATCGGCGTCAACACCTTCCGCAACCCCGGCGCCGAGCAGTCCGACCCGCACAAGCTGGAGCTGGCCAGGGGCACCGAGGAGGAGAAGCAGTCGCAGCTCGACCGCCTGCGCGCCTTCCACGAGCGCAACCGGTCGCAGGCGCCCGCGGAGCTGTCCCGGCTGCGCGAGGTCGCGATGTCCGACGGCAACGCGTTCGAGGTGCTGATGGACGCGGCGCGGGTCTGCTCGCTCGGCCAGATCACCGAGGCCCTGTTCGAAGCCGGCGGCCAGTACCGGCGCAACGTCTAGGGGAGAGCGCGCCGCTAGGATCGCTGGTCGGGGAACATCGCTATCAGGAGGCTTTCATGTCCGACGTCACTTTCAAGGGCAACCCGATCACCGTGGGCGGCGCCTTCCCGAAGCCCGGCGACGCCGCGCCCGCCTTCAAGCTGGTCGGCACCGACCTGTCCGACCGCACGCTGGCCGACTTCGCCGGCAAGACCAAGGTGCTCAACATCTTCCCGAGCGTCGACACCGGCGTCTGCGCGGCCTCGGTGCGCCGCTTCAACCAGGTCGCGTCCGAGCACCCCGACGCGGTCGTGCTCTGCGTCTCGGCCGACCTGCCCTTCGCCCAGAACCGGTTCTGCGGCGCCGAGGGCCTGGACAAGGTGACCATGCTCTCGCTCATGCGCGGGCGCGAGTTCCTCGCCGACTACGGCGTGGCCCAGGAGTCGGGCCCGCTGGCCGGCCTGGCCGCGCGCGCGGTCGTCGTGATCGACGCCGACGACAACGTGGTCTACTCCGAGCTGGTGCCCGAGATCACCCAGGAGCCCGACTACGAGGGCGCGCTGTCCGCGCTCAAGTAACCCCGCGCTCAACCGCGCTCAACCGCGCTCAACCGCGCTCAACCGCGCTCAAACCGCGCCGAGACGCTCGCGGAAGTCGGCGGCCAGCTCCAGCAGGTGGTCGTCGTCGGCGGCGGTGTGCTGGAGGTCCAGGACGACCTCGTGGACCCCGGCCTCCGCCGCCCGCGACAGGTACGCCGCGATCTCGGCGACCGTGCCGCTGCGCGGCGGGGCGCCGTCGCCGGTGATCACCGGGTTGGAGCGCAGGATCATGCGCAGGGCGTCCGGGTCGCGTCCGGCCCGCTCGGCGGCCTCCCTGACCGTCTCCCACATCGACAGGAGCACGGGCACGGGCAGCGCGGCCGTCAGCCAGCCGTCGCCCCTGCGCCCGATCCGGCGCAACGCCTCCGGGGCGAACCCGGCCAGCAGCAGCGGCGGGCGGCGGGCCGGCTTGGGGTCGATGTGGCTGGGCGCGATCGTCCACAGGTCGTGCTCGAACGTCACGGGGTCCGTGCCCCAGATCGCCTCCAGGGCGTCGAGGGTGGCCTCGTAACGTTCGGCCCGGCCCTTCCAGGGCACGCCCACGGCGGCGTACTCGTCGGAGGACCAGCCGAGGCCGAGGCCCGCCGCCAGCCGGCCCCCGCTCAGGTGGTCGATCGTGGTGAGCGAGCGGGCCAGCACCGGCGGCGGGTACCAGCAGGCGTTGAGCGCGCTGGTGCCCAGCCGTACCGACGAGGTCACGGACGCGGCCACCGCCAGCACCGCGAACGGGTCGAGGAACACCCGATGGGCCCGCGGCACGCTGCCGTCGCCCCCGGGATAGCGGTCCTTGGGCCGCAGCGGCGTCAGCAGCCGGTCGCCCGCCCACAGGCCGGCGAACCCCATCGCCTCGGCCTCGCGGGCCACCCGCGTCACGCTGCTCAGCGCGGCGAACCCGCCGTACTGCGGGACGGCGAGGCCGAGGTCCATGGGCGTGTCCTAGAGCTTCCTGGCCACGCCGCACACGATGAGCGACGACTCGGGGTGGTCCATGAAGTCGATCGTGTCCGCCTGGTCGGGATGCCACTCGGGCAGCCACACCAGGCCGGGCTCCACCAGCTCGAACCCCTCGAACAGCTCCCTGATCCTGGCCCGGCTGCGCAGCGCCAGCCGCGCGGTGGCGTTGCGGTAGACCTCGGTGCCCGTGCTGACCGCGTCGGGACGGGCGTCGCTGGTGCCGTGGGACATGACCAGGTAACTACCCGGAGCCATGGCCTCACGCAGGGTCTTGAGTATCCGCTCCGGGTCGTCGGACTCCTCGATGAAGTGCATGATCGCCACCAGCAGCACGGCGACCGGCCGGCTGAAGTCGATGGTCCGCAGCACCTCCGGGTCGCGCAGGATGTCGCCCGGGTTGCGCAGGTCGCCCTCGACCACTGTCGTGTCCTCGCCGTGGCCGGTGAGCAGCGCCCTGGCGTGCACCAGCACCACGGGGTCACGGTCGACGTAGACGACGCGGGAGCCGGGCGCGACCTTGGCGGCGACCTCGTGCACGTTCCCCTGGGTCGGCAGCCCCGTGCCGATGTCGAGGAACTGCCTGATCCCGGACTCGGCGAGGTGGCGTACGGCGCGGCCGAGGAAGGCGCGGTTGGCCCGCGCCGCCGCCCGTACCTCGGGCGCCACCGCGAGGATGCGCTCGGCCGCCGCGCGGTCGACCGGGAAGTGATCCTTGCCGCCGAGGTAGTAGTCGTAGAGCCGTGCCACGTTCGGCGTGTTCGGATCGAAGTCCGATGCCTCGTGCTCCAACCGTCGAGCCCCCGATCACAGAGTTTTAACGATCTTTACCGGGATTCTACGGATCTATACCGACATAAGAGTGGTGCTACGCATATTTCAGGAAAACGCAACCTAAGGTGGTGCCGTGGTCCACGATGACACAGGGATCCCTGTGGAGGTACCCCAGACCGTCCGGCGGATCGTGTCGCTGGTGCCGTCGCTGACCGAGTCCGTGGCGGCGACCGTCCCGGAGGCGCTGGTCGGGGCGACGGACTGGTGCACGCATCCGGCCGACCTGGACGTGGCCCGGGTCAGGGGCACCAAGAACCCCGACCTCGACGCCGTCCTGCGCCTGCGCCCGGACGTCGTCCTGGCCAACGCCGAGGAGAACCGCGCGCCCGACGTCGAGGCCCTGCGCGCGGCGGGCGTGGCGGTGTGGGTGACCAGGATCGAGACGCTGGAACAGGCGTTCACCTCGCTGGAGCGCATGTTCGCGCACGCCTGCCGTACGGACCGCCCGGCCTGGCTGGCCGAGGCCCGCCAGGCGTGGGGAGCCCCCGCGGACGGCCCGCGCCGCACCGCGATCGTGCCGATCTGGCGCCGCCCCTGGATGGTCGTGGGCCGCGACACCTTCACCGGGGACGTGCTGCGCCACCTCGGCGTGGACAACCTGTACGCTGCCCACCCCGACCGCTACCCGAAGATCCCGCTGCCCGAGCTGACCGGCAACCGCCCCGACCTGGTCGTGCTGCCCGACGAGCCCTACGCCTTCAGCGCGGACGACGGCCCCGAGGCGTTCCCCGGCCTGGACTGCGCGCTGGTCAGCGGCCGCCTGCTGACCTGGTACGGCCCCTCGCTCACCGAGGCCGCCACCGCCCTGCCGCGCGCGCTGGCCTGATCAGCCGACGGCGGCCAGCGCGGCGTCCACGGCCGCGGGGGAGAGCACGTGCTCCATGACGATCACCGCCATGCCCACGATCCCCGCCCGGTCGCCGAGCCTGCTGGTGACGATCTCCAGGTTGCGCGTCGTGTACGGCAGGCTCCGCCGGTAGACGATCTCCCTGATCCCGGTCAGGTAGTGCTCCTCCGTCTCGGCCATGTCCCCGGCCAGCACCAGCACGCCGGGGTTGAGCAGGCTCACCGCGGTGGCCAGCACCACGCCCAGCGTGCGGCCCGCCTCCTGGACGCGCGCGATCGCCGCCGGGTCGCCGGCCTGCACCAGGCGCACGACGTCGCGGCTGGTCTCCCGGCCCAGGTCGGCCGCGATCGCATGCCCGCCGGCCAGCGAGGCCACGCAGCCGCGCGAGCCGCAGGTGCACACCCGGTCGTCGCTCTCCCGGATGCGGACGTGCCCGATGTTGCCCGCGGCCTCCTCGACGCCCCGGTAGATCCGGCCGTCGAGGACGATGCCGGTGCCGATGCCGGTGGACACCTTGACCAGGACCAGCGAGTCGGTCTCCCGCCAGGACGACCACCACTCGCCGAGGGCCATCGCGTTGGCGTCGTTCTCCACCAGGATGGGCACGTCGTACGTGCGCCCGACGGCCTCCCTGATCGGGTGGTCGTCCCAGCCCGGCATCAGGAACGACCTGATCACCCGTCCGCCGGTGTGGTCGACCGAGCCGGGCAGGTCGAGCCCGATGCCGCACACGTCGCCGACCGGCCGCCCGGCCCTGTCCAGCAGGCGCTGGAACGCCTCGCGCACCCACGTCAGCACGGGTTCGGGCCCGCGGTCGATGCGCATCTCGGCGCGTTCCTCGGCCATCGGACGGGCGGCGAGGTCGGTGAGCGCCACCCGGGCGTGGGTGGCGCCCAGGTCGGCCACGAGGATCAGCCGCCGGGCGGCGTCGACGTCGAGCACCGAGGGCGGCCGGCCGCCGCCCGAGGCGCCGACGCCGGACTCGTGCAGGTAGCCGGCGGCGATGAGCCGGTCGACCCGGTCGGTGACGGTCGACCGGGACAGGCCGGTGAACTCGATCAGGTCTTTGCGGGTACGGCAGGAGCCATCGCGGATGAGCTGGAGGACCTGCCCTGCCGTCAGCATGTCTATCCCTTCTCCGCTCCCGCCGTGAGGCCCTCCGTCAGCAGGCGTTCACTGGCGAAGAACACGATCACGATCGGCAGCGTCAGCACCACGGATCCTGCCATCAGCACCGTCGTGGGGATCTCTATGCTCCCCGCCAGCTGAGAGAGCCCCAGGGAGACCGTCCAGCTCTCCCGCCGTTCCACGAGGAACAGCAGGGCGAACAGGAACTCGTTCCACGCGATCATGAACGCGTAGAGGCCGGTTGCCATGAGCGCGGGCTTGGACAGTGGCAGCACCACCCGCCAGATGGTCGACAGCCGCGAGCAGCCGTCGATCGCGGCCGCCTCCTCCACGCTCTGCGGCACGGTCTCGAAGTAGTTGCGCAGCATGTATACCGTGACGGGCACGGTCTGCGCGATATAAACCAGGATCAGTCCGACCAGAGATCCCCTGAGCCCCAGCATGGTGAACAGCACGAACAGGGGGATGGCCAGCACGATCGCCGGGAACAGGTAGACGGCGAGGAACAGGAAGTGCACCTGCCGCCGGCCGAAGAAGCGCAGCCGCGCGACGGCGTAGGCGCCCGGGATCGAGATCAGCAGCGTGGCGGCCACCGAGGCGACCGCCACGACCGCGCTGTTCCTGATGAACGTGAGGAACCCCTGCGTGGTCAGCACGTTCACGTACGTGTCCAGGGTGAAGTGCCGTGGCCACACCGAGCCGGGCTCCAGGATGAGCTCCTGGATGTCCCGTACGGACAGCGTCACCATGTACAGGAACGGCAGCCCGGTGACGGCGAAGAGGAACACGATGACCACCGGCCGCAGCACCGCGAACAGCGCGCGCTCGAACCTATCCCTGCTCACGATCGCCTCCCGAGAAGAAGCGCAGGTACACGGCCAGCAGCACGACGAGGACGACGGCCAGGACGATCGCCTGCGCGGCCGAGGCGCCGATGTCGTCGCGGGCGGTCAGGAAGTTGTAGACGCGCACGCTGACCACCTCGGTGCCGGCGCCGCCGCCGGTCAGCAGGTAGACGTCGTCGAACTTGGTGAAGGTGAACACGAACCGCAGCACCGCCAGCAGCGCCACGATGCGCCAGAGCTGCGGCATGATCACGTGCCGGAAGCGCTGGGTGGGGGTGGCGCCGTCCACGACCGCGGCCTCCTCCAGCTCGGCCGGCAGCGCCTGCAGCCGGGCCAGGATGAACAGGAACGCGAACGGGAAGTACCGCCACGCCTCGAACGCGATCACCGTGAGCAGCGCGACCGGCACCTTCAGCCCCAGGAGGTCGCCCTGGGCCTGGGTGAGGAAGGCGATCGGCTCCTTCAGCCAGGTGTTCACGATGCCGTACTGGGGGTTCAGCATGGTCTCCCACAGGAAGGCCACGGCCACCACCGGCGCCACGTACGGGATCAGGATCGAGGCCCTGACCAGGGTGCGGCCGGGGAACCTGGCGCGCAGGGCGAGCGCGGTCACCAGGCCGATGGCGATCGACAAGGCCGTCCCGGCCACCGTGTAGATCAGGGTGTTGACCAGTGACGCCCAGAAGCCCGGCTCGGAGATCACGTACGTGAAGTTCTCCAGCGTGTAGTGACCGAAGACGCCGGCCCGGCGGATGTTGATCAGCCGTACGTCCTGGAAGGCCAGCATGATCGCCCACAGCAGCGGCAGCACCACCACGACCAGCGTGATGACCAGCGTGGGCGAGATCAGCGCCAGCCCGGCCCGCCCTTCCCGCTGCCGCAGGGTGCGGGGTGCGCTCATTGCCGGATCCCGCGCTTGATGGTCTCGACGTCCTTCTTGGCCTGGGCGGCGGCGGCCTGCGGGGTCAGCGAGCTGTCGGTCACCTGGCTGAGGGCCTTGGGCACGGGCAGCTCGCCCATCGTGGCGCCGACCAGCTTGCCCTGGCCCTGCGGGATGCCCCAGCGGGCGAAGGTGTCAGGGCTCCTGCGCAGCGCGTCGAGCACGTCGGCCGGGTAGACCTCCGACAGCGGCTTCTTGGCGTCCACGCCCGCGGGCAGCTTCTTCCACTTGTCGGCGAAGCCCTTGCGGGTGGGGAACTTGCCCTCGGGCGCCATCCCGATCCAGCGCTCGTAGCCCTCGTCCATCATGTACGTGACGAACTTGGCGGCCGGATCGGCGGCGGCGCCGCGCAGCACCGCCCAGGAGACGATCTCGCCGTACTGGGCCGGCGCGCTCGCGCCGGGGCCCTTCAGCGCCGTGACCACGCCGGTGTTCCTCGCCAGCCACTCGGGGTCGGCGCGGCACTCGGGGCAGCTCGGCAGCGCGTCCTTACGCAGCCCCGCCAGCTCGTCGAGGATGAAGGACGACCAGATCATCATGGCCGCCTTCCCGGAGAAGTACGTGGCCCTGGTGGAGTCGACGTCCTGCTTGCCCTTGACCGAGTAGTTCTTCGCCAGTTTTGCGTAGAAATCGAAGGCTTTCACGCACTGTGGGCTGTCTAGCGTGACATTTCCGGAATTGTCGACTAGCTGGCAGCCGTTCGCCAGCGCCACGTGCTCGAAGCTCTGCGCGGTGAAGGAGTCCTTGGGCGCGATCGCCAGCGTGATGCCCGCCACCCCACCCGCGTTCAGCTTCGCCGCCGCCGCCTCCAGCGCCTCGTAGGTGTCCGGCGGCGCCAGCCCGGCCTTGTCGAACAGGTCCTTGCGGTAGAGCAGGAGCTGCGCCCACCCGTCGCTGGGCACGGCCAGCAGCTTGCCGCCCGAGGAGTCCAGTTCGAGCGCGCGCGGCGAGAAGGAGTCCCTGCCGAGCTTGTCCACGATCCGGCCCGGCGTCTCGGTGTCCAGCAGGTCGTTGGCCTCCAGCTCGCGGACGGAGGCCAGCGGCAGCGCGCCGATGACGTCGGGGAGGTCGTCCGCGGCGGCGGCGGCCGTCACGGTCTGGCTGAACTGGTCCTCCCCGACGCCGACCAGCTTCACCTTGATCCCGGTCTTCCTGGTGAACTCGGCGATGATCTGGTTCTGCACGGCCATCCGGTCGCCGAGGTTCTCCTCGGTCCAGACGGTGATCTGGTTCGCGCCGGACTGCTGCTCGCCGCCGTCGCCGCAGGCCGTGAGGGCGGCCGAGGCCAGCAGTGCGACGGAGAGGACGGCGGTGACCCTGTTCGGCATGGCACGCTCCTCTGGTTGGGGATATGCCGCACTTACCCGCAGAAAAGGGCCAGGCACCTGGCGTAGGCGAGAACGAGACCGGCCTGTACCCTCGCCGGGCCGCCCCCGCGCGTCATCAGGGCTTTCGGTAAAAGGTTGGTCGGCGATCCGGCAAATCTTCCCCAGAACCGATCACGGACGCCCACCTCGAAACGATCTGGTCTGATCTCATTTCGGTCATCCGGTTGCTGCCCGGACAAGTGCTTCCGGCGCTTCCGGATCAGGTGGACAGACGGGGCGTGACATGTCGGTAAGGTCTCTTTCCAGAACGCGCCCTACCGGAAACCTGGATTCCATCGGCCGCGATCGACGGAAGTCGTAGACTTACGAGTGTTTCGAGCGCAACTATGGTGTGCAAACAAACACTAAATCTCTGACTTTTGTTTGATCAAAAAGCGTAAGTGTGGGGTATGCGCGTCATCACCTTCCAAGAGCCAGGCCGTGTCAGCGTCAGCCTGGAGTCGCCCGCCGAACTCGTGCCGGGCTCCGTCCGGGTGCGGACCCTCTATTCCGGAGTCTCCGCGGGCACCGAGCTGACCGCATATCGCGGCACCAATCCCTACCTCACCCGCAAGTGGGACACCGAGCGCCGGCTCTTCCTCGAAGGCCAGACGCACGCCTACCCCCTGTCCGGCTGGGGCTACCAGGAGGTCGGCGAGGTGGTGGAGGCGGCCCCCGACGTCGCCGAGCCGCCCGTCGGCAGCCTCGTGTGGGGCATCTGGGGCCACCGCGCCGAGGCCGTCGTCCCCGCCGAGAAGCTGGCCGGGCACATCCTGCCGCCGGGGGCCGACCCCGTCGCGGGCGTCTTCGCCCGGGTCGGCGCCATCGCGCTCAACGCCGTCCACGCCGCCGACGTGCACCTGGGCGACCAGATCGCGATCTTCGGCCAGGGCGTCATCGGCCTGCTCGCCACCCGCATGGCGGTGCTCAGCGGCGCCCGGGTGGTGGCCGCCGACGCCATCCCCGACCGGCTCGAACTCGCCAGGAAGTTCGGCGCCGCCGAGACGTTCGACGTGCGGTCCGGCTCGGTCGCCGAGTTCCTGCGCAAGCGCATCGAGGGCGCCGACACCGCGATCGAGCTCAGCGGCAACCACCTGGGCCTCCAGGAGGCCATCAGGAGTGTGCGCAAGGGCGGCCGGGTCGTGGCGGCCGGCTTCTACCAGGGCGACGGCATCGGGCTGCGGCTGGGCGAGGAGTTCCACCACAACCAGGTGCAGCTCGTCTCCTCCCAGATCGGCGGCGTCGCCTCCTGGCTGGCCCATCGCTGGGACGTCGAACGCCTCCAGCGCACGTTCATGGAGCTCGTGCACCGGGGCGAGGTCGAGGTCGGCGACCTGGTCACCCACCTCGTGCCGGTCGAGCAGGCGGCCGAGGCGTTCGACCTGATCGACAAGCACCAGTCCGAGGTCCTCCAGCTCGTCTTCACCTTCGAGGAGTCACGATGAAGCTCGCCGCCCAGGAGCAGCTTCTGCCCGGCCGCAGCCTGCAGGAGAAGTTCGCGTTCGCGGTGGAGGCCGGGTTCGACGCGATCGAGCTGAGGGGGAAGGGCGACTTCCACTTCGCCGGCCGGCTGACCGAGCTGAAGCGGGCGCTGGCCGACGGCGTCGTGATGCCGACGGTGTGCGTCGAGATGCCCCACTTCATCGGCGACTTCGACCCGGCCAGGCGCAAGGACGCCATCCAGCAGCTCAGGTCGCAGCTCACCGTGATCGCCGAGCTGGGCGGCATCGGCGTCATGACCCCGGCCTCATGGGGCCAGTTCTCGCTCCGGCTGCCGCCGTTCGAGCCGCCGCGCACCGCCGCGGACGACCGCGAGGTGCTGGCCGAGGCGCTCGGCATCCTCGGCGAGCACGCCCAGCGCAACGGCGTGCTGATCATGCTCGAACCGCTCAACCGGTACGAGAACCACATGGTCAACACGCTGGCCGACGCGGTCTCGTACTGCTCGATGGACTCGATCAGGATCGTCGGCGACACCTACCACATGAACATCGAGGAGGACGACCCCTGCCGGGCCCTGGCGGAGGCGGCCCCGTACATCGCGCACATGCAGATCAGCGAGTCCAACAGGAACCAGCCCGGCACCGGTCACCTCGACTGGGGCGCGCAGCTCGCCACGCTCGACGCCGTCGGCTTCGACGGCTACCTCGCCCTCGAATGCCGGCTGCGGGGCGAGCCCGAGATCGTGCTCCCGCAGACGGCGGCCTTCATCAGGAAATTCCTATGATCCTTCGCGACGCCGTACGCGTGCTCGTCGCCAACTGGGACGGCAGCCACACGGTCCCCTCCCGCCGGCTGTACCCCCACCAGTGGAGCTGGGACTCCGCCTTCATCGCGATCGGCAACGCCCGCTGGTCGCCGCGGCGGGCCAGGGCGGAGCTGCTGTCGCTGTTCGGCGCCCAGTGGGCCGACGGCCGGGTGCCGCACATCGTGTTCAACCCCGTCGTGCCCGAGGGCGCCTACTTCCCCGGCCCGCAGTTCTGGGGCGCCCGCGCGCCGTCCGGCTCGGCGACCTCCGGCATCGTGCAGCCGCCGGTGCACGCGCTGGCCGCCTGGAAGGTGCACCAGGCCGAGCCCGACCCGGCGTTCCTGGCCAGGATCTACCCCAAGCTCGTCGCCCAGCAGGAGTTCCTGCGCGCCTCCCGCCGCTCGCCCGAGGGCCTGATCTCGATCGTCCACCCGTGGGAGTCGGGCATGGACAACAGCCCGGCCTGGGACCTGCCGCTGCGGGCCGTGGAGACCGGCGCGACGGGTTTCGTCCGCCGGGACCTCAACACCGTCAGCGCCGACGAGCGCCCCACCGACCGCGACTACGAGCGGTACGTCGCCCTCGCCGGCGCCTACCGCGACAGCGGCTACCAGCGGGCCGGCGCGTTCGAGATCGAGGACCCGCTGTTCAACGCCGCGTACGGCGTGGCCGAGTCGGCGCTCGCCGAGATCGCGCAGGTGTGCGGCCACGATCCCGGGCCCCACCGGCGCGAGGCCGCCGCCGTCACCGCGGCCATGGTCGACCACCTCTACCAGGACGGCCACTTCCGCCCCCGCGACCTGCGCACCGGCCGGCTGATCCGCTCGGGCAGCGCCGCCGGCCTGGTGCCGCTCATGCTCCCGGGCCTGCCGACGGAGATCGCCGAGGCGCTGATCGGCACCGCCCTCGACAAGTTCTCCCTCAAGGACGGCGTGCTGCCCAGCCACGCCCCGGCCACGGCCGAGTTCGACCCGGCCCGCTACTGGCGCGGGCCGAGCTGGATCAACCTGACCTGGCTGGTCTGGCAGGGGCTCCGGGACCGCCGTCCCGACCTGGCCGACCTGCTCGCCGAGGGCATGATCCACGCCGTCGCCCACTCCGGCTTCCGCGAGTACTTCAACCCGTTCACGCTGCGCGGCCACGGTTGCCGGGACTTCAGCTGGTCAGCGGCCCTCATCCTCGACGTCGTGGCTGAGCACGGCCTGGACGGCCTGCCGCCGTCGGGCCGCGAGATCGGTCAGAAGTTCGGGGGCCTCCCCGAAGCCGACGACGTCGGTGACCAGGTGCTCGCGTAGCAGCCTCCCGCGCTCCCTGAGCAGGCCGATCGTCTCGTGCGACAGGCGTTCCCGGTCCCAGGCGTGCGCGAGGCCGCGCGGCACCCGGCCGATCTGCGCGCAGCGCAGCGCCAGCCCGTTGTGGTGGAACTCCTCGCCCAGCCGCACCTCGTCGGCGCCCTGGGTGTAGAACGCGAGGTCGATCAGCGTGCCCTGCGGGCGCAGCAGCCGCAGCCCCAGGGCCAGCGCCCGCGGTTGGCCGCGGCACTGGAAGACCAGGTCCGCGCCGCGGTCGCCCGGGGCGTGCCGCCAGCGGCGCTTCAGCGTCACCGCCGGGTCGTCGTCGGGGGCCGCCAGGACCTGCGCGCCGATCGCCTCGGCCACCGCGAGCCTGGCCCGGGTCTCGTCCACGACCACCACCTCGGCGGCCCCGCAGGACAGGGCGAAGGACGCGGTCAGCAGCCCCACCACGCCCGCCCCCACCACCGCGACGCGGCGGCCGCGCACGCCGTCGCCCAGGTGCTGGACGGCCGGGCCGTGCAGGTCGGCGGCCGCGTGCAGCAGGCCGTTGGCGCAGATCGGGCCCATGTGGGCGACGTAGATGCCGAGCAGCGGGTCGATGTCGCCGGGCAGCACGACGAACCGGTCGGCCATCGGGTCGGCCACGTACGCCGTGCGGTGGCCGTAGGCCATGGCGACCCGCGCGCCCTCGGCCACGGCCCGGGTGCGGGTCTCGGCGACCACGCCCACCTGCATGTAGCCGATGCCGCGCACCGGGTACGCCACCGACGGCGTGCCCGGCAGGAACAGCCCGAGCGCCGGGTCCCAGGCCGAGGTGAGGTAGGGGTTGGCGCCCTTGAGATAGGTCAGCTCGGTGCCCGCCGAGACGCCGCTGTGCGTGGTGGCGACCATGAACCCGCCCTCGGGCAGGCCGGGCAGCTTCTCCTCGACCAGGCACACCTCGCCGGGCGCCTCGATGCTCAGGATCGTGCTCGTCGCCTCAGTCATCCAGCATCACCGGCCTCCGTTCCGCCGCGGAGCGCGCCAGCGCGACGGCCAGGCGGTGGGTTCGCAGGGCTTCGCCGTACGGCGCGCGCACGTCGGCGTCCTTCCCGCGCACCGCGTCGATGAACGCGCGGTCCACGAGGGTCTTGGCGTGCCCGCCGTCCTCGACGGACTCCTCGCCGTCCACGAGCAGCCGGGTCTCGCTGAGCTCCAGCGCGATGCCGTCGGCGCACACCTCCAGCCCCACCCGGTGCTTGCGGCGCAGCAGGCAGGAGGTGGCCAGCAGGCCGGTCGCGCCGCCCGCGAAGCTCATGACGGCCGAGGTGGCGCGGTCGATCTCGCCGTCCACGGCGTTCCCGGCCGGTACGGCGTGCACCATCGACACCTCGCCCACCAGCAGCCTGGCCAGGTCCAGGACGTGCACCGCCTGCTCCAGGATCTGGCCGCCCGACATGCTCGCCTTCAGCCACCAGCCGACCGGCGGAACCTTGTCCAGCCAGTGCCCGAGCGCGAGCTGGACGGGACGGCCGTCGAGCCGTTCCCTGGCCCGGTCGACGATGTCGAGGTAGCGCCAGTGGTGGCCGACGGCGGACGGCAGCCCGCGCCGGTCGATTTCGGCCGCGATGTTTTCTGCGGTTTGGAGGTCGAGAGAAAGGGGTTTTTCCACAAAAATCGGGAGATTGCACGACAAGACGTCGTATTCAGGGTTACCGTGCGCGAAAGGAGGCACACAGACGTAGACAGCGTCGAGACCGCCGGCCTCCAGCAGGCCGGCATGGTCGCCGTAGGCGGGGGCGCCGTGCGCGGAGGCCAACGCCTCAGCCTTGTGGAGATCGGTGTCGGCCACCCCGGCAATCGTCACATCGGGGAAGCCGGACAGGACATCTGCGTGGCGAGCGGCGACATTTCCGGCACCAATGATGCCGACACGGGTAATTGGGGACACAACCCGACATATGCCACGTCTAGGGGTTAACAAACAAGGATGTTCGAAGGCGCATAGATCGGGCAGGGGTCGTGCCCCTATGAGATGGGGCTGACTGCATGGAGACAGATGTGCGAGCCTTGGCCAGGGCCCAGGAGTGGTGCGGCCCGCATTCCAGTACGGCTGCGGAATGGCCGGTGGATGCCTTAATCGAGGCCAAGGGAAACACAACGGTGAGCGTCGTCCTGCCGGCGCGCGACGAAGAGCGCACGGTCGGGGACATCGTCACCGTGATCAGACGTGAACTGGTGGAGCAGGCGCCACTCGTCGACGAGATCCTCGTCGTCGACTCCAACTCCACCGACGCGACGGCGGAACGGGCACGCGCGGCGGGCGCGCGCGTCGTGGCGCAGAACGAGGTGCTGCCCCACCTGCCGCGCCTGTCGGGCAAGGGGGAGGCGCTGTGGAAGGGCCTGGCCGCCTCCCACGGCGACATCGTCGCGTTCGTCGACTCGGACCTGCTCAACTTCGGCGCGCATTTCGTGTCGGGGCTGGTCGGTCCGCTGCTGGTGAACCCGGGCACCCAGTTCGTCAAGGCGACGTACGAACGGCCCTTCACCGGCGAGGACGGCGTGCCCAGGCGCGGCGCGGGCGGACGGGTCACCGAGCTGGTGGCCAGACCGCTGATCAACCTGTTCTGGCCGGAGCTGGCGGGCTTTCGCCAACCCCTCGGCGGCGAGTACGCCGCCCGGCGCGACGTGCTGGAACAGGTCCCCTTCGTCACCGAGTACGGCGTGGAGTTCGGCCTCCTCGTCGACCTCCTCGAACTGGTGGGACTCGACGCGATGGCCCAGGTGGACCTGGGCTCCCGCGCGCACGGCCACCAGTCCGTGAACGCGCTCGGCCGGATGGCCGGGCAGATCATGCTCACCGCGTGGTCCCGGCTGGAACGCCAGGGCCGCGTGGTGTCCTCGACACCCCCGGCTCACACGCTGCTGCAGTTCGGTCTCGACGGGCGGGCCGGCCTGGTGGACGTGGGAGTGGCGGAACGGCCGCCGCTCGCCTCGCTCATGCTGGAGGAGGACGTCGCGTGAAGGTGCTGATCAACGCGGGACCGTGGCTGGCGGTCCCGCCGCCCGGCTACGGCGGCATCGAGAATGTGGTCGCCACCCTGGTCCCGGCGCTGCGCGAACGCGGCGTCGAGGTCGTGCTGGCCTCCGTGGCGTCGAGCACGCTGGAGGCCGACGAGCTGATCGCCGTCTACGACGAGGGCCAGTTCGCGGAGTTGCAGAAGCCGTACAACCAGGTCATGGGGATCGCGCACGCGCACCAGGCACGGGTGGCCGCCGAGTTGCGCGCCCGCGACGACATCGACCTCGTGCACGACCACGTGGAGGTCGTCGGGCCGGCGGTGCTGGCCGCGCTGGGCGGGCCGCCGGTCCTCCACACCCTCCACTGGGACCTGCGCAAACACCCGGCGTTCTACGGCGACTTCCCGCGCTCGATCGCGGTCAACGGGGTGTCGGACTCGCAGCTCGCCCGCGCCCCGGAGGCCCTGCGCGCGGCCTCGCTGGGCTCCGTCTACCTGGCCACCCCGCTCGCCGAGCAGGACGTCCGCGCCGAGCGCGGCGAGCACCTGGTGATCATGGGCCGGATCTGCGGACTCAAGGGCCAGCACGTGGCCGCCCGGATCTGTCAGAAACTCGGCCTGCCGCTGGTCGTGGCCGGTCCGGTCTGCGGCCGGGACAGCCAGGCCGAGCTGGACGTCGTCCTGCAGGACCCCTACCACCCGCTGCACAGCCACCCCGACGTGCGCTACCACCTGGACCAGGTGTCCGGCTACCTCGACGGCGACCTGGTCAGGTGGGTCGGCGCGGTCGGCGGCCAGGAAAGGGACGACCTGTACGCCTCGGCCCGCGCCGCGCTCTTCCCCATCCAGTGGGACGAGCCGGGCGGCACGGCGGTCGTCGAGGCCCTGGCGCTCGGGGTGCCGCCGGTGGGCCTGCGCCGCGGCTGCCTGCCCGAGATCATCGACCACGGCCGCACCGGCTTCCTCGCCGACACCGAGGAGGAGCTGGCCGAGTACGTCCAGCGGGTGGACGAGATCGATCCGGAGGAGTGCCGCCGCGAGGCCCGGCGCCGCTTCTCGCCCGGCGTGATGGCCGACCGCTACCTCGACCTGTACGACCGGGTGCTGCGCGCGGACTGATAGACATGTCCGGTGATTCGCGTACTTCTGGCCGAGGACCAGGCCGTGATCAGGCACGCGCTCGCGACCCTGCTCGGCCTGGAGGCCGACTTCGAGATCGTGGCCGCGGTCGAGTCCGGTGACGCCGCCGTGGCCTCCGCCGCCGCGCACCGGCCGGACGTGGCCGTGCTGGACATCGACATGCCCGGCACCCTCGACGGGCTGGCCGCCGCGGCGGAGATCCGGGCCAGGGTGCCCTCGTGCCGCACGCTCATGCTCACCGCCTACGGCAAGCCCGGCCATCTCAAGCGCGCCCTGGCCGCCCAGGTGGACGGCTTCCTGCTGAAGACGGCCCCGCCGGAGGACCTGGTCGCGGCGATCAGGGAGGTCACCCGCGGCGGCCGGGTGCTCGACCCGTCGCTCGCCGTCACCGCCTGGGACCTGGCCGACAACCCGCTCACGCCGCGCGAGGCCGACGTGCTGCGGCTGGTGGCGGGCGGCGCCGAGGCCCCCGACATCGCCCGCCGGCTGCACCTGACCGCCGGGACCGTGCGCAACTACCTGACGGCCATCGTGGCCAAGCTAAACGCGCGCAACCGCACCGACGCCGTGCGCATCGCCACCGAGGCCGGCTGGATCTAGCGGAGCGCGCGCGTCGAGCCGGAACCAGCCGGCCTCGCAGGCGGTCGTGAGCCGGCCGCCCAGCGTGGCCAGGCGGGTGGTGAGGTTGCCCAGCCCGGACGAGCCGCGACGGGGGGCCGCCGTGGCCGCGCCGTCGTTGCGGACGAGCAGCCTCACCTCGCCGCCGGCCGCGGAGGTGGAGATCACGCAGGCGCGCGCGGCGCTGTGGCGCAGGACGTTCGTCACGGCCTCGCGCAGCACGGCGCTGAGCACGGTCTCGACGTCGGCCGGCAGCTCGCGGTGCGCGAGCCGCAGGGTGACCTCGACCCCGGCCGCCGCCAGCACCTTCCCGGCCGACTCGGCCTCGGCGGCGAAGGACAGCTCGCGCTGCTCGCCGGTGACCGAGCGCAGGTCGTGCTCGGCGTGCTCGGCCATGGCGACGACGTTCTCCAGCTCCCGGACGGGGTCGGGCAGGCGGCGGGCCAGCTCGCAGGTGAGCAGGATGGCGGCCAGGCTGTGGCCGAGCAGGTCGTGCAGGTCGCGGGCGGCCCGCAGGCGCTCCTCGACGACGGCCGAACGCGCCAGGCTCTCCCTGGCGGCGTGCAGCTCCTTGGCGAGCTGGGCCAGGCGCAGCAGGCTGTAGACCACCAGGCCGGTGGTGAGCGTGCTCACCGTGATGTTGACGCGGCCGGGCAGCTCGTACAGGGAGGCGACGGTCCAGACGGCGGCCAGGATCGCGGCCGTCAGGGGCCAGGCCGTGCGCGGGCGGAAGGCGAGCAGCACCGGACCGGCGAGGAAGCCCGCCGTCCCCAGCCAGATCGGCCCGAACACCGGGATCGGGGCGAAGGTGAGCGCCGCCATCACCCCCAGCGCCACCATGTGGCGGCCGGCGACCGAGCGCAGCTGCATGACGACGATCACGGTCAGCGCCGCGACCGCGGGGACCAGCAGCCCGGCCGGGATCTGCAGCAGCGCCTTGACGCTGAACCCGACCAGCACGGCGGCCAGCAGGACCACCGAGACGTCGGGCGGCTCGCGGCGGGCCGCCGCGGGCGGGCGCGTGGCGGGCAGCACGGCCTCCACCGTGTACCGGCCCCGGCCGGACAGGCCGCGGGTCAGGGCGCCGCCCGCCGCCGCCACCTGGCGGGCGAGCCCCGCCGGGTCGGCGAGCCCGCCGTCGTCGTCCTCGGCCGTGCGGCGGCCGTCGTCGGCCACGCGCAGGTGCACCTGGGCCCGTTCCGGCTCCTCCCAGGTCTCGATCACGCACACCGTGGCGGTGCCGCGGCGGGCGACGTCCGTGACAGCTTCGCGCAGCACCGAGGCGAGCAGCGCGCCCGCCGGGCCGAGCGGCTCGCTGTGGGCGGCGCGCACCTCCACGCCGACGCCGGCCGCCTCCAGCAGGGCGCGGGCGGTGGTCAGCTCGGGGGCCAGGGACATCGCGCGGTAGCTCGCCGCCGCGGCGCGGGCGTCCGCCAGCGACAGCCGGGCCGTCGCGACCACCTCGCCGAGCGTCCCGGCCGCGTCCCGCGGCGCGGCCAGCGCCCGCCGCGCGCCCGCGCCGATCGCGGCCAGGCCGCGGCCGAGGCCGTCGCTCAGCTCCGCGGCGATGCGCAGCCGCTCCTCGGCCACCGCCGCCGCGGCCAGCGCGGGACGGGTGGCCTCCATCTCGGCCACCCGCTCGACCAGCCGGATCAGGCCGAACACGACCAGCGACACCAGCACCGTGGTGATCGCGAGGTCCGTCGTGGAGACCGCGTCCCCGGAATTGCGCCAGTGGTGGATCACGACGCCGCTGAAGGCCACCGCGGGCGCCAGCGCCCACCAGCGCGTCACCAGCAGCGATCCGGCGAGGAAGCCCAGGATCGCGACGGACGCGCCCTGCCCCAGCGTCACCGCGTAGACCAGCACGCCCTGGACGGCGAGCAGCCACCCCTTCCTGGCCCGCAGCGTGAAGGCGCACTGCGCGGCCAGCACCGGCAGCGCCCCCCAGGCGCCGGCCACCACGTAGACGCCGGCCAGCGAGGCCAGCACCACGACGACGATCAATCGGGCGACACGCACGCCCAGAAGCTTAGGAGAACCCCCGCGGCAGCACGGTGACCGGGCAGGACGACGACCGCAGCACCTTCATCGCCAGCTCGCCCAGGAACACCCGGTGGGGCTGGGCGTCCTCGCCGGCGGCGCAGACCAGCAGCTCGCCGGGCAGCCACTCGACGTCCTTGAGCGCGGCCTGCACGTCGTGGCCCTCGGCCACCTCCGACTCGGCCTCGATGCCGGTGCTCTCCCAGGCCAGCCGTACGGCCAGGGCGAGGTCGTCGCGCAGCTTGCCCTGGTTCTCGGTGCGCAGGTCGAGGGTGATCAGCCGGAGCGGCACGTCGAGCCGCAGCGCCGCCTGGGCCACCCGCTCGACCGCCGCGTCGCACTGCGGCCGGTGGACGTAGGCCAGGGTGAGCCGGGCGGGCTCGTCGGGCGGCACGTAGCCCGAGGGCGCCAGCATCACCGCCTCCGGCGACAGGTGCAGCAGGTGGTCGGCGGTGCTGCCGACGGCGATGCGGCCGTACTGGCCGCCGCTCGCCGAGCCGACCACGATCAGGTCGGCCCTGATCCTGCTGGCCAGCACCGCCAGCCCGCGGCCGGTGCCCCGGCTCTCGAACGCCATGTACTCGGCCGGGACGACGCCCAGCTCCTCACCCGCGTGCGCCAGGTTGGCCTGGGCCTCGACGGCCAGCCCGGGGCTGCCCGGGGGATAGATCGACGCGACCGTGAGCTCGCCCCCGGTCAGCCGGGTGATGGCGGCCCCGAGCGCGAGGGCGTCCCGCCCACCGGGGTCGTTGCTGTAGCCGACGATCACGTGCTCTCCGATCACGTTTGCCTCCTTACCCGCTCTGAACTGGGAATACGCGGTCTCTGCCGATGCGTTTGAAACGATTGGAGGCGTAAAAACAGTGAAGATCACCCTTGACACCCGTTTCAACGGGTCCCTTGGCCCGGTCACCCTTCGTGAAGCGGTTCAGCAGCTCAAGGCGCACGACCTGACGTGCACCGTCCCCGCCGGCGTCGTCGAGCAGAAGGTCACCGTCTTCTCCGACTGCGTGGAGCGCGGCTTCACCCCGCTGCGCAGCGAGATCATGGCCGCGTACTACATGGCCGAGCGGGACGCCACCGCCGAGGCGTTCGACCGCGGCCTCATCACCGAGGGCGAGCTGGAGCAGCGGCGCGCCCTCCTCGTGCGCCAGTATCTTGGGTAAGGCCCGGAATCGCCCTTTCGGTCGAAGCATTTGACGATCAAAGTTCATAAGGTCGTGTCCACTACCCGTTCACGGATTGGACACCTGTGTACCGCGACATCGTCGACTTCGCCCTGACCACGCCCGGGTGGCTGCACGCCCTCGCCGAGTTCGGCACGGACGCCGGCCTGTTCATCTTCGCGGCGCTGTTCCTCGTGTGCTGGTGGCGGGCCCGCCAGGCCCCCGCCCGCGACCTCGCGCTCGCCATCGCCGGGCCGGCCGGGGTGGTGGGCGCGTACGTCGTGAGCGAGGGCGTGAAGCTGCTGGTCCGGGAGGACCGGCCGTGCCGCGGCGGCATCGCCACGATCGCGGCCTGCCCGCCCTCCACGGACTGGTCCTTCCCCAGCAACCACACCGTGATCGCCGCCGGGGCGGCGGGCACGCTCATCCTCGTCTGGCGCGCCCTGGCCTGGGTGGTGCTGCCGCTGGCCGCCCTGATGGGCTTCTCCCGGGTGTTCGTCGGCGTGCACTACCCGCACGACGTGGCCGGCGGCTTCCTGCTCGGTCTGGTGCTCGCGCCGCTGTTCGCGCTGCTGCTGGTCGGCGCGGTCACCCCCGCGGTCAGGCTCGCGCGAAGCCGTCTGTCGCCGCGATGAGCCGGTCGACGATGCCGGGCTCGGTCGCCGCGTGCCCGGCGTCGTGCACCACCTGGAAGTCGGCCTCGGGCCAGGCCTTGTGCAGGTCCCAGGCGGTGGCCATGGGCGTGCAGGCGTCGTAGCGGCCCTGGATGATCACGGCCGGGATGTGCCGGATGCGGTCGACGTTCTTGATGAGCTGCTCGGGCTCGAACCAGCCGCCGTGGTGGAAGTAGTGGTTCTCGATCCTGGCGAACGACACCGCCATCTTGTCCTCGCCGAACTCCGCCACCAGGCTGGGGTCGGGCAGCAGCGTGATCGTGGCGCCCTCCCACTGGGACCACGCCTTGGCCGCCGCCAGCCGGACCGCGTCGTCGTCGCCTTCGAGGCGGGCGCGGTAGGCGGCCATGAGGTCGCCGCGCTCCTCGACGGGGATCGGCGCCAGGTACGACTCCCACAGGTCGGGGAACAGGTAGCTGGCGCCCTCCTGGTAGAACCAGCGCAGCTCGTGCGGGCGCAGCGTGAAGATCCCGCGCAGCACCAGCTCGGTCGTACGGTCGGGGTGGGTCTGGGCGTAGGCCAGCGACAGCGCGCTGCCCCACGACCCGCCGAACACCTGCCACCGCTCGATGCCCAGGTGCTCGCGCAGCCGTTCCATGTCGGCCACCAGGTTCCAGGTGGTGTTGGCGGCCAGCGACGTGCCCGGCGTGCTGGCGTGCGGCAGGCTGCGCCCGCAGTTGCGCTGGTCGAACAGGACGATGCGGTACAGCTCGGGGTTCCACTGCCGGCGGTGGTTGGCGCTGCACCCGGCGCCCGGCCCGCCGTGCAGCATGACGGCCGGCTTTCCGTCGGGGTTGCCGCAGACCTCCCAGTAGATCTGGTTGCCGTCACCCACGTCGAGCAGGCCGGACTCGTAGGGTTCGATGGGCGGGTACAGAGTTCTCATGTCTCGCGATCCTGCCATGGAGCAGGAGCTGGCCGAATTGTGCCGGTCCGAGCCTAGAGTGACCGTATGGACCTGGTGACGATCGACGACATCCGCGCGGCGGCCGGCCGGATCGACGGAATCGCGGTGCGCACGCCGCTCCTGAGGATGGGCGAGGCGTGGCTGAAGCCCGAGAGCCTCCAGCCGGTCGGGTCGTTCAAGATCCGCGGCGCCTACAACGCGCTGGCCGAGCTGCGTCCCGCCGGCGTCGTCACGCACTCCTCCGGCAACCACGGCCAGGCGCTGGCGTTCGCGGCGGCGCGGTTCGGCGTGCCGTGCGTGGTCGTCGTGCCCGAGGGCACCCCGGCGGTCAAGGCGGCGGCCATCGAGGGGTGGGGCGCCGAGCTGGTGGTCGTGCCGCCCGACCAGCGCGAGGTGACGGCCGAGCGGCTGGCCGGCGAGCGCGGCCTGACGCTGGTCCCGCCCTACGACCACCGCGCGATCATCGCCGGGCAGGGCACGATCGGGCTGGAGATCGTCGAGGACCTGCCGGACGTCGAGGCGGTGCTCGTGCCGGTCAGCGGCGGCGGGCTGGCCGCCGGCGTCGCGGCCGCGGTCAAGGCGCTGCGGCCGGACGTGCGCGTGTACGGCGTGGAGCCCGAGCTGGCCGCCGACGCCGCCGAGAGCCTGGCGGCCGGACGCGTCGTCGCCTGGGAGACCGCCCGCACGTTCCGGACCATCGCCGACGGGCTGCGCGTGCACCAGGTGTCCGAGCTGACCTTCGCCCACCTGCGCGAGCACCTCGAAGGCATCGTCACCGTGTCGGAGGACGAGCTGCGGGCGGCCATGCGGCACATCGCGCGCACGGCCCGGCTGGTGGCCGAGCCCAGCGGCGCGGCGACCACCGCCGCCCTGCTGTCGGGCCGCGTCCCCGCCGGGCGCACGGTGGCCGTGCTGTCCGGGGGGAACGTCGATCCGGAGCTGTTCGCCCAGGTCTACGCCTGAGTCCAGGCGTGGCGGGTGAGGAACCCGCGCTCGCCGGTGGCGTACTCGTGGAAGGCCTGCCGCACCTCGGCCAGCTCGGGCACCACCGCGCGGACCATCGTGCCCTCCTTGTACTCCAGCTCGTAGCCGGGGGAGACCTGGAGGAAGTGCCGGCCGAAGTTCACCAGGGCGACGAACGGGTTCTGCGGCGACAGGGTGGCCAGGACGTCGTCGACCAGCCCGAGGTCGGGGTCGTGCACGACCATCCCGTCGCCGGTGTGGAGCTGCATGCCCTCGTACACGCCGAGCGGGGCCACGTTGTGCACCAGGTCGCGCTGGGGGTCGTAGCAGACCAGGCCGTGCGCGCGGGCTGTGGTGAACACCTGGGCCGAGCTCTCGTCCATCGTGTCCAGGTCCATCGTCACCAGGACGTGCCCGGGGTACAGGGTGACCTGCCCGGGCAGCTCCTTGGCGACGTCGGGCGCGTCCCCCTCGACGGGGTCGCTCCGCTTCACCGCCAGATACGTGGCCCGGGCCTGATCCCTGCTGATCGGCACGGGCTCGTCCCAGACCATCAACTCAACGCTCATCGGTCCATCTTGCCGAACGACCACCGTGCCGGCGCGCCACTGGGGTCAAGAGTCCGTGATGTACGGTTCAGCGCGGTTTCTCGGACTGGGGCACCAGCTCCACCGTGCAGTGGGCGCACCGGCTGGCCTCGGCCGGGATCTCGGACAGGCACTCGGGGCACTCCTTGGTCGTCGCGGCCTTGTCGTGCTCGAACAGGTGGATCAGCCGCGTCATCGGGGCCACGACCAGCCAGTAGACGACCGCCGCGATGACCAGGAAGGTCAGCAGGTGGTTGAGGAAGTCGCCGTACTTGAACTGGCTGCCGTTGACGGTGAAGGAGTATTCGGCGAAGTTCGGCTGCCGGCCGCCGGTCACCGCGCCGATGAGCGGGGTGATGAGATCGGTGACCAGTGCCTGGACGAGCCCGCTGAAGGTCGCGCCGACGATGACGGCGACGGCCAGCTCGACGATGTTGCCTCGGAGTAAGAACTTCTTGAAACCGCCCATGGAGTCGGCATATTGCCGGGGGCCGCGGCCTGAAACCCCGATGGCCCCCGACGAAGCCCGACGGAGAACGTCGTGGCCGGTCAGACCTGGGGCGCGAGCCGTTCGAGATCGAAGTGGCCGCGCCGTACGCCGTCGAGGAACGCGGCCCATTCGTCGGTGGTGAACGACAGGACGGCACCGCTGGCGTCCTGACTTCCCCGCACCCAGACCCGGTCGGCGAGCATGGTGACCTCGACGCAGTCGCCATTGTTGCACCGTTGCCAGCGTGCCTGGTCAAGGGCAGGTGGGCGTTTCATCCATTACCTCCTGAAGGCGGCTGTAGAGGTATTGAGCCGAAGGTGATTTTACCTTGACAGCCGAGGATGACCAGGCGACAAAAGGGGCAGTGCACCCGCCGGAGCCGGACAAAACAAAAGGCGGGCGTCCGTGCGGACGACCGCCGTGAAAAGCGCCGCGCGCTCAGTCGGGCTGACGTATTCCACGCAGGAACGCGTCCCATTCCCGGGCGCTGAAAGTGAGGACCGGGCCGGCCGGGTTCTTGTTGTCCCGCACGCCGATCTCGCCGGCGGACAGCAACGCGACCTCGACGCATTCTCCGTTGTTGCAGCGCGAGGCGGCCCGCCACCGCGGACCCGCCTGGACGTCAGGGTGGTGGGACGTCATTGTCTCCCCCTCGTGCATCGACAATGGGCGCGGCGGCGGTCGGACCTCGCCGGGCGCGCTGGGACGTGTTGGTCGGACACCGGCGATCTCACGTGGAGAGCGAAAGCGTCCCAATGGATGAACAGTAGCACCTGGCACTTGCCACGGAAGCGAGCTCTCGATGTGTCGGCGGCATCATGCCAGGTGGCCGGAGAAAAGAGATGATCTCGTGACGGAGTGCTAGCCGAAGCTTGCGGCCATCTCGGTAATTCGCCGCTTCGATTCCTGGATGCCCAGGGCCTCGGCCCGCAGATGGTCGATGATCTCGCGAAAACGCCGGACCACTTTATCGGCCTCCAGGTAGAAAAGGCCCATTTGATGTTCCACGAAAATGGTGTCGGCGATGCCGGAGTCGTGGTCGAACTCCATGAGCCGGAAGGTGCTGTCGAAACCCACGTGCGCCCCCGCCGTGAACGGGATCACCTGGATGGTGACGTGCGGCAGCTCGTTCAGCTCGATGAGCCGGTCGAGCTGCTCGCGCATGGTCTGCCGGCTGCCCACGTGCCGGTAGAGCACCGACTCGTCCAGCAGCACCCAGTAGCGCAGGGTGTCGGGCCGGTGCAGCCACTCCTGGCGTTTCATCCGCACCCTGACCCGGTCGTCGAGCACGTCGGGCGCGATGCGGGGCAGCCAGCCGCGGATCACGGCGCGGGCGTAGTCCTCGGTCTGGAGCAGGCCGGGCACGGTGGTGATCTCGTACTCGGTGATGGCGCTGGCCTCCGCCTCCAGGCCGAGCATCTGCCGCAGCTCGCGATTGTCGTAGAACTGCCACCACTCCTTCTGCCTGGCGTCCTTGGCCAGCGTCATGAGCTGGGCGGACTCGGCGGGGGAGACCTCGTACAGGCGGCACAGGTCGCGCACGTCGCGCAGGCTGACGCCGCGCTGGGCGGTCTCGATCCGGCTGATCTTGGCCGGGGAGCACAGGAGGAGCTGGGCGACCTCGGCGATGCTGAGGTTCTTCTCGTTGCGCAGCTCGCGTAAGCGCATCGCCAGTTGCCGCTGCCGGAGCGTCGGGTTGGGGATGGTCATCGCCGTACACTCCCTTCCCGCGCGCTGGCCGGTTGCCCCGGAGCGTACCCCCGGGTTCGGTTTCGAAGGCATGTGCGGTAGGTAATCGTCACCGGCACGTTCCTATGGCAAGTGCCAATTCGGGGTGGGATTCCGGCGTCGGAGGGTAAAAGTCAGCCAAGCCGTAAGAGAGGGGGATGCCCTGGGGCTGATTTGATCAAACCACCAGAGATCGAAATGCCGCGTTCATTCCCTGGCGTGATGGCTCACCAGAGGCCGTCCGTCACATAAGGCTGGGCCGACGGGGGCTCGTCGGCCCGGCCGCCACGATCGTTCGCTCCTGCCAGAGCGAGCATCGACCGTCCTGATCGCGGGGGATCGGGGGCGCAGCGTCGCGTCGTCCGATCGCGGGTGCGGACCGGTGCGCGGGGGCCGCGCACCGGATCCGCGAACCTCGCCACACCCCTCACCGGGCCGAACACGTGAGCCGCCTTCGAGACCGCGCCGTCGGAGGCGGCTCACTCGATTTTTCGGAGTATTCCGGACGGACGCGTGGGAAGGAACAGGGTGGCCTTGTCCGGCGGAGCGGGGGAACGGAACATGGGGAAAGACCGCAAGGGAGCCTCGATGATCGAGATCTGGCCTGGAGACCCCTATCCTCTCGGGGCGACCTACGACGGCGCGGGCACGAACTTCTCGCTCTACACCGAGGTCGCCCAGGCGGTGGAGCTGTGCCTGTTCGACGAGGACAACGTCGAGTCGCGGGTGCCGCTCACGGAGGTCGACGGGTTCATCTGGCACGGCTATCTGCCCGGCATCGGCCCCGGCCAGCGTTACGGCTACCGGGTGCACGGGCCGTACGAGCCGGCGCGCGGGCTGCGCTGCAACCCCAACAAGCTGCTGCTCGACCCGTACGCGATGGCGATCGAGGGCGGCGTCGACTGGCACGAGGCGGTCTACGGCTACCGGTTCGGCCAGCCGGACACGCGCAACGACGCCGACTCGTCCCCGTACGTGCCGCGGTCCATCGTGATCAACCCGTTCTTCGGGTGGGGGCACGACCGGCCGCCGGCGACGCCGTACCACGACACGGTGATCTACGAGGCGCACGTGCGCGGGCTGACGATAAGCCATCCCAAGATCCCCAAGCACCTGCGCGGCACGTACGCGGCGCTCGGCCACCCCGAGATCCTCGACCACCTCACCAAGCTCGGCGTGACGGCGCTGGAGCTGATGCCGGTGCACCAGTTCGTCACCGACCACATCCTGGAGCAGCGCGGCCTGTCCAACTACTGGGGCTACAACTCCATCGGCTTCTTCGCCCCGCACAACCGCTACTCCAGCACCGGGCAGCGCGGCGGGCAGGTGCTGGAGTTCAAGGCGATGGTGCGCAGCCTGCACGAGGCGGGCATCGAGGTCATCCTCGACGTCGTCTACAACCACACCGCCGAGGGCAACCACCTCGGGCCGACGCTGGGCTTCAGGGGCATCGACAACACCAACTACTACCGCCTGGTCGAGAACGACAAGCGCTACTACGTCGACACCACCGGCACGGGCAACAGCCTGCTCATGCGCTCGCCGCACGTCCTCCAGATGATCATGGACTCGCTCCGCTACTGGGTCATCGAGATGCACGTCGACGGGTTCCGCTTCGACCTCGCCTCCACCCTCGCCCGCGAGCTGCACGAGGTCGACCGGCTGAGCGCGTTCTTCGACCTGGTGCAGCAGGACCCGGTGTTGTCGCAGGTCAAGCTCATCGCCGAGCCCTGGGACGTCGGCCCCGGCGGCTACCAGGTCGGCAACTTCCCCTCCCGCTGGACCGAGTGGAACGGCCGCTACCGCGACACGATCCGCGACCTGTGGCGCGGGCAGGCCGCCACGCTGCCCGAGTTCGGCTCCCGCCTCACCGGGTCCAGCGACCTGTACAAGGACGACAGCCGCCGCCCGGCCGCCTCCATCAACTTCGTGACCTGCCACGACGGCTTCACCCTGCAGGACCTCGTCGCGTACAACGACAAGCACAACGAGGCGAACAAGGAGGGCAACCGCGACGGCACCGACGACAACCGGTCGTGGAACTGCGGCGAGGAGGGCCCGGCGAGCCTGGCCATCGAGTCGCTGCGCGAGCAGCAGAAACGCAACTTCCTCACCACGTTGTTCCTGTCGCAGGGCGTGCCGATGCTCTCGCACGGCGACGAGCTGGGCCGCACCCAGAAGGGCAACAACAACGGCTACTGCCAGGACAACGAGCTGACCTGGGTCGACTGGTCCGACGTCAGGGAGAACTGGCTGCTGCTGGAGTTCACCCAGGAGCTCGCGGCGCTGCGGAAGAAACATCCGGTCTTCCGGCGCAGGAGGTTCTTCTACGGCAGGCCGGTGCGCGGGCTGAGCGACATCGCCTGGCTCACCCCGTCCGGGGAGGAGATGACCGACAGCGACTGGAACGTCGGCTACGCCAAGTCGCTGGCCGTCTTCCTCAACGGCGACGCCATCACCGAGCCCGACCGGCGCGGCCGCCCGATCAGGGACGACTCCTTCCTGCTGCTGTTCAACGCCCACCACGACACGATCAAGTTCACGATCCCCCAGGACTACGGCGAGATGTGGCACACCGAGATCGACACCGCGATGCCCATCAGGCTCGACGTGCGGATGGTGCGCGCGGGCGAGGCGATCGAGGTCCCCGGACGCAGCGTGCGGGTGCTGCGCCGTGTCTAGGCCGGCCTCGACGTACCGGGTGCAGCTCACCCCCGACTTCGGTTTCGCGCAGGTCGCCGAGATCGCCGGCTACCTGCGCGACCTCGGCGTCAGCCACGTCTACCTGTCGCCGGTGCTGCAGGCCACGCCCGGCTCGCGGCACGGCTACGACGTCGTCGACCACTCCAGGATCAGGGAGGAGTTCGGCGGGGCCACCGGCTTCCGCGAGATGGCCCAGGAACTGGCCGCGCACGACCTGGGCATCGTCATCGACATCGTGCCCAACCACATGAACACGATGAACGCCCAGTTCTGGTCGGTGCTCAAGGACGGGCCCGCCTCGCCGTACGCGAACTGGTTCGACATCGAATGGGTGGACGGGAAGGTGGCGCTGCCGGTGCTCGGCGACGACACCGAGCCCGTCGTCGACGGCGACGTCCTGCGCTACCACGAGCACGCCTTCCCCCACCCGGGCCACTACCGGCTGGTCGACTGGCGCGAGGGCCCCGGCTACCGGCGCTTCTTCGACGTCTCCTCGCTGATCGGACTGCGCGTGGAGGACCCGGCGGTGTTGTCCGCCACGCACGAGGTGATCTTCTGGCTGCTGGACGAGGGCCTGGTCGACGGGTTGCGCATCGACCATCCCGACGGCCTGGCCGACCCCCGCGGCTACCTCGACCGGCTGCGCGAGCGGACCGGCGGCGTCTGGACGGTCGTGGAGAAGATCCTCATCGGCCCCGAGCGGCTGCAGCCCGACTGGGCCTGCGACGGCACGACCGGCTACGAGGTGCTCAACCGGGTCAACGGCCTGTTCGTCGACCCTTCGGGCAAGGAGCCGCTGGTCCGGCTGTTCAGCGAGCTGACCGGGCAGCCCGACGACTACCGTCCGGTGATGACGCAGGCCAAGCGCGAGGTGCTCGACCTGTTCTTCGGGGCGGAGATCGACCGGCTGGCCAGGGTCACCGGTTGCGCGCCCTCAGCGGTGTCGGAGCTGCTGGCCGCGATGCCGCTCTACCGCGCCTACCTGGTGCCGGGGGAGGAGCCGCCGCCCGAGTCGGTGGAGATCGTCGAGCTGGCCGCCGCCGAGTGCTCGCCCGCCGTGCGGCCGCTCGTCCAGCAGGTCCTGTACGGTTCGCCGGAGGCGATCGTGCGCTTCCAGCAGACGTGCGGGCCGGTCATGGCCAAGGGCGTCGAGGACACCGCGCTGTACCGGTGGTTCCCCCTGTCGTGCCTCAACGAGGTGGGCGGCGAGCCGGACGTGTTCGGCGTCTCGGTCGAGGAGTTCCACGACTTCTGCGGGGAGATGTCCCCGTACACGATGACGACCCTGTCCACGCACGACACCAAGCGGTCGGAGGACGTGCGGGCCCGGTTGTCGGTGTTGTCGGAGATGCCGCGGGAGTGGGCGTCCACGGTGTCCGAGTGGTCGCGGGAGCTCTCCTTCGACCCCCACCTCGACTACCTGGCCTGGCAGAACCTCATGGCGGCCTGGCCGATCTCCGCGGAACGCTTCACCGACTACCTGCTCAAGGCGGCGCGCGAGGCCAAGACCGCGATCTCGTGGGTGCGTCCGGACGCCGGTTACGAGCGACGGCTGCGGGAGTTCGCGCAAGCCGCCGTGCGGCTGCCGGTGGAGGAGTTCACCGAGCGCATCGAGCCGTTCGCGATGTCGAACTCGCTCGGGGCCAAGCTGGTGCAGCTCATGATGCCCGGCGTGCCCGACGTGTACCAGGGCAACGAGACCACCGACTTCTCGCTGGTCGATCCGGACAACCGGCGGCCCGTGACGTACCCGCGCAAGCCCGAGACCTCCTGGGACGCCGCCAAGCTCCTGGTCACGACGCAGGCGTTGCGGCTGCGCCGGCGGCTCGGGGGCGCGGCGCCGTACCTGCCGCTGCGGGCCGATGGGGAGGCGGCCGAGCACGCGATCGCCTTCGCCCGGGGCGAAGGCCCGCGGGCGGTGGCGGTCGCCACCAGGCTGCCGGTACGCCTCGCGCGCCGCGCCGCGGTCACCGGCCACTCGGTGTGGGGCGACACCACCTTGACGCTGCCCGGTGGATCCTGGCGCGACCTGCTCACCGGCGAGCCGCACTCGGGGACGGTTCCGCTGGCCCGGCTGCTCGATCAGTACCCCGTCTCACTGCTGGAGCGACATGATCTTTGAGGTCTGGGCACCGAAGGCCACGGCTGTCGAGGTCGACGTTCTGGACGGACGCCGGCCGATGTCCCAGGGGGAGAGAGGCTGGTGGTGGGCCGAGGTCGCCGAGGCCGGCCACGGCACCAGGTACGCCTTCGTCCTCGACGGCGGCGGGCCCTACCCCGACCCGCGCTCCCGGCGGCAGCCGGAGGGGGTGTTCGGGCCGAGCGCGGTCTACGAGCACGACCGCTTCACCTGGTCCGACCACGACTGGAAGGGCCGCGACCTGCGCGGTTCGGTGATCTACGAGCTGCACGTCGGCACGTTCACCGGCGAGGGCACGTTCGCCGCGGCGATCGAGCGGCTGGAGCACCTGGTCGAGCTCTCCGTGGACTTCGTGGAGATCATGCCGGTGGCCCCCGTGCCCGGCGGGCGCAACTGGGGGTACGACGGCGTCGACCTCTACGCGGTCAACGAGACGTACGGCGGGCCCGACGGGCTGAAGTCGTTCGTGGACGCCTGCCATCGGGCCGGGATCGGCGTCATCCTGGACGTGGTCTACAACCACCTGGGGCCGTCGGGCAACTTCCTCCACCCCTTCGGTCCGTACTTTTCCGGCTTTGCTGGTAGCTATTGGGGCGAAGCGGTCAATCTGGACGGGCCGGGGTCCGACGAGGTCCGCCGGTACTTCATCGGCAACGCCGTCCAGTGGCTGCGCGACTACCACATCGACGGGCTGCGGCTGGACGCCGTCCACGCGCTGCACGACAAGCGCGCCCGCCACCTGCTGGCCGAGCTGTCGGAGGAGGTCGACGCGCTGGCCTGCTCGCTCGGCCGGCCGCTGTCGCTGATCGCCGAGTCCGACCTCAACGACCCGCGCATGGTACGCCCGCTGGAGGCCGGCGGCCTGGGGATGACCGCGCAGTGGAACGACGACGTCCACCACGCCCTGCACACCGCCGTGAGCGGCGAGAGCCACGGCTACTACGAGGACTTCGCCGACCCGTCGGCGCTGGCCAGGGTGCTGACCCGAGGCGTGCTGCACGACGGCGGCTACTCCAGCTTCCGCGACCGGGCGCACGGGCAGCCCTTCACCGGCGTGCCCGGCCACCGGCTCGTCGCCTGCCTGCAGAACCACGACCAGATCGGCAACCGGCCCGGCGGCGACCGGCTGCCCGTCTCCGCACTCAGGCTGGGGGCCGGGCTGCTGCTGACCTCGCCCTTCACGCCGATGTTGTTCATGGGGGAGGAGTGGGGGGCCGGCACGCCGTTCCTGTTCTTCTCCGACCACGTGGAGCCCGAGCTGCGGGAGAGCGAGGGGACGCGGCGCGAGCGCGAGTTCGACGGCTTCGGATACGCCTGGGACGCGCCGAACCCGTCCGACGAGGAGGCGTTCCTGCGTTCCAAACTGGACTGGAGCGAGCTGAAGGAGGAGGAGAACTGGTCCCTGCTGTGCTGGTACCGGGACCTCATCGCGCTGCGCAAGGCGCTGCCGGAGCTGTCGGACCCGCGGCTGGACAGGGTGCGGGTGGAGAGCGATCCGGAGGGCAGGTGGCTGGTCATGTGGCGCGGGACGGTGTGCGTCAGCGTCAACTTCTCCCCGGAGACGCTGACGTTGCCACCGGCGGGCGCCACCCTCCTCCTGGCCTCGGACGACCCGGTCGCCGCCGCCCCCGACGGCCTCCGCCTCCCCGGCCAGACCCTAGCCATCACCCGCACCACTCCCTGACCGAAGGCCCTCCGCCTCCCCGATGGTTGTCCACAGGGTGGGGGCCGGTCGGCGGGTTCGTCCCCAGAACCGGGTTCGGCCGCACCGTAACCGGCCCGGTTCCGGATCCTGGGTGCCTCACCACGTTTCGAAGGCGAGGCACCTCATGAAGATCGTTCTGCCGCTCCCCGCCATGCTGACCTCACTGTTCGTCGTAGCCGTGGAGCACCTGCCGTTCGACGTCGACACGTTCGTGCCCTGGCGCGTGCCCGGGCCGTACCGGAAGGCGGCCCGTGACGCGCTCGACACCCCGCCCTCCCTGACCGTCACCCATGTCCCCGCCCCCTGGCGACCGGCCGGCCTCACCCTCACAAGCGACGAACGCCGGCGGCTGCGCCGCGCCGGTCACCACGTGCTGGTGTCCACCACCGCGCCCCCACGCCGCCTGCCCGGCAACGTGCAGACCGCCAGAGCCGTCGCCCGCGCCCTCGCCCGTCAGTGCGGCGGCCTGCTGATCGACCCGTCCACCGCCTCGGCCGTGCCCGCCTGCCCGAGGTCGCCGGGCGAGCCGGGAGACTTCCGCCTCGCCGACGACTGGCTCACCTGGGACGTGCAGATGCGCGACGACGCCACCTGCCCGCCGTGGGACCCGTCCGAGACGGCCGCCTGCGACTGCCTGCGCGTCACCTCGCGCGGCCTGCGCCGCTTCGCCCTGCCGGAGATCACCCTCGACGGCGCCGCCTGCGCCCACAGCCTGTGCGCGACCGCCCTCCTCCGATCAGTGGCCCATCGTCTGGTCGCCGACCAGCTCGCCCACCTGCGGGCGCACCCGCTGGCCACCTGCCACGAGATCGACGACCTCCTGCGGATCCAGCCGTCCGGCGCTCTCCGGGGCGTCCCGCCGTTCGGCGTGCGACTGACCCCGTGCGACGCCGACCTCGCCGACCTCGCGGACCTCGCGGACCTTGCCGACCCCGCCGACCGCGGCGGGCCGGGCAGCTCGGGCGCCATCCGTCGCCTGAAGGTGGGCCCCGCCCCCGGCTCCGGCCGGCTCACCTGTCTGAAGGTGGGGCCGCCGTCCGGCTTCACCGGCTCGGTCAACGACTGGCTTCGCGCCGCCGGCAGCCTCGACCTGACCTCCGCCGACCACGCCGCACGCCCGGCCCTCGCCGCCTGACCTCCGCCCCCGCGAGACGGCCAGACCCATGGAGCACGGACGTGCCTCCCCGCTCATACGCACGTTTCACGACCCCGGCGAAGGCCATCGGGCCCGGGTCCGGCGAGAGGCAGGTGGTCAGCGGTGCAGGATCCGGGTGAGAGCCTGGTCGAGGGTGGACATGGGGTCCGGCGTGGGGCGAGGGGCACGCCAGGCCACGTACCCGTCGGGCCGCACCAGGACCGCGCCGCCCTCCCGTACCCCGTACCGCTCCCGCCAGCGGCCCTCCACGTCCACCAGCTCGTCGTCCACCAGGATGCGGGTGAGCTGCACGCCCAGGCGCTCCTTGACCACGCGGCCGGCGTCCATCCACGCCTGGCCGCCGCTCTTGTCGGCCAGCAGGACGAAGCCCGAGCCGAACAGGTCGATGGTCGAGATGCGCTGCCCCTCCCAGTCGAGCACGACGTGCGGGGCGCGGCTGCCGGGCCGCCCGCTCGGAACGCGCGGGTCCTCCAGCAGCGAGCCGTCGTCGCCGGGCTCCTCCAGGACGGCGGCGGAGTGGTACCGGTAGCCGAGCATCGCCTGCAGGAAGTCCTCCAGGGGCTCGGGGTAGTCGGAGCGTTCGTCCACGGGCATCCGCACGCTGAGGTTGGCGAGCTGGGCGTCGGCGGTCAGGGCGCCGATCGGGCGGCGTTCGGCGTCGTAGGTGTCCAGGAAGCCGGGGCCGGCCTGCCCGCTGAGCACCAGCCAGAGGCGCCAGGCGATGTCGCAGCCGTCCTGGAGGGCGGTGCTGCCGCCCTGGCCGCCGGTGGGCGGCATGGTGTGGGCGGCATCGCCGGCGAAGAAGACGCGTCCGGCGCGGAAGGTGTCGGCCACGACGTGCGCCAGGCTGAACGTCGCCGTGTCGAGCACCTGCACGTCCAGGTCCGGAATGCCGGTTCCGGCGCGGATGAGCTCGACGCAGCGCTCCTCGGTGAGGGGCTCGGCGCCGCCGTCCGCGGAGGGCGTCTGGTTGATGCCGAGCACGTGCGCGCCGACGCCCGTGCCGGTCACGATGACGCCGGTGAACGCGTCGTTGTGGAGGTACCAGATGATGACCTCGCGCTCGTTCACCAGGCCGGTCAGGTCGGCGTCGAACATGATGGAGCACATCTGCACGAGGTCGCCCCTGCCGGAGGTGGGCACGGCCAGCCGCTCGCGCAGCGGGCTCCGGTGGCCGTCGGCCGCCACCACGTAGTCGGCCCGTACGATGCTCTCCTCGCCGTCGGCGGCGCGGATCACGGCGGTGACGCCGTCGTCGTCCTGGTCGAGGGAGATCAGCTCGGTGGAGAAGCGCAGGTCGGCGCCGAGCTCGTCGGCGTAGGCGCGCAGCACCCGCTCGACCTCCGACTGGGGGGCGCCCACGCGGGGCACGGGGGTCAGGTCGGCCAGGACGTCGGATTCGCCCGTGTCCTCAAAGATCATCTGCGGGTCGGGGTCGGCCAGCGATCTGGCGATCGCGATGCGCATGGAGTCGCCGATGCCGATCCAGATGTCGGCGAATGTCTGCTCGATCCCCGGCAGCGGCCGCAGCAGCTCGACGGCTCGCGGTCCCATGCCGAACGCCTTGGGCTGGATGGATGTGCTCGGGTGCCGCTCGACCAGGATGACGGGCACCTCGCGCCACGCCAGCAGCGCGGCAGCGCTCAGGCCCGCGTACCCGCCGCCGACCACCAGCACGGGCACTCGCTCTTGTCTCATTGCCTCCACCTCCGGGCACGAGTAGTATCGCGTTTGTCGATCAAGCGACACGATATGTCGCGTTTACGCAGCCGGTCAAGACATATCGCGAATCCCGCCATTCATCGGAGCTCTCCGGCTGCGTGGAGAAGCGCTCGGCCTTCGGGGCCACGGCCCAACGGGCGATGTCCGCCCAACCGGGAATCGTGCAGCGCTGACATCCCTAGGAGGCCGCGTTGTGGCACGTTGAGGCAGGACGTCAGCACACGTGCCCGATCTGGGACTTGGTCCGATGCGTCCGCTACGGGGGCTTCGCGCTACGCGCGCGCCTCGGGGGGGCTTCTCATTACGCAGGGGCCCCGGGGGCTTCCCATTACGCACGGGCCCCGGGGGCTTCCCATTACGCATGGGCCCGGGGGTGCGCGTTCGCATGGGCCCGGGGGTGCGCGCTACGCACGGGCCCGGGGTGCGCGCTACGCACGTGCCCGGGGTGCGCGCTACGCATGGGCCCGGGGGTTCGCATCACGAGCGGGCGCCGGGGGCTTCGCGCTCTGCGCCCGCGTCGGGGCCCGAGCCCTGTGTCCGCCGTGTGGCAGGTGCCACGTGCCCGCTACGGGACTCCCCGCTGCGCGTCACCTACGAGGGCTTCACTGTGGGCCGGCCGCAGGGGCTACGCGCCACGCGCCACGTGCCCGCTACGGGACTCCCGGCTGCGCGTCACCTACGAGGGCTTCACTGTGGGCCGGCCGCAGGGGCTGCGCGCCACGTGCCACGTGCCCGTTGCGGGGGATCTTCGCCACGCGCCGCCGTCGCCACCCTGAACGTCGTGGAGCCGCGCGCATGCCCGCTGCGGGGCTCCGCGGTACGTGCCTGTGTCGGGGCTCCGGGGCAGGGGCGGGGGAGTGGGTCAGGGGAGGTGGCGTTCGAGGCTTTGGAGTTTGGTGGTCATGCCGTCCGTCACGCCCGGACGCAGGTCGGCCTTGAGGACCAGGCTGACTCTCGGGGCGACCTCCGAGACGGCGTCGACCGCGCGCCTGACGACGTCCATGACCTCGTCCCACTCGCCCTCGATCGTGGTGAACATCGCGTCCGTGCGGTTGGGCAGGCCGCTCTCGCGGACCACCTTGACGGCCCGGGCGACCGGTTCGGCGACCCCTTCGCCGACGCCCAGCGGGGTGATGGAGAAAGCCACGATCATGGCGACAGATCCCTCGGAGAACGGAAAGAGGCCGGACGGGACGATCGTATCCGGGGCGAAGAGCCACGACGCGGGTGGGGCGTCGTGGCTGATCGCCGTACGTCACGTCACGTCACGTGCGAGAGGTCACGCGTGGTCGTGGTCGTGGTGGTCTTCGTCCTCGTCCTCGCTCGGCCCCTCGGACGGCTCCACCCCGAGAACGGCCTCGCGCGGCTCGATCTCGGTGATGTGGTCCACGAGCTGCAGCACGTGGTCCGGCTCGATCAGCCACTGCAGCGCCGAGGCGCCGGTCTCGTCGGAGTTGACGAGGTCGGCCTGCTCGGAGCGCTCCTCGTCGCTGAGGTCGGCGTCGGGATGCCGGATCTCGGCCAGCGCCGCCGCCTGCAGCGCGTTCACGTCGAGCACCTCGACGGTCAGCTCGACCGTAAGGCGCAGGTATTTCGGTTCATCACTCATGGCGACGATGCTAGGGCAGCTTCCACTCGACAGGTGCGGCGCCTTGCTGGGTGAGCAGCTCATTGGCGCGGCTGAACGGCCGCGAGCCGAAGAAGCCGCTGCGCGCCGACAGCGGGGACGGGTGCGCCGACTCGATGCGCGGCACGCTGCCGAGCATGGGCGCGAGGTTGCGGGCGTCGCGGCCCCACAGGATGGCGACCATCGGCTTGTCGCGGGCCACGAGGGCGCGGATGGCCTGCTCGGTGACCTGCTCCCAGCCCTTGCCCCGGTGGGAGGCGGGCTTGCCGGGCATGACGGTCAGGACCCTGTTGAGCAGCAGCACGCCCTGCTCGGCCCACGGGGTCAGGTCGCCGTTGGCGGGGCGGGGGAGGCCGAGGTCGGACTCCATCTCCTTGTAGATGTTGAGCAGGCTCCCGGGTATCGGCCGCACCTCGGGCGCCACCGAGAACGACAACCCGACGGGGTGGCCGGGCGTGGGGTAGGGGTCCTGGCCCACGATCAGCACCCTGACGTCGTCGAAGGGCTGGTTGAACGCGCGTAGCACGTTGGGGCCCGCGGGCAGGTACTGCCTGCCCTCGGCGATCTCGTTGCGCAGGAACTCACCCATCAAGGAGATCTGCTCGGATACGGGCTCAAGAGCCTGAGCCCATCCGGCTTCGACGACTTCATGCAAAGGACGACCGGCCATGGCCGTGAAGCTTATCTAGGTCTGGTACGGCTTGCCGCCCGAACGGACACGCAGGCCGTACCGGAATGATCACAACGACGGCTTGCCGGGCTGGAAGAGCCAGGCGTCGAAGAGGGCGTCGAGCTGCCTGCCGGACACGCGTTCGGACAGGGCGACGAAGGCGGCGGTGTCGGCGTTGCCGTACTTGTGGTCGTTCGCCCAGGTGCGCAGGATCGTGAAGAACGCGCTGTCGCCGACGGTGCGGCGCAGGACGTGCAAGGTGGCCGCGCCGCGGTCGTAGACGGGGTCGTGGAAGAGCGCGGCGGCGCCGCCGGGGTCGGCGGTGGGCGTCTGCCAGAACTCGTCGTCCGCGGGCCTGGCGTAGACGCCGTCGAAGGACGCCTGGACGGTACGGCTGCCGGTCTTCTCCAGCCAGAGCCATTCGGCGTACGTCGCGAAGCCCTCGTTCAGCCAGATGTCCCGCCATAAGGTCGGCGTCACCGAGTCGCCGAACCACTGGTGGGCCAGCTCGTGCGCGAGCAGCGACTCGCCGGGCACCGCGGGGTAGATGGGCCGGGTCTGGGTCTCCAGGGCGTAGCCGACGTTCGGCTCGTGGTCCACGATCCCGCCCGTGGAGGAGAAGGGGTACGGGCCGAAGAGCGAGCTGAAGTAATCCAGGACGGGGGCGTGGCGGGCGGCGAAGTCCGTCGCCTTGCCGGCGAACTTGGGGTCCACGGCCGTGATCACCCGGTAGCCGCCGGACCTGGTGTCGGTGAGCTGGAACCTGCCGATCGACACCGTGGTCAGGTAACTGGCCATGGGCTCGCGGGCGTCCCACACGTAGGTGGTGCGGCCGCCGGCCGACGTCCTGGACACCAGGTCGCCGTTGGCCACCGCGACGCTGGTGCTCGGCACGGTGACCGTGAACCGGTACGTCGCCTTGTCCGACAGGTGGTGGTTGCCGGGGTACCAGGTCATCGCGCCCTGCGGCTCGTTGGCGTTGAAGACGCCGTCGCTGGTCCTGATCCAGCCGTCCCTGGAGCCGTCGGGGTCGAGGACGTGGGTGGGCCTGCCGTCGTACCGGACGGCGACGGAGAAGCCCTGCCCGGAGGCGAGCCCGGCGGCAGGGGTGACGACCAGTTCGTCGCCGCTGCGGGTGAAGGCGGCGGGCCGGCCGTCCACGGTGACCGAGCGTACGGACAGCGAGCCGGACAGGTCGAGGTCGAAGCGGCTGAGCGTCTGGGTGGCGCGGGCGGTGAGGGGGGCGAGGCCGGTCAGGACGTTGGAGGAGGGCTCGTAGTCGAGGGCGAGGTCGTAGTGGCCGGCGTCGTAGCCGCCGTTCCCCTGACCGGGGAAGTACGGGTCGCCCGCCCCGGGCGCGCCCGGGGTGCCGCCGAGCGCGGCGGCGGGGGTGAGGGGGAGGGAGATGAAGGCTGCTGCGGCGAGGGCGAGAAGACGCTTCATGAACAATCATCGGAGGTCCGTAAGGACGTGTTACGGGCGCCCGCCTGCCCCCCTCGGGAGGCGGGCGCCCGCCGGGAATGGCCTACTTGACGGAACCGGCCATCATGCCCTGGACGAAGTACCGCTGGAAGGCGAAGAACAGCACCAGCGGGATGATCAGTGACAGGAACGCCCCGGAGGAGAGGATGTCGACGTTCGATCCGAACTGCCGCATCTGGGACTGCAGGGCCTTGGTCATCGGCTGGTTGTCGGTGTTGGCGAACACGAGCGCGATGAGCATGTCGTTCCACACCCACAGGAACTGGAAGATCCCCAGCGAGGCGATGGCCGGCTTGCCCAGCGGGAACACGACCTGGGCGAAGATCTTCCACTCGGGTGCGCCGTCCATCCTGGCCGCCTCCAGCAGCGAGGCCGGGATGCCGACGAAGAAGTTGCGCAGCAGGAAGATGGCGAACGGCAGGCCGAACGCCGTGTGGAACAGCACCACGCCGGGGATCGTGCCGAAGATCCCGATGCCGCCGTAGAAGGCGGCGACGGGGATCAGCGCGATCTGGATCGGCACGATCAGCAGGCCCACCACGACCAGGAACGCCGTGTCCCGGCCGCGGAACTCCATCCACGCGAACGCGTACGCCGCCATGGCGGCGATGCCGATCACCAGGATCGTGGTCGGCACGGTGATGGCCACCGTGTTCCAGAACGACGAGGTGAAGCCGCTGGCCAGCAGGTTCTTGTAGTTGGCCAGGGTCAGCTCGGCGGGCTTGGTGAAGATCGTCCACCAGCCCTCGGCGTTGTTCACCTTCACCGTGCGCAGGGAGACGACCAGCAGGCCGAGCGTCGGCACCAGCCAGAACAGGCCGAGCACGATCATGATCACCTGGACGGCCCCGCCGCCGAGTCGGTCCACGATCCTGCTCGCCACGCCCCTGCGCGGCGCGCCCGACTCCAGTCCGTGAGGCGCGTTCACGGTCGCGGTCGTCATGTGTCTTCCCTTCTGAACCGGCGGATGTTCATGATCATGAAGGGGAGGACCAGGATGAGCAGGAACACCGCGAGTGCGCTGCCGAGCCCCTGGTTGTTCCCGCCGCCGAACGACACGCGCCACATCTCCAGCGCGACCACGTTCGACTGCGGCTGAACCGAGGCCGGCGCGATGATGTAGACCAGGTCGAAGACCTTCAGCGTATTGATGATCATCGTCACGAAGACGACGAGCAGCACCGGCGACAGCAGCGGCACGGTGATCCGCCGGAACACCTGCCACTCGGTCGCGCCGTCGATGCGGGCGGCCTCCAGGGCGTCCCGCGGGATGGCGGCGAGGCCGGCGGCGATCAGCACCATCGCGAACCCGGCCCACACCCAGACGAACGCGCCGATGATCGCCGGCGTGATGAGCGTCTGGCCGAGCCAGGTCAGGCCGCCGTAGCTGGCCTTGAAGTTCGACTCCGGCAGCCGTACGACGTAGGAGCCCGCGGGCAGGCCCTCGAAGCGGAACGTGCCGTCGTCGGCGGTGGTGGCGGTGCCCGCCACCTTGCCGTTCTGGACCGCCTCGACGGTGATGCCGGGCAGGCCCTTCTCCGTCGGGTCGACCGCGCCGCTCTGGCCGCCGCCGCCCTGGGTGAAGTCGAACCAGACGGTCCCGGCCAGGCCGTCGCCCGAGGGGGCGCGGGCGGGCTGGGCGTTGGACGGCATGGTCTGCGGCTTGACGCCGACGATCGGGATCAGCACCGGCCGGCCCGCCTGGGCGGGCTCCTTGGTGACGACCGCGCCGTTCTGCTCGGTCACCGGAGAGTCGTCGCCGCCGCGCGGCCGGGCCTCGGGATAGCCCTTGGAGGAGGAGAACGTGTCGTGCACGGTGGTGAGCACGGCGTTGGCCAGGCCCTTGTCGGGGCTCTCCTCGTACACCAGGCGGAAGATGACGCCCGCGGCCATCAGCGAGACCGCCATCGGCATGAACACGATCAGCTTGAACGCCGTCGCCCACTTGATGCGCTCGGTCAGCACCGCGAAGATCAGGCCGATCGTGGTGACGACGATCGGCGCCACGACCACCCAGATGAGGTTGTTGCGGATCGTGACCAGCATGCCCTGGTCGCTGAAGATCGTGACGTAGTTGCCCAGCCCCACGAACCCGCTGCCCGAGGCGTCGAACAGGCTGCGGAAGATGGAGTAGACGATGGGGTAGACCACCCAGACGCCGAGCAGCAGGGCCGCCGGCAGGAGGAAGGCGATGGCGACCGCCGGCGATGGGCCGAGGCGTCGTCTCGTACGGGGGGTTTCAGCCGGTCCTGCGGAAGGCCCGCCCGCGATCTTCGCGGGCGGGGCCGCCGGGCCGTCCAACCGTTCGGTCACGGCCTTACCTCTTTACTTCCAGGCCTTCTTGGCCTCGGCCTCGAGCGCCGCCTGGGCGCCCTTGACGTCGCTCGGGTTGCGCAGGAAGTCCTGGAGGACCTTCCACTCGCCCTTGCCGTCGGTGCCGCCGAAGGCGCTCGGGGCCAGGTCCGACATGTCGTAGCGGACGGCGTCGCCGGCGGAGACGATCGTCTGGCCGAGCTGCTTGGTCAGCTCGTCGGGGTAGTTGTCGGGGGAGACGTTCTTGTTGGGCGACAGGTAGCCGGGGAGCTTGGCCCAGATCTCGCCGCCCTCCTTGGAGGCCAGGAACTGCACCAGGGCCATCGCGCCGGGGGAGTCCTTCATGACCACCGCCACGTCGCCGCCGAGCACGACCGGAGCGGTGTCGCCGGCCTTCGGGAACGGGAAGTACTTGGCGCCCTCGCCGACCTTGGCGCCGTCCTGGGTGGCCTGGGTGGCCACGAAGTCGGCCTCGATGACCATGGCGGCCTTCTTGTTGCCGTAGACCTTGGTCACGCAGGTCGGGAAGTCGGTCTGCAGCGCGCCGGAGGCGCCGTCGAGCACGAACTCCTTCTTGCCCGCGATCTGCGCGATCTTCTCCAGGGCGGTGGCGACGCTGGCGTCGGTCCAGGGGATCTCGTGCTTGGAGAGCTTGTCGTAGTTCTCCGGGCCGGCGCTGGACAGGTAGACGTTCTCGAACAGGTCGGTCAGCGTCCAGCCGGAGGCGCCGCAGAGGGAGAAGGGCGGGGTACCGGAGTCGGCGATGGTCTGGCCGGCCTTGATCAGCTCGTCCCAGGTCGTCGGCACCTGGACGCCGGCCTCCTCGAACGCCTCGGAGCGGTACCAGACCAGCGACTTGTGCGCCGCCTTGATCAGCACGCCGTACACCTTGCCGTCCGCGGAGCCGAGCTCCTTCCAGTACGGCGTGTAGTTGGTGTCGATCTCCTGGGTGACCTCGGCGGACAGCGGCTTGAGCGCGTCCTGCTTGGCGTACTGCTGCACCAGACCCGGCTGCGGCAGGATGGCGACGTCCGGCGGGTTCTTGCCCTGGATGCGCGGGCCGAGGTAGGCGCCGGTGTCCTCACCCGTGGAGGCGTAGGTGACGGTGGCGCCGGTCTTGTCGGAGAAGGCCTTGAGCACCTGCTCGAAGTTCTTCTGCTCCGCGCCGGTCCACTTGGCCGCGACCTCCAGCTTGACGCCTTCGAGCGTCTTGGCGCCGGCGGCGGAACTGGCCGGCGCCGACTCCGAGGCGGTGGGGGTCGTCGTCGTCGGGGCGTTGCCGCAGGCGGCGACGGCTACCGCGAGCCCTGCCAGGACTACTGCTGCTCTGGCTTTACGCATGGCTTGCCTCACTGGGTTCTGATGATCTCTTCGAGTTCTGACTTCATGGAGGCCGCGACGTCGTCGGCGGACTCGTTCTCGGGGTCGGCCAGGGCCTTGGCGACCGAGCTGGCGATCACCAGGCTCACCTGGTTGTAGTTGGCGCTCACCGGCCGCGGTTTGGCGGCGAGGATGCTCTCCTTGAGCACGGGCAGGTACGGGAACCGCTTGATCAGGGCCGGGTCGTCGTACAGCTCGGTCCACACGGGCGGGAAGGAGCCCTCGGTGAGGACGCGGCGTTCGTTCTCCAGGCTGGTGAAGTAGCGGATGAACTGCTGTGCGGTCTGCTGGTGCTTGGAGTAGGCGCTGACGGCCAGGTTGATCCCGCCGAGGGAGCTGGATCCCTGGCCGTTGAGTCCGGGCAGCCGGGTCACCGCGAAGCGGTCGCCCAGCTTGGCCCTGGCCGGGCCGTAGGCGTGCGGCCAGTTGCGGGCGAAGGCCAGCTTCCCGTCCTGGAAGGCCAGCCGGGTCTCCTCCTCCTTGAAGGTCAGCGAGTCGCCGGTGATCCAGCGTTCCCGCAGCCCTTGCATCAGGAAGTCGAGGGCGATCTTCCCCTTGGCCGGATCGAGGGTCACTTCCGTGCCGTCGTGGTTGAGAATCTGCCCGCCCGCCGACTGCACTGCCTCGGAGAAGTTCACGGTCAAGCCTTCGTAGGCCAGGAGTTGGGCCGCATAGCCTCCGATATCCCGCTTTTTCGTTACTTCTCGCGCTTTATCGCGAAGTTCCGCCCAGGTCTGCGGCGGCTTCTTGATGAGATCGGTCCGGTAATAGAGCAGTCCCGCGTTGCTGGTGTACGGGACGGCCCAGAGCTTGCCCTTGTAGACGGCCGTGTCCACGACGGGCGGCAGGAACCTGTCGAGCGGGAACAACCCGCGCTCCAGGGGGATGATCCAGCCGTTCTCCGCGAACTCGGCGGTCCACACCACGTCGAGCCCCAGCACGTCGTAGCGGTTGCTCTGGGCCTGGAGGTTGGCCACCATCTGGGCGCGTTGCTCGTCGGCGGCCTCGGGCAGCTCCAGCAGCGTCACCTTCTCGGCCGGGTGGGCCTGGTTCCAGCGGTCCAGCAAGGGTTGCAGGTACGCCGTGGTGTCGCGTCCGGTGGCGAAGGTGATCGGGCCTGTGCCGCCCGTCCCCTTCTCGCCGCCGCCCTCGTCGCCCGCCACCGTGCATCCGGCCGCCAGCACGACGACCAGAGCGAACGAAAGCGGGCGCAGCACTCTGTTTCCTCCACAATCAGCGGGGTTACATACGTGTTAGGTAGATGCATTCATGTTATGCACACCTGTAATCTGATGGTCAACGGATACCTACGTAACGCTCACGTAACACAAAGCGGGGAGGTGAGGCGTGCGGCTTCACCTGCTGGCGCTCCTGGCCAAGGAACCGGCCCACGGCTACGAGCTCAAACAGGCCCTTGAACAGACGTTCGGCAGCGCCTACCCCTCCCCGAACATCGGGCAGATATACGTGACGCTCGGCCGGCTGGAGAAGGACGGGCTGGTCCGGGCCGTCGACGTCGAGCAGTCCAACCGGCCGAACAAGAAGGTCTACTACCTGACCGCCAAGGGCCGCGACCTGCTCACCATCTGGGTCGACGAGCCCACCGAGGGGCCTCGGGTGCGCGACGAGTTCTTCATGAAGCTCGTGCTCGCGCCGCTCACCGGCATCGCCGACCGGATGGCGCTGATCAACCGCCAGCGCCGCCACTACCTGTCGCTCATGGGCGACCTCAACGACCTGCTCTCCCGTACGGCGCCCGCCGACCGGGTGGCCCTGCTGCTGATCGAAGGGGCCATGCTGCACCTTCAGGCCGATCTTGACTGGCTGGAGCGATGCCAGGAGGATCTGGCATGAGCTCGGTCCTAAAAACGGTCAATCTGGTCAAAATCTACCAAGATGGCGCAGTGCCGGTGCCGGCCGTGCGCGGGGTGGACCTCCAGGTCGAGCCGGGCGAGTTCGTCGCGGTGATGGGGCCGTCCGGCTCGGGCAAGTCCACGCTCGTGCACATGCTCGGCGGCCTCGACGCGCGCACCAGCGGCGAGATCTGGCTCGACGGGCAGCGGGTCGACACCCTCTCCGAGAGCGCCTGGGCGCTGCTGCGGCGCAAGAAGGTCGGCTTCGTCTTCCAGTTCTTCAACCTGGTCGCCAACATGACCGTCGGCGACAACGTCGAGCTGCCCGCGCTGCTGGCCGGGGCCTCGCCCAAGGTGGCGCGCGAGCGGCGCGAGAGCCTGCTCGGCGCGCTCAACCTGGCCGACCGCGCCGGGGCCTCGCCCGCCCAGCTCTCCGGCGGCGAGCAGCAGCGCGTCGCGTTGGCCAGGGCCCTGGCCAACAAGCCCAGCCTGCTGCTGGCCGACGAGCCCACCGGCAACCTCGACAGCCGCAACACGCGCGACGTGCTGCGCCTGCTCAGCGACGTGCACAAAGAGGGGCAGACGATCGTCATGGTCACCCACGACGCCCGGGTGGCGGGCCTGGCCGACCGGCTGGTGTCGCTGTTCGACGGCGAGATCGTCGACGACGGCCGCATCGCCCGCCGCCGCACCCGCACCGCCGGCGAGGTGATCGACCTCCGATGAGCACCACCCTGGCCGGAAGCCGGTGGATCAAGGCCGACCTGCGGGCCAGGAAGGGCCAGGCGGTGCTCACCGTGCTGGTCGTGGCCGGGATCGTGGCCGCCCTGATCACCGCGGCGACCCTCCTGGAGGACGGCACCAACCCGTGGCGCAGCCTGTCGGCCCAGACCGACGGCGCCCACGTCTGGGTCTACACCGACGACGACCCCGACGTCGCCCTGGGCGGCATCGACGGCGTCACCGGCACCGCGGGCCCCTACCGCTCGGCGCCCGTCACCGTGGCGCAGGAGGGCAAGAAGGAGCCCGCGTCGCTGCGCGCGATGCCCGCCTCGCCGCCCCGGGTGGCCCATCCCGTGCTGGCCGAGGGCAGGTGGCTCGACGGCTCGCAGCCCGACGGCGTGGTCGTCGAACACTCCTTCGCCAGGTCGCTGGGCCTGGCGATCGGCTCGCCGTTCACCGTCATCGCGCTCAACGGCGAACGCCACACGCTGTACGTGCGCGGCATCGCCGACTCCGCCGACCAGGGCTTCTACCCCGAATGGACGCCCGGCCTGGCCTGGGTGCTGCCCGCCACGCTCGACCGCGTCGAGCCCATGCTGGGCCGCAGCGAATGGGTCACCGGGCTGCGCCTGTCCGACCCCGACGCCAGCCAGGTCGTGGCCCAGCGCGTCGTGGTGATGCTGGAGGACAAGCTCCAGCGCGTCTACACCTGGCGCGAGGTCAGAGCCGCGATGGAGCTGGACAACCGGCTGCTCGGCACGCTGCTCGCGCTGTTCGGCGTGGTGGGCATGGTCGCCGCGGCGCTCGCCCTGGCCAACGCCGCCGGCGGCCGGGTGCTCGGTCAGCTCCGCGACCTGGCCACGCTCAAGTCGATGGGCTTCACCGGCGGCCAGGTCGCCCTGCTGCTCCTGGTCGAGCACGGCGCGCTCGGCCTGCTCGGCGTCGGTCTCGGCGCGCTGGCGGGCTGGGGGGCTACGGCGGTGGTGCTCGGCACGTACTCGGCCGCGCCGGTGCCGGTGCTGGCCATCGTGGCGGGCACGGCGCTGGTCGTCCTGGGGGCGGTGGGGGTGCCCGCCTGGCGGGGCGCGCGCACGCCGCCGATCCCCGCCGTGCCGGCCTCGCCGCCGCGCGGCCACCTGTCCCGGCTGGCCCGGCTCGGCCTGCTCGTACGCCTCCCGCCCGCCCTGATCCTGGGCACCCGCGACGCCTTCACCAGGCGCGTGCCGGCGTTCCTGACGGCGTTCGGCCTGGCCGTGCCGATGATGATGATCACGATCGGCCTCGGCGTCTGGGCCACCCTCGACAACTTCCTCAGCCACCCCGAACAGGTCGGCCAGCACGCCGGCCTGTACGTCCGCCCCGGCAAGCAGATGGAGTCGGCCGAGGCCCAGCGCATCGCCGAACGCGACCGCGACGTGCGCGCCGTCTACCCGGGCAGCGACGTCAACGCCCTGGCCCCGGGCGAGGCCCGGTCGGTCCGGGTGCGGGCGGTCGGCAGCTCGACCGACCCCTACCCGTTCCCCGTGATGGAGGGCAGGGGCTACGCCGAGCGCGGCGAGGCGGTCGCCGGGCAGGGGCTGCTCGACCTGCTGGGGGTCAGGATCGGCGACCGGGTGCGGCTGACCGTGGGCGGCTCGCCGCTGATCGTCCGGATCGTGGGCCGTACCGTCGAGCCCGACCTGGACGGCGAGGTGCTCTCGGTGGGCCTGGACAGCCTGGCCGCCAAGGACTCCGTGCCGCCCCAGTACTACGCGCTGGCCCTGCGGCCGGGCGCCGACAAGGCGGAGGTGCGCGCCAGGCTGCTGGCCGAGTCGGGGGAGAACCTCGACGTGCAGGCCGCGGTCAACCCGGCCGACCGGCTGTCGATCATCAGAGTGGTGATCGTGGCGCTGATCGCCGTGCTGGCCCTGATCGGCCTGGCCAACCTGCTCACCGCGAGCGCGATCGGCCTGCGCGACCACGCCTTCGACCTGGCCGTGCTCAAGGCCATGGGGCTGACGCCACGCCAGGTCATGGCCACGCTGGTGACCGGCACCGGCCTGCTGGTCGTGCTCGGCGTCGGCGCCGGCACGGCGGTGGGGGCGTCCGTGGTGGTGGGGTTGATCGATCTGCAGGGTCACACGAGCGGCGTGGGCGCGGGCATCGGCCGCGCGCCCTCGCCGGTGACGCTGGCGGTGGCCGTGGTGACGGCAGTGGGCACGGCCCTCGCGGTGGCGCTCATTCCCGCCCGCCGCGCGGCCCGTGCCCAGGTGCCCGTCACGTCACGCTGATCCGCCCGGGGGCTGTGCTCAGTCCCCGGCCTTCAGCGCGAACCAGTAGAAGCCGTGGCCCGGCAGGGTCAGCAGGTAGGGCAGCTCACCGATCTTCGGGAAGCGCACCCCGCCGCGGGCCTCGACCGGCACCATGCCCTCGAACCTGCGCAGGTCCAGCTCGACGGGCTGCGGGAACTTCGACAGGTTGTTGACGCAGAGCATCACGTCGTCGCGGTCCTCGCGCACGTACGTGAGCACGCACGGGTTGGAGGACCACATTTCGGTGTAGGCGCCGAGGCCGAACACCGGGTGGTTCTTGCGGATCTCCAGCATGCTGCGGGTGAAGTGCAGCAGGGAGCCCGCGTGGCGCTGCTGGGCCTCCACGTTGACCGCCTGGAAGCCGTAGATCGGGTCCATGACGGCCGGCAGGTAGAGGCGGCCCGGGTCGGCCGAGGAGAACCCGGCGTTGCGGTCGGGGCTCCACTGCATCGGCGTGCGGACCGAGTCGCGGTCCTCCAGCCAGATGTTGTCGCCCATGCCGATCTCGTCGCCGTAGTACATGACCGGCGAGCCCGGCAGCGACAACAACAGCGCCGTGAACAGCTCGATCAGGTCCCGGTTGTTGTCCAGCAGGGGCGCCAGGCGACGCCGGATGCCGAGGTAGGCGCGCATGCGCGGGTCCTTGGCGTACTCCTTGTGCATGTAGTCGCGCTCTTCCTCGGTCACCGTCTCGAGCGTGAGCTCGTCGTGGTTGCGCAGGAAGATGCCCCACTGTGCCGTGTCGGGCAGCTTGGGGGTGCGGGACATGATCTCGGAGATCGGCTCGCGGGTCTCCTTCTTCACCGCCATGTAGATGCGTGGCATCAGCGGGAAGTGGAAGGCCATGTGGCACTCGTCGCCGCCGGTGGTGGGGTCGCCGAAGTACTCCACGACGTCCTCGGGCCAGCCGTTGGCCTCGGCCAGCAGCACCCGGTCGGGGTAGAGCCGGTCGACCTCCGCGCGGATCTTCTTCAGGTACGCGTGCGTCTCGGGCAGCCCGGAGCACGCCGTGCCCTCACGCTCGAACAGGTACGGCACCGCGTCGAGGCGGAAGCCGTCGATCCCCAGGTCGAGCCAGAACCGCAGCACCTCCAGCATGGCCTCCTGCACCGCCGGGTTGTCATAGTTCAGGTCCGGCTGGTGGTGGAAGAAACGGTGCCAGTAGTACTGCTTGCGCACGGGGTCGTACGTCCAGTTGGACTCCTCGGCGCCGATGAAGATGATCGGCGCGTCCGGATAGCCGGTGGGCTCGTCGGACCAGACGTAGAAGTCCCCGTAGGGCCCCTCCGGGTCGTGCCTGGAGGCCTGGAACCACGGGTGCCTGTCGCTGGTGTGGTTCATGACCAGGTCGGTGATGATCCGCAGGCCCCGCTCGTGCGCGGCCTCGATCAACTGGACGAAGTCCCCCAGGTCACCAAAGTCCGGAAGGATCTTCATATAGTCCGAGATGTCATAACCGCCATCGCGCAGCGGGGACTCGTACAGCGGCAGCAGCCAGAGGCAGTCGACGCCGAGCCATTCCAGGTACCCGAGCTTCTCGATGAGACCGCGCAGGTCGCCCGTGCCGTCACCGTTGGAGTCCTTGAACCCCCGGACGAGAACCTCGTAGAACACCGCCCGCTTGTACCATCGCGGATCTTCCGAGACGAAAGCCTCAGAGATCGACTCAGGTGATGGGGATGCGTTGATCATGATGTCGCTCACAGGAAGAGATGTGGGCAGGACGAAGTCACCGGTTACCCCGGCGTTCTTAGCTGGTGACCGCGCCGCGTGGAGTCGTCATCCCTGCGAACTCCATGCCCTCGAACGAGACCGGATTTGTGATCTGGTGCCCGTTTGTTGCGGCGCTTACGGGCCGAACACTACCAGCCCGGTGGCTTTCCGGAACCCGCTTCTGCTGTGCGACGTGTAATACCCGCGAGATCCGTATGTAATCGCCCTGTTACCCAGAGTTCACTAAAAAGGTGCGGTGACGTCCGGCAGGTCGTTCTCGAAGTCGTTCAGCCAGAGTCCGAAAAGCACCAGTCCGCGCACCCAGAAACGGTCGTTCCAGCCGTTGAACCGGGTCAGCGCGTCCGGTCCGCCGGCGATCACCTCGTGCAGCTCGTCGGAGAGCATCGCGGGCACGCGGCGGGCCACGACTTCCAGCATGGCGTGGGAATAGGCCCGCGCCGGCGCGGCCGTGGAACGCAGGGGCACCCGCTGGAGCGGCTGCTTGACCACGTTCGTGGAGGGCAGCGCGGCCACCCTCGGGTTGGCCGCGTGCAGCACCTCGCGGTAGAAGCGGCCCTTGTCCTTGCGCGCGACGCCGACGCTGAGCGCGGCGTCGAAGAAGGCGGGATGGATGAACGGCGCCGCGAACGACGCCTCCGGCCCCACCAGGTTGACCGCCGAACGCGCGATGCCGCGCACGGTCCTGGTGTGCAGCACCGACAGCGGCAGCTCGGCCCGGTGGCCGTGGAGCATCGAGGTGGCCGCCGCGAACTGCTCGCGCACGGTCTCCTCCATCCACTGCGCGGCCGCCTTGGACAGGAACGGCTGCGTGGGCGCGCCCAGCGACAGCGAGCCCAGCAGCGCCGCCGACCGCTCGGCCTGCGTCCTGGCCTCCAGCGCGGCGCCGCTGACCATGAAGTTCTTCAGCAGCGGGCCACCGGCCAGGCCGTCGACCAGGATGCGGCCCGAGCCGTGCACCTCCTTGGCGAACGGCGCGTACCAGGCGTGGTGCGGCGTCAGGTACTCCAGCCGGCGGGCCACCTCGGCGGCGTCGGCGGGGTAGGCGGCGGCGTCCTGGGTGACGACCCGGTGCGGGATGCCCAGCTCGCGGGTGATCGCCCTGGCGAAGGCGATGTCGGTGTCGGTGCCGTCGTCGGGGCTGGTGGTCCACGACTCGACGTCGGCGCCGCGGGCCACGGCCACGCTGGCCAGCAGGCGCGAGTCGTAGCCGCCGCTGACCGGCACGAGCAGCCTGCGGCCGTCGTAGTCCTCGTAGACGTGGTGCAGCAGCTCCACGATCTCCTCGGGGCTGGTCCACGCCTCGTACGGCTCCGTGCGCAGCCAGCGCGGCAACCGGCGCTCGGTGGCCAGCCGGCCGTGCTCGAACACCAGCGCGCTCGACCCCGGCAGCCGCCTGACCTCCCGGTACGGGGTCGCCTCGCCCAGCGGGAACGTCACCTGGATGATCGAGGCCCATGCGGCCCAATCGATCTCGATGGGCACCAGGCTGAGCAGCGGCTGGATCAGCGAGGAGAAGTAGACCGCGTCGCCCTCGCGCACGTAGTAGACGTCGACCAGGCCGAGCGCGCCCGCGTGCAGCGTCACCCGCGCGCCGTCGCCGATCAGCCCGGGCGTCTCATACGTCTCCGCGACCGTCATCCAGTCCTCGGCGGCGGCCGGCTTGCGCTCGCCCCACGAGAACGCGAACGCGCCGCCCGCCCGGTGGTACGGCGGCAGCGGCGCGGAGCTGAACAGCGCGGCCTCGTCCGTCTGGAGCGCGGGCCGCACCTTGGGGCCCGCGGCGGTGAGTTTGCCCAGTATGGAGGTGTCGATCCGGCCGAGAGCGCCGCATACGTAGGGTCGCACGTTGAACTGCACCGGATCTCATCCCTTCGAGACGCTTCCTGCAAAAGAGTATCCTTTGCCGGGCTAAGAGAGCGGAGGTCCGGTTGTCTACCGAGCTGGAGAGCACGCGTCGGGCGTTGCGGGATGCTGTCGCGCAGGCCGAGCGCGCGGCCGAACTGGCCAGGCTGCTGGACGCCGCGCAGTCCAGGCTGGCGGCCGCCGAGCAGAGCGCCGAGGAGGCCAGGAAGCTGGCCGAGCAGCTGAGCGAGACCGAGGAGCGGCTGGAGGCCGAGCGGGCCGCGGCCGACCGGCTGCGCAAGGAGCTGGCCGAGCAGCGCTTCCAGGCCGAAGTCGCCAACTGGAAGCTGTCCTCGATCAAGGTCGCCCGCTGGAACCGGCTCGGCGACGCCATCAAGAGCGGCAAGAACAACCCGATGCGCCTGGCCAAGGGGCTCAGGGGCGCGGCCAGGCCGGTCAAGCGGCCCAGCGCGCCCAAGCGCCGGCCGGCGGCCGTCCAGGGGGCCAAGGAGGCGCGTCCGGGGGCGTCGTTCCAGGCCACCAGCACGACCAGGACGCTGGGTGGGGCGTCGTTCAAGCTCAAGCCGTACCGGATTCCCACCGGGCCCAACACCCGGCCGCACCTGACCGCCGCCGTCGTCGCCGATCCGCACGTCGAGGCGCTGCTGCGCTACGAGTGGCGGCAGACGACCGGGTTCACGCCGCGCGACTTCGCCCGCGTGCTGCCGCTGGAGGTGCCCCACCTGCTCGTGGTGGAGTCCGTCACGCAGGGGCCGTGGCTGGAGGAGCTGACCGGCGAGCCGGGCGAGGGGCTGCGGGCGCTGCTGGCCTGGTGCGCCGAGCGCGGCATCCGCACCGTCTTCTGGCACACCCAGGGCGACGTGGCCGACTACGCCGCCGCGGCCGAGCTGTTCGAGCACCGCTTCACCGCCGACACCACGGTCCCGTGGCCGCGCCTGCACTTCGGCGTGCAGCCCCGGGTGCACAACCCGCTGCCGCTGGCCGGCGGACGGGTCGACCGGGTGCTCACGCTCGACCAGCTCCTGCCGCCGCACCTGGCCTATCCCGACGTGCTCACCTCCTACCGCTGGCCGGCCGCGGCCGACTGCCCGCCGGGCACGCCGCAGTGGCGGCTGGCCGAGATCGCCGCCTGCGGCACGCCGATCGGCACCGAGCCGGACTCGCGGCGGGCGCACGTGGCGCTGCGCCGGGCCTACGACACGGGGACGATGACCGAGCGCGTGGACGAGCTGCTGGAGGCCATCGGCCTGCCCAGCGCCCGCGCCACCCTCGACACCTCCGTGCTGCTGCCGATCCTCGACCCGTCGCGCATGGAGCACGCGCTGGCCCAGGTGGCCAGGCAGTCCGGCGTGGCCCAGGTGATCGTCATCGGGCCGCCCGAGGCCGAGCTGCGCGCCCGCGACGTGCTGACCGACGCCGAGGTGCTGTACCGGCGGCCCCACCCGGCCATGAGCGAGGGCGCGATGCTGGCCAAGGGCCTCGACCTGTGCGAGGCCGACCTGGTCGCGGTCATGGACCCGCGCGACGTCTACGGCCCGCACTACCTGTCCGACCTGCGGCGGGCCTTCCTGTTCAGCACGGCCGACATCGTCGGAAAGGCCGCCTTCTACGCCCACCTGCGCAAGCCCCAGGCGACCCTGCTCAAGCAGCCCGAGGCCGAGTACTCCTACCTCCCCGAGATCGCCGGGGCCACCCTGCTCGCCCGCAGGAACGCCCTGCGCGAGGTGGGCTTCGCCGACCTCACCGAGGGCTGGGACGAGGTCATGATGCGCCAGTGCCGCACCGACGGCGTCAAGGTGTTCTCCGCCGACCGGTTCGGCTACGTGCGGGTGCGCGACGAGGACCGCTGGCTGCTCGGCGCGGCCCACCTGGTCGAGTACGGCTCCGCGGAGCCGCACGCGTTGATCTGACGCCTACGCTGAGTCGATGACCGACCTGCTCGCCCAGTCGCTGGAGGAGGTGCTGGGGGAGCCGCCGGCGCCCGAGGGCACCTGGGAGCGCGAGGCCGTCTACGTGTCGGCCGCCGCGCTGCGCCGCCGCGTCCCGCCGGACGAGCTGGCCGCGCGGGTGCGGGCGGTCGACGGGGTGGCCGAGGCGCGGGCGCGGCCGAACGGCTTCCTGCGCATCGTCGTGGACGTGCCGGGACGGCTGGTCGAGTCCCTGGACCCGCCCGTCCTGCCCGAGCCCGGCTGGCCCGACTTCCCGCGCACGTGGGACAACCCCGGCTTCGTCGTCCGGTACGCCCGAGCCCGCGCCTGCGCGGTGCGGCGGTGGGCCGGGGAGCTGGGGGTGCCGCTCACCGGCTTCCGGCCCGAGCTGCTCGACGGCCCCCACGACCGCCGGGTGCTGCGGGTGCTGGCCGAGCTGCCCGGACGCGCCGTCAGCCGCGACCCCGGCTGGGACGCCTTCTCCGTCCGGCTGGCGCTGGCCTACCACGACGCCCACGAGCACGCCCCCGCCGTCCCGATGGGGGACGAGCCGGTCCGGCCGGTGCACACGGCGCGGTTGCGGCTGGCGGAGGCCGTCCGGGGGGTACTGGTTGGGCCGGAAAGATTGTGATGGATCGTAAAATATCCGGCTAAAGCGCGAAAAATCGTGAAAATGTTGCTTGTTGACCTTGATCGCGTCTCGATACGTGGGCAGCGGTCCTGGGAGGGGCGGCGGTTCCGATAGCCTCGATCGGGTGAGCTTCGTCCATCCAGCCGGGGACCGGCACGCCGAGATGCTGCCCCACGAGCGCCCGCCGATGGCGCCCGCCGACCTCAACCGGATCGACCCCGCGATCTGGCCCCGAACGTCGACCCGGACCGACGGCACGCTCACGGTCGGCGGCGTCGACGTGCGCGACCTGGCCCGCGAGTTCGGCACGCCGCTCTACGTCCTCGACGAGGCCGACGTACGCTCACGCATGCGCGACTACGCCACGGCCTTCCAGGGCTCGGACGTCCACTACGCGGGCAAGGCGTTCCTGTGCAAGGAGATCGTGCGCTGGCTGGCCGACGAGGGCCTCGGGCTCGACGTCGCCAGCGGCGGCGAGCTGGCGGTGGCGCTCAGCGTCGGCTTCCCGCCCGAGCGCATCACCCTCCACGGCAACAACAAGTCCAAGGCCGAGCTGACCCGCGCCCTCGAGTGCGGCGTCGGGCACATCGTGGTCGACTCCTACGAGGAGATCGCCCGCCTGGGCTACCTCGCCGAGCAGCTCGGCAAGCGGCCCAAGGTGATGATCCGGGTGACCACCGGGGTCGAGGCCCACACCCACGAGTTCATCGCCACGGCCCACGACGACCAGAAGTTCGGCCTGTCGCTCAACACCGGCGCCGCCGCCGAGGCCGTGCGCCGCATCCTCGCGCTGCCGCAGCTCGACCTGGTCGGCCTCCACTCCCACATCGGGTCGCAGATCGTCGACACCGCCGGCTTCGAGGTGGCCGCGCGACGGCTGGCCACGCTGCTGGTGCAGATCAAGGACGAGCACGGCGTCGTCCTGCCCGAGCTCGACCTCGGCGGCGGCTACGGCATCGCCTACGTCGAGGGCGACGAGGCCCCCGACATCAAGGAGCTGGCCGACGGCCTGCGCGAGATCGTCACCAAGGTCTGCGCCGACGCCGGCCTGCCGGTGCCGCGCCTGACCGTCGAGCCGGGCCGCACCATCGTGGGCCCGGGCGGCATCACCCTCTACGAGGTCGGCACGGTCAAGGACGTCGAGGGGCTGCGCACGTACGTCAGCGTCGACGGCGGCATGAGCGACAACGTGCGCACCGCCCTCTACGGCGCCGAGTACACCGCCGCCCTGGTGAGCCGCGCCAGCGACGCCGCGCCCATGCTCAGCCGCCTGGTCGGCAAGCACTGCGAGAGCGGCGACATCCTGGTGCGCGACTGCCACCTGCCCGCCGACCTGGCGCCCGGCGACCTGGTCGCCGTGGCCGCGACCGGCGCCTACTGCCGCTCGCTGGCCAGCAACTACAACTACCTGCCCAGGCCCGCCGTGGTCGCCGTCGCCGACGGCGCGGCCCGGGTGATCGTGGCGGGCGAGACCGAGGACGACCTGTTGAGGGGGCAGCTGTGAAACCGCTGAAAGTGGCTCTGCTGGGCTGCGGCGTCGTCGGCTCGCAGGTCATCAGGCTCCTGCACGAGCAGGCCGACGACCTGGCCGCGCGCATCGGCGCCCCGCTGGAGCTGGCCGGCGTGGCCGTGCGCAGGCTCGGGCGCAAGCGCGACATCGAGGTCGACCCGGCGCTGCTGACCACCGACGCCGAGTCCCTGGTCACCCGCGACGACATCGACATCGTCGTCGAGGTGATCGGCGGCATCGAGCCGGCCCGCACGCTCATCGTGGCGGCCCTCGAACGCGGCAAGTCGGTCGTCACCGCCAACAAGGCCCTGCTGGCCGAGGACGGCTCGGCCCTGCACGAGGCGGCCCGCCGGGGCGGCGGCGACCTCTACTTCGAGGCCAGCGTCGCCGGCGCGATCCCGCTGCTGCGCCCGCTGCGCGAGTCGCTGGCCGGTGACCACGTCAAGCGCGTGCTCGGCATCGTCAACGGCACCACCAACTACATCCTCGACAAGATGGACAGCACGGGCGCGTCCTTCACCGACGCCCTGGAGGAGGCCCAGACGCTCGGCTACGCCGAGGCCGACCCGACGGCCGACGTCGAGGGCTTCGACGCCGCCGCCAAGGCCGCGATCCTGGCCGGCCTGGCCTTCCACAGCCGGGTCACCGCCGACAAGGTGCACCGCGAGGGCATCACCGAGATCACCGCGACCGACGTCGCCTCCGCCAAGGCCATGGGCTACGTCATCAAGCTGCTGGCCATCTGCCAGCGCTCCGACGACGGCCGTTCGTTCGGCGTGCGGGTGCACCCGGCGATGATCCCGCGCACCCACCCGCTCGCCGGGGTGCGCGAGGCGTACAACGCGGTGTTCGTGGAGGCCGAGTCGGCCGGGCAGCTCATGTTCTACGGCAAGGGCGCCGGCGGCGCGCCGACGGCCTCGGCCGTGCTCGGCGACCTCGTGGCCGTCGGCCGCAACCGGCTGGCCGGCACCCACGGGCCCGAGGAGTCCACCTACGCCGACCTGGCCGTCCACCCGATGGGCGACACGGTGACGCGCTGCCACGTGGCGCTCGACGTGGCCGACAAGCCGGGCGTGCTGGCGCGGGTGGCCGACCTGTTCGCCAAGCACGACGTGTCCATCCAGACCGTCCGCCAGGAGGGGCACGGCGACGACGCCCAGCTCGTCATCGTCAGCCACCGCGCCACCGACGCGGCCCTCACGGCGACCATGGAGGGGCTGCGCGAGCTCGACATCGTCCGCGCGGTCGCCGGCGTGATGCGCGTGGAGGGCGACGACTGACGCCCGCCCCGCCCGGTCAGTGGGCGGGGAAGGCCAGGTCGCGGACGCGGCGGACGGCGCGTTTCAGGACCGTGCGGTCCTGTTCGCGGGCCAGGCGCACCGCCTCCCGCCGCCAGCTCTCGGCCTTCTCCCGCCAGCGGGAGGCGTCCCTGCCGTTCTTGGCGGCCTCCCGGCGCAGCTGGGCGAGCTCGGCGCGCAGGGCGGCGACGCGCTTGCGGTGGAGGGCCAGGTCCTTCTCGTGGCGGGCGGTGAGCAGGGCGAGCTCCGCGACCGGCGGCCTGCGCGGCGGGTAGACGTCGGGGCGGCGGCGCAGGCCCCACGACGCGCCGTCCGCCCATTCCAGGCCGTACAGGGCGTCGATCAGGTCGTCCGGGTGGTCGCCGGGGGCGGCGACCAGGGCGGCTCTGGACAGGGCGGCCGTACGGTCGAGGCGGGCGGCGACCACGCCCTGCGGGGTCTCGTCCAGGGCCAGGCACAGGCTGCCGAGGTCGTGCTCGTCCAGGTGGGCGATCAGGCGTTCGAGCGTGCCGGGGGAGAGGGTCCAGCCGGGCGGCACGGTCAGGCGGAAGGGGGCCGTCGTGCCGGCGGGCGGCCCAAAAGGCGGCCCAAAAGGCGGCCCAGGAGGCGGTTCGCTGGCCAGGCGGACCCGCGGGTCGTGCTCGAAGGTGGCCTTGAGCAGGCGCAGGTCCAGGTCGGGGTCGCGCAGGGGCGAGCGGCGTCCGGTGGGCAGTGCGGTCCAGGGGCCCGTGAGGGTGAGGCGCACGTCGGGGATGGAGGAGGCGAGCAGGGCGTCGGCGGTGGCGCGGGTGTCCTCGTAGCCGTCCGCCGCCACCACCGCCTCCACGTACGGCACCAGCCACTGCCGCCCCGGATCCGTACGCAGATACCGCCGGTAGGGAACCCGGTCGGCCACGTACGGGTCGTTGTACCGCTTCAACGCCGCGACGTCGCGCATCGCGGTCGGCAGGCCGACGTGCCAGGCCCGCGCCTGCGGGTCCGGGACGAACACCGCCCCCGCCTGCACGAGCCGGTACCCCAGCTCGGTGTCCTCGGCCAGCACCAGCGAGGTGTCCAGGCCGCCGATCGAGCGCAGCAGCGCCGCCGGGTACGACGCCGTGGCCCCCACGTGCACGCGGGCGGCCGTCGCGCCGGACGCCGTGCGCAGGCCGTCGTGATCGTGGATGATCTTCTCGGCCCAGTCGTGCCGGTGCGGCGACAGGGGGAACAGGTCGTCCTCGGCGCCCGCGTTAAGGGCCCGGACGACCTGCTCCGGCGTGGGCGGCTCGCCGGCCGAGGTGAAGTCGATCCAGCCGAGCACCACCACGTACGGGGCCAGGTGGTGCCACCGGAGCTGGGCCTCGACGTGCCGCCGGTGCGGGACCATGTCGGCGTCCAGCACGAGGACGACGTCGCCGGCGGCGGCGTCCAGGCCCGCCTGCACGGCCCAGGCGCGCCCCCAGCCGCCAGGAGGGCTGGAGATCAGCTTGGTGCCGCCGGGGGCGAGGCCGGGCAGGCGGATGGGGGTGGCGCTGCCGTCGTCCACCACGATCACGTCGAGCAGGTGCGCCGGGTAGCTCTGCGCGGACAGGGCGGCGAGCGTCAGGTCCAGGGTCTCCTGGCGGTCGTGCGCCGGGATGACGACCGTGACGGCGAGCTCCGGCTCCCAGGCCCCCAGCTCGGGCGGGTCGAGGACGCCGAAGTCGTTGCCACGGATGCGCGGGACGGTCATGGGCGGCTGCTCCCCTCCAGCTCCATCAGGGCGTTCGGGCGGAACCCGCGCCACTGGCGCCGGTTGCGGCGCAGGAACGTGCCGATCGGCTCCTGCCAGGTGTGGGCGGCGGCCGGGCCGCGGCGCAGGATGTAGCCCAGGCCGTGGGTGCGGTAGATCTGGCCGCCCGCCGCCTGGAGGGCCTCCTGGAACTGGGTGTCCACCGAGCGGCGCAGCGGCCGGAAGCCGCCCACGGCCTGGAACGCCGACCGTTCCACCAGGATCGTGCCGCCCGCCACGAAGCTGGTGATCTGCTCGGTGACCTGGCTGCGGTGCACGGTGACGTCGATCGAGGCCAGGTAGACGAACTCGGGCACCGTGCCGACCACCTGCGCCCCCGAGTAGGCGTGGGCGAGCAGCAGGTCGGCCAGGAAGTCGGGGCCGTACCAGTCGTCGTCGTCCATCTTGAGCAGGAACGAGCCGGAGGCCCTGGCGGCGGCCTCGTTCAGCACCTCGCCGAAGACGGCCGCGGGGTCGGCCTCGTACACGGTCAGCGGGCCGGCGAAGGCGGCCAGGGCGGCGGCGACGTCGGGGTGCTCCCGGGGGACGCCGTGCAGCGCGAGCACCACCTCAAGCTGCGCGTCGCGCTGGCGGGCGATCTGGCGCAGGGCGAACGGCACCATCTCGGCGCGCCGGGTGGCCAGCAGGACGGAGGTGAGCGGGGGAGCGGGGGCGGGCGCGCCGAGCTGCTCCCACCGCGCCGCCACGCCGTGGGTGCGCAGGGCGGCCCGGCGCAGCCGGATGCTGTGCTCCTCGCGCCGCAGCTCGTCGGACAGGTCGGGGGCGGCGGGCAGCAGCGCGACCAGCTCGTCGCCGAGAGCGCCCGCCCAGCGCGGCACGGCCCCGGTGACCAGCGGCACCCCGGCGGCGGCCAGCCCCGCCAGCACCCGCACGGCCGCCAGCGGGCCGCTGTGCGGATGTTGCCAGCTCACCTCGACGCCGCGGATCTGCCGGAGCCTGGCCACGTCGGCGTCGGTGACCCCGCCCGACTCGGCGAACGTCGTCACGACCTTGCCGTCGAGCAGCACCGACCAGCGGCCGTCGCGCTCGGCCAGCGCGGCCATGCCCCGGGACGGCGTGGTCACGAACCCCTGGGGGTTCACCAGGCGCTCGTCCACGGGCGGGACCATCGACGGCTCGCCGAGCACGTCGGGATCGGCCAGCGGCGACCCCGCCCCGCCGGGACGCCCGATGCTCTCCCAGCTCGCCGCGACGATCGTGGGCCGCTCGACGGGCGCCTGATCGCCGGCCCAGCCGATCCCGCCGGGCTCGGCGGACCCGCCCGGCGTCGGGGCGGGGGGCGCGTCCGGGACCCGGCTGTCGCCCGGCGGGCGCAGGGCGTCGCCGGGCAGGCCGCGCAGGGCGACGTCGCCCAGCGTGCGCAGCACGACGTCGCTGCCGGGGGCGCCGACGCGTTCGGGGACCGGGCCGCTCACCTCGGCGGGCGTGGCGTTCGGGTCGCCGGGACGCCAGTCGGCCGAGCCGATCCCGGCGATGCCGGCGGCGGGCGCGGCGATCACGTCCAGGCGGTGACCGGCGAAGGCGCGGGCGGTGGCCGTCACGGTACGGCCGGCGGGCGTCGCGGCCGAGAAGCGGGCGTCCACCACCCACACCCGGCTCCTGGGCTGGTAGACCCGCAGGTCGGTCAGCGAGCGCCAGCGGTGGGCGGGGGTCGGCGTGGGCACCGGGGCCGGGTGCGAGGCGGGGGCGTCGAGCACGCACACCACCACCCGCCCGGCCAGCGGGAGCAGCTTGTGCAGGGTCGCCACCCTGCGCAGGTCGGCGGGCGTCCTGGCGAGCACGAGGACGTGGTCGGCCGACTCCGGCTCGGCGGGCGGCTCCAGCAGGTCCCGGTCCAGGTCCACGGCGCCGGCGGGCAGCCCGGCGCGGCCCTCGCCGCCCTCGCCGTCGACCGGGAACGTGTGGCCCTCGATGCCGGCCAGGAACACGCGGGCGTCCGGCAGCTCGGCCAGCAGCGCGGTGACCGTCCGCCGCTCTGCGCTCACCCGGCGCTCCGCAGGTGCCGGATCAGGGAGCTCAGCGGCCCGGGAGCGGGGTCCTCCTCGTCCTGCGCGCGGGACAGGCGCTCGACCTCGGCGGAGAGCCGCTCGACCTGGGCCCGCAGCTCCTTGGACTCCGCCAGCCGCCGGGCCGCCAGCGCACGCCACTTGGCCGCGTCGCCGCCCAGCGGCGGCGGCTCCGCGGCGGTGCCGAAGCCGTGCTCGCCGCCCTCGACCCACAGGACGCCGAACAGCTCGTCCACCAGGTCGTCGGCGGGGCCGTCGAAGCGTGCGGCGCGGGCGAAGGCGGCCGTGCGCTCCAGCCGGGCGGCCACGACCCCGTCCGCGTCCTCGGCCAGGGCGACGCAGAGCAGGCCCAGCACGTCCTCGTCGGCCAGTCGCACGAGCCCGGCCAGGGTGTCGGCCCCGAGGACCCATCCGGGGGGCAGCCGCAGCAGGAACGGGGTGGGGGCCGCGCTGACCGGTTCGCTTTCCGCGAACGTGACGCGCGGCTCGTGGGCGTACAGGTTGTGCAGCAGCCGCAGGTCCAGCAGCGGGTCGTCGAGGCTGGACCGGCGCTCGCCGGTCAGCCGGCCCCAGGGGCCGACGACGGTGACCGCGGCGTCGGGCAGCGTGCCCGCCAGCGCCGCGTCCACGCTCGCCCGGGTCTCCTCGTACGTGGTCGCGCGCACCACGACCCGCACGTACGGCACCCGCCAGTGACGCCGGGGATGGCCGCGCAGCCAGCGCAGATCCGGCACGAGATCGCCCAGGAAGGACCAGTTGTGCCGGTGCACCTCCTTCTCCCGCAACATCACCGTGGACGGCCCGACGTGCCACGCCCTGGCCTGCGGATCGGGCACGAACACCGCGCCGGCCTGGGCCAGCCGGTAGCCCAGCTCGGTGTCCTCGGCCATGTTGAGCGAGGCGTCCACGCCGCCGGCCGCGCGCAGCAACTCGGCGCGCACCGACGTGGAGGCCCCCGTGTGCAGCAGGTACGCGCTCGTCCCCGCGTCCTTCAGCATCCGGGTCGACTCCAGGGTCCTGCGCGTGTACTCCGGTTGCGTGCCCTCCTCGCCGGGGGCCGTCACGAACCGGATGTCGCCGATCACCACCGCGTGGTCGAGCAGGTGGTGCCAGCGCATGTGCGCCTCAAGGTGGTCGGGGGCCAGGATCATGTCGGAGTCCAGCCAGTGGATCACCTCGCCGGTGGCGGCCAGCTGCCCGGTCTGCCGGGCCGCGCCGCGTCCCCAGCCGCCGGTCACCCGTACGACGCGGGCCCCCGGCAGCTCGACCGGCGGCGTGCTGCCGTCGTCGGCGACCACGATCTCGACGAGTTCGGCCGGGTAGGTCTGCGCGGCCAGCGCGGACGCCGTGCGCTCCAGCGCCTCCTGGCAGTCGTAGGCCGGGATGACCACGGACACGCGCAGCTCGGGCGTCCAGTCCCCGATCGCGGGCGGGCGCAGCACCCCGTAGTCGTTGTGCCGGACGCGGGTCATGCCAGGCCCTTGGCCAGCGCGCGAACCTCCTCGCGCAGCTCTTCGACCTCCCGGGCCCTGGTCATGGCGTTCACGCGGTCCTCGCCGAGCGAGGCGAGGATCGCCCCGATGTCGTCGGCCCGCCGCGCGGCCGACTCCTCGACCGCCTGGACCAGCAGCTCCAGCCGGGATTCGAGGTTCTTGACCGCGGTCGTCGCACGGGCGAGCTCGGCCTCGTGCTTCTTCATGCGCAGGTCGATCCGGTGTGCCTTGCCGTCCACGCGGCGGACGGTGAGCAGCAGCAGGGCGAGGGCGGCCAGCGTGACCGCGAACGCCGCGACGGCCGCCGCCGCGCCGAGGGTGAGCAGGCCGGCCAGGACGAGGAGGGTGAGCACCCCGGCGGCCACGACTGAGAGAAGTGCGGCGGCCGCTGCCAGTCGGCGGGGCGAGAGCATCCGCGCAAACCTTTCATAGTCACGACTAGTCGGGCATAGGAGGATGGGCGGGATATTTGCCACCCTAATAAAACCTGACCACTACCGTGCCATAAGTTCCTGGAGGAAAACTGGGAACCGCCGCCTCGGGACCCGTGCCGCCCGCCATGCGATACCTGCCTGTCTGTCTACTGACGTGTAAAAACGGGCGTAAGGTAGGCGCCGATCCAGTCCCGTCCGGTCGAGGAGCATCGTCCATGTCCGTCACCCCCTGCGGCTTCACGCGTACGCCGGGCAAGGGGTTCGCCCGGCTGCACTGGGCGGACGGATGGCAGGTGGACGGCGGGCCGCCCGACGTGCCCGAGCTGCGTCCCCGGCGCGGGCTGGAGATCGACTGGCCCGCCGCGCCGGTGCCGCTCGACGGCCTGACCGAGCTGGCCGGCGCCGGGATCCCGCTGACCGCCCAGGACGCCCCCGCCTGGGTGCCGGGCGACCTGGCCGCGCTGCTCACCGACCGCGACTGGCTCGCCGAGCCCGCCGACGGCACCGCGCGCTCCCTGGCCGACCTGCGGCGCGAGGAGCACAGCGTACGGCTGCGGCGGCTGGTCCACCGGCCCCCTCGCGCGACGGTCAGCATCGTCATGTCGACCAAGCGGCCCGCCCTGGTCGGCGCGGCGCTGGCGCAGATGGAGCGGCAGCGGGGCGTCGAGGCCGAGGTCCTGCTCGGGCTGCACGGGGTGGCGTTCGAGCAGGTACGCGCGGCCGTCGAGGCGTGCTCGCTGCCCGTCAGGTGGGTCGAGGCGGACCGGACGGTGCCGTTCGGCGAGGTGCTGAACCGGGCCGCCGCCCTGGCCTCGGGCGACTACCTCGCCAAGTGGGACGACGACGACTGGTACGGCCCCTGCCACCTGTCCGACCTGCTCATGGCCCGCTCGTACGCGGGGGCCGACGTGGTGGGCACGACGGCCGAGTTCTTCTACCTGGAGCCGTTGCGCGCCACGATCCGGCGGACGACGTTCGCGAGCGGAGCGGCGTACCCTAGCGAGGTTTGGGCGGATCACGTAGCTGGAGGCACAATTTTGCTCCAAAGCGCGAAATTTCGGGAAATTGGAGGGTTTCCTGCGCTCCCGCGTGCGGTCGATCTGGAGTTCCTGAAAGCGGCGCAAAAGATCGGCGCGCGCACCTATCGCACGCACGGCCTCGGCTACGTCCTGCGCAGGGGTCTCACCGAGGAGCACACCTGGCAGCTGCCCCTGGCCCATTTCGTCCGGATCGCCACGAACCAATGGCACGGCTTCCGGCCGAGCCTGCTGATGGAAGCCGCATGAACAACGGCCAGAAGCCGCCGGTGCGCGGCAACGACTATCGCGTGCTGCGGCCCGGCGAGGACCTCACCCCGTCGCTCACCGTCAGCGTGATCATCCCGGCCTACGGCGGCCAGCACAAGCTGGACCTGGTGCTGGCCGGCCTCGCCCGCCAGACCTACCCGGCCGCCCTCACCGAGGTCATCGTCGTGGACAACGGCAGCCTGCCGCCCCTGCGGCTGCCCGCCGTCCGCCCCGAGGGCACCCGCCTGATCGTCTGCGACCGGCCCGGCCGCGCCAACGCCCGCAACGCCGGCCTGGCCGAGGCCACCGGCGACGTGATCCACTGGCTCGACTCCGACGTCGTCCTCACCCCGGGCGCGATCGAGGCCCACATGCGCTGGCACCACACGGCCCCCTACCTGGTCGTGACCGGCTACATCAGGTTCACCGACGCCGAGCTGCCCGCCGAGCTGCCCGCCGACCTGGAGGAGCACTTCGAGCCCGCCGAGCCGCACACCTGGATCGTCGACCTCGTCGAACGCACCGACGGCCTCACAGCCAACCCCCAGCGTCCCTTCAGCCTGCACGTCGGCGGCGCGACCTCGGTCGGCGCCCGCCTGATCGAGGCCGCCGGCCCCATGGACGACGAGCTGATCCTCGGCCAGGACACCGAGATGGGCTACCGGCTGGGCCAGGCGGGCGCGGTGTTCGTGCCCGAGCCGCGCGCCCGCGCCTACCATCTGGGCCCGACCATGCGCATGCGCGACAAGGAGTCCATCGACCGGGTGAGCCACGCGTTCGTGGCCGACCGCATCCCGGCGTACCGGTGGTTGCGCTCCCATCCGTCCCGCCAGTGGAAGATCCCGTACGTCACCGCCGTCGTGGACGGCACGGCCGGCTACGACAGCGTGCGCGCGACGGTCGACGCCCTGCTCGCCGGGACCGTTCCCGACCTGTCGGTGCTCCTGCTCGGCCCCTGGGACGACCTGGAGCGCGAGCACCGCTCCCCGCTCAAGGACCCCGCCCTCGACCTGGCCCTGGTCCACGGCCACTACCTGCACGAAGGACGGGTGCGCCTGGCCACGGCCGAGGAGGTGGACCCGGCCACGCCGTTCGTGCTGCGCCTGCCGCCCGGCTGGATCCCCGGCGAGGACACCCTCGCCCGCCTGCTCGACCTGGCCCGCGACGAGGGCCTCGGCCTGGTCGCCGTGCTGCTGCGGGAGTCGTCGCAGGGTGTCGTGGCGGCCCGCCTGGAACGTTGCTCGGCCTTCGCCAGGGCCCGCATGGTGGCCGCCGACCACCCCGGTGAGCACGGTGAGCCCGGCGACCTCGACGACGTGGTGGACGCCGTGTCCGGCGTGTCCTGGGTCGAGGGGGAGACCTACGGGTTCACCACGGAGGCGGCGCCGCTGATCGGGCGGCGCGGGGCGTACCGGGCGCGGCTGGAGGCCCAGGCCGAGACCGAGCGGCTGGCGGCGGAGGCCGACCGCCTGCGCGCCCAGGTGACCAAGTGGCGGGACGAGGCCACCCGGTGGCGCAGGACGGCCGTCGAGCTGCGGCGCGACGTGAGCACCCTGCGCCGCCAGCTCGCCGCGGCGAACCGCGCCCAGCAGAGCCTGCGCACCCTGCTGTCGGCCACGATGAAACGGGCGCTGGGCCGCCGTCTGCGCGGCTGACCGCGTCGCGCGGTGGTCAGTTCGGGCGCAGGGCCGACTTCAGCCGCCTGAACAGGGTGTTGTCGGCGGACTCGGCCGGCACCGCGACCGTGGCGGGGATGGTGACCGGCTCCGGCTGCGGCGGCGCGGGCCAGTAGCGGTCCGGCGGCTCGTGCCGTACGCCGTGGGTGGTGTCGATGACGTCGTCGAGGTCGGCGCCGGGGCCGGCCAGCAGCAGCGCCCGGCCCAGCGCCGAGGTGCGTTCGAGCCGGGCCGTGCGCCCGTCGGGCAGGTCGACGACGAGCACCCCGGTCAGGTCCTTCTGCACCGACTCGACCATGCGTTCCAGCGTCGCCCGGTGCAGCGGCACGTCCACCGGGCCCCGGTAGCGGAACGGCGTGGGCGCGGGCGTGGGGGCGGCCTCGTCGATGAGCCGGATGCGTTCGTCGTGCGCGAACAGGTCGCGCATGAGCCGCAGCTCGAAGCAGGGGTCCGACAGCACCGCGCGCCGCCCGTCGTCCAGCCGCGACCACGGGCCCACCAGTGTCAGCACGACGTCCTGGAGCTTGCCGTCCAGGGCCGCCGTCACCGCGCGCCGCACCACAGACTCGGAGGTGTCGGTGACGTCCAGCACGATCTCCACGTACGGCACCAGCCACCGCCGCCCGCGGTCCTTGCGCAGGTCCCGGCGGAGCGGGATCCGGTGCGCCAGGTACGGCTCCACCGCCCGCACGGCCCGCTCCCGGTCGCGGTGCTGCGCCGGCAGTCCGAGGTGCACCGCCTGGGCGGCCGGGTCGGGCACGAACACCACGCCGTGCATGGCCAGCCGGTAGGAGAACTCGGTGTCCTCGCCGCGCACCACGGTCGGGTCGAGCCCGCCCACGGCGTCGAAGACCTCGCGGGGCAGGGCGAAGGTCGGCCCGGTGCACACGTGGTACGGATTGCGGCTGCTGCGCAGCCCGTCGGTCTTCTCGATCGTCGCCTCGGTCGAGCTCGACACGGCCCCGGCCAGGTCGAACACCTCGTCCAGGCGCCCGGCGCCGTAGACCTGCCGCGGGGTGACCGGCGGCGCCTCGACGAACTTCTTCATCCCGATCGTGACCAGGTAGTCGGTCACGTGATGCCAGCGGGCCAGGGCCTCGATGTGCTCGCGGCAGGCGACCATGTCGGCGTCCAGCCGCTGGATGATCTCCCCGTCGGCGGCCTTGGCGCCGGTGTTGACCGCGTTGGAGATCCCCCAGCCGTCGCGTACCGGGACGATCCTGGTGTTTACCGGCCGGATCTCCGGCAGCCGGATGGGCGGCGCACTGCCGTCGTCGACGACCAGGACCTCCATGAGATGGTCCGGGTACGTCTGCGCGGCCAGCGCGGCCAGCGTCAGGTCCAGCTTGTCCTGCCCGCCGTGCGCCGGTATCACCACGCTCACGGACAACCCCGGCGACCAGCCCCCGAGTTCCGGCGGCACTACTGGTGAATAGTCGTTCTGCCTCAAAGCAGGACGCGCGTTCATGGTGACCCCCTGCCGAGACCTTATCGGGAGATGCTGAGAATTTCCTGAATAGTGGCGCTGTCCAACGACCTGTCCACGTACCTGTCCACCCAATGGACTCGGCTCCGCGTCCGCGTCGCGCACCCCGTACACTCGGTGGCCAACACCGCAGGTAGGGAGTCATCATGGGCAGGTCGTGGCGTGGCCTCATCGAGGAGTACCGAGAGCGTCTTCCGGTCACCACGAAGACGCCCGTCGTCACGCTCCTCGAAGGCGGCACCCCGCTCGTCCCGGCGCACCGCGTGTCGGCGCTGACGGGATGCGAGGTCTTTCTCAAGGTCGAGGGCGCGAACCCGACCGGCAGCTTCAAGGACCGTGGCATGACCATGGCCATCAGCAAGGCGGTCGAAGAGGGCGCCAAGGCGGTCATCTGCGCCTCCACCGGCAACACCTCGGCCTCCGCGGCGGCCTACGCCGTACGCGCGGGGCTGACCTGCGCCGTGCTGGTGCCGAAGGGCAAGATCGCGATGGGCAAGCTGGCCCAGGCGCTCGTCCACGGGGCCACGCTGCTGCAGGTCGAGGGGTCGTTCGACGACTGCCTGGAGATGACCCGCAAGCTGTCCTCCAGCTACCCGATCGCGCTGGTGAACTCGGTCAACCCGTTCCGGCTGCAGGGCCAGAAGACGGCGGCGTTCGAGATCGTCGACGCGCTCGGCGACGCCCCCGACATCCACTGCATCCCGGTGGGCAACGCGGGCAACATCTCGGCCTACTGGATGGGCTACCAGGAGTACGCCGACGACGGCGTCTCGACGAAGCGTCCGCGCATGTTCGGCTTCCAGGCCAGCGGCGCCGCGCCGATCGTCGAGGGCGCCCCGGTGACCCACCCGCACACGATCGCCACCGCCATCCGCATCGGCAACCCGGCGTCCTGGGGCCTGGCCACCGCGGCCCGCGACGAGTCCGGCGGCGTCATCCAGGCGGTGACCGACCGGCAGATCGCGGCGGCGTACAAGCTGCTGGCCCAGGAGGAGGGCGTGTTCGTGGAGCTGGCCTCGGCGGCGAGCGTCGCGGGGCTGCTCCAGGCGCATTCCCAGGGGCTCGTGGCGGCCGGGCAGCGCATCGTCTGCACCGTCACCGGCAACGGCCTGAAGGACCCCGACTGGGCCATCTCGGGCGCGCCCGCCCCGGTGGTCATCCCGATCGACGTGCACGCCGCCGCCGCGGCGCTCAACCTCGCCTGAGAGGCGCACGGGCAGTGAGCGAATGACAAGGGAACAGTGAACTGATGACGACGGTGCGAATCCGCGTGCCGGCCACGTCGGCCAACCTGGGGCCGGGCTTCGACGCGCTCGGCCTGGCGCTCACCCTCTACGACGACGTGGAGGCCACGCTCACCGCCGAGCCCGGCGTGCGCGTGAGCGTGGAGGGCGAAGGCGCGGGCGAGGTCGACCTCGGCGAGGGACACCTCGTCGTCCGGGCGATGCGCGAGGCGTACGCCCGCATGGGGGCGCCGCAGCCCGCGGGCATCGACCTGCGCTGCGTCAACCGCATCCCGCACGCCCGCGGCCTGGGCTCGTCCTCGGCCGCCGTCTGCGCCGGCATCCTGGCCGCCCGCGCGCTGAGCGACGGCGGCCTGTCCGACGACGAGGTCTTCGCGCTGGCCACCGAGATGGAGGGCCACCCGGACAACGTCGCTCCGTGCCTGGCCGGGGGCCTGACGGTGGCCTGGACCGACCACGCGGGAGTACCGCGTATGGTGAAGCTGGCCCCCGACGAGAGGGTCCGCCCGGTCGCCGTCGTTCCTTCGACGCGGCTGGCCACGGAGACCGCTCGGGGGCTGTTGCCGAAGGACGTGCCCCACAAGGACGCCTCCTTCAACGCCGGCAGGGCCGCGTTGCTGATCGCCGCGCTGACCTCGCGGCCGGAACCAGAGCTGCTGCTCGCCGCCACCGAAGACCGTCTCCACCAGCCCTATCGCGCGCCTGCCATGCCGGCGAGCGCGCGTCTGGTAGAACGTCTGCGTGCAGTCGGCGTGCCCGCGGTCGTTTCGGGGGCGGGTCCCACGGTTCTTGCGTTTTCGTCACCGGATACGCAGGATTTGATCGCGCCAGAAGTGGGTAATGACTGGCACATCCAGCAAATGGACGTCGACCCGGTTGGTGCGAACGTTCAGTTCCCCGAGACACGCTGATGCCTCTTTAGACCTTCAGGGAATAGCCGTGTGCGCTGGTGATGTTAGGCTGATAGCCGCACCAGATGCCCCCTTGGTGGGTGCGTGCTTGTCAGCCATACATCGCTGCATCATGCTTCACGTCGCGAGGCGTGAGCAGCGCGGCTGTCTCCCCGGAATCCGTTGCCTCCGGTTGGCCCACACCCGGTTGGCCCAACGTGAGGCGGCGACGACGGGGACCTGCGCGTTCGACGCACATCGACATCTGGTTGGCGACAGCAATCTGGGGGGTGTCAGCCACGCGCCACGGTCCTGTGGCGGCCTGGACGAACCCCTCCCCAAGAGTGGCGGCCGTCCGCGACAGCCGAAGATCGCAACGTGCACCCCGACCCGGTCTGTCCCGCCGGGTCGCAAGCACCTCCGGGACGCCCGGCAGAACAAAACCGGCGCCCGACCCCTGGGAAGGACCTTTTAGTTGAGCGACACCACCGAACTCCTCTCCGACGCACCAGGCGCTCAGCCCGCGTCCGGCGACACCCCCACCCGCGCCGCGGCCAAGCCTCGTGCGCGTCGCTCCGGCACCGGCCTGTCCGCCAAGGTGCTGCCCGAGCTGCAGAAGATGGCCGCTGAGCTGGGCATCAGCGGCACCGGGCGCATGCGGAAGAGCCAGCTCATCGCGGCCATCCAGGAGAAGCAGGGTGGCGCTTCCGGAGACGGCGCTCAGGCGGCGGCCGCGGTCGAGGCGGCGCCCGTCCTGACGGAGGCCGCGCCTCCCGTGGCCGAGCGGCCCACCCGTACGCGCAGGGAACGTTCCCGCACCAAGCCCGCCGACGAGGCCGCACCGCAGGCCGCCGAGCCGGTGGCCGCGGCCCCCGAGCCCGTGGCCGCGCCGGCCGAGCCGGCCGTCGAGCAGCAGGCCCAGGTCGTGGACGCCGGTCAGGCCGACACGCGGGGCGAGCGCGAGAGCCGCCGCGAGCGGCGCAGCCGCGGCGAGCGCCGTGAGCGTGGCGAGCGCAGCGACCGCGGTGAGCGCGGTGAGCGCAGCGACCGCGGCGAGCGCGGCGACCGTGCCGACCGCGGTGAGGGCGGCCGTGCCGAGAGCAGCCGCGGCGACCAGCGCGCCACGGACGCCGGCGGCAGGGGCGACCAGCGCGGTGACCAGCGTGGCGACCAGCGTGGCGACCAGCGGGGTGACCAGCGCGGCGGCGACCAGCGCGGCGGCGACCAGCGCGACCAGCGCGGCGGCGACGACGACGAGCGCGGGCGTGGCCGCAGGGGCCGCTTCAGGGAGCGCAACCGCGGCCGCGGCCGTGACCGCTTCGACAGCACCGAGCCCGTCATCGGCGACGACGACGTGCTCATCCCGATCGCCGGCATCCTCGACATCCTCGACAACTACGCGTTCGTCAGGACCAGCGGCTACCTGCCGGGCAGCAACGACGTCTACGTCTCGCTGGCCCAGATCCGCCGCAACGGCCTGCGCAAGGGCGACGTCATCACCGGCGCGGTGCGCCAGCCGCGCGACGGCGAGCGCCGCGAGAAGTTCAACGCCCTGGTCCGCCTCGACACCGTCAACGGCATGGACCCGGAGCAGGCCCGCAACCGGCCCGACTTCAACAAGCTGACGCCGCTCTACCCGCAGGAGCGCCTGCGCCTGGAGACCGAGCACAACATCCTCACCACGCGGATCATCGACCTGGTCTCGCCGATCGGCAAGGGCCAGCGTGGTCTGATCGTCTCGCCGCCGAAGGCCGGCAAGACGATGGTGCTGCAGGCGATCGCCAACGCGATCACCCGCAACAACCCCGAGTGCCACCTGATGGTCGTGCTCGTGGACGAGCGTCCCGAAGAGGTCACCGACATGCAGCGGTCGGTCAAGGGCGAGGTCATCCACTCGACCTTCGACCGTCCGGCCGAAGACCACACCACGGTCGCCGAGCTGGCCATCGAGCGCGCCAAGCGCCTGGTGGAGCTGGGCCACGACGTGGTCGTCCTGCTCGACTCGATCACGCGTCTCGGCCGCGCCTACAACCTGGCGGCCCCGGCCTCCGGTCGTATCCTGTCGGGTGGTGTCGACTCCACGGCGCTCTACCCGCCGAAGCGCTTCTTCGGCGCCGCGCGCAACATCGAGAACGGCGGCTCGCTGACGATCCTCGCCACGGCCCTGGTCGAGACCGGGTCCAAGATGGACGAGGTCATCTTCGAGGAGTTCAAGGGCACCGGCAACATGGAGCTCAAGCTCAACCGCTCCCTGGCCGACAAGCGCATCTTCCCCGCGGTCGACGTCGACGCGTCCGGCACGCGTAAGGAAGAGATCCTCATGGCCAAGGAGGAGCTGCAGATCGTCTGGAAGCTGCGGCGGGTGCTGCACGCTCTGGACATGCAGCAGGCTCTGGAGCTTCTCCTGGAGAAGATGAAGGAGACCAAGTCCAACGCCGAGTTCCTTCTGCAGGTGCAGAAGACCACGGTGAGCAACGACCGCGACTAGCGGCCACGCGCCTTGAGGGGCGGCGGGGAGGTTCTCCCGCCGCCCCTTTCGCATGTCAGGGCGCGGGGTGGGGTTAACCCCACCTGCGGATCGGACGTCTGCTCCATTCACCCCGTCCGCGGCGCCCGGCAGGCTGGGGGCATGCGATCGGTGAGGCTGAAGGACAGGGTGCGGTTCGGGCCGAAGGGGCCGTTAGGGGTGCTGGTGGACCCGATGACCTGGCGGGCGGCTCCGTACCTGCTGGTCAGCGCGGGGTTCGGGCTGGTCTGGTTCGTCGTGGTGGCCATGGCGACGACGGTGGCGGTGCCGCTGGTGATCGTCTGGGTGGGGCTGCCGCTGACGATGGCGACCGTGCTGATGTGGCGCGGCGGGGCGATGCTGGAGCGGCGGCTGATGGGGGCGGCGTTCGGGGTGCGGATCGCCGACCCGTACCGGAACCGGCCCGAGGGCGGGCTGCTCGCGCACCTCACCTGGCTGCTGGGCGACAAGGCCACCTGGCAGGACCTCGGCTACCTCCTCATGCTCCTCCCGCTGGGCCTGGTCGAGTCCGCGTTGTCGCTCGCCCTGTGGACGGCGACGGCGGTGCTGCTCCTCGCGCCCCTGGCCCGCGTCCTGTACGTCCTGAGCGACGGGCGCACCGGCCTGATCATCGACGACTGGGCGGGCGTGCTGGTGGCGGGCGCGGCCGGAGTGGCGCTGCTGGTCGTGACGGCCTATCTCGTACGGGGCATGGCCTGGCTGCACGGCACCCTGGCCACGGTGCTGCTCGGCGGCAGCGAGGAGGAGCGGCTGCGGGCCAGCCGGGCCAGGGGGATCGACGCCGCCGAGGCCGAACGCCGCAGGATCGAGCGCGACCTGCACGACGGCGCGCAGCAGCGGCTGCTGTCGGTGGCGGTGGACCTCGGACGGGCGCAGGCCAAGTTCGACACCGAGCCGGAGGAGGCCAGGACGCTGATCGTCCAGGCCCACGCGGGCACCAAGGCGGCCATCGCCGAGCTGCGCGACCTGGCCCGCGGCATCCACCCGGCCATCCTCACCGACCGCGGGCTCGACGCGGCGCTGTCCGGGCTGGCCGCGCGGGCCCCGGTGCACGTGGACGTCTCCGTCGAACTGGCCGAACGGCCGCCCGCCGCGGTGGAGAGCATCGCGTACTTCATCGTCGCCGAGGCCCTGACCAACCTCGCCAAGCACTCGGGCGCGACGGAGGCGTCGGTGGCGGTGTTCGAGGGCGACCGCGGCGTGGTCGTGGACGTGTGGGACAACGGCATCGGCGGCGCCGTCGTCACGCCGGACGGCGGGCTGTCGGGCCTGGCCGACCGGGCGGCCACCATCGACGGCGTGCTCGTGCTGCACAGCCCCGTCGGGGGGCCGACGATCGTGCGTGCGGAGCTGCCCTGCGAATGGTAGTCATGTGCACATGCGCGTGGTCATCGCCGAGGATTCCGTACTGTTGCGCGAGGGGCTGGCGCGGTTGCTCGCCGACGGCGGTTTCGAGACCGTCGCGGCGGTCTCCGACGGGCCCGCGCTGGTGGCCGCCGTCCACGAACACGAGCCCGACCTGGCGATCGTCGACGTGCGCATGCCGCCCACCCACACCGACGAGGGGCTGAAGGCGGCGCTGCGGGTGCGCGAGGCCAGGCCCGACTTCCCGATCCTGGTCCTGTCCCAGTACGTCGAGGAGCGCTACGCGGGCGAGCTGATCGGCAAGGCCGTCGGCTACCTGCTGAAGGAGCGGGTGGCCGACGTGGCCGAGTTCATGGAGGCGGTGCGCGAGGTGGCGGCGGGCGGCACGGTGATCGATCCTGAGGTCGTCGTGCAACTGCTCAGCCGCAGGCGCAGGGGCGCGCCGCTCGACCTGCTCTCCCCCCGGGAGCGCGAGGTCCTGGCGCTGATGGCCGAGGGCCGCTCCAACACCGCGATCGCCTCCAGGCTGGTCGTCACCGAAGGGGCGGTGGAGAAACACGTGTCCGGCATCTTCGCCAAGCTGGCCCTCGGGCCCGCGCCCGAGGACCATCGGCGGGTTCTCGCCGTCCTGACGTATCTGGGTCGCTGATACGGCCTGCACCCGGGGTTGGGGATGCGGGCCGTACCCGCTACCTCACGTCCACGAACTCCTGCGGCGACAGGGAGGTGCGCGTCTTGCTCGTGCCGGGCACCTTGACCTGGAAGTAGCCGTCCTTCTTGGCCTTGAAGGTCTTGCTGTACTTGCCGGCCGAGGTGGCCTTGGCGTAGCCCATGAACTTGTACGTCTTGGTGCCCTTCGTCTTGAAGTACACCTCCACGATCTTGTTCTTGTACGCCTTGGCGCCGCGGTAGACCTTGCCGTAGACCTTGAACGCGCGGCCCTTGGTGACCTTGTTCGGCGCCGAGATCGTCACCCTGGTCTTGGCCTTCTTGGACGCGCCGCCGGTCGGGGCGACGACCGAGAACGACGCCTCGCCCTTGAGCGTCTGGCCGCCGCGGGTGGCGTACACCTCAAGGGTCCAGTCGCCCTCGGTGGTGTCGTCGGTGAAGTACGTGACGCCGCGGTAGTAGCCGTCCGACTCCTGGGCCAGCGCACCGAGGTCGTAGTACTCGCTGGTGGTGTCGCTGACGAGCTTGGCCGAGACCGTGCCCGCGTCCTTCACCGACGCCTCGACCGTGACCTTGGTGTCCCTGCCCTTGACGAGCTGGACGGGGTCGGGCGTGACGTTCGCGCCGGAGATGCCCTGCTTGCCGGAGACCTTGACGGTGAACGGGGTGGAGTAGCTCGAGCCGCTGCGGGCGACGTTGACGGTGAGCTTCCAGTCGCCCGCCGGGTCGTCCTTGGTGATCGTCCACTTGCCGGTGACCGTCTTCTCGGTCGCCGGGGACGGGGTGGGGGTCGGGGTGGTGGTGGAGGTGCTCGGCGTGAAGTCGAACGACACCGTCCTGGCCGACTTGCCGGGCGGCTCGATGGAGCCGGTCACGCTGGTCACGTTGCCCGGGTTCTTGAGCCTGAGCGTGACGGTGGCGTCGACGTCCTTCTCCAGCGGGACGTACGCGCTCGCCGACGCGTCCCCCGCGAAGTCGTCCGCCAGCGCGTGGGCCGAGGCCGACGCGCCGGTGGCCGAGAGACCGGCGCCTCCGAGGAGAACGGCGGCCCCCGTGGCGGCCGCGAGGAGCAGCCGCACCCTTCTCTTCATCAGTTGGGTGATCCTTTGGCTAAGTCCCATTTGTGGGAAAAGTGATGGTTTTGTGCGAGGGAGCCTAGTGTGGCGCGTGCGGCCGCGTCATGAAGATCGCGGGAATGCCCCATGGCCTGGGCAGGTTGCACGATCTGGCACACTGGTAGCTGACCATTTTGCGGTTCCGGTTCACGCCATGCGTGAAGGCGACCCGGCGGCCGCAGCCCGAAAGGACAGCCATGAAGCCCGACATCCACCCCGATTACCACGTGACGCAGGTCTCCTGCTCCTGCGGCAACACGTTCACCACCCGCAGCACCGCGAAGAACGGCGTCATCCACGCCGACGTGTGCTCGGCCTGCCACCCGTTCTACACGGGCAAGCAGAAGATCCTCGACACCGGCGGCCGGGTGGCTCGCTTCGAGAAGCGCTTCGGCAAGAAGGCCACGGGCAAGTAGCTTCACCGACGCCGACCCGGCCGCACCACGTGCGCCGGGTCGGCGTTGTTGGTGAAACGGCATTCAAACCACTGAAGGACCCACGGTGAACCTCGACGAGTTGCTCAAGGAGTATTCCGAGCTGGAGCTGCAGCTTGCCGACCCCGCCGTGCACGCCGACCAGAACAAGGCCCGCACACTCGGCCGGCGCTACAGCCAGCTCACCCCGATCGTCAGCACCTACCGGGAGCTCGACACCGCCCGCGAGGACCTGACGGCGGCCAAGGAACTGGCCGGCGAGGACGAGGGCTTCGCGGCCGAGGCGGCCGAGATCGAGGAGCGCATCCCGCAGCTTGAGGAGAAGCTCAAGCACCTGCTCATCCCGCGCGACCCCAACGATGACAAAGACATCATCATGGAGATCAAGGCGGGCGAGGGCGGCGAGGAGTCCGCGCTGTTCGCCGGCGACCTGCTGCGGATGTACCTGCGCTACGCCGAGCGCCTCGGCTGGAAGACCGAGATCATCGACACCCAGCCCTCCGACCTCGGCGGCTACAAAGACGTCACGGTCGGCATCAAGGCCAAGGGCGACGAGGGCGTGTGGTCCAGGCTCAAGTACGAGGGCGGCGTCCACCGCGTGCAGCGGGTGCCCGTCACCGAGTCCCAGGGCCGCATCCACACCAGCGCCGCGGGCGTGCTGGTCTACCCGGAGGCGGAGGAGGTCGACGTCCAGATCGACCCCAACGACCTGCGCATCGACGTCTACCGCTCCAGCGGTCCCGGTGGCCAGAGCGTCAACACGACCGACTCGGCCGTGCGCATCACCCACCTGCCCACGGGCGTGGTCGTCTCCTGCCAGAACGAGAAGAGCCAGCTCCAGAACAAGGAGTCGGCGATGCGCATCCTGCGTGCCCGGCTGCTGGCCGTGGCCCAGGAGCAGGCCGACGCCGCGGCGCAGGCCGAGCGCAAGTCGCAGGTCCGCACGGTCGACCGTTCCGAGCGCATCCGCACGTACAACTTTCCCGAGAACCGGATTTCCGACCACCGCGTAGGCTTCAAGGCGTATAACCTCGACCAGGTTCTCGACGGCGAGCTCAACGCCGTCACCCAGGCACTCATCGACGCCGAGATGGCGGAGAAGCTCGCACAACACTCATGACATTTCTGCTGGACGAGATCGCTCTCGCCACCGCCCGGCTGGCCGAGGCAGGTGTGCCTTCGCCGCGCACCGACGCGGAGGAGATCGCGGCGTTCGTCCACGGCGTGCGCAGGAGCGAGCTCCACACGGTCAAGGACTCCGACTTCGACGCGCTGTTCTGGGAGGGCATCGCCCGGCGCGAGGCGCGTGAGCCGCTGCAGCACATCACCGGCCACGCGTACTTCCGCTACCTGGAGCTCGCGGTCGGCCCCGGCGTGTTCGTGCCGCGGCCGGAGACCGAGGTCATGGCCGGGTGGGCGATCGAGACCCTGCGCGCCATGGACGTGACGGCGCCGCTCGTCGTCGACCTCGGCACCGGCTCGGGGGCCATCGCGCTGTCGATCGCCCAGGAGGTCGCGCTCGCCGAGGTGCACGCCGTCGAGGTCGACCCCGCGGCCTACACCTGGGCCAAGCGCAACATCTCCGAGCTGGGCCAGGGGCGTACGCACCTGCACCCGGAAGACCTCGCCGAAGCCCTTCCCGAGCTCAACGGGAAGGTCGACCTGGTGATCTCCAACCCGCCGTACATCCCGCCCGGCGCCATCCCGCGCGACCCCGAGGTCCGCGACTACGACCCCTCCAGGGCCCTTTACGGCTCCGGCGACGACGGCCTCGGCGAGGTGCGCGCGGTCGAACGCACCGCCCGCCGGCTGCTGCGCCCCGGCGGCTGGGTGGCCGTCGAACACGCCGACGAGCAGGGCAGGGCCGTCTATCTGACCTTCCCGGAGGACAACGGCTGGCGCGACGTACGCCTGCGCCAGGACCTCACCCGAAGGGACCGCTTCGTCACGGCCAGACTCGGCCAGGACTAGGATGCACGCCGTGGGAAGACGCTTTGACTGCTCCGACCTCGACCAGCGCGCCGAGGGCCTGATCGAGGCCGCCACCGCCGTGCGCCGCGGCGAGCTGGTCGTGCTGCCGACCGACACCGTCTACGGCATCGGCGCCGACGCGTTCATGCCGCCGGCCGTCACCGCGCTGCTCGACGCCAAGGGGCGCGGCCGCGACATGCCGCCGCCCGTGCTCGTGGGCACCGTCAGAGCCGCCACAGCGCTCGTGGACGACCTCGGGCCCTACGGGCAGGATCTCATCGACGCCTTCTGGCCCGGGCCGCTCACGCTGGTCTGCAGGGCCAACAGGGCCCTCTCCTGGGACCTGGGCGACACCAAGGGCACGGTCGCCGTCCGCATGCCGCTCCACCCGGTCGCCCTCGACCTGCTCAAGGAGACCGGCCCGATGGCCGTCTCCAGCGCCAACCGCTCCGGCGCCCCCGCGGCGACGACGGCGGAGGAGGCCCAGGAGCAGCTCGGCGATTCGGTCGCGGTCTACCTCGACGGCGGCAAGACCACCGACAACACGCCCTCGACCATCCTCGACCTCACCACGGCGGTGCCCCGGATGTTGCGCCGCGGCGCAATCCCCGTCGAGAAGCTGCGCGGCATCATCGGCTACGTCGCCACCGACGACTGACGTATACCGTCTTTGCATCCCGGCTGCGGCGACGCCGCGGCCGCGATTACCGTGAGTCCCGGAACGGCGACACGTCCGGGAGTGGCCCATGGGCAAGTTCGACGGCATGGATCCGCAGCTGGTCCGTGACCTGCTGACCGAGGTCAAGCACGCGTCCTCGGCGCTGCGCACGGCCGAGGACCAGGTCAGGGCGGTGCTGAGCCGTGCCGGGCTGTCCACGCGGAGCACCCACCGTCCGGTCCAGGTGGCCGACTCCGCCGATCACATGGTCAAGGACGTCAACGCGCGGCTGGCCGTCCTGGAGAAGCGCGCCGACGGGAAACTGGGCGACACAGCGAAAACGGGCGATACAGCGAAAACGGGCGACACAGCGAAAACGGGCGACACAGCGAAGACGGGCGGCGGCGGCACGGCCGACGAGCCCAAGGAGTCGCCGGGCAGCCGCGACGACAAGTACGGCAACCCCCGCGCCGACGACCCGCCCAAGCACACCGACCCCGCCACTCCGGAACACCCCGCCGACCCGAAGCCCACGCATCCCCCGACCCCGAAGGATCACGACCCGAAACCCACGGACCCACCCCCCAAAACCCCCGACACCAAGCCCACGGACCCACCCGCACCGAAAGACCACGACCCCAAGCCGACGGATCCGCCTGCGTCGAGGCACCACGACCCCAAGCCGACGGACCCGCCGACGCCGAAGGAACCCGACAGCAAGACCGGTGACGACGGTGCCAGGGCCGACGGGGACGGCAAGGCGTGCGACGGCGCCGACAAGGACACCGGGACCAGCGGAAACGACACCCGGACCGGCGACCGGACCGGTGAGCGGACCGGTGACCGCGCAGACGGCCGCACCGGCGACCGGATCGGCGACCGAATTGGCGACACCCCGGCCGGTGACGACCCCAAGGCGCCCGACCAGGACAGCAGACGCGACCGGGGAGCGGAGGCCGACGCCAGCACGGCCAACGTCCCCGCGAACGACCAGCCGGACGATCCGCACAAGCCCAAGGTCGTCGTGGTCGACGGCGTGAAGGTCCTCCAGGTCCCCATTGACCCGCCCACGGCCGAACAGCTGGAATCCCTGCTCAAGAACGTCGACAACGCGCAACCCGCCGACATGCCGACCGTGCGCGCCGATGGCGCCGGGGCGACGGGGGGCGGAGGCGAAGGGCTGTCGGTGCCGACAGGAGAGGGCGGCACCGACCCCTCGGCGACCACCTCGGACAGCACCACCGCCCACCCGCACGGCACCACAACGGCCACCGGCCACCACCACGGCACCCCAACCGCCACCGGCCACCCCTACGGCACGTCACAAGGCACGGGCGCCCACTTCGGCACCGCAGGGGACACCACGTCCCCCAACGGCACCCAAGGCGATGCGGCCACCCACTCGGGCACCACGGGAGACACCTACCGCGGCACCACGGGCGACACAGGCGCCCACCAGGGCATCCCAGGAGACACGGGCAACGCCCACGGCACCCGCGCCGACGGCACCTCCTCCACCCCAACCCGCCCCGACGCCACCGGCACCCAGCCCATCGGCGACCACGGCCGAGGCGACGGCGCAAACGGCCACACGGACACCGGCACAGGCCGAGCCGACGGCTCCAGCGGCGGCGTGAACGACCACGGCCGTTCCGACGGCGGCGCTACGGACACGGGCCGCGGTGACGGTTCCGGCGGTGGCGTGAACGACCACGGCCGTTCCGACGGCGGCGCTACGGACACCGGCCGCAGTGACGGCACCGCCTGCGCCGACGACAAGGCCGCGAACGGCAGCCGCGCTGACGCGGGAACCGCCAACGGCAGCCGTGACGCCGGCAGTGGCGCTGGCGGCAACACCCATGGCGGGCGTGGCGATGGCGGCGTGGGTGGTGGGCGTGACGGTGTAGGAACCGGTGGCGGTGCGGCTGACGCTGGTCGGGCTGATGGCGGTGCCGTGAACGGCGGTCGTGACGCCGGTGGCGGGTATGGCGATGGTGGGCGCGCCGATGGCGGGCGGGCTGATGGTGGGGCGGTGGACGCTGGTCGGGCGGGTGCGGATGGTGGTGTGGCGGGGCGGGGTGACGGTTCTGGTGGGGTGCGGATTCCGCCTACGGCGCCCGGGGGAGGGGCGGCCGTTTCTGGTGGAGGAGACGTATCCGCTGGTGGTGGCGTCACAGGGGGGCAGGGCGCGGCTGTTCACGGTGGCGGGGGACATGGTGTCGGCAGCCATGGTGATGGTGGGGCGCAGGGCTTGGATGGCGGGGGTGCCGGTGGGAAGTGGGTGAGCGAGGGGGACGGGGTTGTGGCTGTGGATGTTTCCGCGGCCGGGCCGGAGGCGATCAGGACTTTGATCGACGACGTCCGCGACGTTCAGCCATTCGACATGCCGTCCATGGAGGTTCCGCCCGGTGAGTACGGCGAGGGTGACTGGGGGCTCAGGGACATCAGGCCGGACGGTCCATCGGGTGAGGTCGATCCCGGGACGTCGGGAAGGAGCGCGTGATGTACGTCGACCCGCCCGCCCCCAGGCCCAGGAGCAGGGACGAGATGCCGCCCGTCACCGCCGCGGGCCCGCTGGACAACCAGCCGCTGGCCTACGAGTTCAACCCCGACTACGAACGTCTCGTCACCGCCTGGAACACCGTCATGCCCATGCTGGAGAAGCTCAGCACGGCCCTCGACAAGGCGTACGCGCTGGCCAAGAGCCCGCAGACCTGGGACGCGCCGGTCGGCGATCGATATGTGCAGGACATCCGGGAATGGCGGTCCAAGCTGGCTCTTTACCGTCACGCCGTGCTCACCGCCATCAGCGACGAGGCCGACGACACCCCGAGATGGATCCCCAGCCAGACCGGCGCACCGCACGCCTTCCCCTGACCTCCGCCTTCCCCGGGAGCTTCGTAATTCCGGCGCTTCGCCTTACCTGAAGCTTCGCCGTCCCCGGAGCATTGCGGTTCCGGTGCTTCGCGGTCCTTGAGCTCCCGGTCCTTGGGCTTCGCGCTCCTTGAGCTTCGTTCTCCGGGTGCTTCCGTGGTTCGGGTGTTTTCGTCGTCTCGGTGCTTCGCGGTCTGCGCAACATCGCGGTCCGTGAGTTGCGCAATCGCACCTCTCCGGTCTTCGCGGATAAACGACCTCAAGGCCCCCTGCCCGTCGCGGGACCAGCTATCTGGGCAAAACGGACATGCGGTCGTACAGTGGAGAAATGGGTGGGGAGCCGTTCTACGGGCCCGACTTCGGGCGGTTGCGGCGGCAGGATCCGGAGCTGGCGCAGGTGCTGCTCGACGAGCTCGAACGCGAACGCACCGGCATCCAGCTGATCGCCGGCGAGAACTTCACCTCCCCCGCGGTCATGGCCGCCCTGGGCTCCACCCTCACCAACAAGTACGCCGAGGGCTACCCCGGCAGGCGCTACTACGGTGGTTGCGAGGTCGTCGACCGGGCCGAACGGCTGGCGGTGGAGCGGGCGCGCAGGCTGTTCGGGGCCGAGCACGCCAACGTCCAGCCGCATTCCGGCGCCGGCGCCAACCTGGCCGCCTACGCCGCCCTGCTCCAGCCTGGCGACACCATGCTCGCCATGGCGCTCCCGCACGGCGGCCATCTCACGCACGGCTCGAAGGTGAACTTCTCGGGACGGTGGTTCGACGTCGCCTCCTACGGCGTGCGGCGCGACACCGAGCTCATCGACTACGACGAGGTGCGCGACGTGGCGCTGCGACGCCGACCGAAAGTCATCGTGTGCGGCGCGACGGCGTACCCCAGGTTGATCGACTTCTCGGTCTTCCGCGGCATCGCCGACGAGGTGGGCGCGTGGTTGCTGGCCGACGTGGCGCACCCGATCGGGCTGATGGCGGGCGGGGTGATCCCGTCGGCGGTGCCGTACGCGGACGTCGTGACGCTGACCACGCACAAGGTGCTGCGCGGGCCGCGCGGCGGCGCGATCCTGTGCACGGAGGAGCTGGCCGCCAAGATCGACCGGGCGGTGTTCCCGTTCGTGCAGGGCGGGCCGCTGATGCACGCGGTGGCGGCCAAGGCGGTGGCGTTCGGGGAGGCGCTGCGGCCGGAGTTCGCCGAGTACGCGGGCCGCGTCGTCGCCAACGCCCGCACGCTCGCCGACGCGCTGGACGGGGAGGGCATGCGTCCGGTCACCGGCGGCACCGACACCCACCTGGCCCTGATCGACCTGCGTGAGCTGGGCGTCTCGGGCGCCGAGGCCGAACGGCGCTGCGCGGCCGCCGGGATCACCCTCAACCGCAACGTCATCCCGTACGATCCGGAGCCGGCGGCCGTCACCTCCGGGATCCGGGTGGGCACGGCCTGTGTGACCACGCAGGGCATGGGCCCGCGCGAGATGAAGGAGTTGGGAAGTCTGCTGTCGATGTCCGTGCGCGACCCGGCCGCAGCGCCCGAGGTCAGGGAAAGAGTGGCGGCGCTTCTCGCCATCCATCAGCCATATCTCAGCGAATATTAAGCTGGTCTGTGTCGGTTTCCGGTCACAGCTGGCCGGAGCATCCGGGAAACTAGGTCCGTGCGCGAATACCTGTTCATGGCGCTCATCTCGGCAGCGGTGACGTATCTGCTGGTCCCGCTGGTGCGCCGCTTCGCCATCCGCATCGGCGCCATGCCCGAGGTTCGCGAGCGCGACGTGCACACCACGCCGACTCCGAGGCTCGGCGGCCTGGCCATGTACGGCGGCCTGGTGGTCGGCCTGCTGGTCGCCAGCCAGCTGAAACACACGGGCGCGGCGCTGTCGGGGTACGACGGCAGAGCCGTCACCGCGTTGATCGTCGCCGGCGGCCTGATCACGCTCACCGGCTTCCTCGACGACTGGTGGGGCATGGACGCCTTCATCAAGCTCGGCGGGCAGATCGCGGCGGCGGGCGTGCTGGTCTACTTCGACCTGCGGCTGCTCTACATCCCGCTGCCGAAGGACTGGGGCGGCTCCACGAGCCTCGACTACACGCTGAGCACGATCATCACCATCATGATCGTGGTGGTCACCATCAACGCCGTGAACTTCGTCGACGGGCTCGACGGGCTCGCGGCCGGCATCGTGTGCATCGCCGCCATGGCCACGTGGGCGTACTCGATCCTGCTGGCCCAGAGCATGAGCGTGGGGAACATCACCACGACGGCGGCCATCGCGGCCGTGCTCATCGGCACGTGCCTGGGCTTCCTGCCGCACAACTTCCATCCGGCCAAGATCTTCATGGGTGACACCGGGGCGATGCTGATCGGGCTGGTGCTCGCCTCCTCGATCGTCACGGTGACGCCGCTCGACCCGGCCGCCATCGAGGACATGAACAAGGTCCCGGTGCTGCTGCCGCTGATGTTGCCGGCGGCGGTGCTGGTCCTGCCGCTGATCGACCTGATCACCGCCGTGGTCCGGCGCACGTCCCACGGCATGTCGCCGTTCGCGCCCGACCGCGGGCACCTGCACCACCGGCTGCTGGACATCGGCCACTCGCACCGCCGCTCGGTGCTGATCATGTACGCGTGGGCGTTCCTGTTCGCCTTCGGCCTGGTGGCGATGTCCCGCGAGGGCGTGCCGGTGCTGTTGTTCGTCGTGGTGATCGTGCTGGCGCTGGCGGTGCTCGTCCTGATGGCCGCGCCGCGGTGGCGGGGGAGGGGCGGCGCGCACGCCGCCACGCGCGACAAACAGCCCGACGACGACGGCCCGCCCACCGGCCCGATGCCGCCGATCGGCCCGGACACCCAGGTCAGGCGGCAGATGCCGCCGCAGGGCGGCCCTTCGGCGCAGGAACGCGCGAGCGCCGAGGGCAAACCGGTCATTCCTGCATTTCCGAGCCGTCCGTGATCGGGAACTAGAAACGGCAGGTAAAAGCGGTCTTCCGTGAGCTTGTGATATCTTTCACGAGCAGGGACCTCCGGACGCACATGTTCTGGAGGTAGCAAACGCTCGCTTGACAACATGCTGATGGAGCACCGATGCAGGCCAACGACGTGCGCGTACTCAAGAGCGCCGCTGTTCCGACCTTCGCGGTCGGAGTGGTCGCGGTCATCGTGGCGTTCCTCCTCGCGGGCGGCAAGGGAGCGCTCGGCGCGGCCCTCGGCACCTTGCTCGTCGGGGTTTTCTTCAGCATCAGCGTGGTAGCGGTCTCCTATGCCGCCCGCGTCTCCCCGCAGATGATGGCGATCGCGGCCATGGTCAGCTACCTCGTCAAGGTCATCGCCATCATGGCGGTGCTCACCGCCTTCCGTGAGACCACCGCCTGGAACACCCAGGCCTTCGCGTGGTCCGTGGTCGGATGCACGCTCGTCTGGACCGGGTTCGAGGTCCGCGCGTTCATGAAGACCAAGATGCTCTACGTCGACCCCGAAGCCTCGGTCCCCGGAAAGGGCGACTCATGAGGCAGGTAAAGGGATGGGGTCCGATATGACTAGTCCTCCACTCGCCTGCTATCGTCGGGGCCGCGATGAGCGCACAGGAACGCCGGCCGGAACACGACGGTCGCGACTTCTCCGATGCCATGTGGTCAGTCCCCAGCTATCTGCTCGCCGGGATGGCGGTCTATGGCGGTCTCGGGTGGTTGCTGGACCGGTGGCTCGACATGTCCGCGTTCTTCCCCATAGGCGTGGTCCTTGGGGTCGTGCTCGGCGGCTACGCGGTCTACCGGAAGTTCGGTCGCTAACCCGACGCAGCGATCGCCTCGCTGAGGAAACCCTTGTGATCCACTACGACGTTGAAGGGAACGCCGCGTGATTGCGCTGACGGTCCTCGCCCCCGAAGACAACTTCCGGGCGCCATCGCCCGATGAGCTGTTCAATTCGTTCACGCCGATCATTCCCGGGGTGACCTGGTTCACCAAGCCGGTGCTGCTGGCGATGCTCAGCGCGCTCGTGGTGATCGCCGTGTGCTGGGTGGCCTTCGCCAAGCCGAAGCTCGTGCCGAGGGGCACCCAGAACGTCGTCGAGTACGGCTACATGTTCGTCCGCGACCAGATCGCCCGGCCGTTCCTCGGCAAGGACGCCGATCGGTGGATGGGCCTGCTGGTCACGCTCTTCTTCCTGGTCCTGTTCTGGAACATCCTCGGGGTGATCCCGCTCGCGCAGTTCCCGGTCGCCTCGCACATCGCGTTCCCGGCCGTCCTCGCGCTCTCGATCTACGCGATCAAGATCTACCTGGGCATCAAGCACCAGGGCGGCATCGGCTACTTCAAGAACATGATGTTCCCGCCCGGCCTGCCCAAGCCCATCTACTTCCTTCTGGCGCCGATCGAGTTCCTGTCGAACATGATCATCGCGCCGTTCACGCACGCGGTCCGACTGTTCGCGAACATGTTCGCCGGTCACATGCTGCTCGCGTTCTTCAGCATGGTCGGCTTCTGGTTCCTGTTCGAGAAGCTGACGCCCTTGGGCGCACCCGTCGGCGTGGTGGGCGTGCTCATGACGATCCTCCTGACCGGGTTCGAGATGTTCATCCAGTTCCTGCAGGCGTTCCTGTTCGCGATGCTGGCGTCGATGTACATCGGCGGCGCGCTGCACCCGGATCACTGAGAACCACATACCGGAATATCCATGACCGGTGGGACTCCCTTCACCGGCCGTCCAGTAAAGGAAATAGCAATGAGCGTTCTCGCTGAGGTCTCCGGCAACGTCACCGCCATCGGTTACGGTCTCGCCGCCATCGGCCCCGGCATCGGCGTCGGCATCATCTTCGGTCAGGGCGTGCAGGCCATCGCGCGTCAGCCCGAGGCTTACGGCCTGATCCGCCAGAACATGCTCCTCGGCTTCGTCCTCACCGAGGCCCTCGCCCTGATCGGTCTGGTCGCGCCCTTCATCTTCCAGGGCATCTAGGACCAGAAGAATTCTGACGAAAGGCTGCACCCATGATTAAGGCAGCTACGCTCCTCGCGCAGGAAGAAGGGGCGAACCCGCTCCTTCCGCACACGTTCGAGCTCGTCGTCGGTATCTTCTCGTTCCTCGTCGTCCTCCTCGTCGTCGGCAAGATTCTCGTTCCGCGCATCCAGAAGACTCTGGCCGAGCGGACCGACGCGATCGAGGGTGGCATCAAGAGGGCTGAGGAGGCCCAGGCCGAGGCGCAGAACCTCCAGCGGCAGTACGCGCAGCAGCTCGAGGAGGCCCGCCGCGAGGCCGGCCGGCTCCGCGAAGAGGCTCGCGAGCAGGCCGCGCAGATCAAGGCGGAGCTCCGCGAGGAGGCGCAGGCCGAGGCCCGTCGTCTCGTCGAGGCCGCGCACGCCCAGATCGAGGCCGACCGCGCCGCCGCGTTCGCGCAGCTCCGCACGGAGATCGGCCGTCTGTCCACCGAGCTGGCCGGCCGCATCGTCGGCGAGTCCCTCGAGGACGAGGTCCGCCAGAGCCGGATCGTGGACAGGTTCCTCGACGAGCTCGAGAGCAGCAACGCGCAGGCGGTGCGCTAATGAGAGGTCTGAGCAGGACCTCGTTGGCAGAGGTCGAGGAGCGCTTCAACGCGGTCGCGGGCAGCGCCGACCTCGGCGCGCTCTCCGACGAGTTGTTCGCCGTCGCGGATCTGCTCGACCGCGAGCACGGCCTGCGCCGGGCGCTGTCCGACCCGGCCAGGCCCGCCGAGCAGAAGGCGGGCACCATCCGCGCCCTGCTCGGCGGCAAGGTCTCCGAGGCGGCCATCGCCACGACCGAGGCCGCGGTCTCGGTCCGGTGGTCGCGCGCCGGTGACCTGGCCGACTCGCTCGAACGGCTCGGCGTCGTCGCCGCGGCCGCCGAGGCGGAGGGCCAGTCCAGGCTCGACGACGTGGAGGACGAGCTCTTCCGCTTCGGCCGCATCGTCGCCGCCAACCCCGACCTCCGACGCGCGCTCGCCGACGCGGCCGCGCCCGCGGAGGGCAAGCGGCAGCTGCTGGGCGACCTGCTCGGCGGCAAGGTCGCCCCCACCAGCCAGCGCCTGATCACGCAGCTGGCGGTGCACCCGCGAGGGCGTAGCCTGGAGACGGGCTTGGAGGAGTTCGGCCAGCTCGTGGCCCAGCAGCGCCGGCGCCTGGTGGCGGTCGTGCGCAGCGCGGTCGAGCTGTCCGACGCGCAGAAGCAGCGACTGGCCGACTGGCTGCGCACCTCCTACGGTCGCGACGTGCACCTGAACGTCGAGGTGGACAAGCGAGTGCTCGGTGGGTTCTCGGTCCGCATCGGCGACGAGATCATCGACACCACGATCGTGGGACGAATTGAAGAAGTCCGCCGCCGGTTGGCCGGCTGAGGCGCAGTGAGCGCCGAATGAATAGGGAGACAGAGTAGAGATGGCGGAGCTTACGATCCGGCCGGACGAGATCCGGGACGCGCTTGAGCGCTTCGTCCAGGCGTACGAACCGGAAGGCGCCGCGCGCGAGGAGATCGGGACCGTCGTCGACGCCGGCGACGGCATTGCCCATGTCTCCGGCCTTCCCTCGGCGATGGCGAACGAGCTGCTCGAGTTCGAGGACGGCACGCGCGGCCTGGCCCTGAACCTCGACCCCCGAGAGATCGGCGTCGTGGTCCTGGGCGACTTCAGCAAGATCGAGGAAGGCCAGACGGTCCGCCGGACGGGCGAGGTCCTGTCCGTGCCGGTCGGCGACAACTTCCTCGGCCGTGTGGTCGACCCGCTCGGCAACCCCCTCGACGGCAAGGGCGCGATCGAGTCCGAGGGCCTGCGCGCCCTCGAACTGCAGGCCCCCTCGGTCGTCCAGCGGCAGCCGGTGAAGCAGCCGCTGCAGACCGGCATCAAGGCGATCGACGCCATGACGCCGATCGGCCGCGGCCAGCGCCAGCTGATCATCGGTGACCGTGGCACCGGCAAGACCGCCGTGGCCGTCGACACCATCCTCAACCAGCGCGACAACTGGCTCTCGGGCGACCCCGAGAAGCAGGTGCGCTGCGTCTACGTCGCGGTCGGCCAGAAGGGTTCGACGATCGCCCAGGTGCGCTCCCGTCTCGAAGAGGCCGGCGCCCTGGAGTACACCACGATCGTCGCCGCCCCGGCCTCCGACCCGGCCGGTTACAAGTACATCGCCCCCTACACCGGTTCGGCCATCGGCCAGCACTGGATGTACCAGGGCAAGCACGTCCTCATCATCTTCGACGACCTCACCAAGCAGGCCGACGCCTACCGCGCCGTCTCGCTGCTGCTTCGCCGCCCGCCGGGCCGCGAGGCGTTCCCCGGTGACGTCTTCTACCTCCACTCCCGTCTGCTGGAGCGCTGCGCCAAGCTCTCCGCCGACATGGGCGGCGGTTCGATGACCGGTCTTCCGATCATCGAGACCAAGGGCAACGACGTGTCGGCGTTCATCCCGACCAACGTCATCTCCATCACCGACGGCCAGATCTTCCTGGAGACCGACTACTTCAACGCCGGTATCCGTCCCGCCATCAACGTCGGTATCTCGGTCTCCCGAGTCGGTGGCTCGGCGCAGATCAAGGCGATGCGCAAGGTGGCCGGCACGCTGCGTCTGTCGCTGTCGCAGTACCGCGACCTGGAGGCCTTCGCGGCCTTCGCCTCCGACCTGGACGCGGCCTCCCGCGCCCAGCTGGAGCGCGGTCAGCGCCTGACCGAGCTGCTCATCCAGCCGCAGTACTCGCCGTTCTCCGTGGAGCGTCAGGTCGTGTCGGTGTGGGCGGGCACGACGGGTGAGCTCGACGAGGTTCCGATCGAGGACATCCGCCGCTTCGAGCAGGAGTTCCTCGACTACCTGCAGAGCAGCCACAAGGGCATCTTCGACAGCATCCGCGAGACCAACGAGCTGTCCGACGACGCGGTGACCAGCCTCAAGGACGCCGTCACGGAGTTCAAGAAGGGCTTCACCACCTCTTCGGGCGAGCTCCTGGTCAAGGACGAGCCGGTGGCGCCGCTCGAGGCCGACGAGGTCGGCCAGGAGAAGATCAAGAAGGTCGTCCGTCCGGCGACGGAGAAGTAGCTCATGGGTGCCCAGCTAAGGCTGCTGCGGCGGCGGATCAGGTCGGTCAAGTCGACCGCCAAGATCACGCGCGCCCAGGAGCTCATCGCCTCCTCGCGGATCGTGAAGGCGCAGATGCGGATGCAGGCGGCGCTGCCGTACGAGCGTGAGATCACTCGCGCCGTCACCGGCGTCGTCAGCAACGCGGCCAGCGTCGACCATCCGTTGACCGTGGCGAAGGAGAACCCCGCCAAGGCGGGCGTCCTCATCGTCACCAGCGACAGCGGGTTCTGTGGCGGCTTCAACGCCAACGTCCTGCGCGAGGCCGAGGCCCTGCGCGGGCTGCTGGAGAGCCGCGGCCTGACGGTGGTGCCGTTCGTCACCGGCCGGAAGGGTGTCACCTGGCACAGCTTCCGCAACCGCACGATGGGCGGCCAGTGGGTCGGCTTCTCCAGGAAGCCGGCCTACGCCGACGCCAAGGAGATCGCGCAGACGCTGATCGACTCCTTCAAGGAAGAGGCGGGGATCGACGAGATCCACATCGTCTCGACCGAGTTCGTCTCGATGCTGACCCAGAACGTCGTGGTCAAGCGCGTGCTGCCGCTGGAGGTCGAGGAGACCGAGGCGACGGCCACCGAGACGATCCCGCCGTACTTCGAGTTCGAGCCCACCGCGGGCGACGTGCTCGAGACGCTGCTGCCGCGCTATGTGGAGTCCCGCATCTTCACGGCGCTGCTGCAGTCGGCTGCTTCGGAGGAGGCCGCGCGCCGCCGCGCCATGAAGTCCGCCACGGACAACGCCAACGAGCTGATCCGCGTGTTCACCATGCAGATGAACCAGGCTCGCCAGGCCGAGATCACCCAGGAAATCAGCGAGATCGTCGGTGGCGCCAACGCGCTGGCTGACGCCGCAGCGGGGAAAGAGTGAAATGACTGCAGAGGCTGTTGAGACTGTTGAGCCCACGTCGGCCGGTGCCGGTCGTGTGGCCAGCGTCAAGGGGCCCGTCGTCGACGTGGAGTTCCCCGTCGAGGCGATGCCCGACATCTACAACGCGCTCAACGTCGAGGTGACCCTCGGCGGCGAGACCAAGACCCTGACCATGGAGGTCGCCCAGCACCTGGGTGACAACCTGGTCCGCGCCATCTCCATGCAGCCCACCGACGGCCTGGTCCGCGGTACGGCCGTCACCGACTCCGGCCACCCGATCTCGGTGCCCGTCGGCGACGTCGTCAAGGGTCACGTGTGGAACGCGCTCGGCGAGTCGCTCGACGTGCCGACCGCTTCGCTCCAGGTCACCGAGAAGTGGGGCATCCACCGGCCGTCCCCGCCCTTCGACCAGCTCGAGTCCCGTACCGAGATGCTGGTCACGGGTATCAAGGTCATCGACCTGCTCACCCCGTACGTGCAGGGTGGCAAGATCGGCCTGTTCGGTGGCGCCGGTGTGGGCAAGACGGTTCTCATCCAGGAGATGATCCGCCGTGTCGCCCGCAACTTCGGTGGCACCTCGGTGTTCGCCGGCGTCGGCGAGCGCACCCGTGAGGGCAACGACCTCTGGCTGGAGATGGAGGAGGCGGACGTCCTCAAGGACACCGCGCTCGTCTTCGGCCAGATGGACGAGCCGCCGGGCACCCGTCTGCGGGTGGCCCTGTCCGCGCTGACGATGGCGGAGTACTTCCGCGACGTGCAGAAGCAGGACGTGCTGCTGTTCATCGACAACATCTTCCGCTTCACGCAGGCGGGCTCGGAGGTCTCCACCCTCCTCGGCCGCATGCCGTCCGCGGTGGGTTACCAGCCGACGCTGGCCGACGAGATGGGTGTGCTCCAGGAGCGCATCACCTCGACGCGCGGTCACTCGATCACCTCCATGCAGGCGATCTACGTGCCCGCCGACGACATCACCGACCCGGCCCCGCACAACGCGTTCGCGCACCTCGACGCGCAGACCGTGCTGTCCCGGCCGATCTCGGAGAAGGGCATCTACCCCGCGGTGGACCCGCTCGACTCCACCTCCCGGATCCTCGACCCGCAGGTCGTGGGCGAGGAGCACTACCGGGTGGCCCAGGAGACCAAGCGGATCCTGCAGAAGTACCGCGAGCTCCAGGACATCATCGCGATCCTCGGTATCGACGAGCTGTCCGAAGAGGACAAGGTCACCGTGCAGCGGGCCCGCCGCATCGAGCGGTTCCTGTCGCACCCGATGTACGCCGCCGAGGCGTTCACCGGCCAGCCGGGCGAGAACGTCCCGCTGGACGAGACGATCGCCTCCTTCAAGGGCCTGTGCGCCGGCGAGTACGACCACCTGCCCGAGCAGGCGTTCTTCATGGTCGGCGGCATCGACCAGGCCGTGGCCAAGGCCAAGGAACTCGAGCGTCGCTGATCGCCCTACGGTAGTGGCACGGGTGGGAGAACCCGTGCCGCTACCTGATCGGAAAGGAACCTGCTGAAGTGGCGAAGCTACGCGTAGGGGTTGTCTCACCCGAGCGTGAGATCTGGTCGGGCGAGGCCGACATGGTGATTGCCAAGACCGTTGACGGCGAGATCGGTATTATGCCGCAACACGCACCCGTGCTCGGCGTCCTCGTCGAGGGCGGCGTGCTGCGCGTCAAGCGGGAAGGTGAGCCCGAGCTCGTCGCGGCCGTTCACGGGGGGTTCATCTCCGTGGCCGATGATGAGGTGTCGGTGCTCGCCGAGGTCGCCGAGCTCGGTTCCGAGGTCGACGTCGCGGCCGCCCGAGACGCTCTCGACCGGGCTCAGGCCTCGATCGAGGCCAACCAGGAGGACGCCGACGCGGCGATCGAGGCCAAGCGGGCCAGGGCCCGGCTGCGCGCGGCGGGCGAAGAGGTTTAATACATACAACGGGATTCAGGGGGGCGGCCATGGTGGCGACGGTTTCGGTTTTGTTGTTGCTGCTGGTCGTCCTCGTGGTCCTGCGAGGGGTCACGCTCGCCCGTTCGCGCGGCAGCGTACCCTGTCGGCTGAAAGTGGGCAGCCGAGGGTGGCAGAGCGGGGTGGCCCGCTACGCCGACGGTGAGCTCCACTGGATTCCGCTCATGGGCGTCCGACTGAGGCCGCGCCACGCGATCGCGAGGCGCGGCCTCGTCGTTTCCGCCCGGCGTGAGATCGACGGCGGTCTCTACGCCGTCGACTGCGGCGGCACGACGCGCGGGTTGTCGCTGGCGATGAGCGCCGACGCCCTCACCGGCTTCCTCGCCTGGCTGGAGTCGGCGCCGCCCAGCGCGTACCTCGACGTCGCCTAGCGGGTGCCGCCGGGCTTCCAGAGGATCTCGTTGCCGCCGTGGGCGACCCGGCAGGCGATGAAGAGCAGGTCGGACAGCCTGTTGAGGTATTTGGCGGTCAGCGGGTTGACGTCGTCGTGGGCCTCCAGCGCCGCCCACGTGGTGCGCTCGGCCCTGCGTACGGTCACCCGGGCCAGGTGCAGCGCGGCCGTGGCCGGGTCGCCGCCGGGCAGGATGAAGCTGCGCAGCGGCTGGAGCTCGGCGTTGAGCCGGTCGCACTGCTCCTCCAGCCGGTCGATGTAGGACTGCTCCACGCGCAGCGGCGGGAACTCCGGCTCGTCCACCACCGGTGTGGCCAGGTCGGCCCCCACGTCGAACAGCTCGTTCTGGATGCGCACGAGGAGCGCCACGAGGTCGGCGGACAGGGTGCCGTGGGACAGGGCCAGGCCCAGGCAGGCGTTGGCCTCCTCGACGTCGGCGTAGGCGGCCAGCCGGGTGTCGGTCTTGGCCGCGCGGCTCATGTCGCTCAGGTTCGTGGTGCCGTCGTCGCCCGTACGGGTGTAGATGCGGGAGAGGACGACGGGCTTGTCCTTGTCGGCACGCGTCATGAGCCCAGCGTAATGACAAATGTCATCCGAACGGGACGCGCTTTCCATGTCGCGCGCATGATTTCCACGACTACCAGGGCGAACGCCGCCAAAGCCACAATCTACCCATGACGAGAGAGAGGACCTGATGCTCGAGATCAGCGAGCTGCGCAAGCGCTTCGCGGGCGGTCCCGACAACCCCGGCGGCAAGGTCGCCCTGGACGGGATCAGCTTCACGGTACGTCCGGGCGAGATGTACGGCTTCGTGGGCGCGAACGGTGCGGGCAAGACGACGACGATGCGCATCGTCATGGGCGTGCTCCAGGCCGACTCCGGATCGGTGCGCTGGCGGGACCGCGCGCTGGGCTACGACGACCGCACGCGGTTCGGTTACATGCCCGAGGAGCGCGGGCTGTACCAGAAGATGCGGGTCAGCGAGCAGATCGAGTACTTCGGCCGGCTGCACGGGCTCGCCCCCGCGGCCGCGAAGAAGGCCGCCGACGAGCTCATCGAGCGGCTGGGGCTGACCGAGCGCAGGGGCGACGCGGTGCAGACGTTGTCGCTGGGCAACCAGCAGCGCGTGCAGCTCGCCGTGGCGCTGGTGCACGACCCCGAGGCGCTGGTCCTGGACGAGCCGTTCTCGGGGCTCGACCCTCTCGCCGTGGACGCCCTGGCCGGCGCGCTCCAGGAACGCTGCAGGAGCGGCGTGCCAGTGATCTTCTCCAGCCACCAGCTCGACCTGGTGGAGCGGCTGTGCGACTCGGTGGGCATCGTCTCCGGCGGCCGGATGGTCGCGACGGGCACGGTGGCCGAGCTGCGCGCCGCCGAGGGCGACACGTTGCGCGTGGAGGTCCGCGACCCCGCCCCGGGCTGGGCCGACGGCCTGCCGGGCACGGTGACCGTCCACGGCGGCCTGCACACCCTGCGGACGGCCGAGGGCGACGACCAGGAGATCCTGCGCCGCGCCATGAAGGCGGGCCGCGTCGAGCACTTCGGGGTCGAGCAGCCGACCCTCACCGAGATCTTCAAGGAGGCCGTGGCGTGAACGGACTGATGCTGGTCGCCCGCCGCGAGATCGTCACGCAGGTGCGCACGAAGACGTTCCTGGTCGGCCTGCTGGTGACCGCGCTGCTGGTGGCGGCGGTCTCCTTCGCGCCGAAGATCATGGGCGGGAACGACTCGTACACGCTGGGCACGGTCAACTCCCAGCAGCTCCCGCTGAAGGCCGCCGCGCCGGACGCCGAGTTCGAGTGGCGCTCCTTCCCCGACGAGGCCGCGGCCAAGAAGGCCGTGCTGGCCGGCGACGTGGACGCGGTGCTGGTCAACGGCGACAAGGTGCTCACCGACGGCGAGATCGACAGCAAGCTCGGCGTGCTCATGCAGAGCACCAACCGGGAGATGCGGCTCGGCGCGGCCGGGGTGACGATCCCGCCGCTGCAGATGGTCTCCGTGGGCGTGGACACCCGCTACCAGGCGGCCAAGACCGGCATCGCCGTGGTGCTGGTGCTCGTCCTCTTCATGCTGCTCATGGGCCAGGTCATGATGGTGGCCATGGGCGTCGTGGAGGAGAAGGGCAGCAGGATCGTGGAGATCCTGCTCGCGGCGGTGCGCCCGTGGCAGCTGCTCGGCGGCAAGATCGTCGGGCTGGGCGTGCTCGGGCTGATCAACCTGCTCACCATCCTCGCCGTCGGCCTGGTCGCCACGTCGGTGTCGGGGTTCGCCGCCGACTTCCCGCCGGGTGTGCCGGGGCTGGTGGTCGCCGTCCTGGTCTGGTTCGTGCTCGGGTACGCGTTCTTCGCCACGCTCGCGGCCGCCTTCGCCTCGCTGGTCTCCCGCCAGGAGGAGGTGAGCAGCGTGATGTCGCCGCTGACCATGCTCATCATGGTCACGTACTTCGTGGCCTTCTACGCCACCAACGACCCCACGGGCACGCTGGCCACGGTGATGTCCTACATCCCGCCGTTCTCGTCGATGATCATGCCGGTCCGGATGGCGGCGGCCGACGTGCCGATGTGGCAGGTGGCGGCGTCCATGGCGGCGATGGCCGTGGCCGTGCTGGCGGTGTTGTCGTTCGGCGCCAAGGTCTACGAGCGGGCGGTGCTGCGCACGGGCGCCCGGCTGAAGCTCGGCGACGTGCTGCGCGCCGGCTAGATGGACGCGATCACGCGGGCGCGCCGGCTGGCCCGCCGGATGCTGAACTCGACGCTCGTGATCATGTGGATCTTCCTGATCGCGTCGACCGTGTTCAGCCTCGGCTCGGGCGCGGCCGGCTGGCCGCGCCTGGCGCTCGCGACGATCGCGGCGCTCGCCTTCACCTCGCTCTACGTACGCGTCGTCGCCGCGGTCATGGAGCGCCGGTATCCCACGAGGGAGGTCGTGTGGACCGGCGCTCTGGCGTTCCTGGCGGCGCTGCTCGGCGGGGCCGACCCGATGGGCTGGGGGTTCGTGCCCATGGTCTGGCTGTCCGTGGTGGTGATCGGGCTGCCCGCGCGCCGGGCGCTGGCGCTGGGCGCGGCGACGTGCGCGGCCTGCGTCGGGCTCGGCGCGCTGTCCGTGCTGGGCGGGACGGGCCTGCTGGCGCTGAGCGGTGACTCCTTCCTCGTGTCCTTGCTCGTCATCGCCGCCCTCGACGTCGTGTGGGCCACGGCGCTGCCCTGCACCAACAGGATGTGGGCCTGGATCTGGTCGCTGGCCGTGCAGGCCCACGACGGCCGCGAGGCGCACACCCGGCTGGCGCTGGCCGAGGAGCGGCTGCGTTTCGCCAGGGACCTGCACGACCTCGTCGGCCACCAGCTCTCGGCCATCGCCGTCAAGACCGAGCTGGCCGTACGCCTGGCCGACGCCGACGGCAAGGCCGCGAAGGACGAGATGGCGGCGGTGAACACGCTGACCCGCAAGGCCCTGCGTGAGCTGCGCCAGGCCGTGCGCGGCTACCGCGAACTTGACTTGACCGCTGAGCTGAATAGCGTGAAGGGAGTGCTCGAAGCGGCCGGCGTCCGCTGCGAGGTGCGCCTGCCGCACCGCGAGCTGCCGCAGGGCGTCGCGCCGGTGTTCGCCTACGCGGTGCGTGAGGCGGTCACGAACGTGCTGAAGCACAGCGCCGCGACCTTCTGCGACATCACGCTGCGGTTCACCGACCAGGAGGCGGAACTGGCGGTGCGCAACGACGGCGTGGCCCGCAGGCAGGCCGACGACCTGGGCAGCGGGCTGTCCGGCATGGGCGAGCGGATGGCCGCAGTGGGCGGCCGCATGACGGCCCGTCCCACCGGCGACGGGCAGTTCCTGCTGACGGCTGTCGTGTCACTCCCGATAGATGGGTAGGGGAGGAGAGCGGGGGTCTCGATCCCGGCGACCACACGCCGTGTGCGTGATTGAGGAGGTGGCATGCGCGTCCGGCGTAATCCACGAGGCCAGACGGTACGGATCGGCGCCCGGCTCGACGCCGGCACGTCGGCCGGCGTGCGCGAGCGGCTGCACACAGCGCTCGACGCCGGCGAGGGCGACCTCATCCTCGACCTCTCCAAGCTGGAGATGATCGACGCCACCGGGCTCGGGGTGCTGGTCGGAGCGCATCGGCGCGCGATCAGCGTGCAACGCCGCCTCGTTCTTCGGGGGGTGCCCCCGCGGATCATGCGGATCCTGGCGGTGACCCGGCTGAATCGGGTCCTGCACGTCGAGGTTCCCGCGGCCGCGGTGGCCTGAGGTCACATATCGGGGCCGGGCGCCGATCAGCCGTCGCCCGTGCCCTTTCACGAGCCGAATATAGAGGGAATGTAGATTTCGGCCGGCCCGCTATCACGGGTGTGGGCACTCGCAAAGAACTGTGAAAGTGATTATTCTGTGACCCCATCACTGCGGGTAATCGGCGGGTCACGACGGACTGAGGCTGCGGATGAAGATGTGCACCGCCACCTCGACCAGATCGTCGATGGTCGGCTGCTGGTCGGCCAGTATCCATTCGATCAGCAGCTCTTGCAGCGCGCCAATTACGCCAAGCGCCACCAGGCGCCGATTCAGCGAGCGGGTCTGCGGGAAATCCGCCGACGCCTCCTCCACGAGCCGGGCGAAGGAGTCCACCGCCCGCTGACGCGAGGCTGTCAGGACGTCGCCCGACCTGCGTACCTCCAGGTGCATGATGCGGGCCCGCCGCCAGTCGGCGGCGGCGAACTCGATATAGGCGCGAATCCCCGCCTTGACTCTTCCGTCAAGCGTGCCCGGCGCCTCCTGTAACGCTTTGGCCACAACTGCGAGGCTTTCCTCCACGCACCGCTCGTGCAGCGCCTGGAGCAACTCCTCGCGGCCGCCGAAACATTCGTAGAAGGCGCGGTTGGAGATCCGCGCCTCCGAGCACAATCTTTCGATGGTCGTCGCCGCGAAACCTGGTTTCGCGTATAGCGTGTAGGCGGCCGTCATCAGCCGCTCGCGTCTGTCCGCCAGCCTTTGCTCAGCCGACATTCCCCGGTAAGACCGGTTCACATTCCACCCGTCCAACATGATCGTGGCCCCCAGAGCACACAATTATGGACGGATGATCGGATTTGGGAAAGAGCGCGATGATTATCTTTTACGTCGTCCGTGCAAGAACGTGACAAGCCTGATCAGTCGCTCAAGCTCGTCGGGCCCCCTCCTGAAGGAGGTCAGGTTCATGCCGGGCAGGGCGAAGCGCTGGCGGGAGACCGCCTTCGGCCTGGTGAACTCGCGCAGGCCGTCGGCTCCGTGGATGCGGCCGAACCCCGAGTCGCCGACCCCGCCGAACGGCAGCGCGGGCACCCCGGCGAAGGAGATGACCGAGTTGACGGCGGTCATCCCGGTCCGCATCGCGCGCGCGAGCTGCGTCGCCCGGCGCGCGTCCCGCGAGAAGATCGTGCCCGCCAACCCGTACGCCGAGGCGTTGGCCAGCTCCAGCGCCTCCTGCGCGTCGCGGGTGCGCCGGACGGTGATCGTCGGCCCGAACGTCTCCTCGCGCACGGCCGGGGAGTCCTCGGGCACGTCCGCCACGATGACCGGGTCGACGAACGGCGCCCGTACCGAGTCGGGGCCGCCGGTCACCACTTTTCCGGACTTGGTGGCGTCGTCGATGTGCCGCCGGATGATGTCGATCTGGGCCGGCATGGTGATCGGGCCGTAGTCCTGGCCGGCCTTGACCTGGGCGGCCCGCTCCGACAGCTCCCGCATGAACGGCTCGTACACGGCGTCCACCACGTAGACCCGTTCGACGCCGGCGCAGGTCTGGCCCGCGTTCGACATCGCGCCCCACAGGCAGGCGTCGGCCGCGGCGGGCAGGTCGGCGTCGGCGTCCACGATGAAGGCGTCCTTGCCGCCGCACTCGGCCACGATGGGCGTGAGGTTCTCCGCGCACGCCGCCATGACCCGCTTGGCGGTGGCGGTCGAGCCGGTGAAGGCCACCTTCCGCACCCGGGGGTCGGCGGCCAGCGCCGCGCCGGTCTCGCCGAGCCCGGTCACCGTCTGCAGCACCGGCTGCTCGGGCACCGACTCGGCGAACAGCTCCGCCAGCCGCACGCCCACGCCGGGGGTGAGCTCGCTGGGCTTGAACACGACCGCGTTGCCGGCGGCCAGCGCGTACGCGATGGACCCCATGGGGGTGAACACCGGGTAGTTCCACGGGCCGATCACGCCGACCACGCCGAGCGGCAGGTACTCCAGGGTGGCGGCCAGGTTGAGCCCCAGCATGCCGGTCGCCACGCGGCGGCGGCCCAGCACCTTGGCGGCGTTGCGGGCCGCCCAGTCGAGGTGCGTGACGGCCAGCACGATCTCCAGCGTGGCGTCGCCGACGGGCTTGCCGGTCTCCTCGTGCACCAGCGCGGCCAGCTCCCGCAGGCGACGCGTGATGACCGCCTTGTAGTCGAGCAGGCGGCGCCTGCGCTCGCCCGCGGGCAGCGCCGCCCACCACTCCGCGGCCGTCTCGGCCCTGGCCACGGCCTCGTGCACGGCCTGGGCGTCGTTCTTGGGATGACTGCCGACGACCTCGCCGGTAGCCGGGTTCAGTGAGTCGAACGTCAGCGTCGTCATGGCGTCACGATAAACCGGTAAGCCGTCGCTTACTAGCTCCGGGGCGGGCGCAGCATGCCCCACACCGGCGGCCCGTCCGGCAGGGTGAACCGCTCGGTGACCGCGAACCCGAACCGCTCGTAGAAGGGCACGTTCGACTCCTTGCTGCTCTCCAGGTAGACGGGCAGCCCGCCGCACCTGGCCAGGCCCGCGCGCAGCAGCGCGCCGCCCACGCCGGTGCCCTGGAGCTCGGGCACGGTGCCGAGCTGGGCCAGGTACCAGTAGGGGCCGCCGGGCTTGTGCCGGGCGAACTCCTCCTCCAGCAGCAGGCCCTGGCGCACCCGGTCGCCCATGGCCGCCAGCAGGCCGGGCACGGCCGCCTCCGCGTCGGGCCGGTGGCCCGGCGGGTCCCACAGCGCGACCCCCGCCACGGCGCCGCCCCCGCTGAGCGCCGTGTCGGTGAACGCGTGCAGGTGACGGGCGATCGTGGCGAACATCCCCGCCGCGCCGCGGCCGCCGGGCAGCAGCCACCCGACCACCGGATCGTCATGGAAGGCCCTGGCCAGCGCGCCGCCGGCGGCGTCGAAGTCGTCGGCCGCCCTGATCTCCACCGGTCAGCCCTCCGCGAACCACGAGCCGTGGAAGCCCGCCGGCACCCGCCTGGGCAGCCGCACCGAGGCGACGTCGGACAGGTCGCTCGCGTCCAGCACCAGCAGCTCGGACGACTCCCCGGAGGTGACGATCGACAGCAGCCACCCCTCGTCCTCGCCCGTGGCCCCCTCGGCCGGCACGAACACGGCCTCGCCGGTGGCGCCGCCGGTCTTCCTGACCTGGGCGGAGCCGTCGCGCACGTCGTACTTGACCACGGCGTCGGCGCCCACCGTGTAGAGGTGGCGGCTGGGCCGGCCGAGCAGGTCCTCGTTGAACGTGGGGAACTCCACGCCGCGGTCGTCCAGCGCCTCCTCCGTGGCCGTGCCGGTGGCCGGGTCGAGGATCCAGCGGTGCAGGGCGGCCGCGCCGGCGGCGCCCGCGTGCCGGGCCGGGTCGGCGGCGCCGCCGATCTGCTTCCAGACGGCGGACCACGCGCCGGGGGAGTAGCGGGCGGCGTTCAGGACGACGCGCCCCCGCTCGTCCTCCCAGGCGTTGCCGACGTGGAACACGTAGCAGGGATCGACGTCGAACCAGCGGGTCGGGCCGCCCGTCCGGGGGGTGACGCCGATCCTGGCGCCGTAGTCGTCCTCCCAGGCGTACGGCATGCCGCGGCGGTTCAGGTCGAAAACCACCGGCAGGTCCAGCCAGAGCAGGTGGTGCTCGGTGACGGCGAAGTCGTGCATCATCGTCGGGCCCGGCACCTCGATCTCCCTGCTCTCCACCAGCTCGCCGGCGGCCGAGAGCCGGTGGTAGGTGAGGAACGGCGGGAAGTACCCGTAGCCGAAGAAGTGCAGCTCGCCGGTGAGCGGGTCGTGCTTGGGGTGGGCGGTCATCGCGGTGGTCAGCCGTCCGCCGAAGTCGCACGGGCCCACGGTGGCCAGCTCGGGCGTCACCTCGTGCGGCAGGCCGTTCTCCACCAGCGCCAGGATGCGCCCGGCGTGCCGGACGACGTGCGTGTTGGCCGTCACGGCGGCGCGGTCGACGCCGGTGTCGGTGACGAACGGCGCGTCGTCGGTGAACTTGCTGGTCCGCACCCAGCGGTTGCGGTACCACTCGGCCCGCCCGTCCCGCAGCCGGACGCCGTGCAGCATGCCGTGCCCGGCGAACCAGTGGCCGGGATCCTCGCCCGGCCGGGGGTTGGGCCCGTTGCGGAAGTAGCGCCCGGTCAGCTCGGCGGGCAGCGCGCCCGTGACCTTCAGGTCGTGCGCCTCGATCTCGTCGGGGACGGGCGCCAGGTCGCCGCTGAGATACGCGGGAACGTCCATGAACACTCCAATCTCGATATGTCGAAACTAGAACGTCCAGGAGAGACGTGTCAACACAGGAATGTCAGGCCATGGGAAATCCCGGCCCGCTGCGAGGCCGGGAGGGCTAGAACAGGGTCGGGTTCTCCGGCTCGATGCCGCGCAGGGCGGCGTAGTCGAGGGTGACGCAGTCGATGCCCCGGTCGGTGGCCAGCACGCGCGCCTGCGGTTTGATCTCCTGTGCCGCGAACACCCCGCGCACCGGCGCGAGCAGCGGATCGCGGTTGAGCAGCTCCAGGTAGCGGGTGAGCTGCTCGACGCCGTCGATCTCGCCGCGCCGCTTGATCTCGATGGCCACCGTCGCGCCCTGCGCGTCGCGGCACAGGATGTCGACCGGCCCGATGGCCGTCATGTACTCGCGGCGGATCAGCGAGTAGCCCTCGCCCAGGGTCGTGATGTGCTCGGCCAGCAGCTCCTGGAGGTGGGCCTCCACGCCGTCCTTGATCAGGCCGGGGTCGACGCCCAGCTCGTGGCTGGAGTCGTGGATGATCTCCGCCATGGTCAGGACCAGCTTCTCGCCGGTCTTGCCGTGGGTGACCGTCCAGGTCTCGCCGTCCTCCTTGAGCTTGCACGGAGGGTTCATCCAGTTGAGCGGTTTGAAGGCGCGGTCGTCGGCGTGGATGCTGACGCTCCCGTCCGCCTTGATGAGGACGAGCCTCGGCGCCATCGGCAGATGCGCCGTGAGCCGTCCGATGTAATCCACGCTGCACCGCGCGATGACCAGCCGCATGACGGTCCACCTTAGCGGCTCTGGAAAACTGGTCGCATGGCGTTTGAAACGGTGGGAGTTGTCGGGCTCGGCACGATGGGCGCCGGGATCGCCGAGGTCTTCGCGCGTGCCGGGCTCCGGGTGATCGGCGTCGAGGCCGACGTCGAGGCGCTGGCCAGAGGGCGCGGGCACGTCGAGCGCTCCACGGCCAGGGCGGCCGACCGGGGCAAGCTGACGGCCGCGCAGCGGGCCGAGATCCTGGGGCGGATCACGCTGACCACCTCGCGCGAGGACCTGCGCGAGGCCGACCTCGTGATCGAGGCGATCCCCGAGGTGCTCGACCTGAAGATCTCGCTGTTCCAGGACCTCGACCGGATCTGCAAGCCCGAGACGGTGCTGGCCACCAACACCTCCTCGCTGCCGGTCACCGCCGTCGCCGCCGCCACGGGCCGGCCCGGGCGCGTGGTCGGCATGCACTTCTTCAACCCGGCGCCGGTGATGCGGCTGGTCGAGGTGGTGGGCACGGTGGTGACCGCGCCCGGCGTGGTCGCGGAGATCTGCGAGCTGGCCGGGCGGCTGAGCAAGACCGCCGTACCGGCGGGCGACCGGGCCGGGTTCGTGGTCAACCGGCTGCTGCTGCCCTATCTGAACCACGCCGCCGTCCTGCTGGAGCTGGGCATCGCCACGCGCGACGGCATCGACGACGCCATGCGGCTGGGCGTGGGGCTGCCGATGGGGCCGTTCGCGCTGCTCGACCTGATCGGGCTCGACACCGCGTACGAGGTGATGGAGGTGCTGTTCGACGAGACGCGCGACCGCCGGCACGCGCCCTCGCCGCTGCTGCGCGAGCTGGTCACCGCCGGGCGGCTCGGCCGCAAGAGCGGCCACGGCTTCTACGGGCCGCAGGAGCCGGCCAAGGAGCCGGAGAAGTCCACGGTCATCACGTTCGGCATCGACGGGCCCGACGTGCACGGGCTCGGCGAGCGGTTGCGGGCCTCCGGGTTCGGGCCGTCCGACGCGCCCGACACCGTGCTGCGCTGCACCGACCGTCCGGTGATCGAGCACGCCGTACGCCTGTCCGACCCCACCAGGATGGTCGGCGTGCACGTCGTCGGCGACAAGGTGGCCGAGCTGGCCGGCACCGCGCTCACCTCGCCCGCGGCCGCCAAGGCGGCGCGCGACCTGATGCGGGTCGCCGGTCTGGTGCCCGTCTCGTGCAAGGACCGGGCCGGGTTCGTGGCCGACGCCCTGCTGTTCCCCTACCTCAACGACGCCGTCCGCATGTACGACGCCGGCTACGCCTCCATCGCCGACATCGACGCCGCCATGCGGCTGGGCTGCGGCTACCCGGCCGGCCCGTTCGAGATGCTGGGCTACCTCGGCCTGGCCAGGGTCCGCGACGGCCTGCGGGCCCTGTACGCCGAGTACCGCGAGCCCGCCTTCGCCCCCGCCCCCCTGCTCGACCAGCTCGTCACGGCCGGTGTGAGCGAGTTCCCCCGCTCATGAGCCCCCGCCGCGCCCGCCGGAGGGACGACTCCCGCCCTCTCGGCCTGCCCACCGGCAACGACAAGGTGGAGGAATGGCCGGACGGCGACTGGAAGGTGCGCATGCTCACGGGCGCGTCCTCGACCAAGACCTACCGCTGCCCCGGCTGCGACCAGGAGATCCTGGGCGGCAGGCCGCACCTGGTCGCCTGGCCCGACTGGCCGGGCGGCGACCAGGAGCGCCGCCACTGGCATCCGGCCTGCTGGCGCAAGAGACTCGACCGCGGCCCCGGCCGCAGCCGCTACTAGGAGGACCCCCGTGGAGATTCGCGCGGCCACCGTGCTGCCCGCCAGGCGTGAACCGATCGAGCTGCAGACGGCCGACGGCCTGACCCTGGTCGGCGAGCTGGCCCAGCCCCTCGACCGGCCGCCCGTGGCGACCCTGGTGACCCTGCACCCGCTGCCCACCCACGGCGGGTTCATGGACAGCCACGTCTACAAGAAGGCCGCCAACCGGCTGCCCGCGCTCGCTGACCTCGCCGTGCTGCGCTTCAACACGCGCGGTACCAGCTCCGAGCGCGGCACCTCCGGGGGCGCCTTCGACGGCGGCGAGGGCGAGCGGTTCGACGTGGCGGCGGCGCTGGAGTACGCCGAGTTCAACGACCTGCCGCGGGTGTGGGTGGTGGGCTGGTCCTTCGGCACCGAGCTGACCCTGAAGTGGGCCCACGACCCCCTGGTCGAGGGGGCGATCCTGCTCTCGCCGCCGCTGCACAGGGCCACCGACGACGACCTCGACGCCTGGGCCCGGTTCGGCCGGCCGCTGGTGGCGATGGTGCCCGAGTTCGACGACTACCTGCGTCCGGAGGAGGCCCGGCGGCGCTTCGCCAGGGTGCCGCAGGCCGAGGTCATCGGGGTCGACGGGGCCAAGCACCTGTGGGTGGGCGAGCCCTACGTCCGGATCGTGCTGAACGAGATCGTCCGGCGGGTCAATCCGGGGGCGTACCCGCTGCCGACGGACATCTGACGGTCACCTCCAGCCCGCCCTGCGGCCGCGCGACCACCTCCAGCGTGCCGTGATGGGCTTGGACGACGGCGGCGACGATCGACAGCCCGAGCCCCAGCCCGTCGCCGACCGCCCGGCGGCCGCCCGCCAGCCGCTGGAACGGCTGGAGCAGCGTCGTGACCCGGTCGGGCGGGATCACCGGGCCGCTGTTGGCGACGCCGAGCGTGGCCAGGCCCGACCGCACGCCGGTGGTCACCGTGATCCAGCCGTCCGGCACGTTGTGCCGCGCCGCGTTGTCCAGCAGGTTCACGACCAGGCGTTCCAGCAGGGCGCGGTCACCGGAGGCGGGCGCGGGCCGCAGCGTCGCCTCGACCCGCAGCGGTGAGTCCGGCCGCCGGTCGAGCGCCTGCCGGGTGACGGCGGCCAGGTCCAGCGGCTCCCGGTGGTCCAGCCCCTGCTGGCTCCTGGCCAGGACGAGCAGCGCCTCGATGAGCCGTTCCTGGTGCCGGCCGGCCGCCAGCAGACGGTCGAGGACGCGGCGCAGCTCGGCGGCGCCGGCGTCCGGGTCGGCCAGCGCGACCTCGGCCATGGCGCGTTGCAGGGTCAGCGGGGTGCGCAGCTCGTGGGAGGCGTTGGCCACGAAGCGGCGTTGCGCGGTGAAGGCGGCCTCCAGCCGGTCGAGCAGGTCGTCGAAGGTGTCGGCCAGCTCCTTCAGCTCGTCGTCCGGGCCGGAGGCGGCCAGCCGCCGGTCGAGCCGGTCGGCCGTGATGCGCCGGACGGTCGCCGTCATGTCCTGCAACGGGCGCAGCACCCGCCCGGCCGTCAACCGGCCCAGCAGCACCGACGCGAACGCCATGACGACCAGGGCGATCACCGAGTTGACCAGCAGCCTGCGCAGCCCGGCCGCCTGCTGCTCGGCCAGGTACGCCGCGTCCACCCGCGGCGGCGGCACCACCTGGCCGGGCCCGCCGGGCAGGGCGGGCGCGGCCGGCGCGGCCGGGAACGGCGAGTGCGCGGCCAGCAGGTAGATCAGGGCGACCAGTAGCAGCCCGGCGGCCAGGAACAGGCCGCTGTAGAGCAGCGTCAGCCGCAGCCGTACGGTCCGGCGCACGCCGGGGCACCTCCGTCCGAGTCCGGTGCTCGCGCGGGGCCGGCCATCCGGTACCCGGCCTGCGGCACGGTCTCGATCAGCGGCGGGTCGCCGAGCTTGCGGCGCAACCGGCTGACCGTGACCTTCACCGTCTGGGTGAACGGGTCGGCGAACTCGTCCCACCCGCGTTCGAGCAGCTGCTCGGCCGAGACCACCGCGCCGCCCGCCGACAGCAGCAGCTCCAGCACCGCGAACTCCTTCGGGCTGAGCGGCAGCCGGCGTCCGTCGCGGGTGGCCACCCGGGTGGCCGGGTCGAGCCGCAACCCGCCGTGGACCAGCACCGCGGGCAATGCCGGACGCGCCCGCCTGGCCAGCGCCCGGATCCTGGCCACCAGCTCGGCGAACGCGAACGGCTTGGGCAGGTAGTCGTCGGCGCCGATGCCCAGTCCGCTCACCCGGTCGTCGATGGTCCCGGCGGCGGTGAGCATCAGGACGCGCGCCGGATGGCCGCCGGCGGCCAGGCTGCGGCACACGTCGTCGCCGTGCAGGCCGGGCAGGTCGCGGTCGAGCACGACCACGTCGTAGTCGTTGACGGACGCGCGTTCCAGCCCGGCGGGCCCGTCCAGCGCCACGTCGACGGCCATGCCCTCGCGGCGCAGGCCGGCGGCCACGGTGTGGGCGAGCTCCTCGTGGTCTTCGACGATCAGCACCCTCATGATCCGCCCAGCATGCCCAGAGCGGGGTTACAGCGGGGTAACCGCCGTCGTTCCCGGGCGGTAACCGGGGGCGGGGTTCGCTGGGAGCGTCGGACGAGACGGAGGAGTCATCATGAAAGGTTCGACCATCAGGCGGGTGGCCCTGGCCGCCCTGGTCTTCGCCGCCGTGGCGGGCGGGGCGGCGGCGTCGTACGGGGAGAGCGGGCCGGGCGACGGCGGGAAGGCGTTCACCGCCTGCCTGCGCGCCCACGGGCTGCCGGGCTTCCCCGGGGTCACCGTCTCCGCGGACGGCCTGATCAACCTCAGCATCGGCGGCGAGCGGGTGGACGCCCTGTCGGCGACGTACGGGGCGGCGGTCAGGGCGTGCGAGTCGCTGCTGCCGCGAGGGGCGAGGCTGCCGGCCGCACCGCAGGCTCCGGCCGCGCCCGCGGCGCCCGTCCTGTCGTGATTCGGGGTGGTATGGGCATAGCGCTGGCCGGGCAAGATTTGTAGAATCTTGTTCGGTTCCGAGCGAGGAGGCAGTGTGGGCGCGTTCGACCTGTCCGGCAGGACGGCTCTGGTCACCGGGGCGTCGAAGGGCATCGGGCGGGCCATCGCGCTCGCCTACGCCGCGGCGGGCGCCGACGTCGCCCTGGTCAGCAGGTCGGCCGAGCCCCTCGCCGAGGTGGCCAAGGAGGTGCAGGCGCTCGGCAGGCGGGCCGTCGTGATCCCGGCCGACCTCACCGACCGCGAGGCGGCCGCCGCGGCCGTCGCCGCCTCGATCGACGGGCTCGGGCACCTCGACGTGGTCGTCAACAACGCCGGCGGCTCGAACTTCCTGGTCGAGTTCAAGGACCTGCGCCTGTCCGGCTGGGACAAGCTGATGCGGCTCAACCTCGACTCCGCCATGGCCGTCTGCCACGCCGTCGCGCCCCACCTGCTGGACCGCGGCTCCGGCTCGGTGATCAACGTGGCCTCGGTGGCGGCGCGCGGCGCTCCGCTGCTCGCCCCGTACGCCGCCGCCAAGGCCGGGCTGGTGGCCCTGACCAAGACGCTCGCGGCCGAGTGGGCGCCGGCGGGCGTCCGGGTCAACGCCCTGTGCCCCGGCTGGACGGCCACCGACCTCAACCGCAACCTGTGGCAGGACGAGGCGGCCGCCGCGGCCACGGTCGCGGGCGTGCCCATGCGGCGCTGGGGCACGCCGGAGGAGATGGCCCAGCCGGCCGTGTTCCTGGCCGGGGAGGCGTCGGCGTACATGACGGGACAGGTGCTGTTCGTCGACGGCGGGGCCACCGCGATCGGCTGAGCCCGCGTGCTCGGTGCGCGACCACCGCACGGCAAATCCGGCAGCGGTCGGGCTTATCGCGGTATACCGGCATAGGTCAATAAGTGAATGTCTCCGTGAACCGGGCTACCGTGTGGTCCGTGCAGCTCTACACGAGATCGGCCGGGAGCGGACTCCCGGTGGTGTTGCTCCACGCGTTCCCGCTGTCGTCGGCGATGTGGCTGGCCCAGCGCGAAGGGCTGTCGACGGTCTGCCGGGTCATCACCCCCGACCTGCGCGGGTTCGGCGGCTCCCGGCTGGGCGACGACGAGCCCTCCCTCGACCTGATGGCCGACGACGTCGCCAGGCTGCTCGACGACGAGGGCATCGACCGGGCGGTGGTCGGCGGGTTGTCGATGGGCGGCTACGTGACCATGGCGTTCTGCCGCCGGCATCCCGACCGGGTGCTGGGCGTGGTCCTGGCCGACACCAAGGCCAGCCCCGACCCGCCCGCCGCCAGGGAGAACCGGGAACGCATCGCCCGCGCCGTGCTGGACGAGGGGAGCGAGGTGCTGGTCAGCGAGGTGCTGCCGGCGCTCATCGGGCCCACGACCAAGGAACGCAGGGCCATGGTCTTCGGCCGGGTCAAGGGCCTGGTGCAGTCGGCCCCGCCGGGTGCCGTGGCCTGGGCGCAACGGGCCATGGCCGCGCGCCCCGACTCCTTCGGCACGCTGGGCGAGCTCAAGGTGCCCCTGCTGATCGTCGTGGGGGAGGAGGACGAGCTGTCACCGCCCGCCGACGCCGAGGCCATGGCGCGGGCCGCGCCCGAGGGCAGGCTGGAGGTCATCCCCAAGGCCGGTCACCTGAGCGCGGTCGAGCAGCCGGAGGCGTTCAACGCGACGGTGACCGAGTTCCTCAGGACCGAGCTTGGCGGGGCAGCACGATCTCCCGGATGATCAGCGCGATGGCGGCGGCCACCGGGATCGCCAGCAACGCTCCGACGATGCCGAGCAGGGCGCCGCCGAACAGCGCCGCGATCACCGTCACCGCGGGCGTCACGTCCACCGAGCGCTTCATCACCCTGGGATAGATGAAGTAGTTCTCGATCTGCTGGTAGACCACGAAGAAGATGGCGCAGGCGATGCCGGCGGGCAGCGACTGCAGCAGCGCGACCCCGGTGACCAGCACCGCTCCGATCGTGGCGCCCACCAGCGGGATCAGGTCGGTCAGGGCCACGACGAGGGCGAGCGCGAGCGCGTACTGCACCCCGGCGATCGACAGGAAGATCCAGGTCAGCACGCCCGCGATGACCGAGATGAGCACGTTGCCCGCCACGTACCCGCCGATGCCGGTGAGGATCTGCTCGGTGATGGCCGACGTACGCGGCCGGCGCGAGGCCGGGACGAGCTTGAGCAGGTACTCCTTGATCGTGTGCAGCGAGCCGAGGAAGTACAGCATGAGCACCAGCAGCGTCACCGTGGTGAACACGCCGTTGAGCACCACCAGCCCCGCGCCCATGATGCCGCTGGCCAGCGCGGGCCCGAGCGTGCTGGTCACGAACTGGCGCACCTGCGCCAGCACGTGGTACTCGGCCTCGATCTGGCGGACCGTCGGATGGTTGCTCAGGTCGGTGATGTAGCCGGGCACGGCCGCGATGAACTCCGACAACTGCTGGCTGACCGGCGGCACCACGGCCAGGCCGAACAGCGCGAACGCCACGACCACCCCGGTGAACACGATCGAGATCGCCGGCCGCCTGCCCAGGCCGCGCCGCTGCAACGCCTCGACCGCCGGGTTGAGGCCCACGGCCAGGAACATCGCCACGACGATGAGGATGATCGTGCTGAGCGACTTCTCGATCATCTGCGCGAGCGCGATGGCGGTCAGCACGCCCAGCCCGCCCACCAGCCCGAACAGGAACGGCCCGCGGGCGAACGGCTTGCCGGGCAGCCCGTACGGCGCCGGCTCCTCGGCGGGCCCCGGCTCCTCGGTGGGCCCGGACTCCTTGGTGGGCCCGGACTCCTGGGGCGCCTCGGCCTCCTCGGCGGTCCTGGGCTCGGTTTCTGCGGACACGGGGGGCTCCTAGGGGGACGGGAGGTGTCGGTGAAACAGAAAGAGAGCCTAGCGACCCAAGGTCACCAGGCTCTCTTCCCAACCGTTCGCTGCCCCCGTGTGCGGTCTCCCGTGCTAGCCCGCCGTCACTCCTGCCACCACTCCGCGTCGTCCTCGCTCTTGGCCTCGACCTTGGGAGCGGGCGTCGTGGGCGGCGCGATCGGCTCGGCGGCCGGTGCGGCGATGGCCGGCTTGGCCGGGGCCGCGGCGACCGCGGGCTCCGGCTCCAGGCCCGGCAGGGCGGCGCCGCCGAGCAGCTGGCGCAGCTGGGCCAGGTGGCTGGTGATGCTGTCGCGCTGCCTGGTCAGCTCGTCGACCTGGCGCTGCATCGTGGTGCGGGTGCGCTCGGCGTCGTTCTTCGCCTCGGTGACGATCGTCTCGGCGCTGCTCTTGGCCTCCGACATGATCGTCTCGGCGCTCTTGCGGGCGTTGGCGACGAGCTGCTTGGCGTGCAGGTCGGCCTCGCGGCGCGTCTGCTCGGCCTGCTGGGTGGCCTTCGTGGCGCGCGACTCGGCCGTGGCGGCCCGCTGCTCGGCCTCGGCGACCATCTTCTGCGTGTTGGCCTGGGCGGTGGCGTGGCGCTCGGCCTCCTGGCGCTCGGCCTCCTCCCGGCGGGAGGCGAGCTGGATCTCGAACTCGGCCTCGTCCTGGGCCCGCTTGGCCTCCGACTCCTCCAGCACCCGCTGAGCCTGCGCGCGCATCTCGTCGGCCTGCCGCTTGGCGGTGGTCAGCACCTCGTCGCGCTCGCGCTTGGTCGAGGCGCGCAGCTGCGCCACCTCGCGCTCGGTGGTGGTGCGGAGCTTGGCGATCTCGCGCTCGGCGTCGGCCCGCTTCTCGGCCACCTCGTGGTCGGCGGTGGCGCGCAGCTTGGCGGCCTCGCGCTCGGTGGTGTTGGTCAGCTCGTCGGCCTCGCGGCGGGCGGTGGAGCGGATCTCCTCGGCGTCCCGCTCGGCGGTGGAGCGCATGTCGTCGCTCTCCCGCGTGGCCTGGGCCCGCTTCTCGGCGGCCTCGGCCTCGGCGGCGGCCCGCAGGTCGGCGGCCTCCACCTTGGCGGCGGCCTTGATCTCGTTGGCCTCGGTCCGGGCGGCCTGCACGAGCTCGGTGGCCTGCTCCTCGGCCAGGCGCAGCAACTGCTCGATGCGGGCGCCGAGACCGGAGTACGTCGGACGCTCCTGCTCCTGCAGCTGGCGCTGGGAGTCGGACAGATCGCGCTGCAGGTTGGCGACCTGCTCCCTGGACTGGCGTAGCTCCAGGTCGAGCTGCTTGAGGTGGTCGTGCACCTGGTGCCGGTCGTAGCCCCTGAGCACGACGTCGAACTCGCGTGCCGGGGCGTCCTCGAAGAAGTTGTTGAGCTGGGCGTCGATGTCGGACTGCATGGAGGCTCGATCCTGGGTTGTCGAGACGGCTACACGGGCCGGACGGGGGGTTCGGGGCAGCCGAGCCAGGAGCCTGTGCCTCGCGGCAGGCTCCCTGTCCGGTGGGAAGCCAGCGTACTCCGCTGGTGCCACCTTCGGGCCCCGTCCAGCTTTCTGCGTGACTAGTTACTTATGTACGAAATTTCCGTTTGCTAGCGCGAGGCCGCTTGGACCAACTCGGTGAGCATTCCTCCCACATCTTTGGGGTGCAGGAACGCGATCTGCGACCCCATCGAACCGTGCCGCGGACGTTCGTCCAGCACCCTCACGCCCTTCTCGTTGATCTTAGTCATGGCCTCGGCGACGTCGGAAACCCCAAATGCCACATGGTGGACACCTTCGCCCCGTTTGGCGAGGAATTTCCCCACCGGCGAGTCGTCGGAGAGCGGTTCCAGGAGCTGGATGTAGGAGCCCCCGCCCTCGCCGTCGGCGATGTGCAGCATCGCCTCCTTGACGCCCTGCGCCTCGTTGACCTCGCGGGCCACGACGGTCAGCTCGAACGTCTCCGAGAAGAACGCGATCTTCTCCTCCAGGTCGTGGCAGGCGATCCCGATGTGGTCGATGCGCATGAACATTGTGTGGCCTACCTCCATAGCGGGCGAGCTCCTACTCGTGGGTATGGTGTCAAAGAACCCCTCGTGAGCACAGGAGGCCGCCGCCAATGTCCAGTTCCGTCATCGTCGCCGGAGCTCGTACCCCCATCGGCAAGTTGCTCGGCGCCCTGTCCGGGCTGTCCGGCGTGGAGCTGGGTGGCATCGCCATCAAGGCCGCCCTGGAACGTGCCGGGGTGGCCCCGGAGGCCGTCGAGTACGTGATCATGGGCCAGGTGCTCCAGGCGGGCGCCGGCCAGATCCCCTCCCGCCAGGCCGCCGTCAAGGCCGGCATCCCGATGACCGTGCCCTCGTTGACCGTCAACAAGGTCTGCCTGTCGGGCCTCGACGCCATCGCCCTGGCCGACCAGCTCATCCGCGCCGGCGAGTTCGACATCGTGGTCGCGGGCGGCATGGAGTCCATGACCAACGCACCCCACCTGCTGCCGGGGCTGCGCAAGGGCGTCAAGTACGGCGGCTCCGACGTCGTCGACTCCATGGCCCACGACGGCCTGTTCTGCGCCTTCGACCAGTGCGCGATGGGCGAGTCGACCGAGCGGCACAACGCCCGGCTCGGCATCGCCCGCGACGAGCAGGACGCCCTGTCGGCCCGCTCCCACCAGCTCGCCGCCGCCGCCACCAAGAACGGCGTCTTCGAGGAGGAGATCGTCCCGGTCGAGATCCCGCAGCGCCGCGGCGAGCCGGTGGTCGTCCGCGAGGACGAGGGCATCCGCGGCGACACCACCGCCGAGACGCTGGCCAAGCTGCGCCCGGCCTTCGCCGCCGACGGCACCATCACCGCCGGGTCGGCCTCGCAGATCTCCGACGGCGCGTGCGCCGTGGTGGTCATGTCGAAGGCCAAGGCGGAGGAGCTCGGGCTGCCGTGGCTGGCGGAGATCGGCCGGCACGGCAACGTGGCCGGGCCCGACGCGTCCCTGCAGTCGCAGCCGGCCAACGCCATCAAGCACGCCCTGTCCAAGCAGGGCCTGACCGCGGACGACCTCGACCTGATCGAGATCAACGAGGCGTTCGCGAGCGTGGTCCTGCAGTCGGCCAAAGAGCTCGGCGTGCCGCTGGACAAGGTGAACGTCAACGGCGGCGGCATCGCCCTGGGACACCCGATCGGGGCCTCGGGGGCGCGGATCGTGCTGACGCTGGCGTACGAGCTGAAGCGGCGGGGCGGCGGCCTCGGGGCGGCCGGCCTGTGCGGCGGCGGCGGGCAGGGCGACGCGCTCATCATCCGCGTGCCCTGACCCGTCCTGGCCCACCCGGTCGCTGTCGTCGGGTGGGCCTGTCCGCTGCCCCTGCGGCCGGTCGCCGGTCAGGGCGCGGTCAATGGGCCGCGCCCTTGCCCGTGTGCCGCCCGCCCGCCGGGACCAGCTCGCACACGCCGTCGGTGCACCGGCGCTGCATGCGTCCCATGGAGACGAGCTGCACCAGCGCCATCACCCAGCACGCCGGGCAGCCGCGCAGGGCGATCGCGCCGGGGATGGCGAGCACCAGGCTGACCGGCCCGGTCCACGGGATCAGCGCGACCGAGGCGATCAGCGCGCCGAAGCCCAGCGCGCCGCGGGCCAGGTGACGGGGCAGTGACGTCCCCGCGGTGGGCTCAGTCATGGACGGCTCCTTGGGACAGCAGGCCGTGCACGGTCGCACGGGCGCGGTGCAGGCGGGACTTCATCGCCGGGACGCTCAGCCCGAGGGCGTCGGCGACCATGCGGCCGCTCAGCCCCTGCACGTCCCGCATGATGAGCACCCGCCGCTGGTCGGCGGGGAGTGCCGCGATGGCCTCGGCCACCCGCGCGGCCTCCAGCCGTTCGAACATCTCCTCCTCGGCCGACCGCACGGCGGCCGAGGAGGGCGCGGGCGGCCCGGGACGCAGCATCAGGCGGGCCCGCCTGATGCATTCGTTGCGGATGATCCGGAACATCCACGAGGCCAGCGCTCCGGACGCGCGCAGGGTGCCGATCTTGCGGTACAGGACGATCAGCGCCTCCTGGGCGGCGTCCTCGGCGTCCTCCGGCGTGGCGCACAGCGTGTGGGCGAAGCGCCGCACGTGCGGGTGGGCGCCGGACACCAGCGCGGCGATCGAGTCGGCGTCGCCGGCCCGGGCCGCGTTGATCAGCTGCTCGTCCGACCAGGCGCGCCCGCCGCCGGCCGGCTCCGGCGCCGGGGCGCCGGGCCCGGCCGCCGTGCCGAGGCGCCGCGGGTCAGCCACGTTCCTTGCTCCTTCGCCGCAGGACGACCACGCACGTGCAGATGAGTACGGCCGCAGCGCCGGCCGCGATGGCGATCACCATGATGGGCTCCCATTGTCTCGTTTCGTTGTACGGACATGAGAGGCACCGACCGCCGAAAAGGATTCAGGAGGCGCGGGTGAAGTCGGCTATCCAGTTCGTCTCCCAGGTCGTCCCGCCGTCGGGGGAGAAACGCTGCTCCCAGCGGCACGACTCGGCGGTGATGTCCGACCAGATGTAGGCCACCTTGATCGGCCTGCCGTCGTACACGTCGTCGCAGGTGAACAGGCCGACGCCAGTATCGTCGAAGCGGCCCACGACGGGCGGCAGGGACATGCCGGTGGCGCTGCCGGCCCAGTAGAGCGACCACGTGCCGGCCGCCTTGTCGTACAGGCGCAAGGTCACCCCGCCGGAGCCCTCGCTGGGGAAGGTGACCTCGTCGATGTTGCCCGCGCCGTCCAGGACGCTCCAGCACCTGGTGCGGCCGGAGAACTCGTACCATTCGTCGCTGCCGGCCAGCGCCTTGCGCAGCCGCCGCTGCCGTGAGGTCCAGGTGCCGACGAAGAAGTCGAAGCTGTTGTCCATGCCCGGACGGTATGCGCCGATCACTGACATCTTCCGTCAGTGTCCTGTTCACGCCGTACGAGCCCCCGCGACGTACGGCGTGAACGCGCGAAACCCCGGTCCGACCAGGAACGGGACCGGGGTGTCGGTGACGCTGCGCGCGGGCCGGCCAGGAATCCGGCACCGGCGCGCCCCCCTAAGGGGGCATCTCAGCCCGGCCGCGAGGGAGGCTGCGGCCGGGCTGCTTGTGGACGGTCATGAAGCCAGGAACTTGGCGAAGACCGAGCGGTGACGACGCTCGGAACGCTGTCCCTTCAGCGCCTCCCGTACGCGCCGCTGCTCGGCGGCGGCCCGACGGAGTTCGGCGGCGTGGTGCTGCATGACGGAGTACTCGAGTTCGGCGTTCATCCGATGCTCCTGCTGTTCGTGTTCCTTGTTCCCTGCACTCTTAAGACTCCTCCTAAGGCCCCTCCCGCCACATCGGGCGGATGTCCTATCTGCCGGGGTTCGGGCAGGTAGGGAGGTACTTAGGCAGCCGTGCCCATGGACTAAGGACGTCCCGGCATACCTAGGCGGGAACGCGGACGGGCCGCTCCACCTCGGGTGGGGCGGCCCGCGGGCAGGTAAGGACGCCCGTCAGGGCTCGTCGGCGAACTTCACGGTCACCTTGGCGAACCCGAGCGACTTGAGCATGCCGGTGAGCATCGACCTGGTGTTGGCGTCGGCCCGCGCCCGCAGGTCGCTGGCCACCGCCGCCTCGGTGATCTTCTTCTCCGCCAGCAGGTAGAGCTCACGCTGGTCGCCCGGCGAGCCCGACAGGAAGTCCTGGACGCGGTCGAGCAGGCCCCGCTGCTGGGCGAACACGTACGAGCGGCTGTTGTCCAGATTGGGTTTCTCCAGCTGGGCGCGCGGCAGGCGGACGGTGGCCTCGGTGCGCTCCTTGTTCACGGTCACCGCGCCCGCCCCCATGGCCGAGAAGTCGACGTATGCGTCGACGCCGCCCGCGCCCACGAACAGCGTGCGGGTGCCCTTGACCGCGTCGGGCAGGAATTTGGCGTCCTTCTCCAGGTCGACGACGACCTGGAAGGTGCCCGTGGCCGCCTCGAACCGGCTGAGGTCCTTGATGGACTGCAGCAGCACCGGCTGGCTGCGGTCGACGGTCTGCTCTCCGAACGGGTTGAGCCAGGTCCAGGCCAGCCGGCCGCCCACCACGAGCAGGACCGCCAGGACGAGGAACCCGGCCGCATATCGCCACCTGCGCCGCCGCCGGGGAGCCAGGTCCGGCGGCGTCGTCTGGGAAGTCGTCATGGGGCATGACTACCCGCTCGGCGATCATCAGTGCCAGCCGCGGGGTGACATCTTCGTCCTCAGCTGGTGGTGCCCGCCGTGCCGGGGTCGGGATAGACCGGGTAGACGTGGCTGCTCTCGGGCGTGGCGCCGGTGGGGGGCGTGATGACGGCGGTGGGGGCCGGACCGCCGCCGAAGTGCGTGCTGGACAGGCGGCACGCCTGGAAGTCGCTGTAGAACATGCGCAGCCACTCCCTGCGCTGGTGCTCGTCGAGACCGGAGAACCAGGACGCGGCGTACTGGTGCTCGGGCAGCGGGCCGCCGGGCAGCGGCTCGCCGCGCAGCCAGGCCATCACGATCTCCCGGTAGCCGTCGGCCGGCGTGCCGGGGCAGCGGGCGGCCAGCGCGTCGATGTACTCATAGGCCGCCTCCTCGGCGAACCCCGCCGACAGGTCGGGCACGTGGATCGGCGCCAGGCCGTTGGAGGGCTTCAGCGGCTCGTCCAGCGGCCGCTGCTCCACCCGCGTGAACGCGGCCGGCGTGCCGGCCAGGCGCGAGGCGATCTGCGTGAACACCGCGCCCAGCTCGGTCTGCCCGGCCCGCATCCCGGGGTGCAGGCAGACCGTGATCGGCCATTCCTGGCAGGCGTAGGCGATGTCCTCGGCCGCGGCCGGCTTGGGATGGGCCAGCATCCGCGACACGCCCATGCCCGCCGCCAGCACGGCCAGCAGCGCGCACGCCAGCACCAGGGCCTGCCTGGTCACCAGCGCCGCCCAGCCGAGCAGCAGCGCGCAGGTGATGCCGAGCAGCCAGATCGTCTGGTCGAAGAACGGCGCCCCGCCCAGCCCCTGGAACAGGTCGTACGGCTCGCCCGTGCCCGGCACCAGCCGGTCGGCCAGCCCCCGGTCGTCGGCCAGCCAGGAGAAGGCGACGTAGCAGGCCAGCCCCGTGATCGGCGGCGTGAGCGCCTTGGGCACGACCCAGCCGGCCACCCACCCGATCACCGCGTAGAGGGCCAGGCCCGCCATGCCCATGCCCAGGCCGGACAGGCTGAGCCGCCCCGCCTGGTCGGTGAGCACGGTCTTGACCGCCAGCACCAGCACCGTCGCGCCGAACGAGCCCAGCACCACCACCACGATCGCCAGCGGCGCCTTGAGCGCCCGCCACGTCGTGAGCGACCGCCCGCGCAGGGCGCGCCGCTTGCGCAACGCCACCCACGCGGCGAACGCGGCCGCCACCGGCCCGGTCATCCGCAACGAGCCGATGACCGCGGCCAGGATGTTCTCCCACGCGTCGACGCCGGGTATCAGGACGTTCCACGCCGCGACCAGGCCGAGAGCGAGCAGCACCGCCACTGTCACGGCCGCGCTGTGCTTCAGCTCCTCGCGTGTAACGCCCGCGTGCTCACGCACCCTGTATCCCGTTGATGTTCACCAAGCACCCCCCGTGCCCTCGGCAAAGCGGAAGAATGCCAGCCCAGACCCGTCCCCACGGCAGATGGACTTGGCTTCCGCGTCACCTTACGTGAGAGAACCATAACGGAGCGTGATGATTGACGGTCGGATTCTTGGTCAAGCGGTGAAGCCTGTCGCTCCAGGTAGCCCGACGAAACCGGGACGAGAGGCACGCTACCGTAGCGCTGTGTCCCAGCCGAAGCCGCTCAATCTGCCGTTCGATCCCATCGACCGCGCCGCGGAGAGCTGGCGTGCCCGCTTCGGGCCTTCCTCCGCGATGGCCGCGGTCACCTCGATCATGAGAGCGCAGCAGATCCTGCTGTCGCAGCTCGACTCCCTGCTCAAGCCCCACGACCTCACCTTCGCCCGCTACGAGGCCCTGGTCCTGCTGACCTTCAGCCACACCGGCTCGCTGCCGCTGTGGAAGATCGGCGAACGGCTCATGGTCCACCCCACCAGCGTCACGAACACGGTGGACAGGCTGGAGAAGTCCGGGTTCGTTCGCCGCCTGCCCAACCCCCGCGACGGCCGCGGCGTGCTGGCCGAGATCACCGGCAAGGGCAGGGAGGTCGTGCGCCGGGCCACCGACGACCTGATGGCCGCCGAGTTCGGCCTCACGATGTACGCCGAGGACGAACTCCGCCAGATCTTCGACCAGCTCCGCACGCTGAGGGTGGCGGCGGGTGACTTCGCGGGCCCGTCCATGCGGCAAGATGAGGAGCATGGCGGACTTCTCTAGGCCCGGGTCGCTCTACGGAGCTGTGGACCTGGGCGCGCGCAAACAGGCACTGGAGGCCCAGGCCCGGCGGGAGGCCGCCGGTCCCCAGGGGGCCACCTCGGCCTCGGTCGTCGACGTGACCGAGGAGACCTTCACGACGGACGTCATCGACCGGTCGATGACCGTGCCGGTGGTGCTCGACCTGTGGTCGCCGAGGGCGCCCGGCAGCGCCCAGCTCAGCCCGGTGCTGGAGAAGGTGATCGGCGACCTGGGCGGCCGGGCAGTGCTGGCCAAGGTCAACGTCGATGCCAGCCCCCAGATCGCGCAGGCGCTGCGGGTGCAGGCCGTGCCGACCGTGCTGGCCATCTTCCAGGGGCAGGCCGTCACCGGCTTCCAGCAGGTGCTGCCCGAGCAGGAGGTGCGCCGCTGGCTCGACGAGCTGATGGGCGCGGTCGAGCAGTTCTACCAGGCCAACCCCGACGCCCGGCCGCCGGCGGCCGAGGAGGGGCCGCCGGCGCCCGAGGGGCCGCCCGCCGACCCCGACCTGGTGGCGGCCGAGCAGGCCATCGACGCCGGCGACCTCGACGCGGCCGAGGCGGCCTACCAGCGCCTGCTGGCCCGCGTCCCCGGCGACGAGGACGCCAAGATGGGGCTGGCGGGCGTCGGCCTGATCAAGCGCACCTCCGCGGCCGACCCGGCCGACGTGCAGCGGCGCGCCCAGGACCCGTCCGACATCGAGGCGCAGCTGCTGGCCGCCGACCTGGAGATGCTCTCCGGCGCGGTCGACGAGGCGTTCGAGCGCGTGGTGGCCGTGGTCAAGCGCACGTCGGGCGACGACCGCGACCGGGCCAGGAAGCACTTGCTCGGGCTTTTCGACGCGTTGCCGTCGGACGACCCATCTTTGGCGAAAGCGCGTAGAGCATTGGCGAGCGCCCTGTTCTAACCTGGGGGTATGCGGGTCGTCACGATCTCCGCGGCCTACGGCACGGCCGGCAGCCACATCGGCCCGGCCGTCGCCGAACGGCTCGGCGTGCCCTTCGTCGACCGTGCCATCCCCAGCGCCGTGGCCAAGGAGCTCGGCTGCACGCTGGAGGAGGCGCTGGCCCACGACGACCGCGCCGAACACGGCCTCGGCTGGTTGTTGTCGGGCGCCATCCGGCTGCCCACGGTCACCTTCGGCGGCGTGGACATGTACGTCCCCGGCGCGATGCCGCTGCCGCCCGAGGAGTTCGTCCGGCGCACCGAGCGCATGATGAAGGAGACGGCCCTGGCCCGGGGAGGCGTCTTCCTGGGCCGTGCCGGCGCCCTGGTGCTGGCCGACCATCCGGGCGCCCTGCACGTCAGGCTCGACGCGCCGCTGCAGCGCCGGGTCCGCCAGACGGCCACGCTGAGCGGCACGAGCGAGCGGGAGGCGCGGGCCGTCGTCGAGGACAACGACCGGGCCAGGACGGCCTACGTCCGCCACTTCTACCGGGCGGATCCGGGTGATCCGTGCCACTATCACCTTGTGCTCGACAGCACGACGATTCCCGTCCCCGCGTGTGTCGATCTCATCGTCACCGCAGCGACGGCACTGGGTTGACCTGATGCCCCCTATCCTTGGATGACTTCTTGGTCAGTCCCGAAGGAGCGATTGACGTGGCGACCGTCCCGAGTGTGTCGTACTCCATAACCGTGCGTCTCGAGGTGCCCGCAGGCGGCAAGGCCGTGAGCCAGCTCACCCACGCCGTAGAGTCGGCCGGCGGCGTGGTGACCGCCCTCGACGTCACCAACGCGGGCCACGAGAAGCTCCGCATCGACGTCACCTGCGCCGCGCGTGACACCGACCACGCGCAGGCCATCGTCGACCAGCTGGAGGCGGTCGAGGGTGTCGTCATCCACAAGGTCTCCGACCGCACGTTCCTCATGCACCTCGGCGGCAAGATCGAGATGAAGTCGAAGGTGCCGCTGCGCAACCGCGACGAGCTGTCCATGGCCTACACCCCGGGCGTGGCGCGCGTGTCGATGGCCATCGCCAGGAACAAGGAGGACGCGCGGCGCCTGACGATCAAGCGCAACTCGGTGGCCGTGGTCACCGACGGGTCGGCGGTGCTGGGGCTGGGCAACATCGGGCCGGAGGCCGCGCTGCCGGTCATGGAGGGCAAGGCGGCCCTGTTCAAGCGGTTCGCGGGCATCGACGCCTGGCCGATCTGCCTCGACACCCAGGACGTCGACGAGATCGTCCGCACCGTGCAGCTGATCGCGCCCGGGTTCGGCGGCATCAACCTGGAGGACATCGGCGCGCCGCGCTGCTTCGAGGTCGAGCGCCGGCTGCGCGAGCTGCTGGACATCCCGGTCTTCCACGACGACCAGCACGGCACGGCGATCTGCGTGCTGGCGGCGCTGACCAACGCGCTGCGCGTGGTGAACAAGTCCATCGAGAACGTCAGGATCACGATGGCCGGCGCCGGCGCGGCCGGGAACGCGGTGCTGCGGCTGCTGCTGGCCGCCGGCGCCCGCAACGTGGTCGTCTGCGACTACCTGGGCGCCGTGCACAAGGGCCGCGACGACCTCGACGACTCGCTGCGCTGGATCGCCGAGCACACCAACGCCGACGGCTACGCGGGCGACCTGCGCGGCGCGGTCAAGGACGCCGACGTGTTCGTGGGCGTGTCCGCGCCCGGCATCCTGACCGGCGACGACATCGCGACGATGGCCAAGGACTCCGTGGTGTTCGCGCTGGCCAACCCCGAGCCCGAGGTCTCGCCCGACGACGCGCGCGAGCACGCCGCCGTGGTGGCGACCGGCCGCTCCGACTACCCCAACCAGATCAACAACGTGCTGGCCTTCCCCGGCGTGTTCCGCGGGCTGCTCGACGCGCAGGCCGGCGGGGTGACGCAGGAGATGCTGCTGGCTGCGGCCGGCGCGCTGGCGGCCGTGGTGACCCCGGAGGAGCTGGGCCCCAACTACATCGTGCCGAGCGTCTTCCACCCCGATGTGGCGACGGCGGTGGCCGCCGCGGTCCGCGAGAGCGCCGGCGGCCGGGCCCGCGGCTTCACCGAGGCGTGATGGCGCGGGGGCCGCTCCAGACAGGCTCGGCCCCCGGACCCAGGCGGCCCACAGAGCGCACCGTCACGGCGGCGCGCCGGTGAAGGGTCAAGGCTCGGAGTCCGTGAGGGCGGGGACGGCTACCGGGTGACGGCGGGGATGAGGCGGTAGCTTTCCTGGAAGACCAGGTTGTGGGCGTCGGCGGCGGCGATGGCGCGCAGGGTGGTGAGCTGGCCCGCCGCGTCCGAGTGGTCGAAGACGTTCAGCGGCCAGTCGCCGACCGTGTTGCCGCGCAGGTGCGGGTGGTGGAAGTCGGCGCCGTAGTGGGCCACGATCGCGATCGGCAGGATGTCCTTGTCGCGCTGCTCCGGCCAGGTGAGCGACCACATGGCGTTGAGCCCGCCCTCCTGAGACCTGGTGAGCCCGCTGGCCACCACCTGCCCCGTGCCGAGGAGCAGGTCGGCGTTGAACTCGTCCAGCGTCGCCCGCGCCACCGGGTCGAGCAGCTCGACCGCCGTGGCGAACAGGCGTTCCTTGTCCTCCCGCGCGGTGACGCCGCCGTGGACGCCGTCGCGCAGGTCGGTGAAATGCCTGATCAGAGCCTCGTTCATGGCAGTGCGCATGCCTACCCCCTTCCCCCGGGACGGGGGCGACACCCCGTGCGGCGGCGATCCGCCGCACGGGGACGCGCGGGTCAGGCGGCGAACGGCGCCGGACGCCGGTCGCGGATGCTCAGTTCGTAGATCTTCTCGTAGCCCATGGCCATGCCGAGCGCGTCGAAGTTGCGCTTGACGTGCATGCGGCAGTCGGCCGGGTTCAGGCCGCCCGCGGCTTCGACCGCCTCGGCCAGGTCGGCGGGGTCGTCGCAGACGTAGCCGGTGATGCCGTCGACGAGGACCTCGCCCACGGCGCCGCCGCGCAGCGCGACCACCGGGGTGCCGCTCGCCATGGCCTCGATCATGACCATGCCGAACGCCTCCTCCCGGCGGCTGGGGAAGAGCAGGCAGTGGGCGTCGGCCAGCAGCTCGCGCTTGCGCGGTCCGTCGGCCTCGCCGACATAGACGGCGTCGTCGCCGAGCCGGGGGCGGATGTGGCGGTCGAAGTACTCGCGCTCGGACGGCTCGGTCAGCCGGCCGGCCAGCACGATGCGCCGGCCGGCCCGCCGGGCGGCGTCGATGGCCAGGTGGGCGCCCTTGTCCGGGCTGAACCGGCCGAGGAAGAGCGCGTAGTCCTCCTTGCGCTCGCGGAAGGGGAAGCTCTTCAGGTCCACGCCGTTGTGCACGGTGCCCAGCCAGTTGAGGTCGGGGGCCTGCATGCGCTGGAACGTCGAGGTGGACACCAGGCCGACGGAGTCGCCGAGCCGGCGGTAGCGCTCGGCCTGCTCGCCCGAGGCCGGGCCGTGGACGGTGGTCACCGTCGGGATCCGGGGGTTCAGGGCGGTCACCGAGCCCGCCGGGGAGTGGTCGTGGACGACGTCCACGTCCAGGTCCTCCGGCCGGACGTCGGGGACCGCCGCCCCAGGGGCGGGTTCGTCCAGCGGATGGGAGGGGGGCTGGGTGTAGGCGGCCAGGACGTGGGGGGAAGTGCCCGACCGGCCCGCGCCGATCAGGGTGACCTGGTGGCCCAGTCTGAGCAGGGCCCGCGCGAGGTCGTCCATCATGACCTTGACACCGCCGTACGAGCGGGGCGGGTTCTCGAACCTCGGGGGAGCCACCATCGCGATGTGCAGCCGGGACTTGGTGGACATGACGTCACCTCCATGGGGCGGCAGAAGAGGGTTCGGCCGGTAGGCGCTCCGACGCCGTCGGTGTGGCCCGGGGGGCCGCGGCGACAGATGCGACATCTCGGATTCCCCGTACCGGCCGCTTCGAACCTGTGATCTGCGGTGACGTTCGTCGCAGCCGCGGCGGCGGGGTGCCGCCGCGGCCCGGTTGACGATCAGGCGAGGAGCTGCTCGATGCGGGTGCGGACGTCGGGCGTGTCGAGGCCGCGCACGGTGAGCGTGGTACGGCGGCGCACGACGTCGTCGACGGTGGCCGCCCACTCGTGGTCGCGGGCGTAGACGGCCTGGGCCCAGATGTCGGGCCCGTCGGGGTGGATGCGCTCGCCGAGCGAGGGGTCGTCGCGGATGAGCCGGGCCACGTCGAAGGCGATCGTGCCGTAGTGGGTGGCCAGGTTGCGGGCGACCAGCGGGTCCATGCGGGCGCCCGGCTCGCGTTCGGTCCACAGGCGCATGGCGACGGCGTCCGGGCTGGCCAGGCCCGGCAGCGGCACGGCGGGCAGGATGTCGGCCAGGTCGTCGCCGAGCGGCCGGCCCGGCAGGCGGGAGAGGGTCTCCAGGACGTGCCTGCCGATGTGCCGGTAGGTGGTCCACTTGCCGCCCGCGACCGACAACATGCCGCCCGCGCCCCTGGTCACCACGGTCTCCCGCTTGGCGGCCGACACCTGCCCGGGGCCGCCGGGCAGCACGCGCAGCCCGGCGAAGGCGTAGGTGATGTCCTCGCGGCGGAGCTGGCAGTCGCGTACGGCGTGGCCGGCCTCGTCGAGGATCTGGGCGATGTCGGCGTCGGTGGCGCGCACGTCGGCCGGGTCGCCCTCGTAGGCCTCGTCGGTGGTGCCGAGCAGCAGGTGGTCCTCCCACGGGATGGCGAAGGAGACCCGGTACTTGTCGATCGGCGTGGTGAGCGCGGCCTTCCACGGGTCGTGGCGGCGCATGACCAGGTGGGCGCCCTTGGAGAGCCTGATGCTGGGTGCGGCGTGCGGGTCCTCCATCCGGCGCAGGTGGTCCACCCACGGGCCGGTGGCGTTGAGGACGAGCCGGGCGTCCACCCCGAACTCGGTGCCGTCGAGGCGGTCGCGCAGCTCAGCCCCGGTCACGTTGGCGCCCGATTTGCGCAGTCCGACGACCTCGGCGTGGTTGAGCACGACCGCCCCCGCGTCGACGGCCGCGCGCACGGTCATGACGGCCACGCGGCTGTCGTTCATCTGGTGGTCGCCGTAGACGGCGGCGGCGCGCAGGCCCTCGCTGCGCAGCGCGGGGACGCGGGTCATGGCCTGGTGCGGCGTGATGACCTTGCCCATGCCGTCGCCGAACACCGACAGCGCGGAGTACAGGAAGACGCCGGCGCCGAGCTTGGCAGCGCCGTGCGGGCCGCCCTTGTAGATCGGCACCAGGAAGCTGAGCGGCTTGACCAGGTGGGGCGCGATGTCGGCGGCCAGGGCGCGGCGTTCGCGGTGGTTCTCGGCGACCAGCTTGACGTTGCCGGTCTGCAGGTAGCGCAGGCCGCCGTGGACCAGCTTGGAGGACGCGCTGGAGGTGGCCCCGGCGAAGTCGCCCGCCTCGACCATCGCCACCCGCAGCCCGGCCTGCGCGGCCATCCAGGTGACGGAGGTGCCGAGGATGCCGCCGCCGATCACCAGCAGGTCGTACGTGGCGCGCGAGAGCTCGTGCCGGACCTCGGCCCGGTCGGCGCCGATGGCGATGTTCATGACGTGCTCCAGTCCTACTGTTCGACCCAGTCGAGGGTGCGGGCCACGGCCTTCTTCCAATTGCGGTACTCCCGCGCGCGGACCTGTTCGTCGATCTCCGGCCGCCACTCCGACGCCTTGTGCCAGTTGGCGCGCAGGCTGTCGAGGTCGGGCCAGTAGCCGGTGGCCAGGCCGGCGGCGTACGCGGCGCCGAGCGCGGTGGTCTCGGCGACCATCGGCCTGATCACGGGGACGGCCAGCACGTCGGCCAGCGTCTGCATGAGCAGGTTGTCGGCGGTCATGCCGCCGTCGGCGCGCAGCGTGGTCAGGTCGAGGCCGGAGTCGGCGTTCATCGCGTCGACGACCTCGCGGGTCTGCCAGGCGGTGGCCTCCAGGACGGCCCGCGCAATGTGGCCCTTGGTGACGAACCCGGTCAGCCCGGCGATCACGCCGCGGGCGTCGGAACGCCAGTGGGGCGCGAACAGCCCCGAGAAGGCCGGGACGAAGTAGCAGCCGCCGTTGTCGTCGACGGTCTTGGCCAGCGTCTCGATCTCGGCGGCGCTGGAGATCAGGCCCAGGTTGTCGCGCAGCCACTGCACCAGCGAGCCGGTGACGGCGATCGCGCCTTCCAGGGCGTACGTGGCCGGGCCGTCGCCGATCTGGTAGCCGACGGTGGTCAGCAGGCCGTGCCGGGAGACGACGGGCTCCTGGCCGGTGTTCATCAGCAGGAAGCTGCCCGAGCCGTAGGTGCTCTTGGTCTCGCCGGGCTCGAAGCAGGTCTGGCCGAACAGCGCGGCCTGCTGGTCGCCGAGCGCGGAGGCCACCGGCACGCCGGCCGCGGTGTGGCCGTAGACCTCGGCGGACGGGCGGATCTCCGGCAGCATCGCGCGCGGCACGCCGAGGGCGGCGAGCAGGTCGTCGTCCCAGCTCAGCGTGTGGATGTTCATCAGCATCGTGCGGCTGGCGTTCGTCACGTCGGTCAGGTGGCGGCCGGTCAGGTTCCACAGCAGCCAGCTGTCCATCGTGCCGAACAGCACCTCGCCGCGCTCGGCCCGCTCGTGCAGGCCGTACGCGTCGAGCAGCCAGCGGATCTTCGGCCCGGAGAAGTACGTGGTCAGCGGCAGGCCGGCCTTCTCCTTGAACAGCCCCTCGTGCTCGGCGAGCGCGCGGGTGAGCGCGTCGGTCCTGGTGTCCTGCCACACGACCGCGGGGCAGACGGGACGCCCGGTCTCCCGGTCCCACAGGACGGTGGTCTCGCGCTGGTTGGTGATGCCCAGCGCGGCGATGTCGAGCCCCTCGGTGGCCTCGGCCATGACGGTCCGGACCGACTGCCAGATCTCATCGGCGTCGTGCTCGACCCAGCCGGGCTTGGGGAAGATCTGGCGGTGCTCGCGCTGGGCGACGGTGACGATGTTGCCGGCCTGGTCGAAGACGATGCACCGGCTGGACGTGGTGCCCTGGTCGATGGCGGCGATGTAGTGCGGTCGAGGCACGAGGTTCCTCGCTTGGGAGTCGGGGTTCGACATTGTCGAACGATGTGAGCGATGTTACGTGTTCGCCCCGGTGTTGTTCAACCGGTCATCTGGCCAGATCGCGGGTGATCGCGCGGGCGGCGTCGCGGACGTAGGAGACGAACTCCATGGTCAGGGCGCCGTCGGCGGTCAGGCGTTCGACCGCGCCCCGGATGCCGATGGCGCCCACCACGAGGCCGCGCGGGTCCTTGATCGGGGCGGCGATGGCGACCTCGCCCTCGGTGAGCTCCTCCATCTCGGCCGCCCACCCCCTGGCCCGGACCTGCTCCAGCTCCTCCTCCAGCTTGGCGGCGTCGACCAGCGTGCGGTCGGTGTAGGCCGGCAGCGGCGGGGCCGCGAGCGACTCCCCGTACGGGTCGTAGGCGAGCAGCACCTTGCCCAGCGCGCTGGCGTGCGTCGGCAGGTAGGTGCCGACCTGGAGGGTCTGCATGCTGTCGTCGGGGCGGAACACGTGGTGGATCACCAGCACGTGCCCCTCGTGCAGGGTGCCGATCCAGGCGCTCTCCCTGCTCCGCCCGGCCAGGGCGTCGGCCCAGTTGATCGAGCGGGTGCGCAGCTCGTTGACGTCGAGGTAGCTGCTGCCCAGGTGGAGCAGCGTGGCCCCGAGCCGGTACTTGCCGGTGGCGGCGTCCTGCTCGACGAAGCCGACCCGGACCAGCGTGCGCAGGATGCCGTGGAGCGTGCCCTTGGGCAGGCCCAGCGCCCTGGCCAGCTCTGCCACGCCGAGCTGGCGGGGGCCGGATGCGAGCAGCCGCAGGATCGCGGCCGCCCGTTCCACCGATTGAATCGTCTCTCCCACGGCGGCCACCCTAGCGCAGATCAGTTCGACATTGCCGAACGCTTGCGGGAAATCAGCACTCCGCCGACCGTGAGTGCGGCGTTGACGAGCACCGCCACGATCACGCCCTGGAGCACGGTGCCCATCGCGGCCGTGGCCACGGCGCTCATGACCGGGATGCCCATGGTGATGCCGACCTGCTGCGTCATCGTCGCCAGGCCGGTGGCCAGGCCCTGCTCGGAGTCCGGCAGGCCGGACGTGGCCGTCACCATGAACCCGACGATCGCCACCATGTTCCCGATCCCGCCCGCGAACGTGGCCGCCAGCAGCAGCCAGATCCAGCCGGGCCCGGTGCCGAGCAGCGCCAGCGACGCCGTCGCGACGGCCTGGAGCCCGAACCCGGCCGCCAGCGCCCGGCCCCTGCCGAGCCGGCCGAGGACCCGGGGCGCGAGCACGCCGCCGAGCACGGTGCCGAGCCCCAGCACCCCGAACGCCAGCCCGGTCGCCAGGGCCGAGTAGCCGAGCACCTTCTGCAGGTAGAGGGTCATGAGGAAGACGAGGGACGTCTCCGTGGCGAAGGCGATCAGCCCGGCCAGGTTGCCCCACGTGACGTTGGGCCTGGCCAGGATCGAGACGGGCACCAGGGGCGCGGCGGCGCGGCGCTCGACGTACCAGAAGGCGACGAGCAGGGCGCCGCCGACGGCCGGCGCGCCGAGGCCGAGGGCGTCGGCGAAGCCGTGCTCGCCGGCCCTGGTCAGGCCGAAGACCAGCGCGAGCAGGCCGGCGGTCACGGTCACCGCGCCGGGCAGGTCCATCCTGGGCCGCTCGGCGGGACGGCTCTCCTTCAGCACCACGGGCGCGGCGACGACCACGGCCAGCGCGACGGGCACGTTGACGAAGAACGCCCACCGCCAGCTCAGCAGCTCGGTCAGCAGCCCGCCCAGGATCGCGCCCGAGGTGAACCCGGCCGACATCAGCGCGCCGTTCAGGCCGAGCGCCCTGGCCCGCAGCGGCCCCTCGGGGAACGACGTGGTCAGCAGCGCGAGCCCGGCGGGCGTGACGACGGCCGTGGCCAAGCCCTGGGCGACCCGGGCGACCAGCAGCATGCCCGGTGAGACGGCCAGGCCGCCGGCCAGCGAGGAGACGCCGAGCAGCACCATGCCGGCCAGGAACAGCCGGCGCCGCCCGAACAGGTCGGCGACCCTGCCGAACAGCAACGTGAACCCGGCGGCGGCCAGCGCGAACGCCGTGGCCACCCACTGGAGGTCGGACAGCGCGAAGCCGAGACCTGAACCGATCACCGGCAGCGCCACGTTCAGAATGGAGAAGTCCACGGCGAGCATGAACTGGGACCCCAGCAGGAGCACCAGAACCAGCCGCTGCGCGGACGTCATGCGATCGGATCGGGGCCGATCGGCGAGCACGGTCATGCCATCCCCCTAATGGGACACTAGTTCCGTTAAGATGCGGCACGACGATAGCACGAGAGGGGCATTAATGGAACAAGAGTCCCGTTTGGCGGGGACTGTGCGGCCAGGGGGCCGCACCGCGCGCGTGCGCGCGGCCGTGCTGGAGGCCACTCAGGACGAGCTGGTCGAGCACGGTTTCCATGGGCTGACCATGGACCAGGTGGCGGCCAGGGCCGGCGTGGGCAAGACCACGGTCTACCGGCGCTGGGGCAGCAGGGCCGGGCTGGTGACGGACCTGATGACCGAGCTGGCCGAGCAGTCGTCACCGCACGCCGACACGGGATCCATCGAGGGCGACCTGCTGGCCAACGCCGTGGCCGTCGTGGGCGCGGTCACCGACCACCGGCTCGGGGCCACGTTCCAGGCGGTGATCGCGGCGGGCACCTCCGACGCGCAGGCCGTCCAGGCGTTGCGGGCGTTCTACCTGCGGCGCATCGAGGAGTGGGCCAAGGTCGTCGACCTCGCGGTGAAACGGGGTGAGCTGCCCGAGGGCACCGACGGCATGGAGGTGATCCGGGCGATCTCCGCGCCGCTCTACTACCGCCTGCTGGTCACCAAGGAACCGGTGGACCTGGCGGTCGCCCGCGACGCGGCGCTGCGCACGCTGGCCGCGGCGCGGGCGGGCGCGTTCGTCGCGCGGGAGGCCTGACGCGGCACGACGGGGCCTCCCGCACGGGCGGGGTCACGGGCGGGCTCACGGGCGGGGTCACGGGCGGGGTCACGGGCGGGGTCACGGGCGGGGTCACAGCGGGCCGTCGGGCACCGAACGGGGCCAGACGGAGCCGTACCACCACATGATCCCGCCCATCACCACGAGCCCGGCCGCCGTGGCCAGCTTGCCCCACAGGTCGGACGGCGGCCCGGTGTACGGCAGGCGGCCGTGCCGCCGCTCCCGCCCCCAGGTGCAGTCGTTGCGCACCCGGGTAGAGTCGATCAGCGTGTCGGGATGGGTGTCGGTGACCGAGAACGCCTCGATCTCGCGGGTGGTGCCCCGGTCGATGCGGACCGTCCTGACCACCTGCTTGCGGGCCGGGATCGAGCCGGTCGCCACGCTCCTCGCGTCCACCCGCAGGTCGAACCGGGCGAGCTGGGGCGTCTGGTTGCGCAGCGTGACCCGTACGGACCCCGACCCGCACGCGAGCCGGTCGGTCGTCATCGTGAACGGATCACCGCGGTCGGGCAGCGGCCACGCCTGCGCGGACGACGGAAGCAGCAGGGCCGCCCCCACGGGAAGGGCGGCCAGGACGAGGCGTGTACCGATGCGCATGTGCTCCTCCCGAGCCCCGCAAGCGTGATCTTTGCCACAGATCGTGCCCATAAGCGCACAGAAAGTAACATGACCGAGCCGGGGGAGCGGAAGCCCGTCACACCCCTCATGATGGAGGTATGGCGGAAGCGATCTACGTCGGCGGTTTGTTGGTGGCGACGCCGCTTCTCGACGACCCCAACTTCCGGCGTAGCGTCGTGCTGATCCTGGAACACGACCACGACGGCGGCACGCTCGGCGTGGTGCTCAACCGGCCGAGCGACATCTCGGTCACGCAGGTGCTGCCGGTCTGGGACCCGCTGGTGACCGGGCCGCCGGTGCTGTTCGAGGGCGGCCCCGTGCAGACCGACAGCGCCCTCGCCCTCGCGGCGGTGCCGAGCGGGGAGGAGCCGCTCGGCTGGCGCAGGCTGCACGCGGGCACCCCGGCCGTCTCCCGCCTGGGCACGGTCGACCTCGACGCGCCCCCCGAGATCCTCCAGGGCGAGATCGCGCAGATGCGGATCTTCGCCGGATACGCCGGCTGGACCTCCGGCCAGCTGGAGAGCGAGATCGCCGAAGGCGCCTGGTACGTCGTCGACTCCGAGGCGGGCGACACCTTCCACGGCGACCCCGGCTCGCTCTGGCGGCACGTGCTGCGCCGCCAGCCGGGCGAGCTGGCCTTCGTGGCGACCTGCCCCGACGACCCCACGATGAACTAGGCCGCCGGGCGGGTGTCCCAGCCCGGCCGCAGCGACGCCTCGGCCAGCGCGACCGCCTCGGAGATGCGCGAGACGATCTCCGGCATGGTGGTCTCCCTGCGGGGGCACTCGAAGCCGATGCGCATGGTGGACATCGCGAATGCCACGATCAGGTACGTCAGCTGATCGTCCTCGGGGGCGACGCCCCTGCGGGCGGCGACGGCCTCGGCCAGCCGGGCCTCCGTCATGGCGCCACGGGCCACCGACTGTCCCACCAGATGTGGATATTTATCGAATAGTTGCCGCAGCTTCAGGAACCTCTCGGTGTCCTCCGGCGTTGACCCCTGCATGTCGTCCACCATGGCCCGCAGGCCGTGCATGAGCGACGTGAACGGGGGCTCGTCCGCCGGACGAGCGGCGAACTCCTCCAGCAGGATCTCCTCGCCGTGGTCGTGGAACCACAGAACGAGATGGTCCTTGCTGGTGAAGTAGCGGAAGAAGGTGCGGGGAGAGACTTCGACGACCCCCGCTATCTGCTCGATCGTGGTGGACTCATACCCTTGTTCGAGGAATAGGTCGAGCGCCGCGTCGAGGAGCGCGAGGCGCGTCTTCTCCTTCTTGCGTTCCCGTAGACCCACAGCGGACACCCCTTCGCCACCTTTCTGTCACAGTGTGCCAGAAGTCATGCGGCGTCTTTTTAAAATCGTTTGTCATAAGTCATCGCCTGACATACCCTACCTGAGGCTTACGAGACCTATGCCGCAGTTGAGCGGTATGTGACTGAGGGGGACCTTATGGCTAACGCGAAGGCGGTCGTCGAACCGTCGTCGCCCGGCCTCGGTAAGACGGGGACAGGTGGCGGAAACCCGTGGCTGGTGCTGCTGGCGGTCAGCCTCGGCGTCATCATGGTGATGCTGGACGGCACGGTGGTGGGCATCGCCAACCCCGTCATCCAGGTGGAGTTGAAGGCGTCGCTGTCCGACCTGCAGTGGGTGACCAGCGGTTACCTGCTCGCGCTGGCGGTGTTCCTGATCACGGCGGGCAAGCTCGGCGACCTGTTCGGGCACAAGCGCGTCTTCCTGATCGGCGTGACCGGCTTCGCTCTGTCCTCGGTCGGCATCGGTCTCAGCCAGGAACTGGCCGACATCGTTCCCGGCATTTCGCCGGTCGGCGCGCTGATCGGCCTTCGGGTGCTGCAGGGCCTCTTCGGCGCGCTGCTCCAGCCGGCCGCCCTGGCCCTGCTGCGTGGCGCCTTCCCCGGTGAGAAGCTGAACCAGGCCATGGGGGCCTGGGGTGCGATCATCGGCCTGTCCAGCGCCGCCGGCCCGATCGTGGGCGGCGTGCTGGTGGAGAAGGTGAGCTGGGAGTCGGTCTTCTTCATCAACGCCCCGGTGGGCATCGTCGCGCTGATCATGGGCATCTTCCTGATCAAGGAGAACCGCGTCCAGACGTTCGCCAGGATCGACTGGCTCGGCGTGCTGCTGCTGTCCGGCGCGATGTTCTCGCTGGTCTGGACGATCATCAAGGCCCCCGAGTGGGGCTGGGGCGACTCGACGACGCTGACCTTCATCGGCGCGTTCGTGGTGCTCATCGCCGGGTTCATCTTCTGGCAGAGCAGGGCCAAGCAGCCGCTCGTGCCGCTGTCGCTGTTCAAGAACGCCTCGATCTCGATCGGCACCCTGCTGATGATGATGGTCGCGTTCGCCATGTTCGGCGCGATGTTCTTCCTGGGCTTCTTCTTCCAGGGCGTGCACGGCCTGACCCCGCTGGAGGCCGGTCTGCGCATGTTGCCGATGAGCGCGGGCATGATCGTGGCCTCGCCGCTGGCCGGCATGGCGATCGGCAAGCTCGGGCCGAAGATCACGATGGCCGCCGGTCTGCTGATCACCGCGTGCTCGATGTTCCTCATGTCGCGTCTCAGCATCGACGCCTCGTTCATCGAGAGCGGCCTGCCGTTCGTGCTGCTGGCCTTCGGTCTCTCGCCGGTGTTCGTCGGCGCGACCGAGATCATCGTGGGCAACGCGCCGGTCGAGCTGAGCGGCGTCGCGGGTGGCGTGCAGCAGTCGGCCATGCAGGTCGGCGGCGCGCTCGGCACCGCGATCCTGGGCGCCGTGATGGCCGGCGAGATCGCCGACACCCTGCCCGGCTACCTCGGCCCGGCGGCGCAGGCGATCCCGCCCGCGCAGCTCCCGCTGCTGGAGAAGGCCGCCGCGTTCGGCGCGGCGCCTCCCGGGCTGCCGCAGGTGGTCACCGACGCCGTGCACCACTCGTTCATGGACGGCATGCACCTCGCCTTCCTGGTCAGCACCGGTGTCGCGGTGCTGACGGCCCTGCTGACGCTGTTCGTCAAGGCCGGGCGGAAGAGCGAGGGCGCGCCGGTCCACATGGGCTGACCGCGTCCCGCCGGAACGGCCTCCGCCTGCGTGGCGAGGGCCGTTCCGCTGTCCGGGGCCGCCTGCGCGGGGGTGACGGTCGTCGGGGCCCGCCTGCGCGGGGGTGACGGTCGTCCGGAGCCGCCTACGCGGGGGTGACGGTCAGGACGACGCGGCCCGAGGTCTTGGTGGTGACCGTCAGGATGCGCCGGGCGGCGTTCCAGGCGGCGGTGCCGCCGTCCACCCGGGCGCCGTTCGGGAAGCCGCGCTCGGGCAGGTAGATCTCGGTCGGGCCGGTCTCGTTGGCGTCGAAGACCACCTGGAGGCGGTTCTCGCCGTAGGTGACGCTGACCGGCACGCCGCCGATCGCCCTCGGGTACGCCCGGACGTACGCGCCCGGCAACGCGGTGGCCTTGCCCTTCACGTCGTACGGCCCCCACGCGTCGGCGTCCCGCGACCAGTAGGCCATGCCGGTGCCCACCTCGTCGCTCACCCCCTGGACCTTCCGCACCAGGTCGGACGCGCCGGGCCGGGTCATGTCCAGCCCGAACTCGCCCAGCAGGACGGGCGCCTTCATGCGCTCGGCCGTCCGCGCGATGTTGTCACGCCACCAGCCCAGCGTGCGGTCGGTCCACTCCTTGGAGCCCGCGGCGTAGTCGTCCCCGAGGTCCAGCGGCAGCGGGTAGACGTGCGGGGCGAAGGCGATGCGCGGCGGCCCGCCGCGCGGGTCGTCGAAGTGCGGCAGCGACGACGGCAGCCCCCAGTTGACGCCCACGGCCTGCGGCTCCAGGAAGATCCAGCTGTCCTGGTCGACCGCCCTGATCCGGTCGATGCTCTTGCGGTAGAGGGTCGCCAGGGGGCCGGTCTCGAACGCCGCGCCCTGGACCGAGCCGCCCCACGGCTCGTTCATCAGGTCGTACCCGAGGACGCCCGGCACGTCCTTGAAGCGGGCCGCGACCGCCGCCCACGCCCTGGCGTAGTGGTCCATCAGCTCGGGGTGCTCGCCGGTGGTGTTCCAGAAGTGGTCGAAGGCCCGGATGACGCCGGGCTCCAGGTAGTACATCTCCCAGGTGAAGTGGTCGGTGGCCACCGGCAGGCCGTCGGTGTGGGTGGCCCAGCCGGGCGCGCCGTTGCCGGCGACGCCGGTGGGGGTGATGCCGTTGCCCCACAGGTCCTGGTGCATGTCGAGCATGACCTGGTAGCCGCGGTCGGAGTACCACCGCACCCGCTCAGCCACCTTGTCCAGATATTTCGTGTCATAGGTGCCGGGGGAGGGCTCCACGCCCCGCCACTGGATGAGGAACCGCACGAAGTTCGTGCCCATGTCCCGGTACTCGCGGTCGATGTCGTCCGGGGTCAGCTCGGGCAGGGCGTCGGGGGCGCCCTTGGCGCTGCCCGCCGTGTTGAAGCCGTGCAGGATCAGCGCCCGTCCCCGGTCGTCGGTGACGTAGCGGGGCGTGGAGGGGGGAGCGTCCCTGGTCGCGGCGGCGACGGCGCCTCCGGCCAGCAGGACGAGCACGGCTGCCGTCGCGAGCAACCTGGCACGCTTCATCTGATCTCCGCGGATGCCGGGAAATGGGGTCTTCCATCAGAATCATGGACGCGGCTAGCCTGCCGAACATGAGCCTTGTTCGCAATAGCCTGCCGGCGATCGTCGCCTTCTTGATCGTCCTGGGGTTCGGTCTGTTCGGCGCGACCCTGGTCACGAGGGTCGGCTACCTGGCCGTGCCGTCCGCGGTCGGGGCCCCGTACGCGCTGCCGGGCCTGCGCGTCGTCCCCCTCGGCGAGACGACGTGGCTGCTCACGCTCGCCGACACGGTCCTGGCGCTCGCCCTGGTCGGCGCGGTCGCGGCCACGCGCGGCGGCTTCTGGCGCACCTGGGGCAGGTTCCTCGTCGCCGCGGTCGCGGTGAATTTGCTGCGCGCGGCGCTGCTCGCCACGGTCGCGCAGGCCGGGATCGGCGCCTATCTGGGCTATCTCGGCGGCGGCCTGGCCGTGGGGCTGATCTGGGGAATCGTGCTCGGCTGGCTCCCCGGGCTCGCCGCCCTGCCACGCCGGCGCGGAACGCGGGACCGCTCGCCGGCGGGCATAAACTCGATGGGGTGAGCACGAAGATCCTCCCAGAGCAGGAGACCACGCCGCGCACCTCGCACGGTGACGGCGACCACGAGCGCTTCGCCCACTACGCGGACAAGCACAAGATCACCGAGAGCATGGTGACGGGCACACCCATCCGCGCCCTGTGCGGCAAGATCTGGGTGCCCAGCCGGGACCCGAAGAAATACCCGGTCTGCCCGGAGTGCAAGGAGATCTACGAAGGTCTCCCGTCGGGCGGCGACGGGGGCGACGACAAGAAGCAGTGAGTGTTGCTGAAGCCCAATCCCCTCGGGTAAGGCTACGGTCGGTAATCTGACCAGCCCATACCGTCACGGGGGGATTGCATGGCCCGGCGCGCGACCGCCGTCTCGTTGGCATGCCTGCTGGCGGCCGGGCTCGTCCCGCCGCCCCCGCTCGACGCCACGCCGACGTCGCGCTGCCCGTCGTCGGCCGCGCGCCTGACCGAGCGTCCGGCCCCGCGTCTGACCGCGCGCCCGGCCCTGGGCCTGACCGCGCGCCCGGCCCCTGATTCGACACCTGGCCTGTCCCCGGGCGAGCCGAGGGCGACCGGCCCGCGCTCGCCGCTCCCCGAGGACGTCGCCAAGGTCATGGCCGAGCTGAAGGTCCGGCTGCGCGGGGTGACCGTGCCCGCGCGCATCACCGTGCCGACCCGGGTGGTCGTCCTCACCGACGGCCGCCGCAAGGTCTCCGAGCAGGCGGTCAAGGCCCAGATCGACGTGCTCAACGCCGCCTACGCCGGCCGCAACGGAGGCGTCGACACCGGCGTGCGCTTCAGGCTGGAGTCCGTCTCCGTCAAGGAGAACGCCGGCTGGTTCACCGACCCCGTCGGCGCCGAGAAGGACATGAAGACCCGCCTGCACCAGGGCGGCGCCCAGACGCTCAACCTCTACATCGCCCAGCTCAGCGAGCTCATGCTGGGCTTCGCCAGCTACCCCTACTGGTACGCCGGCGCCCCCGCCCTCGACGGCGTCGTGATCGACTGGCGCAGCCTGCCCGGCGGCCCGATGACCAACTACGACAAGGGCTACACCGGCGTCCACGAGATCGGCCACTGGCTCGGCCTGTTCCACACCTTCGAGAACGGCTGCGACGAGCCCGGCGACGGCATCGCCGACACCGCCCCCGAGGCCCGCGCGACCGAGGGCTGCCCCGAGGGCAAGGACACCTGCCCCCACGCCGGCTCGGACCCGATGCGCAACTACATGGACTACACCCACGACCGCTGCATGTCGGAGTTCACCCGCGGCCAGGCCGACCGCATGCACGAGATGTGGACGGCCTACCGACGCAGCGCGGATGCGTAGTTTGGGGCCAATTACGATGTGCAGGTGACAGCACCGAAGGCAGTTGACGCTCCCGACACCTCACCTCCGATCCTCGGCCCCCAGTACCGCACCGCCACCTTGGGGATCCTTCTGGTGGTCACCCTGATCGCCTTCGAGGGCATGTCGGTCGGCGTCGTCATGCCGGCGGTCTCGCAGGACCTCGACGCGCTCAACCTCTACGGCATCAGCTTCTCGGCCTTCCTCATCGCCAGCCTGTTCGCCAACGTGGTCGCCGGGCTCTGGTCGGACCGGCGCGGCTACCCGCTGCCGTTCCTCGTCGGGGTGGTGCTGTTCGTCGCCGGGATGGCGCTGGCCGGCGCGGCCGGCGCCAAGGAGCTGTTTCTGGTGGCGCGGGCCGTCCAGGGGCTGGGGGCCGGTTGCTCGATCGTGGCGCTGTACGTGATGATCGCGCGGGTCTACCCGGCGGTCGTGCGGCCCAAGGTCTTCGCGGCGCTGTCGGCCGCCTGGGTCGTGCCCTCGATGGTCGGGCCGGCCGTGGCGGGGGCCGTCGCGAAGGAGTGGGGCTGGCGTTTCGTCTTCTACGGGATCATCCCGCTGGTGGTGCCCGCGCTGGTGATGCTCGTCCCCGCGCTCCGGATGGCCTCGCCGGGGGAGGCCGACGAGAGCCCGCGCGGGCCGCGTTCGCAGCCGCTGGCGATGACGCTGGCCGCCACCTCCGCCGCCGGCGGCGCGGGCGTGCTGCTGTGGGGCGTGGACGAGCTGCACAAGCAGCCGGTGATCGGCACGGCCGCCACGCTCGGCGGGCTGGGCTTCCTCGTCTACGGCCTCTACCGGCTGCTGCCGCCGGGCGCGCTGCGGTTCGGCCGCGGTCTGCCCACGACCGTGCTGCTGCGCGGGTTCTTCTCGGCCGCCTTCTTCGGGGTGAACTCCTTCATCCCGCTGGTGCTCACGTCGGTCAAGCTCTTCGACGCCAGGGCCGCCGGGATCGCGCTGACCACGGGCGCGCTCGGCTGGTCGGCGGGCTCGTTCCTGCAGAGCAGGCGGACCGCCGAGCCGCACCGGCGGATCAGGCTCGGGGCGGTGTGCGTCACGGCCGGGATCGTGATCGCGCTGTTCGCGGCGCTGCCCGCGGTGAGCGGCTGGATCGCGGTGCCGGCCTGGATCGCGGCCGGGTTCGGCATGGGCCTCGGCATGACCACGGTCAGCGTCACCGCGCTCAGGCAGTCGCCGGTCAGCGAGCAGGGCGCCAACTCCGCCGCGCTGTCGGTCACCGACATGCTGGGCTCGGCCCTGACCGTGGGCCTGGGCGGCGCGGTGATCAACTTCATCGGGCACGGCTCCGGGCAGATCGCCACCGGGTTCGTGGTGATCTCGATCCTCATGGCGCTCATCGGGCTGGCCGCCACGTTCCTGGCCGCCCGCACCCGCTGATCGTGTGATTCTGCCCCTCCCGCCACAACGATCACGGATCGCCAGATCTTCGTCCCGAGGAGTGATAGGACAACGGGACGAGGAGGTGTCATGGACGATGATCACCGGGTCTGGCCCCCCGCTTCCGGGCCCCGGCACCGCCGCACTCCTCCCCAGGACGCGGACTTCCCGGACGACTCCGACAGCGACGACGACCTCGACGACGGCAGCGCCGACGACGAGGAGGCCCCCTGGCCGCCGCGCCGGGGGCGCGACCCGTACGAGCGGCCGGCGTGGAACCCGCGGATCCGCAGGACCGTCCCGCCCGTCCCGCCGGCCGCCGATCCGCTGCCGCCCTCGGCCCGCCGCCACGCCACCCCCTCCGAGCCGCTGCCGCCCTCGGCCCGCCTCTACGGCACCCCCGCCGACCCCGGGCCGCTGGAGCAGGCGCCGCGGCGCGGACGGCGTCCGGCGGGCGTCCTGGTCGCCCTGGTGGCGGCGGCGGGGCTGGTCGCCGGGGTGAGCGCGGTGGCGTCCCGGCTCGGCGCGCCGCCGCCGGCGCCCGACCGGCTGAGCGACGCCGTGGCCGGCGTGACGCTGCGGCTGCCGCCCGGCTGGAGCGCCGGGGCGGTCCCGCCCGTCACCGGCTTCACCTCGGTCGCCAGGGACGGCAACGGCGCTCTGGTCATGGCCAGGCGGGTCGCCGAGCCCGTGCCGAACGCCAGGAAGGCCGCGGGGGAGGCCGCCGAGCTGTACTCCAGGCTGCTGCTCAAGGGCGACAAGGTCACGGTCGTCGACGACCGCGACATCCCGCAGGGACACACCCGTGCCCTGCGCGCCGAGTACCAGGACGTCGTCAACCGGCCCGCGTTCCTGCGCGTGATGCTTCTCACTCGCGCGGGCCGCGCCGTGCTGCTCGTCGGCCTGCTCCAGCCCGAGGCGGCCACCGGCAGACAGGCGCTCGACGCGGTGATGACGAGCTTCAGATAAGCCACATAGCACGTAGGGAAGACCTTGGCCAGAATCCTCGGTGCACGGCACGTCTTGTCGGTGAGCCCGATTACTCTTGGGTCACTGTGAGAGAGCGAAGCACACGAACCCCAGAGGTGATGCGGTGAGCACCTTCGCCGCGTCCCACCTTTCGCCTTCCTATCCAGACCGCGCCGCGTGGGGCACCGCGCCCAAGCTGCGCGCCTGGCAGCAGCAGGCGTTCGACCTGTACTTCAGGCGCGAGCCGCGTGACTTCCTCACCGTGGCCACCCCCGGCGCGGGCAAGACGACCTACGCCCTGCGCATCGCCAGCGAGCTGCTGGCCAACGGGGTGATCAGGGCCGTCACCATCGTCACGCCCACCGAGCACCTCAAGCGCCAGTGGGCCGACGCCGCCGCCCGGGTCGGCATCGGCATCGACCCGGAGTTCAAGAACAGCCAGGGCACCACCTCGCGCGACTACACCGGGGTGGCGGTGACCTACGCGCAGGTCGCGATGCACCCCGCGCTCCACCGCGCGCGCACCGAGGCCCGCAAGACGCTGGTCATCTTCGACGAGATCCACCACGCGGGCGACGCCAAGTCGTGGGGCGACGGCGTGCGCGAGGCGTTCGAGCCCGCCACCCGCCGGCTCCAGCTCACCGGCACGCCGTTCAGGTCCGACGACAACCCGATCCCGTTCGTCGGCTACGAGGAGGACGCCGAGGGCGTCAAGCGCAGCGTCTCCGACTTCTCCTACGGCTACGGCCCCGCGCTCGACGACGGCGTCGTCCGTCCGGTGATCTTCCTGGCCTACTCGGGCGAGATGAAGTGGCGCACCCGCGCGGGCGACGAGATCGCCGCGACGCTCGGCACCCCGCTCACCAAGGATCAGCTGTCCCAGGCGTGGCGGGCCGCGCTCGACCCCAAGGGCGACTGGATCCGCCAGGTCATGCAGGCCGCCGACCGCCGCCTGACCGAGGTCCGCCGGGGCGTGCCCGACGCGGGCGGCCTGGTGATCGCCACCGACCACGAGACCGCCCGCGCCTACGCCCGCCACCTGCGCAACATCACCGGCGAGGGCGCGACGGTGGTCCTGTCCGACGACCCGGGGGCGTCCAAGAAGATCAAGCAGTTCGCCGCCTCCCACGACCGGTGGCTGGTGGCCGTCCGCATGGTCTCCGAGGGGGTCGACATCCCGCGCCTGTGCGTGGGCGTCTACGCCACCTCGACCTCCACCCCGCTCTTCTTCGCCCAGGCCGTGGGCCGGTTCGTGCGCGCCCGCAAGCGCGGCGAGACCGCCTCGGTCTTCCTCCCCTCGGTGCCCACCCTCATGGGGCTGGCCAACGAGATGGAGGTCGAGCGCGACCACGTGCTCAACAAGAAGCCCCCGGAGGACGGCCTCGACGACAGCCTGCTGGAGCAGGCCAACCGGCAGAAGGACAACCCCGACGTCCTGGGCGACGAGCTGCCGTTCGAGACGATGGAGACCTCGGCCACCTTCGACCGCGTGCTCTTCGACGGCGGCGAGTTCGGCACCGGCGCGGAGATCGGCTCGGCCGAGGAGGAGGACTTCCTCGGCCTGCCCGGCCTCCTGGAGCCCGACCAGGTGGCCACCCTGCTCCGCAAGCGCCAGTCCGACCAGCAGGCCGCCAGGCGCAAGCAGGGGCCGGCCGAGCAGCCCAAGGAGACGCTCGCCCCGCACGAGCAGATCGCCGAGCTCAGGCGCGAGCTCAACGGCCTGGTCGGCGCCTGGAACCACCGCACGGGCCAGCCCCACGGCGTCATCCACGCCGAGCTGCGCCGCACGTGCGGCGGCCCGCCGATCGCGCAGGCCACGGCCGAGCAGATCCAGGAGCGCATCGACGCCATCCGCCGCTGGGCCACCCAGCGGCGCTAGCCGCGCCCCCTTCGCCGGTTCCCCGCGAACCGGCGAAGGGGCCCGGCGCGGGTCAGGCAGGGGACCCTGCACATTTGGACACAGAGCAGTGACCTTCCGTTAGAAGGCCGGCCAGAACGGCAACAACCCTCTTGGCCGTCTTGGGACACAAGAAGGATCTCGCCCATGTCGTCTGAGGCCCCCGGCAGGCCGACCCTCACCGTCGCTTCCGGCCTCTCCCGAAACGCCGTCATCATCCGGCTCGAAGGCGAGCTCGACGTCCACGCGATCCCGATCCTGCGCGAGCACCTGCGGCGCGTGTGGGAGCTTCCGGCCGAGCCGTTCCTGATCCTCGACCTCGGCGCGGTCGCCTTCTGCGACTCGATGGGCATGAACGAGCTCGTCGAGGTCATGCAGCGGTGCGAGTCGAGGGGCACCAGGCTGCTGCTCGCGGGGGTGCACGGGGTGATGGCGCGGGTGTTGTCGATCACGGGGCTGCGGCACGCGTTCGAGGTGTTCGCCCGGTTCGACGACGCCCTGCGGCTGGCCGTGGCGACCCTCTAGGGCGCTCTAGAGGCCGGCGGGGGCCGGGATCCTCCTGCCGGAGCGGCCGTCCACCGGGATGTAGCGCTCCTTGCCCGGCAGCGGGACGGTCAGCGCGGCCTGGCCGTCCTTGACGCGGACGGGAAGGGTGCGCACGCCCTGATGGTCGCCGCTCAGCGGACCCTCGTGCACCCACACCAGCAGCCGGCGGCCCTCGGGACGGGCGATCACCTTGGCCGTCGCGCACTCGCGCGGCGCCGCCGACCACGACAGCACGAGCTGCCGGCCCACCCTGGCCCACTGGGGGATCGGGGTGCGCTCGTCGCAGGCGGGCAGCGCGGGCACCGGCGGCATGTCGTGGGCCACGACGGCGGGGCCGCGACCGGAGGGCACGTCGCCCATCGCGACCGTCGCGACCTCCAGCAACGCCAGCGTCACGACCGCCCCCACCCGCGCCCCCGGACGGCCCTTGACGAGCACCCAGAAGGCGAGAGGGGCGAGCAGCAGCCAGGCCACGCCCAGGGAGATGGCAAGCATGAGGAACCTCGCACAGGATGAAGAGATATGACTCTACGTACTACTTCGACTGCGGAGAGGTTAGGTCATCCTTGAATATCACATGACCGCAGGGTTGCGCACTGTGTACCATCCGTGATCAGGTCCGGTCGTGCGCATCCCCGGGTCGTCCCGGGCGGGGCCGGTCAGCCCGCCTTGGGCGTGCCCTCCAGCGTGACGCCCGCGGCCTCCATCTGGGCCATGGCCGACTGCGTGGTGGCCGGGGAGACGCCCGCGGTGAGGTCGAGCAGCACCCGCACGGCCAGGCCGTTGGCCGCCGCGTCGAGCGCCGTCGCGCGCACGCAGTGGTCGGTGGCGATGCCCACCACGTCGACCTCGGTCACCCCGCGCTCGCGCAGCCAGTCGGCCAGCGGCGCGCCGTCGCCCGAGGCGCCCTCGAAGCCGCTGTAGGCCGCCGCGTGGGCGCCCTTGCTGAAGACCTCCTCCACCTCCGACACGTCGAAGGAGGGGTGGAAGTCGGCGCCGGGGGTGCCGGCCACGCAGTGGGCGGGCCAGGACGTGACGTAGTCGGGGGTGTCCGAGAAGTGGGTGCCGGGGTCGACGTGGTGGTCACGGGTGGCCACGACGTGGTCGTAGCCGTGCTCGCCGAGATGGCGGGTGATCGCGGCGGCCACCTCCGAGCCGCCTGCCACGGCCAGGCTGCCACCCTCGCAGAAGTCGTTCTGCACATCGACGATGATCAACGCGGTGCCCATAAGAGCACGATACGTCAGACGAACTCCGTGGGGATCGCCGCGTACCCCCTCCCGAGGTGCAGCGCCTCCTGGGGGAGCAGCGCGACGGCCGCGGCGTGGCGGTCACGGGCGGCCGACAGGGGCTCCCGGCCGACGACCTCGCCGTCGCGCACCAGCTCGTGCAGCAGGGGGATGCCGCCGTCGGGGACGACGCCGCCGGTCGTGATGAGCTCGGTCTCGACGTGCCCGGCGTCGTCCAGCAGCCGGTACGCCTCCTTGCGCCCCCCGCGCGACGGCTTGCCCACCGACCGCTTGGCCACGGCCTCCAGGCGGCCCGCCCCCGTCTCCCGCGCCACCAGCTTGTACACCAGGGCCGCCGTGGGCACGCCGGACCCGGTCACCAGGGAGGTGCCCACGCCGTAGCCGTCCACCGGGGCGGCGGCGAGCGCGGCGATGGCGTACTCGTCGAGGTCGGAGGTGACCACGATGCGGGTGTCGAAGGCGCCGAGCGAGTCGAGCAGCTCGCGCACCTCCTGCGCGGCGGCGGCCAGGTCGCCGGAGTCGATGCGGACCGCGCCCAGCTTGTTGCCGGCCAGCTCGACCGCCGTGCGCACCGCCTGCGCCACGTCGTAGGTGTCCACCAGCAGCGTCGTGCCCACGCCGAGGGAGGCGATCTGGGCCTCGAACGCGTCCCGCTCGGAGTCGTGCAGCAGGGTGAAGGCGTGCGCGGCCGTGCCCGCCGTGGGGACGCCGTACACGTGGCCGGCCATGAGGTTGGAGGTGGAGGCGAACCCGGCGATGTAGGCGGCGCGGGCGGCGGCGACGGCGGCGTACTCGTGCGTGCGGCGCGAGCCCATCTCGATGAGCGGGCGGTTGCCGGCGGCGTTGGTCATGCGGGAGGCGGCCGAGGCGATGGCGCAGTCGTGGTTGAGTATCGACAGCGTCAGCGTCTCCAGCAGCACGGCCTCGGCGAAGGTGCCCTCGACGATCATGATCGGGGAGGCGGGGAAGTACAGGTCGCCCTCGCGGTAGCCGTAGACGTTCCCGGAAAACCGGTAATCGGCGAGAAACGCCAGAGTCGATTCGTCGACCACCTCCTGCTCGCGGAGAAAGGTGAGTTCTTCGTCACCGAAACGGAAGCGTTCGAGCTCGTCCAGGACGCGTCCGGTGCCGGCCACGACCCCGTACCGGCGGCCGCCCGGCAGGTGCCTGGCGAACACCTCGAAGACCGCGCGCCGGTGCGCCGCGCCGCTGCGCAGCGCCGCCTGGAGCATCGTCAGCTCATAGTGATCTGTGAGCAACGCAGTGCTCATGGTCATTCTCACGACTCGAAGACTACGACCCAGATAGGGCAGACTCGGGGATGTGGGTAGCACCGCTCCAATCACCGTCGAGCGTCCGTCATCGGACGTCCGGCCCGATCTGCCATGGGTGACCATCGTCTGGAACGACCCGGTCAACCTCATGTCCTACGTGACCTATGTCTTCCAAACCGTCTTCGGCTACACCAAGGAGAAGGCGGAGAGACTGATGCTGGACGTCCACCAAAAGGGCAAGGCGGTCGTGTCCAGTGGCACGCGCGAAGAGATGGAACGCGATGTGCAGATTCTTCACTCCTACGGCCTGTGGGCGACGGTCCAGCCGGATTCGGTCAAGTGAGGCGGCGGCGGTGAGTTCGGGGTTCTCGGCCGGGCGCGACGGCTCGGTCATCGCGCAGTTCGAGTCCGCGGAGGTCTCGCTGCTGCGCTCGCTCGTCTCGATGCTGCTCGGCCTGGTCGCGCCGGGGGAGACCAGCGACGATCCGCTGGAGCGGGCGCTCGGCATCGGGGCGGCCCAGGCGCCCACCGATCCGGTGCTGGCCCGGCTGTTCCCCTCGGCCTACGAGGACGAGCAGGAGGCCTCGGAGTTCCGCCGCTACACCGAGGCCACGCTGCGCGACGGCAAGCGCGCCGACGCCCAGACCGTCCTGGACACCGCCCGGCCGGGCGGCGCCGAGCTGACGCCCGAGCAGGCCCAGGCGTGGCTGCGCTCGCTCAACGACGTGCGTCTGACGCTCGGCACCAAGCTCGACGTGACCGAGGAGATCCACGACGAGATCGCCATGATGTCCGAGGACGACCCCCGCTATCCGGCCTACGTCACCTACGACTGGCTGACCTACCTCCAAGACAGCCTGGTCCGCGCCCTCTGGTAGCTTCCGGGCATGCTCACGATCTCGCAGGAACTGGTGGACAAGATCGTCGCGCACGCCCGGGCGGACCATCCCGACGAGGCGTGCGGGGTGATCGCCGGCCGCAACGGCGTGCCCGAGCGGTTCGTCCCGATGGAGAACGCGGAGCGTTCGCCCACCTTCTACCGGTTCGACTCCATGGAGCAACTGCGCGTCTGGCGGGAGATGGACGACCGCGACGAGGAGCCCGTCGTGATCTACCACTCCCACACCGCCACCGAGGCGTACCCGTCGCGCACCGACGTGTCCTACGCCTCCGAGCCGCAGGCCCACTACGTCCTGGTCTCGACCAGGGACGAGAACGAGGTCGAGTTCCGCTCCTACCGGATCCTCGACGGAGTGATCGAGGAGGAAGAGGTAAGATTCCTCCCATGATGGTCCGGCCGGTGCAGAGCTACCTCTTCGCGCACACCCCGGCCGTCGTCGTCTACGACTGTCGCTGATCTGGAATCCGTACCAAGCCATCGGTGTTGCCGCCGATGGGACGACGACCAGATAAGAGGAGAATGACCGCGATGGCCATCGAGGTTCGCATTCCCACCATCCTGCGCAACTACACCGACGGCGCCAAGGCCGTCGACGCCGAGGGCGCCACCCTCGACGAGCTGATCAGCAACCTTGAGTCGCGCCACCCCGGCATCAAGGACCGCCTGGTCGACCAGGGCAGCCTGCGCCGCTTCGTCAACGTCTACCTCAACGACGAAGACGTGCGCTTCCTCGGCGGCCTCGGCACCCCGGTGTCCGACGGCGACACCGTGACCGTGCTGCCCGCCGTCGCCGGCGGGTGACATGCGGTTCGACTCGCTGATCGACTCGGTCGGGCGCACGCCGCTCGTCGGGCTGCCCCGGCTGTCGCCCTCGCCCGAGGTGCGCGTCTGGGCCAAGCTTGAAGACCGCAACCCGACCGGGTCGATCAAGGACCGGCCCGCGCTGTGGATGATCGAGCAGGCCGAGAAGGACGGCCTGCTCACGCCCGGCTGCACGATCCTGGAGCCCACCAGCGGCAACACCGGCATCTCGCTGGCGATGTCGGCCAGGCTCAAGGGCTACCGGCTGGTCTGCGTGATGCCGGAGAACACCTCCGAGGAACGCCGTCAGCTCCTGCGCATGTGGGGCGCGGAGATCATCTCCTCGCCCGCCGCGGGCGGCTCCAACGAGGCCGTGCGCGTGGCCAAGGGCCTGGCCGCGGAGAACCCGTCCTGGGTGATGCTCTACCAGTACGGAAACCCGGCCAACTGGCGCTCCCACTACGAGACCACCGGCCCGGAGATCCTGGCCGACCTGCCCACGGTCACCCACTTCGTGGCCGGGCTCGGCACGACGGGCACGCTCATGGGCGTCGGCCGGTTCCTGCGGGAACGGGTGCCCGGCGTGCAGATCGTCGCCGCCGAGCCGCGCTACGGCGAGCTGGTCTACGGCCTGCGCAACGTCGACGAGGGCTTCATCCCCGAGCTGTACGACGAGTCGGTGCTGACCACCCGCTTCTCCGTCGGCTCGGCCGACGCGCTGCGGCGCACCCGCGAGCTGCTGGCCGCCGAGGGCATCTTCGCGGGCGTCTCGACCGGCGCCGCGCTGCACGCCGCGCTGGGCGTGGCCGCGAAGGCCGTCAAGGCGGGCGAGCGGGCCGACGTCGTCTTCGTGGTGGCCGACGGCGGCTGGAAGTACCTGTCCACGGGCGCCTACGACGGCACCCTGGAGGAGGCGGAAGAGCGCCTCGAAGGCCAGCTCTGGGCCTGAGGACATGACGAAGGGGGCGGCCGGAACGGCCGCCCCCTTCTTTCACGGTCAGTTGAACAGCACCCGCAGCGAGAAGTCCGCCTCGGTGGCGCTCTGCTTGCCGCTCAGCCCGACGGCCCGCAGAACCTGCACGTTGGCCTTCTCGTCGCCCTCCATGCTCTGCAGGTACAGGTGCTCGACCTTGTCGAGGTCCACGAAGAGCGCGAAGGTGGCCTCGCCGGCGTCGGGGATCGCGGTCTGGAACGTCTCGGAGTCGCCCAGCGTGCCATCCTCGGCCAGCTTCTTGGCGTACTCCTCGCTCGTCGCCGCCGTGAAGACGCCGTCACCGGGCACCTTGGCGAGCTGCGGAGCGGGCTGCCCGCTGTCCGCCAGCGCCTTCTCGATCTTGCCGAGGACCGCCTGGGCCTTGGCCGGGTCGGTGACCACGCGCACGCCCGCCTTGATCTGGTCGCCGTCCAGGCCCTGGCTGTCCACCGCGACCGTGAAGTTCTTGCCGAGCACCGTGGCGAGGTCGCCGGGCAGGTCGAGGCCGAACTTGGTCTTGGCCTGGTCGAGCAGCTGCTGGACCTCGGCGCCGCCACTGGCCGCGGCCGACTTCTGGATCTGGGCCCACTGCTTGGTGATCATCTGGTCCAGGCCGGAGACCGACAGGGCCCCGGCGGTGCCGGCGGGCAGCGTGCCCAGGGCGGCGGGCTGGAGGTCGTCCGCGGTGACGCCCTTGGCGCCCCTGACCAGGCCGGCCAGCTCGACGTAGGCGCTGTCGAAGCGCAGCGCGCCGGCGAACCGGGCGTCCTTGATGGGCTCGATGCTCGCGGCCTGCTCGGCGGGGATGGGGGTGAGCTTGGCCAGCGCGCCCATGTCCGCCCAGAACGACAACACGCCCTGCTCGCCGACGTCGCCCATGTCGTCGTTGAACTCGCTGTTGTCGGCGAGGGTGGCCTCGCCCTTCGCGAACTTGTCGGCCAGCGCCTGGGTCGAGGACAGCAGCGCGTAGTCGTCGCGGAAGGCGATGCCGTACTTGTCGCCGTTCATGAGCTTGGCGATGCCCGCCTTGGCCTGGGCCTCGTCCTTGACCTGCACGGCGACCGCGAAGTCGGGCTCGGACCGGCCGGAGGGCACGGCGGCGAAGCCGACCCTGCTGCCCAGCCACGGGTCCACGTCCTTGGCGAAGTCGACCTTCTTCTCGCCGGTTTCGTTGACCAGGTTGAACAGGGCCTGGCGCGGGTCCTCACCGGTGAAGGAGCCCTTGGTGACCGTGAACTTCCTGGCGAGCTGGAACAGCGCCAGCTTCTGGTTCGCGGCCGGGTCGAGGTCGAGGCGGGCGTAGGCGATCGCGTTGGCGGGCAGGACCTCGTTCGGCTGCGTGCCGCCGCCGCCGATCGCGCCCACGGCCCACACCGCGCCGCCGCCGAGCAGCACCACCGCGAGCGCCGCCGCGCCGGCGATCAGCCAGCCCTTGCGGCTGCCCTTCTTCGCCGGTTGGGGCGGGCCGAATCCCTCGGGGCCCTGCTGCTGCCAACCTTGCTGCGCGTACTGGTCCTGCTGCTGCCAGCCCTGCTGGTGCTGCTGGGCGTAGGGGTCCTGCGGCGGCCAGGTCTGCTGCTGCTGCTGTGGTTGCTGTTGCCAGCCCTGCTGGGCCTGGCCGCCGTACGGGGCGCCGTAGGCGGGCTGCTGGCCGTAGGCGGATTGAGGGCTGTAAGCCGGCTGCCCGTACGAAGCCCCCTGCCCCGGCTGGGGGGCCTGCTGACCATAGGGCTGCTGGTACGGCTGCTGCGGCTGGTACGGCTGCTCCTGCGGCTGGTCCCAGCCTCCTCGGTACGCCGTGGTGCGCTCAGGATCCTGGCCAGGTGGGGGATTATTCGCAGACATCACTCAACTCACAATGTGGACTTTTGACCACAGAGAAGGTAGCTGATGTTGCTAGATGGCCGCTTGCAATGTGCTGAAGTCGGGATTAGGCCCGGTTCAGCTCTTTTTTCAGCACATCGAGGTGGACTTCGCCGCCTGTCCAGTCCGTCACGCAGGCCCAGGGAACGAACGTGCACCCGGCGTACACCGTGCGTGCCAGCGTCTTGGACAGCCAGGGGGAGCGGCCCTGGCGGTCACGGGTGAGCCCGAGCAGGACGGGCGCCCGCCGTCCCGAGACGACCAGCCCGTAGACCGTCTGGCTCTGCTGGAGCCCGCCCCTGTGCTTGTGGGCGCGGATGTCGACGACGTGACCGACCCAGATCCCGTTGGAGTCCCACACCGACTGACCGATGAGTTCGGTGACAGTTGCCATGATCGAACTGTCCCATCCGGATGGTGTTTCCGCAGGTAGGCGCGCTGATCTGGGAACGGCGTGGTGCGAACGCGGCAGCCCCGCGTAGAGTGGGGGGACTACTAGAATATAGTTCCGTACGGTGAAGGCAGGGCGGGATGACCAAGTTCGACGAGGCCACACAGGCGATCAGGGTCGACGAGACCACCTATGACGTGTGCCTCGACCCCGGATACTCCATCGGCGGCCCGCTCAACGGCGGCTACCTGATGGCCGTGGTCCTGCGCGCCGCCGTGGACGCCTCGCCGTTCGAGCACCCGGTGAGCACCACCTCGCAGTTCCTCAAGTCACCGGTCGCCGGCCCCGCCCAGGTCCGGGTCGAGCCGCTGAAGTCGGGCCGCACGGCCGCCTTCGCCAGGGCCACCCTCGTCCAGGACGGCGTGCCGCAGATCGAGAGCCTGATCACCACCGCCACCCTGACCGGCGCCGACCCCGTCTACACCGACGCGCCCTCGGTCGTCATGCCGTCCGTCGAGGAGTGCGTCAAGCTGCCCGACCCCAAGCCCGAGAACAACATGACCCTCAACGCCCAGATGGACATGCGCTTCGACCCGCCCACCATCGCCTGGCTGGCCGGCGAGCCGACGGGCCGGCCGGAGTCGCGGGCGTACTTCAGGATGGCCGAGCCGCAGGACGCCGACCCGTACGTGCTGGCCCTGGCCGTGGACGCGCTGCCGCCCGTGGTGTTCTCCGCCGGCGCCCGCGGCTGGGCGCCCACCGTCGAGCTCACCTGGCACCTGCGCGCCCTGCCCGCCCCCGGCTGGCTCACCCTGATCGGCAGCGGCCGGCTCATTTCGGACGGCTGGTTCGACGAGGAGGTCGAGGTCTGGGACTCCGCGGGCCGGCTCGTGGCCCAGTCGCGCCAGCTCGCCAGGGTCGGCAGGGGCTGATGTGAGCAACACGACAGTCGCGCCTTCATCAGGTGTGAGCATTCTTACGCGGTGTTGATCGAGCAGGTCGCCTACCCTCTAGAACGTGCCGGACGAGAGTATTGGGATCTTCGACAGCGGGGTGGGCGGCCTGACGGTCGCGCGCGCGATCATCGACCAGCTGCCCCACGAGTCGATCACCTACGTGGCCGACACGGCCCGCCAGCCGTACGGGCCGAAACCCATCGCGGAGCTGCGCGCCTACGCCCTCGAGGTGATGGACCACCTCGTCGAGCAGGACGTCAAGATGCTCGTCATCGCGTGCAACAGCGCCAGCGCCGCCGTCCTGCGCGACGCCCGCGAGCGCTACGACGTGCCGGTCGTCGAGGTGATCCAGCCCGCCACCAGGCGCGCGGTGCGCGCCACCCGCACCGGCCGGGTCGGCGTGATCGCCACCCAGGCCACCATCACGTCGCTGGCCTACCACGACGCCTTCACCGCGGCCCCCGACGTGCAGCTCACCGGCGTGGCCGCGCCCCGGCTGGTGGAGTACGTCGAGCGCGGGGAGACGATGAGCAAGGAGCTCATCGACGTCCTGCGCGACTACCTGGAGCCGATCAGGGCGGCCGGCTGCGACACGCTCATCCTCGGCTGCACCCACTACCCGCTGCTCACCGGCGCGATCTCCTACGTCGTCGGCGACGGGGTCACGCTGGTCTCCAGCGCCGACGAGACGGCCAAGGACGTCTACCGGATCCTGCACGACCGCGGACTGGCGGCGGGAGGCGAGGCCACCCCCCGGCACCGCTTCCGCGCCACCGGCGACTCCCAGCTCTTCGCCCGCCTCGGCAGGCGGTTCCTGGGCCCGGAGATCGACGTGGTCGAAGTCGCGCCAGTGGGGGGTACTACCTTTAGCGGGAGGCCCACATGAAGGTGACCATCGTCGGCTGCTCGGGCAGCTACCCCGGCCCCGACAGCCCAGCGTCCTGCTACCTCGTCGAGGCCGAGGGGTTCAGGATGCTGCTCGACCTCGGCAACGGGTCGCTCGGCGCGCTCCAGCGCCACATCGGCCTCTACGACGTGGACGCCATCTGCCTGTCCCATCTGCACGCCGACCACTGCCTCGACGTCTGCGGTTACCACGTGGCCCGCACGTACGGGCCCGACGCGCCGTACCCGCCCGTGCCGGTCTACGCGCCGGAGGGGGCGCCGGCCCGGCTCGCGGCCGCGTACGGGATGCCGGACGAGCCCGGCCTGGAGACCGCCTTCGACTTCACGCCGCTGTCGCCCGGCTCGTTCGAGGTGGGGCCGTTCATCGTCACCGCCGGCCTGGTGAACCATCCGGTCGAGGCGTACGGGTTCCGGGTGGCCAGCGACGACGTCTGCGTGGCGTACTCGGGGGACACCGGGGAGTCGGCGGAGCTGGTCAAGCTGGCCGCGGGGGCCGACCTCTTGTTGTGCGAGGCTTCGTTCGTCGAGGGGCCCGACCTGCCGCCCGACCTGCACCTGACCGGGCGTCAGGCGGCCGAGCACGCGGCCAAGGCCAACGCGGGCAAGCTCGTGCTCACCCATCTGGTGCCGTGGAACGACAACGCCAGAGTGCTGCAGGACGCGTCGAGGGGCGGCTACGCCGGGCCGATCGAGCTGGCCCGCAGCGGCGCGGTCTACGACCTGGCCTGAGCGTCGTCGAAGTCGCGTAATCGGGGCAGCGGCGAGAACAGCAGCGGCACGAACGACACGACCCGGCCGATCATGAACACCCACAAGGCCGTCCGCACGCCGAACTGCTGGGCGACGATCCCGCCGAGCAGCGCGCCCAGCGGGACCGAGGCCCACGTCAACGACCGGAACGAGGCGTTGACCCGGCCCAGCAGCTGCTCGGGGACCGTCGTCTGCCGATAGGTGACCTGACCGACCGTGCCCAGCGTCGAGCTCCACGACAACGCGACCGAGGTGACGGCGAAGAACGCCACCCGCCAGTCGGCCTGGGTCATCGGCAGCAGCAGGGCGAAGGGCGCCGGCACGGTGAGGGAGAGCCAGGTGATCCTGGCCGTGCCGACCTTCCTGGCCAGGAGCGCGCCGAGCAGGCCCGCGGCCACGCCGCCGAACCCGCCGGACATGAGCAGCACGCCGATGAGAGCCGGCGCCAGGCCCACCTCCTCGGCCAGGAACAACACCGACAGGCCGAGCACGGCGCCGACCGTCAGGTTCGCCATCACCGAGGACGCGGCGAACATGCGCAGCAGGCGGTCGCGCCACACGTAGCGCAGGCCCACGCCGATGCCGCGCAGCAACGGCTCGGGCTCGCCCGTCGCCGGCGGCTTGTCCGGGGTCTTGATGCTGCTGAGGAACAGCGCCGACGTCAGCGAGCCCAGCGCGGTGGCGAGCATCGTGAACGGCGCGCCGACGAGCTGCACCAGCAGGCCGCCGACGCCCGGCCCGGCCAGGAAGCCGCCGGAGCGCACCACCTCCAGCTTGGAGTTGCCGTCGCCGAGCTGCCGCGCGCTCACCAGGCTGGGCAGGTACGTCTGGTCCGCGACGTCGTTGAACACCTGCGCCGCACCCGCCAGGAAGGCGACCGCGAACATCATCCCGATCGACAGCACGCCCAGTTGCGCCGCCAGCGGAATGCTCGCCAGCAGCACGAACCTGGCCAGATCGGTGACCATCATCACGCGGCGCCGGCGCATCCGGTCGACCCACACCCCCGCGGGCAGGCCGAGGACGAGGAACGCGGCGGTCTGCAGCGCGGACAGCAGAGCCACCTGGGCCGGCTGCGCGTGCAGCGTGACGACCGCCACCAGCGGGAGGGCCACGCGCGAGATATTCGCTCCCAGTTCGTTCCCCACGTGCGACGTCAGGAACCGGAGGAAGTCAGGGTTTCGCAACACCCCCGTTGTCATTGCGTAAGGATCCATGTGTCGGACACATTTGGTCAAGAGTGTCGTGCCGCGGAGATAGGGTGATCTGCATGTCCCGACAGGATGGCCGCAACCCCGACCAGCTACGCCCCATCACCATCACCCGGCAGTGGCTGGCGCATGCCGAGGGTTCGGTCCTCGTCGAGTTCGGCGGCACGAGGGTGCTGTGCGCGGCGTCGGTGCAGGACAGCGTGCCGCGCTGGCGCAGGGGCAGCGGGCAGGGCTGGGTCACGGCCGAATACGCGATGCTGCCGCGGGCGACCAATACCCGTAATGATCGGGAATCGGTCCGCGGCAAAATCGGCGGGCGCACGCACGAGATTTCCCGGTTGATCGGAAGATCACTTCGCGCGTGCGTCGATTACAAGGCGCTGGGCGAAAACTCCATTGTGCTCGACTGCGACGTTCTGCAGGCCGACGGCGGCACCAGGACCGCCGCGATCACCGGCGCCTATGTAGCGCTGGCCGACGCCGTCGCCTGGATGAAGGCGCGCAAGATGTGCCCCGGAGACCCGCTGATCGGCTCGGTCGCGGCCGTCTCCGTCGGGGTCGTCGGCTCGGTCCCCATGCTCGACCTGTGCTACACCGAAGACGTCGCCGCCGAGACCGACATGAACGTCGTGATGACCGGCGAGGGCGCCTTCGTCGAGGTGCAGGGCACCGCCGAGGGCGTGCCCTTCGACCGCGCGGCCCTCGACCAGCTGCTCGACCTGGCCGCCGCTGGGTGCGAGGAGCTCACCCTGATCCAGCAGGAGGCGCTGGGCGCATGAAGATCGTGCTCGCCACCCGCAACCCGGGCAAGATCGCGGAGCTGCGGCGCATCCTCGCCGGGTTCGAGATCGTCGGCCTGGAGGAGTTCCCCGAGATCGGCGAGGTCGCCGAGACCGGCGTCACCTTCGAGGAGAACGCCCTGCTCAAGGCGCACGCCGTCGCCAAGGGTTCCGGGCTGCCGGCCGTGGCCGACGACTCCGGGCTCTGCGTCGACGTGCTCAACGGCATGCCCGGCGTCTTCTCGGCCCGCTGGTCCGGCCGCCACGGCGACGACCAGGCCAACCTCGACCTGCTGCTCGCCCAGCTCTCCGACGTGCCCGCCGAGAAGCTGTCGGCGCACTTCGCCTGCGCCGCGGCGCTCGCGCTGCCGTCCGGGGAGCACCGGGTGGTGGAGGGCACGCTGCCCGGCCACCTGATCACCACCCCGCGGGGCACCAACGGCTTCGGCTACGACCCGATCCTGGTCCCGCTCGGCCACGACCGCACCACCGCCGAGCTGTCTCCCGACGAGAAGGACGCCATCAGCCACCGGGGCCGCGCCTTCCGCGCGCTGGCGCCGATCGTGCGCGACATCGTCGGCTCGTAACCACCGCGTAAGAACCTGCTGACCGCGGGCGACGTAACGTCGTACCGTGCAGAAGAACGAGACCATGCCCGCCTGGGCCGGCGCCCTGGCGGGGCTCACGGCGGGCGCGCTGGCGCTGGGGATCGCGCAGCTCGTCGCCGGGTTCGCCGGTCCTGAGACCTTCCCGGTGGTCGCGGTGGGGGACGCCGCCGTCGACCTGACGCCGGCGCCGGTGAAGGACTTCGCGATCAACACGTTCGGGGAGAACGACAAGACCGTCCTCGTCGGGGGCGTGCTCGTGGTGCTCGCCGGGATCGCGGCCGTCATCGGGGTGCTGGCGCGGCGGCGGCTCGCGTACGGGTACGCGGGGCTGGCCCTGTTCGGGGTGGTGGGGGTGGCCGCGGTGCTCACCCGTCCGGGGGCGGGGGCGGCGGACGTGCTGCCCACGGTTGCCGGGGTGTTGTGCGGGGGGCTGGCGCTGGGGTGGCTGCTGCGGCGCGCGGGCGGCGGTCGCGGTACGGCCGTGGCGGCTCCGGAGGCCCCCGAGGCCGGCGGCACGCTCGCGGCCGGTGAGGCCGGTGGCGAGGCGGCGCCTGGGGGCGGCGGTGAGGGCACGGTTTCCGGGGTCGGCGGTGCCGGCGGGGGCAGCGGGGCGGGCTCCAAGGTCGGCGGTGCCGGCCGGGGCAGCGGGGCGGGCTCCGAGGTCGGTGCGGATGGTGCGGGGGCTGTGGAGCGGCCTGCTGTGATGCGGGCCGGGGCGGGGGAACGGGGCTTCGACCGGCGGCGGCTGATCACCGGGGTGGCGGGCGGGATCGTGGTGGCGGGGGCGTCGGCCGCGCTGGGCCGGCAGCTCGGCGGGCGGCGGGAGCTGGCCGCGACGCGGGGGAACCTGGCGCTGCCCAGGCCGGCGACGCCCGCCCGGCCCCTGCCCGCCGGTACGGACTTCCGCATCCCCGGCCTGTCCTCCTTCATCACGAAAAATCAGGACTTCTATAGGGTTGATACGGCGCTCGTCGTCCCCCAGGTGGACCCGCGCGCCTGGAAGCTTCGCATCCACGGCATGGTGGACAGACCAGTCGAGATCACCTACGCCGAGCTGCTGAACCTGCCGCTCACCGAGGCCGACATCACCCTCACCTGCGTCTCCAACGAGGTCGGCGGCCCGTACGTCGGCAACGCCCGCTGGCTGGGCGTACGCATGGCCGACCTGCTGCGCCGTGCCGGGCTCCAGCCGGGCGCCGACATGCTGCTGTCCACCTCCGACGACGGCTTCACCTGCGGCACACCCGTGGACGTCGTGATGGACGGCCGCGACGCCCTCTTCGCCGTCGCCATGAACGGCGAGGCGCTGCCGTTCGAGCACGGTTTCCCCGTGCGCCAGGTCGTGCCCGGCCTGTACGGGTACGTGTCGGCCACCAAGTGGGTGGTGGACGTGAAGGTGACCCGGTTCGACCGGGACCAGGCGTACTGGACGCCACGCGGGTGGGCCGCCAAGGGGCCGATCAAGACCGAGTCGCGCATCGACGTCCCGAAGAGCGGCGCCTCGCTGAAGGCCGGGCGCACGACCATCGCCGGGGTGGCGTGGGCCCAGCACACCGGCGTGGACGCCGTCGAGGTGCGGGTCGATCGCGGCGAGTGGCGGCAGGCGCGGCTGGCCGCCGTGCCGGGGCCCGACACCTGGCGGCAGTGGGCGCTCGACTGGGACGCCACGCCCGGGGAGCACACGATCGAGGCGCGGGCCACGGACGCGGCGGGTCGCACCCAGACCGAACGGCAGGCGCCGCCCGCGCCCGACGGCGCCAGCGGGTGGCCGGCCGTGACCGTCCAGGTGGCCTGATTCGCGAACGTTTGCGCAGGTAAAGCCGTTCCCCCAGACGGATAATCTTCCCCACTTCCCCCTCTCGGACGCGACGGCGGCCCTACGATCGGTCGTCCAAGCAGGACAGGAGGCAGGACGTGGTCCGCGAACGCAAGTCGAGCGTCCGAGGGGTCCTTCCGGAGGGGCAGTACAACCCGGTGGTGGGGGAGGGGGTCCGGTGGCTCGACTACGAACGCGCCGCCGAGGACGTCCCTGGCGAAGAGCCCGCCACGACCGAGGCGCCCTCCTCCCGTGAGGGCTCGGCCCCCTTAACGCCCGCCGCCTCCAGCGTCCGCGACGAGGAGCCGCCGCCGCCCGGCCTCCGTACGCGGGCCCCTGCCCCTTCCCAGCCATCCCCCCAGCCCGCCGCAGCCCCCGCCGCAGGTGTGGCCTCCGCTCTCGACGTGCTCACCGGTCTCGCCACCCGCCCGGCCCCGGCCCGCACCGACACGCCGTACGGCCTGACGTTCAGCCTGAACACCGTCAACCGCCTCGCCGCCGCCCTCCCGGACGAACGGGAGGACGTACGTCCCGGCCCGCCGATCGACCGGAAGGCGCCGACGGGCGTGCCGGACGGCCCGGCGCCGCCTCCCGCCGAGCCGCCCGGCTCCGCTTCCGGCTCCGGCTCCGGCTCCGGCTCCGGCTCCGGCTCCGACGCCGGTGGCGGCGGCGGTGGTGTTGGCGCGGCGACCGGCGGGCAGATCGCCGCAGAAACGCCGATCGCCGACGTGCCGAACGCCGCGAAGGCGCACACCGGCACGTCCGGCCCCCCTGAGGGGCGTCCTGCCGCGCCCGACGACTGGCAGCTCCGGGAGCGGGAGGCCTCGCGCACGACGGCTCACCCGGCCCGCGATCCGCACGGAACCGCGCTCACGCAGGCCGCCCCGCGCGAGATCGGCCTGAACGGAACCGCCCCGCAAGCGGGCCCGGCACGCGGGAGCACCCTCCGGGCCCCGGACACGGGAAGCCTGCGTGCGTCCGGTCCGGACGAGGGGAATCTGCGTGCGGCCGGTTCGGACGAGGGGGGCCTGCGTGCGTCCGGTCCCGACAAGGGGAGCCTACGTGCGTCCGGTCCCGACAAGGAGAGCCTACGTGCGTCCGGTCCCGACGAGGGGAGCCTGCGTGCGGCAGGTCCGGACAAGGGGAGCCTGAGTGAGGTCCGTCCGGACAAGGGCAGCTCGCCTGGGGCCGGGCCGGACGCTCGGGAGCCGAGGGAGTTCCCAGGGGGCCCGGCCGGTGGGCCGGAGAGACCCGGGGGCGCGGTGACGCTCGGTTTCGGGGCGGCGGTCAGCGGGATGCGACGGCTGGAGTTCGGGGAACGGGACGGGGTCCGCGGCGCGGACGGACGCCACCCGCTGGAGGCCCGGATCGACCGGGCGAGGAACCGTGCCGCCGTCGACTGGTTCGAGGGCGAGCGGCGGCCGCCGAGGCTGGCCGACAGCCGGCCGTACGGGCTGCCCGGCGGGCTGGCACAGCCCGACCCGCAGGTGGAACGGGAGCTGAGGCAGGCGCTGGAGCCCGGCGCCCGGTTCCCCGACCCGCGCGGCACCTGGGTCCGGCTGATCAACGGCGGCGGCCCGGCGGACGACCCCTTCCGGGCCTCCAACGCCGCCGACTGCGCCCTGGCCGTGTTGTCCACCTGGCACGGCGAGCCCGCCACCGCCGCCCCCCGGCTCCCCGAGTACGACGGGATCGGCCGGCCGCTGCTCACCGGCGAGAGGGGCGGAGCGGCCCGGATCGAGCGGTGGACCGGCCAGCGGTTCCAGTACGCGGGCCAGGGGCGGCACGCCTATCCCATGATCGCCCGGCGGCTGCTGGAGGCCGGGCACGGCGCGAGCGCGGTCATCGTGGTGCGCTGGCCGGGCGGCGGGTCGCACGTCTGGAACGCGGTCAACTCCGGCAGCGAGGTGATCTGGATCGACGCCCAGCGCGGGCACATGTCGGTCGAGCCGCCGTACGCGACGGTGACGGGGGTGTTCTGCATGATCCTCGACCGGCAGGGGCGGCCGCGATGAACATGGACCAGGCCAGGGCGCTGGCGGAGGAGTACGTCAACGGGACGCGCCCGCCGGACGAGCCGCTGTCGGTAGGCCTGTACGGCTTCCACGACGGGTACGTCGCCTGGATCCGGGAGCTCGACCCCGACGACCCCACCACCCTGCCGGACACGATCGGCGGGGCGTGCATCGTGATCGACAAGTCGTCCGGGGAGGTCGTGGTGCGGCCGCTGCTGGATCCGGAGACCGTCGCCGAGCTCTGGCCCGGCCGCACCCCGCGCTGACCGCATGACGCACGGAAGGCCGGGCGCCGCCCCCATAGGGCGCCCGACCTGTCGTCGCGCACGTGGCCTCCCCCCTAGGGGGCCCGCCTGCCGGCACGTACCTGGCCGTCGCCCCGGAAGGCGCCCGGCATGTCCGTGGCCGCCCCCATAGGACGCCGGACCTGCGGGCACGTTCGTGGCCGCGCGGCCTCGGCGTCCCCCACGACACCTGTCCCATGAGGCCGCGCAGCCCCTGCGCGTACCCTCTATCCTGATTTTTCGCTTTTATTCGCTTTTATCAGGGATTAACCGGTAGCCAGCGAGCCGACGATCGACGCCCTGGCCGCCCGCCGGGCCGGCACCACGGCGGCCAGCACGCCCGCCAGCCCCGAGAGCACCACGAACAGCGCGATCTGCCCGAGCGGCGCGGAGAAGACCGCCCCCGGCAGCATCGCCCGTACCGCGGCCCAGCCGAACACGGCGCCGAGCACCACGCCGACCAGCGCCCCGATCAGGCCGAGCAGCAGCGCCTCGACCGAGAGCATCCGCCGCAGCTGCGGCCGGGTCAGCCCGAGCGCCCGCAGCAGCGCCGACTCCCTGGTGCGCTCGTGCACCGACAACGACAGGGTGTTGGCGATGCCCAGCAGCGAGATCAGGATCGCCAGCCCGAGCAGCCCGGTCACGATCATGAGCAGCATGTCCAGGGTCTCGTCGAATTGCCCGCGCACCTCGGTCGAGCTGGCCATCTGGACGGTGGGATGGGCCGCGATCGCGGCCCTGACCACCTGGCGGGCCTGGTCGGTCGCGACGCCGTCGCGGATGTTGATCATCACGCGGGAGTCGGGCACCCGGTCGTAGTAGGTGTCGAACGGCCGCTCGGCGACGGTGAGCGGCGGCAGGGTGGAGTTCGTCCCGGCGAGGACAGCGACCACCTTCAACGGCACCGACCCGGCCAGCTCGGTCCTCACCGTGACCGTGTCGCCGACCTTGACGCCCAGGGCGGAGGCCGCGTAGTCGAGCAGCGCGACCTGCCCGGCCGAAAGGCCCGCCATCGAGCCGGACAGCACCTCCGGCGTGACGGTCCCGTGGTAGGTGCCGATGTCGAAGCGCCGGTCGCCCACCTTGCCGGGGGTCTCGCGGATCTGCAGCACCGAGGCCAGCTCGGGCCGGCCGCGCAGCTTCTCGGCCACCGACCTGGGCACCCCGCTGTCCTGCACCTGGCCGGCCAGCATGTAGTCGACCGGGAACTGCTCGTCGAGCTTGTTCCACACGGTCAGCCGGGTGGAGGCGCTGAGCACCGAGATCAGCGTCATCAGCGTGACGCCGATGGTGAGCGCGACCGTGGTGGTCGCCGCGCGCCGGGGGTTGCGGGCGGAGTTGTCCAGGGCCAGGCGTCCGGGCACGCCGAACAGCTTGGCCGGGACCCAGCCCACCACCGCGCTCAGCGGCCCGACCAGCACCGGCCCGAGGATCAGCACGGCCAGGAAGACCAGCGCGCCGCCGGCCATCACGACGAACAGCGTGCTCGTCTCGCCCGCCGGCATTCCCGCCACGCCGAACGCGGTCAGACCCGCCCCGGCCAGCAGGAACAGCCCCGCGAACACCGAGCGCAGCAGGCTGGTGCGGAAGACCTGCTCCTCCGGCTGGGCGCGCAGCGCCGCGACCGGCGGCACACGGGTGGCCGCCCGCGCGGGCAGCAGGGCCGCGAACAGGGTGACCACCAGGCCGACGGCCAGGCCGATCCCGATGGTGGCCGGCGTCAGCGCGACCGCGGCGTCCGTGGGCATGGGGGCGTCGAACGCGGCCAGCAGCGTCAGGGCGAGCACGGCGAGCCCGTACCCGGTGAGCAGGCCGAGCGCGGAGGCGAGCAGCCCGACCGCGATCGACTCCAGCACGATCGAGCCGAACACCTGCCCGCGGGTCGCGCCGATGCAGCGCAGCAGCGCCATCTCCCGGGTGCGCTGCGCGACCAGGATGGTGAAGGTGTTGTAGATGACCAGCGCGGCCACCATCATCGCCACCGCCCCGAACAGCAGCAGGCCGATGGTCAGCGTGCGCATCGACAGCCCGGCCGAGGCCGCCAGGTCGTCGGCCAGCTCCGCGCCGGACTTGACCTCGTACCCGTCGCCGAGCGCCGCGGCCACGGCCTGCTTGAGCCCGGGGGCCGAGCCGGCGACGTCGATCTCGCGGTAGCCCTTGGCGCCGGTCATGCGCTGCGCGGTGGCCGCGGTGAAGCCGAGCGCGCCGGTGAAGGAGAGCTCCTGGTCCACCCCGGGGTCGAGCAGGCCGACCAGCCGGAACTGGTGGCGGGCCTGCTTGCGGTCGAGCACGGTGATCGTGTCGCCGAGCCGCAGGCCCTGCGACTTCGCGGTGTTCTTGTCCAGCACGGCCGCCTGGTCGTCGGTGCCCGGGCCGGTGCCCGCGACGATCGAGGTGCGGTCCAGCGGGCCGGGGACGATGGACAGGGCCGTGGTCGGGCTGCTGCCGACCGCCCTGCCGTCCTTGCCGAGCAGCGGCGCGGGGTCGCGGATCAGGCCCTGCGCCTCGGTCACGCCGGCGAGGGCGCGCACCCGTTCCAGGGCCTTCTCCGGCAGCACGCCGTCGCGCTCCTTGGGCAGGACGGCCACGTCCACCTTGTCGGCGGCGGCGGTGACGCGCTGGGAGAAGCCCGCCTGGATGGTGTCGTTCAGCACGAACGTGCCCGCGATGAAGCCCACCCCGAGCGTGATCGCCAGCGAGGTGAGCAGCAGCCTGAGCTTGTGCGCGCGCAGCCCGGCCAGCGCCGTCTTCAGCACCTCAGCCCTCCAGCTTCACGAGCGTGTCCAGGACGGCCTGCGGCGACGGCGAGGTGATCTCGGTGACCAGCTCGCCGTCGCGCAGGAACACCACCCGGTCGGCGTAGGCCGCCGCGACCGGGTCGTGGGTGACCATGACGATGGTCTGGCCGAGCTCGCGGACCGAGGTGCGCAGGAAGGACAGGATCTCCGAGCCGCTGCGCGAGTCCAGGTTGCCCGTGGGCTCGTCGGCGAAGATCACCTGCGGCTTGCTGATCAGGGCCCTGGCCACGGCCACGCGCTGCTGCTGGCCGCCGGACAGCTCGGCCGGCCGGTGCCCGAGCCGGTTCCGCAGCCCGACGGTGTCGATGACCCGGGCGAACAGCTCCTCGTCCGCCTGCCGGGCGGCGATGTCCAGGGGCAGCCTGATGTTCTGCTCGGCGGTCAGCGTGGGCAGCAGGTTGAACGCCTGGAAGATGAAGCCGATCCGCTCCCGGCGCAGCAGCGTGAGCTGCCGGTCGGCCAGACCGGTCAGCTCGACGTCGCCGATGTGCACCGTGCCCGAGGTGGCGGTGTCCAGGCCGGCCAGGCAGTGCATGAGCGTGGACTTCCCGGAGCCGGAAGGGCCCATGATCGCCGTGAAGGCGCCGGTGGCGAAGGCCACGTCCACGCCGCGAAGGGCGTGGACCTGGGCGTCGCCCTGGCCGTACACCTTGGTCAGGGCCTTGGCCACCACCGCGGGCGGGGCCGCGCGCCAGGACTCGGTGAGGGTCACTTTCACTCCTTGTCGCAATTTTTCGTCACGACCAACGGTAGGAGTGGAAATTTCAGTACTTGTGGGCCCTGAGGAGGGACTTCGTGTAGGACCTCAGACGACCCCCGTCAGCCTTTCGGCCGATGCGAGGGCACGACGAGCCCCGCCTCGTACGCGTACACGACCACCTGGGCCCGGTCCCGCAGCCCCAGCTTGGCCAGCACCCGGCCCAGATGCGTCTTGACCGTGGCCTCGGCGACCTCCAGGCGGTTCGCGATCTCCATGTTCGACAGGCCGCGGGCCACCATGAGCAGCACCTCCCGCTCGCGCGGGGTCAGCTCGGTCGCCGCCGGCAGCTCCTCCACCGGCAACTGGGCGGCGAAGCGGTCCAGCATCCGGCGCAGCGTGCGCGGCGAGACCACGGCGTCGCCCGCGTGCACCTGCCTGATGGCGTTGACCAGGTCGGCGGGCGGCACGTCCTTCAGCAGGAACCCGGCCGCGCCCGCCTTGATCGCGGCCAGGGCGTACTCGTCGAGGTCGAACGTGGTCAGGATCAGCACCTTCGGCCCGTCGATGCGCCTGGTCGCCTCGACGCCGTCCATGCGCGGCATGCGGACGTCCATGAGCACGACGTCCACCTCGACGCGGTCCAGCAGCTCCAGGGCCGTGACGCCGTCGGCGGCCTCGGCCACCACGTCGATGTCGGGCTGGGCACCGAGCACCATCCTGAACCCGGCCCGCAGCAGCTCCTGGTCGTCGACCAGCATCACCCTGATCATCACGCCGCCCTGGCCGTCGGGAGGCGGGCCAGCACCTGGAAGCCGCCGCCGGTCAGAGGACCGGCCGAGACGGCGCCGCCGTACATGCCGACGCGTTCGCGCATGCCGATCAGGCCATGCCCGTCGGGGCTGCGCGGCGCGGCGGCGCCCCGGCCGTCGTCGGTCACCCGGACGACCAGCTCGGGCCCGCCGTAGTCGATCTCGACCCGCGCGTGGACGTGCGGGCCGCCGTGCTTGAGCGTGTTCGTCAGCGCCTCCTGGACGATGCGGTAGACGGCGAGCTGCTGCCCTTCGGGAAGGTCGCCGGGCACGCCGCCGATCCGCAGGCTGGCCGGCACGCCGGCGCCGCGTACCAGCTCTTCGAGCTGGCCCAGGCCGGGTTGCGGGGTGTAGTCGGTGTCGTCGTCCTCGTTCTCGCGCAGAACGCCGACCATCCTGCGCATCTCGGCCAGGGCCGCCCGCCCGGTCTTGGAGATGTTCCGTACGGCCAGCCGGGCCTGCTCGGGGTCGCTGTCGAGGGCGAAGCCCGCGCCGTCGGCCTGCACCACCATCACGCTCACATTGTGCGCCACCACGTCGTGCAGCTCCCTGGCGATCCTCGTGCGCTCGGCCGCGGCGGCCATCCTGGCCTGCTGGTCGCGTTCGCGCTCGGCCCGCTCGGCGCGTTCCTCCAGCCCTTCGAGGTAGCGCCGGCGGGTGTTGGCGTACAGGCCGGCCAGCCAGATGGTGACGACGAAGATCGAGCCGCTGAAGAACATGCCGAAGGTGGCGACGGACCAGTTCACCAGCGCCAGGAAGATCCCCAGCTCGGCCACCAGCCCGGCGGCCAGCGCCCAGCGGAACGCGCACTCGGAGGCGACCGTCCACAGCGCCACCATGACCGCGAGGTTGGCGGGCAGCGGGTCGACGTGGGCCAGCCACTGCCCGAAGGAGGCCAGCGAGATCACCGCGTACGCGGCCAGCGGCCTGCGCCGCCACAGCAGCGGCGCGATCAGCAGCACCGAGAGCGCGACATATCCCGCCACGCCCAGGTACCGGCTGCCCCCCGCCGGGGTGAGCGAGGCGTAGGGGATCGCCAGAAGCAAGCTGAAGACGGCGAGGGGGGCGACCCGCAGGACGCTCACCAGCCCGCCGTGGCGCCTCGACCACGCCCGTACCCTGCCGAACACATCATCACGATATGTAAGCCACGCCGGGAGTTTGTCCGTCTGGAGGGGGAAGTCCGCCTACGACCCAGGTCTTACATGGGTCTTACGGGGGACCAGGCATGGTGGTACACGGGAGCGCCCCTCGCGGGCGAGTAAAGGGAGATCGTGATGGCGGATCATGATCGAGACGCGGGTCGCGCGGTGAAGAGGAAGCACCGCGCGACCCGGCCCCCCGGACGGTGCGCCCCGCGCAGCCGCTGCGTGTGCGGGCGGGGGGACTCGAACCCCCACAGTGTCTCCACCAACAGGACCTAAACCTGCCGCGTATGCCATTTCGCCACGCCCGCGATCCCGCCGAGGCGGGCTGGGAACAGCTTAGCGCTCCGGCCGTGGCCGGGCAGCCTTCCGCGACGACCGCGGGCCCCTCGCGCGCGGGGCCCGCGAGCCGGGGTCAGGCCAGGCCGAGCTTCTTCTTGAGCGAGGCCACGTGGCCGGTGGCCTTCACGTTGTAGAGCGCCTGCTCGATCTTGCCGTCGGCGTCGATGACGAACGTCGAGCGGATCACGCCGATCATCTCCTTGCCGTAGAGCTTCTTCGGGCCGTACGCGCCGTACGCCTGGTGGACGGCGAGCTCCGGGTCCGACAACAAGGGGAAGGTCAGGGCGTCGCGGGCGACGAACTTGGCCAGCTTCTCCGGCTTGTCCTTCGACACGCCGAGGACGACGAAACCCTCGCCGGTCAGCTGGCTGAGGTTGTCGCGGAAGTCGCAGGCCTGTTTGGTGCAGCCGGGCGTCATGGCGGCGGGGTAGAAATAGAGGATCACCCTCTTGCCGCGCAGGCTGTCGAGGGAGACGGTGCCGCCGTCGGCGGTGGGTAGCGTGAACTCGGGCGCGGCGTCGCCGGGCGCGAGCTTGGTCTCTGTCATGGGCCCTCCTGAGTTCCTCCGGCAAACCTACCGGCCCGGCCGCTGTGCCGTACGGCACGCCGACCTGACAGACTGATCACGACCAGAACGGACGGAGCTCGCGACGGACAACGTAGCGGGCGCGACCACGCGTACGGTCGAAAGGAGAGCCATGGCTGACACCGATCCCGACGAGTTGGAGCGGCGGATCGCGCGCACGCGCGCGGAGTTGGCGCAGACGGTCGACGCCATCGCCGACCGGGTGAGCCCCAAGCGGGTCGCCGAGCGTACGGTCGCCGATGTCAAGAGCCGGGCGGGCCACTTCGTGGCGTCCGTGGGGGACGCCCTCGGGGTGACCGCCCGCCCGGTCGACTACGGCGACAAGCCCGAAGGGGTGTGGGAGGACGAGCAGCCCAACCTGGCGCCGGTGCTCATCGGCGTCGGCGCGGTGCTGGTCGTCGGCGCCGCGATCGTGCTGTTCCGGCGCAGGCGCCGCCGGCGCTGACCGGGTGCCGGGGCCGGGGTCACAGGAACGTGCGGCCCTCGCCCCGGTACGTCGGCACCGACTCGGCGAGGGTGTCGCCGTCCACGAGGTGGAGGGTGTCGAAGCGCTCGCACATCTCGCCCGCCTTGGCGTGCCTGAACCACACCCGGTCCCCGACCCGCAGCTCCTGGGCCGCCTGGCCCAGCAGCGGGGTCTGCACCTCACCGGCGCCCTCGTCCTGCGCGTACCGCAGGCCGGCGGGCAGGTACGGCTGGGGCAGCCGGCTCGGCCCGGGAGGGCCGGAGGCGAGGTAGCCGCCGCCCAGCACCGTCACCGTGTCCGGCCCGGGACGCCGGACGACCGGCAGCGCGAACAGGGCCGCCGGACGCCCGGTGAAACGCCGGTAGAAGTCGAACAGCCGCGGGTGGAAGAAGCCCGATCCGGCGGCGACCTCGGTGATCGCCTTCTCCCTGACCGTCGTCTCGATCGAGCCGGTGCCGCCGCCGTTGACGAACTCCAGGTCGGCGACCTGGCGCACGGCGTTCACGACGCGGCCGCGGCGGACGACCAGCTCGCGGGCCGAACGGGCCTGCATGACCCGGACGACGCGGGCGAAGGCGGCGTTGCCCGGCGGGGCGTCGCCGACCCCGGCGATCTGCGCCTCGTAGGCCATGAGCCCCACCAGGCGCAGCCCCGGCCGCTTGGCGATGGCCGTGGCCAGGTCGGCGGCCTCATGGGGCTCGCGCACGGGGGAGCGGAGCGCGCCGGCCCGGAACCTGCCGCCGAGGGCGACGTAGCCGGCGTCCAGGTCGAGGGAGAGCCGCAGCTCGGCCCTGGGATGCACGCCCGACACGGCCTTGTCGACGAAGTCGAGCTGCTCGCGGGAGTCGACGGTGATCGCGATCTCGGCGGCGGCCCGCGGGTCGGCGGCCAGGGCGGCGAGCGCGTGCCGGTCGGCCGTGGGGTAGGCGACCAGGATGTCGGTGAAGCCCTGACCGGCCAGCCACAGGGCCTCGGGGAGGGTGAAGGCCATGATGCCGCGGAAGCCGTCCATGGCCAGGATGCGTTCGAGGACCGCGCGGCTGCGCACGGACTTGCTCGCCACCCGGATCGGCTTGCCGGCGGCGCGGCGCACCAGGTCGGCCGCGTTGGCCCGCATGGCCGCCAGGTCGAGGATCGCGAAGGGCGGTTCGAGCGCGGCGGTGGCGCGGTCGTAGCGCCGGCGGTCATCCATGTCAGCAGGGTAACGGCATATCGGGCGAATGAATATGAGTGGGGTTCATATTCATCGGTGGAGCGCGGGAGAGGTTCGCTTTCCTTGGTGCGGCCGTAATGATCGGGCAAATGGGCGGCGAGGGCGCGGTCGCGGCCCCCGCGCACCCATGTACGTCTGTCGTTGTGATGACCACGCTTCAGCAGATGGTGCCCGCAGCCATCACCGCCCAGCACCACACCGGGCTGCGCAGGGCGAGAAGGGCGCTCAGACCGGCGCGCACGCTGCCCGGCGCCCTCGTCGCGCTCGTGCTGGCCGCCATGCTCGGCGCGACGACCGCCGAGGTGGTGACGTCGCTGCTCGGCAAGCCGCTGGGCTGGGTCCCGGTGAACGAGGCGGTCGAGCTGGCCGGCGCGCGGACGTGGCCGCAGGTCTCCTCGGCCGCGCTGCTCACCGCCGCGGCCGGGCTGCTGATGCTGCTGCTCGCGATCGTGCCGGGACGGTCCAGGACGGTCCCGGTCGAGACGTCCGACCCGCTGATCGTCATCGGCATCACCCGCGCCGGGCTGCGCCGCACCCTGCGCGCGGCCGCCCAGAAGGTCAACGGCGTGGACCGGGCCCGGGTACGGCTGCGCCGGCGCACCATCGAGGTCACCGTCGTGACCGGGCCGGAGAGCTCGGGCGCGATGCTCCGGCAGGTCGGCACGGCGGTCGGCGACCGGCTGGCCGGCGTCGGCACGCTCGGCACCGGCGAGGTCGTCGTCCGGCTGCGCAGGAAGGGCGTGTGATGCGGCAGTACACGGGCAACCGCGTCGGCCTGGCGCTGGTCGGGCTCGCCCTGCTGGGCGTGGGCGGCTACGGCTGGCTGCGCGGCCGCGGCCTGCTCTTCGACCTGCCGCGCAACGCCAAGGTGCTGCCCGCCGAGTTCGCCCGCACGCTGGCCGCCGACCCCTGGACGTTGTGGCTGCTGGCCTTCGCCATGCTGATCCTGGCCATGCTCGCCGTGCGCTGGCTGCTGCTCAGCCTGGGCTGGGGCCGCCGGGGCGCGGCCAGCGGCACCGGCACGGCCATGCTGTGCGTGGGCCTCAAGGGCGTGGACGGCCTGGGCCGGGCAGCCGTACGGGTCGCCGACAACGGCCTGCGCGTCGCCCTGACCTGCCCCTCCGACGCGGACGTCGGCGCCGTGGTGACCAAGCTCGACCAGGACATCGTCGGCCGCATCCGCCGCGAGGTACGCGACGACGAGACGCCGGCGGTCGTCCGCGTCCACGTCCGCCGCCAACCGGCCGAGCGCCGCTGACCCGTCAACCGGCTGCTCGTAGCTGAAGGAAGAAGGCGCGACTCGGCGCCTTCGTCGTCGAATCCGATCGGGAGGTCGTCATTCACCGCATCATCGGCGCGTTCGCCGCCGCAACCCTCGCCCTCGCCCTCGCCGCGCCCGCCGCCCACGCGGCGACGGGCGACGGCTTCCCGCTGATCCCCTGCAGGATCGGGGAAGACGGCCAGATGCAGTGCGTGGGGGACCACCTGCCCGGCCTGCTGGCCCAGGCCCTCAGCCCCGCGGTCGGCCTGATCTGCGTGAACAGCCACACCACCACGGTCATCTGCCGCTCGTCCGCCTGACACCTGGCTCCCCGGCCCTCTCCTGCGGAGGGGGCCGGGCGGGTCTACTCGTAGTGGTAGCGAGCCTGCAGGACGACGATCTCGTCGTGTGCGACCAGGTACACCAGGCGATGCTCGTCGGTGATGCGCCGGGACCAGGCGCCCGCCAACGCGTACTTGAGCGGCCCGGGCTTGCCGATGCCCTCGTAGGGATCGCGCAGGACATCCTCGACGAGCCGGTTGATGCGCGTGAGCACCTGCCGGTCAGCCGTCTGCCAATGGACGTAGTCCTCCCAGCCTTGGCTGGTGAACGCCACCTTCACCGAGCAGCCTCGTCGCCCAGCAACTCGTGCCGCTCATGACGCCCTTGGGCCGCTTCCTGATAGGACTCGATCAGCCGGCGGGCGTTGGCCGGGGAACGTAGCAGGTAGGCCGTCTCCTGCAGTGCTTCGTACTCATCGGCGGCCACCAGGTAGGCGCTGCCGCTCTTGGAGACGATCTCCACGGCGGTGCGGTCGTTGTTGACCTCTTCGATGAGGGGGAACAGACGACGGCGAGCTTCGCTGGCGGTGATGGACATGATCGCCTCCTCCGAGTGGTACAACTTCACGGTACCACTCGGAGGGGGGTCAGCACTCGATGACGTTGACGGCCAGGCCGCCGCGGGAGGTCTCCTTGTACTTGTCGAGCATGTCGCGGCCGGTGTCGCGCATGGTCTTGATGGCCTTGTCCAGAGCCACGTAGTGGCGGCCGTCGCCGCGCAGGGCGATCCTGGCGGCGGTGATGGCCTTGTTGGAGGCCACCGCGTTGCGCTCGATGCACGGGATCTGCACCAGGCCGCCGATCGGGTCGCAGGTCAGCCCCAGGTTGTGCTCGATGCCGATCTCGGCGGCGTTCTCCACCTGCTCGGGGGTGCCGCCCATGACCTCGGTCAGCCCGGCCGAGGCCATCGAGCAGGCCGAGCCCACCTCGCCCTGGCAGCCGACCTCGGCGCCGGAGATCGAGGCGTTCTCCTTGAACAGCACGCCGATCGCGGCCGCCGTGAGCAGGAAACGCACCACGCCGTCGTCGTCGGCGCTCGGGACGAACTTGGTGTAGTACGTCAGCACGGCCGGGATGATGCCCGCGGCGCCGTTGGTGGGGGCGGTGACGATGCGGCCGCCGGCGGCGTTCTCCTCGTTGACGGCCAGGGCGAACAGCGCCACCCAGTCCATCGCCTGCAGCGGGTCCTTCTCGGCCGACTCGGCCTGCAGCCGCCGGTGGAGCTGGTTGGCCCGGCGCTTGACCTTCAGGCCGCCGGGCAGCACGCCCTCCTTGCTGATGCCACGCCGCACGCACTCCGACATCACGCGCCACAGGTTGAGGATGCCCGCGCGGATCTCCTCCTCGGTGCGCCCGAACGCCTTCTCGTTCTCCAGCATCAGGGCGGAGATCGACAGGCCGGTGTTCGAGCAGTGCTTGAGCAGCTCCTCGCCCGAGGCGAACGGGTAGGGCAGGACGGTGTCGTCGGGCTTGATGCGGTCGGCGCCGGTGGCCTTCTCGTCCACGACGAAGCCGCCGCCCACGGAGAAGTAGACCTTCTCGCGCACGGTCCCGCCCTGCTCGTCGCGGGCGGTGAAGCGCATGCCGTTGGGGTGCTCGGGCAGGGAGATCTTGCGCTCGAAGACGAGGTCCTGGCCCACGACGAAGGGGATCTCGTGCTCGCCGTAGAGCTTGACCGTGCCCGAGGCGCGCATCTCGGCCAGGCGGGCGTCGACGGAGTCGACGTCGACCAGCTCCGGCTTCTCACCGGACAGGCCGAGCAGCACCGCCTTGTCGCTGCCGTGGCCCTTGCCGGTCAGGCCGAGCGAGCCGTACAGGATGACCTCGACGCGGGCCACGCGGGGGAGCAGGCCGTCGTCGTGCAGCCCGCGGGCGAACTTGTGCGCGGCGGCCATCGGGCCGCCCGTGTGGGAGCTGGACGGTCCGATGCCGATCTTGAAGAGGTCGAAGACGCTGATCGCCATTGATGGGCGCCCTTCAGTTCAGGAAGTGCCGGGGCCCGCCGCGGGCCCCGGCGTTGATGTCAGGACTCGCCTGAGGTGAGCGCCGTGTACTCCTCGGCGGACAGCAGGTCCTCCGCGTCGCCCTCCATGCGGACGCGGAACATCCAGCCGTCGCCGTACGGGTCGCTGTTGGCCAGCGACGGGTCGTCGGCCACGGCCGAGTTCACCTCGACGATCTCGCCGCCGACCGGCGCGTAGATCTCGCTCACCGACTTGGTGGACTCCACCTCGCCGACCGAGTCACCCGCCTCGACGGTCGAACCGACCTCGGGGAGCTGCACGAAGACGACGTCACCAAGAGCCTCGGCGGCGAAGGCCGTGATGCCGACGGTCACGGTGATGCCGTCGTCCACGCCCGACACCCACTCGTGCTCCTTGGTGTAGTTCAGGTCGTCAGGGATGTTGCTCACTTGTTCCTCCTGTAGAAGGGCAGCTCGACCAGGTCCATAGGTTCATGGCTGCCCCGGATGTCCACGGCCAGACCTGTGTCGGCCCCGGCGTCCACGTAGGCCATCGCGATGGGCTTGCCCAGGGTCTGGGAGGGCGCACCGCTGGTGACCTCGCCGACGACGGCGCCGTCGCGGGTGACCGGGTAGCCGTGACGCGGCACCCGGCGGCCCTGGGCGACCAGGCCGACGAGGCGGCGGCGGGGCTGGTCGTCCTTGACCGCCTCCAGTGCCGCCCTGCCGACGAAGTCACCGGGCTTGTCGAATTTCACCACTCTGCCCAGCCCCGCGTCGAACGGGGTCAGGTCGGAGCTCAGCTCGTTGCCGTAGAGCGGCATGCCGGCCTCCAGCCTGAGGGTGTCGCGGCTGGACAGACCGGCGGCCCGCAGCCCGTGCGGCTCGCCCGCGGCCTCCAGGGCGCGCCAGAGCGGCACGGCGTCCTGGTTGGCGACGAACAGCTCGAAGCCGTCCTCGCCGGTGTAGCCGGTGCGGGCGATGAGCGCCTGGCGGCCGTCGACCACGCCGGGCAGGCCCGCGTAGTACTTGAGATTGTCGAGGTCGGCGTCGGTGAGCGTGGCCAGGATCTCCTGGGCCTTCGGGCCCTGGATCGCGATGAGGGCGTACTGCTGGGAGCGGTCATCGACCGCCACGTCATACGACTTAGTACGATTTTTCAGCTCATCCGCGACCTTGTCGGAGTTCGAGGCGTTGGCCACCACCATGAACTCCTCGTCCGCCAGCCGGTAGACGATGAGGTCGTCGAGCACCCCGCCGCGCTCGTCCACGATCATCGTGTACCTGGCCCGGCCGGGCGCGAGCGCCGACAGGTGACCGACCAGCGCGTAGTCGAGGGCCTCTGCGGCCTGCGGACCGGTCAGGAAGATCTCGCCCATGTGCGAGAGGTCGAACAGCCCGGCCGCCTCGCGGACGGCTTTGTGCTCCGCCGACTCGCTGCCGTACCGGAGCGGCATGAGCCATCCGGCGAAGTCGGTCAGCGTGGCGCCTAGGGCCTCGTGGACGTCTCGTAGCGGCGTAGGTCGGGACATTTGTCGCACCTCAGGACAGGATTGGATGCCAGCATCCTCCCCCTCTGTCATGGATGCCTGAGAGCTTCGCCCGAGTTTTGCCGGACTTTCACCTTCGGCGAGGCCCCGAGGGCCTGCTTTCCAGAGGTCACCTCCCCGTAAGAACGCCTTACAGGGCTGCCGCGCGGTCCTTTGCCTTGAGAGGTTCGCGGGGAGGGCTTGCTCCTTCAGGGACCCTGACCGGCTGTCAGGGTGCTCTCCCGCACGGTTTCGCCGGTGATGTCCGTCAGCCTAGTGCCGTCATGGGGGTGTTGTCGCGCTTCGCCCTCCGCCATCCGCCGCATCCGCGACATCCCGCACACAGCGAAAAGCGGCCGCGGCCCCGGAGAGGCGGGGTCGCGGCCGCGTTGGTGGCCGCGCGCGAGCCGGTCATGGCAGGTCAGCTCGCACGCGGCAGCTCGGGGCGGGCCGGCGGTGATCGGCCCGCGCGGGGCTCGGGCCCGTGGATCAGGCCCGTGGATCAGGTCCGAGGATCAGACCCTGAGGTCAGGCCGGATCAGGCCCGTGCCCAGAGGGCGGGCACGTTCGGCGGCTCCCAGCCCGGCAGGCTGGTGTGCGCCTGGAGGCAGCGGTAGCTGACCCCCTGGTAGGTGACGACGTCTCCGGCCGTGTACGACTTGTAGGCCGTCCAGGTGGTGCCCTGGCCGTCCCCTCCGACGGTCAGGGTGAAGGACGCGGAGTGGTCCGCCGTCGTCCCGTCGCCGTTGATCCCTATGGTGTACGTCCCCGCCGCGACGCCGCTGGTGGTGGCGATCGTGACGGTGGACGACTGGCCCGCCTGCACCGTGGACGGGCTGAAGGAGACGGTGACCCCGCTCGGCACGTTCCCGGCGGAGAGCGCGACGCTCTGCGCCTGGCCGGACGTGACCTGGGTACTGACCGCCGCGGTAGCCGACTGACCGGCCTGGACCGATGCCGACGACGGGGTCACCGAGATCGAGTAGTCGTTCTCCGTGGGCGTGCTGGTGCCCACGGCGAGCTTCCATATGGCGTACGCGATGGCGTCGGAGTTGCGGTCGAGCGCCGTGGTGTTGATGGCGCTCGGGTAGCTGTCGCAGGCGCTGTGGTAGCAGCGGTCGAACGCCTGCCCGGCCGAGCCGCCCCACTTGGCGGCCTGGGCCGAGCTCTTGACCGCCCCGGCCCCCGTGGCCAGGCCGCCGACCCGGACGCCCGCGCTCTTGAACGAGGCGTGGTCGCTGCGGCCGTCGCCCTCCCTGTCGCCCTCGGTCTGCAGGCCGATGGTGGCGAAGTAGTCGTTGAAGGTGCGCTGGATCGCCGCGTCGTCGTCGTAGACGAAGTAGCCGGCGTTGGTCGAGGCGATCATGTCGAAGTTCAGGTACACCTCGACGCCGCTCGCGCCGCCGTTCTGCACGTAGTACCTGGACCCGACCATGCCCGCCTCCTCGGCGCCCCACCAGCCGAACCGCACGTGCTTGGTGAGGGTGGGCTTGCGGGCGGCGAGGGTGAGGGCGTTCTCCAGGAGCGCGGCCGAGCCGGAGCCGTTGTCGTTGATCCCGGGGCCGGCCGCGACGCTGTCGAGGTGGGCGCCGAGCATCACGGTCTGGTTGGCCGGGCCGCCCGGCCAGTCGGCGATCAGGTTGCTGCCGCCGCTGAAGTTCTGCACGCGGGTGGTGAAGCCGGCCGCGTCCAGCTTGCCCTTGATGTAGTTCATCGAGGCGGTGAAGCCCGGCCTGCCCGAGGCGCGGTTGCCGCCGTTGCTCGTGGCGATGGACTGCAACTGGCTCAGATGCGCCGTCACGTTCGCGACGGGGATGTCGGGCGCGGGGTCGGCGGCGGCGCCGGCCGGTCCGGCCGGCGTGGTGAGGGTCAGGGCCAACGCGGCGGTGGCCGCGGCGCCCAGCCTGAGCATGGCGTTCACGTTCTGTGGCTCCTCAAGGGGGTTGGGCGGCCACCCCGGCGTGGCCGCCCAGGTCGTGCGACTTAGACCGGCTGCCAGAGGGCAGGGGTGTTGGGCGGCTCCCAGCCCGGCAGGCTGGTGTGCGCCTGCAGGCAGCGGTAGCTGGTGCCCTGGTAGGTGACGGTCTGTCCGGCCGTGTAGGCCGTGTACGTCTGCCACGTGGTGCCCTGGCCGCCGCCCACCGTCAGGCTGAAGGAGGCCGAGTGGTCGGCGCTCGCGCCGTCGGCGTTCAGGCTGATCGTGTACGTGCTGGGCGTCACGCCGCTCGTGGTCGCGAACGTCACCGTGGACGACTGCCCGGCGGTGATCGTGGACGGGCTGAAGCTGACCGTCACGCCCGCGGGCACGTTGCTCGCCGACAGGGCGATGCTCTGCGCCTGGCCGGCGGTGACCTGCGTGCTGACCGTGGCGGTGGCCGACTGACCGGCCTGCACCGAGGCCGACGACGGGGTCACGCCGAAGGAGTAGTCGTTCGGCGAGCTCTGCCCGATCTGCAGGTTGTAGGTGGCCTGGCGGTCCACGTCGGCGCCGTCGGCCGTGATGGCGATCGAGTGGGTGCCCTGCGGGCTGCTCGCCGAGGTGGTGATCGTCAGCGTCGAGCTCTGCCCCGCGGTGATGGTGGCCGGGCTGAACGAGGCGGTCACGCCGGCCGGCAGGGTGCCGGTCCGCAGGGTGATCGACTGCGCCGAGCCGCCGGTCACGGTGGTGCTCACCGTGGTCGTGGTGCTCTGGCCGGGAGTGACGCTGCCGGAGGCGGGGTTCAGGTTGACCGAGAAGTCGTTGCTGCCCTGGGTGCAGGTCGGCTCGCCGGACTGGGCCCGTACGCTGACGCCGTCCCAGGCGTTCTTGACCACGTTGAACTCGGTGCAGCTGCCCGGGTACAGGGTCTTGGCGGCCTGGAGGGTGGCGACCCTGGCCTTGGCGTGCGTCCACGGCTGGGTCTTCGTGTTCAGCGCGGACATGAACACCTCACCGGCCTTGCGGATGCCGATGCCGGTGATAGCGGCGCCGTTGTCGCAGCGGGTGCTGGCGGGCTTGCCCGAGGGGTTGGTGCCCTCGGCCACCAGGTAGAACCAGTGGTTCTGCGGGCCGGCCGCCGCGTGCACCTCGGTGTTGGGGATGGAGGCGCTGTAGCAGTTCGGGTGGCCGAGGGCCGACGGGTTGTACATGTTGCGGATCGGCCCGGACCCCGAGAGGTTGACCTCCTCGCCGACCAGGTAGTCCGGCGGGTCGTTCGGGTTGTTGGCGTACGCCTCGGTGAGCGCGCCGAAGATGTCGCCGGTGGACTCGTTCATGCCGCCGGTCTCGTTGCCGCTGCCCGAGCCGCCGCTGGTGAACTGGAAGATGCCGTGGCCGAACTCGTGGCCGACCACGTCCATCGACGTGAGCTGCTGGGAGTTGGCGGAGTTGTGGCCGAAGGAGCCGTACTGGCCGTTCCAGTAGGCGTTGACGTCGGCCAGGCCGACGCGGGCCGGGTAGCCGCCGCCCTGGCCGTTGATGCCGTTGCGGCCGAGCCAGGCGCTCAGCATGTCCCATTCCCGCTGCGCGGCGTACAGGGCGTCGACGCAGGCGGTCTCCAGGTTCGTGCCGGAGCCGTTGCCCCAGGTGTCGGTGGTCTTCGTGTACGGCGTGCCGTTCTGGCCGCCGCATGCCACACCGCTCCTGCGGGGGTCGCGCATCGTGTACGACGGGCTGGTGTCGATGGTGACGGTGCCGACGTAGTAGCTGTTGCCGGTGCCGTCGCGCACCTCGTCCCAGTCGTCGATGACCTTGCCGGTCAGGGCGTCCACGTAGACGTGGAGCTTGGTCTCGTGACCGGTGGCGTTGGCGCCGGTGACGAGCACCTCCCAGGCCAGCCGCGGGGTCGTCGTGGTGGCGTGCACGGACAGCACCGGCGTGGCGACGGTCTCGACCCTGGCCACCTTGGCCCTGGCCGTCACGGCGGCCTGGGCCGCGGTGACCTTCGCCTTCGTGCCGATCCCGATCTTCGTGCGCTGCCCGGTGGCGACCGTGTCGACCACCGCGCCGGAGGCGTCCGTGGCGACGACCACGTCGCCGCCGTAGACGGGCAGGCCCGCGTGCTTACGGGCGTAGGTCAGGTACTGCAGGCCGCGGACGCCTTCGACGGTCGACGTCAGCGTGAACGTGTCCTGCTCGGATGCCAGCAATGCCGCCGAGTCGGCCAGGATCGCGTTGTGTGCGGTGGCGATCGCGTTCCTGCGCTCGTCGGGGCTGGGAGGATCGGCCACCTGCGACGCTTGGGCTGTGGCGCTCGTGGCGCCCACCAGCGAGCTGGTGGTCAGGGCTAGCGCGAGCATTGCGGCAGCCCCCAACCTGAGTTTGGGGTTCACTCTCTGGCTCCTCAGGGGGGTGTGGAGTGGAAGAGCCCCGGCCGGCTGGGGATGAACACAGGGTGACACCGGGATGGCGCGACCCGGTACCCAACAAATTTCCTATAACGTGGTGATATGGCCCTCTGAGCTGGGATTTCGCGGGATTTTAGGGCGTAGAAAAGGTAAAGAAGCTTTCCAGTAACGGTCTCAGCAGGCCGCGGTGAACGCCTCGAAGAGCGTCAGTCCCTCGCCCGCCTCCGGGTGCCACTGGACCGCTGCCGCGAAGCCGCCGGAGTCGAGCTCCACCGCCTCGATCGTCCCGTCGCCGGCCGTGGCGGTGACCGTGAGCCCGGGGGCGAGCCGGTCGATCGCCTGGTGGTGGTAGTGCGGGACCGCCACCGGGTCCGTGCCGAGCACCTCGGCCAGGCAGCTGCCGGGCACGGGCGTGACCGGCAGGTGGCCGAACTCGCCGGGCGCGGGGGAGTGGCCGGTGTGCCCGGTCACGTCGGGCAGGTGCTGGTGCAGGGTGCCGCCGAGCAGCACGTTGAGCACCTGCAGCCCGCGGCAGATGCCCAGGAACGGCAGCCCGGCCTCCAGGGCCGCCGCCAGGAGGGCGAACTCGGCCTCGTCCCGGAACTCCCGGACGTAGCCGGTGCACTCGTGCGCCGCCCGGCCGTACCTGGCCGGGTCGACGTCGCCGCCGCCGGCCAGGACGAGACCGTCGAGCCGCCCCACGACCTGGGCGGGATCGCCGGCCGGCGGCAGCAGCACGGGCTGCCCGCCGGCCTGGACGATCTTCTCGACGTACATGTACGGCAGCAGCGCGACGGGCAGGTCCCACACGGTGAACCGGGCGGGCTCGACGTACGTCGTGACGCCGATGACCGGACGGGTCACAGCGGCGTCACGTACGCGCCGGAGATGCCGCCGTCCACCAGGAACTCGGCCCCCGTGATGAAGGAGGCGTCGTCGCTGGCCAGGAACGCCACGGCGGCGGCGATCTCCGACGCCTCGGCGAAGCGGCCCACCGGGACGTGCACCAGCCGCCGCTGGGCCCGCTCGGGGTCCTTGGCGAACAGCTCCTGCAGCAGCGGCGTGTTCACCGGCCCGGGGCACAGCGCGTTGACCCGGATGCCCTCGCGAGCGAACTGCACGCCCAGCTCGCGCGACATCGCCAGCACGCCGCCCTTGGAGGCCGTGTACGAGATCTGCGACGTGGCCGACCCCATCACCGCCACGAACGACGCGGTGTTGATGATCGCCCCCTTGCCCTGCCGCCGCATGTACGGGATGGCGTGCTTGCAGCACAGGTACACGCTGGTCAGGTTCACCTCCTGGACGCGGCGCCAGGCGTCCAGGCCGGTCTCCAGGATCGAGTCGTCGTCGGGCGGCGAGATGCCGGCGTTGTTGAAGGCGACGTCCACGCTGCCGTAGGTCTCGTGGGCCGTGGCGAACATCCGGACGACGTCGTCCTCGCTGGTCACGTCGGCCTTGACGAAGAGGCCGCCGACCTCGCCCGCGGCCTTGGCCCCGGCCTCCTCGTCGATGTCGACGCAGACGACCTTCGCGCCCTCCTGCGCGAACCTGCGCGCCGTGGCCAGCCCGATGCCGCTGCCCGCGCCGGTGATGACGGTCACCCGGTCCTGCAAACGCTGCACTGTCACTCCCAGGAAATGAAGACGTTCTTGGTCTCGGTGAAGGCCGTCAAGGCGTCCGGGCCGAGCTCCCGGCCGAGGCCGGACTGCTTGAAGCCGCCGAACGGGGTCCAGTAGCGCACCGAGGAGTGCGAGTTCACCGACAGGGCGCCCGACTCCACCGCGCGGGCCACCCGCAGCGCCCGCCCGACGTCGCGCGTCCAGATGGACCCGCTCAGCCCGTACGGGGTGTCGTTGGCGATGCGCACGGCCTCGGCCTCGTCGGTGAACGGCACCACCGACACGACCGGGCCGAAGATCTCCTCGGTGAAGGCGCGGTCGGTGACCTTGGAGGTGAGCACGGTCGGCGGGAACCAGTAGCCCTTGCCCTGCGGGCAGTCGCCCTGGAGGTAGGGCGTGCCCTCGACGAAGCCGCGGACGCGTTCCAGGTGCTCGGCGCTGATCAGCGGGCCCATCTCGGTGGACTCGTCGAGCGGGTCGCCCACCTTGACGCCGCGCACCGCCGCCGACAGGCGTTCCAGGAACTCGTCGTACACCTCGGCCTGGACGAGGATGCGCGAGCGGGCGCAGCAGTCCTGGCCGGAGTTGTCGAAGACCGCATAAGGGGCGGTTTTTGCTGCTTTTTCGAGATCTGAGTCGGCGAAGACGATGTTCGCGGACTTGCCGCCCAGCTCCAGCGTCACCCGTTTGACCTGCGCCGCCGCCTTCGCGGCGATCTCCTTGCCCACCTCGGTCGAGCCGGTGAACACGATCTTGGCCACGCCGGGGTGCTCGACCAGCCGGGCCCCCGCGACCTCCCCTTCCCCGGGCAGCACCTGGAGCACCCCCTCGGGGAGGCCCGCCGCCAGGGCCAGCTCGGCCAGCCGCAGCGCCGTGAGCGGAGTCCACTCCGCCGGCTTGACGATCACCGTGTTGCCCGCCGCCAGCGCCGGGGCGACGCCCCACGACATGATCAGCATCGGGAAGTTCCACGGCACGATGACGCCCACCACGCCCAGCGGCTCCTGGAACGTGACGTCCACGCCGCCGGGCACCGGGATCTGCTTGCCGTGGTTGCGCTCGGGGGCGGCGGCGTAGAAGTGCAGCACGTCACGGACGGCCCCGGCCGCCCAGCGCGCGTTGCCGATCGGGTGCCCGGCGTTGTCCAGCTCCAGCCGGGCCAGCTCCTCGCCGTGAGCGTCCACCAGGTCGGCGAAGCGGCGCAGCAGCCGCGCCCGGTCGCCCGGCGCCACCTCCCGCCAGCTCCGGTACGCCTTCGCGGCCCGCTCCACCGCCCGGTCGACCTCGGCCGCGTCGGCCGGCTCGACCTCGGCGACGACCTCTTCCGTCGCCGGATTAACGATCCTCATGCCCTACCGTCACATTCGCTCGAAACCACGGAACAGCTCCCAGTCCGTCACCGCCGCGTCGAAGGCGGCCAGCTCCACGCGGGCGTTGTTCGCGTAGTGCTCGACCACGTCGTCGCCGAACGCCTCCCTGGCCAGCTTCGACCCCTCGAACAGGGCGAGCGCGTCCCGCAGCGTGTGGGGCACGGTCTCGGCGCCGGAGTCGTAGGCGTTGCCCGTGAAGGCGTCCTCCAGCGGCAGCTCCCGGTCGATGCCGTCCAGCCCGGCCGCGATCAGCGCCGACACCGCCAGGTACGGGTTGACGTCCCCGCCCGGCACCCGGTTCTCCACCCGCAGCGACGGCCCGTGGCCCACCAGCCGCAGGGAGCAGGTGCGGTTGTCGACGCCCCACTTGACGGCGGTCGGCGCGAAACTGCCGGGCACGTAACGCTTGTAGGAGTTGACGTTGGGCGCGTACAGCAGGGTGAGCTCGCGCATGCGGGCGAGCTGCCCGGCGATGAAGCGCGCGCCGAGCGGCGAGAGCCCGTACGGCCCCTCGCCCGCCATCGCCAGGCCGCCGTCGAGGCCGCGCAGTGAGATGTGGATGTGGCAGGAGTTGCCCTCGCGCTGGTTCGGCTTGGCCATGAAGGTGATCGAGCGGCCCTCCTGGGCGGCGATCTCCTTGGCGCCGTTCTTGTAGATCGAGTGGTTGTCGCAGGTGCGCAGGGCCTCGTCGTAGCGGAAGGCGATCTCGTGCTGGCCGAGGTTGCACTCGCCCTTGGCCGACTCGACGTACATGCCGGCGCCCTCCATGTCGCGCCTGATGCGCCGCAGCAGCGGCTCGACGCGGGCGGTGCCGAGGAGGGAGTAGTCGACGTTGTAGAGGTTGGCGGGGGTCAGGTCGCGGTAGGCGCGCCGCCAGGCGTCCTCGTAGCTGTCGTCGTAGACGACGAACTCCAGCTCGGTGCCCACGTACGCGGCCAGGCCCCGCTCGGCCAGACGGGCGAGCTGGCGGCGCAGGATCTGCCGCGGCGAGGCGGTGACCTCGCCGCCCTCCTCCCAGGCCAGGTCGGCCATGACCAGGGCGGTGCCGTCCTGCCAGGGGACCCGGCGCAGGGTGGACAGGTCGGGCTTCATCGCGAAGTCGCCGTAGCCGCGGTCCCAGGAGGACATGTCGTAGCCGGAGACGGTGTTCATGTCCACGTCGACGGCGAGCAGGTAGTTGCAGCCCTCGGAGCCGTGGTGCAGCACCTCGTCCAGGAAGTAGCGGGCGGAGAGCCGTTTGCCCTGCAACCTGCCCTGCATGTCGGCGACGGCGAGCAGCACCGTGTCGATCCGGCCGGAGGCGACCTCGCCCCGCAGTTCCTCGACGGACAGGAATCCGTTGCCCGCTGGTTCGCTCACCCTAGGTCGCTCCGATCTGCTCTGAAGCGCTTTCCCGTTGATTGGGCTAGTCTCAGACCATTGATGTGCATGCCGGGATCGCTTGTCAAGACCTGAGGACACCTTGGACGATTCGGCGCGTTTGATGACAGTGCTCCGCCCGGTAAGGGCGGGAAACGCCTTCGAGGAGACCGTGGAACGGCTGCTCCAGGCGATCAAACTGGGCGTGGTGGCGTACGGCGACAAGCTGCCGCCCGAGCGCGAGCTCGCCGTGCGGCTGGGCATCAGCAGGGTCACCCTGCGCGAGGCCATCCGCGCCCTTCAGGACGCCGGCTACCTCGACGTGCGGCGCGGCCGGTACGGCGGCGCGTTCGTCACCTATGTCCCGCCGCGGCCCGACGCGGGCGACCTGCGGCAGGCGGTGGCCGACATGGGCGTGGCCGAGCTGTCGGACGCGCTGACGTTCCGGCTGGCGGTCGAGTGCGGGGCGGCGCAGGTGCTGGCCGCGGCCGGGCCGGCCCCCGCCCAGCGGGAGGTGCTGCTGCGCCGGCTCGCCGAGCTGGACGCGGCGCCCCTGGAGGACTACCGGCGCCTGGACACGGCCTTCCACCTGTCGATCGCCGAGCTGACCGGCTCGACGCTGCTCGCGGCGACGTGCGCCGACGCCCGCTCCCGGGTGAGCGACCTGCTGAACGCGATCCCGATGCTCCAGGTGAACATCGAGCACGCGGCCGCCCAGCACCGGGCCATCGTGGACGCCATCCTGGCCGGCGACCCGGACGCGGCACGCCGGGCCATGGCCGAGCACCTGGAGGGCACGGCAGCCCTCCTCCGCGCCTTCCTGGCCTGAGCGTGGGCGGGGATGTCAGGCGGCCGGGGCGCGGACGTGGAAGGTGTGGCGGGTGCCGTCGGGCCAGGTCAGCGTGATCTCGTCAGCCGTCACCGCCGCCGTCGGCACGCTCGGCGTGATGTCGTCGCCCGCCGCCGACGCCGCGCCGGCCGGGGCGCTGCTCAGGACGGCGGCGCTGACCGCCCAGCCGTCCGCCGCGACCCCCTCCAGCACGGGCACGGCCGCCGGGGCTCCGAAGGCGCTGCCCTCGGGGTCGTCGGCGACGTGGGCCCGGCTGTAGCCGCGCACCGCGACCAGCTCGGAGACCAGCCCGTCGCCGTCCCGGACCCGGGCGCCGGGCCCGCCGACCGGGTCGGCCAGGTAGGCCGGGTCGGCCGGGTCGGCCGGGTCGGCCGGGTCGGCCGGGTCGGCCGGGTCGGCCGGGTCGGCCGGGTCGGCCGGGTCGGCCGGGTCGGCCGGGTCGGTCGGGTCGGCCGGATAGGCACGGTCGACCAGGTCGGTCGTATAGGCCAGGTCGCCCCGGTCGGCGGCCGCGACGAGCGCCCAGCCGCTCTGCCGCACTGCCGAGCCCGGCGCGACCCGATGGACGCGCACCTCGACGGCCCCCCTGACCACGCTCAGGCTCTCCACGCCGGCGCCCGCCGACGCGGCCCACGCCAGGTCGCCCGCCGAGCCCGCACCCCGCGGCGTGATCGTGCCGCGCCCGGCGACCGTGCCGTCCGGGCCGACCACGCCGAAGTGGTTGTCGGGGACGCCCGTGGTCGGCGCGGTGCGGGTGGAGTAGGCGTAGCGGTCGTACAGGGGGTCGCCGGGGTGGTGCTGGCTGCCGTGGTTGAGCAGGCGGGCGACGTCGCCGGTGTGCTGGACGACCAGTCCTGGGCCGGGCAGCGCGGCGAGGCCGGTGGGGCCGGGCTCCTCGGGCGCCGTCCACACCGGGTGGCCGGCCGGCAGCAGCAGCCCGAGGAACGCCTTCGACGCCCAGTACGGCGACGCCGAGCCGGAGTAGGACTGCAGCGACGGCTCGTGCGGGCCGTGCCAGCCGAGCGTGAGCAGCCCCTCGGGGGAGAGCGCGCCCTCGTCGAGGAACCGGCGCAGGACGCCGGAGGCGATGCGGCGGGTCTGGCCGGGGGAGAGCGGGGTGGCGTCCAGCAGGGCGCCGGCGAAGAGCGAGGTCGCCGAGGCGAAGCGGTAGGTGAGGGAGCGGCCGTGGTAGAGCATGCGGCCGTCCTGGTCGAAGGTGAGGGCGTAGCTCTCCAGGAAGCGGCGCAGGCGGGGCCCGGGGGAGCCCTGGCCCGACAGGTGGGCCAGCAGGGCCGGGTAGAGGTGCATGGCCCAGCCGTTGTAGTGGTCGAAGGAGCGGTTGTCGCCGTCGGCGTACCAGCCGTCGCCGGCGTACCAGGGCTCGATGCGGGCCAGGCCGCGCTCCACCGCCGCGCCGGCCTCCTCGGCGTGCAGGCCGACGGCCGACAGGAAGCCGCCCACCATGGCGGGGAACAGCCACCAGTTGTTGTCCACCGGCTCGTGCCGCAGGGCCCCGGCCAGGTAGGCGGCGACGCGGTCGCGGGTGGCGGGGGACAGGCGGTCCCACAGGCGCTCGCGGGTCAGCCAGAGCGACAGGGCGATCGAGGCCGCCTCGACCATGGGCTGGGTGCGGTCCTCGATCGGCTGCCAGACGCCGGGGCCGGACTCCAGGCCGCGCGCGTACGGGGCCAGCAGCTCCTCGGGGCCGCCGCCGGCCACCCGGAAGGCGGCCAGCAGGAAGGTGCGCGCGTACCCCTCCAGGCCGTCGCAGCGCGACCAGCTCTCGCGTCCCGGCAACGTGATCACGGCGCCGTCCGCGGAGCGGTACGGTTCCACCGCGGCCAGCAGCCCGTCGGCCACCGCCGCCCAATGGGCGCGGGTCCAGCCGGTGTACGGGCTGAGCGTTCGATCCTCCGGCGGAAGCGGGAACATGCGGCACTCCAAGGGACGTCCGGTCTCGGCCGGGACCTTAGCATCCTGATCGAACGAAAGTATCCGTTCAAAAACGAAAGCACTTCCCGCTAGGATCGTAGGGTCGAGTCAGAAGGAGTCGCGGTGTTCGCCGAACAACGTCATGAACTGATCCTGCGCGAGGTGCGCGAGCGCGGTTCCGTACGCCTGGCCGAGCTGGTCGACCGGCTCAACGTCTCGATGGTCACCCTGCGCAGGGACGTCGAGCACCTGGCCGGCCAGGGCCTGGTCAACCGCGTGCACGGCGGCATCACCCGGCCCGAGTCCGCGCCCGCCGCCACCAGGGAGCGCTCCCTCACCCTCGGCATGCTGGTGCCCTCGGCCACCTACTACTACCCGGCCGTCATCAGGGGCGCCCGCGAGCAGGCGGAACGGCTGGGCGCGCGGCTCGTCCTCGGCGTCTCGCGCTACGACGACGAGGAGGACCGCACCCAGGTCAGGCAGCTCGTGGAGGCCGGCATCGAGGGCCTGCTGCTCACCCCGAGCAGGCAGCCGGACGCCTCGCACGAGGGCTGGCTGGCCGAGCTGGGCGTGCCGGCCGTGCTCGTCGAACGGCGGGCCGAGCTGGGCGGGCCCGCCTCGCTGCTGGACGCGGCGGCCTCCCACCACGCCCACGGGGCCTTCCTCGGCGCGCGGCACCTGGCCGAGCTCGGGCATCGGCGCCTGGCCATGGTCTCGCGGGACAGTCCGACGGCCCCCCGGGTGCGGCACGGGTTCCTCGCCGCCGTCCGCGACCTGGGGCTGGCCGCGCCCGTGCACCTCGACGTCGCGCAGGAGGGGCCCTCGCGCGAGCAGGTGGCCGACGTGGTCGCGGCGATCAGGGGCGGGGTCACGGCCATGCTGGTGCACAACGACGAGGACACGTTGCTGCTGGTCCAGCACCTGCGCACGGCAGGGGTGCGCATTCCCGAAGAGGTGTCGCTGGTCGCCTACGATGACGAGGTGGCGGCGCTCAGCGACCCCCCGCTCACGGCCGTCGCGCCCCCCAAGGCCGCGGTCGGCCGCTGTGCCGTCGACCTGCTGGTGAGCCGGATCCAGGAGGGCCCGCGGCGCCCTGCCCAGCACGTGGCGCTGCTGCCCGAGCTGAGGGTCCGGGAATCCACGGTCGCGCCGCGTCCGTAACGTTACGCATCCATTTCGTTATTGATCGATTTGTGGCCTCTCTCTAGACAACCGATCGAGTATGAGCGAATGATGCCTTATCGATCGAAAGCGATGAGGAGCCATCGATGGGACGCAAGAGCGCCGGCATTGCCGGACTGCTGGCCGGTATGAGCCTGCTCGCCGCCGCGTGCGGCAGCACGGAGCCGGCGCAGCCCGCGGGCGAGGCGGGCAAGCCCGCCGAGGTCACCTTCTGGGGCTGGGCGAAGGGCACCCAGCAGGTCGTGGACGCCTTCAACAAGTCACACAAGGACGTCCAGATCAAGTACGAGGAGATCCCCTCGGGCAACGCGGGCGGCTACGCCAAGTTCTCCAACGCCGTCAAGGCCGGCAACGCCCCCGACGTCATGTCCGTGGAGTACCCGCAGCTGCCCGACTTCGTGAACCAGGGCGCCCTCCAGGACATCTCGGCCGACGTGGCCGACGTCAAGTCCAAGTACCCGGCCGAGGTCTTCAGCCTGGTCGAGCTGGGCGGCAAGGCGTGGGCGCTGCCCATGGACGCCGCGCCGCAGGTGTTCTTCTACCGCAAGGACCTGTTCGAGAAGAACAAGATCGAGGTCCCCAAGACCTGGGACGACTTCCGCGCCGCCGCCGAGAAGGTCAAGAAGGCCGACGGCAAGTCCCGCATCGCCACCTTCTTCCCCGACGACCCGAGCGTGCTGGCCGCGCTGTCGTGGCAGGCGGGCGGCAAGTGGTTCGGCACCGAGGGCGACGCCTGGAAGGTGACGATCAACGACGAGCCCAGCAAGAAGGTCGCCGAGTACTGGCAGGGCCTGATCAAGGACGACCTGCTGAAGGTCCAGCCGTCCTTCAGCCAGGAGTGGAACGCCGCCTTCGAGAACGACACCCTCTGGGGCTACGTCGGCGCCAACTGGGGCGCGGGCGTCATGAAGGGCAACCACGCCGGCCAGTCCGGCAAGTGGGCCATCGCGCCGATCCCGAACTGGGGCACCCCGGCCAGCGGCATGCTCGGCGGCACCACGTTCGGCGTGAGCAAGGGGTCGAAGAACGCCAAGGCCGCCGTCGAGGTCGTCAAGTGGCTGACCGGCTCGGAGGAGGCGTGGACCGCCCGCCTGTCCTCGGGCACCTCCAGCGGCTTCCCGGCCATCGCCGACCTCGTGCCGGTCGCGGCCAAGAGCTTCGACGCCTCCTTCTACGGCGGCCAGGACATCTACGCGCTGTTCGCGGAGTCGTACAAGACGATCCAGCCCGGCTGGACGTGGGGCCCGAGCATGGTCCAGACGCTGACCACCTTCAAGGACGCCCTCGGCAAGGTCTCCAGCGGCGGCACCACCATCCCCGGCGTCCTGGACGCCGCCCAGACGGCCACCGTCGGCGAGATCAAGAGCCGCGGCCTCAACGTCGCCCAGCAGTAGCACGACGCGCGCGGCGGAGCGCAGGCTCCGCCGCGACCCACCGAAAGGCAGCTTGTGACTCCTCCAGTAGGAAGCGGTCGCGGCGGCGAGGGGTGGCGGCGGCGGGGGGCGATCCTGCTGTTCGTCGGGCCGTTCTTCGCGCTGTTCGCGGCCGTGATCGTGGCCCCGCTGGCCTACGCGGTCTACCTCAGCCTGTTCAGCGAGAAGTCGTCGGGGCTCGGCTTCGGCGGCGCGGAGACCGTGTTCGTCGGGCTCGGCAACTACCTGGACACGCTGAAGGACTCCGCCTTCACCGACGGCTTCCTGGTCATCCTCGGCTACTGCGTGCTGTACATCCCGCTGATGATCGGCGGCGCGCTCACGCTGGCGCTGCTGCTGGACTCCGGGCTGGCCAGGCTGGGCAAGTTCTTCCAGCTCGCGCTGTTCATGCCGCACATCGTGCCGGGCGTGATCGCCGGGCTGATCTGGCTCTACCTGTACCTGCCCGGCATCAGCCCCATCGTGGACCTGCTCGGCGACGTCGACTTCCTCGGCGGCGACCACGTGCTCGGCTCGGTGGTCAACATCGCGCTGTGGGAGTGGGTGGGCTACAACATGATCATCTACTTCGCGGCGCTCCAGGCCATCCCGGCCGAGGTCGTCGAGGCGGCCAGGATGGACGGCGCGGGCCCGCTGCGCGTCGCCCTCCAGGTCAAGGTGCCGCTGATCCGCGGCGCCGTGGTCACCACCGTGCTGTTCACGATCATCGGCTCGCTGCAGCTGTTCACCGAGCCGATGGTGCTGGACAACGTCAGCGACGGCGTCGTCAGCACCTGGACGCCCAACATGTACGCCTACAACGAGGCGTTCGGCAACAACGACTACGGCCAGGCCGGCGCGGCCTCCATCCTGCTCGCGCTGCTCGCCGCCGTGCTGTCCTACGCCGTCACGAAGTGGGGGAACCGCCGGTGAAGTGGATGTCCCGCGCCACGGTCAACGTGCTGCTGATCATCTCCGCGCTCTACACGCTGCTGCCGCTGACGTGGCTGCTGTTCGCCTCCACCAAGTCGCTGTCCGACCTGTACTCGACGCCCGGCTTCTCCTTCGCCGGCTTCAACCTGTTCGAGAACATCAGGGCGGTCGCGCAGGAGGGCGACGGCGTCTTCTTCCGCTGGTACCTCAACAGCGTCCTGTACGCCGGCGTCGGCGCGGCGGTCAGCTCGTTCGTCACCGTGATGTGCGGTTACGCCTTCGACAAGTACTCCTGGTTCGCCAAGGAGAAGATGTTCGGGCTGGTGCTGCTCGGCGTGCTGGTGCCGACCACCGCCACCGCCGTGCCGCTCTACCTGCTGGCCTCCAAGGTCGGCGTGGTGAACACGTTCTGGTCGGTGTTCGTGCCGGTGCTGGTGCATCCGTTCGGCGTCTACCTGGCGCGGGTGCTGTCCTCCGGGTACGTGCCCGGCGAGGTGCTGGAGGCGGCCAGGTCCGACGGGGCCGGCGAGCTGCGCACGTTCGTGTCCGTGGCGCTGCCCATGCTGCTGCCGGCGTACGTGACGATCTTCCTGTTCCAGTTCACCGCGATCTGGAACAACTTCTTCCTGCCCCTGGTCATGCTGAGCGACCAGCGGCTCTACCCGCTCAGCCTCGGCCTGTACGGCTGGGAGAAGCAGGGCAACGCCTTCCCCGAGTTCCACAGCCTCGTGATCACCGGGTCGCTGCTGTCCGTGGTGCCCCTGCTGCTGGTGTTCGTGTCCCTGCAGCGGTTCTGGAAGGCCGGGATGACGGCGGGCAGCGTCAAGTGAACGAGCTCTCGGGGGAGAACATGAACAAGCCGGTGACGGTCGTCGCCATGGCCGCCGAGGTCGCCGGGCGCCTGCTCACCGGCGAGGTGCGGGCCAGGCTGGCCCGGGTGGCCGACGTCCGGGCCGAGGTCGCCGCGTTCGACGACGCCGACCTGTCGCAGGCCGAGGTGCTGCTCACCTCGTGGGGGTGCCCGCCGGTGACCGCCGAGGTGCTGGCCCGCGCGCCCCGGCTGCGGGCGATCGTGCACGCGGCCGGCTCGGTCAAGCACCACGTCACCGACGCCTGCTGGGAGCGCGGCATCGTGGTCTCCTCGGCCGCCTCGGCCAACGCCGAGCCGGTGGCCGAGTTCACGCTCGCGGCGATCCTGTTCGCCAACAAGCGGGTGATCGACATCGCCCGCGCCTACCGGGAGCGGCGGGCCAACGACGACTGGGACGCCCGCTTCCCCGGCTTCGGCAACTACCGGCGGGTGGTCGGCGTCGTCGGGGCCTCCAGGATCGGGCGGCGGGTGATCGAGCTGCTGCGGCCGTTCGACTTCGAGGTGCTGGTCAGCGATCCGTACCTGACGGAGGACCTGGGGGCGCGCCGGGTCGGGCTGGACGAGCTGGTCGCCCGCTCCGACGTGGTCAGCCTGCACGCGCCCGACCTGCCCGAGACCCGCCACCTGATCGACGCCGGCCGGCTGGCCGCCATGCGCGACGGCGCCACGCTGATCAACACGGCCAGGGCCGCCCTGGTCGACCAGGACGCGCTCGTCGCCGAGCTGACCTCCGGACGGCTGTACGCGGTGCTGGACCACACCGAGCCGGAGTTCCTGCCCGCCGAGTCGCCCCTCTACGACCTGCCGAACGTGCTCGTCACGCCGCACGTCGCCGGCTCGCTGGGCGGCGAGCTGGCCAGGATGGCCGACCTCGCGCTCGACGAGCTGGCCAGGCACGCCCAGGGCCTGCCCTTCGAGCACGGCGTCGAGCCCGGCACGCTGTCCCGGTCCGCCTGAAGCCCCCTCTGAAGCCCTCTGAACCGCTCTGAACTGCTCAGAGTTCGCCTGAAACACCCCCGGAGAGGAAACATGCGCCTTCAGTTAGTCGCGGCCCTGGTCGTGGCGGCCGGACTGGTCGCCACCCCCGCGGAAGCGGCCGCCGCCCGGAACTTCTTCGTCGACTGCCAGGCGCCGGACGGCGGCTCGGGGCGCAACGCCGCCGGGCCGCTGAACAGCCTGGCGGACGTCAACGCCATCACCTTCCGCGAGAAGGACACGATCAAGTTCAGGGCGGGGACCGTCTGCGCCGGCCGGCTCGAACCCGTCGGCTCCGGCACGGCCGCCCACCCCGTCGTCTTCACCTCCTACGGCGAGGGCCCCAAGCCGATCATCCAGGGCGACGGCGGCGAGTGGGCCGTCCACCTGGTGGACAACAGCTACGTGACGCTGGAGAAGCTGCACGTCACCAACCCGGCGGCCACCACGGCCAAGCGGACCGGCGTGCAGTACAACTCCACCACCCCCGAGCCGAAGGCCGGGCTGGTCCTGCGGGACCTGGAGATCTCCGACGTCGCCGGCTGGGGCAACAAGACCGGGGCGAACAGCTCCTGGTTCGCCTACTCGGCGGGCATCAGCATCCAGGCGCTGCCCGAGGGCAAGGTCGGCTACCTGGACGGCATCACGATCACCGGCAACTACGTGCACGACACGGGCGGCGGCGGCATCAAGATCAGCCGTAAGGGCACCGACTACCACCGGAACGTGCTCATCGCCCGCAACACCATCCGGGCGGTCGGCGGCGACGGCATCGTGGTGCACGCCTCGGACCGGCCGCTCGTGGAGCAGAACCTGTTCGACGAGGGCGGCGCCGGGAAATACCCGTACGTAGACGGAAATTTCGCGGGAATGTGGCCGATCAACTCTGTTGACCCGGTATTTCAGTTCAACGAGGTGACCCGGCAGCGGCCCACCATCTTCGACTCCACCGCCTGGGACTGCGACGGCGGCATCAAGGGCTCGTGCGTCTACCAGTACAACTACTCGCACGACAACGCCGGCGGCTTCTACCTCGGCTGCCAGAGCTGCACCGAGTTCCCCAACTACAAGGCCACCGCCATTCTGCGGTTCAACATCGCCCAGGACGACTGCCGCATCGCGGGCAACGCCTCCGGCGACAACGCGAGCCCGCTGTGGCTGTACAACAACACGTTCTTCTGCCCGTCGCAGAAGCTCGACGTGGCCGTGCCGACCGGGAACTCGAAGATCGTCAACAACATCTTCCACGCGCCGTCCGGGACGCTGCCCTCGGCCCCCGGCATCGGATACGACTCCAACGTCTACCACGGCGGCGTGGCCGTACCGGCGGGCGACGCCCGCGCGGTGACGGCCGACCCCGGGCTCGCCGCCCCCGGCACCGCCGACGGCGCCGCCGACGTGGACGGCTACAAGCTGCTCGAAGGCTCGCCCGCCCTCGCGTCCGGCGCGGTCGTGGACGGCCTCGGCGACCGCGACTACTTCGGCAACCAGGTCGCCGGCACGGTCTCGCGCGGGGCCTACAACGGGCCGGCCACCGCGCCGGTCGTGGCGGGCTCGGTCGAGGAGGCCTACAACAACGTCGCGGTCAGCTCCGACCTCAACCCCAACGCCGGCGGCTTCTCCACCAGCGGCCGCAGCTACTCCGGCCAGGCGCTGGAGAAGGCCGGCCTGACGCCGGGCCGGACCGTGAACGTGCTCGGCGCCGACTTCGTCTGGCACCCGCGCCCGTACGGCATGACCGACAACGTCAAGGCCGCCGGGCAGACGGTCGCGCTGCCGGGGCAGGGCGCCAGGCTGGTCCTGCTCGGAGCCGGTGGCCTGAAGGCGCGCGAGGGCGTGTTCAAGGTCACCTACACCGACGGGACGACCGAGGACAGGACCGTCAGGTTCGGCGACCAGTGGGACGCGACCGCGCCCGCCGGTGGCGTGCTCGTGGCCCGCGCCGACTACCACAACATGACGCAGACCAGCTACAAGAACCCGGCCACCGGGCAGACGCGCGAGTCGGGCGTGTCGGTGTTCGGCTACGCGGTGCCGCTCGACGCGTCCAGGACGGTCGCCACGGTGACCTTCCCGGCGGGCAGCCCGCTGGCGAACGCGGGGCTCCACGTCTTCGACATGAAGATCGCGAGCTGACGCCGTGACGAGCACCCAGGCCACCGGACGGCCGCGCCGGGCGTCCGGCCCGCGTCCGGGGTTCCCGGCGCGCGGGCGGGTCCTGTGGGCGGCGTTCGTCCTGGCCGGGGTGCTCGTCCTCGGCATCGCGGTGTCGGGGAGACAGGCCGGGGGCGAAGTGCCCGCGCGGTCCGCGTCCGCGGGTGTGGCGGAGGTGCTCGGGATGCGTCCCGGGGACACGGTCGTCACGTTCGAGGGGGAGCCGGTGAGCGGGGCCGAGGTGCTCAGGGCAGCCGAGACCGTGCGCGCCGAGGTGATCTCCGAGTTCGCCGCCCAGGGGCTCGGCCCCGGCTTCTGGGACCGTCCCCGCGACGGCGTCACCCCGGCGCGGCGGCTCAGGGAGCGGGCGGTGCGGGCCGCCGTGCTGGACAAGGCGCGGCGGATCTGGGCCCGCGAGGCGGGCCTGCTCGCCGACGTCAGCGAGCAGGGCTTCCAGCGCGAGCTGGCCGCCGAGAACGCCCGCCGCGCGCAGGCCGCGCGCTCCGGCCGCCCGATCCCGGGCGTGCCCTCCTACGACCAGTACACCTACGCGCAGGTGCGGGCCGCCGAGCTGGACTCGGCGCTCGGCAAGCTGCACGCGGCCACCCTCGACCTGTCGGAACGCCGCCTGCGCGACCGGTACGCCCGCACCGCGGCCCCCGGCGCGCCGCCCTTCGACCAGGTACGCGACACCATCAGGCGGCAGCTCGTCATCGAGGGCTACGAACGGGCCCTCCAGGCGAGAGCCGCCTCATGAGCCCTCCCGCAGCGGACATACAAGGCTGTTCCGGCTCGTACCATCGACTTCTAAGGTCATGGGGAACTGGTTCCAGAACAACATCGTCACCACGGGACGGCTGCCGCTGTTCTGTTACTTCGTCACGCTCATCGTGGCGTTCATCGCCACCCGCATCAACGTCCGCCTGATCAGGGCCAAGGTCGGCTGGTTCCGCAACGTCAACGTGGGCGAGATGCACATCCACCACGTCGTGTTCGGCGTCGTGCTCATGCTCATCGGAGGCGTGACCGGGCTCATCGTCAACGGCGCCGGGCAGGTCGGGCAGGTGGGTCAGGTGGTCGCCGCCTGCGTGTTCGGCGTCGGCTCCGCGCTCGTGCTGGACGAGTTCGCGCTGATCCTGCACCTGCACGACGTCTACTGGGAGGAGGAGGGGCGCACCTCGGTCGACGCGGTCTTCATCGCCGTCGCCGTGACCGGCCTGCTGCTCATCGGCCTGCGCCCCCTGACCTGGGACTACGGCACGCCGGTCAACCCGGCGGCGCTGATCGTGGCCAACCTCGCGCTGGCGGTGATCACGCTGCTCAAGGGCAAGATCTGGACCGGGATGGCGGGGCTGTTCCTGCCTTTACTGCTCGTGGTGGGCGCCGTGCGCCTGGCCCGTCCCGGCTCGCCGTGGGCCCGCTGGTTCTTCCGCGGCGGACGTTCGCCCCGCAAGCTGGCCACCGCCGTCCACCGTGAGGAACGCTGGCGGCGTCCGGTCATCAGGGCCAAGATCGCGTTCCAGGAGTTCCTGTCGGGGCGGCACGACCTGCCCTCCAGCCGGCGCGGCCGTCGGCATACTTGACCCATGACACCGCTCGCGTCCCCCGTCGCGCTCTGATGCGCTTACCGCCGTTCCCCGAGCGCCTGCTGCGGGCCCTGTCGCCGGCCGGCGAGCGGCACGGGCTGCTGCTGGCGGGCGGCCACGCCCTGCGGGCCCACGGCTTCACCGACCGCCTGGTCGAGGGCCTCGACCTGGTGACCGCCGCCGAACGGCCGCTGCCGTCCGCGGCCGGCGACGTCGTGGCCGCGTTGCGCGCCGGCGGGCTGGTCGCCGAGGTCGCCGAGAGCACCGCGTGGGCGGCCCGCCTGGCCGTCACGGACCCGTCCAGCGGGCGCGACGCCGAGATCGTCCTCACCCGCGAGGCGCTGCGCGAGCCCCCGGTCGTGTGCGACGGCGTGCCGGTGGCGGCCCCGGCGGACGTGATCGGGCTGCGGGTGCGCGACCTGCACGAGCGGGGGCTGCCCGCCGACGTCGCCGACGCGGCCTCGGCGGCGCACGTGTTCTCCTTCCGCGACCTCGAACGCCTCGCCGCCGTCCACCTCGACGACTTCTCGCCGCAGGAGCTGCTCATGCGGCTGGAGTTCGTCGAGCTGATGAGCGACGAACGCTTCGAGGCCCACGGCCTGGACGAGCGGCACATCGCCGACATCCGCGCCTTCGCCCGGGAGTGGGCCGAGGACATCAAGCTGCGCAGGGCCGACGACGGCGACGCCGACTACGACGACCCCGACCTGCCCGAGGTCGACTGATCCGGCAGGCCCGGGAGCACCGGCGCGAGCGCCGGGCGCTTGCACGCCCGGCCGTCGCCCGACGAGCGGCCTCGCAGGCGCCGGGCGATCCACGGCCCGGCGAACGAGCCGAGCCAGCGGGCCTCGGCCGCCGCCGTGCGCAGGCGGCCGGGCGGCGGCAGCACGGGCAGCGGCAGGTTCCAGCCGTCGTCGCTGCCGGGCAGCTCCAGCGCGTACGCCACCGACGCGGCGAACCTGGCGTGCCCCGCCGGGCTGGCGTGCAGCCGGTCGGGGCTCCACAGCCGCGCGTCGGTCACCGCCGTGTCGGGGAAGGTGTCCACCAGCGTCACGCCGTGCCGGGCGGCGGCCTCGCGGACGCGGGCGTTGAGGTCGAGCACCCGCGGCAGCAGCGGCCTGGCCAGCGGCGCGATGCGGCCGATGTCGGGGAACGTCACCGTCACCACCCGCGCGCCGGCCCCGGTCAGCGCCGCGAACATGTGCTCCAGGTCGGCCGCGACGGCGGCGGCGTCGAAACCGGGACGGATGACGTCGTTCATGCCCGCCATCACCGTGGCCAGGTCGGGACGGAGCTCCAGCGCGGCGGGAAGCTGCTCGGCGCGGATCTCGGCGGCCACCCGGCCGCGCACGGCGAGGTTGGCGTAGAGCAGGCCGGGATTGCCGCGGGCCAGGTGCTCGGCGAGCCGGTCGGCCCAGCCGCGGTGGCCGAGGACGTCGTCGCCGTCGCCGAGGCCCTCGGTCTGGCTGTCGCCGAGCGCGACGTAACGGGTGAAGGTCACGGGTTCTCCTCGGGGGTGCGGGCGGCGCGCTCGCCGAGCGTCCGGGCGGTGCTCAGGCACCAGTCGCGCATCTCCCGCTCCAGGCGGCAGCCCGCCAGGCAGGACAGGTAGGGGCCGACCCGCTCGCCCTCGCGCAGGAACGACTCCTCGTCGCGGTCGCCGCGCAGGCGCAGCAGGGTCTTCTCGAAGAACGCCAGCTTGGCGGCGGCCTCCCCGGCGCGGTCGAGGAGCTGGGCGATCAGCGTCGCCGGGTCGAGCCGGTCGGCGGCGTGGACCTTGACGGCCAGGTCGTCGCGGAGCAGCAGCGGTTTGGCCGGGGCGGCGGCGAAGGCGGCCAGCTCGTCCAGGCCGGCCGGGGTGACCGAGAACAGACGCTTGTTCGGACGGCCGCGCTGGACCACCTCCCGGCCGGTGACCAGGCCGTCGGCCTCCAGCCTGGTCAGCTCGGCGTAGAGCTGCTGGGGGGCGGCGTACCAGAAGTTGGAGACGCCCACGTCGAAGATCTTGGTGAGCTGGTAGCCGCTGTACTCGCCGTCGAGCAGCGCCGCCAGCACGGCATGCCGCAACGCCATCAGCGACGCTCAAGAACATGACTACTCATGGACATGACTATAGGGCCGCCGCCGATCCGGGTGCCAGGGGGCGGTGAGCGTCCGTGCTCCTCCTTCTCAAGGAGGAGGCGTCAATGAAAGTTGACATACTTTGGTCGTCAATCTAAGTTGACCCTGGCGCGGCGGTGCGGATCGCGCTGCGCCGTTCGTTGGGAAATTTCGAGAAATGTCGTGAGAGGAGTTGGGGTGCTCAAAGAGCTGCTGGCTTACATCAAGCCGCACCGGAAAGTCCTGATCGCGGGTGGTCTGCTCGGGTTGATCGGCTCGGTGGCGGGGCTGGCGATGCCCCTGCTGGCCAAGTACGTCGTGGACGCCTTCGGCGAGGACCAGTCGCTGGCCGCGCCGCTGTTAGGACTGACCGTGGCGGTGCTCGTCGGAGCCGTCGTCTCGGCCGGGGGCAACTACCTGATGGAACGCACCGGCGAGGGCGTCGTGCTGGGCGCCCGGCGCAGGCTCGTCGACCGGATGCTCCGGCTCAGGGTCGCCGACGTCGACCGGCTCAAGCCCGGCGACCTGATGTCGCGGGTGACGAGTGACACGACGCTGCTGCGCGCGGTGCTGACCAACGGGATCGTGGAGTCGGTCAGCGCGGTGTTCATGCTGGTCGGCGCGATCGTCATGATGGCCACCATGGACGGCGTGCTGCTGCTGGTCACGCTGCTCGTGGTGGTGGTGATCGGCGGCCTGGTCGCGCTCATCATGCCGCGCATCCAGCGGGCCCAGACGCAGGCCCAGGAGGCCGTCGGCGAGATGGGGGCCGTGCTGGACCGGGCGCTGCAGGCGTACCGGACGGTCAAGGCCAGCGGCGCGGAGGAGCGGGAGATCGCGGTCGTCGGGGAGGCGGCCGAGCGCGCCCGCGACCGCGGGCTGCAGGTGGCCGGCTGGACGTCGCTGGCCGGCGTGGCGACCTGGATGGCCGTGCAGATCGCCTTCCTGTGCGTGCTGGCCGTCGGCGGGTCGCGGGTGGCGTCGGGCGTGCTGGAGGTCTCGTCCCTGATCGCGTTCCTGCTCTACCTGTTCTACCTGGTGCCGCCGATCGGGCAGCTCGTGCAGGGCGCCGTCCAGCTCCAGAACGGGCTGGCCGCGATGCGGCGCATCAAGGAGATCGAGGACCTGCCCGGCGAGCCGGTCAGCGCCGCCGTCCCGGCCGCGAGCACGCCGGTGGGCCTGCGGTTCGAGAACGTCGTCTTCCGGTACGGCGACGACCGTCCCGCCGTGCACGACGGCGTCACCTTCGAGGTGCCCGCGGGCGGGCTCACGGCGCTCGTCGGGCCGTCGGGCGCGGGCAAGTCCACGGTGTTCGCCCTGCTCGAACGCTTCTACGAGCACCAGGACGGCCTGATCTCCATCGGCGGCCGGGACATCCGCGACTGGCCGCTCGGCGAGCTGCGGGCCGCGCTCGGCTACGTCGAGCAGGACGCCCCCGTCCTGGCCGGTACGCTGCGCGAGAACCTGCTCTTCGCCGCCCAGGACGCCACCGAGGACGAGCTGCGCCGCGCCGTCACCCGCACCCGGCTGGACGACCTGGTCGCCCGGCTGCCCGAAGGGCTCGACACGGCCGTGGGGCACCGCGGCGTGCTGCTGTCCGGCGGCGAGCGGCAGCGGGTCGCCATCGCCAGGGCGCTGCTGCGCAGGCCCAGGCTGCTGCTGCTCGACGAGGCCACGTCCCAGCTCGACGCGGTCAACGAGCTGCGGCTGCGCGAGGTCATCGCCGAGGTGGCGGCCGAGACGACCGTGCTGGTCATCGCCCACCGGCTGTCCACCGTGACGAACGCCGACCGCATCGTGGTGATGGAGGCGGGCGGCGTACGGGCGGTCGGCACCCACGCCGAACTCGTCGCGGGCGACGACCTCTACCGCGAACTGGCGGCCACCCAGTTCCTCACGAGCTAGGGGAGCCTCACGTTCAACCCAGCGGTGGGCCGCTGGACACTGACGGGGACCGTGGGCGCAGGCTTCGCCTGACGCCTGCGGTGGGCCGCTTAACGCTTTGGGGACCGTAGGCGCAGGCTTTGCCTGCTGCCTGCGGTGGACCGCTGGACGCGGTCCACCGTAGTCTTCGGGTGACAAAGGTGAATGTGTTCATTCAGGAGGGTCACCATGAGCCGCAGCGTGCGCGCACCGCGAGGCACCACGATCACCGCGAAGGGGTGGCCGCAGGAGGCGGCGCTCCGCATGCTCCAGAACAACCTGGACCCCGAGGTCGCCGAGCACCCCGAGCAGCTCGTCGTCTACGGCGGCTCCGGCCGGGCCGCCCGCGACTGGCCCTCCTTCGACGCCATGGTCAGGACCCTGACCACGCTGGAGGGCGACGAGACGCTGCTGGTCCAGTCGGGCCGCCCGGTGGGCGTCTTCCGCACCCACGAGTGGGCCCCCCGGGTGCTCATCGCCAACTCCAACCTGGTCCCCGACTGGGCCAACTGGGAGGAGTTCCGCCGCCTGGAGGCGGCCGGCCTCACCATGTACGGCCAGATGACCGCCGGTTCGTGGATCTACATCGGCACCCAGGGCATCCTCCAGGGCACGTACGAGACGTTCGCCGCGGTCGCCGCCAAGCGGTTCGGCGGCTCGCTGGCCGGCACGATCACCCTCACGGCCGGCCTCGGCGGCATGGGCGGCGCCCAGCCGCTGGCCGTCACCATGAACGGCGGCGTCGCGATCTGCATCGACTGCGACCCCCGCTCGGTCACCCGCCGCATCGAGCACCGCTACCTCGACGTGCAGGCGGCCTCCCTGGAGGAGGCGCTGCGACTGGCCTACGAGGCCCGCGACGCGCGCCGCCCGCTGTCCATCGGCGTCGTGGCCAACGCCGCCGAGGCCCTGCCCGAGCTGCTGGCCGCGGGCGCCGAGATCGACATCGTCACCGACCAGACCTCCGCGCACGACCCGCTGATGTACCTGCCGGTCGGCGTCGCCTTCGAGGACATGGGCGCCGAACGCGACAAGGACCCGGCCGGCTTCACCGAGCGGGCGCGCACGTCGATGGCCCGGCACGTCGAGGCCATGGTCGGCTTCAAGGACGCCGGGGCCGAGGTGTTCGACTACGGCAACTCCATCCGCGGGGAGGCCCAGCTGGCGGGGTACACGCGGGCCTTCGACTTCCCCGGGTTCGTGCCGGCGTACATCAGGCCGCTGTTCTGCGAGGGCAAGGGGCCGTTCCGGTGGGCCGCGCTGAGCGGCGACCCGGCCGACATCGCCGCGACCGACCGCGCGATCCTGGAGCTGTTCCCCGACAACGAGCCGCTGGCCAGGTGGATCGCGCAGGCCGGCGAGAAGGTGCACTTCCAGGGGCTGCCCGCGCGCATCTGCTGGCTCGGCTACGGCGAGCGCAACGTCGCCGGCGAGCGGTTCAACGACATGGTGGCCTCGGGCGAGCTCCAGGCGCCGATCGTGATCGGCCGCGACCACCTGGACAGCGGGTCGGTGGCCTCGCCGTACCGGGAGACCGAGGCCATGGCCGACGGCTCGGACGCCATCGCCGACTGGCCGCTGCTCAACGCCATGCTCAACACCGCCTCCGGCGCGGCCTGGGTGTCCATCCATCACGGCGGCGGCGTGGGGATCGGGCGGTCCATCCACGCCGGGCAGGTCACGGTCGCCGACGGCACCGCGCTGGCCGGGGAGAAGCTCAACCGCGTGCTCACCAACGACCCGGGCACCGGCGTGATGCGGCACGTCGACGCGGGTTACGAGGAGGCCGCCGAGGTGGCCGAGGCCCGTGGCGTGCGCATCCCCATGCGCGAGTCCTGACGCCGCCGTCGCCGTCCCCCGCGCGGCGCGGGGGATGAGAATGCCGGTGGCGAAGTGTTGGAGGTGGCGTGGCTGACGGATATCACGGTGGGCTCGGCGTGCTGCTCGACGGCCGGAGGTTGTCGCCGGTGCAGCGCAGGATCGCCCATTACCTGGGCGAGCACCTCGACGAGGCGATCTTCCTGTCCAGCGTCGAGCTGGCCGAGCGGGCCGGGGTCAGCCAGCCGTCGGTGACCAGGTTCGCCATGGTGCTCGGCTTCGCCGGCTATCCCGAGCTGCGCCAGGCGCTGCGCCCGCTGGTGCTCGGCGGCGGCGTGGTCGCGCCCCAGGAGAGCCTGCTGCGCAACGCGATCGACAGCGAGATCCGCAACCTCGCCGTGGTCCGCGACCGGCTGGCCGCCCTCCCGCTCAAGGAGCTGGGCGAGCAGCTCGCCGCCACCGAGCCGCTGCCGGTGCTGGGCCTGCGGGTCTCCTGCGGCCTGGCCACCACCTTCGCCTACTACGCCAGGCGCATCCACCCCGACGTGCGGCTGCTCACCCACGGCGGCTCGGAGCTGGTCGAGGGGCTGCACGCGGCGCGGCGGGCGGGCGCGGAGTGGGTGGTGGCGGTGGTGCTCCCGCGTTATCCGGCCGAGGTCGTGCAGGCGCTGGAGTACGCCGGGAAGCTCGGCCTGCGCGTCGCCGCCATCACCGACAGGCCGGACTTCCCGGCCGAGGTCGTGCTCGACGGCCCGGTCGGGGACCGCCTGGTGTTCGACTCCCACGCGGCCCCTCTGGCCCTGGCCATGGCCCTGGTCGAGGCCATGGCCGACGCCGCGCCGCTGCGTACCAGGGCCAGGCTGGAGGAGTACGAGCGGATGACCGACGAGGCCGGCACGTTCCTACCCGGCGATCCTGCGTAGCGACCGCATCGACCACAGCGTCGTGAGCACCGCGAGCACGATGAACAGCGCGAACGCGATCGGGATCGACGAGTCGCCGAGCCGCCCGGCGAACAGCGCCCGCCCGGCCTCGACCGCGTGGTAGAGCGGGTTGACCGGCGCGATCGCCCGCATCCAGCCGGGCGCGAACGAGATCGGGATGAACAGCCCGGCCAGCAGCATGATCGGCAACATGAACAGGTTGAGCGTCTGCGACATGCCGTTCTCGTCGCGCACGGTCAGCGCCAGCCCCTGCGACAACCCGGACGCGAACAGCCCGGTGGCCGCCATGAGCGCCAGCACCAGCACCAGCTCGACGCCGCCGATCCGCACGCCCATGGCCACGGCCACGACCAGCACCAGGACCGCCTGGCACACCAGCACGACCATGTCCTTGGCCACCCGCCCGAGCACGATGGCCGGCCGCCAGGCGGGGCTGACGGCGTACCGTTCGAGCGAGCCGTTGCGCAGCTCGGCGATCAGGCCGAACCCGGAGAACAGCGAGCCGAACACGGCGATCATCATCATCGACGCGGGCGTGAACATGCGCAGGGCGTCGACCGTGCTGTGGCCCGGCGTCAGGTCCTTGAGCAGCGGCGCGAACATCAGCAGGTAGAGCACCGGCTGCAGGATGCCGAACAGCGGCCAGATCGGGTTGCTGAAGGACTTCTTCAGCTCGTAGCCGGTGAACAGGGCGATGTGGCGGATCATGCGGCGGCTCCGGTGTCGCGCAGGGACCGGCCGGTCTTTGCCAGGAAGACGTCGTCGAGGGTGGAGCGGTCGAGCGCGATCGAGCGCAGGCCGATGCCCTGCTCCTCAAGGACGCGCAGCAGCGCGGGCAGCGTGTGCTCGCCGTCGTCGACGTAGACGCGCAAGGCGTCCTCGTCCAGGCGGACCTCGCGGGCCAGGGGCCTGAGCGCCTCGGCGGCCCGCTCGGGCTCGGCCATCCGCAGCGTGACGACGTCGCCGGAGACCTCGCGCTTGAGCTCGCCGGGCGTGCCCTCGGCCACGATGCGCCCGTGGTCGACGATCACCAGCCGGTCGCAGAGCGCGTCGGCCTCGTCGAGGTAGTGGGTGCTGAGCAGCACGCTCGTGCCGGCCTCGCGGAGCTGCCTGATGCGGTCCCAGAGGTTCGCCCGGTTCTGCGGGTCGAGGCCGGTGGTGGGCTCGTCGAGGAAGAGCAGCGGCGGGGCGTGCACCAGCCCCAGCGCGATGGCCACCCGCCGCTTCTGGCCGCCGGAGAGCGTGCGGCCGGGCCGGTCGGCGAGGTCGGCGAGGTCGAAGCGGTCGAGCACGTCGGCCGTGGCCTGCCTCGGGTCGGCCACGCCGTGGATCTTCGCGGCCATCATGATCTGGGCGCGGGCGCTCGTGGTGTCCTCCACGCCGCCCGCCTGGCTGACGTAGCCGAGCCGGCGGCGCACGCCCTCGGGCTCCGTGCGCAGGTCGTGGCCGGCGACGACCGCGGTGCCGGAGTCGGGCGTGATCAGCGTGGCCAGCATGCGGATCGTCGTGGTCTTGCCGGCGCCGTTGGGGCCGAGCACGCCGAAGATCTCGCCCTTCTCGACGTCGAGGTGTATGCCGCGCACGGCCTCGACGGTCTGCGAGCCCTTGCGGCTCCTGGTGGTGAACGTCTTGCGTAACTCACGTGCCTCAATGATCATTTTTCTCCTCAGGGCAGTTCGTCCTTCTCGACCCGGCCGATCGCGCCTTCGACCCAGTCGAGCTGGGCCTGGAGCATGGCTTGGGTCAGGCGGAGGTTCTCGTCGAGGTGGCGGGGCTCGCCGTAGCGCTGCTTGGTGCCGTACGCGTGGTCGATGGTCTCGATGTTCAGTCGCAGTTGCCGAATCCTGCCATGCAGAGCGTCGAGAATCTCCTGCTTTTTCATCCGGTGCATGAACGTCAGCGCGACCTGGAAGGGGTCGACGACGGGTCTCACCTCGGACCAGCTGTGCATGAGCAGCCGGTGGAACTCGTAGCGGCCGGCCTCGGTCAGCTCGTAGACGACCTTGCCGCCCTTGCCGGCCTCGACGACCGCGAGCAGCCCCTCGTCGGCCATCTTGCCCAGGCCGTGGTAGATCGAGCCGAAGGCGACGTTGGCCCAGGTGTCGGCCCCCATCATCTCCAGCCGGCGGCGTACGCCGTAGCCGTTCATGGGGCCGTCGAGCAGGGAACCGAGGATCAGGATGCGCGTGGACGCCGACATGTGCTCAAGTTTGTACTCAAATTTGTATAACCGTCAAGGTCATAAACTCGGCTCCATGACTGAACGACCGACTGCGCTGGTCACCGGCGCTTCCCGTGGTGTGGGCGAGGCCGTGGCGCGGGCGCTGGGCCCCACGCATCACGTCATCCTCGGCGGCAGGGACGAGTCCGCGCTCGCCGCGCTGGCCGCCGAACTGCCCGACGCGCGGCCCTGGCCCGTCGAGCTGACCCGGCTCACCGAGGCCGACGTCAGCGGCGTCGAGCGGCTCGACGTGCTCGTGCACAGCGCCGGGATCGCGCTGCTCGGCCGGATCGCCGACCAGCCCGCCGCCAACTGGCGCACGACCATGGAGCTCAACGTCGTCGCGGTCGCCGAGCTGACCCGGCTGCTGCTGCCCGCGCTGCGCCGCGCCCGGGGGCACGTCGTCTGCGTGAACTCCGGCGCGGGGCAGCGGGCCAACCCCGACTGGGCCTCGTACGCCGCCAGCAAGTTCGCCCTGCGCGCCTTCGCCGACGCGCTGCGCCTGGAGGAGCCCGAGCTGCGGGTCACCACCGTCTACCCGGGCCGGGTGGCCACCGACATGCAGCGCGGCGTACGCGCCCAGGAGGGCGGCGCGTACGAACCGGACAAGTACCTCACCCCGGAGAGCGTCGCGCGGGCCGTGCTCGCCACGATCAACGCCGGACCCGACGCCCACCTCACCGAACTGACCATCAGACCGAGCGCGGGCCCGGCCAACTGACATCTGAATGGATCCATTCACTACAGTGGACCCATGCTTGAACCACTCGCGCACATAGGACGAGATCCCCGCTCCGGCGGATACGTGAGAGACGCCTGGTCGGCCGCCGACATGGAGCTACGCGGGTGGTTCGCGGGCGAGGCCGCGCGCCGCGGGCTCGACCTGCGGGAAGACCGCAACGGCAACCTCTGGGCCTGGTGGGGCGACCCGTCGCGGCGGCCCGGCGTGGTCACCGGCAGCCACCTCGACTCCGTGCGCCACGGCGGCGCCTACGACGGCCCGCTCGGCGTGGTGTCCGCCTTCGCCGCCCTCGACCTGCTGCGCGAGCGTCAGGTCACGCCGGGCCGGCCGATCGGCGTCGCCTGCTTCACCGACGAGGAGGGGGCCAGGTTCGGCGTGCCGTGCATGGGCTCCCGGCTGCTCACCGGCGCGCTCACGCCCGAGCGCGCGCTCGCGCTCACCGACGACGACGGCGACACGCTGGCCGACGTCATGGCGCGGGCCGGCCGCAAGCCGGCGGACGTCGGCCACGACGCCGAGACCCTGGCCACCGTCGGCACGTTCGTCGAGCTCCACGTCGAGCAGGGCCGCGGCCTGGTGCACGAGGGCCGCCCGGTGGGCGTGGCCAGCGCCATCTGGCCGCACGGCCGGTGGCGGTTCGACTTCCACGGCAGGGCCGACCACGCGGGCACCACCCGGCTGGCCGACCGCGACGACCCGATGCTGCCCTTCGCCCGCCTGGTGCTGGCCGCCCGCGAGGCCGCCGAGCGGCACGACGTGGTGGCCACGGTCGGCAAGACCCGCGTCTCGCCCGGCAACGCCAACGCCGTCCCCGGCCTGGTCACGGCCTGGCTGGACGCCCGAGGCCCGGCGGAGCCCGCGGTGCGCGCCCTGGTCGAGGAGCTGTCCGCGGCGGCCGGCGCCGACGTGCGCGAGGAGTCGTGGACCCCCGAGGTCGCCTTCGGCGCGGCGCTGAGGGACCGGCTGGCCCGCGTGGCCGGCGGCGACACGCCCGCGCCGATCCTGCCGACCGGAGCCGGCCACGACGCCGGAATCCTGGCCACGGCGGGCGTCCCGAGCGCGATGTTGTTCGTACGCAACCCCACCGGCGTGTCCCATTCCCCCGAGGAGCACGCCGACCAGGCAGACTGCCATGCGGGAGTGGTGGCACTCGCGGACGTGCTGGAGGATCTGTGTCGCTGACCTACTGGTGCGAGCAGGCCTGGTTGCCCGACGGGGTCGCCCACGGCGTGCTCATCGAGGTCGAGGGCGCCCGGATCGCCCGGATCGGGCGGGGTGAGCCGGGCTCGGCCGAGCGGCTGCCGGGCCTGACCATCCCCGGCCTGGCCAACGCCCATTCCCACGCCTTCCACCGGGCCCTGCGCGGCGCCACCCAGCGCGGCAAGGGCGACTTCTGGACCTGGCGCGACCAGATGTACGAGGTCGCGGGCAAGCTCGACCCCGACACCTACTTCCAGCTCGCCAGGGCCGTCTACGCCGAGATGGCGCTGGCCGGGGTGACCTGCGTGGGCGAGTTCCACTACCTGCACCACGGCCCCGGCGGCCGCCCGTACGAGGACAGGAACGTGATGAGCCACGCGCTCGTCCAGGCCGCGCGCGAGGCCGGGCTGCGCATCACGCTGCTCGACACCTGCTACCTGTCCGGCGGCATCGGCGTGCCGCTGTCGGGCACCCAGCTGCGCTTCAGCGACGGCAGCGCCGACGGCTGGGCGGCCAGGGCCGACGAGCTGGCCGCCGCCTACGAGGGGCAGCACGACGTCGAGATCGGGGCCGCCGTCCACTCCGTGCGCGCGGTGCCGCCCGACCAGATGCCGGTGGTGGCCGAGTTCTCCCACCGGCACGGCGCCCCGCTGCACGCGCACGTCTCCGAGCAGCGCGCCGAGAACGCCGCCTGCGCCGAGACGTACGCCGCCACGCCGGTCCAGATCCTGCACGAGCGCGGCGTGCTGGGCCCGCGCTCGACCGCGGTGCACGCCACCCACCTGACCGACTCCGACGTGGAGCTGCTCGGCCAGTCCGGCACGTACATCTGCATGTGCCCCACGACCGAGCGCGACCTCGCCGACGGCGTCGGCCCGGCCAGGGCAGCGGCCGACCGCGGCACCCCGATCACGCTCGGCTCCGACGGCCACGCCGTGATCGACCTGTTCGAGGAGGCCCGCGCGGTCGAGCTCGACGAGCGGCTGACCAGCGAGCGGCGCGGCCACTGGAGCGCCGCCGACCTGCTCACCGCCGCCACCGGCGCCGGGCACACCTCGCTCGGCTTCGCCGACGCCGGCCGGCTCATCCCGGGTGCGTGGGCCGACCTGGTGTCGGTCCGGCTCGACTCGGTGCGCACGGCGGGCATCGGCGGGCTGGAGGCCGTGGTGTTCGCGGCGACGGCCTCCGACGTGCACTCGGTGGTCTCCGGCGGCCGCAGGGTGGTCGCGCAGGGCCGCCACGAGCTGGGCGACGTCGGGCACATGCTCTCCGAGGCGATAGGAAAGGTGCGATGACCACCACGCTGATCGACGGGATCGGGCTGCTCTACACCGGCGACCCCGAGCGCGAGGAGATCGCCGACGCGGCGCTGGTCGTCGAGGACGGCCTGGTGGCCTGGGTCGGCCCCGCCTTCCAGGCGCCCGCCGCCGACGAGCGCGTGGCCGCCGGGGGCCGCGCCGTGCTGCCCGGGTTCGTGGACAGCCACGCCCACCTGGTGTTCGCCGGCGACCGTACGGCCGAGTTCCAGGCCCGCATGTCCGGGCAGCCGTACACCGGCGGGGGCATCAGGACGACCGTCGCCGCCACCCGCGCGGCCAGCGACGCCGACCTGGCCACGCACGCCCGCGCCCTGGTGGCGGAGATGCTCGCCCAGGGCACCACCACCGTGGAGATCAAGAGCGGCTACGGGCTCTCCGCCGAGCACGAGCGCCGCTCGCTGGAGATCGCCACCACCCTCACCGACGAGACCACCTACCTGGGGGCGCACGTCGTCCCCGAGGGTGCCGACGCCGACGACTACGTCCGGCTGGTGACGGGCGAGATGCTCGACGCCTGCGCCCCGTACGCCAAATGGGTCGACGTCTTCTGCGAGCGTGGCGCGTTCGACGGCGACCAGACCAGGGAGATCCTGAACGCCGGGATCAAGGCCGGGCTCCAGCCCCGGGTGCACGCCAACCAGCTCACCGAGGGGCCCGGCGTGCGCATCGCCTGCGAGCTGGGCGCGGCCTCGGCCGACCACTGCACCCACCTGTCGGCGGCCGACGTCGACGCCCTCGCCTCGAGCGGGACGGTGGCGACGCTGCTGCCGGGGGCCGAGTTCTCCACCCGCTCGCCCTATCCCGACGCGCGGCGGCTCATCGACGCGGGCGTCACGGTCGCGCTGGCCACCGACTGCAACCCGGGCTCGTCGTTCACCTCCTCGATGCCGTTCTGCGTGGCTCTGGCGGTGCGCGAGATGGGGATGACGCCGCTGGAGGCGGTGCGGGCGGCCACGTACGGCGGGGCCCGCGCGCTGCGCCGCACGGACGTGGGGTGGCTGCGTCAGGGAGCCCGCGCGGACCTCGTCGTGCTCGACGCCCCCTCCTACGTCCATCTGGCGTACCGGCCCGGTGTTCCCCTTGTCCACCAGGTGTTTCAGTCCGGTCTCCTCCTTCAGGAGGACGTTTAAGACCCTCCCTGTGGCGTAGCTGTTTAGGGAATCTTTGCTTCCGGCCGGACGTTGGCCGGGTATAGGACGCAGCTGCGGAACGAGGTGCCAGGGGATGGCAAGGCCTACGGGGAGTCGCACGCAGGAGCAGCACGTCGCTGACCGCGACCTGCTGGGGACGTATCTGGCCGAGATCGGCCGGGTCCCGCTGCTCACGGCGGAGGAAGAGGTGGAGCTCGCCAAGCGGATCGAGGCGGGCCTGTTCGCCGAGCAGCTTCTTGACAGCGGAGGCTCCGAGCCGCGCATCGGGGACGCGGCCGACGAGGAGCTGGAGCGCCTGGCCGTCTCGGGCCAGCGTGCGAAGGACGAGTTCATCCAGGCCAACCTGCGCCTGGTGGTGGCGGTGGCCCGGAAGTACTCGGGCCGGGGGATGCCGCTCATCGACCTGGTCCAGGAGGGGAACCTGGGCCTGGTCCGAGCGGTCGAGAAGTTCGACTACCGCCGGGGGTACAAGTTCTCCACCTACGCGACCTGGTGGATCAGGCAGTCGGTCGGACGGGCCATCCACGAGCAGGCCCGTCCGGTCCGGCTGCCGACGCACGCCGGCGAGCAGATGACCCGGCTGATGCGGGTGCGCCGCGACATGCTGGCCGAGTTCGACGCCGAGCCGACCGACGGCGACCTCGCCGAGATCCTCGACCTGCCGATCGAGCGGGTGCGCGAGCTGCGCCGCTGGGCCTCCGACCCGGTGTCGCTGCAGCTCGGCGTGGGTGACGAGGACGAGACCGAGCTCGGTGACATGATCGCCGACGAGACGTGGGCCGACCCCGAGCAGCAGGCCATCGACATCCTGGAGCGCGAGCGGCTCGACCAGTGGCTCACCGGCCTGGAGGGCGACACCAGCGAGATGCTGCGCTGGCGCTACGGGCTGGTCGACGGGCGCGAGCACACGCTGACCGAGGTGGGGGAGCGTTACGGCATCGGCCGCGACCGCGCCCGCCGCATCGAGCGCGACGCCCTGGCCCGGCTGCGCCGCATGGCCAACGCCGCCGCCTGACCTTTCTCCGCGTTTCCGGCCCCGCCGCCCGGCCTTCCGGGCGGCGCCGCCGTTTCCGGGGCGCCGCCGTCTCCGGGGCTCCGCCGCCCGGCCTCTTGGGCGCCGCCGTTTTCCAGGGCCGTGTCGTAGCGCCCTGCGGGCCTGCTACGGCTTGAGCACGCGGCGCAGGAACTCCTCCACGGCGGCCTCCGCCGTCGCCGTGTCGCCGCCCCTGGCGACCAGCAGGGCGCTCTCGTTGACGGCGGCCAGCAGCATGTGGGCGTGCAGGTCGACGTAGGAGTCGGGCACCGCGCCGGTCGCCTGCAGGGCCGCCTTCAGCATGCCGAACGAGTACCGCTCCTCCATCGCCCGCCAGCTCTCCCAGCCCAGCACCGCGGGCGCGTCGATGAGCACGATGCGCCGGATCACCGGATCGCCTGCCAGCCTGACCCAGGCCAGCACGCCGGCCAGGAGCGCCGCCGCCGGGTCGGCGATGCCGCGCACCGCCTTGGCGATCTTGACGCCGATGGCCGACTCCGTGGCCTCCAGCACCGCCTCGAACAGCGCGTCCTTGCCCGCGAAGTGGTGGTAGAGGGCTCCGCGGCTCAGCCCCGACTCCTGGAGCACGGTCTCGATCGACGTGTCGTCGTAGCCCCGTTCGGCGAACAGCCGCGTGGCGATGGCCAGGACCTTGTCGCGGGTGGCCGCGCCGCGCTCCGCCTTGAGGTTCATGCCCTCACTCTAGACAAACCGACCAACGGTCGGTAATTTCATAGACCGACAGTCGGTCTGTAATCGAGAGGGAGTCGGCATGGACGGCATCAGCTACGTGGACGTGGGCCAGGGCCCGGTGACCCTGTTCGTGCACGGCGTGGGCACCAGCTCGTACCTGTGGCGCAACGTCATCGCCGAGCTGCGCGACGAGCGCCGCTGCGTGGCCCTGGACCTGCCCGCGCACGGCGGCAGCGAGCCGCGCGACGACCTGTCCATCCCCGCGCTGGCCGAGGCCGTGGAGGAGCTGTGCGCCGGGCTCGGCCTGGACGAGGTGGACCTCGTGGCCAACGACACCGGCGGCGCCGTCGCCCAGGTCTTCGCGGTGCGCCACCCCGGACGCCTGCGCTCGCTCACCCTCACCAACTGCGACGTGCACACCAACACCCCGCCGGAGGCGTTCAAGGACACCGTGGAGCTGGCCGTCAGGGGCGAGCTGGCCGGGCTGGTGGCCGCCGTGCTGGACCACCCCGAGCTGCTGGCCGGGACCGCCCTGGGCGCCGGCTACGAGCACATCGACGACCCCGCCGAGCTGGTGGACGCCTACCTGCGCCCGATCCTGGCCAAGCCGGACGGCGGCCGCGCCTTCGAACGCCTGCTGGCCTCGATCGACGCCGCGGACATGGTCGCCATCGAGCCGCGGCTCACCGTGCTCACCGTGCCGACGCTGGTCGTGTGGGGCACCGGCGACGTGTTCTTCGACGTGAGCTGGGCCCGCTGGTTGCGCGACACGATCCCCGGCGTGCGGGAGGTTGTCGAGATCGAGGGCGGGCGGCTGTTCTTCCCCGACGAGCGGGCCGCCGAGCTGGTCCCCCACCTGCGCCGCTTCTGGGGCCGGGCCTAAGCTCTCGATCATGCATGTCGAGACGCTGCGCCGCTACCCGGTCAAGTCGATGCTGGGCGAGGAGGTCGCCGAGAGCGAGGTGACCGAGCGCGGCCTGGCCGGCGACCGGGCCAGGGCGGTGCTCGACGTCGCCACGGGGAAGATCGCCAGTGCCAAGAACCCGCGGCTCTGGCGCGACCTGCTGACCGTCGAAGGCGCCCGCGCGCCGGGCGACGAGGAGCTGTCGAAGCTGCTCGGCCGCGAGGTGCGGCTGATCGACGTGCCGCCGGAGGGGGCCGAGCTGGAGCGGTCGGTGCCCGAGCGGGTGCTGGCCGAGGGCATCGAGGCGGAGGTGCCGTACACGGTGGGCACACTCGGCGGGGCCTCGCCGCAGGGCACCTTCTTCGACTTCGCGCCCCTGCACCTGATCTCCACCTCGACGATCGACCGCATCGGCGAGCTCAGCCCGCGGGGGCACGTCGAAGCCCTCCGCTACCGGCCCAACCTGGTCATCAGGACGGACGCGGAGGGCTTCGTGGAGAACGACTGGGTGGGACGCGAGCTGCACGTCGGGGACGAGGTCGTGCTCCAGGTCATCGTGGCCAGCCCGCGCTGCGCGGTGCCGACGCTCGCCCACGGCGGGCTCGGCCGCGACACCGAGGCGCTGCGCGTGGTGGCCCGGCACAACCGGGTCCAGGTGCTGGAGGCCGGGCTCCAGGCGTGCGCGGGCGTCTACGCGCGGGTGCTGCGCCCCGGCCGGATCGCCCGGGGCGACCGGGTCAGGCCAGCGGGCTGAGGTACTTCTCCAGGTCGTCGAGGATCTTGCCGGCGGCGGTGACGCCGATGCCGGTCATCCAGATCTCGTCGTCCACGTCGTGGGCGTGGCCGGCCTTCACCGCGGCCAGGTTCTTCCACAGCGGGCCGCCGGTCACCGTGGCCTGCGACTTGGCGGCGGCCTCGCCGTAGGCGCTGTAGAAGACGGCGTCGCCGTCGGCCTTGGCGATGTTCTCCTGGCTCAGCTTGCCGAAGCGCTTGTCGTCCTGGTCGGCCAGGCGCTGGGCCTCGGGCCGCTGGACGCCGGCGTCGGCGACCACGATGCCGCTGAACGACTCGGGGCCGTACATGCGGATCTCGGTGGGCATGAAGCGCACGATGCTCACCGACAGCTTGCCGAACTTCCCGCCCAGCGCCTTGGCCCGCTGCTCGTAGGCCGACAGCAGCCCGGACGCCTGCTCCTTCTTGCCCAGGGCGTCGGCGTCCAGCAGGAAGTTCTCCTTCCAGGTGACGCCCACCTTCTCGGTGAACACGGTCGGCGCGATCTTGCTGAGCTTGTCGTAGAAGGCGGCCTGGCGGAACTTCGAGCCGAGGATGAGGTCCGGCTTGAGAGCCATGATGGCCTCGATGTTGGGCTGCTGGAGCGTGCCGACCGGCTTGGTGGCCGACAACGCCGAGCCGAGGTACTCCGGCCAGGTCTGGTTCTCGCCCGCCTGGGCCGCGCCGACGGGGGCCATCCCGAGGGAGACCATCGTGTCCAGCTTGTCGGTGTCGAGCACGACCACCCGCTTGGGGGTCATCGGCACCTTCGTCTCGCCCATGGCGTGCTTGACGGTCCGGGTGGGGCCGGCGTCCTCCGTGCCGGTCGAGGTGCCGCAGGCGGCCAGGGCGAGGACGGGGAGCAGGGCCAGAAGCCGGAGACGCATGAGGGATTCCTTGATCTATTAGGTTAGGCAATCCTAAGTATCTCATGACCGGATCGGCGCGTGTGAAGGGGCCGAAACCTACCCGAAACACCGTGCCGGCGAGATTCACCGGCGCGAAACACTGCAGGTCGAGGCACGAAACCCCGGCCGAACACGCTGTGGCAACACGTCACACGTAAGGAGGGTCGCGTCGTGAAGATCGATAGCGGCACCACAGCCTGGATGCTCGCGGCCACCGCGCTGGTGTTGCTGATGACTCCGGGTCTCGCGTTCTTCTACGGGGGCATGACCAGGGCCAAGAGCGTCCTGAACATGATGATGATGTCCTTCGGCGCCATCATCACGGTCACCGTGGCCTGGGTGCTGTTCGGGCACTCGCTCGCCTTCACCGACAACGGCAGCTCGCTGCTGAACAACGTCGTCGGCGGTTTCGACGCCCTGGGCCTGCAGAGCCTGGTGGAGACGGCCACCAAGGACGACGGCACCGGCATGCCGAGCCTGGTCTTCTCGGCCTTCCAGCTGACGTTCGCCATCATCACCGTCGCCCTGATCAGCGGCGCGATCGCGGACCGGGCGAAGTTCGGCGCGTGGATCCTGTTCAGCGTCATCTGGGCCACCGTGGTGTACTTCCCGGTCGCCCACTGGGTGTGGGGCACCGGCTGGCTCAACACCATGGGCATCGAGGACTTCGCCGGCGGAACCGTCGTCCACATCAACGCCGGCGCCGCGGCGCTGGCCCTGGCCCTCGTGATCGGCAAGCGCCAGGGCTGGCGCAAGGAGCCGATGCGGCCGCACAACCTCACGCTGGTCCTGCTCGGCGCGGGCCTGCTGTGGTTCGGCTGGTTCGGCTTCAACGCCGGTTCCGAGCTGGCCGTGGACGGCACCGCCGGTCTTGCGTTCATGAACACGCAGATCGCCACGGCGGTCGCGGCCGGGGCCTGGCTCGTCGTGGAGAAGCTGCGCGACGGCCACGCCACCAGCCTCGGCGTCGCCTCCGGCGCGGTCGCCGGCCTGGTCGCCATCACGCCGGCCTGCGGCTTCGTGGACCCGTGGGCCGCGATGGTCATCGGCCTGGCCGCGGGGGCCGTCTGCGCCTACGCCGTCGGACTGAAGTACCGGCTGGGCTTCGACGACTCGCTCGACGTGGTCGGCGTGCACCTGGTCGGCGGCGTCATCGGCGCCGTCTCGCTCGGCTTCCTGGCCGCCTATCCCTTCCTCGACCAGCAGAGCAAGGGCCTGTTCTACGGCGGCGGCCTCGGCCAGCTCGGGCTGCAGGTGCTCGGCCCGGTCGCGATCGGCGGCTACTCGTTCGCCGCCACCTGGATCGTCGGCAAGCTCATCGACAGGACCATGGGCTTCCGCATCCCCGCCGAGGACGAACTCACCGGCATCGACGTCACCACGCACGCCGAGACCGGGTACGACCTCGGCACGGTCTACGCCTCCGGCGTGACCACCCCGAACGGTCCCCTCACCCCGGCACCGGCTCCCAAGAAGGTGGAGGCATGAGGCTCATCACCGCGATCATCAAGCCGTTCAAGCTCGACGACGTCAAGGCGGCGCTGGAGCAGTTCGGCATCAAGGGCATGACGGTCAGCGAGGCCAGCGGCTACGGCCGCCAGCGCGGCCACACCGAGGTCTACCGCGGCGCCGAGTACCAGGTGGACCTGGTGCCGAAGGTGCGCCTGGAGGTGCTGACCGAGGAGGACGACGCCGAGGACGTCATCGACGTCATCGTCAAGGCGGCGCACACCGGCAAGATCGGCGACGGCAAGGTCTGGTCCGTGCCCGTCGACACGGCCGTGCGCGTACGCACCGGAGAGCGAGGGCCGGAGGCCCTGTGAGAGGAGAGGCGCGCTCGTACGCCGCGGCCCGCAAGGAGCGGACCGCGGACACCGACCGCTGGCTCAAGGACCTCTTCAGGACGGCGAGCGACGGCGACCAGGTCTCCCTGGTCGCCGTCGGCAGTCTCGGCCGCGGCGAGCCGGCCCCCGGCAGCGACCTGGACCTGGTCCTGCTGCACGACGGGCGGGCCGACGTGGCGCGGATCGCCGACCGCATCTGGTACCCGATCTGGGACTCCGGCGTCGGCCTCGACCACTCCGTGCGGACCGTGGCCGAGGCCGTGGCCGTGGCCGGGCAGGACCTCAAGGCCGTGCTCGGCCTCATCCAGGCCAGGCACGTCGCCGGCGACCCGGAGCTGACCCGCAGGGCCAGGGAGGCGGTGCTGGCCGAGTGGCGGGCCGACTCGCGGCGCAGGCTGGCCGAGCTGCGCGCGTCGGCCGACCGGCGGGCGCAGGTCAGCGGCGAGCTGGCCTTCCTCCTCGAACCCGACCTCAAGGACGGCCGCGGCGGGCTGCGCGACGTCCAGGCGATGCAGGCCGTGGCGGCGGCGTGGGTCGCCTCGGCGCCGGGACCGCGGGCGCGCGAGGCCCACGAGTTCATCCTCGACGTGCGGCACGCGCTGCACGTCGTCACCGCGCGCGGCGCCGACCGGCTGGTGCTCCAGGAGCAGGACGCGGTGGCCGGGCTGCTCGGCCTGCTGGACGCCGAGGCCCTCATGCGCCGGCTCGCCGAGGCGGGCCGGACCGTCTCCCACGCCTTCGACGCCACCTGGCGCACGGTTGACAGGCTGCTGTCAGGGCCGGTCCCGCGCGGGCGCCGTCCGCTGGCCGACGGCGTGGTCGAGCACGGCGGCGAGGTGGTGCTGGCCAGGGGCGCCGACCCGCGCAAGGACCCCGTCCTGGTGCTGCGGGCCGCCGCCGCGGCGGCCGGCTCGGGGCTGCCGCTGGCGCCCGCGACGGTGTCCGTCCTTGCTGCTCAGTCGGCTTCGATGCCGGTGCCGTGGCCGGAGGAGGCGCGCGACGCGCTGGTGTCGATCCTCGGCGCGGGACGGGCCGCCGTGCCGGTGTGGGAGGAGCTCGACCAGGCGGGCGTCCTTGTCAAGCTGCTTCCTGACTGGGAGCGCGTGCGGCACCGTCCGCAGCGCAACCCCATCCACCGCTTCACCGTCGACCGGCACCTGATCGAGACCGCCGCGAACGCCGCCGGCCACGCCCGCGAGGTATCCCGTCCCGACCTGCTGCTGATCGGCGCGCTCCTGCACGACATCGGCAAGGGCTGGCCGGGCGACCACTCGGCGACGGGCGAGGTCGTGGTCCGCGACCTCGCCCGCCGCATGGGGCTGCCCGCCCGCGACGTCGAGACGCTGGCCACCGTCGTGCGCCACCATCTGCTGCTGCCCGAGACCGCCACCCGCAGGGACCTCGACGACCCGGTCACGATCGAGAAGGTCGCCGCCACGGTCGGCTCCCGCGAGGTGCTCGACCTGCTGGCCGCGCTGGCCGTCGCCGACGGCAACGCGACCGGGCCGGCCGCGTGGAACGCCTGGAAGGCCGGGCTGGTCGCCGACCTCGTCCGCCGGGTCAGGTCGGTGTTGTCGGGCGCGCCGCCGCCCAAGGCGCCCTCGATCCCGCCCGAGCAGGCGGCGCTGGCCCGGCACGGCGGCGGCGCGGTGCGCGTCAACGGCGGGGCGGTCACCGTCGTCGCGCCCGACCGGGCCGGGCTGTTGTGGAGCGCCGCCGGGGTGCTGGCCGCCCACCGGATGGTCGTGCGCTCGGCGTCGGCGGCCTCGGCCGGCGGCACGGCGGTGATCGAGTTCGCCGTCGTGCCCGAGTACGGCTCGCCGCCCGACCCCGCCACCCTGGAGGCCGACCTCCGCCTGGTCCTTGCCGGGCGTCTTGACATCGAGCAGCGGCTGGCCCGCCGGGCCAGGTCCGTGCGGGCGCCGCGGGTACCTGTGGCTCCACCTCGGGTGACACTGGTCGACGACGCCTCCGCGACGGCCACCGTGGTGGAAGTCAGGGCCCATGACAGGCCGGGGCTCCTGTGGCGCATCGGACGGGCGTTCGGGGAGTGCGGTCTTGACGTGAGAGCCGCCCGCGTGGAGACTCTCGGCGCGGAGGCGGTGGACGTCTTCTATGTCGTGGACCGCGCCGGTCGCCCCCTCAGCGACAGCGCGCAGCGAGCTCAAGTCCGCGATCAGGTGCTGGCCGCACTGCGATAACCAACAGTGAACAACTGTCGGTCACATATGTAACGATTGTGTCCGAAATGCCTGTTAAGTCGGATGCTGCGGATACCTTGTGGACGGCTTTGACACCCGTCGTTGCACGGGACGATTGAGGGGTAGCGAAAGCAGTGATCACGGGGAACTCCGACAGCGGCCATGCCGCGAGGCGGGACCGCGGGAAGCGGTCGCTGCCTCGCCTCGGCCTGCGGAACTGGCGCGTGAGATGGCGTCTGACGGCGCTCATCCTCGTGCCCACCATCGCCGGCGTCGTGCTCGGGGGAGCGCGCGTGGTCGGCTCGGTCCAGAGCATCGGCGACTACGACCGCACGGCCACCGCGGCCGAGCAGGCCGGCCGGATCCGCGACCTGGTGCAGGCACTCGGCCTGGAGCGTGACACGGGGGGCTGGATCGGCGCCTATCCCAAGCTGCGCAAGTCGAAGGCCGGCGAACTCGCCGAGTACAAGGCCGCGGTCGACAAGCTGGTCACCAGCGTCCGCGCCGACCTCGACACCATGGACGGGTCCTACGGCGATCGCGTCGTCAAGGCCGCCGGCCAGGCCAAGTACGACCTCAACCGGCTGAGCAAGATCCGCGCCGAGGGCCAGGCCGACACCATCCGGTACGACTTCCTGACCGACACCCTGCTCAAGCTGCACGACGAGCTCGCGCTGCTGTCGGACGACTCCCAGATCATCGGCCACTTCCGCGCCCTGAGCGCGCTCGCGCAGGCCAAGGAGGAGATGTCCCGCCAGCGCGTGCAGCTGCTGAAGAACTCCTACAACGTCGAGCGCGTCGACGCCAAGGAGGTCGAGCGGTTCATCGCCTCCAACGCCCGCGAGCAGAGCGACATCGCCACCGTGGGCGCCGAGGCCGGCGTCGAGATCGGCCTGCAGCTGTCCAAGCTGCTGACCGGCAAGAACGAGTACGTCAACGTCCAGCTCACCAAGGCCCGCGCGGTCACCCTGGCCAGTGGCCGGGCCCCGGGCGTGCGGATCGCCGACAACCTGATCTCCTCCCGGTCCAACGCCCGCGAGCAGTGGTTCAACGACAACAAGGTCGCGATCGGCGTCCTGCACGAGATCGAGAAGGACCTCGCCGACAAGGTGAACCTGCGCAGCCAGGAGCTGCGCGAGTCCGAGATCCGCAACGCCATCATCGCCGGTGTGCTGATCCTGGCGCTGCTGCTGATCGTGCTGCTGCTCACCGTGGCCATCGCCCGTTCGATGGTCGGCCCGCTGCGCCGGCTGCGCACGGAGGCCCTGGAGATCGCCGGCTTCCGGCTCCCCGACGTGGTCCGCCAGCTCCGCGTCTCCGGCGAGGCCAGCACCGAGGTGCGCCCGATCGAGGTCGAGGGCCAGGACGAGATCGGCGAGGTCGCGCGCGCCTTCGACCAGGTCCACCGCCAGGCCGTGCGCCTGGCCGGTGAGGAGGCCGAGCTCCGCAGCAACATCAGCTCGATGTTCGTCAACCTCTCGCGCCGCACCCAGACGCTGGTCGAGCGGCAGATCTCGCTGATCGACGGCCTGGAGAAGGGCGAGCAGGACGGCGGCCGGCTGGCCGACCTGTTCAAGCTCGACCACCTGGCCACCCGCATGCGCCGCAACTCCGAGAACCTGCTGGTCCTCGCCGGCCACGAGGCCACCCGCCGGCGCAGCCAGCCGGCCAAGCTGGTCGACGTCGTGCGCGCCGCGCTGTCGGAGGTCGAGGGCTACGAGCGCGTCCAGGTCAAGGTCCACCGGGCCACGTCCGTGCAGGGCAGCGCCGCCAACGACCTGGTCCACCTGGTGGCCGAGCTGGTCGAGAACGCGATCCAGTTCTCCCCGAGCAACTCCCAGGTCCTGGTCTCCAGCAGCCTCATCGAGGGCGGCGGCGCGCTGCTGTCGGTGAGCGACTCCGGCATCAGCATGACCGAGGAGGAGCTGGCCGAGGCCAACCGCCGCCTGGCCGAGCCGCCGGTCGTGGACGTGTCGGTCTCCCGCCGCATGGGCCTGTTCGTGGTCGGCCGGCTGGCGCTGCGCCACGGCATCCGGGTGCAGCTGCGCAAGGGCGAGGGCACCGGCCTGATCGCCATGGTGCTGCTGCCGCCCACGCTGATCGCCGACAACATGCAGCAGCCGCTGCCGCAGCGCCCGGCGTTCGGCGGCGGGACCGTGCCGCCGCCCACGCCGAACGGCTCGTTCCGGTCGTTCGGCAGCTTCGACTCGGTCGAGGCGAACGGGGCGAACGGGGCCAGGCCGGCTCCGGGCGACCCGGCCAGGTTCGGCACCGGGCCTTCGGCGCCCTCCGGAAGCTTCAACAGCGCTCCCTCCGGGCCGCCGTCCTTCGACAACCCGCCGCCGCCCGCGCCCCGGCACGGGCTCGGGGCGTTCAACTCCGACCCGGGCGGTCCGGTCAACGGCTTCACGGCCGACACCGACGGCGGTTCCTACCGGCGGCAGCCGTCCTCGTTCGACTCCGGGGCCTACCCGTCGTTGTCGTCGGGCAACGGCTCGTTCCCGTCGTACCCGGCGAGCGGCGGGACGTTCCCGACGCCGCCGCCGTACGCGACCAACTACGGGACGAACGACGTGCGTCGTCCCGATCCGACGCCCTCGGTGGACGTCTCGCCGATGGAGCCGGAGCAGGAGGAGTTTCTGCCGATCTTCGCGTCGGTGGAGTCCGCGTGGTTCCGCAGGCCGCCGGGGGAGTCGGCGCCCGAGGCGCCCTCGTCCGGCGAGAACGGCGGTGAGGCGAGGCCCGCGCAAGCCGTACCCTCTGGGGAGGAAGCGTGGCAGACGGCCGCGGACGCCGGTTGGCGTGCGGCGGCCAAAGCCAGCGAGCCCAGCCTCGGCGGCGTGACCGCCGCGGGGCTCCCCAAGCGCACCCCCAAGGCCAATCTGGTCCCCGGCACGGCCAGCCAGCCCGCTCAGCAGCAGGCTCAGCAGTCGCCGCCGCCGGCGCCACCGGTCTCAGCCGACCGGATGCGCAGCCGCATGGCCAGTTACCAGAAGGGTGTGCGACGGGGCCGCCAGGAAGTACGTGGACAGGAGGAACAGAGTGAGTAAGCGTCCCGCTGGGGAGGATGCGTGACAACGCTGAGCCATGAAGCGCACCGCTTCGACTGGCTGATCACCGACTTCGTGCGCAACACTCCGGGGGTCGCGCACGCCGTCGTCGTCTCGGCGGACGGCCTGTGCCTGGCCGCCTCCGAGGGTTTCCCGCCGGACCGGGCCGACCAGCTCGCGGCGGTCTCCGCCGGTCTGCTGAGCCTGACGGTGGGCGCGTCCAGGGTGTTCGAGGGCGGCGCGGTGTCGCAGACGGTCGTCGAGATGCAGCGCGGGCTGCTCCTGGTCATGGCGATCAGCGACGGCTCCGTGCTCACGGTGCTGGCGGGTCCTGATTGTGACATGGGGCTGGTGGCGTACCAGATGACGCTGCTGGTAGACAGAGCGGGACAGGCGCTCACGCCGGCCCTGCGCGCCGAACTCCAGGCCGCCAGGACCCGGTGATGTGATGGAACTGATGGGAGAGGGCCGTGTACGGCAGTGACGGGACCGGGGACGACGAGCCCCTGTTCCGTCCTTACGCGGTGACCGGCGGCCGTTCCGAGCCGCGGTATCACCTCGCGATGGAGACGCTGATCTCGTCGATGTCGATCCCGGACGACGAGATGGCCATGCTCACCCCCGAGCAGGAGGCCATCATGCAGCTCTGCAGGACGTTCCGGTCGGTCGCCGAGATCTCGGCCCTGCTCCGCGTCCCGCTGGGCGTGGCGAGGGTGCTAGTGGCGGACATGTCAGACGAAGGTCTCGTCCGCCTGCACCAGCCACGCCTCAGCCAGGGACAGCCAGACCTCAACATGCTCGAAAGGGTGCTCAGTGGACTTCGCAGGCTCTAGCCCCGGGCTCACTTCGACGAAGATCGTCGTCGCTGGTGGGTTCGGCGTCGGCAAGACGACGTTCGTGGGGGCGGTGTCCGAGATCCTCCCGCTCACCACGGAAGCGGTGATGACCGACGCGTCCGCGGGCATCGACGACCTCGGGTTGACGCCGAACAAGCAGACCACCACCGTCGCCATGGACTTCGGCCGGCTCTCGCTCGACCGCGACCTGATCCTGTACCTGTTCGGCACGCCCGGACAGCACCGGTTCTGGTTCATGTGGGACGACCTGGTCCGCGGCGCCATCGGCGCGGTCGTGCTGCTCGACACCCGCCGCCTGGCCGACAGCTTCCCCGCCATCGACTACTTCGAAGAGGCCAAGCTGCCGTTCGTGGTGGGCATCAACGGCTGGGACGGGCAGTTCCCGCACACCGACGACGAGGTGCGCGAGGCGCTCGCGCTGGGCTCGCACGTGCCGATCGTGCGCACCGACGCCCGCAACCGCGAGTCGGTCAAGACGACGCTGATCTCGCTGGTCGAGCACGTCGTACGGCTGCGCGCGGCCCCCGTCCGCTAGCCGCCGACCGCCCACGGGACGCTCTCCAGCGAGTTGAGCACGGGCACCAGCGCCCGCTCCTCGACGTCGAAGTGGCTCTCCAGCTCGGCGGCGACGCGTTCGATCGCCGCCGGGTCGCTCGCCGCTCGCAGCTCCTCGACCAGTGCCGCGATCACCTCGTGCTCGCGGCGCAGCCGGTCGAGCGCCTTCTTCAGCTCCGGGCGCGTGCCCTCCAGGAACGGGAACGCCACCCGGTCCTCGCCGGAGTGGTGGAAGCTCAGCGCGTCGCAGAAGGTCAGGCAGTGCGCCCGCAGGTCGTCGGTGACGGCCCCGCCCGCGCGCAGCTTCGCCAGCTCGCCCCTGAACCAGTCGTGCACCTTGACCAGCTCGTCGCCGAAGGCCCGCACCCGCTCGTCCATGTCACTATCCTTTGCTCAGACGACGACAAATTAGCTTTGTGAACAAAGCTAATTTAGACAGCAAGGTATTGGCGATGTCAACCGACGGCTTGAGCGTGGACGAAGGCATCAGGACGCTGCTGCTCCTGATGCCGCGCATGGTGGGCCGGGCCAAGCGGCTCAAGGTGCCCGAGGCGCTGCGGTCCTTGTCGCTGGCCCCCCGGCACCTGTCGATGCTGGCCTACCTGCTGTTCGACGGCCCGACGACGGTCAACGAGCTGGCCGGGCGCCTGGAGGTGGCGCCGGCCACCGTGAGCCTGATGGTGGGCGAGCTGAGCAGGAAGGGCGTGCTGGAACGCCGCGAGGACGACGCCGACCGCCGCCGCACGATCGTCAGCATCGCCCCGGCCCACCAGGAGGCGATCACCGAATGGCTCGGCTATGGCGCCACGGCCTGGCGGGCCGCGCTCGACCCGCTGACGCCGCAGGAGCGGCAGACGTTCGTGCGCACCCTGCTGGCCTACGAGCAGGCGTTGTCAGCCCGCTGACCGGCTGTTCACCAGCACCTCGACGCCGTCGAGCACACGCTGGAGGCCGAACTCGAAGGCGTGCTCGGGGCTGTAGGCGGCCTGCAGCGCCTCCCCGGCCGCCTGGCCGACGCGCGAGGCCGTGGGGAACATGGCCGGGTCGGAGATCCGGCTGAGGAAGGGCGCGTGCGCGGCCCACCACTGCACGTCCGTCATGCCGGTCTGGCTCTCGGCCTGGGCCGCCTCCACCGCGCCCCGCGCGGTGCCGTGCACGAAGCCGGTGACCAGCGTGATCACCGAGTCCATCTCCAGGTCGGTCAGGCCGATGCCGTCGATGGCGCGCAGCTCGTAGTCGTACTTGGCGGTGACGTTGGGGCCGAGGACCGGGCGGCTCGCCGCCACCTGGAGCAGCCATGGGTGGCGCAGGTAGAGGGCGAAGTTCTCGCGGGCGATCAGCTCCAGCCGGGCCCGCCAGCCGCCCGGCACGTCCTCGGGGCGGGCGGTCTCGCCGTAGACGGTGTCGAGCATGACGTCGAGCAGCTCGGGTTTGCCGGGCACGTACGTGTAGAGCGACATCGTGCCCACGCCCAGCTTCTCGGCCACCCGGCGCATGGACAGCGCCGCCAGCCCCTCGGCGTCGGCCACGTCGATGGCGGCGCGGACGATGCGCTCGACGCTCAGCTCCGGCTTGCCCTTGCGGCTGGCCCGTTCGCTCGTCCGCCACAGCAGCGCGAGGCTGCGGGCCGGGTCGCCCTTGCCCGGGTACTCAACAGTCACCCTCGTACGGTACACCGTACGGTTGCGTGCGTCGAGCGTATGCTGTACGGTACGTCGTACGATTCGATAGGGAGGTGGCCATGTCCGCAGTGCTCGCCCAGGGCCTGCGCAAGACCTACGGCTCGAAGACGGCGCTCGACGGCGTCGATCTCGACGTGCCCGCGGGCACCGTCTACGGCCTGCTCGGGCCCAACGGCGCCGGGAAGACCACCGCCGTCCGCATCCTCACCACGCTGCTGCGCCCCTCGGCCGGCCGGGCGGAGGTGGCCGGCTTCGACGTGACGGCCCAGCCCCGTCGGGTCCGCGCCGCCATCGGCCTGGTCGGCCAGCAGACGGCCGTGGACGAGATCCTGACCGGCCGGCAGAACCTGGAGCTGTTCGGCCGCCTCCACCACCTGAGCGCGCCGGCCGCCCGCGCCAGGGCCGCCGAGCTGCTGGAGCGCTTCGGCCTGACCGGGCACGACGGCCCGGCCAAGGAGCTGTCCGGCGGCCTGCGCCGCCGGCTCGACCTGGCCGCGAGCATGATCCTCGCGCCGCCCGTGCTCTTCCTCGACGAGCCCACCACCGGCCTCGACCCGCGCAGCCGCGCCGGGATCTGGAACGCGGTGCGCGAGCTGGTCGCGGGCGGCACGACCGTGCTGCTGACCACCCAGTACCTGGAGGAGGCCGACCAGCTCGCCGACCGCGTCGCGGTGATCGACTCGGGCCGGCTGGTGGCCGAGGGCACGCCGGAGGAGCTGAAGTCCAAGCTCGGCGGCGACCGGCTCGACGTGGTGATCAACGACCCGGCGCGGCTCGACGAGGCGGCAGCGATCCTCTCGGGGGCCTCCGCGGGCCCCGCCGAGATCGACCGGGACACCCGGCATGTCAGCGCCCCGGTGGGCGACCGGGTGAGCGGGCTCACCCGGGTCCTGCCCGCGCTGGCGGCGGCCGGCATCGAGGCCGCCGACGTCGCGCTGCGCCGGCCGACCCTCGACGAGGTCTTCCTGAACCTGACGACCGTGGGAGGCGATCGATGACCGCACTCAGATGGGCGCTGGCCGACGGCTGGACCGTCGCCCGCCGCGACCTGATCCACTGGGCCAACCAGCCCATGACGCTGGTCTTCGGGGTGCTCTTCCCCGTGGTGATCACCCTGGCCTTCGGCTACCTGTTCGGCGGCGCGGTCGAGGTGCCCGCGGGGGCCGACTACTTCGCCTTCCTCATGCCCGGCATGTACGGCATGACGATGCTCTTCGGCCTGAGCTCCACCATGGTGGCCGTCTCGTCCGACGTCTCCAAGGGCGTCACCGACCGATTCCGGTCGATGCCCATGGCGCCCTCGGCCGTGCTGACCGGGCGGGCGGTGGCCGACCTGCTCAACTCGGTCCTGATCCTGGGCGGGCTGTTGCTGTGCGGCCTGGCGGTGGGCTGGCGGCCGGCCTCGGCCGGGGGCGCGCTGGGCGCGATCGGCCTGCTGCTGCTCCTGCGCTTCGCGCTGCTGTGGGCGGGCATCTACCTCGGCCTGCTCACCCGTGAGCCGGGCGCGGTGGTCGCCATCCAGACGCTGGAGTTCCCGATCGGCTTCCTGTCCAACGCCTTCGTCGCGCCCGGCACCATGCCCGGCTGGCTGGGCGCGATCTCGGAGTGGAACCCGCTGTCCTCCACGGTCGCCGCCACCCGGCAGCTGTTCGGCAACCCGGGCTGGGGCGGCGACTCGTGGGTGGCCCAGCACGCCGTGACGATGGCGGTGTTGTGGCCGGTGGCGATCACCGTCGTGTTCTTCGTCCTGTCCGTCCGCCTGTACCAGCGACTGGACCGTTAGCCCGGTTCAGGCGTGGCGGTGGAAGGCCGTGGTGTCGGGGGCGAGGGGGGTGTTGCCGAGGATCAGGTCGGCGGACTTCTCGGCGAGCATCATGACCGGGGCGTAGATGTTGCCGTTGGTGACGTACGGCATGGCCGAGGCGTCCACGACGCGCAGGCCGTCCAGGCCGTGCACGCGCATGGTGCCGGGGTCCACCACGGCCAGGTCGTCCACGCCCATCTTGCAGGTGCACGACGGGTGGAGGGCGGTCTCGCCGTCCTTGGCCACCCAGGCCAGGATCTCCTCGTCGGTCCGGACGTCCGGGCCGGGGGAGATCTCGCCGCCGTCCAGGCCGGCCCAGGCGGGCTGGGACAGGATGGCGCGGGCGTGCCTGATCGCCTCCACCCACTCGCGGCGGTCCTGCTCGGTGGAGAGGTAGTTGAAGCGCAGCGCGGGCTTGGCGCGGGGGTCGGCCGAGCGGATCCGCACCGAGCCGCGGGCGTCGGAGTACATCGGGCCGATGTGCACCTGGTAGCCGTGCCCGCCGGCCGGGGCCGAGCCGTCGTAGCGCACGGCGATCGGCAGGAAGTGGAACATCAGGTTGGGGTACGCGACGTCGTCGTTCGAGCGGATGAACCCGCCCGCCTCGAAGTGGTTCGTGGCGCCGGGGCCGCGCCGCAGGAACAGCCAGTCGGCGCCGATGAACGGCCGCCGCCACATCGCCAGCGACGGCTGCTGGGAGACCGGTTGCGTGCAGGCGTGCTGGACGTAGACCTCCAGGTGGTCCTGGAGGTTCTCGCCGACGCCCGGCAGGTCGTGGACCACCTGCACGCCCACGGACTCCAGGAGCGCCTTCGGCCCGACCCCGGACAGCTGGAGCAGCTGGGGGGTGTTGATCGCGCCGCCGCACAGCACGACCTCGCGCGCCTCGATGCGCTCGCCGCCGCACTGGACGCCCACCGCCCGCGTCCCCTCGAAGAGCACCTTCTCCACGTGGGCCCGCGTCCTGACGGTGAGGTTGGGACGGCGGCGCACCGGATGCAGGTAGGCGCGGGCCGCGCTGAGCCGGCGGCCCCGGTGGACGTTGCGGTCGAAGGCGGCGAAACCCTCCTGGCGGTAGCCGTTCACGTCGTCGGTGAGCGGGTGGCCGGCCTGCTGGACGGCCTCGAAGAACGCCTCGAACAGCGGGCCGCGGGCCGGGCCGCGCTCCAGCTTCAGCGGGCCGTCGTCGCCCCGGAAGGGCGAGCCGGGATCGGCCAGGCAGTTCTCCATGCGCTTGAAGTAGGGCAGGCAGTGGGCGTAGTCCCAGTTCTCCATGCCGGGATCGGCGGCCCAGCGCTCGTAGTCGAGCGGGTTGCCGCGCTGGAAGATCATCCCGTTGATGCTGCTGGAGCCGCCCAGGACCTTGCCGCGCGCGTGGTAGATGCGCCGGCCGTTCATGTGCGGCTCGGGCTCGGACTCGTACTTCCAGTCGTAGAACCGGCTGCCGATGGGGAACATCAGCGCGGCCGGCATGTGGATGAAGACGTCCCAGAGGTAGTCGGGCCGGCCGGCCTCCAGCACCAGCACGGACACCGACGGATCGGCGCTCAGCCGGTTGGCCAGCGCGCAGCCGGCCGAGCCGCCGCCCACGATGACGAAGTCGAAGCTCAACGCGGGATCCAGTCCTTCCACACGATCTTGTTCTCCTCCACCCACTGCCGGGCGGCCTGCTCGGCGGTCTTCTTGCCGTTGATCATCTCGGCGGCCACGGCGTTCTGGTTGTCGTTGGTCCAGGTGAAGTTGCGCACCAGCTCGTACGCCTTCCCGCCGCGCTCGGCGAACCGCTTGCTGACGATCTTGTCCAGCAGGTACGGCGGGTAGTCGCAGGCGACCTTGGCGGGCACGTCGTCGCACCCGACCGCGTACGGGGGCAGGTTGACCTTGACCAGTTTGACCTTGGTGAACAGCCATTGCGGTTCGTAGAAATACATGAGCAGGGGTGTGCGGGTGCGCGCCGCCGTCTGCGCGGCCTTGATCAGTGCGTCCTCGCTGCCGGAGTAGACGACCTTGTAATCGAGGTCGAGGTTCTTGATGAGAACCTCGTCATTGGTGACGAATGTCGGGTCCCCGTCGAGCACCTGACCCAAATTTCCAGTTTTGGAGGTCCGGAATAGGTGCGCGTACTTGTTCAGGTTCCGATAGTCGGTTATGTCAGGATATTTCTTGACCATCCACTCGGGGACGTACCAACCGATCACGCCTTTGTTGCCGGTGAGCCCGGCCGACAGCGCCACCTTCTTCTGCTCGATGTAGATCTTCTTCAGGTCGTTGTGTCCCCAGTTCTCGACGATCACGTCGACCTTGCCGGATTCGAAATCGCCCCAGGATTTCTTCTCCTCCATCCGGCGCGTGTTGACCTTGTAGCCCAGCTCGTGTTCGAGCAGATAGGCCAGGACGGCGGTCTGGGCCTCATACCCGATCCAGGCGTGCACGTCGATGTTGACCGTGCCCCTGGCGGCGACCCCGGTCTCGGGGGCGCCGCCGGAGCAGGACGTCAGGAGCAGGGCCGCGAGCAGCGGCCCGGTCAGCTTCTTGGTTCGCATGAGAGGTCTCCGCGACCGCGCCCCCGCCCGGCCGGGAGGGACGCGGTCAAGAGGGGTCACTTGGGGAGCCAGGCCTGCCACTTGGCGGTGTTGGCCTCGACCCACTTCTTGGCGGCCTGCTCGCCGGTCAGGCCGTTGTTGGTCATGTCGTTGGCGACCGCGTTCTGGTCCTCGTTGGTCCAGCTGAAGTTCTTGACCAGCTCGTACGCCTTGCCGCCGGTGTCGGCGAACTTCTTGCTGACGATCTTGTCGAGGTCGAGCTCGGCGTAGTCGCAGGCGACCTTCTTGGCGTCGGCGTCGCAGCCCTCGGTGTACGGGGGCAGGTTCACCCGGGCCAGCTCGACCTTGTCGAACAGCCAGTGGGGCGTCCAGAAGTAGAACAGCAGCGCCTTCTTCTGCGCCTGCGCCTGCTCGGCCGCCTTGAGCAGGGCCGCCTCGCTGCCGCCGGTCACCACCTTGTAGTTCAGCTTGAGGTTCTTGACCAGGGCCTCGTCGTTGGTGACGTAGCTCGGGTCGCCGTCGAGGAGCTGGCCCTTGCCGCCGGACTCCGACGTCTTGAACAGGTCGGCGTACTTGTTCAGGTTCTTGTAGTCGGTGATGTCCGGGTACTTGTCGGCCATCCACTTGGGCACGTACCAGCCGATGACGCCCTTGTTGCCGGTGGAGCCCGCCGAGAGCGCGACCTTCTTCTCGTCGATGAACTTCTTCTTCAGGTCCGGATGGCCCCAGTTCTCGATGATGACGTCCACGTCGCCCGTCTCGAAGCCCTCCCAGGCGACCTGCTCCTTGATCTCGGGCAGCTGCACGTCGTACTTGAGCTCGTTCTTCAGCAGGTAGGCGACGACGTTCGCGCTGGCCTCGTAACCGACCCACGGGTTGATCGCGATCTTGACGGTGCCGGTCGTCGCCGCGCCGGAGGCGGCGGCCGACGGGGCGGCGGAGCTGGGGGAGGTCTCCACCTTGGCGCCACCGCCGCAACCCACGGCGGTGAGGCCGACAACGAGCAGGCCTGCGAGCAGGCGAATCTTCATGTGCGCTTCCTCTTTCGGGGGGAAGGGCGCCTGTCGGCGCCCTGCGTGATGCGGTCGAGCATGACTCCGAGCAGGACGGTCGCGATGCCCGCCACGAAGCCCATGCCGAAATCCGTGCGCTGGGAGAAGCCGACGACCACGTCGTAGCCGAGCGCGCCCGCCCCGACCAGGCCGCCGACGACGACCATGGCCAGCGTCATCACGATGCCCTGGTTGGCGGCGAGCAGGATGGCCCGCCGCGCCATCGGGAGCTGCACCTTCCACAGGAGCTGGCCCGGGGTCGAGCCGGCCGCCGCGGCCGCCTCGACGACCGTGCCGGGCACCCCTCTGATGCCGTCCTCGACCAGGCGCACCACGGGCGGCGCCGCGTAGATCACCGAGGCGAAGATCGCGGTGAACCGGGTCGTCTCGAACAGGGCCAGCGCCGGCAGCAGGTAGACGAACGCGGGCATGGTCTGGGCGGCGTCCAGCAGCGGGCGCTGAACGGCCGACCAGCGCGGCGAGCGGGCCGCGGCCACCCCCAGCAGCAGGCCGACGACCAGGGTGACGAGCACCGCCACCGCGACCGTGGTCATCGTCTGCATGGCGTGCTCCCACACGCCGAGCAGCGCGATCGCCAGCAGGCAGCCGAGTGCGGTCAGCGCCGGGCGCACCCCGCTCAACCGCCAGGCCAGGGCCAGCACCGCGAGGGCGACCAGCCACCACGGGGCGGAGGTGAGCAGGCCCTCCAGCGGGTTGAGCAGGAAGGCCGAGGTCAGGTCCTTGACGAACGTCGTGACCGGGTACCAGGTCGTCTCCGCCCAGCGGACGGCGTCGTTCACCGCCCCGGCGAAGGTGACCGTCAGGCCGGCGGGCCAGCCCGCGGGCAGCGCGAGCCCGGCCGCCACGCCCGCGACCGCGAGCGCCGCCGCGACGGCCAGGTCCGGCCGGCCGAGCGAGGCGTGCGCCTGGCGGCGGGCCACCGACATGAGCATGCGGTCGAGCACGACGGCCATGACCACGATGGCCAGGCCCGCCGGGAGCATCATGCCGACCTGGGCCCGCGACAGACCGCGGATGATGTCGCCGCCCAGGCCGGGGGCCGAGATCAGGTTCGCGATCACCACCATCGACAGCGCCATCATGATGGTCTGGTTCACCGCCAGCGCCATCGTCGGGCGGGCCAGCGGCAGCTGCACCTTGAACAGCGTCTGACGGCGGGTGGCGCCGAGCGACGCCGACGCCTCGACCGCCGTGGCGGAGACCTCCTGGACGGCCAGCGCGGTGATCCGGATCGCCGGCGGGATCGAGTAGATCATCGTCGCGATCGCCCCGGCCGGCGCGCCGATGTGGAAGAACAGCACGAGCGGCGCCAGGTAGGCGAACGTCGGCATGATCTGCATGACGTCCAGCACCGGCGTCAGCACCCGGCGCACCCGCGCCGACAGCCCGGCCCAGACGCCGAGCGGCACGCCGACCGCCAGCGACAGCAGCACCGAGGCCGCCACCAGCGCCAGCGTGTCCACGCTCGACTGCCACAGCCCGAGCACCCCGAACGCGCCCACGCCCGCCGCCGCGAGCAGCGCGATGCGCCAGCCGCCGGCCAGCCAGGCCAGCGCGGCCAGGACGCCGATGAGACCGGGCCAGTTCAGGGCGGTGAGCGCGGTCTGGAAGAAGGTGTAGACGCCGTCGACGAACAGCCGGATGTAGTTGAGGAAGTACAGGAAGAGCGGGCTCTCGTTGCGGTGGTCGTCGATCCACTCGCGCAGTTCGGTGACCGCCAGGAACTGCGGCGCCTCCTTGTCGTGCGGCAGCGTGCCGGTGCCGCGGAAGACCAGGTACGCCACGGCGAACAGGATCGCGACCCCGGCGGGAGCGGCCCATCTGGGGATCCTGAGCCTGGCGGGGGCGCTGACCGCGGTGGTGCTCACGCGCCCGCCCTCACCGCGGCGTCCGCGCCGGCGAGGAAGGACAGCAGGTCCACGCGGTCCACGACGCCGGTCAGCTCGTCGCCGTCCATCACCCGGATCGGGCGGGAGGAGGCCGAGGCCGCGGCGATGGCGTCCTTGACCAGGGTGGTGGCGGGGAGCTGGGGGCCGTCCAGCGGCTCGCCGGGCTCGGGGGCGCGGCGGATCCAGCGCAGTGTCAGCACGTGGCTGCGCGGCACGTCGCGGACGAAGTCGGCCACGTAGTCGTCGGCCGGCGCGCCCACCAGCTCCTCGGCCGTGCCCAGCTGCACGATCGAGCCGGCCCGCATGATGGCGATGCGCTCGCCCAGCTTGAGCGCCTCGGACAGGTCGTGGGTGATGAACACCATCGTCTTGCCGACCTCGCGGTGGAGCCGGATCACCTCGGTCTGCATGTCGCGCCGGATCAGCGGGTCGAGCGCGCTGAACGGCTCGTCGAACAGCATGACCTGGGGATCGACGGCCAGCGCGCGGGCCAGGCCGACGCGTTGCTGCATGCCACCGGAGAGCTGGTCGGGGTAGGAGGCGGCGTACCCGTCGAGGCCGACGAGGGTGAGGATCTCGGCGGCCCGGGCGTGCCTGGCGGCCCTGGGGGTGCCCTGGATCTCCAGGCCGTAGGCGACGTTGTCGATGACCCTGCGGTGCGGCAGCAGGCCGAAGTGCTGGAAGACCATGCTGACCCGGTGGCGGCGCAGCTCGCGCAGCCGGGCGGGGGAGGCGCGGCCGACGTCCTCGCCGCCGATGCTGATGCGGCCGGCGGTGGGCTCGACGAGCCTGGTCAGGCAGCGTACGAGGGTGGACTTGCCGCTTCCCGACAGGCCCATGACGACGAAGACCTCGCCGGGGCGCACCTCGAAGCTCACGTCGCGGACGGCGGTGGTGCACCCGGTCTTCTCTCGCAGAGCGGCGGGGTCGAGGTGTCTGTCCTCGCTGTCCAGCACCTTTTGCGCCCTGGATCCGAAGATCTTCCAAAGCCCTTCGACGCTGATGGCCGCGCTGTCGGGAGAATCCCGCACCCTCGCCTCCTCGATTGCCGGGGGCTCAACATATGCGGTGAATAACGCAAATCTCAACGCTGTGACCTGTGAGAGACCTGGCTGCTCCTCCCGTGTTATGCGCTTGGAACGCACTAAACGCCCATACGTGGACATATGAATGTATAGGGGGCTATTTCTGGTTGGAGAGACGGCGAGATGGGGCTCCAGCTTTCGTCCCACTGGGCACAGAAGTTGAATTTCGCACCGATATGTGCGGGTGGCCACCTCCGCTTAGGATGTGTTCCAATTACCCGCACTTGCTGATTTCTCTCAAGGGCCACAGCCCTGACAAATACGCCGATTCGGGCGAGGTGCGTTCGGTGACAACACAGCTGGGCGAGCGACAGGCCGTCGAAGGCAACTGGCGCCTGCGCAATTGGCGCGTACGTGCGCGCCTGGTCGCCCTCATCCTGGTGCCGACCGCCGCCGCTGTGCTGCTGGGCGGCGTCCAGGTGCTGTCCTCGACGGGCGCCGCCGCCGACTACGACCGGACGAACCGATTAGCCGTGCTGTCGGAGCAGGTGGGCGACCTGACCCACCAGCTCGCCGGCGAGCGGGCCAAGACCGCCTGGTACATCGCCAGGAACCGGCCCGTGAACGGCCTCGGCGGCGTGCGGTCCCAGATGGACCAGGTGGACGTCGCCATCAGGGAGGTACGCGGCACCGCCCAGCAGATCCTGGCCGACGTCGAGGGCCGTACCGCCGACCAGATCGAGAACATGCTCTCCCGCCTGGACGACCTGACCTCGCTGCGCGAGCAGGCGATGGACGCCGACCTGCTGCCCGGCCCGGCCGTCGACCTCTACACGACGGTGATCGGCGACCTCCTGTCCATCCACACCGAACTGATCAAGGGCAGCTCCGACGACGAGCTGTTCCGCCAGACCCGCATGCTGGACGGCCTGGCCAGGGCGAAGGAGAGCGTCTCCTACCAGCAGGCGCTGCTCACCACCGTCCTCGTCGAGGGCGCCTTCGGCCAGGACCAGCTCAAGCGCTTCCTCGGCGAGCTGTCCGCCGAGACCGCCGAGCGCAGGGGCTTCGCCGCCGAGGCCACCGCCGACGAGCGCCGCTTCTTCGACGAGACCGTCAACGGCCGCAGCGCAGACCGCATGTTGTTCCTGCGCGAGCTGGTGCTCATCAGGGTCTCGGCCGGGCTGCCGCTGCGCGGCCTCGACCTGGCCAAGCACGACGACGCCAAGGAGTGGTTCGACGCCTCCAACGTCGTCGTGGACTCCATGCGCAAGGTCGAGCAGCGCCAGGCCGCCGGGATCGTGGCGCGCAGCGCCACGCTCAGCGCCGAGGAGCAGCGGCGGGCGCTGGTCATCGCGGGCGCGGTGCTCGCGCTGCTGGTCGCCGTCCTGCTGATCACCACCGGCGTGGCCAGGTCGCTGGTCCGGCCGCTGCGCCGGCTGCGCGGCGAGGCGCTGGAGATCGCCGGACGCCGGCTGCCGGACTTCGTCCAGCACCTGCGCGAGTCGCGCGACGGCGCGGTGGACGCCGAGGTGCCGCCCATCGGCATCTTCTCCAGGGACGAGGTCGGCGAGGTCGCCCGCGCCTTCGACGAGGTGCACCGCGAGGCCGTCCGGCTGGCGGGCGACGAGGCGCGGCTGCGCTCCAACGTCAACGCCATGTTCGTCAACCTGTCGCGGCGCAGCCAGACCCTTGTCGAACGGCAGCTCACGCTGATCGAGCGCCTGGAGCGCGGCGAGCGCGACGACGAGCGCCTCGGCGACCTGTTCAAGCTCGACCACCTGGCCACCCGCATGCGCCGCAACAGCGAGAACCTGCTGGTCCTGGCCGGTCAGGAGGCCGCGCGCAAGTGGAGCGAGCCGGTCGAGCTCATGGACATCGTGCGCGCGGCGCTCGGCGAGGTCGAGAGCTACGACCGGGTCAGCGTCCAGGCGCAGTCGGACGTCGCCATCGCCGGGCAGGCCGTCACCGACGTGGTGCACCTGCTGGCCGAGCTGGTCGAGAACTCGGTCTCGTTCTCCTCCAGGGACACCAAGGTGATCATCTCCAGCAGCCGCATCGACGGCGGCGGCCTGATGGTCTCGGTGACCGACAACGGCATCGGCATGACCCCCGAGGAGCTGGCCGAGGCCAACTGGCGCCTGGCCCACCCGCCGGTCGTGGACGTGTCCGTGTCGCGGCGGATGGGGCTGTTCGTGGTCGGGCGGCTCGCGCTGCGGCACAACATCAAGGTGCAGCTCCGCCGCCAGGACGTCGGCGGGCTGACCGCGATGGTGCTGATCCCGGAGATGCTGCTCGCCGCCGTGCCCGGCTCGGTGCCCGGGCACCTGCAGGGCTCGATGGCCACGGCCGGGCACGCCCCGGCCATGTCCGCCATGGGCCGCCCGGACCAGGGCCGCGCCGAGCCCTTCCAGAGCGCCGAGTCGTTCCAGAGCGCTGAGCCGTTCCGGGGCGCCGAGTCGTACGCGCCGCCCACGGCCCCCATGCCGGCCTACGGGCACCCGTCGTTCGACCCGATGCCGTCCGCGTCCGAGTCGTCGTGGTTCACCTCGTCCTCCTCGCAGTCGGTCGAGCCGCCGCAGCCGGAGCCGCCGGCGTCCGGCGCGTCCTACCCGTCGTTCGCCACGGGGCCCGAGCCGGCCGGGGCCGAGCCGCCGGCCGGGAACGAGTTCCTGCCGATCTTCGCCTCGGTCGAGGAGAGCAGCTGGTTCAGCAAGGCCGCGCCGACCGCCGACCGCCGGGACCCCGCCTGGTCATCGCCCGCCGACCAGGGCTGGCAGGCGGCGAGCACGACCGCCGAGCCCGCCAGGGGCGGCACCACGAACTCCGGCCTGCCCAAGCGCACGCCGCGAGCGAATCTGGTACCGGGTACCGCGGTTCCCCAGCCGCCGCCCGCGCCGGTTCCGCCGCCGTCCCCTGACCGGCTGCGCAGCCGGCTGGCCAGCTACCAGCAGGGCGTGCGCAAGGGCCGGGCCGAGCTAGAGGAGGACTGATGAAGGAACTGAGCCAGGGGGCCAGGGACATCAACTGGCTGGTGAGCGCGTTCGTCGAGGAGGTGCCCGGCGTGGCCCACGCCGTGGTCGTCTCCGCCGACGGCCTGCCGATGGCCTTCTCCCGCGGCTTCCCCAAGGACCGCGCCGACCAGCTCGCCGCCATCGCGGCCGGGCTGGTCAGCCTGACGCAGGGGTCGGCGCGGGTCTTCGAGGGCGGCGGCGTCACGCAGACCCTGGTGGAGATGGAACGCGGGCTGCTGCTGGTGATGTCGATCAGCGACGGTTCGTGCCTGGCGGTGCTGGCCGCGCCCGACTGTGACATGGGCCTGGTGGCGTACCAGATGACGATTCTGGTGGAACGCACGGGGCAGGTGCTGACCCCTGCCGTACGGGCGGAGTTGTCATCCGCGCGCCCCTGGTGATGGGAGTGGACGTTGGCATCGTGGCATGACGAGGAGCCGGAGCCCCAGCGCAGCTCGCTGGTGCGCATGTACGCCGTCACCGGCGGCAGGACGGCGCCGCGCACCGGCCTGGCCATGGAGGCGCTGGTCTCGTCGGCGACCTCGGCGCGGCTCGGCATGACCTACACCCGCGAGTACCGGGCGATCAGCGAGCTGTGCCGCCAGGTGCGCTCGGTGGCCGAGATCTCCGCGCTGCTGGCCGTGCCGCTCGGCGTGGCGCGGGTGCTGGTCGCCGACATGGAGGCCGATGGGCTGGTCAAGGTCTACCAGCCGCAGCTGGAGGCCGGGCTGCCGGACCGCAGGCTGCTGGAGAGGGTCCTGAGTGGACTTCGCCGGCTCTAGCCCGACGCTCACCTCGACGAAGATCGTCGTGGCGGGCGGCTTCGGCGTGGGCAAGACCACCTTCGTCGGCGCGGTGTCGGAGATCGTGCCGCTCACGACGGAGGCCGTCATGACGGACGCCTCGGCCGGCATCGACGACCTCGCGCACACGCCGGGCAAGTCCACCACCACGGTCGCGATGGACTTCGGCCGCGTCTCGCTCGAGCGCGACCTGATCCTCTACCTGTTCGGCACGCCCGGGCAGCACCGGTTCTGGTTCATGTGGGACGACCTGGTCCGCGGCGCGATCGGCGCGGTCGTGCTGGTGGACACCCGCCGCCTGGCCGACAGCTTCCCCGCGATCGACTACTTCGAGGAGGCCGGGCTGCCGTTCGTCGTCGGCCTGAACGGCTGGGACGGGCGCTTCCCGCACGTGGAGAGCGAGGTGCGCGAGGCGCTCACGCTCTCACCGCAGGTGCCCATCGTGCGCACGGACGCGCGTGCCCGCCAGTCGGTCAAGAACACCCTGATCACCCTGGTCGAGCACGTGATCGGCGGCCGCCCCTACTGAGCGTTCCACCAGTACGCGGCCACCAGCTCGGCCACCAGCGTCTCGGTGAGCAGCGCCACGCCGGGGTCGTCGTCGTGCGCGTAGCGGATCGCCGCCGCGGCGTCCTTCACCTCGCCGCCCACGGAGATCACCGTGGAGCCCCGCTCGCGCACCCAGTCCATGGCCTGCTCGTCGTAGCGGGAGCCGGGGAAGAGCAGCGCCCGGTAGTCGCGGGTCTTGGTGAGGTAGACGTCGACGTGCGACCAGTCGCCCGCCTCGCAGGCGTCGGCCGCGCGGCGCGGGCCCTCGCGGAACATCAGCGCCGACTGCTCGGCCGACGACAGCCGCTCGGCGGGGGCGATCGTGTAGACGCCGTCGGGCCCGTCGAGGAGCTCCATGGTCAGCGGGAGCCATTCGTCCCGGCGGTCCAGGAGGTCGCGGGTGGCCTCGGCGGCCCGGGTGAGCAGCGCGGGCAGGTCGCCGTCCGCGCCGGTGAGCCGGGCCTCGAGCGCCAGCAGCAGGGCCAGCGTGTGCTGGAACGTCCGGCAGGCCACGCCGCCGCGCTCCTCGCCCGCGCCCATGGGGACGACCAGGTCGGCCGCCTCGGTGACGGGCGAGCCGGGCACGTTGGTGATCGCGGCCACGTACGACGGGCCCCCGGCGTAGCGGGCGAGGGCGTCGAGGGTCTCGCGGCTGCCGCCGGTGGCCGAGATCGGCACGACCAGCGTGTCCGGCCCGGCCGGGTAGGTCGCCGCGGCCGAGGCGTAGTCGGCGTAGGCGTCCACGCCGGCCGCGCGCAGGCGCAGGGCCGCCACCCCGGCGGCGTACCGGGAGCTGCCCATGCCGAGGAACAGCACCCGGCGCACGCCCTCGGGCAGCCCGGCGAAGGGGTCGGCCGCGCGCAGCCCGTCGGCGAGGGCGGCCAGGGCGGCGGGCTTGGCCTCCAGGTCGGCCAGGTAGAGCTCGGGATTCACGGCAGGTTCTCCTCGGGGTACCAGGTGCGCAGCACGCCCATGGGGGCGTAGCGCCAGCGGGGCAGGTGGCGGGCGGCGTAGATCAGCTCGCGGCACTCCTGCTCGACCTCGAACGGGCGGATCAGGGTCTCGTCCAGCAGGTCGGACCGGCCGAGGCCGGACAGGCGGTCGCGGTAGGCGTCCAGCAGGCCGGCGCGGGCCCGTGCCGCCCAGGCCGCGGCGTGGGCGGGCGGGGTGCCCCGGCGCCTGACGGCGACCTGGGCCACGTGCTCCAGGCTCGTGGTGAGCTGGGCGACGTCCCTGGCGGCCGGCTGGCGCACGCCGGTGTCGGCCACGGTCGGGTTGCCGTCGAAGTCGATCACGGCGTAGCCGTCGCGCCATCGCAGGATCTGGCCCACGTGCAGGTCGCCGTGGATCCTGATCACCGGGCCCGCGAAGCCCGCGCGCAACGGCTCCAGCTCGCCGACCAGGGCGCCGGCCCGCGTGGCCAGCCACTCGCCGTCGGCGCCGCCGGTGAGGGCGAGCGCCTCGGCCAGCGCGTCCGCGGCCCGCGCCGCCGGGTCCGCCTGTCGCGCGGACGAGCCGCCGGGCAGCGTGGACAGCGCGACGTGCAGGTCGGCGGCCAGCCGGCCGAGCTCGCCGACGAACTCGGTGCCGCCGGACTCGGCCTCGTCCACGCACCACTCCCAGCCGTCGCGCGCCTCGGGCAGGTAGCCCGTCACCAGCGCGATCAGCTCCTCGCCGGCGTCCGAGGCGCGGGTCAGGGCCAGGTACGGGGGCGCGGTGCCGGTGAAGCCGACCTCGACGAGGTGGGCGAAGATCTCGGGCGTCGGGTGGGGGAGCGGGACGGGCGGGCTCAGCCACTTCACGACCATCCGCTCGTCCACCACGACCGAGTGGTTGGTCTGGTCGACGTGCGGCCCGAAGCCGCGCTCGGCGGCCGTCGCCGCAAGGACGGGAAGGTCATGGAAGCGGCGGACGGCGAACGGGCGCGGCGGGTCGTGCGCCAGGGCCCGCAGCAGGCTCGTGGACAGGCCGTGATCCCGGTCGGAGACGGGCTCCGCCGCGAGGGCGGCGAGCCGGGGCGCAATTGAATCCCAGTTCAACAGATTGACCATCGTTCCCGATCGACGTGTGGAAGGAAGTCTCGCTCATGTTGATATCCGCTGCAACTTCGCCCTCTTCGGAGCCCGTCCGCGCATTAGGGGAAAAGCGCCTGCGCCGGTCAGGAGGGTACGGTCCCGCCCCCGGTGCTCTCGCCGGGTCGCCCCTGCCTCCGTGTGCGAGCGGGTTCCGCGCGGCCGTCACCGTGACCGAAACCCGCCGTGGGCGGATCGGGATCCCTCGCCCGTTTCCTGAGCACCCGCCAGGGATCGCACGCTCCTGAGCCGATAGATTACGGCTGGGAGAGATGGCGCGAAGAGCGCGGCCCAAAGGCGGTCCGTACGCGAGGTGAGAGGTCCCTCACGGATCGGGATGAGGCGACTCCGTTATTGAATCTCGATTCAACACTCTGATCAAACTTCCTGGTAGCAATGTCGGGAAAAGTCTTGCTCATGTTGATTTCTGCTGCAACACTCCTGCTCTGGTCTGCCGTGTCCAGTAAGGTCGCGCGACCCCTCAATCCTCAGCACCAGAAGGAGTAGCGGCCGTGTCCCGTAACCGGTTCACCCGTCGTCTTCCGGCCGCCGTGGCGGTGGCCGGCCTCGCGCTAGCCGTCGCGGCGTGCGGCGGTGGGTCGTCGAGCAGCTCAGACGGCACGACCGCGGCCAAGGCCGAACAGCTCCAGCCCAACGCCGACCTGACCAAGCAGTCGCTCCAGGTGACCGTCTGGCCGGGCTACACCCCGGAGGAGCTGCCGCAGAAGGTCAAGCAGCAGCTCAAGGTCAAGGAGATGGGGATCACCAACCACGACACCAACGAGCTGGCGATGGCCAAGCTGACCGCCTCCGGCGACAGCGGCATCGACGTGGCGTTCGTGTCCGGCCAGTACGCCCAGGCGCTCAACGCCCAGGGCCTGCTGGAGCCCATCCACCCCGAGCTGATCCCCAACCTGGCCAATCTCTACCCCGAGGCCACCCAGCTCTCCTACGACAAGGGCAACAAGTACTCGGTGCCCTACACCTGGGGCACCACCGGCATCTGCTACCGCAGTGACCTGGTGAAGACGCCGCCGACGAGCTGGAACGACATCCTCAAGCCTCCCTCCTGGGCCGAGAAGAAGGTCACCATGATGACCACCGAGCGCTGGCTGGTCCTGCCCGCGCTCAAGGCGCTCGGCTACTCGGTCAACACCGAGAAGGACGAGGAGATCGCCAAGGCCAAGGAGCTCCTGGTCTCGCAGAAGCCGCACCTGCTGCGCTACGACGACACCACCTTCGGCGACCGGCTGAAGTCCGGCGAGGCCATCATGGTCGAGGCGTGGGACGGCTGGTGCCCGACCACGGACGAGAAGCAGAACATCAAGTTCGTGGTGCCGAAGGAGGGCAGCGACCTCTGGGTGGACACCATGGTGATCATGAAGTCCTCCAAGAACAAGGAGGCGGCCCACGCCTTCATCAACATGATCCTCGACCCGGAGATCCACCGCTGGGCGGCGGAGAACATCAACTACAAGGTCCCCAACAAGGCCGCCATGGACAAGGTGACCATTCCCAAGGGCTCGCTGCTGGACATCAAGCCGGCGGAACTGCTCAACGGTGAGTCGATCATCGACCTGGGGCAGGCGTCGACCAAGTTCAGCCGCCTGTCGCAGGAAGTCACGGCCGGATAGTCGTTGGTGCAGTGAGATCCGAGGTCAAGGCCCGGCCGGTGTCCCGTCAGCGGGGTCGCCGGCTGGGCGCGTTCGTTTTCCTTTCGCCAGGTCTGACGTACCTGGTCGTGCTCCTCCTCGTGCCGCTGGCGCTGGTGCTCAGCTACACCGTCTTCCAGCGGGGGCGCTTCGGGGGCATCGTCTACGAGTTCACGCTGGAGAACTTCCAGCGCCTGTTCGACTCGCTCTACCTGAACGTCGTCGGCGACTCGCTGAAGATGGCCACGATCGCCACGCTGATCGCGTTGCTGCTCGGCTACCCGACGGCGTACCTGATCGCCCAGCTCCCGCCGAAGTGGAAGACGATCGCCCTGGTGGCGGTCGTGCTGCCCTTCTGGACGAACTTCATCATCCGCGTCTACGCGTGGATCATCATGCTCAGCAGTCAGGGGCTGCTCAGCTCCCTGCTGGGCAAGGAGATGGAGCTGCTGTACACCCAGGGCGCGATCGTCACCGGGCTGCTCTACTCGTACCTGCCGCTCATGGTGTTGCCGTTGTACTCCTCGATCGAGAAGCTGGACCCGCAGTTGCGCGAGGCGTCGGCGAACCTCGGGGCCTCGGCGTTCACCACGTTCAGGAAGGTGACGCTGCCGCTGACCCTGCCCGGCGCGCTGACCGGGGCGATGTTCGTGTTCGTGCCGAGCTTCGGCAACTTCGTCATCCCCGAGATGCTCGGCGGCAACAAGTCCATCATGGTGGGGAACCTGATCCGCAACCAGTTCCTGGTCGCGCGCGACTGGCCGTTCGGCTCGGCGCTGGTGCTGGCGCTGATCGCGGTGCTGATCCTGCTGCTGCTCGTGCAGGCGTGGGCGGCCCGCCGTGCGTAGACCCAAGCTGCTGTACGTGCCCTTCTGGGTGACCTACGCCTTCCTGTACGTGCCGATCATCGTCCTGGTCGTCATGTCCTTCAACTCCGGCAAGTCGGCCTACACCTACGAGGGCTTCAGCCTCAAGTGGTACGGCGAGCTGGCCGCCGACGAGAAGATCAGGGAGGGCCTGGTCAACACCCTGATCGTGGCCCTGGGCTCGACGGCGATCGCCACCGTGCTCGGTACGCTGCTGGCCGTCGGCCTGGCCCGGTACACCAAGTCGAAGATCCTCGACGCGATCTCGCTCATGCCGGCCGTGCTGCCCGACCTGGTGCTCGGGATCGGGCTGCTGGTCCTGTACGCCCTGATCAACACCTTCCTGGCCCAGTGGGACGCCCAGTTCGCGCTCGGCCTGCCCACGGTGACCATCGCGCACGCCGTGTTCTCGCTGGCGTTCGTCGCGGCGGTGGTGCGCACCCGGCTCACCAACGCCGACACCTCGCTGGAGGAGGCCTCGCGCGACCTGGGGGCCGGGCCGGTGGTCACGTTCATGAAGGTCACGCTGCCGCAGTTGCTGCCCGGGATCGTCGCCGGGGCGCTGCTGGCGTTCACGCTGTCGCTGGACGAGTTCGTGATCGCCTTCTTCACGATCGGCAACGCCGAGCCGACGCTGCCGATCGTCATCTACTCAATGGTTCGTTTCGGGGTGACCCCGAAGATCAACGCGCTGGCCGCGATCCTGCTCCTCGTGAGCTTCACGGCGGTGATCGCCGGGCAGCGGATGACCAAGATCGGGAAATCACGTGCTCAGGATTGACGGGGTCACCCGCAGGTTCGGTGACGTCACCGCGCTCGACGGCGTCTCGCTGGAGATCGAGCAGGGCGAGTTCTTCGCCCTGCTCGGGCCCTCCGGCTGCGGCAAGACCACCCTGCTGCGCATCATCGCCGGGTTCGAGACGCCGGACGCCGGCACGGTCACGCTCGACGGCGAGGACCTGCTGTCCAAGCAGCCCAACCGGCGGCCGATCAGCCTCATGTTCCAGTCATACGCGCTGTTCCCGCACATGACGGTGGCCAAGAACGTGGCCTACGGCCTGGAGCGGGAGAAGCTGCCCCGGCAGGAGATCAAGCAGCGGGTCGGCGAGGTGCTGGAGACCGTGGGCCTGTCGGCGCACGCCTCGCGCAAGCCCGCCCAGCTGTCCGGCGGCCAGCGGCAGCGGGTCGCGCTGGCCCGGTCGATCGTCAAGCGGCCGCGGCTGCTGCTGCTCGACGAGCCGCTGTCGGCCCTGGACAAGAAGGTCCGCGCGGACATGCAGCTGGAGCTCAAGCGGCTGCAGAGCGAGGTCGGCATCACCTTCGTGGTCGTCACGCACGACCAGGAGGAGGCCATGTCGCTGGCCGACCGCATCGCGGTCTTCGACAGCGGCAGCGTGCGCCAGGTGGACGCCCCCGTGGCGCTGTACGAGCGCCCGCGCTCGCCGTTCGTGGCCGACTTCGTCGGGGCGAACAACCTGTTCGAGGGCGTCTGCACCGGCCTGGACGGGATCAAGAGCGAGGAGTTCGGCATGCTGGCCGGCACGCCGCTCGAGGACCTGGCCGCCGACACCAAGGCGCTGCTCGCGGTGCGGCCCGAGAAGATCGAGCTGGCCGACGAGAACGCGGCGCGGGGCCTGAAGGGCAGCGTCCTGGACGTGAGCTTCTACGGCGGCGTCTCGCACATCTCCGTGGACGTGCCCGGACGGGCCAAGCCCGTGCTCGCCGCGGTGCAGGGGGCGAGCACGGTGCAGCCCGGCGCCAAGGTGAAGGTGCGCTGGGAGGCCCAGGACGCCGTCATCATGGCGGTCGATCAATGAGCCAGGTCGTTGCCCGTCGCCGCCCGCGCGTACGACAGGATCAGCTCGGCCGCCTCGTCGGGGCCGATCAGCGGATGCCTGGCGGTGATGCGGTAGCCGTAGGCGTCCTCCAGGGCCACCAGGTTGCGCGCGATGGTCACGGAGTCGGCCGTCAGCCGGAAGACCCCGAGCGCGGCCCCGGTGTCCAGGATCGCCTGGTACATCGACACCTGGCGGTCGTACAGCGAGGTGAGCAGCACGCCGTAGACCCGGTTGCGGCCCGCGGCGCCGCCCAGCTCGTTGAGCAGGCGGACGTCGGGGTCGAGCGGCCCGGTCGGCAACCCCGACCGGATCGTGACGACCAGCTTCTCGACCGGGTCGGTGAAGTCGGCCAGGCGGCGCATGCGCAGCTCGTAGAACCGCTCCATGCCCGCGTGCTGCGCCTCGACCAGCAGTTCGCCCAGGTCGGGGTAGTGGTAGAGCACGGCTCCGGAGGTCAGACCGGCCTCCTCGGCGACGTGCGAGAGCTGCACGCCGTCGATCCCGTGGCGGATGATGGCTCGGCGCGCGGCCTCGATCAAGTCGATGCGCCGGTCACTACGGCTTTTGCGCTGGGCCACGACCACCACCCCCCGTGCGTTTGGTCACCATTCAGATCGGCCGTGACCATAGTGCACTTAACTTGCGCTTCACGCTAGATGAGTATTTGAATTCCTCTTCAATTTGACGAGTTCCCCCGGAGTTCACGATGTCCCTCACCATCCTGTTCATGCCAGAGAGCGCGTACGGCCCCACGAACAACTGCATCGGCGTCGGCGACATTCTCCGCCGTCGCGGGCACCGCGTCGTCTTCGCCGCGGAGTCGTCCTGGAAGGGCAAGCTCGAAGCGCTCGGCTTCGAGGAGGACCTCGTCGACCTGGCCCCGCCGCCCGAGAACGCCGAGGAGCAGGACGCCGGCCAGTTCTGGAAGGACTTCATCCGCGACACCGCGCCGGAGTACCGCAAGAGCACGCTGGAGCAGCTCGACACCGTCATCAAGCCCATCTGGGACTCCCTCATCGACGGCGCCAAGTACTGCGAGCCGCAGCTCAAGGCCATCATCGAGCGGGTGAACCCGGACGTGATCGTCGAGGACAACGTGATCACGTTCCCGGCGCTGCTCACGGCGGGCAAGAAGTTCGTCCGGATCGTCTCCTGCAACCCGCTGGAGGTGCGCGGCGAGAACGTCGCGCCGGTCTTCTCCGGCCTGCCCGCCGACGACCGCTCCGGCTGGGACGCCTTCCGCGCCGAGTACGAGCGCACCCACCGCGAGATCTGGACCGCCTTCAACGAGTGGTGCGTCGAGCAGGGCACCGCCCCGCTGCCCGACCTGGACTTCATCCACGAGGGCGACCTGAACCTGTACGTCTTCCCCGAGATCCTCGACTACACCGACGCCCGCCCGCTCGGCCCGAGCTGGCACCGGCTCGACTCCTCGGTGCGCGAGACCGACGAGGACTTCACGCTGCCCTTCGAGCGCAACGACGGCTCGCTGATCTACTTCTCGCTCGGCTCGCTCGGCTCCTCCGACGTGGAGCTGATGCAGCGCGTGATCGACATCCTGGCCGGCACGCGGCACCAGTACATCGTCTCCAAGGGCCCGCTGCACGAGGAGATCAAGCTCGCCGACAACATGTACGGCGCCGAGTTCCTGCCGCAGACGAAGATCATCCCCCTGTGCGACCTGGTCATCACGCACGGCGGCAACAACACCACCACCGAGGCGGCGCACTTCGGCAAGCCGATGATCGTGCTGCCGCTGTTCTGGGACCAGTACGACAACGCCCAGCGGGTGGACGAGCTGGGCTACGGTGTCCGGCTGTCGACCTACACCTTCACCGACGAGGAGCTGACCGGCGCGGTGGAGCGCCTGCTCGGCGACACCGAGATGCGCGCGAGGCTCGCCGCCGCCGGCGAGGAGATCCGCCGCCGCGACGGCCTGCGCAAGGCCGCCGACCTGATCGAACAGCTCGGCCAGTAGGGATTTCGAGGACTTTCCATGCGTGAACTGATCAACCCCGCCACCGGCCTCCCGTGCGCCGAGATCCCGGACACCCCGGTGGCCGACGTGGCGGCGGCCGTCCGGACCGCCCGGGGCGCGTTCGAGGAGTGGGCGCAGACCACCCCCGCCGAGCGCCAGCGGCTGCTGCTGCGCCTGGCCGACCTGGTGGAGGCCGACGCCGAGGAGCTGACCCGGCTGGAGGTGGAGGAGACCGGCAAGCCGGCGGCCGTGTTCAGGGACGGCGAGCTGCCCTTCGCCGTCGACAACCTGCGCTTCTTCGCCGGCGCCGCCCGTTCGCTCGAAGGGTCGGGGGCCGGGGTGTTCAGCGCCGGTTACACCTCGGTGCTGCTGCGCCGTCCGGTCGGGGTGGTGGGGTCGATCGCGCCGTGGAACTTCCCGTTCGTCATGGCGGTGTGGAAGGTCGGCCCGGCCGTGGCCGCCGGGAACGCCGTGGTCATCAAGCCGGCGCCGCAGACGCCGCGGACGACGCTGCGCCTGGCCGAGCTGTTCGCCAAGGCGGGCGCGCCCGAAGGGCTCGTCCAGGCGGTCACCGGCGACGCCGAGGTCGGCCAGGCGCTGGTGACCGACCCGGGCGTGGACATGGTCAGCGTCACCGGCTCGACCGGCACCGGCCGGGCGGTCATGACCGGCGCGGCGGCCACCCTCAAGCGGGTGCACCTCGAACTCGGCGGCAAGGCGCCCGCCCTGGTCTTCCAGGACGCCGACCTGGCCGAGATGGCCCGCGGCGTGGCCATGGGCGCCACGTACAACACCGGCCAGGACTGCACCGCGGCCACCCGCGTCTACGTCGCCCGCGAGATCTACGACGACGCCGTGGAGGCCATCCGCGCGACTCTCGCCGAGATCACCGTGGGCGACCCCTGGGACCCGGCGACGGACATCGGCCCGCTGATCTCGGCCGCCCACCGCGAGCGCGTGCACGGCTTCGTCGCGCGCTCGGGCGGACGGATCGTGCACGGCGGCGCGCCCGTCGAGGGGCCCGGGTTCTTCTACCCGCCGACGCTTGTGACCGATGTCGCACAGGACAGCGAGATCGTCCAAGGTGAACTTTTCGGACCGGTCCTTGTGGCGCTGCCGTTCGACGGCGAGGACGAGGCCGTCCGGCTGGCCAACGACACCCCCTACGGGCTCGCCTCGTCGGTGTGGTCGCGCGACGTCGCGCGGGCGATGCGCGTGTCGCATCGGCTCGACGTGGGTGTGACCTGGGTGAACGATCACCTGCCGATCGCCAGCGAGGCGCCGCACGGCGGCGTGAAGGGCAGCGGGTTCGGCAAGGACATGAGCCAGGAGGCGGTGCAGGAATATTCGGTGACGCGGCATCTCATGGTCAAGCACGCGGCACCCGTGGAGCGGGATTCGTTCCGGCCCGCCTGAAAACGTGTACGGCGATATGACGCCCAAAGTGTCGCTTTGGGTGCATTTAGTGGGAAATGTACGGTTGGCCGTCTGGTACGGACTGTGTTCCAATTACCCAGCCGGACAGAATCCCATGCGCCACACGCGTGTCTGATTTCTTTCGAGCACGTACCGGCGAGAGGTAGCGAGAGTCAGTGAGGACGGAAAACCCCAGGCACACGAGGTCAGGGGAGTACACAGGCGGAAGGTTCCGGCTGGGGAACTGGCGTGTGCGCTCGAGGTTGATCGCGCTGATCCTCATCCCCACCATCGTGGGCGTGCTCCTCGCGGGCGTGCAGCTCGCCAACGCCATCGGGACGAGCTCCGAGTACCGCCGGCTGACCCAGGTCGCCGAGCTGGTGCAGCGCATCGGCGGGCTCAACCACGAGCTGGCCAAGGAGCGCACGCTCACCGCGTGGTACGTCACCGACCAGTCGAAGGCGGGGCGGTTCGGTCAGCTCAAGACCCAGCGCCTGGCCGTCGACGCGGCCAAGAAGAAGGTGCTGGCCTCGGCCAACGCCATCGACGCCGCGCACTCGGCCCGTATCCGCGACGGTGTGGAGAACATGCGCCGGTGGCTCACCGGCCTCGACAGCCTCCGCGCGTCGATGGTGGCCGAGGGCGTGCCCCCGCGAGCCGCGATCACCACGTACACCACCATGATCGGCGTCTTCTCCGCGATCCAGGGCGACCTGGGCGACGGCGTGAACGACGACGACCTCCAGGGTGACGTGGCCGCCCTCGGCTCGCTGCAGCGGGTCAAGGAGGAAGTCTCCAGGCAGCAGGCCATTCTCATGATCGCGCTCATCGAGCGTGAGCTGGACTACGACGACCTGTCGGAGTTCCTCGGCTCGTGGAGCCGCCAGCAGGCCGAGCTGACCGCCTTCGAGCGGGAGGCCGACCCGGCGGACCTGCGGGCGTACCAGAAGACCATGCGCGGGCCGGACATCGACCGCGCCGACGCCATGCGGCAGCGCGCCCTGGCCCAGGTCCGCGAGTACAACCGGATCCGTGACCTCGACGTCACCTCCGCCCGCGACCTGAGCCGCTGGTACGACAGCACCACCCTGGCCGGCAACACCATGCGCAAGGTCGAGGACTCCCTGGCCACCAAGATCGTGGCCAGGGCCCGCGAGCTGAGCGACACCGAGCAGCGCAACGCCATCATCAGCGGCGCGACCATCCTCGTGCTGCTGCTGCTCGTCCTGATCATCACCACCCGGGTGGCCGGTTCGCTGGTCCGCCCGCTGCGCCGGCTGCGCGCCGAGGCGCTCCAGGTGGCCACCACCCGGCTGCCCGAGACCGTCCGCATCCTGCGCGAGTCCGGCGACGGCGCGCAGATGCCCGAAGTGCCGTCGGTCGGCGTCAACACCCGCGACGAGATCGGTGAAGTGGCGCGGGCCTTCGACGAGGTCCACCGCGAGGCGCTCCGGCTGGCCGGCGACGAGGCCAAGCTGCGCGCCAACGTCAACGCCATGTTCGTCAACCTCTCCCGCCGCAGCCAGACGCTGGTCGAACGGCAGCTGCAGCTCATCGAGGGCCTGGAGCAGGGCGAGGAGGACGAGCAGCGGCTCGCCAACCTCTTCCGCCTCGACCACCTGGCCACCCGCATGCGCCGCAACAGCGAGAACCTCCTGGTCCTCGCCGGCCAGGAGGCCGCGCGCAAGTGGAGCGAGCCGGTGCCGCTGGTCGACATCGCCCGCGCCTCGCTGTCGGAGGTCGAGAACTACGAGCGCGTCCAGATCAAGATCCCGTCCGGCACGCTGATCGTCGGCCCGGCCGTCACCGACGCCGTCCACCTGCTCGCCGAGCTGATCGAGAACGCGATCTCCTTCTCGCCGCGCGAGAGCAAGGTCGAGGTCTCCAGCGTGGCCACCGACGGCGGCGTCATGATCTCCATCAACGACCTGGGCATCGGCATGAGCCCCGAGGAGCTCGCCGAGGCCAACTGGCGCCTGGCCAACCCGCCCGTCGTGGACGTCGGCGTCTCCCGCCGCATGGGCCTGTTCGTGGTCGGCCGCCTGGCCCTGCGCCACGGCATCCGCGTCCAGCTCAGCATGCGGGAGACCGGCGGCCTGAGCGCGCTGGTGATGATGCCCGACATGCTCATCAGCGGCGGCGCCGGCATGCCGCAGCAGCCCGGCAGCCAGTACGAGGCGTTCACCACGTTCGACCCGAGCCAGTTCGGCATCGCCGCCGCGCCCGCCGAGGCGAGCCAGAACGGCGCGCCCGTCTCCGCGCCCGACGCGGCCGACCGGGTGCTGGACACGCAGTGGCCGGGCTCGCTGCCCGCGCCGGGCACCGGCAACTGGCCCTCCTTCGCCGACGAGCCGGCCCAGGAGGAGACCCGCTGGGGATCCTTCGGCGAGGAGCCGGCCCGGGACGAGCCGCGCTGGCCGTCGTTCGCCGAGGAGCCCAAGCCCTCCTTCACCGAGGAGCCGAAGCCGTTCTTCGGCGACGAGCCCAAGCCGTTCTTCGGCGAGGAGCCGAAGCCGGCCTTCGGCGATGCGCCCAAGCCGTTCTTCGCCGACGAGCCGCCCGCGGCCCAGCCCGAGCCGCAGCCGCAGGCCCAGTCCCCGTGGGGCGAGCAGCGCTGGCCCTCCTTCGCCGAGCAGCCCCCGCCGCTGCAGGACGACGAGCCCCGCTGGCCGTCCTTCGCCACCGAGCCGCCGCAGAGCGGGACGGAGGAGCCCCGCTGGTCCTCCTTCGGCTCGCCGTCCTTCGGCGACACCTCGCTCGGCCAGTCGACCTTCAACGAGGAGCCGCCGCGGCGGTCCCTGTTCGAGTCGGTCGACCCGCCGCGCCCCTCGGCGTTCGGCGAGGAGCCCTACCGGGCGGCGTTCGGCGACCTGCCGGGGTTCGGCGCGGAGGAGCCCAAGCCCGCCGACCAGTACGAGCAGAGCCGGCCGGGCGCCTACGGCCCGTTCGGCCAGGGCGACTACTCCTCCCAGGACCTGACCGGCCCGCTCCCCGTGGTGCGCACCTCGCCCCTGGAGGAGCAGAGCGAGGAGTTCCTGCCGATCTTCTCGTCCGTCGGCTCGGACTGGTTCCGCAGGCCCGACCCTGAGCAGCTGCGCCAGCAGGAGCAGGAGCCCGAGCACGAGATCACCGCCGTGCATCCGGCCGTGCCCGCCGATCCTCCTGCGGCCGCGCCGCCCGCCGCCCCGGCGGTGGGCCGGTCCGGGCTGCCGCAGCGCAGGCCCGGCCAGTCGGGCGCCGGCGCGTCGTGGTCCTCGCCGGCCGACTCCGGCTTTCAGGCGGCCCAGGCCGCGGCGCAGCCCGCCCAGGCCGGCACGACGTCCTCGGGCCTGCCGCGCCGGGTGCCCAAGGCCAACCTCGTGCCCGGTACGGCCAGTCTCGCCGAGCCGCAGCCCACGTCGCCGCCGCCGCAGATCTCGCCCGAGCGGTTGCGCAGCAGGCTCTCCAGCTTCCAGCAGGGAGTGCGGCAAGGCCGCGCGTTCACCCGCGGAGAAGAGAATGAGGAGGACAAATGAGAGAGATGAGCCAGGGAGCGCGTGGCATCAGCTGGCTGATCACCGACTTCGTGAACAACGTGCCGGGCGTCGCGCACACCGTCGTGGTGTCGTCCGACGGCCTGCCGCTGGCCTTCTCGGAGGGTTTCCCCAAGGACCGGGCCGACCAGCTCGCCGCGGTCGCCTCGGGCGTGATCAGTTTGACGCAGGGCGCCGCGCGGGTCTTCGAGGGCGGCATGGTCACCCAGACCGTCATCGAGATGCAGCGCGGGCTGTTGATGATCATGTCCATCAGCGACGGGTCCTGTCTGGCCGTCCTCGCGGCTCCCGACTGTGACATGGGACTCGTGGCCTACCAGATGACGCTGCTGGTCGAGCGCGCCGGTCAGGTGCTCACCCCGGCCGTACGCGCTGAGCTGCAAGCGGCCCGCCCCCGCTAGCGGGCGGTGACAGGAGATCATGGTGTCAGGTCAGGGTTGGGCTGGTGATAGCACTCCGCCGCATCCGGCGGCCCCTCGTCCGCAGAAGCCGAGTTCCCTGGTACGGCCCTATGCCGTGACCGGGGGGCGCACCGCGCCGCGGATGAAGTTCGCCATGGAGGCTTTGGTGTCCTCCGTGACGTCGGAATACCAAGACATTTCCCTACTGAGTCCGGAGTATCAGGCGATCATCCAGCTGACCCGGAACGTCCGGTCGGTTGCCGAGATCTCCGCCCTTTTACGCCAGCCCCTTGGTGTGGTCCGGGTGCTGATCGCCGACATGGCGTCGGAGGGCCTGATCCGCGTGCACCAGCCTGCGCTGGACGCGGGAAAGCCGGACCTCAACTTGCTCGAAAGGGTGCTCAGTGGACTTCGCAGGCTCTAGCCCCGGTCTGACCTCGACGAAGATCGTCGTGGCCGGGGGCTTCGGCGTGGGGAAGACGACGTTCGTGGGAGCGGTCTCGGAGATCCTGCCGCTCACCACGGAAGCGGTCATGACGGACGCCTCGGCCCACGTCGACGACGTCTCGCTCACGCCGAACAAGACGACCACCACCGTGGCGATGGACTTCGGACGTGTGTCGCTGGACCGCGACCTGATCCTCTACCTGTTCGGCACGCCCGGACAGCACCGGTTCTGGTTCATGTGGGACGACCTCGTGCGCGGCGCCATCGGCGCCGTCGTGCTGGTGGACACGCGCCGTCTGGCGGACAGCTTCCCCGCCATCGACTACTTCGAAGAGGCCAAGCTGCCCTTCGTCATCGGCATCAACGGCTGGGACGGCCAGTTCGCCCACGCGGAGGACGAGATCCGCGAGGCCCTGTCCGTCGGCGGGCACATCCCGATCGTCCGCCTCGACGCCCGCCAGCGCGACACGGTGAAATCCACCCTGATCACGCTGGTGGAGCACGCGCTCACCCGCCACTCCACCACGCCGGTATAGCCCGACGCGCCCCGGGCGCGCGCATCCCGATCCGCGCGCGCCCGCTGACGCGGCGGCAGCCGCGCCGACCTGCGCCGACCTGCGCCGACCTGCGCCGACCTGCGCCGACCTGTGCCGATGGACGGGCCGCGGGTGGGGAACGAATGACGGCATGTCCACACCTGAGAGCGAGGCGGACCCCACGGCGGTCGTCGTGGCCGACGCCGAGGGCGTCGTGGTCGGCTGGACCCGCGCGGCGCAGCAGCTCTTCGGCCACCGGGCCCCCGACGTGCTCGGCCACGGCCTCGGCCTGCTGCTCGCGCCGGACGACGCGCGATCACCCCTGCGGGCCGGGCCGGAGCACTGCTCGGGGCAGCGGCCGGAGCACTGGCCGGAGGACTGGTCGGGGCAGCGGCCGGAGCACTGGCCGGAGCACTGGTCGGGGCTGCAGGAGATCCGCCGCCGCGACGGCTCCCGGCTGCTCGCGCACGTCGAGGGCGCCCGGCTGCGCACGCTCGACGGCCGGGCGTCCTGGCTGCTGACCGTCCGGCCGGTGGCCGGCGGCGGCCGTCCGGTGCTGGAGTCGCTGATGAGCCGCACGCCCGTCGGCATGGCGATCTGGGACCTCGGCCTGCGCTGCGTCTGGCTGAACGACGCCGCCCGGCGCCTGCGCGTGGTCTTCCCCCACTACGAGGTGGGCCGCGCGCTGACCGATCCGCTGCCCGGCGCCGACACCCGCTCCGCCGTGGAGGCCATGCGCAGGGTGCTGGCCGACGGCGTCCCGCAGGTGGACCGCGAGGCGCGCTGGACATCACCCGACCGGCACGTCGAACGCACCCTGTCGACCTCCCTGTTCCGCCTCGAAGGTGTGGACGGCCGCCCGCTCGGCGTGCACTCCGTCGCCATCGACATCAGCGACAGCCGCGCCCGCGACCGCCTGGCCCTGCTGCGCGCGGCCAGCGTGCGCGTCGGCAGCACCCTGGACGTCTGGAAGACCGCCCAGGAGCTGGCCGAGCTGGCCGTGCCGGTGCTGGCCGACTACGTCACCGTGGACCTGGCCGACTACGTCACCGTGGACCTGGCCGAACAGGTGCTGCCCGACACCGTGCCGTTGCAGCGGCTGGCCGCCACGGCGACGAGCGTGCCGGTGTTCCGCCGGGCGGGGGTGGCCTCGATCCACCAAGGCGTGCCCGAATCGCTCTGGCCGCGCGGGCAGGCGGTGTTCGTGCCGCCGTCGTCGCCGTTCACGGCGGTCCTGGCGTCGGGGCGGGCGCACTTCGAGCCCGTGCTGGACACCTCGCCCGGCACCTGGCTCGACCAGGATCCCGAGCGGGCCAGGGTCATCCGCGCCACCGGCATGCACACGCTGATCATCGTGCCGCTGGCGGCCAGGGGAGAGGTGCTGGGGATCGCGGTGTTCGTCCGCACCGACAACCGGGAGCCGTTCACCAGGGACGACCTGCTGCTCGCCGAGGAGCTGGGCACGCGGGCGGCGCTGAGCCTGGACAACGCGTGGCGTTACACCCGCGAGCGCAACGCGGCGCTGGCCCTCCAGCGCGACCTGCTGCCGCGGAACCTGACCGGCGGCGGCGCGGTGGACCTGGCCACGCGCTACCTGCCCGCCGACGTCCACGAGGGCGTCGGCGGCGACTGGTTCGACGCGATCCCGCTGGGCGGCGGGCGGGTCGCCCTGGTCGTCGGCGACGTGACCGGGCACGGCATCAACGCCGCCGCCACCATGGGACGCCTGCGCACCGCCGTGCGCACCCTCGCCTACGTGGGCCTGCCCCCGGACGAACTGCTCGCCCACCTCGACGCCCTGGTCGTCCGGCTGGCCGAGGAGGACGCCGACGCCGGCGGCCTGCCACCCGACCTCACCGGTGCCACCTGCCTGTACGCCGTGTACGACCCCGCCACCCGGCGCTGCGCGATGGCGGCGGCCGGCCACCCGCCCCCGGCGATCGTCACCCCGGACGGCGCGGTCACCTTCCCGCGCCCGCCCACCGGCACCCCGATCGGCCTGGGCCTGGGCGACTTCCGCCCGCTCGACCTGGAACTGCGCCCCGGCAGCCTGATCGCGCTCTACACCGACGGCCTGATCGAGACCCGCGAGGCCGACATCGAGGCGGGCATCGACCGCCTGGCCGCCGCGCTGACCGCAGCCGTGACCGCAGCTCCCGGGCTGGACGACTTCTGCACCTCGGTCATCAGCGCCATGACCGGCGACCGGCCACCGGAGGACGACATCGCCCTGCTGGTGGCCCGCACCCGCGGCTGAGACCGCGCGCCCGCCCGCGGGTCAGACGGTGGCGGCGTGGCCGCGCACCAGACGGCCGACCTCGGCGCGCAGGTGCACGAAGTCGGGGTGCTCGCGGGTGGTGATCTGGTCGCGCGGCGCGGGCAGGTCGACCTTGAGGTCGCCGACCACGTGCGCGGGGGCCTTCGACAACACCACGACGCGGTCGCCGACGTAGACGCTCTCGTCGATGTCGTGGGTGATGAGCACGATCGTCATCTGGTGGTGGCCGCGCACCTTCAGCACAAGGTCTTCCAGGTCTTCGCGGGTCTGGGCGTCGACCGAGCCGAACGGCTCGTCCATGAGCATGAGCGAGGGCCGGTAGGCCAGCGCCCGCGCGATCGCCACCCGCTGCTGCATGCCGCCCGAGAGCTGGAACGGGTACTTCTTCTCGGCGCCCTGGAGCCCGACCGACTCCAGCGCCTCCTGGGCGGCCTCGCGGCGCTGCTGCTTGTCCATGCCCCTGCGGCGCAGCGGCAGGGCCACGTTGTCGGCCACCGACATCCACGGGAACAGCGAGCGGCTGTAGTCCTGGAAGACCACCGCCAGGTTGTCGGGGGTCTGCCGCACCAGCTCGCCCTCGACCCTGACCTCGCCGCCCGTCGGCCTGATCAGCCCGGCGATGGAGCGCAGCAGGGTCGACTTCCCGGCCCCCGACGGCCCGACGATGCACAGCAGCTCGCCCGCGGCGACGCTCAGGTTCAGCCCTTCGATGGCGTGGTGAGCGTTGGGGCCACCGCCGCCGTACACGTGGGAGAGGTTCTCGATCTCGAGCATGGATGTCCTAGGGGGCGAGGCCGCGAGCGGAGGACCGACTCGGGAAGCCGGAAATGTCGGTATGGCTCTACGGTGTCGGATCTTACCCTTGAGTCTTCGCGGCTGTCATGGGATGCGTACGCTCCACGACTCCCGCTCGTTCAGCGCCCGGACGTCGGCGTCGGAGATACGCCGCTGCGCCCCGGCCATGGCGGCCAGCTCGGCCTCCGTCAGCACGTCGGCGATGTCGGCGAACCCGTCGGGCGCGCGCTCGGTCACCAGCCCGATCGTATCCTCGATGGGCAACGCCCGATGCGCCAGCACCAGCGCCGACGTGGGCGGACGCCGTTCCTCCTCGTACGCCTTGAGCGCCGTGACCGGGTCACCGCACGTCGCCAGGCACCGGGCCAGCACCCGCGCGTCGAGCACCGCCTGCGAGCCGCCGTTGGAGCCGATCGGGTACATCGGGTGCGCGGCGTCGCCCAGCAGCGTCACCCGGCCCTCTCCCCAGACGGGCAGCGGGTCGCGGTCCACCATCGGGTACTCCAGGATGCGCGGGGAGGCCGCGAGCAACCCCTGGACGTCGGCCGGCCGGTACCGCCAGCCGGCGAAGTGCGCCGCCACCTCCTCCAGCCGGCCCTCGCGCGACCAGTCGGCCTCCGCGGCGACGCCGGGCTCGGCCACCTTGACCTCGGCCACCCAGTTGACCAGCCGGGGGTTCCTGGCCGAGATGTGGTAGGTGACGAACTTCCCGGCCCGGTTGGAGCCGCCGACCAGCACGGTGGCGCCGTCCAGGACGGGGTCGGCCTCGGCCACCCCGCGCCACATCCTGATGCCCGCCCACAGCAGGGGGTCGTCCGACGGGTGCAGCAGCGCCCGTACCGTGGACTGCACGCCGTCCGCGCCGACGAGCACGTCCACGCGTTCCTCCACGAGCTCGCCGCCCTGCCGGAGCCGGACGAGGACCTCCCCGCCGTCCTGCTCGAAGCCCTCCAGCCGGACGCCCGTCCGCACCGGGACGGCGCGTTTCTCGACCGCGGCCAGCAGCGCCATCTGCAGCTCGCCCCGGTGGATGCTGTACTGCGGCCAGCGGTAGCCGGCCGAGCGCCCGCGCGGCAGCGCCAGGATCACGTTGCCGTGCCGGTCGGCGAAGGTCATGAAGGTCGTCTCCACGCCCAGCGCGGCCAGCTCGCCGGCCAGCCCCAGCTCGGTCAGCTCCCGTACGGCGTGCGGTTGCAGGTTGATCCCGACGCCGAGCGGCCTCAGCGTGGCGGCCGCCTCCACGACCACGCACTCCAGCCCGGCCGCCGCCAGGCTGAGCGCGGTGGTGAGCCCGCCGATCCCGGCGCCCACGACCATCGTCCTCACGTCGCCCCCAGTGGTCTCGATCCGGTCCCACGTGTCCCTGACGGGGAACATGACGATAAGTTTCTCGCCCTTTGCAGGCCGAAGACCAGAGTTATCCCATTAACCTCGTTCCTATCTGGGTGTGAGGTGTGTGATGCGCGGATTCAGTGACGGGGAGTTCGCCTACCTGCTCGAGCACGACCTGGCGCGGCTCGCCACGGCGGGAGCAGGGGGAACGCCGCACGTCGTGCCCGTGCGCATCCATCTCCAGCCGGACCGCGGCATGATCGCGGTCGGCTCCCGCCTGCTGCCCGGCGGCGTGCGTCCCCGGCGGTACCGCCGCGACGTCCGGGACAACCCCGAGGTCTCGCTCGTCGTGGACGACTTCACCGAGGACGGGCCGCGCGGCGTCCTCGTCCAGGGGGTCGGGCGGGTCCACGCCAAGGGCGGCGAACGGCTGAAACCCGGGTACGAGCCGGTGTGGGTGGAGATCATGCCGCTGGCGGTGGCGTCGTGGGGCATCGACTCGGGCGCCTACGAGCCGCCGCGCAGCCGTCCGGTCGCCGCCGGCACGTTCACTGCTCCGTGAGCCGCTGCGCGCCGAGGTGCCAGGCCAGCACCCGCCGCTCGGCCACCAGGAACAGCTCGTTGAGCAGGTAGCCCAGCACGCCGAGCAGCACGATCCCGGCCCACATCGCGGGCAGGTCGAACGTCGAGTACGCGGTGGTGAGCTGGAACCCGATGCCGTTGGAGGCCCCCGGCAGCAGCTCGGCGAAGACCATGACGATCAGCGAGAGCGACAACGACAGCCGCAGCCCGGCGAACATCTTCGGCAGCGCCGACGGCAGGACGACCCGCAGCAGGCGTTCGGTCCGCGACAGCCGGAACACCCGCCCGGTGTCCAGGTGCAGCGGATCGACCGCCCGCGCGCCGTCGGCGGTGTTGAGCAGCACCGGCCACACGACGCTGAACATGATGAACGCCAGCTGCATGCGCAGCCCGAAGCCGAACACCACCAGGAACACGGTGACCAGCGCGGGCGGCGGGATCGCGCGCAGGAACTGCAGCACGCCGTCGAGATAGTCGTAGACCCGCGCCGACAGTCCGAACGCCAGCCCGAGCACCACCCCGGCCACCGCCCCGCCGGCGAACCCGGCGGCCATCCGGCCCAGGCTCGGCAGGACGTCGTCCATCGCCGCGCCGGTCAGGAACAGGCTGCCGGGCGGGCCGGAGAACCACATCTGGTGCATCCGGGCCACGATCGTCGTCGGCGGCGGGAAGAACGAGCTGGCCGCCAGGCGCGTGCCCGCCTCCCAGGCCAGGACCAGCACGGCCAGCACGGCCACCCGGAACGCCGTGCCGCGCGTGCGCCCGCGCGCCGACGGCCCGCGCCCGGTCACGACCCCTCCGTCAGCCGGGCGTGGTGCCAGCGGAAGGCGCGCTGCTCGGCCGCCACCAGCAGCGCGTTGACCAGCACGCCGAACAGCCCCACCCAGAACACCCCGGCCAGGATGTCGGTCATCCTGGCCGGGACCGCGATCCCGGCGAAGAAGATGAACACGCCGATGCCCTCCCCGCGCCCGGCCACGATCTCGGTGCTGACGGTCAGGATGAGCGCCACGGACGCCGCCAGCCGCACGCCCGTGGCGATGAACGGCGCCGCCGACGGCAGGCTGACGCGCAGCAGCACCGACAGCGGGCCGAAGCCGTAGGAGCGCAGGGTCTCCTTGGCCACGGGGTCGACGCCGCGCAGGCCGTACATGGTGTTGTAGAGGATGGGCCACATGGCGGCGTAGAGCACGAGCGTGACGCGGAGCTGCAGGCCGGTGCCGATCACGAGGGCGACCAGCGGGATCAGCGCCACCGAGGGGATCGGCCGCAGGAACTCCACCACCGAGCGGGTGGCCGCGTCGATCACCGGCACGCTGCCGAGCAGCAGCCCGAGCGGCACCGCCACCAGCACCGCGAGGCCGAGCCCGAGGGCCCAGGCCAGCAGGCTGGTGCGGGCATGGGTCAGGAAGGCCGGATCGGCGAGCAGCGCCAGGCCGCGCCCGACGATCCGCGTGGCCGGCGGCAGCACCTCGGCGTCCACCAGCCCCGACCGGCTCAGCAGCTCGACGAGGACGGCGAAGCCGGCCGCCCCCGCCGCCCGGCGCGACCACCGCGTGGCGGCGCCGGCCGGACGGCGGACGACGCCCGTCGCAGTACTGCTCACCCCGACGTCGTCGGCGACATCAACGTCTTGACGTCGATCTCCTTGCCCAGCCACTTGGCCTCCCACATCCAGTCGGCCACCCGCTGCAGCCGCACCGGGTTGTCGGAGCTGGAGAAGTAGGGGAAGGTGACCGTCGCCGCCGTGGACGCGTCGATCTGCGTGAAGTTCGGCAGCACCTTGGCCACCACCTCACGGTTGTTCTCCATCAGCTTGGCCGCGTTGTGGATGGCCCGCTGGAAGGCCGCCGCGGTCCTCGGGTTCTTCTCGTACCAGTCCTGGGTGCTGATGTATCCCGAGATCGGGAACTCCGCCGCCGGCCCGGAGGCCGGGTCGAGGATCTTGCGCGCGCCCATCGACGAGGTCGCCGCGGTGACCTGCGGCTCGCCCAGGTAGGCGGCGTCGATCTGGCCGCTCTTCCACGAGGCCATGATGTTCTGGAACGTCACGGGGACGTACTTGATCGTGGCGGGGTCGATGTTGTTGGCCTTGAGCACCTGGGTGAGCGCGAGCTCCTGGAAGTTGTGCAGGACGTTGACGTTGATCGTCTTGCCCGCGAGGTCCTTCGGCGTCTTGATGGGGGAGTTGGGCAGCGCCATGATGCTGAGCGAGTCGGGGGCGGCCCGCGAGCCCTCGGCGAGCACGTGGATCTTGATCGCCCCCTTGTCGTGCGCCTGGAACATCGACACGTAGTTGCCGAACATGGCGTCGATCTCGCCGTTGACCAGCATGGGGATCGCCTCGGGGGCGGCCTGGACGACCTGCGGGGTGACGTCGAGACCCTCCTGCTCGAAGAGCTTCTGGTCGATGGCGACGTAGATGGCGGCACTGTCGATGGCGGGCAGGGTGGCGATCTTGAGCTTCGTCTTCTCCAAGGCGCCGCCGCCGCCGTTCGCGGAGGCGGAGGGTGGTGCGCTGGCGGTGGTTGAGCCGCCGGTGCTGCACGCTACGGCGCCTAAAGTCACAGCGAACCCGATGATGGCGGCCTTGGCGGAGCGGCCAAGCCTCATGTCAGGGACTCCCTTCAAGACGTGGAGCCGGGGGGACCGGGTGGCTGAACTGCCCCCGGGGCTGAGTGCCTGACGAACAAGCAGGAATCGACCGTAGCACCACATTGGCAGTCATTATCAAGAAAATGACTCTTGTGGTTGCAATGTCCGTTTGCCGCTCTATCGTAAATAGAGGCGTGAGATGTCTTTGTCCGTTTTGGGAAAGAGGGTGGCGACCGGGGCGTCTGTTACTGGTGGGACTAGCTGATGTGGATCGTTCCGCGGGCGGAAGGGGGCTTGCGGAACACGTTTCGGCTGCCCGTTTTTGCAGGTAAACGGCGGTCTACCAATTTTGTCACAATTTTTGGACAATCCGGGATATAAGCCTCAGAGGGGCACTATAGGTGGTTGGTCCTGACCGGCACCTGTGCTCAAATGGCCCTCATCTCGATTGTACATATTGCCCCACGTGCATTTACCTGCATGGTCTTCGAGAATTCCCCTCCGGGGCGAGAGGTTGCGAGGCAAGTGAGAACGCAGAGCGCTGAAGCTTCCGCTGACCGCGAGCCGCACGGGCACCAGAAGCGACGGCTGCCCAAACCTGCTTCTAACAGGTTCGGATTGGGCAATTGGCACGTACGATCGCGCCTCGTGGCGTTGATCGTCGTGCCCACGGCTGTCGCGGTGGGCCTGGGCGGGCTGAACGTGATCACCTCCCTCAGGGACGCCAACACCTACCAGACACTGAGAGAGGTGGCCGAGCTCAGCGAGCAGCTCGGCGCCGTCACGCACGAACTGGCCTTCGAACGGGACGAGACCGCTCTCTACATCGCCCAAGGTCGTCCGGAGAGCCGCGCGGCCCAGCTCCGCACCACCTACAGCGGGGTCGACAACCTCATCGACGAGGCCAAGGTGCGGGCCGGCGCCCTCACCGACACCCACGCCGACTCCGTACGCCCGGTGCTGCGCCGCCTGGAGGAGATCCAGACCCTGCGCGACACCGCCGTCAAGGGCAAGATCCAGCCGCTGCCGATGATCCAGAAGTACTCCCAGATCATCTCCACCCTCCTGCAGTTCCACGACCAGGTGGGACAGGTCGCGGTGGACGACGACATCTCCCACAGCGCCAGCTCCATGGCGGCCATCGCGCGCGCGAAGGAGCAGGCGTCCAAGCAGCGGGGCATCCTGGCCAGCGCCCTGGACAAGAAGAGCTTCGACAGCGGCGAGCTCGACGCGCTCTCCGACGCCAAGGCGCGCGAGGAGAGCGAGGAGACCCTGTTCGCCACCCTCGCCAGCATCGACCAGCTGGAGCTCTACCGGGACACCGTGGTGGGCAGGGACGTCGACCAGACCGACCTGTTCCGGCTGCGGGCCATGGCCCAGTCCGTCGAGGCCAAGCCCCTGAGCATCGGCGTACGGCCGGACAAGGACGTCGGCACCTGGTTCGACGTCAGCACCGGCAAGATCGACGCCCTGCGCAGCGTGGAGAAGTCGCTGGCCTCCTCGGTCATCCTGCGGGCCCGCGCCCTGGAGGAGGCGGCCAACCGGTCGGCGCTGATCTCCGGCGTGCTCATCATGATCCTGCTGATCGTGGTGCTGATCATCATCACCTTCATCGCCCGCTCGCTCATCCGGCCGCTGCGCCGGCTGCGCGGCGAGGCCCTGGACATCGCCGGCAAACGCCTGCCGGAGACCGTGCGGGCGCTCCGCGAGGCGGGGGACGGCAAGGTCGGGCCCGTCCCGCCGATCGGGGTGGACACCCACGACGAGATCGGCGAGGTGGCCCGCGCCTTCGACGAGGTCCACCGCGAGGCGGTCCGGCTGGCCGGCGAGGAGGCGCGGCTGCGCTCGAACGTCAACGCGATGTTCGTGAACCTGTCGCGGCGCAGTCAGACGCTGGTGGAGCGGCAGATCACCCTGATCGACGGCCTGGAGCAGGGCGAGCAGGACGAGCAGCGGCTCGGCAACCTGTTCAAGCTGGACCACCTGGCCACGCGTATGCGGCGCAACAGCGAGAACCTGCTGGTGCTGGCCGGTCAGGACCCGCCGCGGCGCTGGAGCCAGCCGGTCAAGCTGGTCGACGTGGCCCGCGCCTCCCTGTCGGAGGTCGAGAGCTACGAGCGCGTCGTGCTCCAGGTGCCCGACGGCGTCTCGGTGGCCGGCCAGGCCGTCAACGACGTCATCCACCTGCTGGCCGAGCTGGTGGAGAACGCGCTGTCGTTCTCGCCGCGCGAGACCCGGGTGGCGGTGTCGGGCAGCAGGATCGACGGCGGCGGCGTGATGTTGTCGATCACCGACTCCGGCATCGGCATGACCCCCGAGGAACTGGCCCAGGCCAACGACCGCCTCACCGACTCGCCCAGCGTCGACGTGTCGGTCTCGCGGCGGATGGGCCTGTTCGTGGTCGCCAGGCTCGCCCACCGGCACGGCATCAGGGTGCAGCTCCGTCCGCACAGCTCGGGCGGGCTGACCGCCATGGTGCTCGTCCCGGAGAACATGCTCGGCACGCAGCCGCCCGGGTTCGCGGGCATGCAGCCGGCGGCGGCCGAGAGCACGTCCGGGAGCGAGCCGTACGTGGGGCCGCACGCGGCGCCACCGGCCACCGACTGGCCGCCGGTCTCGGCTCCGCCCGAGGCCGACTGGCCCGCGGCCGCCTCCGCCGGCGCCGACTGGCCGCCCGCGCCGCCCGCGCCGGGAGCCGACTGGCCGCAGGCGCCGCTCACACCGGCGGCCGACTGGCCGCAGGCGCCCCCGGCCGCCGGACAGGACTGGCCGCGGCCCACCTACCAGATGGGCCCCGCGCACCCGTCGTACCCGTCGAACCCGGAGGCGGGGGGCAACTGGCCGCAGTGGCCGTCGTCCGACGGCTGGCCCGCCGACCCGCACGGCGGCGGCTTCGACAGCCACGACATCTGGTCGCCGCCGCGCAACAACGGCGATCGCGGGCTGCCCAGGCGTCCCGCGGCCGAGCCCCCGCCGCCCTGGAAGCAGGACGGCCTCCAGCGCCCGCGGCCCGACTTCCCCGAGACCGAGGCGGCGGCCACCGGCCCGATCCCGCCCGTGCCGCCCGCCTCCGCCGGGGACGACTACCTGCCGATCTTCGCCGCCGTCGAGTCGGCCTGGTTCGGGCGCGACGAGGGCGGCTGGGGCTCCACGAAGGCCGACGCCGGCTGGAGCGCGGCTCAGGCGGTGACCGAGCCGGCCCGCGACGGCACGACCGCGGCCGGCCTGCCCAAACGGGTGCCCAAGGCGAACCTGGTGCCGGGCTCGGCCGACACCTCCGCCTCACCCAAGGGCGTGTCCCCGATGCCCTCGGTCTCGCCGGACCGGGTGCGGAACAGGTTGTCCAGCTTCCAGCAGGGCTTCCGGGCGGCCCGCGACGACATCACCGAGGGCAGGGCGTTCCAGCCGGGCCCTCGCGGCTCCTACAACGGTGAAGCCCACAACAGTGACAGAGAGGAGGGCGCATGAACGACCTGAGCCACGCGGCGCGCGGAGTCGACTGGTTGATCACCGACTTCGTCAGCACGGTCCCCGGTGTGGCACATGCGGTGGTCGTCTCGTCCGACGGGTTGCCGCTTGCGGCCTCGTCGGGTTTCCCGGCTGACCGGGCCGACCAGCTGGCCGCCATCGCGTCGGGACTGGTGAGTCTCACGCAGGGTGCGGCCAGGGTCTTCGAAGGCGGTGCGGTCAACCAGACGATCGTGGAGATGCAGCGCGGGCTGATGCTGATCATGTCGATCAGCGACGGCTCGTGTCTGGCGGTCCTGGCGGCTCCCGACTGCGACATGGGGCTGGTGGCGTACCAGATGACCCTGATGGTCGATCGCGCCGGTCAGGTGCTCACTCCGGCGGTGCGGGCCGAGTTGCGCGCCAGCCAGACCAGGTGATGTAGGTGACGGACCAGAGATGGAACAGCGGCGGCTGGGCGCCTCCGCCCAAGCCACAGCCCCAGTCGCAGCTGCACCCCGACCCCGCCTCACCCGTCCGCCCGTACGCGGTGACGGGTGGGCGGACGGCGCCCAGGGTCAAGCTGGCGATGGAGGCCCTGGTGTCGTCGGCGACCGCCGAGCACCGGGAGTTCTCCCACATCACGCCGGAGTACCAGGCGATCAGCCAGCTGTGCAGGCAGGTCAGGTCCGTGGCCGAGGTGTCGGCGCTGCTGCGGATCCCGCTGGGCGTGGTGCGTGTTCTGATCGCCGACATGGCGGCCGAGGGCCTGGTCCGCGTGCATCAGCCACAGCTGGACGCCGGCAGGCCGGACGTTAATCTGCTCGAAAGGGTGCTCAGTGGACTTCGCAGGCTCTAGCCCCGGCTTGACTTCAACGAAGATCGTGGTGGCCGGCGGTTTCGGGGTGGGCAAGACGACGTTCGTCGGCGCGGTCTCGGAGATCATGCCGTTGACCACCGAGGCGGTGATGACCGACGCCTCCGCGGGGATCGACGACCTGGGCATGACGCCCCTGAAGTCGACCACGACCGTCGCGATGGACTTCGGCCGCGTCTCGCTCGACCGTGACCTGATCCTCTATCTGTTCGGCACGCCGGGCCAGCACCGGTTCTGGTTCATGTGGGACGACCTGGTCCGCGGCGCGATCGGCGCGGTCGTGCTGGTCGACACCCGCCGCCTGGCCGACAGTTTCCCCGCGATCGACTATTTCGAGGAGGCGCAGCTGCCGTTCGTGGTGGGCGTCAACGGCTGGGACGGCCAGTACCCGCACAGCGACGCCGAGGTCCGCGACGCCCTCACGCTAGCCCCCCACATCCCGCTCGTCCGGCTGGACGCCCGCTCCAAGGACTCGGTCAAGAGCGCTCTGATCCACCTGGTCGAGCACGCCCTGTCGATCAGGATGGCGGTGCCGGGCTGGAGCGGCGGCGGCTGATCCGGCCCGCCGCCGCCCCTCGTGCTCAGCGCGGCCGGGCCTCGATGAGGCTGGCTCCCGAGCCCAGCTCGACGACCTCGGCCAGGCGCAGGTCCGCCCGGTCGAGCAGTGCCGTGTACTCCTCCCGGCTGCGCTCGGCGCCGCCGTCGAAGATCGCCAGCATCCGCATGTCGATGTCCTTGCCCAGGTGCGGCGCCTCGTCGTCGGGCAGCACCACCTCCAGCACCAGGACGCGGCCGCCGGGGTTCATCGCCCGGCGGACGTTGCGCAGGATCGTGACGGCGTCCTCGTCGTCCCAGTTGTGCAGGACGCTGGCCAGCAGGTAGACGTCGCCGCCCGCCGGCACCTCGGTGAAGAAGTCGCCGGTGACGACCTCGCTCCGCTCGCCCAGCCCCTCGGCGGCCAGCAGCTCCCTGGCCCGGTCGGCCACGTGCTCCAGGTCGAACAGGATGCCGCGCATGTCCGGGTTGGCGTGCAGGACCGTGGCCAGGATGTGGCCCTTGCCGCCGGCCACGTCCACCATGGTCGCGGTGGCCGGGAAGTCGTACCGCTTGGCCAGGCCCTCGGTGAAGGGGATCGCGCGGGCGGTCATGTAGTCGTCGAACAGCTTGCCCGCCCCCGGGTTGGCCGCCAGGTAGTCGTACAGGTGGCCGTAGCGGGCGGCGAAGGCCGAGCCGCCGTCGCGGACGGTCGCGGGCAGGTTGCCCATGGCGTGCCAGAAGCCCTCCTCGCCGAGCATCCGGATCGACGAGCGCACCGAGTCGGGCACGTCCGACCGCAGCGCCGTGCCGCGCTCGGTCAGGTCGAAGGTGTCCGGCCCGGCGCCGCGGACCACGCCCATCCCGGCCAGCTCGCGCAGCACGCGGCGCAGCCTGGGGGCGTCGGCCTCGCAGCGGGCGGCCAGGTCGGCGGTGGTGAGCGGACCGTGGGCGAGATGGTCGGCCAGGCCGAGCTCCGCCATGGTCAGCAGAGCGGCGAAGCGCGAGATGTCGGCCACGGCCCCCCAGAGGAGGTCATCCGAGTGCGGCATGGGGTCCTTCCAGAAGTCAGACGTTGCGGTTGGCCTGCCGGTGCCACACCAGCAGGCGGCGCTCGGCCAGCACGAACAGCGAGTTCACCAGGTAGCCGAGGATGCCGAGCAGGGCGATCGCGGCCCACACGCCCGGCCCGTCGAAGCTGCGCTGGGCCTGCAGGAGCTGGTAGCCGATGCCGTCCGTGCTGCCGAACAGCTCGGAGATCACCATGAGGATCAGCGCCAGCGACAGGCTCAGCCGCAGCCCGGCGAAGATCTTCGGCGAGGCGGCGGGGAGCACGACCACGCGCAGGCGCTGTGCCTTGGACAGGCCGAACACGGTGGCGGTCTCGGTGTAGGTGCGGTCCACGGCCCGGACGCCCTCGATCGTGTTGAGCAGCACCGGCCAGATCACGCCGAACACGATCGTGGCGAGCTGCATGCTGAGCTGCGCGTGCTCGGTGCGCGCGAACAGCGCGACGAACAGCGGCAGCAGCAGCGGCGGCGGGATCGCCCGGCCGAACTCGAACAGCGCGTCCACGTAGTCGGTGGCCGCCTTGGAACGGCCGAGCGCCACGCCGAGCAGCACCCCGAGCAGCGAGGCCAGGATCCAGCCGCTGAACATGCGGCCGAGGCTGGGCAGGATGTTGCCGATCGCGTCCTCGGTGAGGAACAGGTGGGAGACGGGTCCGGAGAACCACATCTGGTACATGCTGGTGACGATGGTGAGCGGCGGCGGGAAGTCGCTGTCGTCGATGAGCCGCCCGAGCAGCTCCCAGACGACCAGCACGACCGGCACCACCCACAGCCTGGACAGCCGCCTCACGACTCCGACGCCCCCATCCGGACGCGGTGCCAGCGGAACAGCCGCCGCTCGCCGGCCAGCAGGACGAGGTTCGCGAACACCCCGAACGCCCCGGCCCAGAACGTCGCCGCCATGATCAGGTCCATCCGGTTGCCGCTGCCCGCCTGGATCGTGTAGACGCCGATCCCGGCCGTGCCGCCGGCCAGCAGCTCGGCGCTGACCGCGAGCACGAGCGCGATGCCGGCCGCGATCCTGATGCCGGTCGCGACGAACGGGGCGGCGCTCGGCAGGCTGACCCGGGCCAGCACGGCCAGGCGGCCGAAGCCGAAGCTGCGCAGGGACTCCTTGGCCAGCGGGTCCACGTCCTGCATGCCGTACAGGGTGTTGATCAGGATCGGCCACATGGACGCGTACACGATGACCGAGACCTTCATCAGGCCGTCCACCGGGATCAGCAGGATCGCCAGCGGGATGATCGCCACCGAGGGGATCGGGCGCATGAACTCCAGCAGCGGCCGGATCGCCCGCTCCACCGGCGGCACCGCCCCCAGCAGCACGCCCAGCGGCACGGCCACGACGATGGCGGCGAGCAGGCCGAGCGCCCAGTTGGTGAGGGTGGTGACCAGGCCCTCCGTGAACACCGGGTCGGCGAGCAGGCGCACGGCTTCGTACAGGATCACGGAGGGCGCCGGGAAGATCACGCCGTCGCTGAGCGCGAAACGGATGACCAGCTCACCGGCGATGAGGAACCCCGCGGCGCCGGCGGCGCCGCGGAGCAGACGCGCGGTGTTCATCAGCTTGCAGGGGCGGCGATGACCGACTTCACGTCGACCGGGCTGGTGAGGTACTTGTACTCCAGCATCAGGTCGGCGACCTTCTGCAGCCGGTTCTCGTTCAGCTCGCTCGGGTACGTGCCGAGCGTGATCACCGAGGCCGTCTTGGCGTCGATCTTGGTGTACTTCGGCAGCGTCTCCTCGATGACCTTGCGGTCACTGGAGGCGAGCTGCTGCGCCTTGGCGATGGCCCGCTGGAAGGCGGCCAGCGTCTTCGGGTACTTCTGCACCCAGTCCTCGGTGGCCATCCAGCCGGCGATGGGGAAGTCCTCCGTCTGGCCGGTCATGGTGTCGGCGAGCTTGCGGAAGCCGAAGGTGCTCTGGTTGGCGGTGATGAAGGGCTCGGTCATCCAGCCCGCGTCCGCCTGCCCGGTGTTGATCGCGTTGCCCTGCTCCGGGAACGGCTTCTCCACGAACTTGACGTCGGTGTCGGCCAGACCGGCCACCTTGAGCTGCGTCTCCACGGCCAGGGTGGCGATGTTCTTGAGGTTGTTGACGTAGATCGTCTTGCCCTTGAGGTCCGACACCGTCTTGATGGGGGAGTCCTTGGGCACCATGATGTTGAACGTGTTCGGCGCGGCCTGGTACATGTCCGCGACCAGCTTGATCTTCTTGCCCTTGCTCACCGCGAGGAAGGTCGAGACGTAGTTGGTCTGCGAGATGTCGAGCGCGCCGCTCTCGATCTGCGGCAACGCCGCCGCGCCACCGGTGATGGTGACCGGCTCGACGGTCAGTCCCTCTTCCTTGAAGAAGCCCTTTTCGTTGGCAAGATAGACCGACACAACGTCGGGCACGGGGAGGGCGCCGACCTTGATGGTGGTCTTCTCCAGGCCCTTGCTGTTGGCCGAGCTCTTCGCGGTCTCGCCGCTGCCTCCGCCGCAGCCGGCAAGGGTGAGCGCCAGAGCCACGCCGACGACAATGGCGTGACCGCGCATAGTGCGTGTCATGGGGGGGTTCTCCTACCAGGGGGAAGTTCCGGAGATCGGCACGGGATGCCGGGCGTGAAGCGTACCGGAGCCGACTTCGGATCTACAGCGCTATGCCGCGTATATGTAGGTTTATCGCGAAAATATGACAAATCAGCGTTGTAGATGTAAATCTGGAGATTAAGTATGTTTAGTGGCGATTTGTCCGTATTGGGACGGTGGTTGCGCTCCGTGTGCACTGGTATGCGACGTGAAGGGAGTGCGATGTGGAACGGTTGAAAACCACCGAAACGTTGGCCTAAGTATGAGGTTTGTGCTCAAATTGGGCCTCGAACTTGCCTGCGATCACTCGTCCGCGTGACGAAGCCGCTGATTCCCCCTGAAGCAGGCCATGGCGAGAGGTTGCCACCAGTGAGGACAACAACGACCGGATCCGGTCGTGGCAGGGCTCCGGACGCCCCGGAAAAGGCCGCGGACGGCGAGGTGCAGCCGGCCCACCCGCCCAAGGCGGGCAGCCCGTTCGCCCTGCGCAACTGGCGCGTGCGTACCCGCCTCATCGCCCTCATCGCCATTCCCACGCTCGTCGCCGTCGTCCTCGGCGCCCTGCGGGTCACGACGTCGATCAACAGCGCGCAGCAGTACCAGGACATCAGCAGCGTGGGGACCCTGGTCGCCCAGCTGGGCGAGCTCTCCCGCGACCTCGGGCTCGAACGCGACCTGGCCACCCGCCACGTCGCCACCAACCGCGGAGCCTCCGACGAGCAGCGGTTGAAGAGCCAGCACGAGATCGTCGACAAGCGCATCGCCAGCACCCTCGAGGCGGGGAAGAAGTCCGAAACGTCGCTGTCCGACCTCGGCAGGAAGTCCCTCGACCACATCCGGATCCGGCTCGGCCAGATCCCCACGATGCGCAAGGCCGTCGCCGAGACCAAGCTCGGCCCGCTGCCCACCAGCGAGAAGTACTCCGAGGTCATCGCCGAGCTGCTGCAGCTCTACGACGAGCTCGGCCAGGGCTCCACGGACGAGGAGATCATCGCCACCAGCGCGGCCCTGCGCGCCGTCGCCCGCGCCGAAGAGGAGGCCTCCAAGCAGCGCGGCCTGCTGACCAGCGCCCTGATCAGGGGCTCGTTCGAGGAACCGGAGTACAACGCCTTCCTCGACGCCCGCTCCCGCCGCAACAGCGAGCGCGACTCCTTCCGCGCCGTCGCCACGCCCGCGCAGCGCCAGTTCTACGACAACACCGTCGCCAGCCTGAAGATCGGCCGAGCCGAGTTCTACGCCAGCCGCGCGGTGCTGCTGCACAACGCCAACCAGTCCCTGCGCCGGCTCGACACCTCGACCAGGGACGACACCGACCAGTGGTTCCAGTCCATCACCGAGACCGTCGAGCGCCTGCACACCGTGCAGAAGTCGCTGTCGGAGCAGATCGCCACCCGAAGCGCCGACATCGCCAGCAGCGACCGGCAGCTCGCCGCGATCAACATCGGCGTCGTGGTGGGCCTGCTCGTGCTGGTCCTCGCGATCACCGCCCTGATGGCCGGCTCGCTGGTGCGCCCGCTGCGCCGCCTGCGCTCGGACGCCCTGAAGATCGCCGGCCAGACGCTGCCCGACCTGGTCCGGCAGCTGCGCAACACCGACGTCAGCCCGGAACAGCTCCAGGTCCCGCCGATCGAGGTCAACTCCAAGGACGAGATCGGTGAAGTCGCCCGCGCCTTCGACGAGGTCCACCGCGAAGCCGTCCGGCTGGCCGGCGAGGAGTCCAGGCTCCGCTCGAACGTCAACGCGATGTTCGTGAACCTGTCGCGGCGCAGTCAGACGCTGGTGGAGCGGCAGATCACCCTGATCGACGGCCTGGAGCAGGGCGAGCAGGACGAGCAGCGGCTCGGCAACCTGTTCAAGCTGGACCACCTGGCCACGCGTATGCGGCGCAACAGCGAGAACCTGCTGGTGCTGGCCGGTCAGGACCCGCCGCGGCGCTGGAGCCAGCCGGTCAAGCTGGTCGACGTCGCCCGCGCCTCCCTGTCGGAGGTCGAGAACTACGAGCGCGTCGTCCTGGAGGTCCCCGAGGGCGTCTCCATCGCCGGCCAGGCCGTCAACGACGTCATCCACCTGCTGGCCGAGCTCATCGAGAACGCGCTGTCGTTCTCGCCGCGCGAGACCCGCGTCCCCGTCTCCGGCAGCAGGATCGACGGCGGCGGGATCATGCTCTCCATCAGCGACTCCGGCATCGGCATGACCGGCGAGGAACTGGTCCAGGCCAACGAGCGCCTGACCGACGCCCCCACCGTGGACGTGTCGGTCTCCCGCCGCATGGGCCTGTTCGTGGTCGCCAGGCTCGCCCACCGGCACGGCATCAGGGTGCAGCTGCGCCCGCACGGCTCCGGCGGCCTGACCGCGATGGTCCTCATCCCCGAGACGCTGCTCGGCGCCCAGCCCGCCGCGGTCGCCGGCGCGGGCGGCAACACCGCCGCCCCGACCGCCCGCGAGGACGCCTTCGCCGCCTCCCAGCCCGCCGCCGGGGCCCAGCAGTGGCCCGGCGCCTCGGGCTTCGGGCTCGCCCCCGGGCACCCGTCCTACCCCTCGTACCCGTCCGAGCCGGCCGGCGGGTCGTGGCCGTCGATGCCGAACTCGCTGCCGTCCTCGATGCAGTCCTCCATGCCGTCCGCGATGCCGTCCGCGATGCCGCAGTGGCCCTCGACGGAGTCGACGAACACCGGCTCCGACTGGCTGCCGGACTCGTCGTCCGACGTCTGGGTGTCCTCGCGCGGGCCGGTCACCGGAGAGCACGCGCCGCCGCAGCGCGGCCTGCCCCCCGAGGAGCCCCGCCCCTGGTCGGCTCCTCCGCAGGAGACGTCGCCCGCCTCCAAGTACGACTACCCCGAGACCGAGTCGGCGGCGACCGGCCCGATCCCCGTCGTCAAGCCCGCCTCCGGCGGGGACGAATACCTGCCGATCTTCGCCGCGGTGGAGTCGGCCTGGTTCGACCAGGGCGAGCCCAGCGCCACCTGGGGCTCGGCCAAGGCCGACGCCGGCTGGAACGCGGCGGCATCCGTGGTGGAGCCCGTACGCGACGGCTCGACGGCGGCCGGACTGCCCAAGCGGGTGCCCAAGGCCAACCTGGTGCCCGGATCGGCGGACACCGCGTCCGCGCCCAAGGGCGTGGCTCCCATGCCGTCGGTCTCGCCGGACCGGGTGCGCAGCAGGTTGTCGAGCTTCCAGCAGGGCTTCCGAGCAGCGCGTGACGACATCAGCGAGGGCAGGACCTACCAATCCGGCCCGAGGAACGACAGTAGGGAGGAGGGCGCGTGAATGACCTGAGCCACTCGGCGCGCGGAGTCGACTGGTTGATCACCGACTTCGTCAGTACCGTCCCGGGGGTCGCGCACGCGGTGGTCGTGTCATCCGACGGATTGCCGCTCGCGGCATCGTCGGGTTTCCCGCCTGACCGGGCCGACCAGCTGGCCGCCATCGCGTCGGGACTGGTGAGTCTCACGCAGGGTGCGGCCAGGGTCTTCGAAGGCGGTGCGGTCAACCAGACGATCGTGGAGATGCAGCGCGGGCTGATGCTGATCATGTCGATCAGCGACGGCTCGTGTCTGGCGGTCCTGGCGGCTCCCGACTGCGACATGGGGCTGGTGGCGTACCAGATGACCTTGATGGTGGATCGCGCCGGTCAGGTGCTGACCCCGGCGGTGCGCGCGGAGCTGCGCGCCAGCCAGACCAGGTGATGTAGGTGACGGATTCCTGGAACAGCGGCGGTTGGGAGCCCCAGCCGCCGGTCAGCTCGGACCCGGCCTCGCCGGTCCGCCCGTACGCGGTGACGGGCGGGCGTACCGCGCCCAAGGTCAAGCTGGCCATGGAGGCCCTGGTCTCGTCGGCGACCGCCGAACACCGGGAGTTCTCCCACATCACCCCCGAGTACAAGGCGATCAGCCAGCTCTGCCGTCAGGTGCGGTCGGTCGCCGAGGTGTCGGCGCTGCTGCGGATCCCGCTCGGTGTGGTGCGTGTTCTGATCGCCGACATGGCGGCCGAGGGCCTGGTACGGGTGCATCAGCCGCAGCTGGATGCGGGTAGGCCGGACGTCAACCTGCTGGAAAGGGTGCTCAGTGGACTTCGCAGGCTCTAGCCCCGGTCTGACCTCGACGAAGATCGTGGTGGCCGGCGGCTTCGGCGTGGGCAAGACGACGTTCGTCGGCGCGGTCTCGGAGATCATGCCGCTCACGACGGAGGCCGTCATGACGGACGCCTCCGCCGGCATCGACGACCTGGGCATGACGCCGCTGAAGTCGACCACGACCGTCGCGATGGACTTCGGCCGCGTCTCTCTCGACCGCGACCTGATCCTTTACCTGTTCGGCACGCCCGGACAGCACCGGTTCTGGTTCATGTGGGACGACCTGGTCCGCGGCGCCATCGGCGCCGTCGTGCTGGTCGACACCCGCCGCCTGGCCGACAGCTTCCCCGCGATCGACTATTTCGAGGAGGCGCAACTCCCCTTCATCGTGGGGATCAACGGCTGGGACGGCACGTACGCCCACAGCGACGCCGAGGTCCGCGACGCCCTCACGCTGGCCCCCCACATCCCGCTGGTGCGTCTCGACGCCCGCCAGAAGGACTCGGTCAAAAGCGCTCTGATCAACCTCGTCGAGCACGCGTTGACCGTCCGGATGGCCGTGCCAGGCTGGAGCGGCTAGGAGAGCGGATAGGCTGAAGTCTTAGACGTACATTCGCTTCGAGGACTGGCCAACCACGTGTTCGAGACGCTTTCCGACCGGCTGACATCGGTCTTCTCCTCCCTCCGATCCAAGGGTCGGCTGTCCGACGCCGACATCGACGCCACCACCCGCGAGATCCGCATCGCCCTGCTCGAGGCCGATGTCGCGCTCCCGGTGGTCAAGGCGTTCGTCGCCCAGGTCAAGGAGCGCGCCCGCGGCGCCGAGGTCTCCCAGGCGCTCAACCCGGCGCAGCAGGTCGTCAAGATCGTCAATGACGAGCTGATCGAGATCCTCGGCGGCGAGACCCGCAGGCTCCGCTTCGCCAAGACCGCGCCGACCGTCGTCATGCTCGCGGGTCTCCAGGGCGCCGGTAAGACCACCCTGGCCGGCAAGCTGGCCCGGTGGCTGCGCGAGCAGGGCCACGCGCCCCTGCTGGTCGCCGCCGACCTCCAGCGGCCCAACGCCGTGCAGCAGCTCCAGGTCGTGGGCGAGCGCGCCCAGGTCGCCGTCTTCGCGCCCGAGCCGGGCAGCGGCGTCGGCGACCCGGTCGACGTCGCCCGCCGCTCGATCGACGAGGCCCGGCGGCTCAACCACGACATCGTCATCATCGACACCGCCGGTCGCCTGGGCATCGACCAGGAGATGATGAAGCAGGCCGCCGACATCCGCGACGCGGTCCGCCCCGACGAGGTCCTGTTCGTGGTCGACGCCATGATCGGCCAGGACGCCGTCACCACGGCCCAGGCGTTCATGGACGGCGTCGGCTTCGACGGCGTCGTGCTGACCAAGCTCGACGGCGACGCCCGCGGCGGCGCCGCGCTGTCGGTGCGGCACATCACCGGCCGCCCGATCATGTTCGCCTCCACCGGCGAGAAGCTGGAAGACTTCGACGCCTTCCACCCCGACCGGATGGCCTCCCGCATCCTCGACATGGGTGACATCCTCACCCTGATCGAGCAGGCGCAGAAGACGTTCGACGAGGAGCAGGCCGCCAAGATGGCGGGCAAGCTCACCTCGGGCGAGAACTTCACGCTCGACGACTTCCTCGAGCAGATGATGATGGTCCAGAAGATGGGCCCCATCAAGAACCTGCTCGGCATGATGCCCGGCATGGGGCAGATGCGCGACCAGCTCAACTCCATCGACGACCGCGACCTCGACCGCATCGCCGCCATCATCCGCTCGATGACGCCCGGCGAGCGGCAGGACCCGAAGATCATCAACGGCTCCCGTCGCGCCCGCATCGCCGCCGGCTCCGGCGTCACGGTCAGCGCCGTGAGCAACCTCGTCACGCGCTTCTTCGAGGCGCAGAAGATGATGAAGCGGGTGGCCGGGGGCATGGGGCTGCCGGGCATGCCCGGGGGGCGCGGGAAGGCGTCCAAGGCCCAGAAGAAGGCCAAGAAGGGGCGGCGCGTCAGCGGCGACCCGCGCAAGGCGGGCCTGGAGAAGTCGGCGTCATCGTCGCCCGACGGCGAGGGCGGCGCGCCCAAGGCCGGGGGAGTGCTGGGGAACCTGGGCGGCAAGCTGCCGCCGGGCCTCGAACTGCCGCCGGGCTTCGACCCGTCGAAGCTGAAGCTGCCCGGGCAGTAACAGCACCGGCCGGGGCGGGCACGACCCCTGACTCCGCCCGCCCCCGCCCGCCCCGCCCGCACGTCCGCCCGGCTTGGCTGTGCGCCTGCCAGGTTCGCTGCGTCCGCCTGCGGGGCCTGCGTCGGTGGCCCCTGCTCCGGCGGTCTTGGTGCTGGTGGTTTCGCCGTCGCTCTTGCTCGCGTCGGCCCTTGCCGCACTGCCCCCTGCTCGCGCCGGCTCCATGACGGTGGTCCGCGCGTCGGGGGTGCGTCGCTGTTCTCCGGTGCGTGCGCGTTCGTCCGAACGGGAGCGCGCCCGGGACCGTGGTCGGTCACCGGGCGCGCGGATGTGAGGCCGTTCGGCCTGCTCTAACGGCAGAGGAGCAGCCACTGCAGAGCGGGGTCCATGAGGAGCCAGCCTGAGGCGGCGGGTACGGGCATCCACATCGGCAGGCCGGTGAGCGGCGACGTCTGGGTCATCCAGGCGTCTTCGGGCGCCATGCCGAAGTCGCCGTCGTGGTCGGGCCAGTGGTGGCCGCTCGGGCCGCCGTGGTGGTGCGGATCATGCGGGTTGTGCGGCCATCCGCACGGGGGCCAGTAGCTCTTGTCGTGTCCCTTGTGCGGCTTGTGCGGCCGGTGAGTGCAGTCAGGGGTGGGCGTCGGGCTGGGCGTCGGAGTCGGGTTCGGCGTGGGCGTCACTGTCGGGGTCACCGTGGGTGTCGGCGTCACTGTCGGCGTCACTGTAGGCGTGGGCGTCACTGTGGGTGTCACGGTCGGCGTCACGGTGGGTGTGGGTGTGACGGTCGGGGTCACGGTGGGCGTGGGCGTCACCGTGGGGGTGACGGTCGGCGTCACGGTCGGTGTGGGTGTCACGGTCGGGGTCACCGTGGGTGTCACGGTGGGCGTGGGTGTGACCGTGGGCGTCACGGTGGGCGTGGGCGTCACGGTGGGCGTCACCGTGGGCGTCGGGGTCACCGTGGGCGTAGGAGTGACGGTGGGCGTGGGCGTCGGGGTCACCGTGGGTGTGATCGTGGGTGTCGGGGTGGGCTGGTTGGGGACGCAGTTGACCTCGACCCGCCCGATCACGACCTCGGTCAGCGGCCCCTGGTAGATGGTGGCGCCGTCCTCGCTCCGCAGGTCAGCCGAGATCGAGATCGTCATGTCCGCCTCGGCGGAGGTCGCGTCGTTCGTCGTGGCGTTGTCGGTTCTGGTCACCGTCAGGAACGACAACGCCACACCCGGGTAGCCGAGTTGTTCGCCCGTCGCGCGTACCTGGGTGGTCCCCGCCTCGATGGGCACGCCAAGCACTGTGACGGACCCGGGCGTCACCAGGGTGGACGCCATCGCCGGAGCCGGCGGCGTGCACCGCGCGTGCGTGGAGACGTTCCCCGTGACGAGCAGCGGCTCGGAGGCGTTCGGGTTGAGAAAGAGGTTGTCGACGACCAATGAGGCGCTGGCCTCCCAGACGTCGGGCGCATCGAGGCCGCTCGCGTTGAGCTGTTCGTTGGCGAGGTCGGTGAACTGGGTGACGTTGTCGGGGTCGCTCCAGTCACCGTTGTCGACGCCCGGGTCGGGCCCCACGGAGGCGGTGCCCCAGGTGCCCGAGAAGCCGGGCTGGCCCACGTCGGGGATCTCGGTGATGGTCAGGGTCATACCGTTGGCGTTGGCGAACTCGCCCGCCGCGGCGGTGGCCGTGAGCCCGAACAGGGCGCCGGTGAGCAGGACGGACGCGCCGGCGGTAAGCACTCGCGCGCGCGTGAGCAGCGGATGGGTCGTGGTGGTCACCCACCCATTCCGCAGGGAAGTTGATCAAGTCGGGCGAGGTGACACGCGCCCCTTGCCGAGCCTTTGCCGCGGCCTGCCGGGACAGGTCGAAGGCACTGTCCGCGGTCTGGCAGAATGACATGTTGGAACATCGTGACCAGGTGGGTGCCCTCTCATCTCCTGCCGGCCACGCCTGTCCCTGGAACGTCCTCTCATCGTGCCCCACTCGATGAGGTGCCGTTCACCCACGCTCGAATGCAGGAGAGACCACACCAGTGGCAGTCAAGATCAAGCTCAAGCGGCTCGGCATGATCCGCAACGCTCAGTACCGAATCGTCGTCGCCGACAGCCGCACCAAGCGTGACGGCCGGGCGATCGAGGAGATCGGCCTGTACCACCCGAAGGAAAACCCTTCGCGCATCGAGGTCAACGCCGAGCGTGCGGCCTACTGGCTGGGTGTCGGCGCGCAGCCGACCGAGCCGGTGCTCAAGCTGCTCAAGCTCACCGGTGACTGGCAGAAGTTCAAGGGCGAGGCCGCCCCGGCGCCGCTGCTGGTCGCCGAGCCCGCGCCCGACCGTCACGCCCTCTACGAGGCCGCGGCCAAGGAGGCGCTGTCCGGTGGCGACACCGGCACGGCCGCCACCACGGCGCCCAAGCGTGCCAAGAAGAAGGAAGAGGCTGAGGCCGCCCCCGCCGCCGAGACCCCGACCGAGGGCGAGGGCTGACGTGCTCGAGGAGGCTCTCGAGCACCTCGTTAAGGGCATCGTCGAACATCCCGACGATGTCCGGGTCCGCGCTCGCCGCATTCGCAGCGGGCGCGTCCTGGAGGTCCGGGTGCACCCCGAGGACCTGGGCAAGGTCATCGGACGCGGCGGGCGCACCGCCAAGGCGCTGCGCACCGTTGTGAACGCCCTGGCCGACGGGAAGTACGTACGGGTCGATCTGCTCGACCTGGACGAAGCAGTCCGTTAGCGTCAGGAATTCGCGCCCTCATCGGTCCCGAAGGGGCTGATGGGGGCGCTTGCGTTAGGAGAAGGTGGGTTTACGTGCAGCTGGTCGTCGGCCGGATAGGCCGTCCGCACGGTGTACGCGGCGAGGTGACCGTGGAGGTGCGCACCGACGATCCCGAGCTGCGCTTCGCCGAGGGCGTGGCCGTCGCGACCGACCCGGCGAGCGCGGGGCCGCTCGTGGTCGAGAGCCGCCGCTGGCACAAGGGCGTGCTGCTGATCGCGTTCGAGGGCGTGCACGGCCGCGACGCGGCCGAGGAGCTCCGGGGCACCATGCTGGTCATCGACTCGGCCGACGTGGAGTCGTCGGACGACCCGGACGAGTTCCACGACCACCAGCTCGTCGGGCTGGCGGTGGAGACCGTGTCGGGCGAGCCCGTCGGCGAGGTCACCGACGTGCTGCACCACGGCCAGGACCTGCTGGTCGTGCGCCGGCGCGGGCAGGACGACGCGCTCATCCCGTTCGTCAAGGCCCTGGTGCCCGAGGTCGATCTGACGGGCGGGCGCCTGGTCGTCGACCCGCCAGAGGGCCTGCTGTGATGCGCCTCGACATCATCTCCATCTTCCCCGAGTACTTCGCCCCGCTCGACGTCTCGCTGATCGGCAAGGCGCGCGAGCGCGGCACCCTCGACGTACGCGTCCACCAGCTCCGCGACTGGGCGCACGACGTGCACAGGACGGTCGACGACACGCCGTACGGCGGCGGTCCCGGCATGGTGATGAAGCCCGAGGTCTGGGGCGAGGCCATCGACTCGGTGATCGGCGACGGCGCGCCGCGGGTCGTCGTGCCGACGCCGAGCGGGCGGCCGTTCACCCAGGAGATGGCTCAGGAGCTGGCCGCCGAGCCGTGGCTGCTGTTCGCCTGCGGGCGTTACGAGGGCATCGACTCGCGGGTCATGGCCGAGTACGGCGCCCGGCTGCGCGTCGACGAGGTCAGCATCGGCGACTACGTGCTGGCCGGCGGCGAGGTCGCGGTGCTGGTGATGGTCGAGGCCGTCGGCAGGCTGCTGCCCGGCGTGCTGGGCAACGCCCAGTCGGCCGTGGACGACTCCTTCGCGCCGGGTTCGATGCAGAACCTGGTCGAGGGCCCGGTCTACACCAAGCCGCCGGTCTGGCGCGGGCACGAGGTGCCCGCGGTGCTGCTGTCCGGACATCACGGAAAAGTCGCCCGATGGCGACGGGACGAGGCGCTCCGGCGTACGGTGCGGAACCGGCCGGAACTGGCCGCGGCACTCGATCCCGAGACGCTCGACAAGCACGACAGGAAGCTGCTCGACGAGCTCTCGTTTCGCGTCCGGCCGGAAGATGTGGCAAACTGAATCGCTGCCGACCATCACACGGTTGGTCCGTCATGCCCGGGTAACGGTCCCGGGTTCATCAAATCAGCAAGCGTGTCCGCCGCGAGCTCCGGCCGGGTGGACCTCCGCGTGCTCGCGAGGACTTGAGGACAGCTCTCATGCACACGAAGATCCAGGAGCTCGAGAAGGCGACCCTTCGGAGCGACGTCCCGGCGTTCCGCCCCGGTGACACGCTCGAGGTCCACGTACGAGTCGTCGAAGGCAACCGCTCCCGTATCCAGGTCTTCAAGGGCTTCGTGCTGCGCCGGCAGGGCAGCGGCGCCCGCGAGACCTTCACGGTCCGCAAGGTCAGCTACGGCGTCGGCGTCGAGCGCACCTTCCCGGTGCACAGCCCGGTCATCGAGAAGATCGTGCTCGTGACCCGCGGTGACGTGCGTCGCGCCAAGCTCTACTACATGCGCGACCTGCGCGGCAAGGCCGCCCGTATCCGCGAGAAGCGTGAGACCGCGCCCGCGAAGTAACCCCAATCTTTTCCGAAAGGCCCGTGCACCGCACGGGCCTTTCGGCTTTGCGGGGCCATTTCCTTTATGTGGAGCGACTCGTGCGTGGGTGTAACGTCGGTCGAGGCTTGTCGAGCCGTTCCATCATCTAGGCTCGTCAGCGATGACAAGCGAAGACCAGGAGTACGGCGCTTCGCGCCGCCCTGTCGAGGACGAGGTGGACGTGGTCGCCGAAGAGACTCAGAAGCCGGCAAAGGGCGACAAGGAGAAGAAGGGGTCGTTCTGGAAAGAACTTCCCGTTCTTGTCGTTGTGGCCCTCGTGCTGGCCCTGATCATCAAGACGTTCGTGATCCAGGCCTTCTACATTCCGTCGGAGTCCATGGAGAACACCCTGCTCAAGAACGACAGGGTCCTGGTCAACAAGCTCGTCTACCACACCCGTGACATCGAGCGCGGCGACGTGGTCGTCTTCTCCGGCGTCGACTCCTGGGACGGCGAGTTCGAGGTCGAGGAGCCGTCCAACCCGATCGCGGCCTTCTTCCGCTGGGTCGGCACGGCCTTCGGCGTCGTCCCCGGCGAGAAGGACTACATCAAGCGGGTCATCGGCGTGGGCGGCGACCACGTCAAGTGCTGCGACTCCAAGGGGCGCATCACGGTCAACGGCACGGCCATCGACGAGGAGAGCTACCTCTATCCGGGCAACGTGCCGTCCGACAGGTTCTTCGACATCACCGTGCCGCCCGGGCGGCTGTGGGTGATGGGCGACCACCGTTCCGTCTCGCTCGACTCCCGCTCGCACACCGGCGACCAGGGCGGCGGCTCGATTCCCGAAGGTCAGGTCATCGGCCGGGCCTTCGTGATCGTCTGGCCGTTCAACCGGGCGGGCGTGTTGTCCATACCTGACACCTTCGCGCAGCCCGCGCTTCAGGCACTTGGAGGCTCCGTACCGCTGGTGGCCGGGTTCGGGCTGGCCGTACCCTTGGTCCTGGTTCGTCGGCGCCGGTTGGGGAGGAAGCGCTGATGGCCGTCACCAAGAAGGCGGAGGGCGTGGCCAAAGAGAAGAAAAAGGGCGGTTTCCGGGAGACCGTCCTGCTGCTGGTGCTCGGCGTGGGCATCGCGTTGTTGCTCCAGGCGTTCGTGATCGGGTCGTTCTACATCCCGTCGGAGTCGATGGAGAACACCCTGCTCATCAACGACCGGGTCTTCGTCAACAAGCTGGCGGGCGATCCCGAGCGCGGCGACATCGTGGTCTTCAAGGGCTGGCGCACCGGCGAGGACACCATCAAGCGGGTCATCGGCGTCGGCGGCGACAAGGTGGTGTGCTGCGACTCCAAGCACCGCATCAGCGTCAACGGCACGCCGCTCGACGAGGAGTCCTACCTCTACCCCGGCGACTTCGGCGGTGGCGACAAGTTCAGCGTCACCGTCCCGGCCGGCAAACTGTGGCTGATGGGCGACCACCGCACCGCCTCGGCGGACTCGCGCGCGCACATGGACGAGCCCGGCGGCGGCTTCATCTCCGTCGACGACGTGATCGGCAAGGCGGTCGTCCGCTACTGGCCGCTGTCGCGCGGCTACCTGTTCTCCACGCCCGAGACTTTCGACAAGGTCAAGTAAGGGGCTTTCGGTCGCGGTTTGCGGCGAATGGGGCGTACGCTTCGAGTGTCATGACAGTTGCGTTCCGCCCACGACCGAGCGTCGTCCGGCGCGATTCCGGACTCTACGCCTACGAGCGGGCGCTGGCCCGCCGTGGGCTGACCCCGATCGCGGGCGTCGACGAGGCGGGCCGTGGCGCCTGCGCCGGACCGCTGGTCGTCGCGGCCGTCGTCCTGCGCAGGGAGATCGACGGTCTCGGTGACTCCAAGTTGCTGTCTCCGCTGGTGCGCGAGCGTCTGTACGACCGCGTCGTCGCCACCGCCCACGTGGGCGTCGTGGTGATCCCGGCCGCCGAGATCGACGCCCGGGGGCTGCACAGGAGCAACATCTCCGGAATGCGGCGGGCTGTGGCGCAGTTGCCATGTGATCCGGAGTACATCCTCACGGACGGCTTCCCGGTGCCCGGCATGCCCGCGCCGTCCCTGGCGGTGTGGAAGGGGGATCAGGTGGCCGCCTGCGTGGCGGCCGCGTCGATCGTGGCCAAGGTGACGAGGGACCGCCTGATGGTCGAGCTGGATCGAAGGTTCCCTCAGTACGGTTTCGCCGAGCACAAGGGGTATGTCACGCCAGGACACCGTTTGGCACTGGAGAGACATGGCCCGTGCCCTGAACACCGTTACTCCTTCGTCACGGTGGCCAGGGGCATGGGTGAAAATGAGATGGGGGCCGGGGTTGCCTGAGCAGGCGAACCGGGGGACCGGTACGACAGGAGGACCGCGATGAGCGCAGAGGATCTCGAAAAATATGAAACCGAGATGGAGCTGCAGCTTTACCGCGAATACCGTGATGTCGTCGGGTTGTTCACCTACGTCGTGGAGACCGAGCGTCGGTTCTATCTGACCAACTCGGTCGATCTCGACGTCCGTACGGCGGAGAACGGCGACGTCTTCTTCGATGTGAAGATGCAGGACGCCTGGGTGTGGGACATGTACCGGCCGGCGCGGTTCGTGAAGAACGTGCGGGTGGTCACGTTCAAGGATGTGAACGTGGAAGAGCTGGCCAAGGCCGACCTGGAGATGCCCAAGGAAGGGTTCTCGGGGTAGGTCGAAGGGGCGCCGTCCAGGCGGGGCCGGTGGGATGGCGGGGGTTCTCGGTGCGTCCGGTGGCGGCGTGTCGGGGTTGGGTGCGCTTGTGCTTGGACCTGGAGTTCCAGGGTTCTGGTGTTGCGCCTGACGCCGCAGCCCTGGGCGGACATCGCTCTGATCGGCCCCAGGTCCCAGGAAGCCTTGCTGCTGATTGACCAATGCCCGACCTCATCGGGCCGGTGCCTTGTGCGCATGTGACCCGCGCACCGGCCCATGCTGATCACCCCTGATGCCCGCTGGCACCTTGTCTGCTGATTGCCGGGCATTATCGGCACCCGCTCGGCACCCGCTCGGCACTGGCGTGGGCTGGGGCGCTCCCGCGTCCACGCCGGCGCCATCAGCACGCATTGGCCGTCATCCGGCCTGCGGTGAGTCGTCGTTGAACGCAAGGTGGGGCCGCCGGGCATGCGGAAGCGCTAGCCGGCTCGGGGTAGCGACGCCTGGCCCGCGAAGAGCGTTGACAGCTAGCTCAAGATGAACGCCATCTGGCCCAGTACACAGGGCGTCTTTCCCCATCCCGCCGCGTGGGGCCGCCTCCCCGCCGCGTGAGACCCGCCTCCTGCCATATGCCGCCCCGCACGTGCCGCCTCGCGAAATGGCCGCGTCGTGTCACACCATCGCCGTCAGCCGTCCGCATGGGCATCAGGGGCTGTGGAGGGCCGCAGGGGGCGGCACAGGGGCCGTAGGGCTCGTGGTCCGCCACCGTCCGCCGGAGCTGGGCAGCTGCAGATTCCATGGCGTGAACCATCCCCGCAGGACCGTCACCCCGTACATTGCGCCTGATCAGCAACGTCCGGTTCCGTCGTCCGGCATGGGACGCACCGATGACGACGCCTCCTGGTGCCGGCAACGAGTCTCCGTTGTGGGGAGTTATCCACAAGCCGCCGCCCAGCTCTCCCGGTTATCCCCAGAACCCCGTTCGCCTCCATCTGATCTCCCTGCCATCCGCCAAGGTCGGTGACCGAACACCGCACCGACGACGGACGAAGGGACGCCACCCATGGCCCCGAAAGACGAGCTCGGCAAAGAAGGCGAGCACCTGGCCGCCATCTACCTCGAAGCCAAGGGGATGACGATCCTCGAACGCAACTGGCGCTGCCGCCGCGGCGAGATCGACATCATCGCCGTGGACGGTCAAGTCCTGGTGGTCGTCGAGGTCAAGACCAGATCGAGCAGATCCCACGGCACAGCCTTGGAATCCGTGAACCACACCAAACTGGCGCGGCTCCGCATGCTGGCCACCAAATGGCTGTCGGCGCAGTCCCGGTCCTTCGAAGCCGTTCGCATCGACGTGATCGCCCTTGAGCGTTTCGCGGGCAACTTCGCCCTGCGCCACATACGGGGGGCGATCTAGATGGCCGTGGCCCGGACCCGCAGCGTCGCGCTGGTCGGGGTGAGCGGCCGCAGCGTCGAGGTCGAGGCCGACGTGGGCAACGGCCTGGCCGGCATCCACCTCATCGGCCTTCCCGACACGGCGCTCAGCGAGGCCCGCGACCGGGTGCGATCCGCCGTGGTCAACAGCAGTTACCCATGGCCCGACGCCCGTATCACCGTCAGCCTCTTCCCCGCCAGCCTCCCCAAGCGCGGGTCCCAGTTCGACCTCGCCATCGCCATGGCCATCCTGGGCGCCGCAGGAGTCGTCCCCGCGGAACGCATCGCCGAGCCCTTCTTCCTGGGCGAACTCGGCCTCGACGGTCGCATCAGGCCAGTGCGCGGCGTGCTCCCGTCCATCCTCGGCGCCGCGGCCGCGCACGAAGACGCCACGATCATCGTCCCCTCGGAGAACTCGGGGGAAGCCGGCCTGGTCCCCGACGTGAACGTGGTCCCGGTGGCTCACCTGCGCCAGCTGGTCGAATGGCTACGCAAAGGCGACAAGCCGCCCGAACCCGTGGCCGATGACCGTGTCGACACGCCCAAGCCCGTGGCCCAGTCCGCCGTCGACCTGGCGGACGTCGTCGGCCAGCCCGTGGCCCGCCGAGCGTTGGAAGTGTGCGCCGCGGGCGGCCACAACCTGTGGATGGTGGGCCCGCCCGGCACGGGCAAGACCCTGCTGGCCGAACGCCTTCCCACCCTCCTGCCGGACCTGGAGCTCGACCACGCCCTGGAGGTCACAGCCATCCACTCGGTCGCGGGGTTGCTGCCGCCGGACAGTCCCATGATCAACCGTCCGCCGTTCGTCAGCCCCCACCACACGGCGACGGCGGCCGCCATCATCGGTGGTGGCAGCACGGTCGTCCGTCCAGGAGCGGTCTCTCTTGCGCACAGGGGCCTGCTGTTCATGGACGAGGCCCCCGAGTTCCCTCGTCACGTCCTCGACTCGTTGCGGCAACCGCTGGAGTCGGGGCGCGTCACGGTGTCCAGATCCGCGGCGTCGGTCACGTTCCCCGCCCGGTTCATGCTGGTCCTGGCGGCCAACCCGTGTCCCTGCGCCCAGGCCGACGACCAGGCCGGCGCGACGTGCCGCTGTTCGCCCACCACAAGACGCCGATACCTGGGCCGGTTGTCCGGCCCCCTCCTCGACCGCATCGACATGAAGGTCACGGTCGCCCGTTCGTCCAGACGCGAACTCCTGGCCGACCGGCACTTCGTCGAATCCAGCGAGACAGTGGCCGAACGCGTCCTGCTGGCCCGCGAACGCGCCGTCAAACGCCTGGCCCACACCCCCTGGCGGACGAACGCCGAGATCCCCTCATCCGTCCTCCACTCCGATTTCCGTCCGTCGGATGCGGCGATGAAGCCCATGACCTCCTGCCTCGACTCGGGCTCACTCACCGCCCGCGGCCTCGACCGCACGCTGCGCGTCGCCTGGACCCTCGCCGACCTCGCCGGCAAGGACCGTCCAGAAGAGGACGAGACCACCGCAGCCCTCGGCTTCTGGCTCGGAGTACGACCGTGACCCCGGCCAACCGCTTGCCCACGAACCCGCCCATGAAAATCACCAGGAGGCCCCTGTGACCAGTCCAGAGCATGAGGCGCGTGCGGCCCTCATGCGAGCCGCCGACGTGGGCGACACGGCCATGGGCCGTCTGGTGGCGCACCTCGGTGCCTCCGGAGCGGTGGAGGCGATCCGCGAGCGCGCACTTCCACCGGCCTTCACCGCCCAGGAGTCCCGGCAGGAACGTCCGTGTGACCTGTCGGGGCGGCTGAACGCCTGGTTCCTCCGGCTGGCGGCGTCGAAGCCCGCCGCCGATCTGGAGGCCGGCGAGAAGCGCGGAGCCAGGCTGATCGTCCCCGGCGATCCCGAATGGCCCACGCAACTGGACGATCTCGGCCCGAGCCGCCCCCTCGGCCTCTGGTTGCACGGCACGGCAGACCTCCGTTTCGCCTGCCTGCAGTCCGTGGCCGTCGTAGGAGCCCGAGCCGCCACCCAGTACGGCCTGCACATCGCGGCCAACTTCGGCATCGGCCTCAGCGAAGCGGGCTGGTCCGTCGTCTCCGGCGGCGCCTACGGGGTGGACGGCGCGGCCCACAAGGGCGCCCTGCTGGGCGGCTCGCCCACGGTGGTCGTTCTCGCCTGCGGAGTGGACATCTGCTACCCGAGCGGCCACCAGGAGCTCTTCGCCCAAGCCCGCGAGCAGGGCGTCGTGATGAGCGAATGCCCGCCCGGCGTCCACCCCACCCGTGCCCGCTTCCTGATCAGGAACCGCCTCATCGCCGCCCTGACCAGGGGTACGGCCGTCGTGGAGGCAGCCCTGCGCAGCGGTGCCCTGAACACCGCAGGCCACGCGCTCACTCTCAACCGGCACCTGGGCGCCGTGCCGGGGCCCACCACGTCCGCGTTGTCGGCCGGCTGTCACAAACTCCTGCGCGAACGCAAGGCGGTCTGTGTCACCACTCCGGAGGAAATGATCGAACTCGTCGGCGTCATCGGCGACGACCTGGCCCCCCAGACCCGAACGCCCGTCGTCCCCCGCGACGGTCTGAGCGAATCCACCAAGAGAGTCCTGGACGCCATCCCCACCCGCGGCGGCGCCGGTCCGGCGTCGATAGCGGTCTCAGCGGGCGTCAGCATGGACATCACACTGAGCGCCCTGGGCGGTTTGGCCGCGGCCGGATACATAGAACGAGCTGGCGGCGGTTGGCGCCTGCGCAAAACCACATCGAGCTACCCGAAAGCCCCAGAAACCATGGCCCTGGCCCCACCCCCGGCCAACGAAGCCCCAGCCACAGACCTCCCGCCACCTGCGGAAGACGACACCCCACCCCCGCCCCACCCCGAAGAACTCGCACCCCTTACCTGACCAACCCTTGCGACGTAGGGGCATGCGGCACCACCGATGTGGCAGCCACCAAGACCCAGGCGGAGAGTTCATGGGGTGAGATGGTGGGGGGATGGGGGCATGGAAGCGACCGAAAATGACTGACATGTGGGTAATGCGATGCTCAACCACGCGCCGTAGCCGCCGTTCGTGCCGTGCGGTGCCGGGCCGCTCGGACGGATGCTCGGGAGGTTGAGCTGCACACGGCCCCCATGGCGAGCCCGTGCCATCGGGCGGCACAGCAGTGACAAGTAATGGCGAACGTTCGTGGGGACAGTGGGTGAAGCCTTGAACAACGACTTGAACGACAACCTGAACCGCGACGTGAATGACAGCCTGAGCAGCGACCCGAATCACGATCTGCACCCCGACCTGAACCCGGATGTGAACGCCGGCCTGAATCGTGATCTGAACCCTGATCTGAATCGTGACTTGGATGCCGACGAAGTGCTTGCCGAGTTCGAGAGATATTTGCGGTTCGAGCGAGACCTTTCCCCACATACAGTGCGCGCCTACCTCTCCGACGTCACCGCCCTCCTCGACCACCTCCGTGGACGGCTTGACGGCCTGGACATCAGCGAGCTGCGAGGCTGGCTGGCCGACCAGCACAGTGCAGGCAAGGCAAGAGCCACGCTGGCACGCAGAACGGCCTGCGTCCGTACCTTCACCGCGTACTGCCACCGCCGGGGTTGGCTGGCCGCCGACCCCGGCCTCTTGTTGGGCAGCGCCAAGGCGCCACGTCCCTTGCCTGCCGTGCTCGACCAGGAGCAGGCGCAGACCGTCCTGAGCGCGCCGCAGTCCACCGGCGATCCCAAGGACCTCCGAGACCAGGCCATCCTTGAGCTTCTGTACGCCACAGGTGTGCGCGTGGGTGAGCTCTGCGCGCTCGATGTCGATGACGTGGACCGTGACCGGCATGTCATCAGGGTCCTGGGCAAGGGACGAAGGGAACGTTCCGTGCCGTTCGGGCTGCCGGCGCTTCGAGCTCTGGACCGATGGTGCATCAACGGGCGTCCCGTCTGGGTTCGGGAACGCTCCGGGCCGGCCCTCTTCCTCGGAGTCCGTGGCGGCCGGATCGACGCCGGCACCGTACGACGGGTGGTGCACGCGCGGCTGGCCCAGACCGAGGGCGCCCCGGACATGGGCCCACACGGACTGCGGCACACCGCGGCAACCCACCTGCTCGAAGGGGGCGCGGATCTGCGCAGCGTCCAGGAACTACTCGGTCACGCCTCCCTCAACACGACCCAGATCTACACCCACGTCTCGATCGACCGCCTCCGCACCGCATACCGCCAAGCCCACCCCCGCGCCTGACACAGACACCAGACGCCATTGCTCCCGTCGCCAACCCCTCGCTGCCCTGCTGAGCGCAAGGCAGCCCGACCCGGAGTCTCGTGCGGCCCGTCAGCTCCCCCTCGTCAACCCCTCGCTGTCCTGCTGAGCGCAAGGGGCACAAGCCGTCGAACCAAGCGCCTACAAGGGCAGACGCCCCGACAGAACCCACAGGCGACGCAGCACGAGGCGTTCGGGCGTGCTGCGCATTTACGTGCTGAGCAGTTCTCGTACCGACGCCAACGGCCCAAGACTTGAAGGCCACGTCGTCCTGGGTACCCGATGGTGCGACGACACGGGAACGGCGTCGATGCGCGAGGCATGTGGAGAGGCGAGAGGGAATGATGCGATGAGCATGTTCCTGCCGCGCAGGCCGTGTTGGATCCACGGTGTGAGCGAGAGAGCGGCGGCGACCCACCTAACCGCTGGTTGCTCTACCGGATGGGAGCGCACGCGGGAGGCGGGCGCGCGGGGACGTGGGTGACGTACAGCGGCTTGGTTGAGGGTCTGAAACTGCTGGCTGGCGCTGGTTTGCTGGACGTTCCGGATCACCTGCCGTCATCCCACAGCAGGACGCCTCTGTATCCGGCCCGCTTCGAGGAGGAGCGGGGCACGAAGAACCGCGCACGGGAGGGGCGCGGACGGTATCCCACAGCAGGACGCCTTTGCAGCCGGCCCGCTTCGAGGAGGAGCCGGGAACGAAGGACCGGGTACGGAAGCGGCGCGGACGGTAGAGGAAGAAGCCACTCCAGCCTTGGAGGGGGTACTCGCGGGCGTGGTTTCCCGCCAGGGGCCAGCCGCCGCCCGGGAGTCTCCCGCCCCACCAGGGGGTGCAGGATCTGGCACAGATCCAGCCACTATCCGAGCGAGTCTCCAGCTCGCCCGGGGAGTGCCCGGCTCCGGCGAGGGGCCAGCCCTCGCCCGAGTGAGTCCGGCGAGGGGCCAGCTTTCGCCCGAGTGAGTCCCCGCTTGGTGCGGCCCCCTGCTGGACGAGCTTCCTCTTGCGGTGGAGAGAAGCGTCTCGCTTCCAGGGGAACGGTGGCCATGCGGCGACTGGGCTGACCTACGGCGTTGCCGATCGTGTTTCATCCAGTGGCGGTGAATGGGCATCGTGGTTGCCTTGAAGGAATCTATGGGTTGGTGCGCGTGGTCGTTGTGGGGCTCTCGTCGTGAGCTTGCAGCTCTTCGGTTGGCGGGTGGGTCTGGGGGATTGAAGAGTGAGTCTTCGGGGGCGGTTTCGACAGGATTAGGAGCGTCGTGAGGGTGGGTTGGGGCGTCTGTGCACCCCTTCCGTCGGGGGTTTGCGGTGTTGGCCGGTTCTTGAGCCGTAGTGCTTGTGGGGGCGTCGGCGGCGGCGTAGGGCTGTGATCAGGAGGGCGACGCCGAGGAGGGTGCCCAGTCCGATCGCTGGGGCTGCTGACAGCGAAGCCGCATGTGTCAGGAGCCGGAGGACGGTTGCTAGGGGCCTGGTGGGGACGCGCGTTGGCTCATGGCGCTGCTCGTGAGCTCTGGCTGATTCGTTGCGGGCGGGAAGGTCGCTGGAGCGCATCTCCGGGTTGGAGGGGGTGACTTCAGGGGTGGTGAGCGGGGGCTCGGGGTTCGGCTCTGAGGCGAGGGCAAGTGCCTGCAGGACTGTGGAGTAGGGGGATGGGAGCGCCTTCCGTGCGTCCGAGGATGAGTCCTGGAGTGCAAGGGCTGTGAGCAGGGGCGGGGGGAGGGGGACGAGAAGCGGGGGCGGAGGAGGAGGAGGAGGCACGGGGGCATTGAGGAGCAGGTTCCGTGCCAGCGGGGGAGGCGGGTTCAGGGGCGGAAGTAGGGGCGGAGACGGGCGGTAGAAGGCGGCGGACAGGCTGGTGAGCCGAGGGAGGGCGGATGGGGGCGAGGTGATGAGTGCAAAGCCTTGCGAGAGATTGAGGGGGACATCAAGCGGAGCTTCGGAGGGCTCGACGTGGACGGCGTGGGGCGCTTCGGAGGGTTCGAGGGGGACGGCGGAGAGCGCTTCGGAAGGCACGGGGGGATTGGCCAGGAGTGCTTCGGTGGGTGGTTTGGGGGCCGGGGGGAGCAGGGGTGGGGTGATCGGGGGCGGGGCCGTCGTAGGCCAGATGGGGAGGAGGCGGATGGGGGCGTGGCCCAGGAGGAGGAGTGGGTCCAGGTAGCGGGCGCTTTGGATCAGGCCCCAGTGCAGGCATGACTCCTGGCAGTGGCCGTGTACGGCTTGTACGACCCCCAGACGGCTGCCCATCGTGACCGGCTCACCCCGCTTCACCGATGGGCTGATCGGCAGGTACGTCGTTCGGAGGCCGCCTGGGTGGTCGATCGTGACGACTCCTCTTCCGCCTACTGGACCTGCGTAGCGGACGGTGCCTGAACCTGCGGCCAGGACGGGTGTGTCGGCGGAGGCGGCCAGGTCCATGCCGCGGTGTCCGGCCAGCCACGGTGCGGCGGGCGGGGCGAAGCGGCGCAGGATGCGGGGGTTGCCGTCGAGTGGCCAGCGCCAGACAGGTGGGGCGGCCTTCGCCAGCAGGGGAGCTGGGGTGGCGATGGTCATGAGCATGATCGCCGTCGCGAGCACCACCAGGGAGATCACGGCACGGCGGGCCGCGTTCTGCGTGCATGATCTCGGCGGTGGTGGTGCTGGGCGAGGGGACAGGGCGGGGAGGCGTGGACGAGGGGGCATGGCGGGGAGTCTTGCCGGGAGCGAGCCGCGGAGGTCGAGGCGAGCAGGATTCTGTGGACGGAGGAAGCGGTGGGGAGCCTCCTGTGGACAACCTGCCTGTGCCGAGCTCCGTCGCCCGCCCGCCCGGTGGAAACCCCCGGGTGGAAATCCGCCCGGTGGAAATCCGCCCGGTGGAAATCCCGTCCGGTGGAAATCCCGTCCGGTGGAAATCCCGTCCGGTGGAAATCCCATGGACGAGGTCATCCGGGCGATGCAAGAGTCCCACCGTGAGCCCGACCGCAGCCATCCCCGAAACCGTCCCGCTGGCCGATGGCCTCGTTCTGCGGCAGGCACGGCCCGCGGACCTCGACCAGATCAGCGCGCTGCTCACCGAACGTGGCGACTCGGCCGACGCCCTCGACCATCGGCTGGTCGTCTCGGATCCCGACGCCGGCTGGTCCGCCTGCGCCGTGGTCGTGGATGGAGATCGGGTCGTGTCCACTGCGACGCTCCTTGACGAGGAAGTGCGCATCGGCGGCATCCGCCTACCCGCCGGCCAGGTCGAACTGGTCGCCACCGACCGCGAATACGAAGGGCGCGGGCTCGTACGGGCGCTCGTGCGATGGGCTCACGGCCGGTCCGCCGCCCGTGGTCACGTTGTTCAGGTGATGATCGGGATCCCGTACTTCTACCGGCTGTTCGGCTACGAGTACGCCATCGACATACCGTCTGCGCTGACCTTGCGCACGCCACCGGCCGGTGAGGGCACGCCCGCACTCCGCGCCGCCCGGCCCACCGACATTCCGGCCATGGCAGCCCTGCAGGACATGGCTCAGGACCGGTTCGACCTGGCCATGCCGCATTCGGCGGCCTGCTGGCGATGGCTGCTGGACCACCAGGCGAGCACGTCATGGGTCCTGGAGCACTCGGGCACCGTCATCGCCACCGGACGCACCACGCCTCCCGACGACGATGGCGAGGTGCTGCTGGCCGAGGCTGCCGCCGCCGACGAGATCGCGGCACTCGACCTGCTCCGTGCCGTCGTCGCCCGGTTCCCGGGGAGTGAGCTGAGGGTGGTCCATCGGGCCGGGTCCGTGACGGCCACCGCCTGGCAGGAGTTCCTCGACCACGAACCGCGGAAGCGGGCGGAGCAGTACTACGTGCGCATTCCGGACGTCGCGGAGCTGCTCGACCGCCTCCGGCCGCTGCTCTGGCAGCGCCTCACCGCAGAGGGGACGGACCGCACCGGCGAGGACATCGTCATCTCCACCTTCGGCGCTCATTACAGGATCCCTGTTGGTGTCGACGGCCTCGGCGAGGTCGTCACCGGTGGCCCGATGCAGAGACCCGGATCCGTGAAGGGCATCGGAGTGGCACCCGACCACTTGCCCGCCTTGTTGTTCGGTCCGTACGGGATCGAGGGGCTGACCCGGATCCGGCCCGACGTCTACACCGGAGAGGAAGAGCTGTTCCAGGCGCTCTTCCCGCCGCTCACCGCCGATCTGCTCAGCTACTACCTGCCGTATTAGGCCCGGTTCCAGCTTCAGGTCGTTGTTCGGCGGAGCGCGATATGGCCGAATGCTGCGGCATCTGCGGCCATCGATGGCTGCTTTCAGCGGTGGCGGCTCAGGCGGCCTCAGGATGGTGACAAGCAAGGGGCACCGGAGCCGCGACGGTGCAGGGCAGGTCACCGTTGCGTCACCACCACACGGCCGATGTGCCGATCGATCCAGAGCTGCTCCAAGAACTGGAGAAAGGCTGTGGCAAAGGAGCGGGCCGCCCCAGTGACGGGAACCACCGACGCCGGGAGGTGGAGGGACCAACGGAGGGCCCGGCGAGGGGCGCCGTAGGCCCGTGAGGGCGAGGGCTCTGGCTGCATGCCGTGAGGACCGGTGCAGACGCTGTGGGCGTAGATGCGGTTCCCGCGATGCCTAGGGGCCGTGAGCGGTGGGGGCGGGGGTCGCGGTGGCGGCGGGAGCGGGACGCGGGGTCGTAGCGGTGGAGGGAGCGGGACGCGGGGTGGTGATGGTGGTGGTGGCGGGAGCGAGGCGTTGGGCGGGCGCGGTGCGGGATCTGGGGGAGTGGGAGTGGCTAGATGACTGAGTGGCGCTTGGATTCGATCAGGTTCTTCAGTGTCTGGGGAGTGGGGTCGTACGGGGGAGGGGGCGGGGTTTGGGAGATCTGAGGGCGGTTGGGGCGTAGGGGGGAGAGCCAGATCCAGAGGCTGCTCAGGGCGATGCCCGCCGCGCTCAGAAGGATCACCGGGCGCAGGCCCATGAACTCGGCCAGTACGCCGCCCGTCAGGCCCCCGACGGCCAGGACGCCCTGTACGGCGAAGGTCATGGTGGCGTTCACGCGGCCGCGGAGGGCCGTGGGGGCGTCGCGGAGGGTGATGACGCCCATGCAGGTGGCGAAGGCGACCACGATGACGCCGGTCATGATGCCCGTCAGGCCGAGAACGGTGAGCTTCACCCAGAGCGGGCCGGTCAGGAGGCCGACGGCGAGGATGTCCAGCGGGAAGAACAGGACCGAGACGAGCAGGATGCGGTTCTCGCCGTAGCGCTTGGACAGGCGGGAGGTGAGCCAGGCGCCCAGGAGCCCGCCCGCACCGCTCAGTGCCGTGAGGAAGCCGATCATTCCCTTGGGGATGTCGAGCGTGTTGACCATGTAGAGCATGTAGACGGCGATGTACGCCATGGCGAAGAAGTTGATCGTCACGCCGGCGCCCAGGACGGCTCGGAGCGTCGGGTGGGTGAGGCTGGTTCGCAGGCCCTCGACGATGTCGCGCCACATGCCGGACGAGCGGGTGGGCTCGTTGTGCTCCGGAGTGCGGATCGAGCGGAGCAGGAGGGCGGAGGCGAGGAAGGACAGCGCCTCGGCCAGTACGGCGAACGGCGCGGTGAGCGTCTGGACCAGGATGCCGGCCAGGCCGGGGCCGCTCACGGAGGCCACCGAGTACGAGGCTTGGAAGCCGGCCATGGCCTCGGTGCGCTGCGACGGGGCCACGACCGCGGCTGTGTAGGGGAAGTTGGCGGATTTGAAGATGACGCCGGCCGTACCGATGACCAGGGCCACGATGATCAGCCAGGGCACGGTGAGGACACCGAGCAGCCAGGCCAGCGGGACGGTGGCGGCGGCGGCGCATGAGACGAGTTCGCAGGCGATCATCAGCGGGCGGTGCCGGGTGAGGCGGTCGGCGATGGCGCCGGACTGGAGGCCGAACAGCAGGGCGGGCAGCGGGGCGGCGGCGGTCAGCAGCCCCATCTCGACGGGTGAGGCGGTCAGCAGCGTGATGGCGGTCAGGGGGACGGCCAGCTTGGAGACCTCCGAGCCGGTGATCGAGATCGTGCGGGCGCTCCACAGCAGGCGGTAGTCGCGCTGTTTGCGCAGGGGGAGTGGGGGCGTCGTGTCCATGCTGGGGTCTCCGGGTGCGAGTTCGGGTGGGGGCGGGGCTCGAAGGGGTGCAGGCCGGGCGGGGCTCGGAGGAGCGCTGCTGATGGCGGGCGCTTACCAGCCGGTGCGGGTAGTGGTTCGAGGGGACGGATAGCGGCGGGACGGGAGATGTGAAAGGAAGACTTCATAAGTATGAAGGGATCCCTTCAGAGTTGTAAAGGGAATGCTTCATATCTCCCGCCGGGTACCTTTGGCACATGACGCAGGACATGGAGGGGCTCAGCGATCCCAAGATGATGCGGGCGCTGGCTCACCCGGCGAGGTTGTTGATCCTCAACCGGCTCGGCGTGGAGGGCAGTGCCACCGCGACCGAGGTGGCCGAGATCGCGGGGATCACGCCCAGCGCCGCCAGCTATCACCTGCGCATGCTGGCCAAGTACGGCTTCGTCGAGGACGCCCCCCCCAGAGGGGACGGACGCGAACGGCTGTGGAGATCGACGCACAAGCCGTTCAGCGTGGGAGTGCTTCCGGACGACCAGCCGGAGGTCCGTGACGCCAAGACCCTGTTGATCAAGGCGTTCCGCAAGGAGGCCGGCGACGAGGCCGACCGGGCCCTGGCCAGCATCGAGAACGACACGGACGAATGGCGCGACGCGACGCGCTTCAGCCGCACCCGGATCAGGGTCGACGCGAGCGAGCTGGGACGGCTGAGCCAGGAGATCGAGAAGCTCCTGGAGCCGTACATCGCTCACCAGCGCAGCCAGCAGGACGCGCCGAGCGGGGCCAGGATCGCGGAGGCGCAGATCAACCTCTTCCCGGTCGCCCCCAGGACGTCGCCCGGGTTGCCCACGGAGGACCACGATGTGGGGTGAGCCGTACCCGGTATGTCGGTTTGACCTCCGACGGTCAGCCTGGGGCGGTGTGGGAGGTAGACTTTTCGATGGCCTGTGGCAACAGGCCGACTTCGCATGCCCCGTTGCGGACCGCACCCTCGGTCCGGGCCTCGGCCCGGCTGGAGCGGTTTTGGGGCATCAGGGCGGTAGACAACGCGCTGCCGCGGCACAACCGAGAACTGCGCCCATCCGCAGGGCGCCCAGACCTGGAGGACCATCACATGGCCCCCGTCGTCACCATGCGACAGCTGCTCGAGAGCGGCGTTCACTTCGGCCACCAGACCCGCCGGTGGAACCCGAAGATGAAGCGCTTCATCTTCACCGAGCGCAACGGCATCTACATCATCGACCTGCAGAAGTCGCTGTCGTACATCGACCGTGCCTACGACTTCGTCAAGGAGACCGTCGCCCACGGCGGCACGATCCTGTTCATCGGCACCAAGAAGCAGGCTCAGGAGGCCATCTCCGAGCAGGCCGCGCGGGTCGGCATGCCGTACGTGAACCAGCGCTGGCTGGGCGGCATGCTCACCAACTTCTCCACCGTGCACAAGAGGCTTCAGCGTCTGAAGGAGCTCGAGGAGCTCGACTTCGACAACGTCGCCGGCTCGGGGCTCACCAAGAAGGAGCTCCTCATGCGCCGTCGCGAGAAGGACAAGCTCGAGCGCACGCTCGGCGGCATCCGTGACATGGGCCGCGTGCCCAGCGCGGTGTGGGTCGTGGACACGAAGAAGGAGCACATCGCGATCAGCGAGGCCAAGAAGCTTGGCATCCCGGTCGTCGCGATCCTCGACACCAACTGCGACCCCGACGAGGTCGACTACCCGATCCCGGGCAACGACGACGCCATCCGCGCCGTCGGCCTGCTCACCAGGGTCGTCGCCGACGGTGTCGCCGCCGGTCTGATGGCTCGCTCCGGCGCCGCCCGCGGTGACGAGAAGCCGGCCGCCGCCGAGCCGCTGGCCGAGTGGGAGCGCGAGCTCATCGAGCAGGGCCAGGGGCAGGCCGCCGAGGCCGCCCCTGAGGCTGCGCCCGAGGCCGCCGCCGAGGAGGCCCCCGCTGCCGAGGCTCCGGCCGAGGAGGCGCCCGCCGCCGAGGCTGCTCCGGCTGCCGAGGCGACCCCCGAGTCCGAGCCGCAGGCCTGAGACACGGCCGCCGGGTCCGGTCGTGAGGCCGGGCACGGCACAGGCGCCGGCTCCGCGCCGCAGGTTGTCATCGACCGCGGTGCGGGGCGGGCAGCCGGCCGATCGAGGGTGAGCGGAACCGAGGTCCTGCGCGGGCCGAGGTTGTGAAGGGCAAGGCCGAGGTCCTGTGCGGGCTGAGGCTTGGTTGGGCAAGGTACGCGTCTCGACTGGGCAAACGGCCGAGCCGGGACGGCAAGCCGGACAGGACGGCACCCCGCCGAGGCGATAAGTCAAGGCAGGGTGGCGATCGGGTTCGGGCGGTGAGCCAGGGCCGGGCATCGGAAGCCGAGGCGGTGAGCCGAGGTGGATGACCATCGGGCCGGAGCGATAAGCCGAGCCTGGCTGGGCAGTATGCCGAGCGAGGCGGAGCGGAGCTCCACCGGCGGAGCCCGTTCCTGCTGAGCGGAGACCTGGGCGAAAGCCCGGGCCCGAGCGGAGTCCGCGCCCAGGCCGGACGAAACCCGAGCCCAGACCAAGCCCAGGTACGAGCGAAGGTCCTGGCGGAAGCCGGACAGGCCAGGTGAAAGCCGGGCCGGTCAGGCGAAACCGAAAGGGCTGGACGGGCCAGCCGAAGGCCGGGCCGGTCAGGTGAAACGGATAGGTGCTCGGCTGGTCGGGTGGAAGCCCGGCGCAGGGCGCCCTCCGCACCTGACCCAGGCACGACCGTCCGGGCACAACCTGGCACGACCGGCACCACCGCTTGGAACCGCGCAACACCACGCAAGACCAGGCAACACCGCGCAAGACCGAGGCAGAACGCACGACCCGCGCACGACCCGCGCATGACAAGGCCCTGGTGCGGCACGCGCCAGCCGTACCGACCAGGGGCGGGCGCCCAGGGCGTCCACTCCGATCCACGACGACGACGAAATCCCACAAGGAATAAGAGCAATGGCTTCCGTGAACATGGCCGACGTCAAGCGGCTTCGCGAGATCACCGCTGCCGGCATGATGGACTGCAAGAAGGCGCTTGAGGAGTCCGAAGGCGACTTCGACCGCGCCATCGAGCTCCTTCGCCTCAAGGGCGCCAAGGACGTGGGCAAGCGCGAGGCCCGTACGGCCTCCAACGGCCTCGTCGCGCTCCAGCAGGACAGCGACTCCTCCGCCGCTCTTCTCGAGCTCAACTGCGAGACCGACTTCGTGGCCAAGGGCGAGCGCTTCCAGGAGCTGGCCGCCGGTGTGGTCGCGCACATCCTGGCCAGCAAGCCCGCCGACGTGGCGACGCTGCTCGACTCCTCCTTCGACGGCAAGACCGTCAAGGAGCACCTGGACGAGGCCAACGCCGCGCTCGGTGAGAAGATCGAGATCCGCCGCTTCGCCGTGCTTGAGGGCGGCTACATCGGCTCGTACATGCACAAGACGGACCCGGCGCTGCCGCCGGCGGTCGGCGTGCTCGTGCAGCTCGACAAGCCGAACGCCGAGGTCGCCAAGGACATCGCCCAGCACGCCGCGGCGATGGCCCCGCAGTACCTCAAGGCCGAGTCCGTCCCCGCCGAGGTCGTCGAGAAGGAGCGCAAGCTCTTCGAGGAGATGACCCGCGAGGAGGGCAAGCCCGAGGCCGCCATCGGCAAGATCGTCGAGGGTCGCGTCAACGGCTGGTACAAGGACTTCACCCTGGTCCAGCAGGCCTTCGTGAAGGACAACAAGAAGAGCGTGGGCAAGTACGCCGAGGAGAACGGCGTCGAGGTGCTCGCCTTCGTCCGATTCAAGGTCGGCCAGGCTTAGGCTTGAGCGAACTGCCTGCCCAGAGTTCCACCCAATGAAGGAGGCCGCCGCCGTGCAGGACCACCGGGAGTCAGCCCACGAATCCACACGGACGGCGGCTTCCTCATCACCCAGCCCGCAGGGTCCACTGAGGTGGAAGCGGGTGATGTTGAAGCTGTCAGGCGAGGCGTTCGCCGGAGACGACCCGCTGGGCATCGACCCGGCCGTCGTCGACCACCTGGCCGACTCGATCACCGAGGCCGTGCGCGAGGGCGTGCAGGTCGCGGTCGTGGTCGGCGGGGGGAACATGTTCCGCGGCGCCACCCTGTCCCAGGGCGGCATCGACCGCGCCAGGGCCGACTACATGGGCATGCTCGGCACGGTGATCAACTGCCTGGCGCTCCAGGACTTCCTGGAGAGGCGCGGCGTCGAGACCCGCGTCCAGACCGCCATCACCATGCAGCAGGTCGCCGAGCCCTTCCTGCCGCGCCGCGCGATCAGGCACCTGGAGAAGGGCCGCGTGGTCATCTTCGGGGCGGGTCTCGGCTCGCCGTACTTCTCCACCGACACCGCGGCGTCGCAGCGGGCCCTGGAGATCGGCGCCGAGGCGCTGCTCAAGGGCACGCAGGTCGACGGGATCTACGACTCCGACCCGCGCAAGAACCCCGACGCGGTCCGGTTCGACCATCTTGACTACGGCGAGGTGCTGCTGCGCGACCTCGCGGTCATGGACGCGACCGCGATCAGCCTGTGCAAGGACAACGATCTGCCGATCGTGGTCTTCGACCTGATGGGCGAGGGCAACATCCTGCGAGCGGTACGCGGTGAGAAAATCGGCACGCTGGTGAGTCCCGCAGGCAAATGAGGGAGCTAGCCCGACACCGCCAGCTAGTAGACAGGGAGCCGCTGTGATCGACGAAACCCTCCTCGAAGCCGAGGAAAAGATGGACAAGGCCGTCTCGGTCGCGAAGGAAGACTTCGCGACCATCCGGACCGGCCGGGTCACCCCCGCGATGTTCAACAAGATCAATGCGGAGTACTACGGCACTCCGACGCCGGTCCAGCAGTTGGCCTCGTTCCACCTGCCCGAGGCGCGCATGGTCATCATCCAGCCCTTCGACAAGAGCGCGATGGGCGCGATCGAGAAGGCCATCCGCGACTCCGACCTCGGCGTCAACCCGACCAACACCGGCGACGTGATCCGTGTGACGTTCCCGGAGCTGTCCGAGGAGCGCCGCAAGGAGTACATCAAGGTCGCCAAGAACAAGGGCGAGCACGCCAAGGTGTCGATCCGCAACATCCGTCGTACGGCCAAGGAGGCCCTCGACAAGATGATCAAGGACGGCGACGCGGGCGAGGACGAGGTCCGTCGCGCGGAGAAGGAACTCGACGACCTCACCCAGAAGCACGTCGCCAAGATCGACGAGCTGCTCAAGCACAAGGAAGCCGAGCTGCTCGAAGTCTGAGCGGCACGCCTCGCGGCCCTCGCCGGAAGGCGGGGGCCGTGGCTATGGAGAGTGTCTGTGGAAGAACGTACGGCCGGCACCGGCCCCGACGGCGGCAGCCGTACCGGAAGGAACCTGCCGGCCGCGATCGCGGTGGGTGTGGGGCTGGGTGCGCTGGTCCTCGGTACCCTCTACACGATCAAGGAGCTCTTCCTCCTGGTGATCGTGGTGTGCGTCGGCGTGGGCGTGCTGGAGCTGACCAAGGCGTTCGCCACGCGCGGGATCAAGGTCCCGGCCGTCCCGGTGCTCGCGGGGCTGGTGGCGATGCAGGCCGGGGCGTACTGGGGCGGGCCGTTCTGGCTGCTGGGGACGTTCGCGGTGTTCGCGTTCGTGCTGCTGGTCTGGCGGATGTTCAGCGACGGCACCGACGGCTACGTGCGCGACGGCACGGCCTCGGTGTTCACGTTGTTCTACCCGGCGATGCTGGCGGCGTTCGCGGCGTTGCTGCTGGCGCCGCACGACGGCCGCGACCGGGTGCTGATCTTCATCGCGGTGACGGTGGCCAGCGACATCGGCGGATACGTCGCGGGTGTGCTGTTCGGCAGGCACAAGATGACGGTCATCAGCCCGAAGAAGACCTGGGAGGGCTTCGCCGGGTCGGTGATCGCCTGCACGCTGGTCGGCGGCTGGCTGGTGACCTGGCTGCTGGACGGCCCGCTCTGGCTGGGCGCGCTGATCGGCGCGCTGGCGGCGCTGCTGGCGACCGTGGGCGACCTCATCGAGTCGATGATCAAGCGGGATCTCGGCATCAAGGACCTCGGCACGATCCTGCCGGGGCACGGCGGCCTGATGGACCGCCTCGACTCGCTGGTGACCACGCTGGTGCCGGTCTGGCTGCTACTGACGCTGTTCCTCTAGCGCCTCCGTCGTGACGGGGGTGAGCCACAACCACCGGACGGCCTCCCCGCCGAACGCGAACCCTGACATGTCCGGCATGTCGGGTGGATCGGCCCGCATGAGCACCCCCGAGTACTGCGACCCCAGCGGGAACGTCGAGGGCTCGTGGTACCACTTGGCCGTGTGCCCGTGGCCGAGCCAGGTCACCGAGTGCCACGGATACTGGGCCAGCCACACCAGCAGCAGCGCCGCGTCCCTGGGGTCGTCGTGGGTGGCCACGGCCAGCTCGATGCGGGCGTAGGCGTCGGGGCGGTCGATCCACTGCTCGACCGTGGGCATGCGCTGGCAGCTCATCCCCACCGTGGACAGCACGGTCGGCTCGCGGCCCTCGTACGGGGGCCGTTCGGTGATGCCGACGGTCGGCAGGCGCTCGCCGCTGGCGTCCCAGTAGCGGCCGGCCGGGCCGAGCACCCGGTCGAGATGGCCCATGACGAACTGCTGGAACGACGGCCACGACCCCTCGCCGTGCCGCCAGCGCCAGTAGGACGTGGCGTTGGAGATGCGCGGCCGCAGCCCTTCCAGCGCCTCCGACAGCGCCCACGCGAACGGCGACTCGCCCACGGCGTCACGGGCGTAGCCGGGCATGCCCCTGCTCATGTCGGCCCAGCCGGGGATGACCGCGAGCAGGTCGTCGTCCTCGTAAAGGGCGACGCCGTCGCCCTCCTCGAACCACAGGGCGGACAACTGGCCGAGCGGCCTGCGGCCCTCGGGGTGCGTGGTGTTGGCCCTGGGCATCAGCGGGGGCAGGCCGGAGTTGATCCGGGCCAGGTCGACCACGGCCGGGGCCGGCCGATGATTGGCCAGCCAGACGGCTCCGTGGACGGCGCCCTCGGGCGAGCACAGGTAAGCTACCGAGGAGTCCTCGTCCCGCTCGACCACGAGCGTGCGGCTGCCGTAGGGGTTACCCGCGGCGAGGACGACCTCGGTGCCACCCTCGCCAGATGCCGACCGGAAAATCGCCATACGAGATGACTGTAGATCGGGCGGTGACCCTGACGCGAGCCGTACCGTGATCAGGAATGCCTCCTTCGCGGCAGGCGTTCACTAACCTGGCCGGTGAGAAATCCCGGAAGTCCGAGCAGAGTCCCAGGAAGTCCCCCCAAGCAAAGGCAGGAACGTGTCCCAGCAGCCAGGCCAGCTCACCTTCGTCGCACCGCGACGGGCCAAGCCCGCGCGGCACCTGGCGGACCTGTCCATGGCCGAGCGCCGGGCCGCGGTCACCGAGCTGGGGGAGAAGGCGTTCCGCGCCGACCAGCTCTCGCGCCACTACTTCGAGCGCCACACCGCCGACGTCGCCGAGATGACCGATCTGTCCGCGGCGGCCCGCGACAAGCTGTCGGCGCTGCTGCCGACGCTGCTCACGCCGGTCAAGGAGCTGACCACCGACGGCGGCACGACCCGCAAGACCCTGTGGCGGCTGTTCGACGGCGCGCTGGTCGAGTCGGTGCTCATGCGCTATCCCGAGCGGGTCACGATGTGCGTGTCGTCGCAGGCCGGCTGTGGCATGAACTGCCCGTTCTGCGCCACCGGCCAGGCGGGCCTGACCCGGAACATGTCCACCGCCGAGATCGTCGAGCAGGTGGTCGCCGGCGCCCGCGCGCTGGCGGCGGGCGAGGTGCCGGGCGGGCCCGGCCGGGTCAGCAACATCGTCTTCATGGGCATGGGCGAGCCGCTGGCCAACTACAAGCAGGTGATCGGCGCCGTGCGCCGCATGGTCGAGCCCGCGCCGCACGGTCTCGGCATCTCCGCGCGCGGGGTCACGGTCTCCACCGTGGGGCTGGTGCCCGCCATCGGCAAACTCGCCGAGGAGGGGCTGCCGGTCACGCTCGCGCTGTCCCTGCACGCGCCCGACGACGAGCTGCGCGACACGCTCGTCCCGATCAACACGCGTTGGAAGGTGGCCGAGGTCCTCGACGCGGCCTGGTCGTACGCGGCCAAGACCAAGCGCCGCGTCTCCATCGAGTACGCCCTGATCAAGGACGTCAACGACCAGGAGTGGCGGGCCGACCTGCTCGGCAAGCTGGTCAGGAACAAGCTCGTGCACGTCAACCTGATCCCGCTCAACCCCACGCCCGGCTCCAAGTGGACGGCGTCCCGGCCGGAGGACGAGCGGGCGTTCGTGCGCCGGCTGGAGTTCCACGGGGTGCCGGTGACCGTGCGCGACACCCGGGGCCGCGAGATCGACGGCGCCTGCGGCCAGCTCGCCGCGGCCGAGTAACCGGCGACCCGTCGAGCAACCGGCGACCGCCGAGCACCGGCGACCGCCGAGCACCGGCGACCGCCGAGCAAGGTGGCGGTCGCCGCTGGACCGTCTTGGGGCGCTGCGGGCCTGTCTCGTGACGGCGCCCGCCCTGTCTCGTGGCGCCGCCGGTCTATCTCGTGACGGCGCCCGCCCTGGCTCGGGGCGGCTCCGGTCTATCTCGTGGCGGTCGAGCGGGCGGCGAAGGTCTCGACCAGGTCGGCGATCATGGCCGCGCCCCGGCTGTTGAGATGCACGGTGTCGGTGGTGAGCCGCAGGCCGCGGCTGCTGGAGATGGCGTCCAGGCTGCGGCCGAGCAGGAAGTGCTGCATCGCGGCGGTCTGCGCCTGGTTGCTCTCGGGACGGTAGTGGGTGCGGGGCGAGGTGCCCTCCAGGTCGGCGGTCATGCGCTCGTTGAGCGGCAGGTAGGTCACGCCCTGCTCGGCGGCGACCGTCCTGACGATCTCGGCGAACTCCTGGGTGCGGCGCACCGGGAGCGAGTCCAGGTCCTCGCCGATGACCGGCGGGGACAGCAGCGCCACGCGGGCCATGGTCTCGTTCTGCAGGCGGGCGGCGATGGCCGTCAGATTGGCGGCGTACGCGGCCGCCGTGGGGGTCTCGGCGAGCTTCCAGCGTCTGCGCAGGGCCCTGGCCCGCTTCTCGCTCAAGGTGGCGTTGGCGTCGTTGGTGCCGACGAGCACGGTGACCACGTCCGGATCCTGCCGCACGACGTCGTCGAGACGCTTGAGCAACTCGGACGACGGCTCGTAGTTGACGCCCGCGTTGATCACCGTCGCGCCGGGCAGCCGGTCGCGCAGCATGGCCACATAGTCGACGCTCACCTGTCCGCGGGTGATGCTGTCACCCAGGCAGATCACCTTCACCGTTGCCTCCTCAGGGGTGAGTGAACGCTTACTAACCTACCCTACGGCGCCTCCAGGCATACAAGGCGAGTCCCGCCAGGCACCACACCAGGGAGATCGCGGACAGTTGGGGCAGCTGGTCGAGCAGCTCGCCGCCGCCGGCCGCACGCATCCAGACCACCAGCGGAACCGTCAGCCAGTACGCGGGGGACGCGCTGAGCAGCAGCATCACCAGGTACCCGAGCACCAGCGACATGATCGAGACCGCGGGGGAGCGCAGCACGGCCCGGCTGGTGAGCGCGCCGAGCGCCGTCCCGGCGAGCACCGCCAGGGCGTGCAGGACGAGGGCCGCGCCGAGCACGTCCCGGCCGGGACGCTCGCTCAGGCCGAGCAGGACGGCCCACGCCAGGCCGACGGTGGCCAGCACCGCGCAGGCGACCAGGCTCGCCACGAGCCCCGCGGCCACCTCCTTGCCGCGCCCGCCCGCGGTGACCGCCGACAGCTCGCGCTGCCGGTCGGGCTCGGTGTCCAGGAGGCTCCGCGTGGCCCAGGCCAGGATGGGGATGATCAGGACGGCGCCGTCGGCCAGCACGGCGGCCTCCGTGCCCTTGGGAGCGCGGCTGCCGTAGACGATCGCGAGCATGGCGAGGGTGAGCAGGAGCGCCTGATGAACGCGGTGCGACCGCACATAGGCGGCCAGCCGGAAGACGGCCAGAGCGATCACCGGCACTCCTCGCGTGGGCGGACGGCGGCCAGAGGAATCACCGGCACTCCTCGGTCAGGCGGGAGACGGCCAGAGGGATCACCGGCACTCCTCGGTCAGGCGGGAGACGGCCAGGGCGATCATCCGGGCTCCTCGGGCGTATGGGGGTGGTCGAGGGCGGAGGTCCGGTAGCCCTGGTCGCGCATCCTGGTCAGGAAGAGCGGGAGCTCGTCGGCGGGCAGGGTGACCGCCACGGTGGTCAGCGGGCGTTCCGGAGTGTGAGTCGGAGGGGCCACAGAGGCCGCCGGGGTCGCCTGAGCCACGGCGGCGGCGGAGGTCGGGGCCACGGGGGTCGCGGGGGTGGCCTCCTTGAGGTGGCCGTCCACGAGCGACCACGAGCGCAGCCCGGGAAGGCCGCGCAGGCCGCCTTGGTGGTCGCTGGCGACGACGATGCCCCCGCGCCCGGCGACCTCGGTGACGATGGCCGGCAGCGTCTCGCGGGCGTCGGCGTCCAGGCCGGCGAAGGGCTCGTCCAGGATCAGCAGGCCGGGGTCGGCCATCAGGGCCTGGACCAGGCCGACCTTGTGCGCGCTGCCCTTGGACAGCTCGCCGAGCGGCAGGCCGAGGAGATGACCCATGTTCAGGCGTTCGGCCCAGGGCCGCCATCGGGCGCCGCCGCGTACGGACGCCATGTGCGTCAGGTAGGACGTCACCGTGAACGGCTGGGCCGTCGGGAAGCGGTCGGGGGCGAAGCCCACGACGCCGGGACGGTCGGCGATGCGGCCCCGCGTCGGCCGCGCGAGCCCCGCGAGGAGCCGCAGCAGCGTGGACTTCCCTGCCCCGTTGACCCCGGTCAGCTCGATCGCGTCGCCCGGCGCGAGCTGCGCGTCGGCCTCTTCCAGGACGAAGGGCTGACGTCTTCGGTAGCGAAAAGAGACCTGTAACAGTCGCATGGTGCTGTAACGGTATATGTCAGGGCGCAGGGCCGTGATAAAGAGCCTCACCGCTAAAAGGGGCCTCACCGTGAAAAAGGGCCTCACAATGGAGAAGCCCCCGGCACATCTCAGGAGGAGTGGGCTTGAACCGCTTTCCGCGCGTCATGGGTATGCGTTCAGGCTATGACCCCGTGGAAGTCGACGCCCTGATCACGCGCATCGAGTCGACCTTGGGCAGGGGCCCGCACACGGTCGAGCCCGTCACCGCCGACGAGGTCCGCACCGCGACCTTCCGCGCCAAGCGCGGCGGCTACCACGAGACGGCGGTGGACTTCGCGCTGGAGGCGTTCGTCGTGGCCCTGGAGACCCAGGCCAAGCGCCCGGTGCGGCTCGCCATGGCCGAGCCCACCGGGGAGCTGCTGCGCGAGGAGTGGTTCGAGACCCAGGCGGCCCGCGTCGAACGGGTGGCCTTCCGCCCCGGCCGCATGGGCACCGGCTACAACGAGGACGAGGTCGACGCCTTCCTCGACCGCATCGTGGCCACCCTGCGCGGCACGACCGAGTTCGCGGTGACCGCCCAGGAGGTGCGCGAGGCCCGGTTCTCGACCGTGCTGCTGCGCGCCGGCTACCTGATCGCCGACGTCGACTCCTTCCTCGAAGGCGTCGCCGAGATCCTCGAGAGACCCCGCTAGGTCCGGGCGCCGCCGTCACGCCCGTTCGACGGCCGCGAGCAGGCCGCGGAGGTCGGGCAGGACCACCCGGACGACCTCGCGCCCGGCGGGCCGCTCGCCGTGCCGGTTGATCCACACCCGGCGCACGCCCAGCCGCTCGGCCGGGATCATGTCGTGGAAGTGGCTCTGCGCCACGTGCACCCACTCGGCCGGCTCGTGCGCCCTCCTGAAGTGCTCGAAGTGCGCCTCGTCCGGTTTGTAGGCCCCGGCGTCCTCGGCGGTCACCACCGCGTCGAACGGCACGGGCAGCCGCCGCAGCGTCTGGGCGATCAGGTCGCGGTCGCAGTTGGTCAGCAGCGCCAGCCGCCGGCCCGCCGCGCGCAGGGCCGACAGCTCCTCCCCGACCTCGGCGTACACCGGCCAGTAGGGCAGCGTGGCGGCCAGCACCGAGGCGTCGTCGTCGTGCAGCGGGACTCCGGTTCCGGCGCAGGCGCGGCGCAGCGCCTCGGCCATGACGTCCCGGTAGCGGGCCCGTGGCGTCTCGGCCTCGACGGCGCTCTCGTGCCGCAGGTACGCCGTCAGCAGTTCCTCCCTCCTGCCGGGCGCGATCAGCTCAAGGGTGGTGCCGATGCCGTGCCGCCAGTCGACGAGGGTGCCGAAGCAGTCGAACGTGATCCATCGCATGGCTCACATGATGACCCTTCCGAGCACCTGGTCGAGCGCCCGGCCGACCTCGCTCTCGACCGCCGGTCCTTCGGTCCGCCAGGCCACGTAGCCGTCGGGGCGGACCAGGACGGCGGTGGCCTCGCCGTAGCGTTCGGCCCAGGCGTCCTCGACGTCGAGCACGTCGCCGCCCACCTGGTGCACCCGCACGCCCGGCCCGGCGGCCCGCGCCCAGTCCGCGCCGCCGGGGCCGCACAGCAGGACGAAGGCATCGTGGAACAGGTCGTGGACGCCGATGCGCACGCCGTCGCGGTCGAGCCACAGGTGCGGGGCGCGGGTGCCGGGACGGGCGCCCTGGGCCGCCGAGTCGCCGAACACCGTCTCGTGGGTGGCGCCGACCATGGCCGACGAGCGGTAGCGCTGCCCCAGGATCGCCAGGACGTGGTCCAGCGGGTCGTCCTCGGGGTTGGGGCCGAACCTGGTCGCCTGGCTGCGCACGGTCAGGTCGGCCAGTTCCAGGGCCACCGGGCGGCGCTCGGCCTCGTAGGTGTCGAGCAGCGCGTCGGAGGCCCGGCCGGCCAGCACGGCGGCCAGCTTCCAGGCCAGGTTGTGCGTGTCCTGGACGGCCGAGTTGGCGCCCAGCCCGCCGGCCGGCGGCCAGACGTGCGCCGCGTCGCCGACCAGGAAGACCCGGCCCTCGCGGTAGCGGGTGGCGACGCCCACCGCTTCCTCCCACGCGGCCTTGCTGACGATCTCCAGGGGCAGGTCACGGCCGATCAGCTCCTTGGCCGAGGCGGCCAGCCGCTCGTCGGTGAAGTCGTCCGGCGACTCGGTGGCGGGGTCGTACGTCAGGGCCATGCCCCAGTGGTCCGGCAGCGCGTGGGAGACCATCGCGCCCGAGGCCGTCCCGCCGGGCGCGCCGAGGATCCAGAAGAGCGCCCGCTTGGTGACCAGCTCCGACAGGTCGGCCCTGAAGACGAAGGACTGGTAGGCGCGCAGGACGCCGAGCCCTTCGCGGGCGATGCCCAGCCGCTCCCTGATCGTGCCGCGGTAGCCGTCGGCGGCGATCAGGTAGCGGGCGCGCAGGGTCCGGCGCTCGCCGGTGCGGGCGTCCTTGGTCACCACCGTGACGCCGTCCGCGTCGGGCTCGATCGACCTGCATATGGTGTCGAAGCGCAGGTCGGCGCCGCGGGCGCGGGCGGCCTCGGCGAGGATCGGCTCGACCGTGCTCTGGTCGGCCATGCCGAACTCGCCCGCGGTCAGCTCGGGCATCGCCCGGGAGGAGTCGCCCTCGAAGATCCACTGCCATGCGCCGGCCAGCGTCGCGCAGCGGGCCACGCCCGCTTCCTCGTCGAAGGGCCGCCCGGCCTCCTTGACGGCCTGCTCCAGGCCGAGCGGCCGGTAGATCTCCATCGTGCGCGGGGTGATGCCGCGCGCCCTGCCCAGGAGCGACACGCCGGGGTGGCGGTCGACGAGCACGCAGGGCACCCCGTGGTGGGACAGGAACAGGGCGGCGGTGAGCCCGGCGTAGCCGCCGCCGACGATCAGCACGGGGATCTCGGTCATGACGCCCTCCGGGCGGTCTGCTGTGGTCATGAGGAGATAGTTGCATTGCAACTAGTCTCAAGTCAACTAGTTGCCGTGCGGCTATGATGGGGGCCATGGCTCTCGACCGCGGCTCGCCGCTCGCCCTCACCGTGCTGGCCCTGCTGCGGTCCCGGCCCCTGCACGCGTACGGCATGCAGCGCCTGCTCAAGCAGTGGGGCAAGGACCAGGTCGTCAACGTCGGCCAGCGGGCCGGGCTCTACCGCACGATCGAGCGGCTGGGGGAGGCCGGGCTGCTCAGGGTCAGGGAGACCGGCCGCGACCAGCAGTACCCCGAGCGCACGGTCTACGAGCTCACCGACGCCGGGCGCGAGCGGCTCGACGTGTGGCTCGACGACATGCTCAGCCGTCCCAGACAGGAGTTCCCGCAGTTCCCGGCCGCGTTGTCGAACGCGATGCTGCTCCCGCCCGGCGTGCTGGCCGACGCGCTGGAGCGGCGGGCGGCGGCCGTGGAGCAGACGCTGGCCGAGCTGGAGTCGAGCCTGTCGGCCGAGCAGGACCTGCCGCGCATCACGATGCTGGAGTCCGAGTACCTGCGCGAGGTGACGGCGGCCGAGGCCCGCTGGCTCCGCGCCGTCATCGCCGACCTGCGGGAAGGCCGCATCCAGTGGTCGCGCGAGGAGCTGGAGGCGGTCAGCTCGGCCCGGGAGTGATCAGGTGCGGGCGCGGCCGCCGCAGCAGCGCGACGAGCACCGAGGTCACCGGCGCGGCCAGGAACGCCCCGGTGATGCCGGCGATCACGCTGCCCACCGTGATCGCGATCAGGATGACCGCCCCCGGCAGGTCGAGCGCCTTGCCGTAGACCTGTGGCGCCAGCACGTGCCCTTCGAGCTGCTGCACCGCCACCGTCACCGCGACCACGATCAGCGCCACCAGCCACCCCTTGGCCACGAGCGCCACCACCGCGGCCAGCAGCCCGGCCATGAACGCGCCCACCACCGGCAGGAACGCCCCCACGAACGTCAGCACGGCCAGCGGCAGCGCGATCGGCACGCCGAGGATCCACAACGCGAGCCCGATGAAGAAGCCGTCGACCACGCCGACGATCGCCACGCCGCGGATGTAGCGCCCGATCACGCCGAAGATCAGCACGCCGGTGTCGTGGCAGCGCGTCTTCGCCGCGTCGGGCATCAGATCGACGATCCAGGCGAACAGCCGCTCGCCGCCGTGCACGAAGTACACCGACAGGATGACCGCCAGCACCGCGCCGACGACGATCTCGCCGGCCGTCCTGACCCCGGCGATGGCGCCGCTGGTGATCTGTTTGCCCTGCTTGGACACGTAGTCCCTGGCCTGGGCGAGCAGCCGCTGGTCGTCGAGCCCGAACCGGGCGGCCAGGCCGTGCAGGTCGCCGAGCGCCTTGCCCAGGCTGGTGCGCATCTCGCTCAGGCTGTCGACCGTGGGCGGCACCAGCAGCGCGATCAGCGCGCCGGCCAGCAGCAGGCCGCCGACGAAGACGATCGTGGTGGCCAGCGCCGGGCCGAGCCCGCGGGAGGTGAGCCAGCGGGCCGGCGGATGCAGCAGCGCCGTGAGGAAGACGCCGATGATCACGGACATGACGACCGTGCGCAGGTGATAGAGGCAGAAGAAGGCGACCGCGATGATCGCGATCCACCCCAGCACCCGCCACGGCCTCATGTCCACCCCCCGATCGTGCCTGGTCAGTGGCCTTCCCGGCGGTGATCGAGGGCAACCCTGGTCAGGACGGCGGGCTCAGGTGCGCGCGCTGCGACCGCTTGGCCTCCTCGTACGCCGCCCGCTCGGCCGGCGCGCCCACCCCGGCCACCGGCACGTCCCACCACGCCTGCGAGGAGGGGACGTCGTCGGCCATGGGATCGGTGCGCACGTGCACGACGGTCGTCTCGCCGGACGAGCGCGCCTCCTCCAGGGCCTTGCGCAGGTCGGCCAGCGATTCCGGACGCAGCACGGCCGCGCCCAGGCTGGCGGCGTTGGCGGCCAGGTCCACCGGCAGCGGGCCGCCCGTACGGGAGCGGTAGGACGTGCCCAGGCGGCGCGCCCCCACGCTCTCCGACAACCGCCCGATGGAGGCGAAGCCCGAGTTGTCCACCAGGACGACGACCAGCTTGACGCCCTCGGCGACCGCGGTGACCAGCTCCTGCGCCATCATCAGGTACGACCCGTCGCCCACCAGGACGAACACCTCGCGCTCCGGCGCGGCCAGCTTGACGCCGACGCCGCCCGCGATCTCGTAGCCCATGCAGGAGTTGCCGTACTCGACGTGGTAGCCGCCGGGGCCGCTCGGCCGCCACAACTTGTGCAGGTCGCCCGGCATGGAACCGGCCGCGCACACCACGACGCCGTCCCGGCCCGCCGCCGCGTTCACGGCGCCGATGATCGCCGCCTGCGACAGCGGGGAGCCGTCGAGCGCGTACGCCCGGTCCACCTGCGCGTCCCACTCCCGGGAGAGCGCGGCGGCCCTGGCCGTCCAGGCGTCGTCTGAGCGCCGGCCGGCGACGGCCGCGACCAGGTCGGTCAGGCATTCGCGGGCGTCGGCGACCAGGTGCAGCCCCGACAGCTTGGCGGCGTCGAAGGCGGCGACGTTGACGTTGACGAACCTGGCGTCCGCGGCGAAGAGCGACCTCGACGCCGTGGTGAAGTCGCTGTAGCGGGTGCCGACCCCGATGATCACGTCGGCCTCGCGGGCCAGCGTGTTGGCGGCGGTGGTGCCGGTCGCGCCCACCGCGCCCACCGCCAGCGGATGGCCGTGCGGCAGCGATCCCTTGCCGGCCTGGGTCTCGGCGACCGGGATGCCGTGCGCCTGGGCGAAGGCGGCCAGTTCGGCGGTGGCCCGGCTGTAGATCGTCCCGCCGCCCGAGACGATCAGCGGGCGGGCCGCCGTCCTGATCACCTCGGCCGCCCTGGCCAGCGCGGCACGTTCGGGGCGCGGGCGCGGCACGTGCCACACCCGGCGGGCGAACAGCTCCTCGGGCCAGTCGTACGCCTCGGCCTGCACGTCCTGCGGCAGCGCCAGCGTCACCGCGCCGGTCTCGACCGGGTCGGTGAGCACCCGCATGGCCGCCGTCAGCGCGGACGGGAGCTGTTCGGGGCGGTTGATCCGGTCCCAGTACCGCGAGACCGGCTTGAAGCAGTCGTTGACCGAGATGTCGTACGAACGCGGGTCCTCCAGCTCCTGGAGCACCGGGTTGGCGGCACGGGTGGAGAAGACGTCGCCGGGCAGCAGCAGCACGGGCAGCCGGTTGATCGTCGCGCCGGCCGCGCCAGTGATCATGTTGGTCGCGCCGGGGCCGATCGACGTCGTGCAGGCCAGCGTGGCCAGCCGGTCGGCGGCCCGGGCGTAGGCGGCGGCCGTGTGCACCATGGCCTGCTCGTTGCGGGCCAGGTAGTAGGGCAGGTCGTCGCCCGCGGTGGCCAGCGCCTGGCCGAGCCCGGCGACGTTGCCGTGGCCGAAGATGCCGAAGCAGCCGCCGAAGAAGCGGCGCTCCTCGCCGTCGCGCTCGCTCCACTGGGCGGCCAGGAAGCGCACGACGGCCTGCGCGACGGTCAACCGGATCATGCGTGCCCTCCGAACGGCAGCCTCGGGTCGACGTCCTGGCCCGTCCAGGAGGAGCGGATCCAGGCGTGACGGGGATCGTCGCAGAACGCCATCGAACGCTCCTCCGCCGGCCCCGCCAGCACGTTGAGGTAGTACAGGTCGTAGCCGGGGGCGGCCATGGACGGCCCGTGGTAGCCGTAGGGCACCAGCACGACGTCGCCGGAGGAGACCTCGGCCAGCGTGTCCACCTGCCCCCGCTCGGAGGAGTAGACGCGCTGGTAGCCGGGCCCGTCGCCGGCGACCTCGAAGTAGTAGACCTCCTCCAGCACGGCCTCGCCCGGGTTCGGGGTGTCGTGCTTGTGCGGCGGGTAGGACGACCAGTTGCCGCCCGGGGTCAGCACCTCGACGGCCATGAGCTTGTCGCAGTCGAACACGCCGGGGGCGCAGAAGTTGTTCACCTGCCGGCTGGCCTGCCCCGCGCCCCTGATCTCCACCGGCACCCGGGAGGCGGGCACGTGGCGCGGCGGCAGCGACCGGGTCGCGCGGGCAGACGGCAGCGCGACGCGTCCGGCGCCGCTCAGCGTGACCTGGACGCCGATCGGCAGGTACGCGAAGTCGCTCGGCCCCTCGAACACCGACCCGCGCCCGGCCAGCACGAACGTCTCACCGCCGACCTCGACCGTGCACGACCCCGACAGCGGAAGGACGATCATCTCCTCCTCTCCGGTGCCGAACGACAGCGGCGTGCCGGTCAGGTCCGCCACGCGCAGCCCGGAGTAGGTCCAGCCGGCCAGCGAGGGGGTGATCTCCACCGACCAAGGGCCGCCGGCGGCCTTGCCGTAGGGCAGGTAGGTCATGTGTGTGCCTCTCGTACCAGGGCGGCGGCGCCGTCCACCGCCGTCGCCACGTCGTCGTCGGATGGGTAGAGCAGGGCGCGGCCGACGACCAGGCCGAGCACGCCGGGCAGGGCCAGCGCGCGGTGCCAGTCGGCGTAGGCCGTGCCGATGTCGGGCGGGTCGCCGCCGAGGAGCAGGGTGGGCAGCGTGGTCGCGGCCATCACCCGCTCCATCTCGGCCACCACGGGGATCTTCAGCCAGGTGTGGGCCGAGGTGGCCCCGAGCGCCTGGGCGACGCTGATCGAGCGGATCACCGCGTCGGGGGACAGGTCGTTGCGCAGCACGCCGGACTCCGAGCGCGCCGCCCAGAACGGCTCCACCATGGCCACCAGCCGCCTGCGGGCCAGCCCGGTCACCGCGTGGGCGCACGACTCCAGGGTGGCGGCCGTCGCGTGGTCGCCGGGGTCGATGCGGCACAACATCTTGCCGCCGTCGAGGCGCATCGTGTCGATGGCCTCGGGGTCGAAGCCGGTGAACCGGTCGTCCAGCTCGAACACCGAGCCCTGCAGGCCGCCCCGGTTCATCGAGCCGAAGGCCAGCTTGCCCTCCAGCGCGCCGAGCAGCAGCAGGTCCTCCAGGACGTCCGGGGAGGCGAGGATGCCGTCCACGCCGGGCCGGGCCAGGGCCGCCTGGAGGCGGTCGAGCAGGTCGTGGCGGCTGCCCATGGCCAGCGGGCGGTCGCGTACGGACAGGGCGCCCCTGGCCGGATGGTCGGCGGCGATGATCAGCAGCCGCTCGTCGGGCCCCGGCATCCGGCGGCGCTGCCGGCGTGCGGCGGCCGCGGCGATCTCCTCGGGGCGGGTCGCGCGGATCCGCGTGAGCCACTCGTAGCGGGCGGTCATGGGCAGCGTGAGGTCGCTCACCTGGGCACCTCGTTCAGCAGCTCGTGCACCTCGTCGGTGGTGGGCATGGCGTCGGCGCAGGCCAGCCGGGCGGCCACGAACGCGCCGGCGGCGCCGGCGAAGCGGATCGTGCGCTCCAGCGGCCAGCCGCGCAGCAGCCCGAGACAGACGGCGCCGCCGAACGCGTCCCCGGCCCCAATGCCGTTGACCACCTTCACCTCGACCGGCTCGGCCACGACGGTCTCGGCGGCGGTGCGGGCCAGGACGCCGTCCGGGCCCATCTTGACGATCGCCACCTCGACCCCGGCGTCGAGCAGGGCCTGCGCCGCCGCCTCCGGCTCGCGCACGCCCACGGCGGTCTCCACCTCGTCCAGGTTGCCGACGGCCACGTTCGCGTGCGGCAGCGCCTCGCGCGCCGCCGCGCGGGCGGCCGCACGGGACTCCCACAGCGCCGGACGGTGATCGAGGTCGAACACGGTCCAGCCGGAGGTGCGGGCCGACAGGGCGGCGGCGTGGGCGGCGCGGCTCGGCTCCTTGCTCAGGCCGGTGAGGGAGAACCAGAACAGGCCGGTCGAGCGGATGGCGTCGAGGTCGAGGTGGCCGGGGGTGAGGCGCAGGTCGGGCGGGTGCTCGCCGCGGTAGAACCAGATGGGGAAGTGGTCGGGCGGGAAGATCTCGCAGAACGTGACCGGGGTGGCCGGGCCCTCGATGACGGTCACGTAGGCGTCGTCCACGCCGAAGTCGCGGATGGCCCGCCGGACGTACGCGCCGAAGGGGTCGGCGCCCACCGCGGTGATCACCGCCGAGCGCAGCCCGTGCCGCGCCGCCGCGACGGCGACGTTGGTCGGGCTGCCGCCGAGGAACTTGCCGAAGGTCTCGACGTCGGCCAGCCCGACGCCGGTCTGCAGCGGATAGACGTCGACGCCGCAGCGGCCGATCGTGATCAGGTCGTACAACGCACCTCCAGAGGACGCACCCTACCTCGACACTATGGCATATTGTCATGACATAAGGATGTCCGCTATGTTGTTGATGATCCTTCAGGACGGGCCACCGTCACCTCACTTCTGTAGTGTCGGGCGGTGAGGAGGTTCGCTCATGTTCGTCCCCAACGGCGTCCATCACGAACAGCACATCACCAAGCTCTCTTTCCGTCCCGCCTCAGGCAAGGGCGGACCGGCGTGAAAGGCCACTGGAGCCTCGACGACCGGCTGGAGCGGTCGTTGCGCGAGGTGCCCTTCGAGGTGCCCGCCGGGTCGGAGTCCGTCACCGTGCGGCTCGACTACGACCGGTCGCAGGGCGTGCTCGACCTCGGCTGCGGCTCGCCGGGCGGCTTCCGCGGCTGGTCGGGAGGCGCGCGCTCGGAGTTCACGATCACCCGCGGCTGGGCCACCCCCGGCTACCTGCCCGGCGTCCCCGAGCCCGGCACCTGGCACGTGTGGCTCGGGCTGCACCGCGTGCCGCCGCAGGGGCTCGACTTCAGCCTGGAGATCTCGGCCGCGCGCACGGCCCCGCCGGAGCCGGTCGCCGCCGAGCCGCCGCCCGGCGAACGGCCGCCGCGCAGGGACGTGCCCGACGTCGGCGGGTTGCGCTGGTTCGCCGGTGACTTCCACGCGCACACCGTCCACAGCGACGGCGCGCTCACCGTCGCCGAGCTGGCCGAGCTGGCCCGCGGCCGGGGGCTCGACTTCCTGGCGGTCACCGACCACAACACCGTCAGCCACCACCCCTGGCTGCGCGCGACCGACCGCGGCGTCACGCTCATCCCCGGCCAGGAGGTCACCACCGACCGCGGCCACGCCAACGTGTTCGGCGAGGTCGGCTGGGTGGACTTCCGGCGGCCCGCCGACTCCTGGACCGAGCACGCCGGGCGCGCCGGCGGCCTGATCTCGATCAACCACCCGCTGGGCGGCGACTGCGCCTGGCTGCTGCCGGTCGGCGAGCGTCCGAGGGTGGCCGAGGTGTGGAGCTCCGGGTGGTGGGACCGTCGCTGGGGCGCGCCGCTGGCCTGGGCCGACGCCTGGCGCGACGACGTGGTGGCGATCGGCGGCAGCGACTTCCACCGGCCCGGCAGCGACGGCCTGCCGGGCGCGCCGACCACGTGGGTGCTGGCCGAGGAGCCGGGCGCGGTGCTCGACGGCGTGCGCGCCGGGCGCACCGCGGTCTCGGCGGCACCGGACGCGCCGCTGCTGCTCCGGCTGGGCGACGAGCTGCTCGCGCTCGACGCCGACGGCCTGGTGCTGGTCCGCCCCGGCGGCGCCCGCCAGGTCGTACGCGGCGAGCGGGCGCTGCTTCCCGCGACCGAGGGACGCCACCGCCTGGAGACCCACGAGAACGAGGTGATCGCCCTATGCGAGTGAGGAGAGTCGCGAACGCGCCGGTGAGCTTCGGCGTGTTCGAGCTCAGCGACGCGCCGCCGCCCCTGGGCCCCGACGAGATGGTCCGCGCGCTGGCCGAGGCCGGTTACGCGGGCATCGACTCGGGGCCCATCGGCTATCTCGGCACCGGCCCCGGCCTGGCCGCCCGGCTGTCGGCGCACGGCCTGCTGCTCGCCGGCGGCTGGGTCGACCTGCGTTACGGCGACGCCGAGGCGTACCGGCGGGGGCTGCCCGCGCTGGAGGCGGCGCTCGACGTGTTCGCCGCCGCGCCGCAGGCGCCCGCCCTCTTCGCGCCGCGGCCCACGCTGGCCTGCTCGGGCTCGCCCGAGAGGTTCGCCAGGCCCGGCGGGAGCGTCCCCGGGCTGCCCGCCGCCGACTGGCCCGGGTACGCCGCCCGCGTCCAGGACGCCGCCGACCGCTGCCGCGAACGCGGCCTGGAACCCGCCTTCCACCACCACCTCGGCACCTACGTCGAGACCCCCGACGACGTCGAGCGCCTTCTGGAGCTGACCGACGTCCAGCTCTGCCTGGACACCGGCCACCTGCTGCTGGCCGGCGGAGACCCGGTCGCGGCGCTGCGCGCGTGGGCCGGCCGCGTCGGGCACGTGCACGTCAAGGACGGCGACACCAGGATCCTGGCCGCCGCCCTGGACGACGGCGCCGACCTGCGCGAGCTGATGGCCAGGGGCGGCTTCACCCGTCTGGGCGACGGCGAGCTCGACCTGCCCGGGGTCGTGGCGGCGCTCGACGCCATCGGCTACGAGGGCTGGATCGTGGTCGAGCAGGACACCATGCCGGGCCGCCGCCCGGTCGGGCGGAACATCGCCGACCAGGCGGCCAACCGCGAGCGGCTGAGGGAGCTGGGCCTGTGAGGATCGCGCTGGTCGGGTGCGGGGCCGTCACCCAGGCGGTCTACGTGCCGCTGCTGTCCAGGCGGCGGGACCTGTTCCAGGTGAGCGCCGTCTGCGACCTGTCGCGCACGCTGGCCGACGTCGTCGGCGACCGGCTGGGCGCGCCCCGGCGCTACACCTCCCTGGCGAAGATGCTGGCCGACGGCGGGTTCGAGGCCGTGGTGGTGCTGGCCTCCGGCTCCCACGGCGAGACCGTGCGCCGGGCGCTGGCCGCCGGGTACGCCGTGCTGTGCGAGAAGCCGCTCGCGCTGACCAGGGCGGAGGTGGCGGCGCTGCCCGAGGGGCGGCTGATGGTCGGCTACATGAAGCAGTACGACCCGGCCGTGCGCCGGGCCGTCGCGCTGCTGGAGGAGCTGGGCGGCCCGGCGGCCGTCCGGTCGGTCGAGGTGACCGTGCTGCATCCCAGCGGGGAGTCGCAGCTGGCGTTCGCGAACCTGGCGCGGGCCGGCGACGTCGATCCCGGCGTGCTCGGCTCGTTGCGCGAGACCGAGGACGCGCTCGTCTCCCGGGCGCTGGGCCAGGCCGCCCCCGAGTCGCTGCGCAACGTGTACGCGGTCTCCCTGGGCTCGATCTGCCACGACCTGTCCCTGCTGCGGCGCTTCACCGGAGCGCCGCGGGAGATCGCGCACGTGGACAGCTGGGGGCCGGCGCCCGGTTCCGTGGAGATCTCCGGGCCGCTGCCCGTGGCGGGCCGGTTCCACATCCGCTGGCACTACCTGGACGGCTACCCCGCCTACCGCGAGACCGTCGCGATCCACCACGACGGGGGCACGCTGGAACTGGTCTTCCCCACGCCCTACCTGATGAACGCGCCCACCACCCTGACCGTGGTCTCCGGGGCCGAGACCCGCGCCGAACACCGCCAGGTGACCGAGGCGTTCGAGGTACAACTGACGGCCTTCCATGCTTATGTGAACGATGGCAGCCCGCCGCTCACCGACGCGGCCGGCGCACTGGAGGACATCGTGACGGCTCAGCGGATCGCCGCCCGCTACGCCGTCCAGCATCGGCTGCCCATCGGAGGGGAGGCGGCGGCATGGACATAGTGGTCGTACCGCACACGCACTGGGACAGGGAGTGGTACGAGCCGTTCCAGCGCTTCAGGCTGCGGCTGGTGGACCTCCTCGACGAGGTGCTCGACACCATGGAACGCGAGCCCGCCTACCACTTCACCCTCGACGGCCAGCTCGCCTGCGTGGACGACTACCTGGAGGTGCGCCCGGAGAACCGGCACCGCGTCGCGGCGCTCGTCGCGTCCGGACGGCTGGCGGTCGGGCCGTGGCAGATCCTGCTCGACGAGTTCCTGTGCTCGGGCGAGAACATCGTGCGCAACCTCGAACTCGGGCTGGCCGGCGCGGACGAGCTCGGCGGCGCGATGCGGGTGGGCTACCTGCCGGACATGTTCGGTCACACCGCCCAGATGCCGCAGATCCTGCGGCTGGCCGGTCTGGAGCACGCCTGCGTCTACCGGGGGGTGCCGGCGTCGGTGACGACCGACGCCTTCGCCTGGGTGGCCCCCGACGGCACCGCGATCCGCACCCAGTACCTGCCCGAGGGCGGCTACGGCAACGGCGCCCACCTGTTCTCCGACGCCAAGGGGCTGGAGGAGCGGGCGGCGGAGTTCGTCGCCGCCATGCGCGCCTGGCACGGCCCCGAGGGCGAGCTGCTGGCCATGTACGGCGCCGACCACTCGGCCCCCGTGCGCGGGTTGCCGGAGATGGTGGCGGCCGTTGGCGCCCGCATGGACACCTTGTCTGGATATATCGAGAAATTCTCGGGTGACACCGCAGGGCTGCCGCAGGTCGTCGGCGAGCTGCGCTCGCACGCCCGCGCCAACATCCTGCCCGGCGTCATCTCCGTCCGCGCCGCCGTCAAGCAGGCCATGGGCCGGGCCGAGCGCATGGTCGAGCGCTACGCCGAGCCCCTGGCCACGCTCTGGGGCAGCCCGTGGCCCGGCCGGTTCCTCGACATGGCCTGGCGGCGGCTGGTGGAGGCCAGCGGCCACGACTCGGTCACCGGCTGCGGCGTGGACGAGACCGCCCAGCAGGTCGCCGCCCGCATCGCCGAGGCCGAGCAGCTCGGGCAGGCCGTCCGCGACATGGTGACCACGCGGCTGGCGGCGGCGGTGCCGGCCGACGGCGTGCTCGTCGTCAACCCGACGCCGGCCGTGCGCAGCGGCGTGGTGATCGCCGACGTGGCCGGCGGCAGCGGGCCGCTGGTGGACCCCGCCGGCGCGGCGGTGCCCACCCAGCCCCTCGACAGCGCGCCGGTGCTGCTGCTGGACGAGCGCATCGACCCCCTCACCGTGCTGGGCTTCGTGCACGGCACCGAGCTGTACGGCCAGCACATCGTCGGCTGGCAGGTGTTCGACGACACCCTCCTCATCACCGTGGGCAGGGAGCCGCGCGGGCCGTTCGACCAGGCCGAGGTGCGCCGCGCGCTCGACGGCGTGACCCACGTCCGCGTCGAGGCCGAGATCCGGAGCACGGTCGCCGCCTTCGTCGAGGTGCCCGCGCTCGGCCACACGAGCCTGCGCCCCGGCCCGCCCGAGCCCACGTACCCCGCTCCGCTGGCGGAGGTCCGCAACAACGGCCACCACCAGGACTGCTGGCTCTCCTCCGACACCGGCGTCCTGCCCATCAAGGTCAGCGGCAGGGTGATGGACAACGGGCTGCTGCGGGTCGAGATCGAGCCCGACGGCACCCTCGGCCTGTTCGGCGAGGACGGCCGGACGATCACCGGCGTGGGCCGCATCGAGGACGGCGGCGACTCCGGCGACACCTACAACCACGCGCCCCCCGCCGACGACCTGGTCGTGTCCGAGCCCATCTCGATCGAGGCGGAGATCATCGAAGGCGGCCCGCTCGTCGCCGCCGTGGAGATCACCCGGGTCTACCTGTGGCCGGCGGCGGGCGAGGCCGTCCCGAACACGCCGGAGCTGCCGCCGCCCGCGCGGACCGGCGCGACCGAGGACGTCGTGGTCACCATGCGGGTCGAGCTGCGGGCGGGCGAGCCGTTCGTCCGGCTGCGGGTGTCGTTCGACAACCGGTGCGCGGACCACCGGGTGCGGCTGCACGTGCCGCTGCCCAGGCGGGCCGACCATTCGCTGGCCGAGGGGCAGTTCGCGATCGTGCGGCGGGAGCTGGAGGCGGAGGGCGGCTGCGGCGAGACCCCGCTGCCCACCTTCCCCGCCTCCGGCTGGGTGGCCGCCGGCGGCGTCGCCGCGCTGCTGGAGCACGTCACCGAGTACGAGCTGCTGGACGACGGGTACGAGCTGGCGCTCACGCTGCTGCGCTCGGTCGGCTACCTGTCGCGCAACCACAACAGGCTGCGCCCCGAGCCCGCCGGCCCGCAACTGCCGACCCCCGCCGCGCAGTCACGCGGGCCGCACACCGTGTCGCTGGCGCTGATGCCGTACATGGACTGGCGGGACGTGCCGCCGCAGGCGGAGCTGTACCGGCACGACCTGCTGGTGGTGCCGGGCGGCGGCGACCGCGACCTGACCCCGCCGCCGGCGGCGCACGGCTTGTCGGTGTCCGGTCAGGGCGTGACGATGAGCTCGCTGCGCCGCCGCGACGACTGGCACGAGCTGCGCCTGGTGGCGCTCACCGCGTCCGGCACCGAGGCCGTGGTGCGGGGGGCCTTCACCCGGGCCAGGCGGGCCGGCCTGACCGGCAGCCCCGGCGAGCCGCTGGAGACGGCGGACGGCACCCTCAGGCTGCCGCTGAGGCCGTGGGAGATCGCCACCGTCCAGCTCCGCTGACCCCGCGGCCCTAGCACAGGCCGAGCTGGCGGGCCGCGCGCACGGCCAGCCAGACCTCGGCGAACGCCGCGCTGGACGACAGGTCGCGCCCGCTCAGCGCGGCGAACCGGCGCAGCCGGTAGGCCAGCGTGTTGGGGTGGACGTGCAGCGCCGCCGCCGCGTCCTCGACGTGGCGGTTGCGCTCCATCCACGTGCGCACCGACAACAACAGCCGCGAGTCGTGGGCCTCGTCGTAGGCCAGCACCTCGCCCAGCACGTGGTCGACCAGGGCCGACAGCGTCGAGGGGTCGTCGGGCAGCCAGCGGCCGGTGGTGTCGTCGCCGTAGTGGACCAGCGCCTTGCCCGACTCGGCGGCGTGCGCGGCCGCCCACACGGCCTCGCGCTGGGCGACCCGCAACGACTCGCCCGGCGGGAACGGCCGGCTCACCCCCGCGCTGACCCCGGGCACGGCGGCCACCGCCGGCCCCAGCTCGGGCGGCCCCAGCAGGTAGTGGTCGTCGCCGCGCCGCAGCAGCAGGTGCGGCAGCTCGCCCACCGCCCGGCGCAGCGCGTCGTCGGGCGCGTGCCGCACGACCAGCAGCACCGACCCGGTCTCCAGGGGCAGGCCCATCCTGGCCAGCCGGCGCCGGGCCGCGGGCGGGTCGAGCACGTCCTGGAGCAGCTCGGCCAGCGTCTCGGCGCCCTCGCGGCGCAGCGTCTCGCGCTCGTGCCTGGCCATGGCGACCTGGAGGGCGGCCACGGTGGCGATGTGCTGGACCACGGCCAGCCCGGCGGGCCGCGCGCCCTCCCGCTCGAAGGCCACCAGGAACCCGGCGGGGCCGCCGGGCGCCGGCACCGGCAGCGCGAAGCCGCCCGGGATCGTGGGCGGCGCGTCGGGCTCGGCGGGCAGGACGTCGAGCGCCGGCACCGGCACGCCGGGCAGCAACGGCCGGCCCTGCGGCGTGCACAGATAGACGTCGTAGCCGGACAGCCGTTCCAGGCGCTTGAACAGGGTGACGGTGTCGAGGTCTTCGGCGGCCAGCCAGCGCAGCGCGCCGAACACCTGGAGCTGGGCGCCCAGCCGGTGGCTGGCGTCCTCCTGGAGCGCCGCCGCCACCTCCTGCGAGACGGCGATGAACGGCACCGCGAGCGGCACCTCCAGCACCGGCATGCCGCGCTCCTCGGCGGCCTCGAAGAACGCCTGGTGCAGCGGCGGGACGTGCAACTGGGCCGACAGGGCGAGCGCCGAGACCCCCGCGTCGTCGAGGCGTTCGAGGTAGGCGCGCTGCCGGGCGGCCGGGCGCGGCAGGGCGAGCCCGGTCGTCATGATGACCTCGGCGCCGAGCAGCCAGGGCGTCGGATCGGCCAGCTCGCTGACGTGCGCCCACGAGACCGAGCGGGACAGCCCGGCCTCGCCGGCGAGCACGCGGAGCTGGAGAGCGGGGGAGCGGAGAAGGTCTTCGACCGTCAGCTTGTGGTCAGCCACAACACACACCGTATTACTTTGTGGGAGTAACAATTGCCGCAGGTCAGAGGCGTGACGAACACTGACGAGCATGCACATCGGTCCCGTTGACTCCTCTCGGGTCCCGCGTTTCGCCGGGCCCGCCACCTTCGCCCGGCTGCCCCGGCTCGACCAGGTCGAGCGGGCGGACGTGGCCGTCGTGGGCGTGCCCTTCGACGCGGGCGTGTCCTACCGTCCGGGCGCCCGGTTCGGCCCCGCCGCCGTACGGGAGGCCAGCCGGTTGCTGCGGCCCTACCATCCGGGGCTGGACGTCTCGCCGTTCGAGCGCGTCCAGGTCGCCGACGCCGGTGACATCGCGGCGAACCCGTTCGACATCGGCGAGGCCGTCGAGACCATCGAGGCCGCGGCCGACGAGCTGGACGCCCGGCTGGTCACCATCGGCGGCGACCACACGATCGCGCTGCCGCTGCTGCGCTCGGCGGCCAGGAAGCACGGCCCGGTGGCGCTGCTGCACTTCGACGCGCACCTCGACACCTGGGACACCTACTTCGGCGCCGAGTACACCCACGGCACCCCCTTCCGCCGGGCGGTCGAGGAGGGCCTGCTCGACACCGAGGCGCTGAGCCACGTCGGCATCCGGGGCCCGCTGTACGGCAAGAAGGACCTGGAGGACGACCGGCGGCTCGGCTTCGGCATCCTGACCGCCGCCGACGTGCTCCGCCGCGGCCTGGACGAGGTCATCGACGTGCTGCGGCAGCGCGTCGGCGACCGACCGCTCTACGTCTCCGTCGACATCGACGTGCTCGACCCCGCCCACGCCCCCGGCACCGGCACGCCGGAGGCCGGCGGGCTGACCAGCCGGGAGCTGCTGGAGATCCTCCGCGGTCTGGCCGGCTGCCGCCTGATCGGGGCCGACGTGGTCGAGGTGGCCCCCGCCTACGACCACGCCGAGATCACCTCGGTCGCCGCCTCCCACGTGGCCTACGACCTCGTCAGCCTGCTGGCGATGCAGGAGAAGACATGAGCATCACCGAGATCGAGACCTACGGCGTCGAGCGCATCCCCGACGCCGACCGCACCGCGGGGCCGTTCGACCTGTTCCGGGTCGCCTTCGGGGGCGCGAACACGTTCGCCACCTGCGTGCTGGGCGCCTTCCCCATCCTGTTCGGCCTGTCGTTCTGGCAGGGGCTCGCGGCCACCGTGCTCGGTTTGGTGGTCGGGGCGCTGATCCTGGCCCCGCTGTCGCTGTTCGGGCCGCTCAACGGCACCAACAACGCCGTCTCCTCCTCGGCCCACCTGGGCGTGCACGGCCGGGTGGTCGGCTCGTTCCTGTCGCTGCTGACCGCCATCGCGTTCTTCTCGATCTCGGTCTGGTCGTCCGGCGACGCGCTGGTGGGCGGCGCGCACCGGCTCGTCGGGCTGCCCGACACCGACCTGTCCTACGGGGTGGCCTACGCCGTCTTCGCCCTGCTCGTCCTCGTGGTCTGCGTGTACGGCTTCCGCTTCATGCTGTTCGTCAACAAGATCGCGGTCGCGGCGGCGTCGCTGCTGTTCGTGCTCGGGCTGTTCGCCTTCGCCGGGGACTTCGACCCGTCCTATCCCGGGACGCTGGCGGCCGGCGACCCGCTGTTCTGGCCGTCGTTCATCGGCGCGGCGCTGATCGTGTTGTCGAACCCCGTGTCCTTCGGCGCCTTCCTGGGCGACTGGTCCCGCTACATCCCGGCCTCGACCCCGCGCTCCCGCGTGATGGCGGCGGCCTTCCTGTCGCAGATCGCCACCATCCTGCCGTTCTTCTTCGGGCTGGCCACCGCCTCGATCATCGCCGCCAAGGCCGCCGAGTACGTCGACCCGGCCGCGCCCAACTACGTGGGCGGGCTGCTGGCGATCTCGCCGGCCTGGTACTTCGTCCCGGTCTGCCTGATCGCGCTGATCGGCGGCATGTCCACCGGCACCACCTCCCTGTACGGGACCGGGCTCGACTTCTCCAGCGTGTTCCCGCGCTTCTCCCGGGTGCAGGCGACCGTCTTCATCGGCACCCTGTCGATCGTGTTCATCTTCGTCGGGCGCTTCGCGGCCAACCTGACGGCCAGCATCTCCACGTTCGCCACGCTGATCATCACCTGCACCGCCCCCTGGATGGTGATCATGATGCTCGGCTACGTGACCCGCAGAGGCTGGTACGACCCCGACGCCCTGCAGGTCTTCAACCGGCGGCAGCGCGGCGGGCGGTACTGGTTCACCCACGGCTGGAACTGGCGCGGCCTCACGGCGTGGCTGCTCGCGGCCGCCGTGGCGCTGATGTTCGTGAACCTGCCCGGCCAGTTCGTCGGGCCGCTGGGCGACCTGGCCGGCGGCGTGGACGTCTCGCTGCCGCTGGGCCTCGCGGTCGCGGCCGTGCTCTACCTGGCGTTGCTCGCGCTCTTCCCCGAACCGCGCGAGGTGTACGGCCCCCGGGGCCCGCGCCTGGTGCGCTCGGCCGACACGCCGATCCTGCCCATCGTGGACGCGGCAGAATCGATGGCGTGATGGAACTCGTCGACCTGTCGGTGCCCGTCGAGACCGGGATGCCGGTCTATCCGGGCGACCCCGAGGTTTCGCTCGCCCCGGCGCTCACCGTCGCCCGCGACGGCGTCAACGTGCTGGGCCTGCACCTCGGCTCGCAGTCGGGCACCCACGTCGACGCCCCCTTCCACATCGACGACGCGCTGCCGGCGCTCGGCGACCTGCCGCTGTCCCGCTTCGCCGGGCCCGCCGTGGTGGCCGACGCCCGGGGGCTCGCGCCCCGGTCGCCGATCGGGGCCGGGCTGCTCGACGGCCCGGCCCGGCCGGCCTGGCCGTCCGGCGGCCAGGCGCCGATCGTGCTGGTCGCGACCGGCTGGTCGGCCCACTGGGGCGGCGAGTCCTACCTGGGCCATCCCTTCCTCACCGAGGAGGCCGCCACGCTGCTGGTCGAGCGGGGTGTGCGCACGGTCGGCATCGACGCGCTGAGCGTCGATCCGACGCCGGCCGACGACTTCCCGGCCCACCGCGTCCTGTGCGGGGCGCACGCCGTGATCGCCGAGAACCTCACCGGCCTCGACCGGCTGCTCGACGCCCAGGCCCGGGGGCGGCCGATCGAGGTCTGGATGATGCCGCTGCGGCTCGACGGCGCCGACGGCGCGCCCGTGCGGGCCGTGGCGCGGATCGGTTAGCGCGTGCCCCAGGAGTACGTCTGCTTGCGCAGCTTCAGGTACACGAACGACTCGGTGGCCCGGACGGCGGGGATGGCCCGGATCTTGCTGAGGATCTCCAGCAGGTGCCCGTCGCCCTCGCAGACCACCTCGACGATCACATCGAAGGAGCCCGCCGTGAGCACCACGTAGTCGATCTCCTCGATGGCCGACAGCTCGTCGGCCACCGACTCCAGGTCGCCCTCGCAGTTGACCCCGATCATCGCCTGGCGGGGGAAGCCGAGGGTGAGGGGGTCGGTGACCGCGACGATCTGCATCACCCCGGCGTCCTGCAACCGCTGGACGCGCTGACGGACCGCGGCCTCGGAGAGCCCGACGGCCTTGCCGATCGCCGCGTAGGGCATGCGCCCGTCTGACTGGAGCTGCTCGATGATCTGCTTGGAGAGATCGTCGAGCACGACGGGCCCGGAACTGGCGTTGTTTCGTCGTACGCGGGGCGGCGTCGTCATGTCAGAGGAATCCTCCTAGCGGTCCGGCGTTACGGGGGCGTTCCCGCTCGATTGCCGTCCTGGTGCGACATGTTGTCAGTTCTTGGCGGTGTGTCAAGCGAATTCGTAGCAATTTGATATCTTCACCACGAAATCCCTTGTCCAGATGCATCTGCTCTGTAAGAGTCGCGGCATCTCAGCCACCTCAACGAGGAGGTCGTGCATTGACCACCCGTCTGCAGAACTTCATCAACGGTGAGTTCGTGGACGCCCAGAGCGGCCGGTTCTCCGACATCATCGACCCTTGCACGGGAGAGGCCTACCTTCAGGCCCCGATCTCCGGCGTCGAGGACGTCGACGCGGCCTACGCCGCGGCGGCCGCCGCGTTCGAGTCGTGGGGTCGGACCACCCCCGGTGAGCGGGCGAACCTGCTGCTCAAGGTCGCCGACGCGATCGACGCCCGGGCCGACGAGATCAACGAGGCCGAGTGCCTCAACACCGGCAAGCCCCGCGCCCGCATGGCCGAGGACGAGACGCCGGTGGCGGCCGACCACTTCCGCTTCTTCGCCGGCGCCGCGCGCACCCTGGAGGGGCCCACGGCCGGGGAGTTCCTCGCCGAGCACACCAGCGTCATCAGGCACGAGCCCATCGGCGTCGTCGGCCAGGTCACCCCCTGGAACTACCCGATGATGATGGCCGTGTGGAAGATCGCCCCGGCGCTGGCCGCCGGGAACACGATCGTCCTCAAGCCGTCGGACACCACCCCGGCCTCCACGCTCAAGCTGGCCGAGATCGTCGGCTCGGTGCTGCCGCCCGGCGTCTTCAACGTCGTCACCGGCGACCGCGAGACCGGCGCGCTCGTCGTGGGCCACCCGACCGCCGCCATGGTGGCGATCACCGGGTCCGTCGGCGCGGGCATGGCGGTCGCCAAGAGCGCCGCCGACGACCTCAAGCGGGTGCACCTGGAGCTCGGCGGCAAGGCGCCGGTCGTGGTCTTCGAGGACGTCAAGGACCTCGCCAAGGCCGCCGCCGACATCGCCACCGCCGGTCTCTACAACGCCGGCCAGGACTGCACCGCGGCCTGCCGCGTGCTCGTCCAGGAGAGCGTGCACGACGAGTTCGTGGCCGCGCTGACCGAGGCCGCCGCCGCGACCGTGACCGGCGACCTGGGCAACGAGGAAGCGCTCTACGGCCCGCTCAACAACGAGAACCAGCTCGCCAGGGTCCAGGGCTTCATCGACCGGGTCCCCGGCCACGCCAAGGTGCTCACCGGCGGCAACCGGGTCGGCGACAAGGGCTGGTTCTTCGCCCCGACCGTCGTGGACGGCCTGCGGCAGGACGACGAGATGGTGCAGAACGAGGTCTTCGGCCCCGTCATCACCGTCCAGACGTTCACCGACGAGGCCGACGCGCTGGCCAAGGCCAACGACGTGAAGTACGGCCTGTCCAGCTCGGTGTGGACCTCCGACCACGGCCGCGCCATGCGCATGTCGAACCGCCTCGACTTCGGCGTGGTCTGGGTCAACACGCACATCCCGTTCGTCTCGGAGATGCCGCACGGCGGCTTCAAGCACTCCGGGTACGGCAAGGACCTGTCGGTGTTCGGTCTGCACGACTACACCAGGGTCAAGCACGTCATGCACTACATCGGCGAATAAGGACGAACCCTGGACATGACCGAGCTATCCGCGATTCAGCTTGAGGACGTCGTCAAGGAGTACCTCTCGCACGGCGAGGTCGTCCAGGCGGTCAAGGGTGTGTCGCTGGACATCGCCGAGGGGGAGTTCTTCTCCCTCCTCGGCCCGTCCGGATGCGGCAAGACCACGACCATGAGGATGATCGCCGGCTTCGAGGAGCCCACCAAGGGGCTCGTGAGGCTGCACGGCAAGGACGTCACCGACGTCCCGCCGAACAAGCGTGACGTCAACATGGTCTTCCAGTCCTACGCCCTGTTCCCGCACATGAGCGTGTGGGACAACGTGGCGTTCGGCCTGAAGCAGCGCAAGACGCCGCCGGAGGAGATCCGGCGGCGGGTCGGCGAGATGCTGGAGATCGTCGACCTGACCGGCCGGGAGAAGCGCCGGCCGCGCGAGATGTCCGGCGGCCAGCAGCAGCGCGTGGCGCTGGCCCGCGCGCTGGTCAACCGGCCGCGGGCGCTGCTGCTCGACGAGCCCCTGGGCGCGCTCGACCTCAAGCTGCGCCAGGCCATGCAGATCGAGCTCAAGCGCATCCAGCGCGAGGTCGGCATCACGTTCGTGTACGTGACGCACGACCAGAACGAGGCTCTGACCATGAGCGACAGGATCGCCGTGATGAACGACGGGCTGGTCGAGCAGCTGGCGAGCCCGCGGGAGATCTACGAACGGCCGGCCACCGCGTTCGTGGCGGGGTTCATCGGCACCTCCAACCTGATCACCGGGACGGTGATCGGCGGGGTGCTGGCGATCGGCGGCGGCCGGGTGCTGGTGCCGGACCACGAGGGCGACGTGACGGTGACCGTCCGCCCCGAGAAGATCACGATCTGCGCGGACGAGCCGGGACCCGGGCTGAGCGCCGTCCCCGGGACCGTCACGGAGATGGTCTACCTGGGCACCTCCAACAGCTACGCGGTGAAGCTCGCCGACGGGGCCGACATCACCGTGTTCGAGCAGAACGCGCATGACGCGACGGCGACCGCGGAGCGGGGCGACTCCGTGTGGCTGTCGTGGGAGGCGCAGCATTCTTACGTGATTGGAAGTTGATAGCACCCCATGAACCCCCGCCAGATCACCCCCGCCCTCCTGAGGGGCATGACCCAGCCCCGCACCCGCCGCGACTTCTTCCGTGTCACCGGCCTGTCCGCCGCCGGCCTCGCGCTCGCCGCCTGCGGCGTCCAGGGTCAGAAGGCCGCCCCTCCGAAGGCCGACGCCGTCCAGGACTACTGGTCCAAGCAGAGCAAGCACGGCAAACTCGTCTTCGCCAACTGGCCCGAGTACATGCCCGAGGACCAGGCCCCGCTGAAGAAGTTCACCCAGACCACCGGGATCTCCGTGGAGTACAAGGAGGTCATCCAGGAGAACGCGGAGTTCTTCGGCAAGGCCGACCCCGTGCTCCGCGCCGGCCAGTCGCTCGGCTACGACATCATCGTGATGACCAACGGCGTGCAGCTCCAGCACATGGTCGAGCTCGGCTACATCGTGCCGCTCGACCACAGCCGGATGCCGAACTTCCTGGCCAACGCCGGTGAGAAGTACAAGGAACGCGCCTACGACCCGGGCAACCAGTACACGATGCCCTACACCTCGGGCGTGACCGGCATCGCGTACAACACCAAGTACGTCAAGGACGACATCACCAGCATCGAGGCCCTGTTCGACCCCAAGTACAAGGGGCGGGTCGGGATGATGGCCGACGCGCAGGAGATCGGCAACTTCGGCATGTTCGCGCTGGGCGTCGATCCGGAGAAGTCGACCGAGGCCGACTGGAAGAAGGCCGGGGAGAAGCTCAAGCAGCAGCGCGACGCGGGAATCGTCCGGAAATATTACGACCAGAGCTACATCGACGCGGTCTCCAAGGGCGACGTCTGGCTGACCATGGCCTGGTCGGGCGACGTCTTCCAGCGGCAGCTCGCCGGCGAGCCGGTCAAGTTCGTGGTGCCGGCGGAGGGCGGCACGATCTGGACCGACAACATGCTCATCCCCAAGGGCGCGGCCAACCCCGTGGACGCGCTCACCCTCATGGACTACCTGTACCAGCCCGCGGTGGCCGCCGATCTGGATGAGTTCATCCAGTTCGTCACCCCGATCCCGGCCGTGCAGGACCTCCTGCGCGAGAAGGCCACGACGGCCAAGGGCGAGGACAAGAAGGCCCTGGAGGACATGGTGGACAGTCCGCTCATGTTCCCCTCGGAGGCCGACTACGCCAAGCTGCGCACCTACACCACGCTGACCACCCAGCAGGAGCAGGTGTTCAACTCCATCTTCCAGTCGATCACCCAGGCATAGCCATGAAACGGCTCACCCCCTACCTGCTCGCCCTGCCGAGCTGGCTGTGGCTGGCGATCTTCCTGGTCGTGCCCATGGTGGCGATGGCGTCGGTCTCGCTCCAGACGGGCAACGCCATCGACGGCTACGCGATGACGTTCAGCTTCTCCAACTACGCCGACGCGCTCGGCAGGTACAGCGACCAGCTGCTGCGCTCGCTCCTGTACGGCGGCCTGGCCACGGTGGCCATGCTGGTGATCGGGTACCCGGTGGCGTACTGGATCGCCTTCAAGGGCGGCAGCCGCAAGTCGGTGTACCTGTTCCTGCTGCTGCTGCCGTTCTTCGTCTCGTTCGTGCTGCGGACGATCTCGTGGAACTTCCTGCTGGCCGACAACGGCATCCTGTTCGGGACGCTGAAGGGCTGGGGGCTGCTGCCGGAGGGCTTCCACGTGCTGGCCACGACCGTGGCCGTGGTGGGCGGGCTCACCTACAACTTCCTGCCGTTCATGATCCTGCCGATCTACGTGGCCCTGGAGCGGGTGGACCCGCGGGTGGTGGAGGCGGCCCAGGACCTGTACGCCACCCGCGCCGGGGCCTTCCGCCGGGTGGTGCTGCCGCTGTCGCTGCCCGGCGTCTTCGCCGGGGTGCTGATGACGTTCGTGCCCGCGACCGCCGACCCGGTCAACGCGCAGATCCTCGGCGGCACGGCCAACACCATGATCGGCAACATCATCCAGACCGAGTACCTGACCAACCTCGACTACCCGACCGCCTCGGCGCTGTCGTTCACGCTGATGGCGATCCTGCTGGTGGGCATCTTCGTCTACGCCCGCGCGCTCGGCACCGAGAACGTCCTGGAGGCGGCGGCGCGATGAGCGGCGAGCGAGCAATGAGCAGGGGCGCGCGGGGCAGGTTCGGCGACCGCCTGCTGCACGTCTACACCTGGCTGATCATCCTGTGGCTGTCGTCGCCGATCGCGGTCATGATCCTGTTCGGCTTCAACGACAAGAAGAGCAAGTCGAACACGAGCTGGCAGGGCTTCACCCTCAAGTGGTACGGCGAGCTCTTCGAGATCTCCGACCTGACCACGGCGCTGCGCAACTCCATCGTGATCGCCCTGGCCAGCACCGTCATCACGGTCGTCATCGGGACGATGCTGGGCCTGGCCGTCGGCCGGCACCGCTTCCGCGGCCTCGGCGCCACGAACTTCCTGGTCTTCGCCGCCATCTCCACGCCGGAGCTGGTGATGGGGGCCTCGCTGCTGTCGCTGTTCGTCTCCGGCAACGTGCCGCGCGACGGCAACACGATCATCCTCGCGCACGTGCTGTTCTCGCTCTCCTTCGTCGTGGTGACGGTCAGGGCGCGGGTCATCACGCTCGACCCGTCGCTGGAGGAGGCGGCCAAGGACCTCGGCGCGACCGCCTGGGGCACGTTCCGGCAGGTGACGCTGCCCTCGATCATGCCGGGCGTGCTCGCGGGCGCGATGCTCTCCTTCGCGCTGTCGATCGACGACTACGTGGTGACGAGCTTCGTCAACGGCTCGACCGTCACCTTCCCCCTGTGGATCGTGGGTGCGGTGAAGACCGGCATTCCACCGCAGGTCAACGTGATGGGTACGCTCATCTTCGGGATCGGTGTGCTGATCGCCGTGGCGAACGCGGTGGCCGCAAGACGCCGCGCCTAGGATCTGCTCCAACAGGCTTTCCCCCCGCGATCCGGCGGGGGGATTGGTGTATTCCGACCAAGAACAGGGAGGCGAGATCGGATTTCGGCGGGGGGAACCCGCGCGTGATCACATCATGCTTTTGGATCCCGCAATCAACAAAGAACAACTGAGACTTTCGTAGGGAAGTGGGATTTGTGGATCCGCTGAAGGCGCTGGCTGACGCGGAGCGCAAGCCGTACTGGCTGGACAGCCCGGCCAGACCCGAGCCGCGCGCGCGGCTCATCGGAAACACCGACGCCGACCTGGTCGTCGTCGGCGGAGGCTTCTCGGGGCTCTGGACGGCCCTGATGGCCAAGGAACGTGACCCTTCGCTGGACGTGGTCCTGCTCGAAGGACGCAGGATCGGCTGGGCGGCGACCGGCCGCAACGGCGGGTTCTGCATGGCGACCCTCACCCATGGCCTGGCCAACGGCCTGGAACGGTGGCCGGAGGACATCGGCCGCCTCGAACGCATGGGCGTGGACAACCTCGACGAGATCGAGCGCACGCTGGAGCGGCACGGCATCGACTGCTCCTTCGAGCGCACCGGAGAGCTGCACGTGGCCACCGAGCCGTGGCAGCTCGACTCGCTGGGCGAACACCTGGACCTGATCTCCGAGCTCGGGCTCGACTACGTGCCCATGGACGAGCGGCAGGTGCGGGCCGAGGTCAACTCGCCGACCTACCTGGGCGGCCTGTGGGAGCGCAGCGGTTGCGCCATGCTGGACCCGGCGCGGCTGGCCTGGGGGTTGCGCGAGGCGTGCCTGCGGCTCGGCGTACGGGTCTTCGAGCGCAGTCCGGTGCGTTCGCTGCGCGACGACGGCACGACGATCACCCTGCGCACCCCGTACGGGTCGGTGACGGGTCGCCGGGTGGCGCTGGGCACGGGGGTCTTCCCGCCCCTGCTGCGCAGGCTCAAGCACTTCGTCGTCCCGGTGTACGACTACGCCCTGATGACCGAGCCGCTGACCGCGGCCCAGCTCGCCGAGGTGGGCTGGCACAACCGGCAGGGCGTCGGCGACTCGGGCAACCAGTTCCACTACTACCGGCTCACCGACGACAACCGCATCCTGTGGGGCGGCTACGACGCGGTCTACTACAACGGCGGCCTGGTCAAGCCGGAGTACGAGCAGCGCGACGAGACGTTCGTCAAGCTCGCCGAGCACTTCGCCACCACGTTCCCGCAGCTGTCCGAGGTGCGCTTCACGCACCGCTGGGGCGGCGTGATCGACACCTGCAGCCGCTTCAGCGCCTTCTACGGCACGGCGCACGGCGGCCGGCTGGCCTACGCCGTGGGCTACACCGGCATGGGCGTCGGGGCCACCAGGTTCGGCGCGAACGTGATGCTGGACCTGCTGTCGGGGGAGGCCACCGAGCGGACCGAGCTGCGGATGGTCAAGGAGAAGCCGGTCCCGTTCCCGCCCGAGCCGGTCCGGTCGGGGGTGATCCAGTTCACCCGGTGGTCGATCGCCCAGGCCGACCAGCATCAGGGCAAGCGCAACCTGTGGCTGCGCACGCTCGACAGGATGGGCCTCGGGTTCGACTCCTGATCCGGTGATCCGAGGGGGCGCCGGGCCCGCCCGCCGCGGGCCTGGCGCACACTTGTCACCATGAAAGTCGAGTTCGCCGCCGACGGCGTGCGCCTGACCGGTGACCTGCGCACGCCCGAGGGCACGGGCCCCTGGCCGGGGCTGGTGCTCACCGGGCCGTTCACCGGGGTGCGCGACCAGGTCACCGGCCTCTACGCCGAACGGCTGGCCCGGCGCGGCTACGTGACGCTGTCCTTCGACCACCGCAACTGGGGCGAGTCCGGCGGCGAGCCGCGCGGGCACGAGGATCCCCAGGGCAAGCTGGCCGACCTGCGGGCGGCGGTGTCGCTGCTGCGCTCGCGCCCCGAGGTGGACGGCGACCTGATCGGCGCGGTCGGCATCTGCCTGGGCGCCGGGTACGCGCTGAGGTTCGCCGCCTTCGACCCGCGCGTACGGGCGTTCGCGGGCATCGCCGGGGCCTACAACAACCCGTACACGATGCGGTCCGGCATGGACTACCAGGCGGCGCTGGCCGGGTTCGCCGGCGTGCTGGAACGGCAGGACCGGGGCGGCCCGGTCGAGTACCTGCCCGCCGTGGCCGAGGAGGGCGAGGCCGCGATGCCGGGCGACGAGCCGTTCGCCTACTACGGCACCGAGCGCGGCGCCTCCGCCTCCTGGCGGAACGCGGTGACCCGGGCCGGGCTGCGCGAGCTGATCACCATGGACAACATGATGGGCGCCGACTTCCTGTCGCCGAAGCCCGCCCTGATCGTGCACGGCGTGATCGACAGGTTCTGCCCGCCGGAGGGGGCCGAGGAGGCGTTCAAGCGGCTCGACCAGCCCAAGAGGCTCGTCTGGGTGGACGCCAAGCAGCACATCGACCTCTACGACCGCGAGCCGTACGTGTCGCAGGCCGTGGACGCCACCGCGGACTTCCTCGCCGAGCACCTCCGGCCGGGCGGCTCCGGAGACTGACGTCTACGCTGGGGGGTATCGCGCGGAATGGGGGGATTCATGCGTGCCATCCAGTTCACCCGCTTCGGCGGCCCGGAGGTGCTCGAAGAGGCCGAGGTGCCCGACCCGGTCGTGGGGCCGGGCCAGGTGCTGGTCGACGTCGAGGCCGCCGGGCTGAACTTCGCCGACGTGCGGCAGATCTCCGGCCACTACTCCGCCCCCGACCGCCTGCCGCACATCCCCGGCAGCGAGGTCGTCGGGCTCGATCCCCGGGGGCGGCGGGTGATGGGCTTCACCGCCAACGGCTACGCCTCCAGGGCCGTCCTGGACGAGGGCGACGTCGTGGTGGTGCCCGGCTCGCTGCGGGCGGGGGAGGCGCTGGCGCTGCTCGTCCAGGGGCTCACCGCCTGGCACCTGCTGCGCTCGTCGGCGCGGCTCAGGGAGGGCGAGAGCGTGGTCGTCCACTCCGGCGCGGGCGGCGTCGGCAGCCTGGCCGTGCAGCTCGCCAAGGTGTTCGGCGCCGGACGCGTGATCGCCACCGCCTCCACCGAGGACAAACGCTCGCTCGCCCTCGACCTCGGCGCGGACGCCGCCGTGGACGGCGCGGCCGACGGGTACGCCGAGCGCGTCATCGAGGCCAACGGCGACCGGCCGGTGGACGTCGTGCTCGACGCCGTGGGCGGCGCGGTCTTCGATGCGGCGCTGACCGTGCTGGCCCCCTTCGGGCGGCTGGTCAGCTACGGGTCGTCGTCGGGGGAGCAGGCCCGGCCGGTCGAGGTCGGCCGGCTCACCGCGGGCAACCTCGCCGTCCTCGGGTTCTGGCTGCGTCCGCTGCGGGGGCGGCGGGAGATGGTCGGGCCCCCGCTGGGCGAGCTGCTCGCGCTGACCGCGGCCGGGCGGCTGCGGCCGCTGGTGGGCGGCGAGTACCCGCTGGCGGAGGCGGGCCGGGCCGTGGCCGACCTGGCCGGACGGCGAACTGTCGGCAAGGTGGTGCTCCTGCCCTGACGGGCGGGGTGTGACCAATGCCGCCACTGGGCAGAAAGTGATCAAAACCCCCGAGACGTGACGATCACGGGGGTTTGCGCGTGTGGTGGAGATGGCCGGCTGTCGTGGTGGTCTGGGGGCTCGCTGCCGGAGGCGCGGCCGGGTGCGCGACCGGACGGCTGCCGGAGGTGCCCGGTGTGCGGAAGGCGCCGGTCGCGGTCGGCCGTTGCGTCCTGAAATTTCAGGACAAGAGGGCGGGGAGGGCGGCCCGCGACCGGCTTGCCCACGACATCGAGCAGTACCTGTCCAGACGCCCGGGACGGGTCGCCTACAGCATGCTGGAGCTCGACAGCGGCATCACCCTGGGCCGCGGCGAGCATCAGCACGACATGATCACCGCCAGCGGCGTCAAGGTGGACATCCTGACGGCGCTCGTGCTCGGCCGCGGCGGCCTGGGCGAGGAGGAACGCGACCTGGCCGAGCGCATGATCACCGAGAGCGACAACGGCGCGGCCGACGCGTTGTGGGGCCGGGTCGGCGGCGCGATGGGCGAGTTCTACCGGCGTATGGGCCTGACCGAGACCGTCCCCGGGCCCGGCGTCTTCTGGGGCGGCACCAACACCAGCCCCGCCGACCGCATCCGCCTGCTCCGGGCGCTGGTGGAGGGCGCCGAGGGCCTGTCCGGCCGCGACCGCGACCTCGTGCTCGGCCTGATGGGACGCGTGGTCAAGGACCAGTCGTGGGGGATCAGCGCGGCCGCCCGTCCGGTGGACCGGGTGGCGTTGAAGAACGGCTGGACGCCACGCCCGTTCATCCACAACACCTGGGCGGTGACCAGCTACGGCCGCGTCGTCGGGCCGGGGCGCGACCTGCTGCTGGCGGTGCAGACCGACGAGCAGCCGGGGGAGGGGGCGGGCATCGAGACCATCGAGGGGGTGGCCCGGATGATCGGCTCCCGCCTCGACGAGCTGTCGCCGACGATGATCCGGTCCTGCCCGAGGAACCCGCGTCCCTGACGGCGCCCTCCCGCCCTCCCGGACCTCGCCGGAAGGCCCGGCCTCCTCAGGCGACCGTGCCCGCGGTGCCGTCCACCGTGACGGTCTGGCCCGTACGGAGGCGTTCGACCGCGTGCGCGACGCCGACGACGGCCGGGATGCCGTACTCGCGGGCCACCACCGCGCCGTGCGAGTTCGACCCGCCCATCTCCATGACCAGCCCGCCCGCGGTCAGGAACAGCGGCGTCCAGCCGGGATCGGTGGACGGGCAGACCAGGATCTCGCCGGGCTCCAGGCGCGCGCCCACGGGATCGAGCACCACCCTGGCCACGCCGGTCACCTGGCCGGGCGAGGCGGGCGAGCCGGTCAGGGCGCCCTCGGCCGGCTGCCCGGAGGCGACGGCCTCGGGCTCGGTGCCGTCCGACAACAACAGCCGCGGCACGTGCCGGCGGCGCAGCTCCCGCTCGTGGCGCTCGCGCCGGACGGCGACCCGCCCGCGCAGGTCCCGGCCGGACTTGGCCTCCGCCAGGGTCAGGAAGAACACGTCGCCGGGCGCGTCGAGCAGCCCCCGGCCGGCCAGCTCGCGGCCCACGTCGAGCAACTGGGCGCGCAGCGCGGCGAAGATCCGCACGATGAGGAACTTCGGCAGCTCCCGCACCCCGACCAGCTCCCTGGCCCGGCCCAGCGCGAAGCGCACCACCCGGCCGCGCAGGCCGCCCACCCGCCCGGCCAGCTCCTCGACCATCGCCTCGGCCTCGGCCGCGCCCTTCGCGAACAGCACGTCGGGGGCCAGGGCCGGATCCTCCAGGCGCAGGTAGTTGGCGAGCATGCCGATGACCTGCGTGGGGTCCTCCGACCAGCGGGGGAGGCCGAGATCGATCTCGGCGACCGCGCGGTGGCCGTACTCGTCGAGGAAGGCGCGGACGGGGGCCGGCAGCGGCTCGCGGGCCAGCAGCTCGGGCGGCTCGGCCAGGAAGCGGGCGGCCACCTCGGGGTCCTCGCGCAGCCGCCGGGCCAGCGCCCACAACGCCAGGTCCATCTCGGTGGTCACGTTCCTGGGCGCGCCGCGCAGGACGGTCTGCAGCTCGCCCGGGGCGGCCCTGCCCTTCAGCAGCCGCGCGGCCAGCAGCAGCATGGGCAGCGCGGCGGCGGCCACCGGGAAGACCCGCGGCGCGATCGGCACGACCTCGCGGATCAGCGTCCTGGCCACGTGGTCCACGCGTTCGGTCAGGCTCGCGCCGGGCGGCGGGGCGAGCCTGGACAGGTGGGCGTCGGCCTGCCGACGCACCCGCCGCTCCGCGCCCGCCGGATCGGCCAGCGCCCGGACGAACGTGACCGGCAGACGATGGCGCACCATGATCGCGGCCAGTCGGCGGACGAACGGCCAGACCGAGCGCCGGGTGACGCCGAGGCGCGGGTCGTCGAACAGGCCGCGCAGCAACCGCGCCGACCTGGCCTCCATGACGTCGAACACGCGCGGCACGATCGCCCGGCCCACCCTGCTCCGCAGCACCCCCGTGAGGTCGACGAACAGCCGCCCGCCCGCCTCGGCGAAGGCCGGGGCGCCGGCCAGCGGCGCGGCCACGGGGAAGCCGAACAGGCCGGACACCCCGGCGGACACGGCCCGCGCCGCCGCCATCCCCATCGGCGTGAACGGCCGCAGGACGCCCTGGGCGACGCTGAAGCAGAAGTAGGCGCGCAGCCCCTCGCCCCGGTGCCCGGCGGGCAGCGGGAACAGCGTGGTGATGGGCCTGGCCTGGGTCAGCCAGAGCGTGCCCGCCTGGTCGAAGGCCCATTCGAGGTCCTGCGGCACGCCGTAGAGCTCTTCGACCCGGGCGCCGAGCGTGGCCAGCTCGCGCAGCTCGTCGTCGGTCAGGCACGGCTCGGCGCCGGCGTCGGCCGCCTCGTGGACGACGCCGCCGTCCGGCAGGGGGCGCACGGCCAGGCGTTTGTCGCCGATCCGCCGCTCCAGGACGCGCCCGCTGTCCGGGTCGATGAGGAAGTGGTCGGGGTTGACCGCGCCCGACACCACGGACTCGCCCAGGCCGGGGGCGGCGTCGACGACCGCCCGCCGGCGGCGTCCGGTGACGGGGTCGGCGGTGAACAGCACGCCGGCCGTCCGGGCGTCCACCATGCGCTGGACGACCACGGCCAGGCTGACCGCCCGGTGGTCGATGCCGTTGGACTCGCGGTAGGCGACCGCGCGATCGGTCCAGAGCGAGGCCCAGCAGCGGCGTACCGCGTCGAGCACCGCCTCCGGTCCGGTCACGTTGAGGAAGGTGTCCTGCTGGCCGGCGAAGCTGGCGTACGGGAGGTCCTCGGCGGTGGCCGACGAGCGCACCGCCACCGGGCCGCCGGACAGGGTCTCGGGCAGGGTCTCGGAAAGGGCCGCGACCACGGCCCGCGCGAGGCCGGCGGGGATCGTGGCGTCGAGGATGTGCTTGCGGGCCGCGGCCGCGTCCGTCACGTCGCCGAGGCCGGCGGTGATCGCGCGGTACGCCTCCGTCGTGACGCAGAATCCCGGCGGGACGGGCAGCCCCGCCCTGGTGAGGACGCCGAGGTTGGCCGCCTTGCCGCCCACCAGCGCGAGCATCGAGCCGTCGATGTCAGGAAATTTCAGGATCGCATCCATGTCACTGCCTCCAGACTTCCGACGGTAAATCTCAACACCGTTGAAGTCAACGACAAATGAATTAAGTCGCCCGATTCCTGCAATAGGATCGGCTCTCGTCGCGTTTGACTGAAGTGACTGATTGACCGCTCGGCGGCCGGCACCCGCCGGTATCTACCCCGGTCGAAGCCCACCTCCGACGGTGCGCTCCCCCGGGGGAGGACTCCGTCATGATCTGGACGGAGACCCTTGAAGTCCTACCTCGACGTGCTGGCCACCCCCGGCGCCTGGCGGTTCCTCGTGCCCGCGCTGCTGGCCCGCGTGCCGTTCGCGATGACCCAGATGGGCATCCTGCTGCTGGTCCAGTGGTCCACCGGCTCCTACGGCGCGGCCGGGATCACCGCCGCCGCCTCCGCCGTCTTCCAGGCCCTCATCGGCCCCCAGACGGGCCGCCTGGCCGACCGGTACGGCCAGGCCCGCGTGCTGCTCCCGCAGGTGGCCCTGCACGCCCTGGCCATGGGCGGCCTGCTGGCCCTGGCCGCCGCGCACGCCCACCTCGCGCTGCTGGTCGCCGTGGCCGCGCTCGTCGGCGCGTCGGGACCGCAGGTCGGCTCGATGGTCCGGGCCCGCTGGGCGCACCGGCTCGGCGGCACCGGCCGGCTGAACACGGCGTTCGCGGTCGAGTCGATCACCGACGAGCTGACCTTCACGCTGGCCCCGGTGCTGCTGGTGGGGTTGTCCACGGCGTACTCGCCGGTGGTCGCGCTGCTCGGCGGGCTCGTGCTGATCCTGGTGGGCACGGTGGTCTTCGCCGCCGTCCGGACAAGCCTGCCCGAGCCGGTGCCGGTGCGGATCGCCGCCTCCAAGGGCGTGCTGCGGCGGCGCGGCGTGGCGCTGCTGGCCGCCGCCTTCCTGGCCATGGGGTCGGTCTTCGGCAGCCTCCAGGTCGGCGTCACCTCGCTCACCACCGCCCTGCACGCGCCCGCCGCCGCCGGACCCGTCTACGGCGTCTTCTCCGGCGCCAGCATGCTCGGCGGCCTGCTGTACGGCGCGGTCCGCTGGCGGTCCTCCGCCCGCGCCCGGCTGGTCGCCGGGCTGGCCCTGCTCGCGGTCGCGACCAGCGCGTTCACACTGGCCGCAGCCGTCCCCCACATGTACGTCGCCGCCGCCCTGGCCGGCCTGGTGATCGCCCCCGTGGTGATCACCGGCTACACCCTGGTGGAGGGACTGGTCGCGGCGGAGGTCCGTACCGAGGCGTTCACCTGGCTGAACGGCGGCATCGCCCTCGGCATCGCGGCCGGGTCGTCGGTCGCCGGGCAGCTCGTGGACCACTTCGGCGCCTCCCTGGCGTTCGTCGTCGCGCCGGTCGCGACGGGCGTGGCCGCGCTGCTCGTGCTGGCCAGGATCCGCAGCCTGCGCCCGCTGCCCGCCCGGCCGGTGAGCGAGGCCCGCTCGCTCACCGAGGGACCGGCTGCTCTTCCTGGATGACCTTCGGCACGCCGCGCAGCCAGGCCAGCGCGAACACCGCGACCACGGCCAGCAGGACCGCCGTGACCAGCGTCGTCACCTGCATCCCCGACACGAACGCCGTGCGCGCCGCGCGCATCAGCTCCCCGGCCGCCTGCGGGGGCAGCTCCGCCGCCGTGGCGGTGGCCCCGGCGATCGACTCCCGCGCCGCCTGGCCGGGCACCCCGGCGGGCACTAGCAGGTTCGCCCGGTAGACGCTGTTGAGCACGGTGCCGAGGACCGCGATGCCCAGCGCCCCGCCCAGCTCGAACGCCGTCTCCGACACCGCGGCCGCCGCCCCCGCCCGCTCCTTGGGCGCGGTGGCCAGGATGTTGTCGTTGTTCACGGTGAAGGTGAGCCCGACCCCGAGCCCGCCGATCATCATCACCGGCAGCAGGGTGAGATAGTCCAGCTCGGTGCCGAGCATGGCGTACCGGACGAACGCGGCGGCGTTCAGCGCCAGGCCGAGCGCGACCACGCCGTTCCTGCCGAGCCGGCCGATGAGCCGGGCCGCGAGCACCCCGCCCACCGCGCCGCTGAGACCGCCGGGAAGCTGGGCCAGCCCGGCCTGGAGCGGGGTCCACCCCAGGACGAGCTGCAGGTACCAGGCGAACAGCAGGTTCATGGCCGACAACGCGAAGATCGCCAGCAGGTTCGTGCCCACGGACGCGCTGAAGGCCCGCCGCCGGAACAGCCGTACGTCGATCAGCGGCGTGGCCAGCCGGCTCTGCCGCCGGACGAACAGCACCAGGCACACCGCGCCCACGACGGCCGCCCCCAGCACGTCGGCGTGCGCCAGGCCCTGGTGGGCGGCCTCCTTGACCGCGTAGACGGCCGTCACGACCCCGGCGAAGGACAGCACCACGCTGGGCCCGTCCACCCGCCCGGCGGGACCGCGCGACTCCGGCAGCACCAGGAACCCGCAGACCAGCACCAGCGCCATGATCGGCACGTTGATCAGGAACACCGACCCCCACCAGAAGTGGTCCAGCAGCACGCCGCCGACGACCGGCCCCAGCGCGAACCCGGCCGCGCTCATCCCGCTCCAGATCCCGATGGCCGCGGTCCGCTCGCGCGGGTCGGCGAAGACGTTCCTGACGATCGAGAGCGTGGACGGCATGATCATCGCGCCCGCCACGCCCAGCAGCGTCCTGGCGGCGATCAGCAGCTCCGGGTTCGGGGCGTAGGCGGTCACCACCGAGGCGGCGCCGAAGCCGGCCGCGCCGATCAGCAGCAGCCGCTTGCGGCCCACGCGGTCCCCGAGGTTGCCCATGGTGACGAGGAGCCCGGCCAGGGCGAACCCGTACATGTCGCCGATCCAGAGCAGTTGCGTCGAGCTCGCGCCGAGGTCGGCGACCAGCCGGGGGAGCGCCAGGTGCAGCACGGTGAGATCGACCGAGAGCAGCAGCGTCGCCAGGCAGGCGATGGCCAGGCAGGCCCATTTGCGCGTCATGCCGTCCACGGTGGCGAGGGCGGCTGACGGGCCGCCTACCGTTCGCTGACCGCCCGGCCGAGGGCCTCGTCGATGCGGTTGCGGATGTCCTCGGTGCTGTACCAGTCGTCGGGGCACTCCGCGCGGGCCTGGGCCAGCAGGGACAGCGCGGCGTCCCGCTCGCCGCCGATCAGCGCCACCTCGGCCATCCCGAGGTGCGCCCAGGCCAGCATGTCCATGGAACCCACGCGACGGGCCAGCTCGGCCGCCTCCTCGTAGTCGGCCCGCCCGCCCAGCGGCTCGCCCATGCCGAGCAGCGCGTCGCCGCGCCGGCACAGGGCCTCGGCCATCTCCGCCCGCGCGTCGAGCTCGCGGGCCAGCGTCAGCGCCTCGTCCGACAGCGCGTACGAGGCCGCGTAGTCCCCCTCGCGGGAGGCCAGCTCGCCGAGCCCCGACAGCACCAGCACCGCCCCCCAGCGCTCGCCGATGGCCCGGAAGGCGGCCAGGGCGCGCCGGAAGGCGGCCAGCGACTCCTCGACCCGCCCCAGGATCTGCAGCACGAACCCCGCGCCGCTGTACGACAACGCCCGCTGCCAGGGCGGCAGCCCCTCGGTGTGGGCCTGCAACTCGTGGTAGATCTCCTCGAGGTCGCCCGGCGGCCCGGTGAACATCGACCGCATCATCATCAGGAACTCCACCCGCTCCGGCAGGTGGGTGATCGGCAGGAGTTCGCGCACCTCGGCCAGCCGCTCGCGCACGACGTCGTCGGCCACGCCCGTCCAGGCGGTGACGAGCAGGCACATGACGTACTCCTCCTCCATTCCCGCGGGGCACGCGTCGCCGATCCTGGCCAGCAGCGCGGCGGCCAGCCCGGCGATGACGCCGCGGTGGCCGCGCATCCACCAGTAGCAGGCGCTGTGCGCCAGCAGCCGCAGGCCGGTCTCCGGCTGCCCGGACGTGGTCGTCCAGCGCATGGCGGCTTCGAGGTCGTCGCTCTCCTGGTCGAGGCGGGCCAGCCAGGTGAGCTGCTCGGCGGTCCGCAGCAGCGGGTCGGCGGTCAGGACGAGGTCGAGGTAGTAGGCGGTGTGGGCGTCCCTGATCGCGGCGGTCCCGCCGGACTCGGCCAGGCGTTCGGCGCAGAACGCCCGGATCGTGTCGAGCATGCGGTACCGGCCGCCGACGTGCTCCACCAGCGACTTCTCCGCCAGCGAGAACAGCACCTCCTCCGGCAGCCCGCACACCCGCTCGGCCGCCTCGGGGGTGGCGCCGCCGACGAACACGCTCAGGCGGGCGGCCAGGCGCTGCTCGGCGTCGTCGAGCAGGTCCCAGCTCCACGCGACGACCGCGCGCAACGTCTGGTGCCGGGGCAGCGCCGTACGGCTGCCGCGGGTCAGCAGCCGGAACCGGTCGTCCAGGCGGGCCGCCACGTCGGCGACCGACAGCGTACGGAGGCGGGCCGCGGCCAGCTCGATGGCCAGCGGCAGCCCGTCGAGCGCCCGGCAGATGCGCACCACGTCCGCGGTGTTGCCGGCGTCCACGGCGAACCCCGGACGCACGGCGGCGGCCCGGTCGGCGAACAGCCGGACGGCGGCGTACGCCAGCGGGTCGTCCGGCTCCGGCGGCGGCAGGCGCAGCGGGGACACCGGCAGGATCGACTCCCCGGTGATGCCCAGCGCCTCGCGGCTGGTGGTCAGCACCCGCAGCCCGGGGCAGGAGGCCAGCAGCGCGTCGGCGAGCTCGGCCACGGCGGCGACCAGATGCTCGCAGTTGTCCAGGACGAGCAGCAGGTCGCGCTCGGCCAGCGCGGTGAGCAGCCGGGTGACGGGGCCGACCGCGGCGCGCTGGGGCGCGGGCAGCAGGGCGTCGCGGATGTCGAGCGCGACCAGCACCGCGCCGGGCACCCCGGCGGCGCCGGCCACGTGGGCGAGGGGCACGAAGCACACGTCGCCCGGCTCCTGGGCGGCCGCCTCCTGCGCCAGCCTGGTCTTGCCCGCGCCGCCGGGGCCGATCAGCGTGACGAGCCTGCTGTCCCGCAGCCGCGCGCCCACCTGCGCCAGCTCCTCCGCCCGGCCCACGAAACTGGTCAGCTGCGCCCGCAACCCCTGCTTGAACCCGCCGCGCGGCGCCCCGGCGGGCCCTCCTGGCCCGGGAAGGGACGGGGGAACCGGCGGCTGGATCGGTGCGGGGTTCGGCGCCGCGGTCGGCACGGCGGTCGGCAGGATGGTCGGCACGGTGGTCGGCAGGATGGTTGGTGCGGTGGTCGGCAGGGTGATCTGCGGGGTGATCTGCGGGGCCAGGGACGGGTCGGCGCGCAGGACGGCGAGGTGCGCGGCGGCCAGTTCGGCGCCCGGCTCGATGCCCAGCTCCCGGTCGAGCAGCCGCCGCGCCTCGTCGTAGACGGCCAGCGCCTCGGCCTGCCGGCCGCTGCCGTACAGGGCGCGCATGAGCTGGGCGCGCAGGCGCTCGCGCAGCGGGTGGGCGGCGGTGAGCCGGCGCAGCTCGGCGACCAGGTCGCGGTGCCGCCCGAGCGCCAGGTCGGCCTGGAGGCGGTCCTCGACGGCCGCCAGCCGCAGCTCCTCCAGCCCGGCCGCGGCGGACACCGCGTGCGGCGCGTCGGCGAGCGGCGCGCCGCGCCACAACTCCAGCGCCTCGCCCAGCAGCGCCGCCGCCCGCCCGGCGTCCCCGGCGGCCAGCGCCCGCCGCCCGTCCAGGGCCAGGAGCTCGAAGCGGCGCGCGTCCACGTCGTGCGGGTCGGCGACCAGCCGGTAGCCCGCCGGGTGGAACTCGACCAGGTCCCGGCCGAGCGCCCGGCGCAGCCTGGACACCTGGGACTGCAGCGCGTTGGCCACGCCGTCCGGCGGGTGGGGGCCGTAGAGGTCGTCCACGAGCTGGCCGGCGCCGACGACGCGGCCGGCGTTCAGAGCCAGCAGGGTGAGCAGGGCGCGCACCCGCGGCCCGCCGAGCGCCACCGGCGCGCCGTCCTCGTCCAGCACGCTGGTGGGTCCGAGGATCTCGAAGCGCATGCCCCGATTATCGGGTCTGCGGGAGGAGCGCGGCGATTTCTCCGTACGTCGGCAGCGGCGGGGCGTCCTTGCCCTGCGCGCCCAGCACGGCGGCCAGAGCGCCCTGGAGCGCGGCCCGGTAGAGCAGCGAGCCGGTGCTCACCCGGGCCACCCCCGCATCGGCCAGCCGGTCCAGCGTCGGACCGCCCGGCTGGTAGAGCACGTTGAGCGGCAGCCGCGTACGCGCGACGACCTCGGCGATCTCCGCCGGATCGGACAGCCCGGGGACGAAGATGCCGTCGGCGTGCTCGTAGGCGTCCACCCGTTCGCGCCAGTCGCCGGTGCCCAGCCAGTGGGTGTCGGTGCGGGCGTTGACGAACACGCCGTGGCCCTTGGCGGCCTCGATGATCCGCCGGTGCAGCTCGACCGGGCGCAGCGTGCCGTCGGGACGGCCGTCCTCCAGGTTCACGCCCGCCACCCCGAGCGCGGCCAGGCTCGCGACCAGGTCCGACACCTCCTGCGGGTCGTCGCTGAAGCCGCCCTCGATGTCCACCGTGACCAGCACGCCGAGGTCCTTGACCGTCTCGGCGAGCTCGATCGTCTCGGCCCTGGTCGCGCCGGCGGCGTCCGGCTTGCCGTGCACGGCGGACACGCCGAGGCTGGTGGTGCCGATCGCGGGGAAGCCGTGCGCGGCCAGGATCGCGGCCGAGCCGTAGTCCCACGCGTTGGGCAGCAGCAGCGGGTCGCCCGGCTTGTGCAGGTCGTGGAAGTTCATCGGCGGGTCCCTTCGAGGAGCGCGTCGAGCACGCCGGCGGCCAGCGCGAGGGCGTGGGCGGGGGCGGGGCACGGGCGCAGGCCGTCCCCGAACGTCAGGTGGGGGGCGGGGGCCCGGGAGGCGTCGAAGCGGTCGGGGTCGGCGAACACCTCGGGATCGCGGTTGGCCGCGACGAGGTCGATCGTGACCTCCTCGCCGGTGCGGGTGTCGAGCCTGCGGCTGGCCTTCAGCGGCGGGTCCTGCCTGAGCGTCTCGCGCAGCACCGCCTCGGGGTCGTCGCCCGGCACGGCGTGGGCGAGCGCGTTCTCGATGAGCGCCTCGGTGGCGGCGTGGCCCTGGAGCAGCAGGGTGACGGCCGGCAGGTCGGTCAGGGCGAGCAGTTCGGCGACGGCGGCGTCGGCCTGCGGGCTCCCCTCGCCCGACAGGTAGCCGCTCGCGGCCGCGGGCACGGCCGAGGTGTCCGGCACGCCGAGCGCGGCCCCCAGCACAGCCGTCGGCACGCCGCGCCAGCAGCCGCCACCGTTGCCGTCACCGTTGCCGTCACCGTTGCCGCGGCGGTCGCGCGTCGCGGCCCTGGCGGCCGTCCGCAGCGCGGCCGGGTCCAGGGCGGACAGGCGCTCGACGACCAGGCGGCGGCGTTCGGCGTGGGTCTCGCCGGTGCTGAAGCGCGACACGTGGGCCCGCAGCCAGGCGAGCGTCCCCGGCTCGCCGTCCTGCGGGACGGGCGGCGGCACGTACCGGCTGTCGGACAGCACCGCCCGGGCTTCGGCGTGGTGGGTGATGAGCATGGGTCCACGCTAGGCCGCCGACCGTTCGACGGCGGACGAAGTGTAGCGGCGCCGCCGGTCACGCCCGGTCACGCCCGGTCACGCCGCCAGCCGCTGCGGGCTCTCGGGCTGCGCGGGCGCCCCGGTGGCCCGCGTGCCCTGCGTCCGTACGGCGGCGCGGCCCGGCGCGCAGGCCAGCGCCATGGTGACGACGAGCACGATCTCGGCCAGCACCAGACCCCGTTCGAGCAGCCCGTAGTAGGCCGTGCCGCCGATCAGCGAGGAGGTGACGGCGGCCGGGTGGGCCGCCAGGTAGGCGACCAGCGTCAGCCCGGAGGTCACGCTCAGGGCCTTGACCGCGCTCCAGCGCGCGGCCGCCGCCCGTCCTCTGGCCAGGGTCCAGCCGGCGACCGGCAGCGCGGTGAAGACCACGGCCGCCGACCAGCGGTGGATCTCCCCGCCGAGCGTGCTGATGTCCGACAGGCCGGGATCGGTGGGGAAGATGGCGCTGAGCATCAGCCCGGCCGCCCCCGCCAGCAGCAGCACGCGGGTCGCGGCGGTCCGCCCCGGCTCGCGGGCGGCCAGCCCGTACGCCAGCGACAGGCAGGCGGCGGCCAGCGCCAGCGTCCCGGCCAGCACCGGCAGCATGCCGCCGGGGACGAGCGCGTAGTCGCTGATCAGCGGCTGCTCGGGCAGGCTCACCTGCGCGTAGCCGAGTGCGGCCACCGCGGTCACGGCGCCGGCCACGGGAGCCAGAACGGCACGCCAGGTCATCGGGTCACCTCGTCGTAGATCTGCTCGAAGCGGGCCAGCGACACCTGCTCGTCGTGGGTGAGCGCCAGCGCCCGGCTGGCGTTGCCCAGACGGGCGCGCAGGTCGTCGTCGGTGAGGACGGCGGTCAGGTGCCTGGCCAGCGCGACCACGTCGCCCGGCTGGTAGAGGTAGCCGTTGCCGTCCACCAGGTGCGGCAGGGCCATCGCGTCGGCGGCCACGACGGGCAGGCCGGACGCCATGGCCTCCAGCGTGGCGATGCTCTGCAGTTCGGCGACGCCCGGCATGGCGAACACGTCGGCGGCGGCGAACGCCTGCGGCATGCTCTCGTCGGGCACGAACCCGACGAAGAACACCCGGTCGCCCACCCCGATGCGCTTGGCCAGCTTCTCCAGCTCCATCCGCTGGTTGCCGCGGCCCACGAACGCCACCTGCGCGTCGGTCTCGTTGAGGACGAGGGGCAGCGCGCGGATCAGCTCGTCGAGGTGCTTCTCCTCGTCCAGGCGGCCCACGAACAGGGCGGTCGGCCGGTCGGGCAGCGCGAACCGCCGGCGCGCCCACGACTTGGGCTCGGCGTGCGGGTGGAACCTGGCCAGGTCGATGCCGCACGAGACGGCCTCGACGTCGCGGGAGAAGCCCTGGTCGGCCAGGAGCTTGGCGGCCAGCGGGGTCGGCGTGGTGATGTGGTCGGCGCGCCTGAAGACGCGGCTGAAGTCCCGCCAGGCCAGCCGGCCCGCCCTGGTCCGCAGCGCCTCGGGGACGTGCCCGAACTGGAAGAGGTTGTCGGGCATGAAGTGGTTGGTGGCCACGACCGGCACGCCGCGGCGCCGGGCGGCGGCGATGGCGGCCCGGCCGACCACGAAGTGGCCCTGGGTGTGCAGGACGTCCGGGTCGATGTCGGCGACCAGCCGGTCGAGCCTGGTCGGCACGGTGACCCGCATGGTCGGGTGCACCAGCAGCGGAGCCGAGCGCAGCCGGTGGACGATCACGCCGTCCACCACGTCGGCGCTGGCCGGGCCGGCCTCCGACTGGCACACCACGTGCACCTCGTTGCCGCGCGCGGCCAGGCCGGTGGCCAGGCGGTGGGTGAAGTAGGCGGCGCCGTTCACGTCGGGGGGATAGGTGTCGGTCGAGATCAGGACGCGGCGGGGACGTTCGGGGGCGGGGGCGAGCTGGGCGTGGTCGGTGACGTTGCGCAGGGGCATGGCCATGACGGTGACTCCGCTTTCACAAGGGGGGACGGCTGGGGGAGGGCCGATGGACGAACAGGGGGTTTCGGTCAGGGGAGGGGGTCAGGCGAGGTCGTTGCGCGCCTCCAGCGGGGACGTCCGCGCCAGGGCGAACGTGCCGGCCGCGGTGAGGGCGGCGGCCGCGATCGGCGCGAGGCCGGACGGCAGCGGCTCGCCGAGCAGCAGCGCCCCGAAGGCCACCGCCGTGAGCGGGTCGGCGATCTGCAGCGAGGCGAAGGAGACGCCGAAGTGCCCGACGGCGTAGGCGCGTTGCAGCATCACCAGCGCCAGCAGCAGCGGGACCGGCAGGGCCAGCAGGTACCACCAGTTCCAGCCGCCGTCCACGAGCACGCGCATGAGCGTGGCGGTCGCGCCGTACAGGACGCCGGAGCCCGTGGCGAGCAGCGCGGCCCGGCCGGCAGGGGAGGCCGCCTTCGAGCCGGCCCACAGCAGCACCGCCGCGACGCCGGCCACGGCGAGCAGGGTGAGCACGCCCGTGGGCGCCAGGTACGTCGGCCCGTCGGACTCGGGCACCAGCAGCACCAGGCCGATCAGCCCGGCCGCGACCACGCCCGCCGCGGCCAGCTCCTTGCGGGAGGGCCGGCGGCCGTGCAGCGCGGCGGCGATGGGCAGCGCGAACAGCAGGCTGGCCACCCCCATCGGCTGCACCACGGTCAGCGGGCCGAGCCCGAGGGCGACGATGTGCAGGCCGCCGCCCGTCACGATGGAGACGCCGCCGAGCAGCCAGCGCGGCCTGCGCAGCAGGGTCAGCAGCGCGGGCTTGGCCGAGCCCGCCGCCTCGAACTGCTGCAGCGCGGCCCCGAGCGCGAAGAACAGCGAACCGACCAGCGCGATCGCCGCGGCCAGCACACTCATGCGCACTCCTTTCAGACGGATGGTTGCCCGACAGGGTCAAACGGACGTGTCCACCGGAAGGTGCTCCGGGGAAGGCTGGGTGGCGCGCCGCTTCCTGGCCCACCGCACCAGCTCGACGAGGCCGGTGATCGACAGCGCGATCCCGAGGCCCAGCAGCAGGCCCTTGATCGGGTCGTTCTCGAAGGCCATGCCGCCGAAGAAGCCGATCAGCCCGGAGTACACGGCCCACGAGCTCGCCGCGATGGCGTCGAAGAACGTGAACGAGCGCAGCGGATGCCCCACGGCGCCCATGGTCAGCGTCGTCGCGGTCCGCCCGCCGGGGATGTACCTGGCCACGACCAGCACCAGCCCGCCCCGCTCGGCCAGCGCGCCACGCGCCCAGACGAATGCCTTCTTGCCCCGCAGCCGCCCCGCCGACCTGTTGCCGATCAGGTACGACACGTGGTCGCCGGCGAACGCGCCGAGCGCCGAGACAAGGATCACCAGGGCCAGGTTGGTCTGGCCGGAGGCGGCGAACACCGCCGCGGTGATGACCGACGTCTCGGCGGGCACGACGGGGAAGAACCCGTCGAGCAGCGCCAGGGCGAACAGCGCCACGTACAGCCATGGCGATGACATCACCTGCTGGACGAGGTCGAGAATGGCGTGCGACATATGCGTGGACTCCGATCGTCAGGGCACTCACCAAGCCTGTCGGCGTGAGCGGACCGGGGACATCGGGGATGCCCCCGGTCGAACGCGGGCCCGTCCCCTAGGAGGGTCAGGGCCGCCTACCCCATGAAGGTAGAAATTCCGCAGGTCATGGCACATCGGCCCATCGACCCGCGCCACCCCCTACTTTCGTCAGGGGCGGGAGTGCGACTTCCGCGTGACACCCACGATCAAACCGGTTGCGGGCCCCGGACACAGGAGAGGAGGTATCCGCCTTTCAGGTGGAGGTAGCCCCACCGTGATCACTGGACCAGGCCCCACCCTGACTTTCGTCAGGGGCGCCGCCTGACCTTCGGGCGGGACCGGCCCCGCCCGGCGGCGGATAACGTCGGTGCGTGAACCGTCTGCGTCGTGAGAACCGCCGTCAGGTCGTCCTCGACCTGCTGCTGTGGGCCGTGCTGGGCATCTTCGTGACCGCCATGGGCCCCGACCCGTTCGCCGATCCGGCCGGGTTCGTGCTGGTGACGCTGCCCAGGGTGGGGCTGGCCGCGCTGGCCGTGCTCGTGGGCCGTCCCTGGCCGCTGGCGGCGCTGGTGCTGCTGCTGCCGCTCGGCCCGTGGACCTTCACCGAGGGCTTCGCGACGGTGGACCTGACGTGGCTGCTGCCCCGGCGCGGCGTGAAGATCCTGCCGCTGCTCGCCACCTCGCCGTTCATCATCTGGTACGCCTACCTCACCGGCCGGCGCACGACCCGGCTGTGGCCCGCGGGCGCCGTGTTCTGCCTGATCACGGCCATCGGCTGCGGGGCCGTGCTGCTCCAGGGCGGTGACCTGGCGCTGTGGGTGTCGATGGGCACCGGGCTGGTCGGCACGTACGTGTTGCCGTACCTGCTGGGGCTGCTCCGGCGGGGCGTGCTCCAGCAGCGGCGGCAGGCGCGGCTGTCGGTCGAGGCGCAGGCGCGGCTGCGCGAGCGGGCCAGGATCGCCCGCGAGATGCACGACTCGCTCGGCCACGACCTGGCGCTGATCGCGGTCCGCGCCGGCGGGCTCGAACTCGCCCCCGGCCTCGGCCCGGCCCAGGTCAAGGCGGCCGGCGAGCTGCGCATGGCGGCGGCCGACGCGACCGAGCGGCTGCGCCAGATCATCGGCCTGCTGCGCGAGGACGCCGAGGAGGCCCCGCTGTCCCCGGTGGGCGAGGACGTCGCCGAGCTGGTCGGCCGGGCCAGGGACTCCGGCATGTCGATCACCCTGGAGGTGGCGCCGGGGGCGTCGCCGGAGCTGGCGCACGCCGTCGTCCAGGAAGGGCTGACGAACGCGGCCAAGCACGCGCCGGGCGCGGCGGTCGCCGTGTCGGTCGCGCCGCACCGGGTGGTCGTGCGCAACGGCCCGCCGAGCTCGCGTCCCAGCGCCCGGCGCGGCGGGCTGGGCCTGGCGGGGCTGCGCGAGCGCGTACGGCTGGCCGGCGCCACGCTGACGGCCGGCCCCGACGGCGACGGCTTCCAGCTGGCCGTCGAGCTCCCCCGAGAGGGGGAGGCGGATCCCCGCCGCTCGGGAGGGGGCCGGCCCGCCTGAGGCGCACGATCGGGGGCATGACAGAACAGCGAGCGGGCATCGGCCGGCTCACCGCCGCGATCGTGGCGGTCGCCGCCACGCTGCCCTACCTCACGATCAAGACGCTCTGGCTGACCGGCGCCCCGGTCGGCGTCTCCGACCCGGCGCTCATGGACAGCGGGCAGATGCTCGGGATGAACGCGCTGACCTTCGCCATGGAGGCCGCCGGGCTGCTGCTGGCGCTGGCCTTCACCATGCGCTGGGGCATGCGGCTGCCCGCCTGGCTGGTGCTGCTGCCGCTCTGGGTGGGCACCGGCCTGCTGTCGGTGCTGGCCGCCACGACCCCGCTGATCGTGCTCATCGGCGGCCTGGCGATCTTCAGCGGCGGTCCCATCCAGACCTGGGTCTATCTGGTCGTCTACGGCGGTTTCATCACCCTGGGCGTCGCCCTCATGACGGCCTTCGCCCTCTACGCCCGCGACCGCTGGCCGGCCGTCTTCACCACCCCGGTCAGGCTGCCGTTCCCGAGCGCGACCAGGTCGTTCCAGGAGGTGGTGGCGTGGGGTGCGCTCGTGGTGGCGGCCGTCGTCGCGGTGCTGCGCGTCGTCATGGCGTTCGACGGGACCGTGCAGGCCGTCCAGAACGGGTTGAAGGCGCTGCTCGCGGTGGGCGGGGCGGCCGCGCTGGTGGCCCTGGTCAGGCGGCGCGGGAACGGCCCGTTCTGGCGGCCGCTGGCGCTGGCCTGGCTGGGGTCGGGCTCGCTGTTCGGCTGGGGGCTGTTCTCGATGATCGTCAGGTCCACGGGCGGCCCGCTGGCCTACGGCGGCACGGGCGTCGCGGACTTCGCCGAGCTGTTCGGCATGCTGACCGGGCTGGTGATGGGGATGTGTGGAGCGTTCCTGCTGGCCGAACGGTCAGGCGTGGGCCACGTGCAGCCTGGCCAGGACGCGCTTGAACGCCAGGATCGAGAACGTGATCGCCAGCCCGCTGATCACGGCCACCGCTGAGGTGCGCAGCACCATGAACGCGCCGAGCGAGCCCTCCAGCTTCTCGTAGACCGCCAGGAAGATGCTCAGCGTCGAGTTGGCCAGCAGCACGAACGCCCACAGCAGCGTGATCCTGGCGAAGAACCTGCGCACCCGCTCGTGCTTGAGCACGGCCGACGGCAGGTGGATGTAGTCGAGGGTGAGCTTCTGCACCAGCGGCCGGTTGAACCGGACGGAGGCCAGGAAGACCATGCTGATGCAGATCGTGCCCAGCTCCGGCTGGATGAAGAACCACATCCAGGTGCCCGTCCAGAACGACACCAGGGCCCGCACCGTGACCGCGAACGCGGCCAGGAACATGGTGGCGGGCACCTTGACCCCTCTGGCCAGCCGCCAGGCCACGCCGAGGTACACCCAGGAGACCGTGGCCACCAAGGCCCACTTGAAGCCCAGCACGACCATGGCGAGGTAGAACACCAGCAGGGGGGCGACCACGCCTTCGAGCAGGCGGGGGGCCGCCTGACGGGCGAGCGCGGTCAGACGGGGGAGTGCGACCGGATGGTGGTTCAAGGCTGCTCCGCAGATAGGCCGACGATCAGCGTCTACCCGGGCTTCGGGGGTCCAGGCTTGCCGGATGGACCGGTCGTCGTCACCGCCGGGTGCGACTCCCGAAGGCCGGTGGCCTACCGTACCGGAGCCCGGCGAGTAGGACTGCCGCTTTTGCCGCGTTCCATCTGTTCCATACGAAACCAGTTCACCCTTGAACCCGGCTTTCAGCCGAGTGACGCCGTGGCGAGCTTGGCGCCGAACCCGAGGAACAGCGCGCCGACGCCCGAGGTCAGGCCCGCGCTCAGCTTCCGGTGCCGGCGGAACTGGCCGGCCAGGAACGTGCCGGAGAAGATCAGCGTGGTGAGATAGAGCACGCTGAAGATCTGGATCACCGCGCCCAGGATGAGGAACGACAACCAGGGGGCGCTGTACCCGGGGTCCACGAACGGGATGAAGAACGACAGGAAGAACAGGATCGCCTTCGGGTTCAGCAGGCTGATCGTCAGGGCCTTGCGGAACGGCCGGGCCTGCCGCACGGGCGCCGCCCCGGACTCGTCCGCCGCCCCCGGACGGGCCCGCCAGGCCCTTACCGCGCCGCGGATCATCTGGAAGCCGAGCCAGGCCAGGTAGGCGGCGCCGGCGTACTTGACGACGGTGAACAGCGCGGGCGTCGCGCGCAGCAGGGACGCGGCCCCGGCGGCGGCGAGCACCATCAGGACGGTGTCGCCGAGGAACACGCCCGCCGCGGCCCGGTAGCCCTGCCGGACGCCGTGCTGGGCGGCGAAGCTGAGGACGTACAGGGAGTTCGGGCCCGGCAGCAGCACGATGAAGAAGGCGCCGACGACGTAGGTCCAGATGTCCGTGATACCGAAGAACACACTTAACGGTATCGCGCGATATGTGCCGATTCAGTCGGTCGGTGGCTGTGCTTTGCGGCGCTGATGCCTATTGACCCAGTAGGGATACTCGTGAATATCTGGTGTCATGGCTCTCTGGACCCCCGACCCCACGTTCTACCCCTCCCCGCGCGACGCCGTCGAGGCCCCCGTGGAGAAGCTGGCCTACGTCGCCGCCTTCGACCGGTCGGCGAACCGTCCGGACGCGCTGGCCGTGCTCGACACCGACCCCGCCTCCCCGGCCTACGGCACGGTCATCGGCTGGACCGACCTGCCCGGCACCGGCGACGAGCTGCACCACTTCGGCTGGAACGCCTGCAGCAGCGCCCTGTGCCCCAACGCGCCGCACCCGCACGTCGAGCGGCGCTACCTGGTCGTCCCCGGCCTGCGCTCCTCGCGCATCCACATCTACGACACCAAGGACCGGATCAGCCCCGAGCTGGTCAAGGTGATCGACGCCGAGTCGCTGGCCAGGCGGGCGGGCTACTCCCGCCCGCACACCGTCCACTGCGGCCCCGAGGGCCTGTACGTCTCGGCGCTCGGCGGCGCGGACGGAGCCGAGGGCCCCGGCGGCATCGCCGTGCTCGACCACACCTCCTTCGAGGTGCTCGGCCGGTGGGAGCTGGACCGCGGGCCGCAGTACCTCGCCTACGACTTCTGGTGGCACATCAACCACGACGTGCTGATCACCTCCGAGTGGGGCACGCCGTCCATGATCGAGGACGGCGTGGTCGGCGAGCTGCTGCTCGGCCGCAAGTACGGCCACAAGCTGCACTTCTGGGACCTGCGCAAGCGCCGGCACGTCCAGGAGGTGGACCTGGGCGACCAGCACCAGATGCCGCTGGAGCTGCGCCCCGCCCACGACCCCACCCGCCTGTACGGCTTCGTCGGCGTGGTCACCAGCGTCGAGGACCTGTCGGCCTCCGTCTGGCTGTGGTTCCACGAGGACGGCCGCTGGCAGGCGCGGAAGGTCATCACCATCCCCGCCGAACCGGCCGACCCCGCCCTGCTGCCGCCCGTGCTGCAGCCCTTCGCCGCCGTGCCGCCGCTGGTCACCGACATCGCCCTGTCCGTGGACGACCAGCGCCTGTACGTCTCGTGCTGGGGCACCGGAGAGCTGAAGCAGTACGACGTGTCGGACCCGTACAAGCCGGTCGAGCTGGGATCCCTGCGGATCGGCGGCATCACCCGGCGCACCCCGCACCCCGCCGAGCCCGGCCTCCCGCTGCGCGGCGGCCCCCAGATGGTCGAGGTGAGCCGCGACGGCCGCCGCGTCTACCTCACCAACTCCCTGTACGGCTCCTGGGACGACCAGTTCTACCCCGAGGGCGTCGGAGCCTGGCTCGCCAAGGTCGACGCCGACTCCTTCACCTTCGACACCGCCTTCTTCCCCCACGGCGACGCCTTCCGCGGCCTGCGCCCCCACCAGGTACGCCTCCAGGGCGGCGACGCCTCCTCCGACTCCTACTGCTACCCGTGACCGTGCCCGCCACCGTGCTCGCCACCATGCCCGCCAGGAGCACCGCCACATGCCCGCCATGAGCACCGCGACGGTCCTGCTGCTCGGGGCCTTCCACGGCCTGAACCCGGCCATGGGCTGGCTCTTCGCGGTGGCCCGCGGCCTGCAGGAGCGCAGCCGCGACCTGCTGCTCCAGTCGATCCCCGTGATCGCCCTGGGCCACCTGGCGTCGGTGGCCCTGGTCGCCCTGGTCGTGGCCGCCACCGGCTCCCTGGTGACGGGCGCGGCGCTGCCGGTGGCCGGCGGGCTGGTGCTGGTGGCGTTCGGGCTGTGGCGTCTGCTGTCCACCCGCCACTTCCGGTGGGTGGGCATGCGCCTGTCGCTGGCCCAGCTCGCCGGCTGGTCGTTCCTGATGTCGTCGGCGCACGGCGCCGGGCTCATGCTGCTGCCCGTGCTCACCGGGCTGCGCGCGGAGGGCCACGCGGGCCACGCCGTCTCAGGGGGACTGGCGGTGGCGGCCCTGCACACGCTGGCCATGTTCGTGGTGGCCGGCGTCGTGGCCCTGGTGGTCTACGAGGTGCTCGGCCTGACGATCCTACGCCGCGCCTGGTTCAACGTGGACCGCATGTGGGCCGTCGCCCTGATCGCCGCCGGCCTCCTCACCCTCCTCCAGGCCTGACCCGAACACCTCACAGAGCCGGTCGGCGTGAACGGCCCTGTCGATCCAGGCTTCGAGGACGGCGATGTCCGTGCAGGCGGTGACACCCTCCCGCACGGCATCGGGTACCTCCACACCTCGCCCGTCCAGCAGCCACAAGAGCCCCCTGGCCATGCCCTCGGCCATGCCCTCGGCCATGCCCTCGGCTCTGCCCTTGGCTTCGCCTTCGGCGCGCAGCATCTGGGCGTACTCGGAGCGGTAGCGGTACGTCATGGCCGCTCGTCACCCCTGTTCCGGTTGCTCGTCGTCCGTGCCGAAGATGTCGGTGAGGCTGGTGGCGTGGACGGCCCGTTCGCACCAGGCTTCCAGGACGGTGGTGTCCGTGCATGAGGTGATGCGCCGGCGCACTTCGTCGGGGATCACCACTCCACGGCCGTCGAGGATCATCAGCAGCACCTTGGCTTCGCCTTCGGCGCGGAGCATCTGGGCGTACTCGGAGCGGTAGCGGTACGTCATGGCCGCCGGTCAGCCCTGTTCCGGTTGCTCGTCGTCAATCCCGAAGATGTCGGTGAGGCTGGTGGCGTGGACGGCCCGGTCGATCCAGGTGTCAATGACGGTGGTGTCGGTGCAGGAGAGGATGCGCTCACGCACGACGTCGGGGACCACTACGCCACGACGGTCGAGCATCCGCAGCAGCGCCTTGGCTTCGCCCTCAGCTCTGCCCTTGGCTTCGCCTTCGGCGCGGAGCATCTGGGCGTACTCGGACTGGTAGCGGTAGGTCTTGGTCGCCATCAGGTCTCTCCAGATTCGTCGGGCGTCGGTGTTTCCGAGGCCTACTTCCGTTTGTTCGGCGATGTGTCCCGCGCTGGTGGTGTCGGTGGTGTCCAAGGCGTCTGCCAGGACTTCCAGTATGGCAGTGACCTCCTTGGAACGGGCGTGGGTCAGCGCCGAGAACATGGTGAGCACCACGTCGTTCACCGCCTCGGCGAGGTCGTCGATCACGGGGATGTTGTGCGGGCCCACGACGACCGCGCGGACGGACAGCGTCGGCCAGTCCGGCAGGCCGATCGTCTTCGGGAGGGCGGCCCACTTGGCGGTCGCCTCGTCCTGGCAGATCACCAGCAGTGTCACCGGGCAGCCGAACTTGACGTGCACGTGGCTGATGTAGTGCGCCCATGCCGCGGTCTTGCGGTCGTCGGGCTTGGACTGCGACTCGCTGATGACCACGTGCCGTCCCTCCAGGGACGTGAACATCATGATCGTGTCGGCGCGCCGCTCGATCGGCTTGATCTCGGTCAGGTCGGTGTCCACCACCGCGACCTCGGTCGGTGACGGGAAGGGGATGTCGAGCACCTTGAAGACGCTCGTGCAGAGCTCTGGATTGTCACGGAAGACGCGGTGCAGCGCCTCGTGCTGGGAGGAGATCACGGGCGGAACGTTAGCGACCGATGACGCTCCGTGTCCGCGAAAACAGGACGGCGGGTGCGCGACGGTGGAAAGAGTTCATCCCTGGGAGGAAACGGGCGGGGGAAAGATCTCTACCGGAGCATGTGCGCAGGCAGGGCAGGATGTGGTGGGTGCGGATATCCATCCTGGGGCCGTTGGAGGTCGAGAACGACGGGGGACCGGTCGTGGTCGGCGGTCTCCGGCTGCGGGCGCTGCTGGCCGTGCTGGCGCTCGAAGCGGGCCGTACGGTCACGGCCGAGCGGCTGATCGACGTGCTCTGGCCGCAGGAGCCGCCCGCCAACGCGGCCAACGCGCTGCAGACGCTGGTCAGACGCCTGCGGGCGGCGCTCAGGCCGGACGAGGTGATCGACAGCCGTCCCGGCGGGTACGCCCTCACCCTCCCCGCCGAGCAGGTGGACGCGCTGGCGTTCCGGCGGCTGGCGGGCGAGGACGCCGACCGGGCGCTGGCGTTGTGGCGTGGGGCGGCGCTGGCGGATCTCACGTCCGTCCCCTACTTGGCGGACGCGGCTACCGCGCTGGAGCAGGAGCGGCTGGCGGCGGTCGAGGCCAGGGCCGAGCGCCTGCTGGCGGCCGGGCGGCCGGTCGAGCTCGCCGCCGAGGTGACGGCGCACCCGTTGCGCGAGCGGCTGGTCGGGCTGGCCATGCGCGGGCTGGCCGCGTCCGGACGGCAGGCCGAGGCGCTGGAGCTGTTCGAACGCACCCGCCACCGGCTGGCCGACGAGCTGGGCGTCGATCCCGGCGCCGAGCTGCGGGCCGCGCACCTGGCCGTGTTGTCCGCGGAGCAGCCTCCGGTCGTCTGGCCGAGGAGCCGGCCGAAGAGCCGGCCGAAGGGCAACGTACGCAAGCCGCGCACCAGCTTCATCGGCCGGGAGGCAGAGCTCGCACGGCTCACCGGCCTGCTCCGCGACGACCGGCTCGTCACGCTCGTGGGTCCCGGCGGCGCCGGCAAGACCAGGCTGGCGACCGAGGCGGCCCTCCAGCTGTCCACCGAACCCCGCACCCAGCCCCGCACCGAACCCGCCACACCTCCGACGGCCGCAGAGGCCGGGGACCGGCGGGCGGTCGTGGCGTGGATGGTGGAGCTGGCCTCGGTCAGCGACCCGGCCGGCGTGCCTGGAGCCGTGCTCGACGCGCTCGGCCTGCGCGACGACGGCCCCGGCTACCGCCCGCCCGAGGCGGCCAAGGACGTGGTCGAGCAGGTCGCCGCGGCGCTGGGCGAGCGGCCCGCGCTGGTCGTGCTGGACAACTGCGAGCACGTGGTGACGGCCGCGGCCGTGCTGGTCGAGCGGCTGCTCGACGAGTGCCCCGAGCTGCGGGTGCTGGCCACCAGCAGGGAGCCGCTCAACGTGCCGGGCGAGCGGCTGCTGCCCCTCCCGCCGCTCGAACCCCCGCCGTCGGGGGCCGGGCCCGCCGAGGCGGCGGCGTACCCGTCGGTGCGGCTGCTGGTCGACCGGGCGGCGGCGGCCCGTCCGTCGTTCGCCGTGGACGAGGGCAACGCGCCGGCCGTGGTCGCGCTCTGCCGCAGGCTCGACGGCATGCCGCTGGCCATCGAGCTGGCCGCGGCCCGGCTGCGCACGATGACGCCGCGCCAGCTCGCCGACCGGCTGGACGACAGGTTCAGGCTGCTCGACGGCGGCAGCCGTACCGCGCTGCCGCGCCAGCAGACGCTGCGGGCGGTCGTGGAGTGGAGCTGGGACCTGCTCGACGAGCGGGAGCGCGTGCTGGCCAGGCGGCTCGGCGTGTTCGCCGGCGGCGCGACCCTGGAGGCCGTCGAGGAGGTGTGCGGCGGCACGGCCGACGTCCTCGGCGCGCTGGCGGACAAGTCCCTGGTGCGCCTGTCGCCCGAAGGCCGGTACTCGATGCTGGAGACCATCCGCGCCTACGCCCTGGAACGGCTGGCCGAGGCGGACGAGACCGCCGAGTACCGCGACCGGCACGCCCGTCACCTGCTCGACCTGGCCGAACGCGCGGTGCCCGAGCTGCGCACCGCCACGCAGGTGGAGTGGATCGAACGGCTGGCGGCGGAACGCGACGACTTCGCGGCGGCGCTGCGCTGGCTGATCGACCGGCGGGAGGCCGGGCCCGCGCTGCGGCTGTGCGGGGCGCTCAACTGGTACTGGTGGATGTGCGGCTACCGCCGCGAGAGCGCGGCCTGGGCCAGGCAGGCGCTCGACCTGGCGGGTGACACGCCGCCGCCGGGGCTTGCGGGGGCGTACACGTCCTGCATGTTCGCCTACGGCGTCGACGTGTTCGGGACGATCAGCAACGACCGGGCGGCCATGCTGGAGCTGTCGACCCGGATGGAGGAGCTGGTGGAGCGGGCGGTCCAGGAGGGTCCGGTGCACCCGCTGCTGCTGATCAGCAGGGTCGTCATGGCTGCGGCGGCCGGGCAGGACGAGCGGGCGGCCGCGCTGATCGGCGACTACGCCCGCAGCGACGACCTGTGGTTGTCGTCCGCCGCCCTGATGATCGGCGGCCGGATGCAGGCGGGGGGAGAGCGGGAGCTGGAACGCGCGGTCGAGGGGTTCCGGCGGCTGGGCGACCGCTGGGGGCTGAGCGAGGCGCTGCTGGGCCTGGCCGACCTGCGGGCCGAGCGCGGCGCAGGCACCGACGACCTGATCGCCGAGACCAGGTCGCTGACCAGCGAATGGATCAGCGACGACGAGTCGATCTCCACCCTGATCCGGCTGGCCCAGCTGCGCCTGCGGGTCGACGACCTGGACGGCGCGGGCGCCGACCTCGCCATGGCCAGGTCCCGGGTGGGCGAGGAGACCTCGCCGTGGACGCTGGTGATGCTCGGCCTGGGCGAGGCCGCCTACCAGGAGCGGCTCGGCGACCTGGACGGCAGCCTGGCGATCTACCGGGACATGGACGGCGTCGTCGCCGCGGCTCCCCGGGTGCCGCAGATCACCGCGGTGTACCTGACCTCCTACGGCCGGGCGCTGGCCCGCGCCGGCGACCTGGACGCCGCGCTGGCCCGGCACCGCCAGGCGCTCGACGTCCTCGGCGACGTCAGCCCGGACCGGCCGCTGTTGTCGATGACGCTGGCCGGGTTCGCGCTGGCGGCGCAGGCCGCGGGCGACCAGGAACGGGCGGCGGTGCTGTTCGGCGCGGCGTCGGCGGCCGTCCCGCAGGACACCTCGCCCGACACCACGGAAGGACGCGCGGCGGCCAGGAGGGCACTCGGCGACGAGCTCTTCGAACGCCGTTTCGCCGAGGGCGCCGCCCTGCCGCCGGCCGAGCTCTACTCGATGGTCGGCAGCACCACGTAGGAGAGCGCGATCATCGTACTTTCCTGTTGTAGGCCCGGAGGGCGAAGGGGGCGAACAGGGCGAGCAGCGCGGCGGCCCAGCCGAGCGTGATCCACACGTCGGACGCCGCCAGGCCGCCCACCAGGAGACCGCGCAGCGCGCCGGCCAGGTGCGAGACCGGGTTGACGCCCATCCACCAGGTCAGCCAGCCCGGCAGGTCGGTGGCGGGGACGAAGGCGCTGCTGCCGAACGTGAGCGGCAGCAGCACGGCGGTGGCGATGCCCTGCATCGAGGCGACCGACTTGGCCACCAGCCCGATCCAGGCCGATCCCCAGCTCAGGGCCGTCACCATGAGCAGCACCAGGCCGATCCCGGCCAGCGCGCTCAGCGGATCGGTCCGCACGCGGAAGCCGACGGCGTACCCCACGGCCAGCGACATGGCGATGGTGATCAGCAGGGTCAGCAGGTCGGCCATGATGCGCCCGGCCAGCGGCGCCGACCTGGCGATCGGCATGGTCCTGAACCGGTCGAACACGCCGTTGCCGATGTCGGTGGCCAGGTTCATGCCCGTCGTGATCGTCGCCATCAACGCCACCTGGACGAGCACGCCGGGCAGCATGTACGACACCGCCCCCGCCCGGTCGCCCCCGGCCGCCCCGCCGAACAGGTAGACGAAGATGACGATCATGAAGACGGGCTGGAGCAGCAGCCCGGCGAGCTGGCCGGGGTTGTTCTTCAGGGGGATCAGGCTGCGCCAGGCGAGCGTCAGCCCTTGGGAGATCGCGGTGGTCATGAGCTCGCTCCGGTGAGTGTGCGGAAGACGTCGTCGAGGGAGGGCAGGCGCAGGGCGTGCTCGGCCAGCACGATCCCGGCGTCGTCCAGCCGCCTGAGCAGGTCGGGCGGCGCGGCCAGGTCGTGCACGGGCACGCTGAGCAGCCCGTCCACGGCCGTGGCGCCGAGGATCGAGCCGGCCTTCTCCAGGTCGGCGGCGTGCAGCGGCCGGACGTCCAGCCGGTGGCCGCCGGCCAGCGACTTGAGCTCGGCCGGCGTGCCGCTCGCCGCCACCCGGCCGCGGTCGATGACCAGCAGGTCGTCGGCGAGCTGGTCGGCCTCCTCCAGGTACTGGGTGGTCAGCAGGACCGTCACCCCGTCCGCGACCAGTTCCCTGACCACGTCCCACAGCTCGCCGCGGGCCCGCGGGTCGAGGCCGGTCGTCGGCTCGTCGAGGAACAGGATCCGGGGCCGGCTGACCAGGCTGACCGCCAGGTCCAGCCGGCGGCGCATGCCGCCCGAGTAGCCGGCCGCCGCCCGGCCCGCCGCCTCCTCCAGGCCGAACCTGGCCAGCAGCTCGGCGGCCCTGGCCCGGGCGGCCGTCCTGGACAGGCCGAGCAGGCGGCCGACGAGCACGAGGTTCTGGGTGCCGGTCAGCTTCTCGTCGACCGAGGCGTACTGGCCGGTCAGGCCGATCAGCTCGCGGACCCGGCGGGCCTGGGTGACGACGTCGTGCCCGCCGACCGTGGCGTGGCCGGCGTCGGGGGCGGCGAGGGTGGCCAGGATGCGGACGGCGGTGGTCTTGCCCGCGCCGTTGGGGCCGAGCACGCCGAGCACGGTGCCGGTCCTGACCCGCAGGCCGACGCCGTCCAGCGCGGTCTTGTCGCCGTACCGCTTGACGAGCCCTTCCGCTTCGATCGCGTAAGTCATGCCCCTACGGTCGCGGAGGGGGCTGGCAGCCGCCTGGCAGCTGCCTGTCAGCCGCCGCCAGCGGCTGCACCCGGTGCGGCACCACGGTGGACAGCGCGATGACGGTGGTGCTCCGGCGCACGCCGGGGATCGTCAGCATCCGGTCGATCACCCGCTGGACGTGCTCGTTGTCGCGGCCCGCGACGCGGCACCAGACGTCGCCGGGACCGGTCACGATGCAGGCTTCGAGCAGCTCGGGGATGGACTCCAGGGTCCTGGAGATGTGCTCGCGGGCGGCCTGCTCGACCTCCAGGGTGGTGAACGCCTGCACCGGGTAGCCGAGGGCGGCGGGGGACAGGTTCGGGCCGTAGTCGATGATCACGCCGTCCGCGGCCATCCGGTCCAGCCTGGCCTGTACGGTGCCCCGCGCCACCCCGAGCAGCCGGGCGATCTCCAGCAGCCCGCTGCGCGGCCGGTCGGCGACCAGTCGCAGGACGCGCAGGTCCAGATCGTCGAGCCCGCGGCGACGTGCCGGCATATTCGCCTCCCAAAAGCCGATTCGGCTGTCAGATCGGCAGCATACGGCGAGCGGTGTTGTCAGACCCGCCGGTCGTGCCGAGACTGCGGATCTTATGGAGCACCAGTTTCCGTTCGTCCCCTACCGGCCCGAACGTTACGACGCCGACGAGATGATCAAGCGCGGGGAGGAGTTCCACGCGCTGGCCGACCGGCGGCGCAGCGTGCGGTTCTTCAGCGACGAGCCGGTGCCGTACCGGTGCGTCGAGCTGGCCGTGCGGGCGGCCAACACCGCGCCGTCGGGCGCGCACCAGCAGCCGTGGAAGTTCGTGGTGATCGGCGACCCGGAGGTCAAGCGGCGCATCCGCGAGGCCGCCGAGGAGGAGGAACGCCGCAACTACGAGGGCGGCAGGCTGCCGCAGGAGTGGCGCGAGGCGCTGGCCCCGCTGGAGACGACCTCCGACAAGGGCTACCTGGAGGTCGTGCCGTGGCTGGTGGTGTGCTTCGCCGAGAAGTACGGCGTGCGCCCCGGCGGCCGCAGGGTCAAGCACTACTACGTCAACGAGAGCGTCGGCATCGCCTGCGGCCTGTTCATCACCGCCCTGCACGCCATGGGCCTGTCCACGCTCACCCACACCCCCAACCCGATGGCCTTCCTCAGCGAGATCTGCCGGCGCCCGGCCAACGAGCGGCCCTACATCCTGTTCCCCGTCGGGTACGCCGCCCCCGACGCCGAGGTGCCGGATCTTGCCAGGAAACCGCTGGAAGAGGCTCTGGTCCGGTTCGACGGAAAATTGGGTCTTTCCTAGGGCACTCATCGTCTTCACTCTCAGTTCAGGCGCGGGTCAAACCCCCAGTCCCGCGCGGGCGAGGAGGACGAGGTGAAACGCCGATTACTCATTCTGCTGGCGGTCCTGAGCATGGTCAGCCTGACCGGCATGACCGGCGCCGGGGCCGGCGCGGAACCACCGGCGAACAAGCAGTACCGGGTCGCCGGCCCGGCCGACGCGCGCCAGCGCAGCGCCGTGGCGGCGACGGGCGCCGCCATCGAGGACGTGCAGCCGAACTCGGTGCTGGTCACCGCCACGGCGGCCGAGGTCGCGGCCATCAGGCGGCTCGGCTACCGGGTGACGGAGGCCCCGCGCCCGGCGCCGCCGGACGCCGTCGGGACGTTCGACTTCCCGCCGTCGGACTCCGGCTACCACAACTACGCGGAGATGACGGCCGAGATCAACACCCTGGTCGCGGCGCATCCGGGGATCATGAGCCAGAGCACGTTCGGCACCTCGTACGAGGGCCGGCCGATGCGCCTGGTCAAGATCAGCGACAACGTGGGCACGGACGAGGCCGAGCCCGAGGTGCTGTTCACCGCCCACCAGCACGCCCGCGAGCACCTCACGGTCGAGATGGCGCTGTACATCATGCACCTGCTGACCGACAACTACGGCACCGACGCCAGGATCACGAACCTGGTCAACACCCGTGAGATCTGGATCATGCCGGACCTCAACCCGGACGGCGGCGAGTACGACATCGCCAGCGGCACCTACCGTTCCTGGCGCAAGAACCGGCAGCCGAACTCCGGCTCCTCCTCGGTCGGCACCGACCTCAACCGCAACTGGGCCTACCAGTGGGGCTGCTGCGGCGGCTCCTCGGGCTCGACCTCCAGCGAGACCTACCGCGGCGCGAGCGCCGAGTCGGCCCCCGAGGTCAAGGCGGCGGCCGACTGGGTGCGCAGCCGGGTCGTCGGCGGCGTGCAGCAGATCAGGACGAACCTCGACTGGCACACCTACAGCGAGCTGGTCCTGTGGCCCTACGGCTTCACCTACGACGACACCGCGCCCGGCCTGACCCAGGACGACCGGGACGCCCACGCCACCCTCGGCCAGAACATGGCCGGCACCAACGGCTACACGCCCGAGCAGTCCAGCGACCTCTACATCACCGACGGCACGATCGACGACTGGATGTGGGGCCAGTACAAGATCTTCAGCTTCACGTTCGAGATGTACCCGGTCGGCGCGAGCCCCGGCTTCTACCCGCCGGACGAGCAGATCGTCCCGCAGACCACCCGCAACAAGGAGGCGGTGCTGCGCTTCCTGGAGTACTCCGACTGCGTCTACCGGATCATCGGCAAGGAGTCCCAGTACTGCGGCACCGGCACGCCGCCGGTGACGGTCTGGTCCGACACGTTCGAGACGGCGACCGGCTGGACGGTGAACCCGTCCGGCACCGACACCGCCACCACGGGCGCGTGGGAGCGGGGCGACCCCGAGGCGACCACCTCCTCGGGCGCCAAGCAGCTCGGCACCACGGTCAGCGGCACGAACGACCTGGTGACCGGCCGCCTGGCGGGCGCCGCGGCCGGTGACTACGACCTCGACGGCGGCGTCAGCTCGATCCAGTCGCCGCCGATCACGCTGCCCTCGACGGGCACGCTGAGCCTGTCGCTGTCGTGGTACCTGGCGCACGGCTCGAACGCCTCCAGCGCCGACTACTTCCGGGTCCGCGTGGTCGGCGGCACCACGACCACCGTGGTGCAGCAGGCCGGCGCGGCCACGAACCGCAACGGCGCCTGGGCCGTGGCGACGGCCGACCTGACCGCCTACGCGGGCCAGACGGTCCGCATCCTCATCGACGCGGCCGACGCCTCCGGGGCCTCCCTGGTGGAGGCCGGCGTGGACGACGTCAAGATCACCCAGCAGCCCTGACCCGACCGTCGCGCCCCCTCGTCAGGACCCCGGTCCGGGCGAGGGGGCGCTGCCGTCGGCTCCGGCACCCCGCGTTTCGGCACGTCACGGGCCGTCACGTGATTGGGTCTTGTAAGCACAGGGTGTCAAGGCTACGATCGCGACAACTCTTAGGAAACTTTCCTAAAAGAAATCATGGATCGGATGGCCCATGACTCGCTCGCCGCCCGCATGACTCATCGCTGAGCTGCGGAGACATCCGCCCGAACGACCCCTTCTCCCACGCCCCCGGCGCTGCGGGCGTGCACACCCCCCACCTTTTCCCAGCCGCTGGAGCGGTCACGCGGCCCGGCCGGACGCACCGGCCCTGACTGCCGCTGCAAGCTCCGCGCGCGCCTGCTTTTCCACCGGCCTGCGCCGACACCCCCCGAAAAGGCCCGTGTCTCATCTCCACGGGCCCGTGCCGTACGGCTTGCGCTCTCACCCCCCGGTGCAAGCCGTACGGCACGCCAGAAGAACGGAAATCGACAGTGAGATTTCGCGCGATCTTCTTAGCGCTCGCGACCCTCGCACTGAGTCTCCTGGCCCTGCCCGCCCACGCCGCCGCCGCCACCGCGACCTTCGTCAAGGTCGCCGACTGGGGGTCCGGCTTCGAGGGCAAGGTCACCGTCGTCAACGGCACCACCGCCCCCCTGGCCTGGAACGTGCAGTTCGACGTGCCGGCCGGGTTCTCCATCCCGTCCGCCTGGGACGCGGTCCTGACCAGGAGCGGCCAGCACTACACGTTCACCGCGCCGAGCTGGGCCGGACCGCTGGCGGCCGGGGCGAGCACGAGCTTCGGCTTCAACGGCGCCCCGGGCAACTTCCCCGGCATCACCGGCTGCACGCTGAACGGCTCCTCGTGCGGCGGCACGACCGTGGAGGTCCCCGGCAAGCCCGGCACGGCCACCGCGACCAGCACCGACACCAGCATCACCCTGTCCTGGGGCGCCTCCGCCGGCACGGTGACCGGCTACCGCGTCTACGAAGGCAGCGCCGTCAAGGCCACCGTCACCGGCACCACGGCGACGATCTCCGGCCTCGGGACCTGCCAGAGCCACACCTACACCGTCAAGGCGTACAACTCGGCGGGCGAGTCGGCCGCCGGCGACGCCGTGACCGCGACCACCACGGGCTGCGGCACCGGCGTGCCCGGCAAGGCCGGCCCGGTCACCGTGTCCGGCACGTCCCAGACCGGCGCCACGCTCAGCTGGCCGGCGGTCAACGGCGCCACCGGCTACGGGGTCCGCCTCAACGGCTCGCAGGTCGCCACGGTGACCGGCACCTCCCACACCCTCACCGGCCTGACCGCCTGCACCTCGTACTCGGTCACGGTCACCGCCTCCAACGCGGCCGGCGACGGCCCGCCCAGCGACGCCGCGACCTTCACCACCCCGGGCTGCACCACCGACCCGCTGCCCAAGCACTTCCTCACCGGCTACTGGCACAACTTCGTCAACGCCGCGACCGAGCTGAAGCTGTCGGCCGTGCCCAACGAGTACGACGTCGTCGCCGTCGCCTTCGGCGAGGCCACCTCCACCGCCGGCGAGGTCGTCTTCTCGGTCGACCCGGGCCTTTCCACCGCGCTCGGCGGCTACACCGACGCCCAGTTCAAGGCCGACGTGCAGGCCCTGCACCAGCGCGGCAAGAAGGTCATCCTGTCGGTCGGCGGCGAGGCCGGCCGGGTGCAGGTCGCCAGCGGCGCGGCCGCCACGAAGTTCGCCGACACGGTGTACGCGCTGATGCAGAGCTACGGCTTCGACGGCGTGGACATCGACCTGGAGAACGGCCTCAACGCCACCTACATGGGCCAGGCCCTGCGGGCGCTGCGCGCGAAGGCGGGCAGCGGCCTGATCATCATGATGGCCCCGCAGACCATCGACATGCAGTCGACCGGGATGGAGTACTTCAAGCTCGCCCTGAACATCAAGGACATCCTCACGGTCGTCAACATGCAGTACTACAACTCGGGCTCCATGCTCGGCTGCGACCAGTCCGCGGCCTACTCGCAGGGGACGGTCAACTTCATGACCGCCCTGGCCTGCATCCAGCTGGAGAACGGCCTGCGCCCCGATCAAGTGGCGCTGGGCCTGCCGGCCGGGCCCGGCGCCGCGGGTGGCGGCGTCGTCTCGCCCTCCCTCGTCAACCAGGCGCTCGACTGCCTGGCCAAGCGCACCAGTTGCGGATCCTTCGTGCCGCCGCGCGCCTACCCCGACATCCGGGGCGCGATGACCTGGTCCATCAACTGGGACGCCAGCAACAACTGGTCCTTCTCCAAGACCGTCAAGCCGCACCTTCAGGGGATGCCATGAGATTACGTACCAGACTGATCAGCTCGGTGGCCGGCCTGGCCATCGCCCTCACCGGGGCCGGCCTGGCCACGGGCGTCCCCACCGCCTACGGCGCCGCCGCCCAGCAGCAGCTGGCCGCCGCCTGGGCGCCGTGGACCGCCTACGCCACCGGCGCCGCCGTCACCTACAACGGCGTGGACTACGTGGCCCTCCAGGGTCACACCTCCCAGCCCGGCTGGGAGCCGCCGAACGTGCCCGCGCTGTGGAAGCAGGGCAGCGGCGGAGGCGACCCCACCCCGCCGTCGGTGCCCGGCAACCTGCGCTCGACCAGCGTCACGGCCACCAGCGCCGGCCTGGCCTGGGACGCCTCCACCGACAACGTCGGCGTGACCGGCTACAACGTCTACCGCGGCGGCACCCAGGTCGGCACCGCGACCGGCACGACGTACACCGACAACGGGCTGACGGCCTCGACCACCTACAGCTACACCGTCCGGGCCCGCGACGCCGCGGGGAACCTGTCCGGCGCCAGCAACGCGCTCAGCGTGACCACCCCCGGCGGCACCGGCGCGCCCGGCCAGCCCGGCACGGTCACCACGACCGTGACCGACACCAGCATCGCGCTGTCGTGGGGCGCCTCCTCCGGCACGGTGACCGGCTACCGCGTCTACGAGGGCGCGACCCAGAAGGCCGACGTCACCGGGACCAGCACGACGATCTCCGGGCTGAGCGCCTGCCAGAGCCACACCTACACCGTCAAGGCGTACAACTCGGTGGGCGAGTCGGCCGGGCGTGACGTCTCGGCGACCACGACCGGCTGCCCGACCGGCGGCAAGATGCCCGGCGCCCCCTACCTCTACACCGGCTGGGGCGACCCGCCCTCTCCCACCACGGTGATGAGCGCGACCGGCATCAAGTCGTTCACGATGGCCTTCATCCTGGCCAGCAACGGCTGCAACCCGGCCTGGGACGGGCAGCGCCCGCTCACCGGCGGCCAGGACGCGCAGGCCATCTCGGCCATCAAGGCGGCCGGCGGCAGCGTGCAGGTGTCCTTCGGCGGCTGGCAGGGCAACAAGCTCGGCCCGAACTGCTCCACGCCCGAACTGTTCGCCGGCGCGGTGCAGAAGGTCATCAACGCCGTCGGCCCGGCCGTGGTGGACTTCGACATCGAGAACACCGACGAGTTCGAGAACGTCACCGTCCAGGACCGCATCCTGAACGCCCTCAAGATCGTCAAGGCGGCCAACCCGAACGTCAAGATCGCCGTGACCTTCGGCACCGCGACCACCGGCCCGACCTACTACGGCACCCGCCTGATCAACCGCGCCAAGGAACTGGCGGTGCCGATCGACAACTACACGATCATGCCGTTCGACTTCGGCGGCGGCGCCAACATGTACCAGAACACCGTCAACGCGGCCGAAGGGCTCAAGAACGCCCTGAAGACCGCCCAGGGCTGGACCGACGCCCAGGCGTACGCCCACATGGGCATCTCCGGCATGAACGGCCTGTCCGACCAGCAGGAGCTCACCAACCAGAGCACCTGGACCCAGATCCGCGACTACGCCAACTCCCACGGCCTGACCAGGCTCGCGTTCTGGTCGGTCAACCGCGACCGCCCCTGCCCGGGTGGCGGCGTCGCGGAGAACTGCAGCGGCATCGCCCAGGACAACTGGGAGTTCACCAAGATCACCGCTGGTTTCTGACCCGCTGAGGCGGCCCGCCACCCCCGGGTGGCGGGCCGCACCGGCGCGCGGTCCGCACCCCCCGAAAGGACCCGCATGAGACCCCGCACGAGACTGCGCGGACCGGCGGCCACGGCCCTGGCCGCACTGGGACTCACCGTCCTGCACGCCACCCCGGCCGCCGCCGCGAACATCCTGTCCAACCCCGGCTTCGAGTCCGGCCTGAGCGGCTGGACCTGCCCGGCCGGCGCCCAGGCCGTCACCACCCCCGCGCACGGCGGCACGCAGGCGCTCCAGGCCACCCCGCAGGGCTCCGACCTCGCCCGCTGCCAGCAGACCGTCACCGTCAAGCCCGGCACCGCCTACCAGCTCTCGGCCTGGGCCCAGGGCTCCTACGTCTTCCTCGGCGCGACCGGCGCCGGCGTCAACGCCAGCACGTGGGGCGCCCCCGGCAACCAGTGGGGCCAGCTCAGGACCTCCTTCACCACCGGCGCGAACACCACCTCCGTGACCGTGTACGTCAACAGCTGGTACGGCCAGAGCGCCTACACCGCCGACGACATCGTCCTCGACGGCCCCGGCGGCCCGCCCGACACGCAGGCGCCGACCGTCCCCGGCGGCGTGGCCGTCGGCGGCCCGACCGGCACCAGCCTGACCGTGACCTGGTCGGCCTCCACCGACGACTCCGGCTCGGTCGCCCGCTACGAGGTCTCCAGGGACGAGGCCGCCCCCGTCGCCGTCGCCGCGACCAGCCACACCGCGACCGGCCTCACCCCCGACACCTCCTACTCCTTCCGCGTGCGGGCCTGCGACGCCGCCGGCAACTGCTCGGCCTACTCGCCCCCGGCCGGCGGCCGCACCTCCAAGGACACCGTCCCGCCCGCCGGCGACATCAGGTACGCCCCCTACATCGACATCACGATGACCAGCCCGTCCCTGGTGGGCGCGGCGGCCGCGACCGGCGTGAAGAACTACACGCTGGCGTTCGTGCTCGGCGACAGCAGCGGCTGCAACCCGGCCTGGGGCGGCACCATCCCGCTCGCCGACACCCGGATCGTCAACGACGTCAAGGCCCTCCAGGCCCAGGGCGGCCAGGTCGTCGTGGCCAGCGGCGGCGCGGTCGGACCGTACCTGGAGCACGCCTGCGGCACCTCGGCGGCGCTGCTGGCCGCCTACAAGAAGGTGCTCGACACCGTCGGCACCAACCACCTGGACGTCGACGTCGAGGCGAGCATCGACGCGAACAAGGTCAACACCGCGCTCAAGCAGCTCCAGACCGAGCGCGGCACGGTGATCAGCTACACCCTGCGCGTGCAGGGCCAGGACTACGGCGTGGACCCGTTCTCGCTGCAGATCCTCCAGGACGCCGCCGCCAAGGGCCTCGACGTGATCGTCAACCCGATGCTGATGAACTTCGGTTACACCGGTAACTGGGGCGACGCGATGACCGCCGCCGCCCAGGCCACGCTCGGCCAGATGAAGGGCGTCTGGCCGGCCAGGAGCGACGCCCAGCTCAGGCGCGCGCTCGGCGTCACCCCCATGATCGGCAAGAACGACACCGGCATGACCACCACCCAGGCCGACGCCCGCAAGCTCCTGACCTGGGCCAACAGCAACCACATCGGATTCGTCGGCTTCTGGTCGGCCGCCCGCGACAACGGCGGCTGCCCCAACGGCCAGGTCTCCCCGACCTGCAGCGGGATCTCCCAGTCCAGCTACGAGTTCACGAACATCTTCAAGGGGTTCACCGGATGACCGGCATCTTCAGGTGGCGCACCGCCGTCGCGGCGCTCGCGCTCGCCCTCGGCACGGCGGGCCTGTCCGCCACCCCCGCCCTGGCGGCCAACATCGCCGTCAACCCCGGCTTCGAGGACGGGCTGACCGGCTGGACCTGCAGCGCCTCCGCCGGCGCGGCCGCCGTCACCTCGCCCGTCCACGGCGGGACGAAGGCGCTCAAGGCCACCCCGGCCGGCGCCGACCTCGCCCGCTGCCAGCAGCAGATCAAGGTGCAGCCGTCGTCGTCGTACACGCTGTCGGCCTGGGTGCAGGGCGGCTACGTCTTCCTCGGCGCCACCGGCACCGGCGGCACCGACCCCCAGACGTGGGGCTCGCCCGGCTCGGCCTGGACGCAGCTGCGCACCACGTTCACCACCGGCGCCACCACCACGTCCGTAACCGTCTACCTCAACTCCTGGTACGGCCAGAGCGCCTACGTCGCCGACGACGTCGTCCTGGACGGCGCGCCCGGCGGCGGAGGCGGCGGCGACACCCAGGCCCCCACCGTCCCCGGCAACCTGACCGTGGGCGGCGCGACGAGCAGCTCGCTCACCGCCACCTGGTCGGCCTCCACCGACAACGTCGGCGTGGACCGGTACGAGGTCTCCCGCGACGGCGGCGCCCCGGTCGCCGTGACCGCCACCAGCCACACCGCCACCGGCCTGGCCGCCTCCACCTCCTACCGGTTCAAGGTCCGCGCCTGCGACGCCGTCGGCAACTGCTCGCCCTACACCGCCGAGGCCACCGGCACCACGACCGTCGGCGGCGGCGGGGGAGGCGGGCTGCCCAAGCGCGTCCTGGTCGGCTACCTGCACGCCTCCTTCGCCAACGGCTCCGGCTACATCCGCATGGCCGACGTGCCCGCCGAATGGGACGTCATCAACCTCGCCTTCGGCGAGCCCACCTCGGTGACCTCCGGCGACATCCGCTTCCGCCAGTGCCCGGTCGCCGAGTGCCCGAACGTCGAACCCGAGGCGGACTTCGTCGCCGCCATCAAGGCCAAGCAGGCCCAGGGCAAGAAGGTGCTGATCTCCATCGGCGGCCAGAACGGCCAGGTGCAGCTCACCACCACCGCGGCCAGGGACAAGTTCGTCGAGTCGGTCGCGGCCATCATCGACCGGTACGGCCTCGACGGCCTCGACGTGGACTTCGAGGGCCACTCCCTCTACCTCAACCAGGGCGACACCAACCTGGCCAGCCCCACCACGCCCGTCGTCGTCAACCTGATCTCCGCGCTGCGCGCGCTCAAGAGCCGCTACGGCGCCAAGTTCGTGCTCACCATGGCGCCCGAGACGTTCTTCGTGCAGCTCGGCTACCAGTTCTACGGCCCCGGCCCGAACGGCTCGGCCGACAGCAGGGCCGCCTCCTACCTGCCGGTCATCCACGCCCTGCGCGACGACCTGACCCTGCTGCACGTGCAGGACTACAACTCCGGGCCGATCACCGGCCTGGACAACCAGTACCACACGATGGGCGGCCACGACTTCCACGTCGCCATGACGGACATGCTGCTGGCCGGCTTCCCGATCATGGGCAACCCGAACAACGTGTTCCCGCCGCTGCGCCAGGACCAGGTGGCCATCGGCCTGCCCGCCTCGCCCAACGCGGGCAACGGGTTCACCACCGTCGCCGAGGTCCAGAAGGCGTTCGACTGCCTGGCCAAGGGCAGCAACTGCGGCACCTACCGGCCACGCGGCGTCTACCCGAACCTGCGCGGCCTGATGACCTGGTCGATCAACTGGGACAGGTACAACGCCTTCGAGTTCTCAAGGAGCCACCGGGCCTACCTCAACGGCCTGTGAACGGCCGGACGAGCTGGGTGGGCTTGAGCGGCACCCCCAACCCCGGCGGACGGTAGGTCGGCAGCGCCTCGCCGTACTCGTGCATCCAGGCGTGGTCGACCAGCAGGCGCATGCGCCCGTCCGCCGGCGTGCCGTCCGGGTCCGCCCGGGACGTCCGCCCGGCCAGCCGGGCCACCGCCTCGGCCACCAGGCCCGCGTCCGGCGGCGCGAGGTCGCACTGCTCGTCGGGGCCGATGAGCAGATCGACCTCCGGCGGCAGCGGGTAGATCGGCCGGGGGATGGCCAGCACGCGCGGCGAGGGAGCCATCGGCCACCCGTCGCGCACCGCCTCCAGCAGCACCGACCGCGACGTGCGGCGCGCGAACAGGCCCTCGCACAGGGCCCAGCTCAGCGCGCCCACGTCGGCGCGGTCCTCACCGCAGGCGTGCAGGCACAGGTACGGCACCAGCGGGATCCCCGCACCGCCCGCCGGCTGCGCCCACCCGCTGCCGCACCCGGTCAGCACCAGCAGCGCCAGCATCGCCCGGTAGGCGGTGTCGGCGTGCGGCGTCTCCAGCCGGCCCGGCACGATCATGCACCGCCCGCCGGTCTTCTCCGCCGTCACGCCCAGCTCCCGCGCCGTCTTCACGGTCCGCGAGGCGGCCACCCCGGTGTAGATCTCCTGCCAGCCCGGCGTGTACGGCTCCCGGTCCCCGTACCCCTGCGGCCACACCCCGGGCAGCCCGTCCCGCGCCACGCCATAGGCGGCCAGCAGCAGGTCGAACACCGTGGTCACCAGCTCGCCGCCGTCCCTGACGACCGGCACGCCGCGCCGCAGCACGCCCGGCCCGAAGTCGAAGCGCGGCAGCAGCACCTGCACCGCCTCGCCGCCGTACACGCTGAGCCGGTCGCAGGACCGGCCGAGCAGCCCGCCCGGCACGTACGCGTCCTCGCGCTCGCGCAGCCGCACCAGGAACGGCAGGTCCGTCCGCTCCATCGCGTGCGCGGCGAACGGCGGCCGGTCCAGGAAGAACTCCTTCAGCAGCACGTGCCCCATCGCCATCGCCAGCGCGCCGTCCGTGCCCGGCCGCACGACCAGCGTCTCGTCGGACAACCGGGTCGGGTGGGTGCCGATCGCCACCACCTTCTGGCCCTTGTACCGCCCGGCGATCACCCAGGGCGTGTCCGCCGTCCGGGCCAGCCGGTTGTTCTCCCCCCACAGCAGCACGTACGCCGCCCGCGCCCAGTCCTCGGCGCCCGGCCCCGTGAACCGCGGCCCGAGCACCTGCTCCGACGCGCACGGATGCTCGGTCAGCAGCGCGCCGCCCAGCCCGTCCACCACGCCCGCCAGCGGAGACGTCGCCAGCGCCGCGACCCGGTCCGCGCCGTGCTCCGCCGCCGTGTGCACGATCGCCGCCGCCGCCAGCTCGGCCGCCGTGGCGTCGTCCAGCGGGACGCGCCGCTCGCCGCGCCGCGCCTGGTAGACCTGAGAGTTGCCTGTGAGTTTCGCCCAGGCCGCGACCGGGTCACGGACCCCGTCCCTCACCTCGAAGTAGAGCCTGACCAGTGCCTGGTTGACCTGCGATCCCCCCATGGAAAAAGTTCAACACAGACAGTCATGTTCTATCGCCTTACGTGTCCGCATGTCGGGGATAAGAATTGGAAGCCCAGGTGGCGGCACTCAGATTGTTACGGCAGGCTAGGGGCCGCCATGGATTACGCAGTTCTCACGGGGGTCGTCCTCGTCACCGGTGTCGTGCTCGCCCTCGTCGCCCAGTGGCGCGACTGGCGGCCGCCACTCTACGTCGCCGTGCTCGTCGGCATCGCCGTCCGCGTGCTGATCATGTACACCTCCGCGATCGACTCATGGCAACCCGTCGACTTCATGGAGAGCTTCAAGCCCGCCGGCGAGGCGGTGCTGCAGGGCAAGGACCCGGTGCTGGCCAGCGAGGGCGGCTGGCACTTCCTGCCCACCATCCCCTACGTCTACGGCATCCTGCTGTGGCTCGGCATCCCGTGGGAGTACGCCGGCCGCCTGGTCACCGTCGTCGCCGACATCGTGCTGGTGCCGCTGGTCGGCAAGCTGGCCGGCGGGCCCAAGGCGTCCCTGCGCGCCTTCCAGTACGCGCTCAACCCGCTGGCCGTGCTCATCGCCAGCGTCCACGGCCAGGTCGAGCCGGTCGCGCTGGTGTTCGGCGTGGCCGCGTTCGTGGTCGCCCGCGGGCCCGGCGCGCCCGACCGTCCCGGCGCGACCGTCGACGTCGCCGGCCTTCGCGCCATGGCGCGCCGCCCTGTCGCCACGCTGCGCCGCGCCCTCACGCCCGGCTCCGACGACCGCGCCGACCTGCGGCGCGCCATGCTGGCCGGGCTGCTCATGGGCCTCGCGCTGTGCGCCAAGAGCTGGCCGATCTGGCTGATCCCCGGCATGCTGCTGCTCCTGCCCCACCTGCGCGCCCGGATCGCCGCCCTCGTCATCACCGGCATCGTCCCGGTGTTCTTCCTGCTCACCTCGCCGATCTTCGCGGGCACCACGCTCGACGAGATCCCCGCCGTCATCCGTACCATCCAGGACATCCGCCCGATCGTCGGCGAGTGGGGCTACAGCCCGTGGTTCACCGGCGGCGACTGGGCCCTGATGCCGGGGCTGGCCTCGTTCGGCACGAAGCTCATCTACGTCAGCGTCGTCGCCGTCCTGCTGCTGTGGCGGCGGGCCGACCCGATCGACCTGACCACGGCCATCCTGCTGGTCTTCATGGTCATGACGCCCCGCCTCGGCGCCCAGTACCTGCTGTGGTTCATGCCGTTCCTGGTGGCCAGGCCGACCAGGTGGGCCTGGCCGGCCATCGTCGGCACCTCGTTCTGGGCCGCTTACGGCTACCTCTACATGACGCAGTTCGGAGTCAACGACTGGTGGTACCTCCACCGCGACTGGTCACGCGCCTCCATCGTGCTGCTGCCGGTGCTGCTGCTGGCCATGCCCTGGGTCCGCCGCGTCTCGACGGCCCAGGACAGGGTCGCCGCCGTCCCGCCGAAGATCACCTCAACGGCGCTCTAGCCGCCGCCACAGGCTCACCCACTGGTCCGGGTGCACGTGGCCCACGACGGCGTCGCGGGCCACGCCCGCCTCGCCGAGCGCCGCGTCCACCCCCCGGTAGCGCGGGCGCAGGGAGGCGCGCACCGAGCCGCCGACCCCGCCGAACCCCAGCTCGACCAGCTCCAGGTAGCTTCCGCGATCGTTCACCAGCGGCTCGGGCCGCCGCCGCAGGCGCAGGATCGCCGAGTCCACCGACGGCACCGGACGGAAGCTCTCCCTGCCGATCGTGTCGCCGAGCCGCCAGTCGAACCACGGCCACGACGACACCGTGACCAGGCTCCACCGGCCGTAGTCGCCGGTGCGCTTGCGCGCGTACTCCCGCTGGGTGAGCAGCGTCGCCGAGGTCAGCTCGCGCGCCCGCAGGCACCAGTCGACGATCCTCGACGTGACCGAGTACGGGATGTTGCCCACGACCGCGAACGGCTCACGCGGCGCCCGCGCGGCCGTGAAGTCGCCCCTGACCACCTCGATCCGCGGATCGTCACGCGTACGCGAGGCCAGCCGCCCGGCGAGCCGGGGATCGAGCTCGTAGCCGATCACCCGCGCCCCGGCCTCGGCCAGCGCCAGCGTGAGCACGCCCGGCCCGGAGCCGGGTTCGAGCACCAGCCCCTCCGGCGCCGCCGCCTTGATCATCAGCTCCACGGCATGCCGGTCGGCCAGGAAGTTCTGCGAGAGCTCACGCCTGAGCCGGTCGGCGGGCGTACGACCGCCGCCGCCGTTCCTGACGTGCTTCTGGGTGTGTGAATAGTTTCCGTGCGCGAAGTTCTGCGCCACAGCACTGCCCTTTCGGGTCCTCGAGATGAACAGGTCTCGAAGGGCCCCGGGCGCGCCGGCGGACGCGCGGTGTCAGCCGTCCGCTAGCGGGCCAGAGCCCGGCCGCGGCGGATGCGGATGAACACGGTGCAGAACATGGAACACATGGCGCCGACAGTAGGCCGGACGGCGCCACCAGGGCAAACGATTAAATGTGATGCGGGGGAACGCCCGGTTCGTCACCCTTGGAGGCATGCAGGCAACGGTCACCGTCACCCCTGCGCAGCTTCCCGAGGTGCTGCTGCACGTCGCCGTGGTCCGCCCGGTCTTCCTGTGGGGCGCCCCCGGCATCGGCAAGAGCTCGCTGGTACGCGAGTTCGCCGGCTCGCTCGGCCTCGACTGCGTCACCCTGCTCGGCACCCAGCTCGCCCCGGAAGACCTGATCGGCGTGCCCGAGCTGGTCGGCGGGCGCAGCCGGTTCGCGCCGCCGGAGTCCATCGCCCGCGACGAGCCCTACTGCCTGTTCCTCGACGAGCTCAACGCCTCCGCGCCCGAGGTGCAGAAGGCGTTCTACTCGCTGATCCTCGACCGCCGCATCGGCACGTACGAGCTGCCCGCCGGCTCGGTCGTGATCGGCGCCGGCAACCGGGCCACCGACAACGCGCTGGCCCGCCCGATGGCCTCGGCCCTGATCAACCGCCTGGTCCACGTGCACCTGCGCGCCTCGGCCGACGACTGGCTGAAGTGGGCGGCGGCCCACGGCATCCACCCCTGGATCGTCGACTACCTCGTCCAGCGCCCCGACCACCTGTGGAGCCCGCCGCCCAAGACCGAGGAGCCGTTCTCCTCGCCGCGCGCCTGGCACATGCTCTCCGACGTGCTCACCTCCTACGGCGACGACCTCGGCGACGAGACCCTCGCGATGCTCGCCTTCGGCACCCTCACCACCGCCCACGCCTCCGCCTTCCGGGCCTACGTCAGGACCGTCCGGCACGCCTACGACCTCGACGCCGTGCTCAAGGGCGAGGCGCCCTGGCCGCGCCGCCCCGAGGAGCGCGACCTGCTCTACTTCCTGGCCGAGACCTTCCGCGCCCGCCTGATCAAGGAGCTGCCCGCCGACAAGCGCGGCGCCTCCGCCCGCGGCCGCGACCTCGGCTTCCGCGCCAAGACGCTGCTCGTCGAGCTGGCCGAGATCTCCCTCGAATGCGCCCAGCTCGTCATCGCCAACGACGCCGACGGCGCGCCCGCGCTGCCCACCTGGTTCCTCGTCGAGATCGGCAGAGACGTGCCCCGGCTCATGGCGGCCCGCTCGTGAGCCGCCGCAAGCCCAAGGCCGACCCCTGGCGGGCCGAGGTCATGAACGGCTGGGCCGCCGTCAAGGGCCACCCGCTGTTCGCCGGCCTGCACGGCACCCTGCTGGAGGCGGCCGACGGCCGGCTGCCGCCCGAGACGTGGGCCGTCGTCAGCGAGGACGGCGACGTCACCTTCCACCCCAAACGCCGCGCCCCCGCCGCGGAGTGGGCATGGGTCTTCGCCCACCTGCTGCTCCACCTGGGCTTCGGCCACGCCGACCCGCGCGCCTGCGCCCCCAAGGACGTCGACGGCGACCTGCCCGACCCCGCCTACCACGCCGCCTGCTGCCTGGCGGTCGACCGCTTCCTGCGCACGGTCAAGATCGGACACTGTCCCGCGCCGCTGCCCGCCGAGCTGCCCGAGGAGGACGAGGTCACGCTCTCCGAACGGTGGCGCAGGGCCGGCGTCCCGCCCCCGTTCCAGCCGCTCGGCCCGCCCGACTTCCACATCGGCACCGAGGAGGATGCCGAGCACTTCGACTTCCAGCGCGGCTTCGCGATCGGCGTCGCCTGGTCCGCCACGTCCGCGCTCGACCGGGCCGGCGCGCCGCGCACCCCCGTCGAAGGCCACGTCAAGGGTCCCTGGGACGGCGCGCTGCGCTGGTTCATGTCGTCGTACCCGCTGCTCGGCGCGCTGGCCGCGGGCATGAAGATCGTCGCGGACGCCGAGCTGGCCAGGGCCTGGGACATCTCGATCGCCGCCGTCAGCGCCGAGGCGGCCGAGATCTACGTCAACCCGCTGGCCACGCACACCGAGCACGAGTGGCGTTTCGTGCTCGCCCACGAGATGCTGCACGCCGCCCTGCGGCACGGCGAACGGGCCGGCATGCGCGAGCCGTACCTGTGGAACGTCGCCTGCGACTACGTGATCAACGGCTGGCTGGTCGAGATGGGCGTCGGCGAGATGCCCGAAGGGCTGCTGTTCGACCAGTCGCTCGGCGCGATGTCCGCCGAGGCCGTCTACGACCGGATCGCCGGCGACCTGCGACGCCTGCGCAAGCTGGCCACCCTGCGCGGCCGCGGCATGGGCGACGTGCTCGACCGCCCGGCACGCCAGGCCCGCGGCTACGTCGACCTCGACGACTACTACCGCAACGCCCTGTGCACCGGCCTGGCCTACCACCACTCCAGCGGACGCGGCCTGCTGCCCGCCGGGCTCGAACAGGAGATCCGCGCGCTCGAACAGCCGCCCCTGCCCTGGGACGCCCAGCTCGCCCGCTGGTTCGACGAGCACTTCCAGCCCGAGGAGTCGCGCCGCTCGTACGCCCGCGCCTCCCGCCGCCAGGCCGCCAGCCCCGGCATCCCGCGCCCCGGCCGGGTACGGCCCGAGGAGGTCGTCCGCAGGAAGACGTTCGGCGTCGTCCTCGACACCTCCGGCTCCATGGACGTCAAGCTGCTCGGCAAGGCACTCGGCGCCATCGCCTCCTACGCCGCCGCCCGCGACGTGCCCCGGGCCAGGGTCGTCTTCTGCGACGCCACCGCCTACGACGCCGGCTACCTGCCGGTCGAGGAGATCGCCGGCCGGGTCAGGGTGCGCGGCCGGGGCGGCACGATCCTCCAGCCCGGCGTCAAGCTGCTCGAACGCGCCGACGACTTCCCGCCCGACGGCCCCATCCTGCTGATCACCGACGGGCAGTGCGACGTGCTGCGCATCCGCCGCGAGCACGCCTTCCTGGTGCCCCAGGGCGCGCCGCTGCCCTTCCGGCCGCGCGGCCCGGTCTTCTTCATGAAGTGACCCGCGGACGCGTCCGATTCCGACAAGACCCGTCCCCGCCCTCGGCGGTAGCGTCGCCGGACACGGCTCTCTCGACGGAAGCGGACATGGACACACTCGACCGAGCGGCACAATTCCTGCGACTCCACGGCAGGCTCATCGACAGGCTGAGGTTCGAGGCCCTGTTCGCGGGCGGCTCCCGCGCCCGCGTGCTCGACGCTCTGCGCTGCTACCAGAACGCCGACGGCGGCTTCGGCAACGCCCTGGAACCCGACCTGCGCGGCGCCGCCAGCCAGCCGCAACCGGTCGAGGTCGCCTTCTGGATCCTCGACGAGCTCGACGCCTTCGACTCGCCGATGGTCGCCGCCGCCTGCGACTACCTGACGGGCATCACGGCCGCCGGGGGCGGGGTGCCGTTCGTGCTGCCGTCCGTCCGCGACATGCCGCGCGCGCCCTGGTGGCAGACCCCCGACGACCCGCCCGGCGACCTCAACCCCACCGCCGCGCTCGCCGGACTGCTGCACAAGCACGGCGTCACCCACCCCTGGCTCGGGCCGGCCACCGACTTCTGCTGGTCGCGCATCGCCGGGCTCACGCAGACCACTCCGTACGAGGCCCGCGCCCTGCTCGTGTTCCTCGAACACGTCCCCGACCGGGAACGGGCCGTCGCCGAGTTCGCCCGGCTGCGCGAGGCCGTCCTGGCCACGGTCACCTTCGACCCGCACGCCGAAGGCGCGGTGCACCACCCCCTCGACTTCGCGCCCGCGCCGTCGGCCCTGCCCCTCTTCGACGCCGCCACCCTCGACCTCCACCTGGACGCCCTGGCCGCCGCCCAGTCCCCGGACGGCGGCTGGCACCCGAACTGGAACACCTGGACCCCGCTGGTCGCCCACGAATGGGCCGGCCACCTGACCCTGGCGCGCCTGAGCACCCTGCACGCGTACGGCCGCCTGCCCGCCTGAGCCGATTCTGTCGGCCGGGTCGCGTACGTTGGAGGCATGTACGCGGAACGGCACCCGGGCGACGCTCTCTCCGGCCGTGTCGCCTGCGTGTGGCAGCAGGTCAGCGAGGGCGAGACCATGCAGCTGGTGGTGCCCGACGCCTGCGTCGACCTCATCTGGGGGCCCGGCGGCCTCTTCGTGGCCGGCCCCGACACCGGCCCGGTGCCCACCCCGATGGCGGCGGGCGACGCCTACGTCGGCATCCGCTTCAAGCCCGGCGCGGCGGGCGCCGTCTTCGGCGTCCCGGTCCACGAGCTGCGCGACCGCCGCGTCCCGCTCGCCGCCCTGCCCGCCGTCGCCGTCCCGCCCTCGCTGGCCGACGCGGCCATGGCGGCCGACCCGGCGGCGCGGCTCGCGGCCATGCGCGCCGCCGTCCTGACCCGCCTGCGCGAGACCCCCGCCCCCGACCCGGCCGCGTCCGCCATCGCCGGCGCGCTGCGCATGGGCCGCAGCGTGCGCGACGTCGCCTGGGCCATCGGCCTCAGCGAACGCCAGCTCCACCGCCGCAGCGTCGCCTCCTTCGGCTACTCGCCCAAGACCCTCCAGCGCGTCGTCCGCTTCCAGCACGCGCTCACCCTGGCCCGCGCGGGCGTGCCGGCGGCGGAGGCGGCGGCCCGCGCCGGCTACGCCGACCAGGCCCACCTGTCCCACGACGTGAAACGGCTGAGCGGCGTCCCGCTGGGCCGCCTGCTCTCACCCGTCCGGCATCTTGCCTGACACCAGCGCCTGCGCCCACTTCGCGCTCGGGTCGCTGTCGATCAGCACCGCCCGTGCCAGCAGGCTGAGCGGGATCGCCAGGATCGCGCCGAGCGGCCCCAGCATGAACGTCCACACGATCAGCGACAGAAACGTCATCGTGGTCGAGAGCCCCACCGCGTCCCCCAGGAACTTCGGCATGATGAACGACTGCGTGACCACGTTGATGACGATGTAGGCCACGACCACCAGCACCATCGTCTTGACGCCGCCGTGCAGGAGCGCCAGCAGGGCGGGCGGCAGCAGCCCGATGACGAACCCGATGTTCGGGATGTAGTTGGCGATCAACGCCAGCACCCCCCACAACAGCGGCAACGGCACGTCCAGCAACGACAGCACGATGACGTCGAGAACCGCGTCGATCAGCCCGAAGACGGTCGAGACGATGAGATACCGCCGCGTCTTGTGCGCGAACGTCGCCAGCGCCGTCACCAGCTGCGGCCGGTTCCCCTCGCCGGTGGTGAGGATGCGCGCCGTCACCGGCGCGTCGAGGCACATCGCCAGCAACAGCACCACGATCAGGAACAGGCTCGACAACACGCCGATCAGGCTCCCGAGCAGGCTCTGCGCCAGCCCCAGCATCCGGCCGGGATCGAACGCCTGCACCGCCTTGGCCAGCACGTCGTTGCCCAGCCCGTGGGTGGCGGCCCAGTGCTGCGACGCCGCCAGCAGCTCCTCGAACTGCTTGGCGTACGTCGGCAGCAGCGAGGCGAGCTGGGTGACGGAGATCGTCAGGATCCCCACCATGCCGAGCAGCACCAGCACCACGATCAGGAACGGCACCGCCACCTGCACCCATATGGGCGCCCGCCGCGCCGCCAGCCAGCTGCGCACCGGCGCCACGGCGATGACCAGCACGAGCGCCAGGACGACGGGCCCGACGATGGAATTGACCTCACGCAGCCCGAACAGGGCGATCACCGCGCCGGCGATGCCCACCAGGAGGATGAGTGCTCTCGGCACGGATTGATCTCGCACGGCGGAATACCTACCCACCATGCCTCGCCGGCGTGTGGCGGGCCGCCGATTTGACGGTTCTGGGGACCGTACATAGAGTTCACCAGTCCCACGAGGAAGGCGTTGATCGCCGGACTCACTCGGGGGCCACCTCCAGACACTGCCACTCCGGCGGACGTTCGCGTCCAACGGAAGGTCGATTCGACAAGAGTCGGGCTTGGGAGTAAGTTAGAGGGGTTGTCCCGGAAGCGGGGCGCGACTTAATTCCAGCAGGTCGAGCAAGTCCGGTCAATTTGACAGAGACTTGAACGGCTGAAAGAATTAAGACACAACGAAAGAACGCAAGACGAAATGAACGCCTCCGAGCGGGGATCCGGGAACGGGTTCTGGTGAGGAAGTACGCGTCCGTTTCTTGAGAACTCAACAGTGTGTTAAAAGCCAGTGCATGAAACACATGCATGACCCCGTCCAAATCTTCGGATGGACGGATTCCTTTTTGGTTGGGATTCAACCACTTTTCCAAGCATTGTTTGGAGAGTTTGATCCTGGCTCAGGACGAACGCTGGCGGCGTGCTTAACACATGCAAGTCGAGCGGAAAGGCCCTTCGGGGTACTCGAGCGGCGAACGGGTGAGTAACACGTGAGCAACCTGCCCCTGACTCTGGGATAAGCCCGGGAAACTGGGTCTAATACCGGATACGACCGCCTCCGGCATCGGGTGGTGGTGGAAAGTTTTTCGGTTGGGGATGGGCTCGCGGCCTATCAGCTTGTTGGTGGGGTAGTGGCCTACCAAGGCGACGACGGGTAGCCGGCCTGAGAGGGCGACC